>PAVO01000038.1 GCA_002713215.1 Crocinitomicaceae bacterium
AAAATAATGTGGGTTAGAAATATTACCTAATTAAAAAGAAACGTCATTCCTGCGTCCGCGTGTTGCTGAAGCTTTTGCGGAAGCATAAAGCAGGAATCTAGAAATAACGCTAGACTAGTTTCACTGAGCTCCTTCGTCGGTTCCTTGTCAAACATAGAATGACGACTATTCTCACATTATCCTTAAACTGTATCATTTTTTGCGTTTCATGAAATTGGAAATAAACTGCTAAAAACGGTAATTCACTTTCTTTAATTATTTAAGCTCGCGCATTGATCTCTGCCAGCTATAAAGCCATTTAATTTCGCATCCATGTTTATTTTCATTCTCGTGATAGCGATTGCATTGGATTTTTATGTCTATAGCGCAATAAGTTCCCTTGCATTTGGAAATTTTCAGGTTCTGGCCTTATCCGTCTATTGGTTATCGGTTGTTCTTACGCTGATCGGAATCTTTAAGTTTATGCAGGATACCCGAAAGGGAATTAGAACCATGAACCCTTCCACTAACCTTCTATTTGGCCTGGCTTTTAGTTTCATCGTTGCAAAGATTTTCTATGCTGCCTTTCTGCTTGGAGAAGATGTTTTTAGGGCATTGGCCTTCGCAGGAAAATCAATTTTTCTTCAGGAAGAAGTTCACTACAGTATGCGAAGTACTTTTTGGAGTTGGACCGGGATTGGAATTTCAGCAATTCCTTTTATTGGTATGTGTTATGGTGTAGTAGTTGGCAAATATCGATACACCACACGAACGGTTAAACTAAAATTTAATAATCTACCTTCGGCGTTTCACGGCTTTCGAATTGTTCAATTTTCCGATGCTCATTTGGGAAGCTTTGATAGCATTGCGGGTTTACGAAAAGGAATTCAGTCTATATTGGATGCTAAACCGGATGTTATTCTTTTTACTGGAGATTTGGTCAATAATTTGGCCAGCGAAGCGGAACCTTATATTGAAGAATTTCAAAAGCTAAAAGCTCCCCACGGTATATATTCAGTATTGGGCAACCACGATTATTCGGATTATGTTCGATGGCCTTCTCGTCAGTTAAAGCAAGAAAACCTGGAGCGATTGAAACAGATTCAAGCCAAAATGGGTTTTGAAATGCTTCATAACAGGCATGTGATACTTAAAAAAGAGAATGAGCAAATTGCCGTGGCCGGAGTCGAAAATTGGGGGAAACCACCGTTTCCACAATTTGGTGATTTGGATAAAGCATTAAGTGGTATTCCACTGAGTATGTTTACCGTACTTATGTCTCATGATCCTTCTCATTGGGATGTACAGGTTAAACAACATCCCAAAACCGTAAACATAACATTGAGTGGTCATACGCATGGAATGCAATTCGGCATTGATCTCCCCTTTTTTAAATGGAGCCCGGTAAAATGGAAATATCCTAAATGGGCCGGCCTTTATGAAGAGGCCGGAAAATACCTTTACGTTAATCGTGGGTTTGGCTTTATTGGCTTTCCGGGAAGGGCTGGTGTCTGGCCGGAAATTACGGTAATTGAACTGGAACAACGAGAGCATCAGTAGCTATGGTTTTTAGATCTGCACATTACCCTAAACCAATCCAGCAAAATATTTCTGGCGAAAATTAGAGCGCAGAGCACGAAAAAAGCCCTAAAACAAATGTTTTAGGGCTTTTTTTGATTATAGAATCCATTATGGATTAAACTCTACTGGCTTGACAGTGCAAGAGAAAATTGTAATCACTGACAAAACCGATTCTTACATTTGAGACAAATAAAAGGATACTAAAATGTTTTATAGGTCCTTTACAAAGTAAGAGTTATGGCATTTAAGCAACAAGTAGAAGCCTTTTTAAACAAACCCCATTTACATGTAGCAACTGTAATTCTGGTACTGGGTTTGTCGGCCTTAATAGGCGGTATCGGTTACTTTTTTGGAATGCTGGTTGTCCTATTGACCCTTTGGGCCAGAAACTGGGATTGGGGCTTTTTTGGAATAGCTGAGCCCAACTGGAAAAGAGCAGTGGTTCAAGGTCTGTTATATTCTATTGCAATATTCATTTTTACGGAAATTACGGTTGAACCTATTATCGATCGATATTTTGGAGACAGTGATCTTTCCAGCTTCGATAACCTAAAAGGAAATCTTGCTAATTATATCGTATTCAGCCTTTTTATGTGGGTAATTGCTGCCTTTGGAGAAGAGATGCTCTATAGGGGTTATATGGTTAAGCGCATTGCGATCATTCTAGGCAATAAGCAATGGGGCTGGATAGCAGCTATTACTATTTCAAGCATCATTTTTGGAATCGCTCATAAATATCAGGGCCCGGCAGGAATGGTAGGTACCGGAGTCATTGGTTTTCTTACTGGTCTTATTTTTCTCCGCAACAAAAACAACCTGTTGGTGTGTATGTTCACCCACGGATTCTACGATATGATCGGCATTACCCTGCTCTATTTTGGAATTCAGGATATGGACGGACTCATTGAGGCCATAAAGGGCAGCTTATAAAGGCTAGGCGAAAACACCTCATTGCATTTCTCCTACAATCAGAAATTTAACGTATACATGATATTTGGAATCAATCCCAGTTGATTACTTGATTCTATGGTTTTGGTGATGTCGTTATAATACTCCCTTACCTTAGCCTGGTAGTTGGTTACGTTAAGTACTTCCAATTTAAACTCTTGCATGGTTTTCTTTCTGTTTATACGGTATCCAGCCGATATATTGATGAAGAAAATATCATCTCCTTGGGCGGAGTAATTGTCGTTAACATAAACCGTTTCCCCTTGCGCAATGGACTGATCCAGGTCGATAGGAGTATATCGTCCCCCACCCTGTAAACTGGCTTTAAAATTCAACAGTAACGTTCGGTCCTTTCCTGGTTTTTTAAACTTTATTTCCTTACCGATTAAGGCATTTGCGTTGTAGTTTCCATTGTATCTCGATTCTTTCCATATTCCGTTCATGGCCTTATATTCTGATTGATACACCGATCCGGTTAGTAAGTAATAGAAGTTATTGGCAAAGTATCTTTCTAAAGTCAATTCAATTCCATAATTCCTTCCATCTCCTTCATTTACAAGGGCCACGTTGTCGAACCAGTCGCTTTGGTTGATTAATGAATAATCGCTATTCGCATTGTTCTCCACCGGAACATCGAACAAGTACTGAAAGTAAACTTCGGTTTTTATATGCGTGTTTTTAGCAAACTGGTAGTCATAGCCCAATACATAATGATTGGATTTCGTGATTTCCAGGTTCATATTGGGTTGCGAAACATTGCCCAGGGAATCGGTAACGTTGGTTGTGTAATAAAGCAACGATTCCATCTTGCTGTGTAAACCAATTCCAAGGGTTAAGGTTTGATTGTCTCTCACCTTATAACTTAGCCCCAGTCGAGGTTCTACGGAATAAGTATTGTTCAGGTTAAATCGCAGGAAATGAAGGCCACTAACCATAGTTAAATTGGTATTAAACCGGTGTTTCCAGGTGGTGTGCAATTGGGTAAACGAAGAACCTTCGTTTACGCTTAATGGCGTAACCAGTTCGTCAAATTGATTTAACTCACGATAATCGAACTCATAGGTTTGAAAGGTGTGAATTATTCCGGCACTCAGCTTGTTCCTGGCATTTAGCTTTTTATTAACTGTAATTGCTGCCTTGGTTGAATATTTATCCAGGGAAACTTCACCGTTTCTTTTAAAAGTACTGTCCTGCATTCTTTTTTCTCCAATGTAGTCGCTCCCATTGTTAGCATAAGAAAGGCTGCTTTTTATATAAGTCTTCGAATTAATAATGTAGGTATGATTAAGGCCAATTACCCCCATGTGCGATCCATAGTTGCTTTTGGCGCTTACGTAGGTTTCTTCTTCATCGGCATATTCTTCACCATTGATGTGACTTATACCGCCTAACCCAAAGACTTTAAATATTCCAAACTTCTTGGAAGGCATGTACAGGTTAAACGAAGCATCCTGATACTTGGGAACCCCACCAAAATCAACTATTCCAGCGTCACTTAACAAAGCCAGGGAAGAATAGCGGTAGTTAGCCAGGTAGGAGGACTTGCCACCTTTCTTAAATGGTCCTTCCAGGGTAATGTCGGTTCCTAAAACCCCTACTCCCAGTGAATACTCTCTCTTAGCGTTGTTTCCCTGCCTTAATTTCATATCAAAAACTCCAGAGGTTGCATTTCCATATTCTGGTGCAAAAGCACCAGTGAGGAAGTCAGAATTGGAAAGCATATTGCTGTTCAGCGCGTTAATAGGCCCACCGGTTGAACCTTCATCAGCAAAATGATTGGGGTTAGGAATTTCGATTCCTTCCAATCGCCAGAGGATTCCTTTTGGAGAGTTACCGCGAACCACTATATCGTTATTTCCTTCAGCATTACTGGTTACTCCGGCAAAATTTCCGGCCATTCGAGCCGGATCATTTAAACTACCGGCATAACGCTTAGCTTCTTCGGTAGAAAGTTGTCGGGCACTTATTATGGACATTTCATTGATGGCCTCATCGGTTCTAGCGTTTCCAACTACTTCAAAGGTTTCTAATTGATTTACGTCCTCAACAATTCCGATATTGAGGAATACTTCTTTCGCAGAGCCAACAAGAATGTTAGAAATTACCTTCTTCTCATAACCTAAATAGCTTACAACTAGAGAAACTCTGCCCACCGGGATATTTTCCAGTTTAAAATAACCGTCGATGTCGGTTACAGTTCCCTTAACGGGATTGGAATCTTTAATAACAACGGTAGCTCCAATTGCGGGAATCTCGGAGTCAGCATCAATTACTCGTCCTCTTATGTTTTGTGTTAGTTGTTGCGCATGGATTTGAAAAACGGATAAGCATATCACCAGGGAGGTGATAAGAATTCTCGATGTCATTTTCGTTTAATTTGGGTGCGATAATCTTAATTTTTAACCGCGCTTACCAAACTGAATGCCAAACGAAAACCATGCTTATATAAATCTGATCTATATATAGTTAGAAATTTTCGGGAATAGAATTAATCATGCCTTCCCCCACCTATAATTTTAAAAACATGGAGCAACGAAGGAAATAATGCATCCATGGTTTCCGAAGCTCCTTTGGTAGATCCGGGTAATGTTAAAACCAGCGTTTTACCTGTAACTCCTGCTATTCCTCGAGAAAGCATAGATAGTGGAGTTCTATCCTGCCCATAAGCGCGGGCCGCTTCCATTACACCAGTCATTTCACGATCGAGTAAAGGTTGAATAGCTTCGGGTGTTACGTCCCTGGGAGAAAGGCCGGTACCACCAGTAAAGATCACTAAATTCAAGTCGTTTTTATACCCCTTAACCTTATCTTGGATATCGGTAACCTCATCAGGAATTACAGTGTAATCAACCACATCGACGTTACAAGCTTTTAATTTCTCTATAATCGCCTTGCCCGCTTTGTCTTCCTTTTGACCGGCATTGATGGTGTCACTACAAACCACCACTGCAGCCCGAATATCTTTTCTGAATCGGTCTTTCCAATCGGATTTGCCGCCTTTTTTCTTAAGCAGTTTAATGTTGTTGATCTCAATCCCTTTATCAATGGGCTTCAACATGTCGTACATGGTAAGTGCTACCACAGAAGCACCGTGCATGGCTTCCACTTCAACTCCTGTTTTGTAGATCGTTTTCACTTCCATGGTAATGTAAATATTCAGCCCATCAATCTCATAGGAAATACCGGTATATTCTATGGGCAAGGGATGGCAGTCGGGAAGCAAATCCGGTGTACGTTTTACACCCAGCAAACCGGCTGCTTTTGCCATTTCAAAAACATCGCCTTTGGGAACTATTTTGTTTAGAATAGCATCGATGGTTTCTTGTGAACTCACGGATACCGTTGCCTGAGCAATCGCAATTCGTAACGTGTTGTTTTTATGAGTTATGTCTACCATTACCTAAACTTATAAATTAATTATTTACCTTCCACTGGTGGCTCTCGTCTTCGAAGATTTCTCTACCAAAAATGGTAGCTCTTTTTTTCAACTCTTCTACAATGTAATCTGTGGCCGCCTGGCACTCTTTTCTATGGGCTGAAGAGGTGAATACAAAGAGGCAGATTTCCCCCACATTTACTACCCCTTTACTGTGATAAATGTGCATACAGGTCAGGTCGAATTTTTCGAAGGTTTCTTCCCGGATGTTAAAGATTTCATTTTGAGCCATTTCTTCATGAGCACTAAATTCAATCGCAGCAACGGTTTTTCCATCAATCTCATCCGCCCTCACCTGCCCCAGAAAGATACTATGACCGCCAATCCCCACTTTACTTTGGTGGTTGGCAATGGACTTACCAATGGATTCCGCCGATATGGCCCCGTCCTTAAATACAGGTTTAGGTTTTCTTACTTTCTTTTCCATGCTTTAAATTCTTATTACGGTTAAACCAAATTTTTCTTTGTCAAATGCTCGTTTAGGGCTATTACTCCACCATCCAACGTATATACTCTTTGCCCCCTATAGTTGCTCTTCCAGGCATGAAGGGTATCTGCCGATCGCTTTCCGGTTTTACACATCAGTACAATGTCTTTATCGCCAATTTCCACTTTTGAAGTAAGTTCCATAATGGATTTAGGTAACTCAGACTCATCACGAATATCTACCAGGGCTGTATTGCTCAGATTCATAGCCAAAAACTCATCAACTGAGATATGGGCGTCCGAATTTAGCCTGCATAAATGCCCGTACTCGGGGCAATCTTCCAGGGATGACGCCCGCACCCTATTTTCTTCCCGGTTGATGGTAAATAGTTGACTTTGAAGGTTTAATAAATTCATTATCATCATTTTACCGTCAAGCACATCACCAAATCCGGCGATTAACTTAATGGCCTCATTGGCTTGAAGGGTTCCCATAATTCCAGGAACAATACCCAGTACACCATTCTCATCACAAGAATTGGGTGGGATCTTATTGGGGTCGTACGGAAACAGATCTCGATAAGAGATTTTTTGTTGTTTATGGAAAACGGTAAGCTGTCCCTGAAAACGGTGAATGCCGGCATAGACCAATGGTTTCTTATGTAATTCACAAACGTCGCTCAACAGATAACGCGTGGCAACATTATCAGTACAATCCAATATGACACTCGCTTTTCTAACAAGATTTTCTGCATTTTCCAGGTTAATCTCCCTTGCAAGCACATCCACCTTTATGCTATGGTTTTGCTCTTCAATCCTCTGTCTGGCTTGGTCTACCTTTAACTTCCCTACATCCTTCTTTCCGTAAAGCACCTGCCGATTGAGGTTGGTTTCCGAAATGGTATCCGCATCAACCAGGGTTAGGTGACCAATTCCGGCCGCAGCCAGATACAACAATGCCGGACAACCTAATCCACCCACTCCAATTACCAAAACATGGGCTTTGGACAATTCTTTTTGTCCCTTTTCTCCAATTTCCGGTAGCATTATTTGCCGTTGATACCTGTTCTCCATTTATCCTCCTGCAAAGGGTGGCATTACCGCAACCTCGTCTCCATTTTTAAGTTCCTGCTCCTCTGAAACGAACTCCTGATTGACCGCCCACTTCAAATTTAACTTACTCAATTCCTGGTTTTCAGTATTCAATAATTCAATCAAATCACCAAGAACGGTTTTATCATTTAGCGACATCTCTTCTAATGACTTACCAGTGATGTCTGTTGTTTGTCCAAAAAACAATACACGTACTTTCATGGCTCTAATTTTTGAAATTCTTCCATCGTATTTACGTTTTCAAAAGCCCGTGCCTGTTCTGCCGGAAAGTTTGCATAAACCGGATTGAAATTGGCAATAAACTCAAAAACCGACCTGCCTCCGTTGCGGATAAACTTATCCAATTCGGGTAAAATCCATTTGGAATATACACCAATCAGGGGCTGGACCCGATCGTTGCAACGTGCCACCCGAATCAATTCCTCAATGGGAGGCCTTATAAGTGATTTAACGATCGATTCGTCTATTTTCGGTATATCGGTGCTCAGTATAACATTCCATTCATATTTGCTACTCCTAAGGCCCGATTGTATTCCACCCAAAGGCCCAAGTTCAGGAGTTTCGTCTTCGAGTCGGCGATATCCGAACTGATCGTATTCAGGGTTTGATGTAACCAGACTTATTTCCTTGCAAAGATTGTCAACAGCGTTTATGCTGTATTGCACCAAATGCTGACTCTGAAACTTAAGTAATCCTTTATCAGTGCCCATTCTCGAACTCTTTCCTCCGGCTAATATTATTGCTCCAACTTCCATTAAAAAAACATGAGTTTTATTGAGGCCAACAACAGCACAACAGACAGGAACTGAGTGAGGCTTTTATTCTTTAAAACAGAGCTGCCGAAATAAGCACCGGCAAGCCCTCCCAGAACAGCTAATCCGATAAAAATAATGAAATTGGTGTGAAGCTCAACTCCACTGATGTATAGCCCGGCAAATCCCGCAAGTGAATTGACCCAAATGAATAAGGCGGAAACGGCTGCTGTTTGTTTCACCGAGGCCCACCCGAGCAACAATAGAATCGGTGAAAGAATTATTCCTCCACCAATGCCGATAAGCCCTGAAAAGAAGCCTATGAGTGCACCCACAATTAGGCCCTGCCACAATTTAATTTCCCGTTCATGATCTCCTGTTTTACCAAACAAACCCAGCATTCTCGCAACAGCAAATAGGAGTAACACTCCTAAAATCTGCTTGTACAAATGACTATCTACGCTTAAGTAACCTCCCACAAACGCGGCCGGGATGGACGTAATTACAAATGGATAAAAGAGCTTCCACCTAAAATATCCGCGTTTCCAGAATTGATAAAATGAAATTCCTGCAACAAACAGGTTAAGGATTAAAGCGGTGGGTTTCATAACGACCACCGCCACACCAAACAAGGCCATTAGAGCCAAATAGCCACTTGCTCCTCCGTGCCCAACGGCAGCGTAAGTAAAAGCCACCAATGGCAATAAAACAAAGAATATAGGCTCCATTCCTATCATTGCAGCTGTTTTGTTTCGTCCGAAAAGAAATGCTGGGCGTTCTTCTTCACTTCCAGATATTGCTCAATATACTCCTTGCCTTTTTCAGTAACAATGGTTCCTCCTCCACCAACACCTCCCGAAGATCGCGCAACTATAGGTTCGCTGGAGGTTTCATTCATTCCATTGATCAAGCGCCAGGCTTTTTTGTATGACATGCCAATGCTTTTGGCGGCTTTGTTGATCGATCCTTCTTCAATAATTTTCTGAAGCAATAGAATACGTCCTTCTCCAATCATAAATCCATTGTCGTCGTGTATCCAGAACCGAAAGCTTACTTGTTTTGACATAGCGTTATACCCCAGCAAATATAGCGCTTCGTTTTCATGGTTTTTTATGATGCAGATCAGGTAATTGGATTAATTTAGTGAGCCTGGAAATGGAAAAGATTCCATTCCTTCTTTCTTTTACATTTTACACTTAAACCTTTTGACTTTTACACTTCAATCAATAATTGAATGCAAACATAATGCTCCAAAAAACCATTAACATATCAGCGTGGATTGGGCTCATGTCTCTTGTTTTCACCTACTTTCTTCGCCTCTACATATGCCATTTTTCTAGCAGCCATTCCTTTCTTTTATAAGCGTTTTGCTGTTTTGTGTCATCATCATTTTGAGTTTATCCTTTTACTGGTTGATTCTTACCTAGGCATGTTTTTAAATAATCCAGCTTACTTACTGGGCGTAAATATCGTTCTTGCCCTAGGCTTGGTTACCCTAGGTACCTTTCTCAGGAACGATTTCTTAAACTGGTATGAATAAATTCCAAACCAACCATCGTACTCAAATGGTGTTTATAATTGAGTGACAGTCAATTGAAATCTGTCATTCGTAGAATAAAAAATCAGATTATAAAAACTTAACTTGAATTATTAGAAATCATCCTTAATTTTAGAGTCTTGAAAAAATTTGTCATCATATCATTAATTCTTGCCCTGTTTAGCTCGTGTGCTGTACAAAAGCATAAGTCTGATGACAAGGTATTTAACAAACGTAAATACCGAAAAGGATACCATTTTTATGGGTTTAGAACATCACTAAAGAAGAAAACCAATGTTGAACCATCAGCTCCCAGGGTTAAAATTAAAAGGGAAAATGTTGAGTTAGCTTATAAAATTGAAAACTCTGTTTCCATAATGGAATTGCCGACGGCAAGATCCATAGCAGAACAACTGGAGCCTTTAGAAACAGTTGACTATGAACCTCAGGTTGAGCTGCAAACCAGTGCCAGTGAGGTGGAAAATACACCAGCGAAAATTGCCGAAGCTACTCCTGTAGTTATCCCTTCTCCCGAACGGATTGAAGAATCTCTTTCAGAAGTTGAGGAGGTTGTTGAGGATAATGCTGTCGTTTCATCAGTAAGCGAATATGGCTCTTCACTTGGGTTAAACTCAATTGGAACTTCGCTTGTATCCAATCTTGGTTTAAAACCGAAAGGAAAAACTCCCTGGTTAGCATTACTAATTCCGTCGTTTATATTCGTTTCGGGCTCAATAATGTTATTTGCGCATGCAAAACGAAGAAAAAAGCAAACAGAAATAGATTATGAAGCGATAAAAGCTAATTTAAGCGGAGCTGAATTGGCTGCTGTAACCATGGCTCAGAAAAAGGAAGCCAGGCAAGTTACCAAAAAGACAGTTGCCATGCATGTTGCTATTTATTCAGTGGTTATCGCTCTTTGGCTTTATCTGTTGTATTAATCAAAGTGGTTAGCTAAGGCCTCCCCTTCTATTATCAGCACAACTCCCTCTTTTTTCATTTAAATTGCTCTTCCGGTAATTGTTTATATCAGAAACAATTATTACATCTTCGCTGCGAAATGTTTGTGTATTTCCATAATCAGGCAGATAAACTAAAAAAATCAACAAGAGTTATACCTATTACCCTGATCACCCTATTGGTTTTAGGCCGTCTGTCGTTTGGCGAATTCGATTTTTCGCATTTTATTGTTGCAGGAACCGATTTTGTTGACCCATCTTCCGTGCCTTCGGAAATAATAGTTATTGATGGGCAAGGGTACGACGGACAATTCTTTTATAGACTGGCCAACAATCCCTTGGACACTTCAAAAACCTCGTTTGGGGTAACCCTTGATCATATTGAGTACAGAATGCAAAGAATTGTTTACCCAATCTTGGTTTGGACTTTATCTGCGGGTGGTTATCCTGGTTTAATTCCTTTCATGCTGGTGCTTTGCAATGCATTGGGATTTATTGGAATATTTTTTATAAGTCAAAAAATCTGCATAAAACATCGCATACATCTTCGACTGTACTTATTGCCCATTTTTCTATTTGGAGCTTTTATGGCTTTGGCAAGAGACGCCTCCGAGATCATTGAAGTATTCCTCTTTGTTTTGGCGGTTTATTTGTTGTTTGAACGCAAAAAGCTAGCTCTATTCATTGGCGTTTCCATTTTAATGGTATTCACAAGGGAAACTTCAGTTCTGGCTCTGCTGCCTATATTGTTTCTTTATGGCATTCACCAGCTCAAAACCAATGGTCTGAACAGGAACAGTATTCTACGTATGATTGCAATAACCATCCCACCTCTGGTTCTGGCTCTCTGGAGGTATTCTCTTCATAAAGTTATTGCTTCGGAAGACTTAACTTCAACGCATCAGAATTTAGCACTTCCGTTTTCAGGGCTATTATACGGCGCAACTCAAAACACCAACGTTGACACCCTAAAAAATGTGCTTGAATCCATATTTTGGTATGCTTTATTAACCTGGAATATATGGCTGACTTTCATAGTATTTAAGCAGATTAACTACAGAAAGCTTTTAACCTATAAAATAGATTCGGCACTCGGTATCTCCTACGTTTCGTGGGGAGTATTGGCAATTTTCCTGGGACCTGGGATATATGTAGATGATTGGGCATATGTTAGGGTATTCTCGTTATGGAATATGATTGGATTTCTGCTTCTAATGTTAAATAATAAACCGGTTAGTCGACCCTTTATTCTTTACTCTACTTTGCTTCTTGCCCCCCTATTGGTGCGCTTAATCGTTCGAGTATAGTTGCCCTAATCTCCCTTTTTGAACCCATAAATTAATTGACCGAAAAAGGTTTTTGGAAACTTCTCCAGATTGGGAAACCCTAATTTAATGTCTCGTCCATCACTTGGAATAACTGCGGTTCCAAACAAATAATCCCAAAGCGAAAGCGATATTCCAAAGTTGATTCCCCTGCCCTTTCCTTCTGGCAATTGCCACACGTGGTGCCAGATATGCATTTCGGAGTTATTGAATACGTACCTAAGCGGTCCCCAGGGAAGCTTTAGATTGGCATGATTTAAATGTCCTATGGTAATTGCAAAGAAATGAACCACATAGGCCTGCTCGGGCTCGAAACCACCTAGCACCATAACTCCAAGTGTTTTAAGTGGTTTATACAACAAGTTTTCCATCCAATGATAGCGCAAATGAGCCGCAAATCCCATTTGTTCCACCGAATGGTGAACCTTATGGAATTTCCAGAGTATTTCATACCTATGAAGCAATACATGGGTAAACCACTGTACAAAATCCAACACAATAAAAAACACAAGCAACTGCAATCCCATGGGCCAGGCTTTAATGTCAATGATTGTAAAGCTTTCCATAGTAAACCCCATATTCTTAAACAGGAGAAGGTTTACGTTATATAAACCCGCAATCATAATCGAGAAAATGAAAAAGTTGAAATACATATAAAATGCATCCATCCAGAAATCCTTTCTGATTATGGATTGATTTTTTCGCCAGGGGAACAGTATTTCCAGGCCCCAAATAATTAGTGAAATAAGAAATATTCCCCAGAAATAGTTGGTATACCAGGGCACCTGAAACGTGATGGTACTCCAGACCCAGTTACCGCATCCGGTTAGCTCAGCAAAAAACGCTTTAATATATTCTCCCATTACTTCACTAATTTATTATTGCAACTGTATCTGTTTCTATTGGTAACTCTTTATAGTAACTCCACTCCACCCATGAACCATCGTAATTTTTCACCTTCTGAAAACCCAATATCTGGGTTAATACAAATACCGAATGTGCAGACCGAACTCCGGAATGACAATAAATAATTATTGAATCTTCAGAGGTAATTCCTTTTTGCAAATACATTTTTTCTAATTCTTTCACCGACTTAAACTCGCAATCGCGCTCACCTCCCACTTCAATGCAGTTCATATAATCTGCATGTATGGCTCTGGGTATTCGTCCGGCACGATAAGCTCCTTTTTTCAGTTGCTCTCCCGAGTACTCTGCCGTACTTCTACAATCCACTATTTTTTTATTGGAATTCAAACTTGCCAATACCTGATCTTTTCCGCTGTAAAATTCCAAATTTTCTGAATCACCAAATGTGAACTTTGTTACTGAGTTCAATTTCATGGGAGATGTGCTTAATTCACCCGATATACGGTTCCAGCCCTGAATGCCACCATCGAGCAGAGTCATATTAGTATATCCATAGCAATAAAGAATCCACCAAAGCCGCGCAGCGTCTACTTGCCCTTTTGCATCGTACATAACCAAAAAGTCTCCAAAGCGAATTCCTAAACCTGAAAATAGCTCTTCAAGCTGAGAACGGGATGCCATCATTCCTCCGTATTCATACCCTACCGTATCCTGAATTTGAGGCCTCCAGATATTGAGTGCTTTTGGCAGATGCCCGGTTGAGTATGATGCTGGTTTTCTAACGTCTATCAAAACTACGTTTGGCTCTTCAAGTAGTAAAGTTTTAAGCTCTTTAGAAGAAATCAGTGATTTTGGCTCTTTTCTAGCTACCTCGGCGGCTTCTTTTTGGGAATCGTTTCCTTCGCTACAGCCGTAGAATAGAATCGAAAGGCTAAGGCTTAAGAATAATATTTTTTTTAGGTAGCTCATTCAATGGTATACCATTCTTCAACTACCAACGGTTTTCGACGTCCCGTTTTTATAGGAGCGTAATGCTTTCCCAGGTAAGCCACAATCTTATCCTCATTTTCTCCTAAATCCCACAGGTTTTGAGTTTCCTGCATCCATCGAATTGTTTTTCTCCAAGATTCAGCATTCATGCGGTTTTGAATAATCAATTTGGAGCTGTGGCAAGCCAGGCAGTTCTGAAGGACCACTCCAAAGTCACCTTCGGCAATCATTCCACTGGGAATGTGGATTCCATTTTCAACATCAGCGACAAACAAATCGCCTGAATTTGTTTTAGCCATATCCCGGACCTTTGGAACTGATTCTTTTTTTGGTTCCAACAGATGGTCTACCCCACCAAAGGCACCAACCAACACCAAGGCTACCAAACCGGTCATCCACCATTTTAGCCAGGTAAGCGCATGCTCCAATTTTTTAAAAGAACCTGAATTCATTTCCTTTAAACCACTTTAATGGCGATTCTGTGGCAAGCATTGTTTAAATATCCTTTTGGATTCCAGCCGGGAACAACCATGGGCTGAGAAACACCTTTGCTATCGGTAGCTTTCGCCCATACTTCGTAATAGCCCTTTTTGGGGAAGTTTAGCACTGCTTCCCATTGTTGCCAGGCCAATCGATTGGTGCGTTTATTTAAAGTTGCTTTTTGCCACGTTTGACCAAAATCCATCGAAACGTGCATTTCCTTCACTTCCAAATCGCCAGCCCAGGCATGGCCATTCACCTTCAAAGGCTTACCTAATGTGAGCAAACCACCTGTTTTGGGGTAGGTTATTAAGGATTTAACCGGCATGCTTTCAATAATGCACATGTTTTCATCCTTTACATTACTCCCAGGAGAAACTTCCTCGCAAGGAACCCGGTAAGCTTTCCCTCCCATTTTAGGTCCATCGTGTACCTTGTTTCTTATAGAGATTCGCTTGAGCCACTTACCCGATGTTGAGGCTGGCCATCCGCCAAATACCAATCGTAGCGGGTGTCCATTTAAAGCAGGAATATCCTCATCGTTCATTTGCCAGGCAATGAGAGACTCCGCTTCCAGAGCCTTTTTTATGGGCACTCCCCTGCTAATGACCACCTTGTCCGGGTCGCCACTTAAATGCGTATCTGCACCATAATATCCTATGTAAACCGCATCGTCCTTAATTCCGGCGTCGTTTAGAACATCCCTTAATCGTACTCCGGTCCATTTGGGACAACCTACAGCTCCAGTACTCCATTGATTTCCCTTAGCGGGAGGGTTAAACTCTGAACGTCCATTACCACCACATTCAATGGTAAGTTGATAAGAAACCACTTCAAATTTTTCTTTGAGTTCCTGAATGGTATATGTTTTTTCAGTCTTAACAGACTCTCCATCTAGGGTCAGTTTCCAATTGGAAGGATCAACTGACTTGGGCGGAATTCCATTGTTTCTAACGAATAACTTATTAGCCGGAGTTACAGGGTCGTTTAATAAGTGAGGTGGCGTTTCGGCATTGATTGGCCGGTCGTTTAAAACGGTTAATTCCTTGTGCTTTCCCGGAACCAAAAACTCATCCTCACTTTCCAGCAAGCCAACAGGAATCATATTGGCAGGGAAATAATTCCCAAAAACCATCTCGGTTCCTAACAACATTCCCATACTTGCCAGGGTTGATTTTTGAAGGAAACTTCTTCGACTTGTTATTAGCTTCTTGTTTTTTGACGAACCTATAGGACCTTTCTTTTTTTTCATCCGTGTTAAATACGGTTAGCAAAATACAAATTCAATCCACGTTAGCAATTACGATGGTTTAAATTACAATGACGATAAAACACGAACGAAGCTACTTCGTAAGGTAAAAAACAAATTCTACTCTACGATTCTTAGCCCTACCGTGCTCGCTTTGGTTAGAAGCTACCGGGTGATGCATTCCTTTACCAACGGAGTTGACTCGGGTTATATCCACTCCTTTGTCAATGATCCAGTCTTTTGCAAAGGATGCCCGACGCTTAGAAAGTTGTAAGTTATATTCCACATCTCCTCTGGAATCGGTAAAACCTTCAACAAGTAACTGAAGTTTGGGATTTCTGGAAATAACCTGATAGATCTCTTCCAAATTTTCCAAATCCTCGGCATTGTTGGTTATCGACTTGTCGTGATCAAAGTGCAAGTTAAGAACGAGTACCAAGGAATCGCCTCGCTGTATTACTCTTTCGGTATCGAAGTAGCGCATTAATTCGTCACGCTCGGTTTTTAGTTCTTCGTTATTGTCGCTTTCCGCTTTAAAAGAGTTCTTTTTAAGAAGTACTGCAGAATCGTAGGCGGCATCTCCTGCATCGGCAATGGCTATTTTGAGCCAATACTTGTGCCCGGGAATAACAATCGATTCTGCTTTTAACCAGGTGGTAAACCCGTCGAACTGGAAGTTGTATGCATATTCTCCCAACTCCATGTTGCCTTCCCATTTGAGCGCATTATCTTCTTCCCAAATGCCATTAAGAATAAAGTATTCGTTGTTCCTGTGCGAGTTTACATTGTCTACGGTAACCGCTTCCAAACTTTGAGGGAGAATAGCCAGGTTCTTTTTTTCCTGGTTGGTACTATCGGTTAGGATAAATGCAAAAACATCGTTAACTCCCTTGCCTACATATTCAGGGTACTCCTCTGAAGCAAATACGTATTGAAATTCGAAATGATTTCCGGAGGGAATAAACCCGAACTCGAGTATGGAGGCATCATAGGTCTTATTGCGGGCAATTCGGGTCAATTCGTTGTCTCCAGCTCCGCCCAATCGCGTTGAAGCACGGGAAGAATTATTGGGTCCTCTTGCCCCCTGTACCATTCCCGTTGAAAGAATTACCCCATCCGTTATATCAATGTAGTCCGAAAACTCAGTTTTAAACTCTCCTATCTGATGGCGATAACCAGAGAATTTAACTTCGGTAATTTGAAGCGAGGAATTATTTCCCAGAAGTACGTTCATTAATAAAGAATCGGGCTCTCTTTTAGAGCTTACGCGAAGCTGCGCCTGCAACTGGCAAACAGAAGTCAACAACACTAAGACAATTGCACAAATTCTCATTCCTTATTATAAATCCTTATTTCGTTGCTAAACAACCAACCATCTATACAAATATTTTTCCCGGGTTTAAAATTCCATTGGGATCGAATAGGTTTTTTACTCCTTTTTGAACGGCCATTTCGGCTTCGTTAAATACTATATCAAGGTATTGTTTCTGAACGTAGCCAATTCCGTGTTCTCCAGAAATGGTTCCGCCCAAAGATTTGGTTAAGTGAAAGATCTCCCGAATCCCATCGGTGAGTTTATGGTTCCAATCATGATCGCTCATTTCGCCTTTTACAATATTTACGTGCAGATTACCATCTCCAACATGTCCATAGCAAACGGATTGAAACCCATATTTATTTCCAATTTCCTTAACTCCTTTCAACAATTTTGGCATCTCGTAGCGCGGAACCACGGTATCTTCTTCTTTATAAATGGAGTGTTTTTTTACCGCTTCTCCAACCCTTCTTCGCAATTTCCAAATCGATTCCTTTTGCGCTTCATCATCGGCAAATAGTACGTTATCCGCACCAAATGATTCCATAATGTTGGTAATTTGCTCACATTCTTTGTAAAGTACATCCAAATCATTCCCATCTACTTCAACAATTAGGTGAGCACCTATATGATCGGGAACTTCTATGTTGAAATCGGATACCATGGGTATGGTCCAATTCAGGGCATCGCGTTCCATAAACTCCATGGCACAGGGTGTTAAACCGGCTCTAAAAACTGCAGAAACAGCCTCACAGGCTTTTTCAGGTGATTCGAAGGGAACCAACATGGTAAGTAAGTGTTTCGGATATGGGATCAATCGAAAAACGGCTTTGGTTATAATTCCCAGGGTTCCTTCACTTCCCACCATCAGTTGAGTCAGGTTATAACCGGTTGAGTTTTTAAGAACATTTGCTCCTGTCCATATGATTTCACCATTGGGTAGTACAACTTCTAGGTTTATTACATAGTCTTTGGTTACTCCATATTTTACGGCTTTTGGGCCACCTGAATTGTAGGCCAGGTTACCACCGATAAAACAGGAACCCCAACTGCTGGGATCGGGTGGATAATACAAACCTAATTCTTTGCATGCATTATAAAATTCCTGGGTAATAACTGCCGGTTCCACAGTTGCCTGCAGGTTTTTCTCATCGATCTCTAGAATCTTATTCAATCGTTCCATGCTAAGCCCAATGCCACCATAAACGGACAATGCACCACCGCTTAACCCAGTTTTTGCTCCAATTGGGGTAACCGGAATATTTTCGGTGTTAGCTAGTTTTAATACCCGGGCAATTTCCTCGGCATTTGCTGGTTTTAGTACAACCTCAGGAGGAAACTTCAAATCCTCGGTCTCATCCTGAGCATAGTTTTCCAGTGTTTCCGAATCGATGTAAACATAATCCTTCCCAACTATTGTTTTTAGTTCTTCAATGTGAGAAGGCGTAATTGTATTGTAGCTCATTTGGCAAATTTAATTTTAGTTGGAAGTTGAGTTTTCTTTTTGTGAAGAAAACCTACAATACGCTATTGATCTCTTTACATTTTCATTAGCCTACTGAATTTGAGGGTTTTTCCTTATTGTATAGAATAAATTCTTTACTCACTTTTGAAGAGCCATTATTACAAGGTTTTTATAAAGATAAAATTCAATATAACCGAAAGTTGAATTGATATAATACTTTTATAAAAGGATTCTAGAAAGTCGAATATGATATACTCTCAAATATTAATGATTTGTTTGATTGGAACAAGCATAATAAGTACTTTCAAAAAGAATGACGCTACCTTTCTGGGCACAAAAAGCGAAGTTAACTTTCACAAATCTGAAACAACTGCCCTATCTGACGAACAGGATGATTACATCGATTTTATCAACTCAGACGCTAATGGAATGCTGGCCTGTAGAGGTGCCTACAATGGAACAGATTACAAAATGCAATTCTATTCCTATTATTGGGATAACAATCAAAACCCGGTGACGTATCACAGTCTTGACTACAAAGACGTTAGTGTTTCTAAAGAAGGAAACACCTTCAATAAACCATTTTATAACGTTACCTCTTCCCTCTTTGGGACCACCCATGTTGCTCTTTTAATGAAAAATGCAACAGACACTATTTATTACGATTCCTTATACGCGCCAAAAGCCTTAAAATGGTCGTATAGCCCTGCAGATACCCCTATCACTTCTTCAACGGTTATTAACTGGACTGCCGATAACAACAACCCAAAAGGAGTGATAATTACAGTTGACTTTTCACCTACTCATAACATGCACGATTCCCTCATGAGAAATTCGGACCCAATTAAAAACCAGGCCCATGTAGTTGACGATGGGTCTTATACCATGGGAAGCGGCCTGTTTAGTGGAATCTCTTCGGGAGCCTACGTCATTGTTGCAGTTTCTCGTGGAAATTATAAGAAGCTTCCATCAAAGCAGAATGATGACGAATATAAATGGACCATTTTAATGAGGGAGCAGGCGAAGTTGGAATATAACTAGGTTTTAATTCTACACCAATAAGAAACTGCAGATAACCAATAACAAAAAAGCCCTCAAAAGAGGGCTTTCTAATTAAAACTATATAATTACCTAGGGCAGCTCTAACCCAGGAAATTCATTTACATTAACCTTAGGAACATTCGCACTAAAATTGGAGTTAATTCCCTCAATAAAGAAATTAGCCGCAATGGCATAGCCTCTGGGTGTTAAGTGAACACCATCCAATGAAAATGTACCACCTGAAACAAAGTCGGTGGTATAGGTAACTTCATTAAATAGAAATCCATTATCAGTAATTTGATTGAATTTCTCATTCATATAGATAATGCCCACATTGTTTTTCTTTGCTTCAGCTTCAATAATTGCATTGAAATTACTGGTCCTAGTGCGAGCAGCAGAAATCTCATCGGCAGTTAAGACATGTTGATTTTGAAGTGGATTAACTGCCTCTACAGCCTTGGTAATAGGATCAGTTGCAGGGTTATAGGCATCAACTCTAAAACTACCATATCCGGCACATTTAATTGAATCTTGTGGAATTGAAAGCAATACAAATTCGTCTGAAGTAATTTGTCTCCAACCCAATGGATTATCTGGCGTGGTGTCCACAGAAATAATAAATGGATTTGCCCCGGCTTTGTAAGAGAATTTATATTGATCTCCTTTTCCTTTACCGTAAACAGCGTCTACGTATTGAGCAATTCCCTGAAACAAAAGCGTTAGCCGCCCCGCCTTGCTCACATCCAGCGCAATTGCATTATACGGAACTACTTTGAAATAAGGAATAGTGGTAACATCGGGAATGTTAGCGACAACTCCTTTAGCTCCGGTTGCGGTTAGTTTAGTAAGCGCACTGGAATAGGCTGCACTAAAATCAGTTGTAGTGGTCATTGGTGCAACACCGCCGGATGTTGCGTAACCCAGTACATCGTTATTTCCAATCCAAAGGCTAAAGAAAGTAGGGCTCAACTTAACCGCATCATTAATCATAGTAGAACTTGGATCACTTGCTATTCTCACATAATACGGATTTGCAGCACCCGTTTGCAGATATAACGCATTACCAAACCCAGATCGATCAATATCCACAACCCTGGAGCCCGGGACACCGATATTATGATAGGGTCCCTTGGTAGAATATTCATTCTTTAAGGTTGTAGTTGGAGTAGCTGAAACCGTTTTTGGCCCAACACTGGTAGCTCCCAAACAATCGGTAGAACTCATTAGAGCCAACTTAGGACCTACAATGCTGGAACCATTAAATACAATGCCTCCGTTATCGTCATTCATTAAAGGCTGATTAAAAACCAAGCCGGAACTTACCAATTTCATTTGCCTGGCAATCATGGAAGGATAAGAGTTTTCCTGACCGCTTACATACAATGCGTTATCAGCATATCCTGCGGTAAGCGAGTTTCCTATAGCAACATAGGTTGAAAAATCAGCAGCTCCACCATTGAAACTTAAATCGTCGAATTTTGATTTACAGGCTACAATTGTGATTACTGAAACCAAAAGAATTATTAATGTCTTTTTCATGATCCTTTATTTAAAATTGATATGATAATCCGATTCCTGGAATAATTGCATTGGTCTTATAATCTCCGCCAAAATTGCTGGGAGAGTATGTAGACGTTCTTTTCATCCCGTATATGTACAAGAAGGATAAATCGATTGAGAGATTTTCTGTTGGTAAGTAACTCAACCCTGCGGTGAAGCCCAGGTTATTCATGTTTGGAGTTTCCGGAGCAAAGTAATCGTCCTGAACCGGCGAAGGATCGTAATAGAATCCAACTCGCGGTGTGAGTTTATCATTTAGTTTGTATTGCGCTCCAATACGGAAAGCCAGGGTGTTTTCATATAATCGGGGACTATGACTGTCTGTCAGTTTATCGGTATTGGTTTCAAAATCGATAATCAAAGAATCATAGGCCTTCCACATCACGTAATTAAACTCTAAAGCCAGGGTTAATTTTTCCGAAACATCGTATCCAATCCCAAAATTGACTGAACCTGGTAGATTTAAAGTAGTAGAAAACTTATTGGTTGCAGGGAAATCGCTTGCCAATGAAGCGGGGACATTTTCCATTTTTACTTCGCCATCTTTGGCTTCCATTGCAATCTGGGTTTTGTAGGTAAGTCCTAAATGAATATTGTCATTTAAATCATAATAAAGTCCGATATTTCCTCCATACCCCTGAGCCTTCCCTGTAAGTTCAACGGTTTGTGTTCCATCTGAAACCGGTAACGGAAGTGCTCTGTTTATCGTAACATTGCCTGTTGAGTATATAAAACCTGCTCCAATTCCAAAGTTGTCGCTAATCTTATATCCTACGGTGGGCTGGATAAAAAATGCCTTAAGAGCAATGTTCTGAATTAAATAACGCCCTGCCCAATTGTCGTCCCATTTTACAGAACTTCCAAAGGGTGTGTAAACTCCAACACCAAAAGACAGCTTTTCACCCACAATGTAATTGACATAGGCTGAAAAGGGAGTTCCTACGGAATTGTCAGTCTCGTAATTGTAGTTGTACTCAGAATTCTGAAAGGCAGCGTTTGAGAATATGGGGCTAATGCCAACGGAGGCTGAAAACTTATTGTCGAGCATCGGCAGCGCTCCCGGGTTAAAATATATGCTCGAGGCATCTAATTTAAACGGAACACCAATGTGTGCCATTCCTATTTGTTTTTGCCCCTGCAGGGCCACCTGAAATCCACCTCCAAGAGAAATTCCAGTGATTCCCAAGGCCACCAGGGCACTTATCCATTTTTTCATAATACAAGTTTGAAATACAATTGTGAAAATTATTCAACCTTGACGTAAAATGAAAGGATTGTTGATAAGTTATTATGCTTGCATAGTTTTTATGAGTGGGTTAGGTTGAAATTCTCTCGCCATTTAAAATAACTTCATCAATGTGGTCTCCCCCAAAACTGTAGGGAATAAAGGAATAAGAGGGGATTTCTTTTGTAACAAGCAGGTTGGCTTTTTTTCCAACGGCAATACTTCCAAGCTCTTTCGAAAGATCCATGGCATAAGCGCCATTCAGACATGCCGCATTGTATACTTCGTTTACCTTCATCTTCATTTTAATACAGGCGAGCGACATAACAAACGGAATTTTACCAGACGGTGTAGAACCCGGATTGTAATCAGTAGCCAGGGCAACCGGGAGTCCTGCATCGATCATTTCACGTGCCGGAGAGTATGGAATTTCCAAAAAGAAGGAACATGATGGCAACAAAGTAGCAATGGTATCTTTGTTCTTGAGTAGGTCGATTTCATCAGGTGCCAATACCTCTAAATGATCTACAGACAGAGCATTGAGTTTTACCCCTACTTCTAATCCACCTGATATGGTAAACTGATTGACGTGGTACTTGGCTTTAAGCCCGGCCTGTTGGCCTGCTTCTAAAATTCGCTGAGTATCGTGATTATCGAAATATCCTTTTTCGCAAAAAACATCAATAAAGTCGGCCAATCCTTCCTGAGAAACAGCAGGAATAATTTCTTCAATTATGTGTTTTACATATCCTTCCTTGTTGCCTTTAAACTCAGGTGGCACTGCATGGGCAGCCAACAGGGTTGACTTTACGGTTAGTGGTGTTTCTTCTTTAATTCGTCGAATTACCCGAAGCATCTTCAATTCGCTTTCGAGGTTTAGCCCATATCCGCTTTTAATTTCTACCGCACCTGTTCCTTGAGCCATAATTTCATTGGCGCGCACCATAGCTTGTTCAAACAATTCTTCTTCGCTTGCTTCGCGAAGCTTTAAGGCTGAATTAATAATCCCCCCTCCCTCGTTAGCAATTTCCTCATAAGATTTACCGTTGAGTCGAGATACCCATTCGTTCTCCCTATTTCCATAATAAACAATGTGGGTATGGGAATCGCAAAAAGCAGGTAATACGGTTTTGCCTTCCGCATCAACGACTTCCAGGTTAGTCCAATCCTGAATTCCTTCCCAATCGGACATAGTACCAAAACCGGCAATCTGGTCATCTTCAATGGCTAACCAGGCGTTGGAAATAACACTCAACTGATTCATATCGGTGCCCGACACCATCTGTTTTTCTTCGCCCGGATACTCGACCAATACGAGCTCCTTGATGTTTTTAATGAGGATGCGTTTTTCCATGTTACAATACTAAGAAAGTGTATTGCAGAAAGGAAACGAAATTCTAATAAACCAGTAAATAGCTTGAACTACCCTATTTCAATGGACTCGGCAACTTTGGCTTTCAATAAGGCGATATCCAAAACTTCCTTCATGTATTCAACATAATGGAAGGTTAAACCAGTTAAATACTTAGGATCGATTTCCAGGATGTTCTTTTCGTTCTCCTTACAAAGGATTATTTCCTTGATGTTTGCCCTTTTGGCAGCCAGAATCTTTTCCTTAATCCCTCCTACAGGCAGAACCCGGCCTCTCAGAGTGATTTCACCTGTCATAGCCAACTTCGGTTTAACCTTTCGCTGTGTAAACAAACTCGCTAATGAGGTAAGCATAGTTACTCCAGCCGAAGGTCCATCTTTTGGAGTGGCCCCTTCCGGAACATGAATATGTACATTGTGCTTATCAAATACTTCCTGATCCAAGCCCAAATAGGCAGAGTGTGATTTTAAAAATTCAAGTGCAATAACGGCACTTTCCTTCATTACGTCTCCCAAGTTACCTGTAAGCGTAAGTTTCCCTTTTCCTTTTGTAATTGACGATTCTATAAACAAGATATCACCTCCAACCGAAGTCCAGGCCAATCCGGTAACCACGCCGGCTACTTCGTTGTTCTCGTATTTCTCTTTGGAAATTGCTGGCCCTAGCATATCATGAAACTGATCATGCGAAACATTGGCCTCAATCTCCTCTTCCTGGGCAATCTTGGTAGCTACTTTTCGAACCACCTTGGCTATGGTCTTTTCAAGGCCACGAACGCCTGATTCGCGGGTATACCCCTCAATCAGTTTCTCCAGGTCCTTTTTGGCCAGTTTTATATCCTCCTTTTTTAAACCGTGAGACTTAATTTGTTTGGGTAGGAGATGACGTTTGGCAATCTCTATCTTTTCTTCTACTGTATAACCACTTAAATTGATTATTTCCAATCGGTCTCTTAGTGCCGGATGTATCATACCCAGATCATTGGCCGTAGCAATAAACATAACCTTGGACAAATCGTATTCTTCCTCAACAAAATTGTCGTAAAAAGTTTCGTTTTGTTCGGGATCAAGTACTTCTAACAATGCAGAGGAAGGGTCGCCCTGGTGACTTGCACCTACTTTATCAATTTCGTCTAGAATAAATACGGGATTGGAACTACCCGCTTTTTTCAAACTTTGAATAATTCGACCGGGCATTGCACCAATGTAGGTTTTGCGATGCCCCCTAATTTCGGCTTCATCGCGCAATCCTCCTAATGAAATTCTAACGTACTCCCGATCGAGTGCTTCGGCAATAGATTTACCCAACGAAGTTTTACCGACTCCCGGAGGGCCTGCAAAACAAAGGATCGGCGATTTCATATCCCCTTTCAGTTTCAGCACAGCTAAATGCTCGATGATTCGATCCTTGATTTTTTCCAATCCAAAGTGATCCCGACCCAGAATTTTTCGACCTCTCTTTAAATCAAAATTGTCTTTTGTAAATTCATTCCAGGGCAATTCAACCAACAGTTCCAGGTAATTCAGCTGCACCGAATATTCCATGCTTTGGGCATTGGTTCGTTGAATTTTTGCTATTTCTTTATCAAAGTGGTCTTTAATTTTCTTTCCCCACTTCTTTTTTTCAGCCTTGGTAATCAACTCCTGTATTTCCTGATCCTGCGGATTACCTCCAAG
Organism: Crocinitomicaceae bacterium; assembly: GCA_002713215.1. Taxonomy (GTDB): domain Bacteria; phylum Bacteroidota; class Bacteroidia; order Flavobacteriales_G; family Salibacteraceae; genus UBA2108. The sequence continues at coordinate 25,297 of PAVO01000038.1, forward strand.
TTCCTCCTGGATTTGACGCATTTGCTGCTGCAGGAAATAGTCGCGCTGCTGCTTATCCATGTCAAAGCGAACCTTGGACTGAATATCATTTTTGATATCGATCAATTGCTCTTCTTTGGTTAAGTATCGTAGCGTTCGTTGTGCCCGAACCGACAAACTGGACTCTTCCAGAATTCGTTGCTTTTCATCCACATCGGCATTCATGTTAGAAGCCACAAAGTTGATAAGGAAAGTAGGGCTTTCTATGTTTTGAATGGCAACGGTTGCTTCTGTAGGTATTTCCGGTGATTTCTTTATTATTTCAATCGACAAATCTTTGATGGAGTTTACCAAGGGCTCAAACTCGTCATCCCCGGCATCGGGCTTAACATCTTCAACGGATTTAACGGTCGCTTTAAAGTAAGGGTCGCTTTGGGTGATTTCCTCCAGTTCGAATTTTCGCTTGCCCTGGATAATGATGGTTGTATTTCCATCGGGCATTCGCAACATCTTAATGATTCGCGCTACAGTACCAATCTTATTTAGTTCTTCGGGTTTGGGGTCTTCAACACTTTGATCGCGCTGCGATATAACACCAATTATTTTGTCACCGTTGTAACTGTCTTTTACCAGTTTAATGGATTTATCTCTACCAACTGTAATGGGAATAACTACTCCGGGAAACAACACTGTATTTCGTAGCGGCAATATTGGCAGTTGGTTTGGCAAATTCTCTCTTTCCAGCTGCTCTTCATCTTCAGGTGAAAGCAATGGAATAAACTCGCTTTCTTCGTCAAACCCGCCGGCAAGGCCTAAAATATTCAAATCTTTAATCATAATTGTTTTCAGTCAAAGTGGCACAGCCACCAACCTATTTTAAGGTGATCAACACTAAGTCAATACTTGTGCCAGTTTACTTTCGGTAAAAAGCGTCAGACAGAAAAATGTGTTGGAAAATCTTTTTGTCGGTTGCTGTTAGGGACAATCCTCTCCTGGCCATCATGTTTTGGGCCACCTCATAGGCTTTATCCAGTTTAAAGGTTACCAATTTGTCCGCTCCACCCCACGAAAAGGAAGGAATGAATTTAGATGGGAAACCACCACCAAATACATTGGAACATACACCCAATACGGTTGCGGTATTCAGCATGGTGTTAATTCCTGTTTTACAGTGATCTCCAGCAATCAATCCGCAAAACAGCAAATCCGATTCTTCCATTTTTTCGGTATCGTAAGACCAAATCCGAACCGGACTGTAATTGTTTTTTAGGTTGCTCGAATTGGTGTCGGCGCCAAAATTGCACCACTCTCCAATGACGGAATTACCTATAAACCCATCGTGTCCTTTGTTGGAATAGCCGAACATAACTACGTTAGACACCTCCCCTCCCACCTTACAATGGGGACCAATGGTGGTATCGCCATAAACCTTGGCCGACATTTTAATGGTACTGTGTTCACCCAAAGAAAATGGGCCTCGAATAACGGAACCTTCCATTACTTCAGCATCCTTGCCAATGTGAATGGGTCCATCGTCGCTATTAAGAATGGCACCTCGTACTTTTGCCCCCTCTTCGATGTATACTTCATTACCGAAAATGGTGTTGTCAGCTGAATAACTCTGCCCGTTGGGATTTAACCCAAGTAATTGAATATCTTTCTTAATCTCGTCTCCGTTCTTTTGAAAAATATCGGAGCCCCGGTTTATTTCACTTATATCCTGGTTATAATCTATGCGCTCAAAAGATGTGACATTCAGTTTTCCCTGGCTTATTTCAGATAACATTTTGTCGGCTACCTCTTTATCACAGCTAAATGCCAGAACCGTATTATCCTTTATTAAGGCCTGATTTTCTCCAAGTGATTGGATGGCCCCAACTATTCCGGAATCAGGAAGGAGATGTCCGGATATAAAAAGATTTTCTGATGCAACATTCGCTTCAAATTTCTCTGATAAGTATCCTTGTGTAGCATAAGAACATTGGCTTTTTAAAGACCTCTCCCATTTCTCATGAATGGTCAAAATACCGCATCGAATTTCAGCAATTGGTCGGGTATAAGTTAAAGGCAATAAGGCAGACCGCTGAGGTCCATCAAAGAGGATTACGTTCATCCGGTAAAATTAGCACGAAAAATTACTTTTTACTTTTACAACATTCACCCTGGTTACCTTACCAACATAACCTCACCAATGACGGACTGTGGTTGATGGTTTTCCGTTTCTTTGTATCGGACTTTCCAGATATACATTCCCACTGCACAATCTCTTCCTACTTCGTTGTTTACTGTTCCATTCCATGCCTCTTCTATGTTATTGGATTCGAAAACCAACTTGTTCCAGCGGTCATAGATTTCAATTTCGAAATAATAGATTCCTTCTTTATAAACCCTAAACCCATCGTTTAGATGGTCTTTGTTTGGAGTAAAGGCCTTTGGAGCCCAAAGTGGAACAGGGCAGCGTTCAACCTTAAATCGTTCATAGCCTGTACAACCAGCTGAATCGGATATCTCCACCAGGTACTCACCGGGTTGATCAATGGTGTAATAATTGCCCTCATATTCATTATGCTCATCGTTCCACAAGAAGCTGTATCCATTTAAATGTCGATAATCGTAAATCAACTCTTCACCAAAACAAAGCAGGCTGTCGTTAATAGTAAGCGAAGGAATTGGATTGATCTGAACATGGGCTGTATCGCTTCCTTCTCCGCAAATATTAAACGCCCTCACCCAATAAGTTCCTGATTTTCTAATTCCATAGCCCTCTCCTTCTCTACCATCCTGCCATTCATACCCAACTCCATAATCCTTATCCCTTGGAATGTTTGCGTGAAATGCAAAGGAAGTACCGTGACAAATAACCATATCGGGTCCAAGGTCAGGTTCAGGGGTAAACATAGTTAGCACCCTCTTTTTACCGGTAAAAGAACCGCAACGGTTATGAACAGTTACGGTGTAGATACCTCCGTGCTGAATCCGAATAATGTTTCCGACATGCCCCGTACTCCAGGTGTAACTCGGATTATTCGGATAATTAAGCTCTATCTGAAACGAACTGTTATCACACAATTGGGTATCGGATCCCAGGTCTACTACCAGGGGTGAATCGTATAAAACAAATATGTCATCTTTTGCTACTCCACAAATGTTTCGAACTTCTACTTCGTAGAACCCTTTGCGCGTAACGGTGTACACCGGCAAAGTATCTCCTGTATTCCATTTGTACTTACTTCCGGAAAATGACGCATTAAGCCTTATACTTCCTCCGTTACAAAGGGTTGAGTCGTTTGGTAGTTTAACCTGAGGTATATATTCTTCTCTATAGTTTACTGTATCGGAATAAATTCCACATGCATTGGTTGCTTCAACCCAGTATTTGCCTTTTTTATAAACGCCAAAGGTTGTATCGGTACTGCCGTCTTGCCACAATACCCTGGCACCATTGGTAACCGGATCGAGTATTACAGTATCCCGAATACAAACAACGGTATCTGGTCCCAAATAGGGGCTCAGAGGATAGTCATAGTCTACCTGAATTGAATCCATGGCCTTGCCGCATAGGTTTTCTACTTCAACCCAATGCAGACCTCCTGGCGCCTTTGTTGATATAAAAGGCCAAACCTTTCCATCGTGCCATTTGTACTTCGCTCTGGAAAAGTAAGCATTCAAGGTTATACCTTGTCCGGTACATAACACCGTATCCGGCCCAAAATCCAGCACTGGAGTTCTTTCGGGGAATATATTAATGGAATCTCTCATAAGGCCACATTGGTTATCTACCTGAGCCCAATATATTCCACCGGTATCCATAAAATTTGTTGGTCCGGTGCTGTTGTCCCACCACAAATACTTGCTACCCCAAACTCCTGTAATATCCCATTTTAAGGTGTCTCCCATACAAAGTATAGTATCGGGTCCAAGATCAACTGTATCTGGGTACAGACTATCAATTTTAACCGTATCGTATCCTACACCACAGTAATTATAGACCATTGCCCAATAAGTTCCAGGCTTATTAACAACCAGGAAGCTATCCTTAGAGCCTGTACTCCACAATGCCCTAAATACCTGTGTGTTTACTTTAAATTTTAAGGTGTCCCTGTTGCAAAGAATGGTATCTGGTCCAAGATCAATAATGGGAGGTGGCGGAACAATTAATGTATCAATAAGCGTGTCTGTAATGCAAGTGTAAACCACTGCAGCCTTCACCTCATACATACCTGTCTTTTTATATTGATGTATAGGATTTTGTAAATTAGAGGTGTCTCCATCTCCAAAAAACCACTTAAAGGAAATGGGTTTACCTCGAATTAAAGACTTAAAGTGTACAGTATCTCCCTGGCAAATAGTATCTGACCCGGTTATGAAGTTGGTGTAGGATATACTGTTCTGCAAATCAACCAGTGACGCACCGGTTGCGTAACCATAAGAAACGGCTCTTCCCACTCCCATGCTGTATGCAATAAAACCACATCCTGTAGTTTCCAAGCGGTGCGATCCAGGTTTTACCCGCTCAGTTTTATAGGAAAATTTAGAGTTCTGTGTAAAAGGCCTCCACTTGGTCATTTTAACGCTATCGAGGTACATAAATCCTGTATCTGAAGTTCGGGTAAGAACATGTACAAAGTGGCTATCAATGGCTGATGTATCCACGGCAAAAAATGAAATCGAATCCAAAAACATTTGCTCAGTCGCATTAAGCATAATCATGGATGGATCTGTATTTGTATAGTTGCTACAGCCTGCCTGTCCGGTAATTAGAAAATGAGCTGCTGCGGTAGGCTTATCGCTGGTAAAATTTCGGATTTGAGTTATGGTTTCCTGATAATACTGCCCAGCATTTATGGTTGCCCTAAGAACACCATCGCGGTATACTTTGGTTGTGTCCCGGTCAGCAACTATTCTTATATAATCCTTATTGACGTTTGGTGTAGGAATTACGAAATAATCCTTACCCCAGGTATTGGTTGGAAACATGCCTTCCATCAGTGGGTCAGAATTTGGTGAGCATACTATGGTAGACCAAACATTTCCTGAATAAACTGCAAATTTCTTCCCATTTTTAGAAGTAATTAATGATCCTGTTAAATCATCCGTAGAACCCAATGCCTGAGCCTGATACACATAGTTTGGAGGTATGGTAACGGTGTATTGAACGTTCGCTGCACGACCAGTACCACCAGCAACATTAGCCTTCGGAGTAATATTAACTACAGCTGTATCTCCAATAGCCACCACACAGAATTCAGATTCCTGAAGTCCATTTTTAATTTCAGAGCTATAGGTAATTGCTCTATACCTGGTTCCCGCAGCACGGTTAGGTAAAATAAGTGAGGCTTCATGTCTAAATGCGTGATAGGTGACTGCAAAGACAACCACATTGTCATTGGCAACAACCTTAATGGCTTTGTTAAAATTGGTATTTGATCCTATCATGGTTACCATAGAAGAAGGCAGGTTGACTCGGGCTACTTCTCCGGCTTTGATGCTGAAATTTTGGGTCCAGCTTTGGCCAGGGATGGAGACTGTACCACTTGTACTATCATTGCCAGTGATATTAACCCAATAAACAGCATTGGCTTTGTCGTAAGTTTCAGGAAAGGCAAACCAAAATTCTCTTCCCGAGTTGGTAAGAAGCTGCGCATTGGCCAATTGTCCAAAAACTACAAGGTATATTGTGAACAGTAAGCTTCTAAACATAATATTCAAGGTGCTTTCGCATAGCCGCAATCGCGAGAAAACTCTGAAATTGAATTAATTACTTAACAAATTTAACATTGTAAGTAAAACAAAGAAAATCTAATTCAATGGCATTTGCTCGATTCACTTGAAATTCAAACGAGTGAACCTTCTAGATTATCTTACCAGGTTGACTTCACCAATGATGACTTGGGGTTGATGATTAACCTCTTCCTTAAATCGAACCTTCCACAAGTATTGACCCACCGAACATGGTCTACTCAGGTCATTATCCACTCCCCCATTCCAACCTTCTTT
>PAVO01000039.1 GCA_002713215.1 Crocinitomicaceae bacterium
AGCTTCATTTATCGTTAAGCTCGGTTAAAATAAAAAAAGCCGAAGGTTCGCTTCAACAACCTCCGGCTTTTACAAACATTCATTCAGTTACTCCTATTGTTTCAATATTTTTTCTGAATGGATGATGTTTCCTTGATCGTTTATTATATGCATAAAGTACATACCTTTAGTGAGTTCACCTAAATTGATTTCGGATAAAGAGGATTCTATTTGTATAACAGACTTTCCACTTAAATCATAAATGGACACCGAAAAGTTTTCGGCCTCAAGCCCCGAAATAGTTAGTTTATCGTTAAACGGGTTTGGGAATACGTTAACATCGACTGGCGATATTTCCTTTATCCCTACTGCATTTCTCTTTTTCACATTATCATTGTCTATTCGCACAACTGTTTTAGCAGTTTTATCAACAAACCACATCTTACCATCACCATCTAGCTTAATACCCATAACGTTAGTATACCCTGAAAGCTTTATTCTTCCTAACTCAGGAAAACCATTTGTCTGTGTTAAATCATAGACAATAATTTCATTTGTTCCGTTATCGGTAATTACAAGTCTATCTTCTGTTACATCTAACCCGCAAGGTTTGTCGAGACCTGTACTTGCAACAACCTCCCAAGTTACATTTTCCATGTCAACGTTTTCAGCCAATCGCTCACTGGCCCGAACACTTGATGTTCCTTTTACGGTTCCACTTGTAATATCGATTCTTACTATTCGTTTATTTCCAATATCATTAATATACAACCACTTACGTTGGGGATCAATTTCCATATGTCCAGGTACAAGACCAAGTCTTTTTAAAGAGATCTCAGGGTATCTTCTTAGCCTACCATCGTCATGATTGGAGTTTCCAGGGCCATGATCTATTGCAAAATCATACATGGCAACATGTCCATTATAACCATCAAACGTAAAGTATTCGTTGTCTTTATGCCAGGCAATTCCAACGCTATATGGGCTTCCATGAAGCATATCCAAATGACTTCCGTTGGTTCCAGGGCCTGCATTTTGTGCGTAAATAGCAAAATCGGAAGACCATAAACTTGGTCCTGTAAATGGAGCCGAGGCCCCTCCCCTATGGTTAGCATCAAAAACCCCAGGTGAATTTGCCCAATTTCCGTTAGAGCCAAAAGCTAAAGCAGTTGGTAATGACATAAAATGCCATGAATTTCCATCTTTCTTCAAAAATGCCTGTTGAGAAGCGGTGCCTACATTACGATATGTGACCGTGTTTCCACCAACGTTTTCAGTTCTCATATTGATTACCCATAGCTCAGTGGGATCCTTTTTATTAAAATCCAAATCGACCGGACTATCTAAACCATCTTGTACGGTACCAACTTCAGTGTAAGTATTTGTTGCTTTGTTAGTAACAAAGTCTTCTGGCCAATAAGCCTGACCAAAACTGCTTGTGGACAGTAACATCATGCCCATAAATAATGATAATGTAGTTTTTGTTTTCATAGTTCTAATTTTTATTGTTCTAATTTATTGTTCTAATTTATTGTTCTAATTTATTGTTCTAATTTATTGTTCAACTTCTTTTAAATTCATTTTGCAAACCGGGCATTTACCTTCTGTTTTATAGGTTTTGTCAACACCTTCACATTTCATAGGGCATTGATATTCTGCATGCTCATTAGATGATTCTGCACATCCAATAAACACAGCTGATGCAAGCATAAAACCTGATACAATTTTTATTGCATGACTTCTCATTTTATTCTGTTTTAATAGATTCTAATATTTTTTCAATTTCCGTTTCATCACCTGGGTTAAACGAATTAAATGACCATACGACTTCTCGCTTCCCGTTAATAATAAATAAGTGGGGCGGTGCATTTACACCCATTGCTCTTTTGAAATCTCCATTTGGATCCATAAAATGCTCAAAATCCCAACCATTCCCATTTACTATTGGACCAACTTTAACCGTATTCCTTGCGTCATCCACTGAAATCCCAACAACTTTGAGATTATATTTTTCAATCCAATCATCAAGGAACTCATCATTTATACTCGTCATTCCATCGGTTGCGTGATGACACCAGGTAGCCCAAACAATAATTAAAATTGGAGATCCATCATTGGTTATCTCATTTGTGCTAACGCTCTCCCCTGTTATAGTCTGTAACTGAACAGCAGGAAGAGAAGCCAATTGTTGTGCAAAAGCGGTTACGACTAAAAATAAAAGGCTAATTAAGGGAAATATGATTTTCATATACTAGAAATTAAATAAAGGAAATATTGAAAATGGTTAAGAGATGGTTACTCCAAATCTATATAATGAATACCTGATAAAGAATCTGAACGCTTTTATCAGCTAAAGGCGGGGCATTTGGAAACCCACTGGTTTTCCTCTCAAAAGTAATAACCCAACTTGCTAATTCAGAAGTGATAATTCGGCAGTAGTACTCAATGTTGCTTGCTGTGAGAGAGTTTATTTTTCGTACTTGATCAACTGCATCAAAGACCAAATCCTTATTTAAACAGCAGGTTTTGTGAAAAGTTTCGCCATCTTCAGAGTCAGAGCTACAGATTTCATCAAACTCCTCCATCCCACAACCTTCTGCCTCTCCAAAAAAGGAAAAGTTAATTAGCTCGTTACCACAATAGTGAGCATTAACCGACCAATTGAAAGAAACCATGAGCGTTAAAACCGCTAACGTCACGGAAATGAACTTTAAAAATGGCAACTTCATTTTCACGGGTTAAATATACCCATTTTTACATGATCGAAATCATGGTATTTGCCGATTCTTCACATAACGGTGTTAACCGATAATTTACCTTGCCGCTATTGGTCTTTGCATCTGCAACATAAGAATTAAAATAAACCGTAAATTATCATGCGTTCAAATATACTGCCGTAACTCCTCTCTTCCGATCAACCAAAATTGAGTGATTCTTAGCTAAAGAAACTTAATGCTATACCAATATTAAAACCAATTTTTTATCCAGGCGATTTAGCTAAATTTCAATTCTCAAGCCAGGCTTTAAATTCTTTTACCCTCTCGCGACTCACCATGGTATCGAACCCGGGTTTGGGCAACAATTCCAGTTTTAACCGGCCATTGTACCACGAATGAATTTTATCAATGGCCTGGTGATTAATGATCAATTTTCTGGAGATTCGAAAAAATTCATTGGGATCCAACAACTCGTTCAATTGATCCAATGAATAATCCAACACCAGTGTTTTTTCATTGAAGGTACATAAATGGCAATATCCGTCCTCTACATAAAAAAAGGCCACCTTAGCGGTTGGCACATACTTCAATTGGTCTCCTACTTTTACCAAAAACCGTTCTTTGTAGGTCTGTTTAGAATCGGACTGAATGGTTTTGATCAAACTTTTTATATCACCAATGGTGGAACTCGGTTTTCTTTTTACCCGGTGAATGGCAGATTCCAATTCACCCTTATCAATGGGCTTTAAGAGGTAATCTACACCATTGTGTTTAATAGCCTTAATGGCATAATGATCGAATGCCGTAATGAATATAACCGGACTGGAAATATCAACCTTTTCAAATATTTCGAAACTCATTCCGTCAGCCAACTGAATGTCCATAAAAATTACGTCTGGTATTTCCATGGACTCAAACCACAATACAGCATCCTCAATTGAATCTACCACATCCACAATTTCAATGGTAGTGTCAAGCTCATTCAACAAGCTTTGGAGCCTTTTAGAAGCTGGTATTTCGTCCTCGATAATAAGCGCTTTCATATTACTTCCGGTGTAATTAGAGGTAAAGATACCCTGAAATAATCACGGGTAACAAACACCTCAACTTCGCGGCCTGTTAAGATATTATACCGCTTTTTAATGTTATCCAGACCCGTTTTAGTAGAAGTCCCTTCATCGGTTTTCAGTTGAATGTTGTTGGACACCAATAAACTCTCATTCTTGCCATTTGAAATCTGAATCGTTAGTGGTCTTTTTTTACTGACTATGTTGTGCTTAATCGCATTCTCGATCAACATTTGCAAGGATAGCGGAACAATGTACTTCCCTCCTGATTGATCTTCTGTATCAATATCAATGGTAACGTTTTCGCCAAATCGGATTTTTAGCAAAAAGGCAAACGCATTTATACACTCCAGTTCTTCGTCAAGGGTAACCAATTCCTTGTCCCTAATTTCCAAAACATAGCGATATACCTTCGACAATTTTTGCACGAAATCGACTGCCAGTTCCTGATTTTCAGGGATAACGGATGCCAGGGTATTTAACGAATTGAAAAGGAAATGAGGATTTACCTGGCTTTTCAGGGTCTCTAACTGAGATCGTAGGTTTTCCTTTTTTAACCGTTCACTTTCTATCAGTTGATTCCTCCATAAATACAACAGGTAAATCGATTCATACAACGCGCCAACGGTAATTGAAGAGACCAGGCTAGCCACATTATAGTTAGTGGCACTCACCTGCACCAATTCAGGAATACTTCCCTTATCCATCATAGGATTGATGAATAAAATTCCAAATTGACAAAATGTAAGTGTATAGATTACAATCAGCACTAAGGTAATTCCAACACGCTTTTTGTAATCTTTAATGTCCGGAAATTTCTTTCTTAGGTAAATAAATGTAAATCGATCACCAAACCAATAAAAAGCAGTGTAAACAATACTCCCAAGGAAGTAACCGGGATTCTCAAAAACCTTTGAACCGCTTACACCAAAGAATATAAGTGGCACCAGAACACCAACCAGGGGAATGCCGATAATAAGAAGAAAGGTATCGTTAAACCCTAGGTATGGATTGAGTTTTAGTTTCATTTATCCCAAGATGGAATTACTAAAAGAAAATTTTCCATTGCACATCCGGGAAGAAGCCTCTTTGATAGGTGGTTGCAACCGTCTGCGATTTGGGATTGTATCCATAGGCAAATACATTTTGTTGGTTGGTCAGGTTTTGTAAATCGACCGAAAATTGTTGTGAGAACTTACTACCATTCTGACGCAAGGTAATTTTAAAATCCCAACGAAAATAAGGGTCAAATTGCTCAGAATACGCCAGATTATCATCTCGGTATTCCCGATTTCTTTTTATGGACTCTTCCAGGTCAATTGGTGTGTAACGTTGCCCTCCAGCCACAGACACCTTGGTGTCAAATGACAGAGAATACTTTTTACCCACTTTAAATTCTTTTCCACCCAGGGCATTTACTACGTAGTTGGAATTGAAAGCCGTACTTCTTTCTACACCATCGCTACCCTTGTATTTTGAATCAAATAGAGAAACTGTGGTTAAAAAATAATAGCCTTTGGAAAAGAATTTCTCCAGGGTTAGCTCCAGGCCGTAGTTATACCCTTCTCCTTCGTTGACCTGATATATTCTGTTTTCGAAAAAGAAGTCAGCTCCCTGGTTAAGCATACTGTAAGAACTTGGAGTAGATTCAACCGGAACGTCATACAAGTAAGTATAATAGGCTTCGGTTTTTAGCCTCAAATCCTTCTTCATCGCATAATCGTGACCTATTACAAATTGAGCACTTTTTGTAAAATCGAGTCCCTTGTTGGTTTGTCCGGGAACAATACCGTCGGGGTCCTCGGCGAAATAAACCATGAGCGGTTGCATTTGAGAATGTAGTCCCATGGCATAACTAAATGTATGCTTTTGGAAGGGGTTGTATTTCACTCCAACTCTGGGCTCAAGGGAATTGGAACCGTTTTGCATAAGCGTTTGGTTGTGAACCCCCAGGTTAAAAGTCCACAAAGCACCAATACGATGTTGCCACAAAGCATATAGCTGCAACATGTCAATGCCCCCCTTGGCCTCGGTTAGCGTAATAAAGCTATTGTTGCTTCTGGTGGAATCGGTAAGATCAATTTCATAGTGATCGTATATGGCTCCAATGGTAGCTGTATTTCTGGCGTTAAACTTTTTGTTGATCTTGTAATTGGTTGAATATTTTATCTGACTTAGTTTTTTCCCATAGCTGAGGTAAGATTCTGAGTAATCGTTACTCAGTGAATCTTGTTTTCCAATTTCACCTGTATAGGAAACAGCCAGCACTAATTTGGACAGGGTGTTTTTATCAAAAAAGTAAGCATGTGATGCTCCAACAACGGCTGTAGTAGACTCCCAACGGGAGTCGGTAAAGGCATCGGCAAAAAGGTTGGACGAATCGGAATCTTGTCCCTTAAACTCAATGAAAGATGTTCCTGCAATACCAAATACGGTAAACTTTCCTGCTTTTTCTGTGGGGAGAGCAAGCTTAAAAGTGATATCCTGGTATTGCGGTACTGCAGCACCGGTTCCCAAATTGATACCCAGAGCCTGGAACACGGCCAAGGTACTGTAGCGATAATTCATCATAAAAGAAGCTTTTTTCTTCTTTCCAAAAGGTCCTTCTGCTCCAAGTTCAAATCCGTTGAAACCGACTTGTCCCAAAAACTGGTAATCGTTGGTACTCCCCTCTCTCAATTTCAAATCGAATACACCACTCAATGCATTTCCGTAATCGGCCGACCAGGCACCAGTCATAAAATCGGAGTTCGCCAGGTTGTTCAGGTTTAGCATACTCACTGGGCCTCCCGTAGTACCCAAAGTAGAAAAGTGGTTGGGGCTGGGAATATCTATTCCCTCTAACCTCCATAAAACACCGGTTGGCGAGTTACCTCGAATAATGATGTCGTTTCTGCCATCGTTGGCTCCACTTACCCCTGCAAAATTGGTAGCCATTCGTGCCGGGTCCTGAAGAGCTCCCGAATACCGTGCAGCTTCCTCTACGCTAAACTGGCGGGCACTAACGGTTGCCATTTGATTAATTGCATCTCTTTTTTCAACATCAGCAGATACCACCACCTCGTTGAGCTGTTCTACGTTTTCGATAAGTTCAACGGTGAGGTTAGCCTCCTTTGCACTGGTGAGCAATATTCCTGGCAGTACGGCAGTTTTGTAGCCCATAAAACTGACCTGAACATCATGCCTGCCAACAGGAACCTCTTCCAGAACAAACTTGCCATAAGCATCCGTTGTGGTACCTTTTACGGGGTCCATGGTGGTAATAACCACATTTGCTCCAGGGATGGTAAATCCCGATTGTTTGTCAACAACAACTCCGGTAATTGTAGAGGTCTGATCTTGTGACTGTAATGGGTTAGTCAACAGTAAAATTGCAATTGCTGAAACGAGGTGTATTTTGAATTTCATTGTAAATTTTTAAGCAAAACTGAAGGGTTTAAAGCTTCTTACAAAGCTATATTCATTCAATTGAAAGAATTTCATTCCGAACAGTCGTTTTTATATGCTGAACCGCCTTTACAAATAGCGGGCCTAACACATTTTAACACCCAAATTTTCTTTAACTGACTGGCTTACAGGTAAAGTTAATTGGAAGAGTTCATATCCAGCAACTCGTCCAGGAGCAGTTCCATGGGTTCGAACGGGTCGTTCAAATCGTATTGCATGCTTCGCCCCATTATGTTTCCCGAAACACGATCGATAAGAAGGAAGTCGAGTTTTAAATACACCAGGGAGCTTTTTTCTTTTTCCAATCCAAGTAGGTCATAATCGTAGTCGATTATATACCGGTATTTTGACTTATCGGCAAACTCTTCGACTTCCAGGGAATCAGCAGAAATCATTTTCCATTTGATCCATACCCCTTCCAACGATTCCAATTGCTTATCCCGCAATTTGGCCACCTCGTTGTCATGTACTTCCTCGGTTCGGGAGCAATAAACCAGGTTTCTTTTGTTTGAACACTTCTTGCCCACAGAATCTACCCGAACCACCAGAAAACCGGCCTGCTCGAGTTCCGGTACAATTACCAATTCATACCAATCGATGGTTTGAGCGCTGGCACCAAACACCAACATTGAAAATAAAAATGATAGGAATATTTTCATTCTCATATTGGTTGCAAATAAAAACCTAAATGCGGGCGGCAAATGAAAAACATTTCATTTAATTGGAATTAGTAGTTTATTTCGATAAAGCGTAACAACATAACGATCATGGGCGCTCTTGTTCCAGTTTGTTCAAACCCCATTTGGTTACATTTGCGAAAAAGTAAAACGAATTAAATTTACCTAATATGAGAAAACTTATACTACTTGTGGGAATGGTAATGTTTGCTACTGCAACATTTGCCCAATCCGATACCGATTACCTGGAATATTCAAGAAGCGTACTAAAGGCTGAGAAAAAAGCAATGGTAAGCGAAGCTTTAATGCTTAACGATTCATTGGGAAAAATCTTTTGGCCCTTGTACAACGAGTTCAACGAAAAGCTTTACGCTATTGAAAGTAAGAATTATGAAGTTATACTTGATTACGCGGCCAATTACGAAAAAATGACCGATGAAAAAGCAGAGGAGCTTTGGAAGGCATATCATGCTGCAGAGTTGGAAAGGCTTAAACTTATGGGAACTTATTTCAACAAGTTTAAAAAAGCATTATCTGCCGGAACAGCGGTTAAATACATGCAGATTGAAAATAAAATCGATGTTATGATTGATGCTTCGGTCGCACTGGAAATTCCGTTGGTTGAGGTTAAGAAATAACACGAACAACATATTGAATTGAAAAAGGCCGTCCCGATAGCTATCGGGACGGCCTTTTTTGTGGAATAATGGTTAAAACATCTTGATGTTAATCCAATTGAATGTTGCTATAAGCCCAGGTATATATAGGCTGTAAGGGTTAACCAATCTATGACCGTTTAAAATTCATAAGGCATACCTTATTTCTTCTAAGCGATACCTTAGTTTTTTAGAGGTTTGCCCTAGTTTAAGTACCTACTCTACTCTTCCAAAAAGCCACTAAGAATGAGGTTGTAAGCTACTCTATCGCCCTTGCCAGCTAATAACCAATTTTCCCATTCTGTTTTACCTCCTTGTGTAATAGACTGTTGTGGACTAGGTTTGGAATAGGAGAAATTGAAAAGCGGAATACATTGTATGAACCCGGGAAGGGAATAACCTGTCAAAAATTGTGCGCAAGCTAAAAAAAGCCACCGCACGTTCAAGCACATATCATTTTGCTCGTACCTCATAAAATAAAAAGAGCTTTCACTTTCCCACCGCCACCCAAAAACAAATCGACCAACTTGATATAAAAAACGCAAATTATTTATACATTTGCTAAAAATAGGTCAAATCATTTTTTGATTAAACTAACAAAATGGCAAGTTTCGGGCATTTCATAAAAACAGAACGAGAAAAACGAGAATGGACACAAACTGAATTCGGTGCGAAAATCGGAATCAATACAAGTGCTATTAGTCGAATTGAAAACGGAAGTCAGAAATTCAGTAAATCAAAACTGAAAAAACTTTCAGAATTATTTGAGATAGAATTACAGCAAATAACAGACCTCTTTTTTGCGGACAAATTTGTTAGAGAGGCTTTAAAATACAAATGCTCTGATTCGATTTTTTCTGTTGCAGAAGAAACTGCCAATTATTATCGAAACACTAATGTAAAGCAAGGCAAATTAGAATTATAAATGTCCCAAAGAAAAGAACAATTAGCCAGTTTGGTAGAACGATACCAAAGCTTTAAACGAGAAGGTCGTTTAAATTTAAGTTCGGAAGAAACTATCAGAACTTGGATAAACGAGCTTCTTTCTATTTTCGGTTGGGATGTTATGGATACTTCTCAAATATTACAAGAAAAAGTGTTATCCACAGAAGAAAAAAGAAGGATTGGGGAAATTGGTTCAACTTCTACAAGACCTGATTACACCTTTAAATTAGGCAATCAAAAACTTACGTTTTTAGATGCAAAAGCTGTTTCCGTAAACATTGAAACAAATAATGCTTCTGCTTTTCAAATCAAATCGTATGGTTGGTCTATCTTGGCTCCCTGCACATTTTTGACAAACTTTGAAGAATTAGCGGTTTACGATTGTACCTATGTTCCGAATCAAGAACAACCAGCTAATCTTGGTAGAACTTATCTTAAAATAGACGAATACGTTGACAATTTTGAGGTTTTGGAAAATCATCTTCTCAAAACCAATATCATCAACGGAAATCTCGAAAAACTTTATTCCAATACATTAAAAAATGTTTCGAGTATTCAAAAGCTATCGCCTGATTTTGTTTTTGCTGAACAACTTTCAAAATTTAGATTATCACTTGCCAAAAATATTGTTGTTAAAAACACAGCATTAATTGACGGTAATACCGAACTGCTATCTTACCTGACACAAGTAATCATAAATCGCATCATTTTTATAAGAATTTGTGAAGCTAGAAGAATCGAAAGAGAAGGCTTATTGCTCTCTTTCTTGGAAAATGATTTTTGGGCTTCATTCAAAACTTCATCTTATAATGAGTTCTTTGAGCATTATGACGGCCCTCTTTTTGACAGGATAAACGACTTACAGTCATTAGAAATAGACAATGCTGTAATAAAAGAGTTAATAAACTTATTGTATTATCCTTCTCCGTATCGGTTTGAAGTCATTCCTACAAAATTATTGAGCGATATTTATGAAATCTTTCTCTCCAAAAAATTAGTTATTGAAGACGGAGAAGTTTCCGAAAAACTCAAATTAGAGTATATAAAAACAAACGGAGCAATCAGTACTCCTCAATTTTTGGTACAGGATTTACTTAAAAGAACCATCCTAAAAGAAAAATTGATTGAAAAAGGATATGAAGGCTTGCTCAATACCAAAATTTTGGATTTTGCATGTGGTAGTGGGATTTTCCTGATTGAAACTTTTGACTATCTGCAAGACATTATAGTTGATTATTATATGCAGACCCCCTCAACTGATTACGACACATTATTTTTTCAAAATTCGGATGTACGAACCCTTACAATTGAAGGGAAGAGACAGTTAATCTCAAATTGTATTTACGGAGTTGATATAGACCCAGAAGCGGTAGAAGTAGCACGAATGTCACTTTCACTCAAAGTTGTGGACAGTTCAGAATATTACGAAAATTATCAGGAAATCGGAATTTACGGAAGTCAGATACTGAACAACATAGGCAACAATATAAAGTGTGGCAACACATTGGTCTCAACAGATATTTCAGCAAAATATCCCCAAATTCTTTCTGACCAAGACCAACTGTTCCGAACAAATGCCTTTGACTATAACAGTACAAACGGATTTTCTGAAATCTTTAATGCAAAAGGCGGATTTGATTACATTATTGGTAATCCTCCTTATGTCGAAGTGAAAAACTACAATGTGGAATATCCCATAATGCACCAATATCTAAAGGATGAGTACCAAACAACCAAAAACGGAAAAATAGATTTAGCAGTTGCATTTATGGAACGTGCAATTTCAATTTTAAATGACACCGGAAAATTAGGCTTGATTGTCCAAAGACGTTTCTTTAAAACAGATTATGGCAAGAAATTCCGTGAGTATATCACTTCGGAACAACTCCTTTCGCAAGTCATTGAATTTGAATCCTCAAAAATATTCCATAACAGGGTTACTTACATAGCAACGCTAATTATTGACAGGTCAAAACCCGACAACATTTCATTCCTGAAAATTGATTCAGAATTGGAAGAAATCCCTTCAACCTTGCGTAGCATTGAAACCTTCGAAAATGACGATTCAAATTTTACTATGATTCCGTCAAATGCACTAAATCAAACTCCTTGGAATTTTGAAGATGCTGATTTATTAGGTATCAGAACAACCCTACTTGACCAACATAACAAGTTTGGAGACTTTGCAAATGTAAAGGTTGGTATTCAGGTTTTGTGGGACAGAGCCTATCACATTAAACTAAGCTCTATAAATAATAATGGAACGCTAACGGGAAGTACACACCTTGAGGAAAATATTACATTAGAAGTTGACGCTTGTCGTCCGCTAATGGTCAATGAAAGGTTTTATCCTTTTTGTGAAGATGGAACATCAACATATGTGATTTTCCCATACGATACATCCATTGAAGAAAACACTCCTATAGTCTTTTCTGAATTTTGCAACCGTTATCCATTAACAGGAGCGTATCTAACTCGACATAAGGAAGAAATCGTTAACAATGTTGAGACCTGTGAAGGAGATGAGAATTGGCATCTTTTTACCAGGGTTCAAAACCACAAGGCAGTATATCCAAAAGTATTGTTGCCAATGACCGCCAACGATACCTATGCTACCATTACGCAAAACCCCTTGAACTACTGTGATAATGCCAATATGTTTTTCATAGAAATACCCAATAAAAGCGAAAGGAACTTATATGCTGTGGCAGGAATCATCAACTCGACATTATTTTCTGTGCTTGCAAGGTCGATTGCTTTGAGTCAGCAAAATGGTTATTTCAAGTTCAATAAACAGTTCATTGAACCCGTTCCCTTTCCTCAATTTAATTTCAATACAAATAATGATTTAGTAGGTGAAATTTCAGCATTGGCAAATAGTATTGAAGAAAAACAAAACCAATATAAAAGTGCGTCTCCAAGGCAAAAGAACACCTTGAAAAACCTGTTGGAAACAGAATGGAATGCTCTGGACAGCAAAGTCTATGAGTTGTATGGCTTAACTAATGAACAAACTTCATTCTTTGACAGAAAAGGAAGAAATGTTAACCGTATAGAAATATTGGACAGATTATGATTAGCAAAGAAATATCCGGTTTTCTAAATAAATTATCTGACAATTTATTAATTGTCAACAAACTTATTGTTGGTACATACCTTGAATTTAACAACATCAAGGTAAGCAACAATAAACTGATATTATCCTGTGTTGAAGGAAATGATAAAAAAACCGTTGAGGCGTTTATCCATTTAATCCAGCAAAAAAACGGAAAATTTGATTTTGAAGATGTTATACATTTATTTGAAACCAGTATTCCTTCAAAAGATATAACCGTTAACGGAGCGGTTTACACACCTCATTATATCAAAGATTATATTGTTGATGAAACCCTCGGCAAGTTTCCTGATAGCGAATTAGCAAACATTAAAGTAGCTGATATTGCCTGCGGAACAGGAGCATTTTTATATACCGTTGCACAAAAAATTAAAACAAAATCTTCAAAAACGTATTCCGAAATCTTTAAAGAGAACATCTACGGACTTGATATTTCAGACTACACTATTCAAAGAGCAAAAATACTGCTGTCTCTTTTAGCTATTTCAAACGGAGAAGATGAAAGTAGATTTGATTTCAACCTGGAAATTGGCAATGCGCTATCTTTTTGTTGGATAGAAAATGGCGTTGACTACTTTGATGCAGTTATAGGGAATCCTCCTTACGTAAGAGCAAAAAATTTGAGTGATGAAAACAAAAAGCTCTTATTGAATTGGGAAGTAACCAAAACAGGAAATCCCGACTTATATATTCCCTTTTTTGAGATAGGGTTAGAACTTTTAAAACCTGACGGAGTTTTAGGCTACATAATCGTTAACACTTTTTTTAAAAGTGTTAACGCAAGAAGTTTAAGAGAGTATTTTAAAAGAAATCAATTTGATTTGTCCATATTGGATTTTGGAAGTTCTCAGGTGTTTAAGAACAAAACAACTTACACCTGCATTGTTTTTGTAGAAAAGAACAAATCGAACTCCATTAAGTATCAAAAAGTAACGATTGATAACATTCGGAACAAGGAAGTCAAGAATTTTACCAATATCAACTACAAACTTCTGAATAACAAAAAAGGTTGGATTCTAAATAAACCAAACGTTTTGGAAGCGATAAGCAAAATAGAATCTACAGGTATTCCATTAGGTGAAAAGTTCACTATACGAAACGGATTAGCCACATTGAGTAATGATATTTTCATTTTTAAACCAGTTAATGAAGATGAAAAGTATTTCTATCACCAAAATGGAAAATTGCACAAAATCGAAAAAGAAATTTGTAGGGACATAATAAAGCCCAACAGACTTAAACGCGAATCCGAAATAACCGATTTAAAGGAACAAATTATCTTCCCGTATTACCAAAACAATGGAAATACAGGAAAAAAAGAGGTTCTTGATGAAGATTTTTTCAAAGCAAAATATCCCAATGCGTATTCTTACTTGAAAGGGAATAAAGAGCAACTATTAAATAGAGATAAAGGAAAAAATAAAAAATATAAATGGTTTGAGTTTGGAAGAACTCAAGCACTAAATGATTTTGGAAAAAAACTTTTATTCCCCTACATGGCAGGACAACCATATTTTGTTTATTCTGACCAAAAAGATTTGTTGCTATATGCAGGTTATGCCGTTTATTTTGATTCTGAAAGGGAATTAAAAGTACTTAAAAGGATTTTGGAATCTGACGTATTTTGGTATTACATCAAGCAAACAAGCAAGCCGTATTCAGGAAACTTCTTTGCTTTAGCAAAAAACTATGTCAAGGATTTTGGTGTATGCGAATTAGACGAAACAGAAAAGGAGTATTTGTTAAGCACAGACTCTCTCGATGAACGCAATAAATTTTTGTTGGATAAATATGAATTAAATAACCTTACTTGATGAAATAACTCCAGCACAAAGTTCAAGCACATTGCAATCCTCGTTCCTGCGGTTGCAAAGAGCTTTCACGCCAACGCCAAATTACCAAAAAGAAAGAAAAGCCAGCGTACAACATTGTGTATAAGTAATAACGGTTTAAGTGATAAAACGAAAGTATAAACATAATATTAAGGTCAGTGCAGAACTGAAAAGTTTGTGAGTAGAAACCCGATACTACTCATACACAGACCGTTACCAAAAATAATTCACTAACCAAAACAATTTCGGACTAATTCATAGTAAAACCAATATCAAGCTTCTCCAACTGCTCAATTAGTTCATCCGAAATCACCACTTTTTTTCCTCTAAGAATTCCCTTGGAATCAATTTGCTCTTTTTCGTCGTGGAACTTCATGATGACCTTACAATTGCCTTCATTTTTTTCAAGCAAGTGATCCAACTCATCAATAAATACGTCGTCGACCCGGTTCAAATTGACGGATAAACTGATTTCTGAGGCGATTTTTTCCCTGAGGTCGCTAAGCAAACTCATTTTCTTGACTTTGAATTCGGGTTCGTTTCGATAACGACTCATTACCACCGTTCCCCGAATAAACAAATAGTAGTTAGGAGTTAAAAAGGGCTGGTTGTTCAGATAATCATCTCCGAAAAGGAACAACTCAAAATCGCCCTGGTAGTCTTCAATTTTAACCTTTCCCCAGGGTTTGCCCTTTTTGGTGGTTAAATGATTCGCCTCAGTTACAATGCAGGCAATCTTTAATTCCTTGCCCATAAAGGCGCCCATGTTGGCGGATAACATTCCCAGGTGAAAATTCTTCATGCAGAAATGTTCAATTTCGAGTCGGTAATCATCCAGTGGATGGCCCGAAATAAATACGCCTACCATTTCCTTCTCCTTAGACAATTCTTCAAGGGTTCCCCATTTCTCGCATTCGGGAGGACTGGGTTCAGGGATACTTACATCACTCGATTCTCCAAAGAGTGATACTTGCGCTGAGTTTTCACTCAACTGGTGGGAAGCTCCAAACTTAATGGCCTTTTCTAAAAATGTAGAACCTCCCTCTTCATAAAAATACTGGGCTCTGTGTGTGTTTTCGAATGAATCGAATCCTCCTGCCAAAGCTAGGCTCTCCAGGGCTCTCTTATTACACGCACGTAGATCGATTCGCTTGGTAAAATCAAAAATGGAGGTATACTTTCCATTTTGCCGCTCCGATATAATGGCTTCAACGGCTCCTTCCCCTACTCCTTTTACAGCCCCCATTCCAAATCGAATCTCGCCCTTGTCGTTTACCGAAAAACGGTAGGACGACTCATTGACATCAGGTCCTAAAACAGGCATAGCCATTCGTCGGCATTCATCCATAAAGAAGGTTACTTTCTTAATGTCGTTCATACTATTGGTTAGTACGGCTGCCATAAACTCGGCAGGATAATGCGCTTTTAAATAGGCTGTTTGGTAGGCGATGAGCGAATAAGCAGCGGAATGCGATCGGTTAAATCCATATTCGGCAAACTTTTCCATTACCTCGAATATCTCATTCGATTTCTCCTCCTCAATGTCATGGATTCGTTTGGCTCCTTCTGCAAAAACAACTTTTTGTTGTTGCATCACATCCATTTTCTTCTTACCCATGGCACGTCTGAGTAAATCAGCTCCACCGAGGGAAAACCCACCAATAATTTGGGCCGTTTTCATAATCTGCTCCTGGTAGACCATAATCCCGTTGGTGTCTTTTAGAATATCTTCTATGAGTTGATGGGGATATTCAACTACTTCCCTGCCGTGTTTTCGATCGATAAATGAGTCGATAAACTGAAGCGGCCCGGGACGATAAAGGGCATTCATTGCAATTAAATCTTCAATATTGGTTGGCTTTAACTTTCGCAGGTATTTCTGCATTCCAACCGACTCAAACTGAAAAGTTCCGTTGGTCTCTCCTCTTTGGTAGAGTTCAAAGGTTTTTTCGTCGTCGAGTGGAATGGCATCAATGTCAATTTCAACATTGTGTTTCTCCTTTATTAGCTTAATGGCGTGTTTAATAACGGTAAGGGTTTTTAATCCCAAGAAATCCATTTTCAACAGTCCGGCATCTTCAACCACCTTATTGTCAAACTGAGTAATGAGCAAGTCGGCATCTTTGGAAGTACTCACCGGAATATAATTGGTTAAATCGTCAGGGGCAATGATGACCCCACATGCATGTGTACCCGTATTACGAACAGAGCCTTCCAGAATTTTTGCCTGATTAATTACCTGGGAATTAAAGTCACTTCCTTCCGACATTTTTCTAAATGCTTCGGCCTGTTGTTTTTGATCGGAATTAAGCTTGTCACTCAATTTTTTGGTCACACCACCGTCGGCCAAAACAGCCTTAAGCGAAGCACTTAAATGATCGGGAAAAATCTTACAAATGTTATTGACATCGTTCAACGGCATATTGAGTACCCTCCCCACATCACGGAGCGAAGATTTGGCAGCCATGGTACCGTAAGTAACAATTTGTGCTACTTGTTTGTAACCGTATTTTTCAACCACCCATTCAATAATGGCGCCCCTTCCTTCATCATCGAAATCGATATCAATATCAGGCATGGATATCCTTTCGGGGTTTAGAAATCGCTCGAAGAGTAATTTGTATTCTATTGGGTCAATATTGGTAATTCCAACGCAGTAGGCTACGGCAGATCCCGCTGCTGATCCCCTCCCCGGTCCCACGGATACTCCCATAAGCCTAGCCTGCGAAGTAAAATCCTGAACAATAAGAAAGTAGCCGGGAAAGCCCATTTCCTTTATAATCTTTAATTCGTAGTCTAGCCGTTCTCTGATTTCATCAGTAATTTCAGGATATCTTTTTTCTGCTCCTTTATAAGTCAGGTGTCGTAAATAATCATTCTGATTATCGAAGCCTTCCGGCAGTGCAAACTCAGGAAGCAAGGGATCTTTTTCGAGCTGGAACGGAACTATACTCTCGGCAATTTTTGTGGTATTGCTAATCGCTTTCGGATACCGGACAAAAAGCTTTTTCATTTCCTCCTGGGATTTGAAATAAAACTCCTGGTTGGGCATTCCTTTTCGATATCCCCTGCCTCGTCCAATTGGGTCACTTTGAAGCGCCCCGTCTTTCACACACAACAAAATATCATGTGCATTGGCATCTTCGGGAGTAAGGTAATAGTTGTTGTTTCCGGCAATTAATTCAATGTTGTGCTTTTTTCCAAATTGGGCCAAAACCTCGTTCAAGTGAGTTTCTTCATCCAATTTGTGGTTCAATAACTCCAGGTAATAATCCTCTCCAAATACAGATTTCCAATATAAAATAGCTGCTTCTGCCTGTTCTTCTCCAACATTAAGTACCAGATGCGCTGCTTCGGAATTAATACCTCCTGACAGGCATATTAACCCCTCTTTAAACTCTTCAATAACCTCTTTTCCAACCCTGGGAATTCCTGCATAAAACCCATTGATATAGCCTTCCGATACAATTTTTACCAGGTTGTGATATCCACTAACATCTTTAGCCAGCAGAACCAACGGATGCCTTCTATCGGGGTTGTCCTTGGTAAACTTTTGCTTCTTATATTCTTCGGCAACATAAACCTCACAACCAATTATTGGTTTTATTCCTGCGCGAATACAAGCTTGATTGAATGCAAAAGCACCGTACATATTACCCAGGTCGGTCATGGCCACAGCACTCATGTTAAACTCCCTGGCCTTTTCTACCAAATTATAGATGTTGGTAGTGGCTTGAAGAACCGAATACTGGGTATGGTTGTGCAAATGGCAGAATTCAAATTCATGGAGTTCCTCTGCATCTCCCTCTTCCTCAACTGTTAGATCAATTGCTTCTGCTGTCTCTTCTGAAGTCCCTTCCAGTTCATTAGGATTGTAGGGCTCTATGTTTAATCCTATAAGCTGAATTTCTTCCGGGTTGGCCAAAAGAAATGCAGCAAACTCATCGTCGCTAAGTCCTACATATTTGGGAGTAAAAACTCCAATTCGAATAAGTTCAAGGAAACAGCGTGCCGTGGCCTCCACATCGGCAGAAGCATTGTGTGCCTCGTCAAATCCTTCTCCAAAGAGTTTTTGGTACAACTCGGTAAGTGTTGGCCATTTGAATTTTCCACCACGTCCACCCGGAATAGCAACATAATTGGTTGTTGCGTCGTTTTTGGTATCGAGGTCTTCCTTATCGTGCAGGGAAGTTTCAATCCCAGCCCTTAGGTACTCGCAACCAACAATATTTATATCAAATTCGATGTTGTGGCCAACGCTGTAATTGGCCCTTTCTAAATCCTTGTTGAATTCTTCCAGCACATAGCTCAGGTCTACCCCTTGTTCCTTAGCGCGTTTGGTTGATATTCCATGGATTTTTTCGGCGTTGTAGGGTATCGTATAGCCATCTGGTTTTACAATGTAGTTTTTAACCTCAATCAACTGACCTTCGGCATCGTGAAGCTGCCAGGCCAACTGAACCATTCTTGGCCAGTTATCGAAATCGGTTAACGGTGCATTGTAGTTTTTGGGTAAACCGGTAGTCTCTGTATCAAAAATTAAATACATAAAATAATTCGCTTAGTATTCCTCTGTATCACAGGATAATACAACTTTACTCTTATCCTAAAATGGGTTTATGAAATTAGGAAATTCAATGCTTAAATCGGTTTACCTAAACCTGGATTTAGGTTTTACTTATTAACATCTCAAAGCTTAGTACCTAACAATTGATACCACTTAAACATTGAATACGGCTATTCATAAAACCAACGGATTTGATTTCCGGAAGGTGTAACCTATTCTTTAATTTTATAGTAAACTGAATAACAACGCATACCCACAGCTAATGAGAAAACTTCTACTTGGTATATTAATTCTGGTAAGTCAACCGGCTTTTTCTCAAATAAGCAAAAATGTAACTCTACTGAGTAACTGGAATGATACAACCATAGCCCCAAATACCAGGGAGAATCCATACAATGAAGTCTGGGGCTTTGCTCTAAATCATCGAGAATATGCCGTCATCGGCTCTACGTATGGAACTCATATTATTGACGTAACCCGCCCTACCAGAATATACCAGGTAGATTCTGCTCGAGGTGCTTATAGGGGAACCAACGTGGTTCACCGGGATTATAAAGTTTATAAAAACTACCTGTACGCTGTATGCGATGAAGGGGGCAGTTCGTTGCAAATATTCGATCTTCAGTATTTGCCCGACTCCCTGGTTAAAGTATACGATGAGGACTCTCTGTTTAAAAGAGCACACAACATCTTTATTGATTCGGCTTCGGAGCGATTGTATGTATGCGGTACCGAGCATAGTGCGTTAATTATTTATTCCATAAAAGACCCTTTATCGCCACAGCGCCTAACTACCTATACGGGTTTACCCGAAGTGCATGATATATATGTAAGGCACGACTTCGCCTATATAAACGGTTCAAAAAGAGGGTTCTACATTGTTGACTTTTATAAGCCGAAGAAACCGGTTACGTACACCTCACTAACCTCCTATCCGGATAAGGGATACAATCATAGTGGCTGGTTAAATGAGCGAGGGGATATTTTTGTTTTTTGTGACGAAACCCGCGGTAAAAAAGTCAAAGTGTATGACGTTTCGGATTTAAAAAACATAAAACTAAAATCTACACTCACTTCTGGTGTAGATGATAGTTCCATAGCTCATAATGTAATAATTAAGGGGGAATTTGCTTTCTTTTCCTATTATGCTGACGGACTGCAAATCTTTGATATATCTGACCCCTCAAAACCGGTAAAAACAGGATTCTACGATACTCATCTTGGAAAAGACAGCATTGGTTTCCATGGAGCATGGGGCATTTATCCGCTTTTGCCTTCGGGAAATGTATTGGTAAGTGATATGAAGACAGGGTTGTATGTGTTCAACGTTGACAAGTCACTACAAACACATGTCGCTGAGTCTCTACCCAATTCAAATGATATTAAAATATACCCCAACCCTTTTTCAACCAATATCGACGTAGACCTCTCTTCTGCAAAAGCTCAGCGAGTAGATTTGGTTCTCTACGATGAACTTGGAAAAGAAATTGAAACCCGGAAAGAGCATGGCCTGGAGAACGAACAAAACGTCTACCGGCTTCACCTTAAGGATGCCATTTCAACACCGAAGGTTTACCTTTTAAAGGTATTACTTGACGATCAGGTTTATACTTACGAATTAGTAAAATCAAACTAACCACCTAATCAATAAAAACAGGTTTAATTTCTGACCCATCTCATTGTATAGTCGGCTTTCCGTTTTTACGTTTGAATTACGCAACTGCTAATGTGTTAAATTAAGTATTATGTCCAGGCCTAAAACAAAAAACGAGTTGCTCAAGTTGAGCCAAAAGAATTTTAAAAAATTGAATCAACTCATAGAATCATTCACCCCGGATGAACAGCAAGCTGAGTTTCCGGAAGGAACCATGAATAGAAATATCAGAGATATTCTGTGCCATTTGCATCACTGGCATTTAATGATGGCGGAATGGTATACGATAGGAATGTCCGGGGAAAAACCTGAGATGCCAGCGAAGGGATATACCTGGAAAACTACTCCGGAATTGAACCGAAAAATATGGGAAGATTATTGTTCTATTGGGCTTTCGGAAGCAAAGAAACTAGTCGATCAATCCTATCGTTCTGTTCAGGATATAATAAACGCGCACTCAAACGAAGAACTGTTTGAAAAGAAAAGGTACAAATGGACAGGTACAACCTCCCTAGGCGCTTACCTGATTTCAGCTACTTCAAGCCATTACGACTGGGCTTATAAATTGATTAAAAAGGCTAAGAAGGACTGAGTGAAAACCGACTAATACCTACTCGGTCAGGCGATTAACACCCTTAGCTGCCAAGGTATGTGATTCGTCAATCACCAGGGTTTCCCTATACTTGGTGAGGGCTTCGGGCAATAGATTTTGAAGTTCCAGACAATACCCCCACATATAGGTAGCATTAGCATACTGGGGTTCAATTTCTGCAGCGGTTTTGAAATAACCCAGGGCCGAATCAGGCTGTTCCAACAACATTAATTTTACGTAACCTATGTTGTAATTTGCAGCAACGTGTCTGGGTTCCAGTTCTAAAATTGCGTTATAATCTTCCAGTGCATCAGCAGCGTTGCTTACATTTTGCCGATGAAGGCCACGAGCATAATGGGTTTCGATGCTGTTGGGTTTGGCCAACAACGCATTGGTATAGTAGGCATCGGCTAATTCATGTTTTTCAATGGCATACAGTTTACCCAATTGCATATACGCGTTATAATGTTTGGCGTCCTGCTCCACCGCAGTCTGAAAACTGGAAACGGCCTTAACGGTATCTTTGGAGTATTCATGAGCCATTCCCTTTAAATAATAAGCTTCGGCCAGATAAGCATCGAAACCCAATGCGGCATTGGCCCAATCAATTGTTTTTTGATAATCTCCAGCCCATAGAAAAATCTCTGAAATCTTAAGCATAATTTCTGTGGATCCCGGGCTCTTGTGAATCGCTTCGTCAAGCAAGGCCTTGGCTAACCCAATTTGTTTTTGATCGATAAGTACTTCGGCCTTTGCCACGTAATAAGCACCGTTGGTGCTATCTAACTGTATGGCCCTGGCAAAATCAGGGATCGCTTCATCCAGTTTACCATTCTTCCACAGCCAATTGCCTCTTGCAGCATACAATTCAGCATTGGAGTTATCAGCATTAATGAGAGTCGATAAACTATCGTACCCGCTCCCAAAGCTTACTTTTTGAATATTGGGGTTATCGCCTTCTGAAGCATTGTCGCAGGCAAAAAACAGGGTCAATAAAGAAAGAAATAGCAAGTTTCTCATAAAAAGTATGTCGACTAAGTGTAAAACAAAACCCCATTTTCAAAAGAAAACAGGGTTTGCCAAAATTAAATCGTTTAAATAAACTGATCGTATCAATTAGCCAGCGGCTAGTTTCTCCCGAATTTTACCATCAATTTCATCAGCCAGTTCGGGGTTATCATCAATCAATTCTTTAACAGCATCTCTACCCTGACCCAGTTTGGTATCTCCATAGCTAAACCAACTTCCGCTTTTTTGAACCACCCCATTGTCGACTGCTAAATCTAAAATTTCACCGGATCTTGAAATTCCACTTCCAAACATGATATCGAACTCGGCCTTACGGAAAGGTGGCGCCATTTTGTTTTTTACCACTTTAACCCGAGTACGGTTTCCAATTACATTATCGGCATGTTTAATCTGACCAATTCTGCGAATGTCAAGACGAACCGAAGCATAGAATTTAAGTGCCTTACCACCGGTTGTTGTTTCAGGGCTGCCAAACATAACCCCAATTTTATCCCTCAACTGATTGATAAAAATGCAACAGCAATTGGTTTTGTTAATGGTAGCCGTTAATTTTCTCAAAGCCTGAGACATTAATCGGGCTTGAAGTCCCATTACAGAATCTCCCATTTCTCCTTCTATTTCAGCGCGAGGTGTAAGTGCAGCAACTGAATCCACAATGATTAAATCGATAGCTCCGGAACGAATTAAGTTGTCAGTAATTTCCAGGGCTTGCTCGCCATTATCGGGTTGCGAAATCAACAGGTTTTCGGTATCAACACCCAGGTTTTCTGCGTAGAAACGATCGAATGCATGCTCGGCATCGATAAACGCAGCTATACCTCCCTGCTTTTGAACCTCAGCAATAGCATGAATTGCCAGCGTAGTTTTACCGGATGATTCCGGGCCATATATTTCAACAACTCTTCCTTTAGGGAAGCCATTAATACCCAGCGCGGTATCCAGGGTAATGGAGCCGGAAGGAATTGCTTCTATTTTTTCGACGACGTCATCGCCTAGTTTCATTACGGCACCTTTACCGTAGGTTTTATCTATTTTATCGAGTGTTAGTTTTAAAGCTTTAAGCTTAGCATCTTGTGACATGAAATCTGTTTTAAGTAATTTATGAAGGCAAATAAAACACGGTAAAACGTAACCTATTTACGGTGTAAAAATAAATTTTTGAATGCACCGATTGCCACCTGATTGCCTGTTTTTATGCACCATATTTCTACTACGGGAATCTACGTATAATTAGTAAGGTAATGCCTGTAAATCTTGTATTTAGTTCTTTTTTTCTCTGAGAAAATTTTAATTTTAAATCCTAATTTCAAAGCTTCTCATTATGATTACTACAATTAAATCTCTTTTAATCATAACCATTGTTTCATTATCGACCTTCTCAATCGCACAAGACAAAAAAGCGAATAAGGCAAAAATTAAAGAATTGGAAACGCAGTATGGTTGTTTCTCCAGTCATAAAGCCATTTATAAAAACGAAAAATGGTCGATGATTAAGTTCCATGTGGTTTACAAGATAACCACGGCTACTGTTGCAAAAGCCATGGATAAAATTGATGGTGTCGGTAAAGTTAAATCATCTAGTGGATCGTATGGAATTCTTTCCGGGGTAACTGAAGACGATCTTCAAAAAATTACTGACCAGGTGGCGGAAACCTTTATTAAAAGAATGAAGGAAGAAGCGGGAATTGAAGTCATTCCATGGAGTGTGTTTGAACGGTCGGAGAAGACCCAAAAGCTAAAAGAAGCTGCAGAAGATCCTGAAATCTACTCCAAATCTCAGGGATTGGGCTATTGTGTTAGCTACCAAAACACCCCCATATGGAACAAAGTAATTGCCATTCCACCGGGAGGAAAAAAACTGGCCAAGGAGCAGGGAACCAATATAGCCAGCTTGGTTCTATACATTGACTTTGCAGATGTTGCCTCCAATGCAACGGCCTATATCAATGAAACGTCCAGATCTGCTAGCACAATTACCTACTCCTATGGCGAAAGTGCGGAACAGTCGATTGTGGCCGGAGTTCGAATTGTTCCTTCAATAGGTAGTGAAAGTTCCTGGGAAGCTGCGACAAACGTGGGCGGCACCATGCTAAGCGTAAACACAGAATACTTAAACTCATGGTATATGGGATATTACGGAGCCAATCCAAATAGACTTACATCTACTGTACCCTATGCCGATAAAGTTGAGAAATTTGAAGGAGAGCTACCCGAAGTATTACAAAACCGCCGTAACAAAAAGATTGAATACGTTTCCACTTTTGAAGTGAAAACCACTCCCGAAAAATACGGTGCAGCGGTTTTGGACGCGGCAAATAAATACTTTACCGATATTATCGCCTATTACAATTTGACAAAAAATTAGTTCCTTTGTCAATTCAGTGAAGCGGATAGCACTAACATATGTTCTTACTCTAATTGGATTTGTTGGTTATTGCCAACAGGAGTTCAATTCGAACTTAACCAATTCTATAAAGCTTACTGAGTTTAATCCAAAGTTTACTCCTTCACAATTGATTTCTCCATTTTCATTTAAATTGCTTGAAGATGCGGTTAGTTTAACTTCGAAAAACTCGGATAAACCCTGGGTAAATACTTTCTTCCCAATTAGTCATACCAATACTAGCATTTATTATTCGGAACGACTAACGCAAATGGGAAATCCTTACCAAAGCAGGTTTCCCCAGGATGCAATTATTACCGGAGGAATAAATTACGTAGTTAATAAGATCGCCAGCAAAAGCTGGAGCCTTTGGCCGTAATATATACAGTAACAAGTTATTAGCTTCGTACATTTGATTTACCGTCTGTAATTATTATTCTATCTACTCTGACGTGCATAAAAAAAAGTCTTACTTTCGAGGCTTAATTTAATTCTTAATATTTTGAAAACAGGAACAGTAAAATTCTTCAATCAAGAAAAAGGCTTTGGCTTTATTACTGAAGAAGGAACAGGTAAAGAATACTTTGTTCACAAAACAGGATGTATTGATATTATAACCGACGGCGACGAAGTTACATTTGAAGTTGGAGAGGGTAGAAAAGGCCCCATGGCAGTTGACGTAAAGCAAAACGTATAATATTTATAAATCGTAACAAAAAAGGCTCGCAATGCGAGCCTTTTTTGTTTGTCGCTACAGGGTTAATGCCTTCTTCTACCCTTCTTTTTCTCCATTTCTTCCACGTCGATCATTCCAGCTTTAATCTCATCTTCCAGGGAAACCCCTTCTTTAATTTCCGTATTTATTCCGTCGGACAAACCGGTTACCACGGTTCGCTTTTCGAATTCATCACCTCCTGTCTGTACTTCAACGTAAGGTTCCTTATCCTCAAACTTCAATAACGATTCGTTTATGCAAATAACACTGTCTACGCGGTCCAGTACAATATCTCCATTGGCACTGTAGCCCGCCCTAATAAAGCTGGAAGTATCAAGCTTAACGTTGGCCTTAATCTCGAATTGAATGGCCCCGTTTTCCTCTATACCCTTAGGAGCTATGTAGTTTAACTCTGCATTGAACTTTGTATTTTCAATGGCACCAACCTTAAGGATAATCCTCATTCCCTCGCGTAGTTTTCCAACTTCACTTTCATCTACTTTTCCTTCAAAAATCATATCCTGCATGTCGGCTATGGAGGCAATGGTTGTTCCTTCGTTAAAATTATTGGCTTCGAT
Organism: Crocinitomicaceae bacterium; assembly: GCA_002713215.1. Taxonomy (GTDB): domain Bacteria; phylum Bacteroidota; class Bacteroidia; order Flavobacteriales_G; family Salibacteraceae; genus UBA2108. Next base: position 25,954 of record PAVO01000039.1, read on the forward strand.
TACAGAGTTCCCCTCTTTTACCGGAACGTCCAGAACCATTCCTCCTACTGTTGCGCGAATAAGTGTATTGGTGGTGGACTTGGAGTCCTTGGTTGCGCCATCGCGAATAATGTCCAGGTTATCCTGCGCCGTCTCGGCTTCTTCCTGAGCCGATTTTAGCGCTACTTCAAAAGGTTGAAAGGTGGCCTTGGAAATCACCTGGTCTTTATACAGCTGATAATTTCTGTCGTAATCGAGTTTAGCATTTTCAAGTGTAATTGCCGCCCGATCTACCCTACTTTCGGCCGTGGTTAACCGCTCCAGGTTGGGAACAATTCTAACCTTAGCAATAATATCTCCGGCCTTAACCTTTTGACCGGCCTCGACATAAACTTCCTTTATGATACCCGAAATATTGGGTTTTACCTCTACTTCTTTTCTGGGTACAACCGAACCGGTGGCCACTGTTTTTACTATAATATCAGATACAAATGGTTTTTCGGTGATGGCCACTTGTGGTTTTTCCTGTGACTTTGCATATAAATACCATAGGGTATAACCAAATACCCCCAGGAGAATTGAGCCTAATATAACTCGTAATACAACTTTCATTTTTTGTTCTTTTCAATATCAATATTAAAATGCACCACTTATCCTTCTGATTTTAATGCCAGCACGGGATCAATTTTAGACGCTTTGTATGCAGGAATTAACCCGGCAATAGCTCCTGCAATAACAATCACTACCGTTGCTGTAATAGCTACATTAAAATCGATTTCAGGATGTTTAAACATATCGCTTTGCACGTTAAATTTTTCCAGCATGTAATTGATTCCCTCCAGGAGCGCAACCCCTATTACCAAACCTATGTATCCTGCGATGGCTGTTAACACCACTGTTTCCGATACAATTTGTGAAATAATGGTCCAGGGTCGGGCTCCAATGGCTTTTCGAACTCCAATTTCTTTTGTACGTTCTTTAACCACCACCAGCATGATGTTACTTATTCCTATCACTCCAGCAAGGAGAGTTCCGGTACCCACTAACCAGATCAGAAAGTTTATTCCGATAAAGAGGTTGTTCATTTTCAAAAAGTTCTTCTCGACATTCCAATGCCCGAACGCGCGCTTGTCATCAGGAGATACCATGTGCTGTTCGGCAAGAACCTGAATCACTTTAGGCTCTACGTCGGAAACCTTCTGTCCTTTTTTAGTGTTAATGCTCATCCAACCCACCTGATCTCCATAATTAAAGGCTTGCTGAAATGCAGAAATGGGCACATAAATGGATTCCAATTCTGATTCGTTGGATTGAGATTCATTTATATTTCCGAATACACCCACAACTTTGAAGTAAACGCCACTGATACGAATAAAATCTCCAATTGCCTCTTCCCCCTGATCAAACAGTACTTGTCTTACGCGCGTTCCAATTATGGCAATCTTTCTCTTGTCTTCAACGTCTCGTTGGTTAAGAAATCTCCCCTCAAGAATTTTAACCGGTTTAATCTCCAGAAATTCTGGCACATCTCCCATCACCTGAAAACTACCGGTTACGTTATTGCGGTAGATCTCTTGAGTGCCTCTATAACCACCTAATTGGCATCTGGGAGCAACTACATTTATTTCGGGGATTCTGTCCATTAAAATATCTACGTCCTCGTTTTTGAGACTAAACGAACGCCCTTTGGGTAATCCCTTGTATGGAACTGAAGTACGTTGTGACCAAACGAACATGCTATTGGTAGCCATGGAACCAAAGTTTGTAGTGACTCCGTTCTCCAGGCCTTTGCCAGAACCAAGCATGAGAATAAGCATGAAAATTCCCCAGAAAACACCAAAAGCAGTTAGCGTTGTTCTAAGTGGATTCCTGGTAAGAACCACCCATATCTCGTGCCATTTATCTCGGTCAAAAAACTTCATCAGTCTTCTCTTAATGCAACTACGGGTTCAATGGAAGCAGCACGTTTTGCAGGAATGTATCCGGCAACTACTCCGCTTATTACCAACAAAATGGTAGCACTAATAGCTACTCCAAAATCGATTTCCGGATTTCTAAACATTTCAACCCCCTGAATATTCTCCGACAATGTTTCTAACAGAAAAACTCCTAACACCAACCCAATGTATCCCGCAATTCCCGTAATGAAAACTGCTTCGGTCAATACCAAAGCAATTATGGAATTGGGTGATGCTCCCATTGCTTTTCTAATTCCAATTTCACGCGTTCTTTCTTTTACTACAATAAGCATAATGTTACTGATTCCTACAATCCCCGCCAAAATAGTCCCAATACCAACGAACCAAATAAAAATTCGAATGTTTGCAAACAACTCAGCAAATTTTTGAAATTCCGCTACGTTATTTCGGATATACATGGCCCGCGCATCCCTGGGATGAAACGAATGCCTTTGAGCCAGGTAACGATTAATGTTACTGGAAATAATGTAACTCTCCATCAAGTCGGCATCGCCAACGGTGGTCATAATCCGTCCCAGTTTTCGCCCCCCGCTAAACACCATTTGCCCCGTAGATGTAGGGATGTAAACCATCCGCATCTCCCGCTCAGAACCTTCATCATTGAAAACACCGATTACCTTAAATGGAAAACCCTGAATTTTAATGTACTTGCCCAAGGCATCCTGGTTCTTAAATAAATCCTCTTTTACCAGCTTACCAATTACTGCCACCTTTCTCCGCTCCAGAAGATCATCTTCATTTAAGTACCTTCCATTAGTCATAATGGTCTTCTCTAATTCCAAATGCTCAGGTGTTGTTGCACGTATAGGGTAAGAACCTCCCTGTGCCTCATAATTGACTGATTTATTCCACATTACATACCGGTTGGTTACAAACTCGGTTCCCTCTACCCGATTCTTAATAAACTCATAATCATCCAAATCCAGTTGAATTCGCCTGCCTTCCTTTAATCCTTTGTAAGGTACCGCAGTTCTCCCGGCTGAAATCCAAAGCGAGTTGGTTGCATCATCTCTAAAGCTTTCGGTTACTCCATTTTCAATGCCTTTTCCCGACCCCAGGAGTATTACCAACATAAAAATGCCCCAGGCCACAGAAAAACCGGTAAGAAAAGTGCGAAGTTTGTTCTTTTGAATGGTACTGAATATTTCCTGCCACTTATCGAGGTCGAACATTATTCTTCTTTTAGAATTACACCATCCTTTAAGCGAATCAATCGGTCGGTACGATTGGCAATGTCATCTTCGTGCGTTACAATTACCACGGTTATTCCTTCTTTATTGACATCACGGAAAAGGTTCATTACGTCATAAGATGTTTCACTATCCAATGCACCGGTGGGTTCATCCGCTAAAATGACCTTAGGGTTTGAAATTAATGCCCGTGCAATTGCAACACGTTGTTGCTGCCCACCCGAGAGTTCGGAGGGTAAGTGAGTAGCCCGGTCCAACAATCCCACCCGGTCCAGGTATTTTAAGGCCAGGTTGTTGCGTTTTTTTCTTCCCATCCCTTGATAATACAAGGGAAGCGCAACATTTTCAATTGCATTTTTATAGCTGATTAGGTTAAAGCTTTGAAAGATAAAACCAAGTAATTCGTTTCTGTACTTAGCTGCTTTACGTTGCGATAATCTCTTGATAATTTGATTGTTTAGGTAATACTCGCCGTTGTCGTATTGATCCAGAATTCCTAAAATATTAAGCAAGGTAGATTTCCCCGACCCGGAAGAACCCATTACAGAGACCAATTCACCGGCACCAATTTCCAGCTCAATATCCTTAAGAACATGAAGTGGATTTTTACCCACCTGGTAGTACTTATTTACCTTTCGTAAACGGATCATTATGCAATAATAAATGCTCTTAACTAAAATTTTGAAGGCATTATGAATCAATAACAAATGAGTGGATGATTGGTTTTTAGAAGGTTTAGTCGGCTAATGATTTTCTAAATTCCGTTCGACCTTTTCCTTAGTTCATTCATTATTCTCCGATAGTCTCCGTTCTGAGGGGCAATTTGAAGCAACGTACTGCATGTTTCCAACGCATTCTTGGTTTGCTTTAGTTTGAGCTGACTGAGCAATCGTATGTAGAGAAACTCTTCATTGTTTGGGAGTATCTTTAAACCATCATCAATCATTTTTAGAGCCTCCCTGTCCCGACCTACTTCCTGAAGCTTTAAGGAATAGTTGTAATATGCCCGGATAACCACAGGCCTTTTACCGCAAGCTTCTGCCAGATACTTTAGTGATTTTTCGGTATCACCTTGTTCGTTGTACAGAAGCCCGAGCATGTAGTATGAATAAGAATAAGCAGGCTCGGTTTCTATTACCTTGAGATAAGCCTTTTCGGCCCCTTTAACGTCTCCTCTTTCAACCAGCAACAGTGCCAGGTTCATCCTGGAGGTATTATACAAATCGTCTATTTCAATGGCCTTGCGATAGGCTCCAATGGCCAAATCAATTTTTCCATTATTCTGATAATCCAACGCCCTTTGATGCTGGCCTGCAGCAAAATCGGCTACCACATCCAACTGAGTTTGTTGTTCCTTTTTTGCATTGGCATAGGCCGTATCGTATTTCGATTGAGGTGTAAGTCTACGTGCAACAAAGTAATCTACGGCAGAAATTCGTACCCTCCGGCTTGTATCTTCCAACAATGGTTCAATCCACTTTGAAACAGATGGGTTTTCAACATTGCTTAATGCAACGATTGCCTCATTCCTGACCCAAACAGAGGAATCACCAAGGAAACCAATCAATTCATTTGCTTCTTCCTTGGATAGGATTCTATTACTTAGCTGCCTTAAAGCACTTGCCCTTATAATATCTGGATATTCTCCATTCCTTAGAACATATTGAAATGCGGTTGGGCTAGAGTAATATCCTGCCAGCAATGAATCGGAAAAATGATCGGCTCGATTTGGGCCAAAATGATCTACAATGGCCTTACTAGCCCATTGTGCCGACTTATCGGCATGACATCCATTGCAGGTATTGGGAGTTCCATATACCTCGGATTGATCCGGTCTGGGAACTCTAAAACTATGATCTCTTCGGTAGTCATTTCCCATATAGGTTTTTCCTGGCATGTGGCAATTAATACACTCGGCACCCTCATATCCGATTGCGTGGAAATGGTGCGAAGCATCATCGTATCCGGTTTCGTGGCAACTGACACACAGTGCATTTCCTTGCTTTTTCAATTTCAAGGTATGTACATCGTGGCAGTCGATACAAGAAACATCGTTGTGATACATTTTGCTCTGAAGAAAGGAACCTACAACATAATCCTCTCCTTTTATTTGTCCATCCAGTTCATATTCCGGTTCCACCGGAAGCCCAATGTTGTAGTGATCGGAGTAAGAACTGGTATAATCAAAATACTCGGTTAATGGCGACCGTCGCGAATGACAACGAGCACATTTATCAACCACTTCCTTTGGGCGCATACCCTTATGCATGTACATGGCAGGAGGTACACCGTTTTGTTCTTCGCTATTATAAAAACTTACGTGTTCACTAGCTGGTCCATGGCAGGATTCACAACCAACATCAATTTCATTGTAGGTAGTATTGTATGTCTCGGTATCCGGGTCGAAATTCTTTTTCAAATTGGTAGAATGGCAATCGGCACACATGGTATTCCAGCGCATACTTCCTTTACTCCAGTTTAGCCATTCAGCATGCCTGATTTCCAAATCGGGTTGTAAATGAAACCATTTGTTCTCCCTGCTATCCCATGCGGTAAGCAAGCACTGATAGGCCCCATCGGGAAATTTTACAATGTACTGCTGCAATGGATCAACACCGAAAGTATATTCGATTTTGAAATCCTGATATTCGCCTTCACTATTGGTTGTATTCACATAGTAGTTGCCATCTTTCTTAAAGAATGTGCTCTTCGCATTTTTGCCATTAAATACAACTTGGTTAAAATCACCCAATATGGTGGAAGAATTGGCCTCCTGCATGGCTAAATCGTGGTGAGAGCCCTCCCAATCTTTAAATTGATCAGTGTGGCACGACTTGCAGGTTTTCGAGCCTACAAATTCGGAATTTGAAAAATCATTCTTATTGATATTGGATGTTTGATTCGTTGTTGTTCGATTGCACGACCAAGCAATTAAGAACATTAAAACAATAAGAATCCCATATTTTGGACTTAATCGGGATTTATGCCTAATCTTCAAGCTTTCCAACAATCTTATATTGTGATCCTTCCTCGGTACTCACTGGTTGGTATAGAATATTATCTATTTCAAAATAGGTCTTCTCGTCAATGGTAATCTCCTCAACATTGTATTCCGGTAATTCTGAGACCACCGTACCTTCTTTGGGTTCCACTACTTCATATTCTTTGCCTGCCTGAACATAATAAGTTCCCCTATAATAAAAATGGGGTTTATTTCGAATAACCACCTTTCTATAGCCTTTAGGCAAAACAGTGACCCTCAATCCCCGAGGAGATGAGATGATGCTGTAAGTTCCACCAACATAATGATAATAATAACCATTGTGCCTGTAATATTTTCGCCCATTGAGGTTATAGGTTCTATAACCTGCGGGAAGTTTATTTACCTTGTTAACACGCCGGTGCTTTACCACAACTACCCTACTTCTTGAATAACGATGGTTATGAGCCTTCTTGCCGGATCCATGGGTATGCGATTTGTTGTGTTTATGCCCATTATGTTGATGTCCTTTTTGGGCGTAAAGCTGAGGACTAATCAATAATGCTAATCCAATTATTACTACCAGTATATATTTCATTTTCATGATACGTTATTATTAACTAAGGCCAGTTTCAACGCTTGGCCAAAAATATGGAACCCGAATTATTATTGTAATTAATTGAGAAATATTTCCCGCCTGTCTTCCTTAAGACCTAAAATCTATAAATCAAAGTTTTAAGCGGCAGTTATTAATTAAAGTTAAGCGGCAACAGCCATGACAATTAAAAGAAGTTTTGTGGATTTATTTTGCATTTCAATTACGAACTAGATAATGAAAGATTTAATTCAGGAAAAAACGAAAAAAGGAATCAGTTTTGGCGAATACAAGGTGCTGGTGGAATCATTATTAAAGGAAAATAAAACCACCGGCAACAACCATTCTGAGACCTACCTGCAGCATACAAAAATGGGCCTTCAACGGCTTAAAAAATGGGAGAAAATCGCGCGACTTTCAGAGCAAACTAAAACCCAACTAGACAATCTGAAAGGTAACTATACCTGGTTGGTTCTTGTGGAAGCCTGGTGTGGTGATGTAGGACAAAACCTATCTACTTTATACCAAATAGCTCAACAGGCTAATATTGATTTAAAAATTGTACAACGGGACGAAAACCTGGATTTGATGGATCAATTTCTAACGAATGGAGGAAGATCCATTCCCAAACTAATCATCATAAATAGTGACACCTCTGAAGTACTTGGAGAATGGGGGCCAAGGCCGGCACATGCCCAGCAAAGGTTTCTTGAGGCCAGAGACAATTCGGAAATCGATAATTTAGAAATTCAGAAAGAGATTCACTTGTGGTATGCCAAAAACAAACAACAGGATTTGCAAAATGAGATCGTTCAATTGATGTTAACTGTTGATCGGGAACGCTCCATATAGGTAATGGGAAACAACTAACGACTCAAATTGAAAAAACCGCTGTTTAGTTTAGGCTGCTTTATCCATTCCTAGTTTATTGAACGGAGAAAAATGATCCAATAAATATTTTTCAGCTAGCGGATGCCCCAGTGAACGTGCAAAAAGCAATTCTTCTTCTGCAATTTCTTCTTCCACTTTAAATTCAAGACGAACCAATGCACATTGAAACAGAGCTTCGGCATCGAATGGGTTTTCTTTTAAAATGCTTCGCAATACTTTGAATGCTTCGGGAAGTCTTTTGGCCGATTGATAAGCCTTAACCAATAAATGTTTGAATTCAACTTCAGCGGGATTGAGTTTAACCGCTTTCTTTAAATCACTAATGGCCAATTTGGTATGACCGCCTGCTATATAAAGGGAAGCCCTGGAAGCGTATGCGCGTGCATTTCGGTTGTTCAACAATATGGCAAAACTTAAATCATTCATTGCTTTCTCGTCGCGATCCAAATGACTGTAAGCACTAGCCCGAAGTACAAAATATTCTGACTGGCGGTTGTCAATGGTAGTTGCTTCGTTTAAAAACTCCAACGCCTTTCTATAATTTCCCAGAGCCATGCTAGCTTCACCCAATTTGGCAAATGCTAGGGCTGAACCTGGATTCATTGAAACATGCAATTCCAGTTTTTTAATAGCCAGTTCATATTCTTTATTACTCAACAGGTTAATTCCATCCAACAACAATTCGTTAGCCCAGGAACGGATATGTCCGTTTTGTGAGAACCGAACCAATTCTTGTTTATTTAGAATGAGTTGTCCGTTTTCATCCAACAACATTTCATAAAACTCCTTGCAGCTAATTAATACCGTTCTATTCCAGGCGGCACCTTGGTCGTGTTTACTCCAGATTTCGTTGGCTACTTTTCTCAATACATTCCAAACATTGGGATTAATATTGGCTGGTCTAGCCACCGGGTTATTGTTTCTTTTTGCCTTCATAATTTCTCGTTTTAATTAAATCTGAGGCGAAGAAACGGGGGCAGAACGTAATCTATTTACGGTCTGAAAAATAATTTTTAACGCATTGTTTTACAATTGCTTATAAGCTAAAAAATTATGGAATAGAAACGAAATGCAACTTCAAGTATGCTATTCCACCAAAAACTTAAGCGTCTTGGTCCTGCTTTGATTGCTTACCCGTATAAAGTAACTACCAGGTAGCAAATTCAGGTCCAATTGATTTTCTCCGGCAGGAGAATCTATTCTATAAACTTGCTGGAAAACGGTTTTACCCATTACGTCTATAATTTGGATGTTCCATTCTCCAAGCAATTCTGTTTTGTACTGAATGGCAAAACTTCCCCGGTTGGGATTGGGTGCAATCTTAAAAGAGGTATTGTCCCATTTCAATTCCCTGACAAAGGTGGTGTCTTTGGTTTCACTGGTATCTTTCTTGGTTGTGTCAGCCTGAAAGGCAAATACTGTGTCTATGGCTTCGACCGACCACACTCCCCTGCCGAAGGTGGAACAATACAACCGTCTCTCTTTGTAATGCATGTCCAAATCGCTTACAATTACATTGGGTAGATCCTTGCTGTATAGCTGCCAGGTAGACAAACTATCGTTGGTGTAATAAACACCTACATCAGTTCCTAAGTACACAGCATTATTACCAGAATACTCATCTTGTTCGATACAATTAACCGGAATGTTAGGTAGGTTTCTACTGATGTTTTTCCAGTTGGCTCCACCATCGCGGGTTTCAAAAATCTTAACTCCATCAATAAATCCACCGGTGGTAACCCACATAATTTTAGGGTCTCTATCGTCAATTTTAACCGAGGTGAAATACAAACTATCTGGCAGTCCTTGTGTAATATTCTCCCATTTGGTTCCACCATTTGCAGTCTTAAATACCTGAGCGTTGTACTTATTAATGTAGTCTACCCGCTTGGTAACCACCAAATGGGTCTCATTGCTATCCGAAATATCCATGGCAGAAATAGGAGCCTTAGTTCCTCCGGGAAGAGTACCTAATTGATTCCAATTCCAACGACTTATAAATTGATGAACATTTTCACCACCTAAATAAAAATTGGTAGATGTTGGGTGAGCCAATAGCGGAGTTGTCCACCCCATATTTTCGCCGGTACTTGGTGTAATTCTTTGTGCACGCGAATTGCCTCCATTTAAGGTTCGGGCAATGTTTCCATACTGAGAAGAAACCACCACGTGATTGGGGTCGTTTCGATCAATAAAACAATCCATTCCATCTCCTCCGTTTATGTTACTCCATTTTTTATTGGCTTTTCGGTAGAAAGTTCCATTGTCCTGCGCTCCGGCCACAAGATAACCTGAATTGTTTTGCGAAATCCCAACGCGATAAAGCGAAGTGATTTGCATTCCAGAAGAAACATCCTCCCATTTAGTGGGGAATTGATATCCTGGAACTGAATCTGTATCTTCCCATGAACCAATTTTTATAGAATCTGTTCTAAAAATCCCGCCGTCATTGCACAAATAGTATTTCTTGTCCAATGGGTTGTAACTCATATAGTGCTGGTCGGCATGTGGTGTAAATCCGTAATACCTCAACCAATAGGATACTCCATCCCAGGTTGCACCTGCATCATCCGACCCCCATACATTTATTCCACCTACAAAAACCCGGTCCGGATTAACAGCATCGGAATAAACAAACAAATCGTAGGTCCCTTGCCCACCTGATTGGTTGCCATCGTCCCAGGTTAACATATTTATTCCGGTTTTAATGGTCATTGTGGTATCCCATGTAGAGCCGCCATCCAAACTTTTGTAAAAACCGTAAAACCCGCGGTCCATAGCACATGAAACGGCATAGCATCGGTTGGTATCGGACGTAGATATGGTTAACTCTACACGCTGAACTTCATTCTGTGCAGCAATTGGTGCATTGGCTTTTTTCCAGGTATCACCAAAGTCAGTTGATTTCCAAATTGCTGCATTACCTACTTTAAGGTTCGATATATATCCACTACTGGCAATCAACGAGTTTGAATTCTCAGAATTAATTTCCAAATCCCACATAATTTCATTTAGCGTTTGACTCCAATTATCCCCTCCGTCTTTCGATTTCCAAACACCGCTTATTCCAGCGGCAACTAGCTCCTGGTTGTCATCGGGGTTAATAAAAACCCGTCGAATTAAAGACTGGTCAAAATCCGTTTGCTTATAACTCAGCCCAGTTGGTTTCCATGTTTTCCCACCATCAGTGGTTTTGTATACACCCAATCCATAATGCGTATTTCTCTTGCGTCCATCAGTAGCTAATGCAACCCCCAAATAGGCATAATCTCCAACGGACAGATAAATAATATCGGGATCAGTAGGATCAATGGCAATATCACTTATTCTAAGGATAGGAAGGTTATTATTTATTGGTGTATAGCTCTTTCCTGAATTGCTTGTTTTCCAAATTCCACCCTGGGAAACCCCTACCCAGTAAGTATTGGTGTCGGTAGGGTGAAAGGCAATGCAATTTACCCTAGCCACCCCATGACTCGAAGCAGGATCAAAGGAACCAACCAAGGTATCCGGTCCTTCGGGAGACCAGGTAGAATCTGACGCTCGTGAAGCCTGATACATGGATTTTAGCAATGCTACTTCAATAGCGGCCTTATTGATGTATTCGTTCGAAACCAATTCGCCTTTCCCATTGGTCCTGGATTGATAAAAATTAGCCCACCGATCGATCCATTTGTATCCCTTCTCCTTCGATAAATCCTTACCTGATTTCCAACTTTCTATATTCTTTACATAATTGAGGTAATCATTTGAGTTATTACCCAGATTTGGTTCCAGTAATTGCTGTGCAATAACTGATAAGGTAAACAGACTGAATAAGGAGATTAGAAGAATGCGCATAATCGTTTAAAATTGGATTCAAATATAGGGGTCATTCCCGATCGTTTTAGCTTTAATGTATGCCGATAATTAAAAGGTCATATTTCAGACTGTTCACTTCCAGGAAAGGAAAGTATACCCATGAAGGTACAGCTACCTTATACACGTTATAAACAACCGTTAACAACTTTTTGGTGTCGAAAGACATCCTTTCTACCGAAACATTCGTCTTTATAGGTGTATATGTTGGAAATAAAATTGATGCCTTATGGATATGAAAGTGTTAACTAATTGGTACAACCTATTCGAAAAGTGGTTTAATGAAAACCTGGGTTGGTTTTTTATAAATGGAAATAAGATTGATCAGCTTGAAGAATTTGAGATTAAAGACTAATACCCCTGTTCTTTAAATAGATAGGTTTGTTTACTTAAATCGTAATAAGCTTGTTTGCCATCTTTGGTAAGAAGGAGCACGTTTTTCTCATGCACTTTAATCTCATCATTTTGTAATTCCAATACTTCCTGACCATTTCTGTCCAACAACCCCCATTTATTGTCAAGTTTTACTTTTAGCAAATTGGTTCCAAAGTATTCAAGTGCATCGTATTTAATTTCCAGTATTCTACCTCCTTTCCTATTAATCAAGCCCCATTTTCCTGCTACCTGTACCCTGGACAGCCCATAGTTAAAGCCTTCGGCAAAGTCATATTTGTACCGGATTACTAGTTTAACATCGGCATTGGAAAAGCCCCATTTTCCTTTTTTCTTTACAGGTGTTATGGATGCGTAGTCCCCGACATCTTCAAAAATGGCAGGATACACTTTCTTACCAACTGAATCAACCAAACCAAATTTGGACTTACTTATGTACTTAACAACCCCATTTTTAAAAGACCCATAGTTTCTTACCAATGAATTATAGCTGTATTTCGCTTCAATTACTTCCCTGCCTGAAAAATTCAGGTAACCATAACTGCCCTCTTTTACAAAAAGGATTCTTTCTTCGGCAATATTGCCAAGCTGGTCATATTCAAAAGGAACTATCGTATCTCCATTTAAGGATAGAATTCCCTGTTTATTTTCTGTTTCCAAGAGGTATCCCTTAATATCAGAGTTATATATCACCTGATCATAAACCAATTCAATTACAGTATCTCCTTCCAGACCAATTACCCCCTTCTTTCCACTCAATTCAACAATAGCCCTTCCATTTTTGAAAGCTGATGCCGATGAATACAGGAAGGGAATAACCAGGTTTAGTTTATGGTCGAAATATCCATACTTACCCTCTTTTTGAGCATATATTCTCTTCTCAGAAAAAGAACCAACGTCCTCGTAGCTAGTATTCAAAACCAAAACGCCATGGTTATTTACCAATCCATAACTCCCATCCATCTCTACCCAGGAATGACCACTTATAAATGTTCCTCCATCGGTATATTTAATGGGCACATTAACTTCTCCCCGTTTATTGATATAACCTGAAAACCCACCTTTGCCTACCAGGGCAGATCCCTCTGAAAAAGGCTCAACCCAATCGTATTCCGGTTCAATAACCTCTTGTGCTTTCTTGTTAATGAATCCCCATTTTGAACCAATTCTTACCGGATAAAACTTTTCATTGGATAAGGTGTAATCCATTAAAGCATCGTTTCGGTAAGGATAATCAGGGTAATCCAGAATAAAATTGGCTATTTCGAGTGGATCATTTCGTTTTACACTTTTCTGATAGATAATTTTCCATGCGTCTTCTATGTTTCTATTATCAGGGTATTTTTTGATGAAGTTGTGGTAAGAATCTTTGGTGCCAGATTGAGTCACAATTTCATAGATGTGATCCTGGGCTTCCTCAACGTAAGGACTTTTTGGAAAATCCCGGATAAAAGTTTCGTATTCTACCAATGTTTTGTTCTGGGTTTTATCATAGAAAAACAGGAGGTCATATTTACTTCTGGCCATAGGCACCTGCCGGGCCTGGTCGTACTTGGTAAAAAAATACTCGTATCCCTGCCAGGTTCCGTCAGCAGTAGCATCATCGAAGGCCAAAGAGTCTCTAATTAAGATGGCTTGAGCTTTATTTTTATACCATTCGTGATTTTTAATGAATCGATCAAAAGTTGCAGTATTCATTGAATCTAAAGCTGCCTGATAAAAAATTTCACTTACTCGTTGTTTCTGATCTCCAATTTCACCTTCATCGATTCCAACGGCAAATAGTTTCCCCTTCGATTTATCCTCTAACTTTTTAATCTTACTATCAGCAATCAGTATGTACTTTAATGCGGAGTCTGGTTGGTAGAATGGGTTATCATTCCTTGAGTAGATAACACTTAGGCCATAACTCCCCCCAACAGAATCCTTTTTAATTGCCTTGGTAAACAATCTTTTGGCTTCGAAGTAATTGTAGATATGCAACGCTTCAAAAGCCTTACTTAAATTACCGGCAACACTGTTAGAGGCTAATAACAAGCATAGAGGAAGAATACATACATGCTTCAAATTCATTGGAGCAAAAGTAGAAGCCAATATTCTACGAAATCAACGAGCTATACCAATTTATGAACGATGAATAATTAATGAATATTAATGCTTTTCTAAATAGCATATTGCTTCCTTTGCAGCTTCATTTTTCAATGACTAAACAAGACACTATTTACACCCTCCAATTTTGGCTGCTTTGCGCAAGTTCAGTGTTGTTTATGGCCAGTTTCAACATGATTTTGGCCGAATTGCCCCACTACCTAGATTCCATCGGTGGTCAGGATTACAAGGGGCTTATCATTGGACTCTTTGCAATTGCGGCTTTACTTTCAAGGCCTTTTAGCGGTAAACTGGCTGATACCATTGGACGAATACCAGTGATGATAATTGGCCCTGTTGTTTGTATTGTTCTGGGTGTGCTTTATCCATTAACTACAACCATCTCTGGTTTTTTATTGCTTCGTTTTTTTCATGGTTTCTCCACTGGATTTAAACCCACCGGCACAACCGCCTACCTGGCAGATATAGTTCCTGCAAGCAAACGAGGAGAAGCTATGGGTATTCTGGGAGTTGCCGGCTCAATTGGAATGGCTGCTGGGCCTGCCATGGGTAGCTTCATTGCCACTTCATATTCATTAAACCTAATGTTTTGGATGTCTTCGGTGGTCGCAGGCATGTCCATTTTAGTCCTAATGGGAATGAAGGAAACACTCCCCTCTACCGTAAAATTCAATCCAAACCTGTTATTAATTCATCCCAGGGATGTTATTGAGTACGATGTATGGCTTCCCTCTTTAGTTATGCTACTCACGGTTTATTCTTTTGGAACTATTTTGACCGTTACCCCTGATTTCAGTGACTATTTAGGTATTAGCAATCGAGGAATCTTTTTTAGCATCATGCTTAGTGCATCCATTGCTGTACGATTAGTTAGTGGTAAAGCATCAGACCGGTTGGGAAGAGCTAATGTCTTGCTATTTGGCACACTTTGCCTAGCACTGGCTATGGTCATTCTAGGACTGACTGATTCAAAGTTCTGGTTTTATATTGGAGCTACCGTATTTGGAATTGCCGCCGGAGTAAATAGCCCTACTATTTTTGCCTGGACCGCAGACCTGGCCAATGTAAACTCCAGGGGAAAAGCTATGTCCACCATGTTTATTGCGCTGGAAGCTGGAATAGTGTTAGGGTCAGTACTGGGTGCATTCTTCTACGATAACCAGATTGAACAATTAAAATATGCGTACTGGTTTGGCGGCTTATTAGCGCTTGTTGCATTCCTGGTGGTACTAATTAGAAAGCTTAAAACGTAGAAATCCCCGTAATCGGGAGACTACAGGGATTCCTAACAAACTAAACAAACCACCTAACTGACTCTAAAGATTGACCTTAAAGCCAGCGTCAAAGTTGTGGCATTGAAACCTTCTAAAGAATGAGCCAGATCATCTTATATGATGACATCAGTCAGAATGAAAACTAAATTTCGGCTGATGAATTAGCTCATTTGAGGTATTTCTACTCCTGAATTTATCAATTAATGCCTTCTTTTTGTTCGAAATCCAAGTCGAAATACCAATATAAATCACTTTTAGGCCACTATAAATTTTATCAAAAAGAAGAATGATAATAAAAATAACGCCCAAGATACCGTACAGGTAGGGACTTTGAATGTCGTTAGAAGTTCCGGCAAAAGAAATTAAAGGAGAAAACAAAAACGAAAACGCAATAATTCTTTTCATAACTTATGAATAACACCCAAAGTTATAAAAGTTCAAACTTGATTTCGGATATCTGATACTGGATATTGGATATTCTATTCTGGATAAACTCATCAAATATCTAAGATCTAATATCCATGATCAATAAGGTAACTACATATTTCGACGGTATTGCCCACCAACATCAAACAAGGCATTAGTAATTTGCCCCAGTGAACACCATTTGGAAGCTTCCATCAACACTTCAAAAATGTTTTCATTTTTAACGGCGGCCAGCTGAATCTTTCTTAACCATTCGTTGCCTTTTTCGTTATTCTTGTTGTGTAATTCGCCAAGCATATCGATTTGATACTCTTTTTCTTCACCAGTTGCGCGAATAACTTCTTGTGGAACTACGGTTAAAGAACCTTCTGAACTTAAAAAAGTGTTTACACCAATAATGGGAAAGTCTCCGTTGTGCTTTAACGTTTCGTAGTACAATGATTCTTCTTGAATTTTGGAACGCTGATACATGGTTTCCATGGCACCTAACACTCCTCCCCTTTCGGTAATTCTATCGAACTCCATCAATACAGCTTCTTCAACCAAATCGGTAAGGTCATCGATAATAAAAGCTCCTTGCAGCGGATTTTCATTTTTAGCCAACCCTAATTCCTTGTTTATAATAAGCTGAATAGCCATTGCTCTTCTTACCGAGGCTTCAGTTGGTGTCGTTATTGCTTCGTCATAAGCATTAGTATGCAAACTATTGCAGTTGTCGTATATGGCATACAATGCTTGCAAGGTGGTTCTTATATCGTTAAAGTCAATTTCCTGAGCGTGCAGTGAGCGGCCTGAGGTTTGAATATGATACTTCAGCATTTGAGCTCTTGGATTGGCCTTGTATTTATACTTCATGGCCTTGGCCCAAATTCTTCGGGCAACCCTACCAATTACAGCATATTCAGGATCAATTCCATTGCTAAAAAAGAAGGAAAGATTAGGACCAAATTTATTGATATCCATTCCCCGACTTAGGTAGTATTCTACATAGGTAAATCCATTTGCCAGGGTAAATGCCAACTGGGAAATAGGATTGGCTCCTGCTTCTGCAATGTGATAACCCGAGATGGAAACGGAATAAAAGTTTCTGACGTTCTTTTCAATAAAATACTGCTGAACGTCTCCCATTAAACGCAAGGCAAATTCAGTAGAGAATATACAGGTGTTTTGCGCCTGATCTTCTTTTAGAATATCAGCTTGCACCGTACCTCGTACCGCACTCAACGTTTCTGCTTTTATTCTTTCATAAACCCCTTTATCAAGTACCTGATCACCGGTAACCCCTAACAACATTAAACCTAATCCGTCATTGCCCTCGGGAAGTTCTCCCTGGTAAGCAGGACGTTTGGTTCCGGTTGCTTTGTATATTGATGCGATCTTTTTCTCTACCTCCTTTTCAAGCCCATTTTCTTTAATGTAGAGCTCACATTGCTGGTCAATGGCTGCATTCATAAAGAATCCAAGTAACATCGGCGCTGGTCCGTTAATAGTCATGGACACCGAAGTTTTAGGGTCAGCTAAATTGAATCCGGAATAAAGCTTTTTAGCATCGTCCAGGCAACAGATCGAAACCCCTGAATTACCAATTTTCCCATAAATGTCGGGTCGATACCCTGGATCGTTACCGTATAAGGTTACTGAATCGAAGGCCGTAGATAATCGCTTGGCAGGCATTCCTAAACTAACGTAATGAAACCTCTTGTTGGTTCGTTCAGGTCCACCTTCACCGGCAAACATTCTTGTTGGGTCCTCCCCTTCTCTTTTGAAAGGAAATAACCCGGAGGCGTAAGGAAACTCGCCTGGTACATTTTCCGAGAGCAACCATTTCAACAAATCTCCCCAGGCTTTGTATTTGGGAAGTGATATTTTAGGAATTTGAGTATGCGACAATGATTCGGTATGGGTTTGAATACTCAGTTCCTTATCCCTGACCTTAAACTTAAAGACCGGTTCAGTATATTTCTTTTGTTTTTCACTCCACTCTTCAATCAGTTTCAAATTATGAGGGTCAATATCTAGCTTCACCTTCTCGTAATTTTCCTGGAGCCCTTTAATAATACGGTCTTTATCATCAATGGCAGACTCCTTCAACGAGTTTATGGATTCGTGAAGTGAATACATTTTCTGAGCAATTTCGCTCTGCTCGAGAACCCATTGATCATAGTTTCTATTGTTCTCGCTAATCTCAGAAAGGTATCGGGTACGTTTAGGTGGAATGATAAATATCTTCTCACTCATTTCATTGGTTATCTTGAAATTACTCTCAAGATTGGCCTTGCTTTTCTCAATTATTTTATCGATCAAAATGCCATAAAGAGCATTGGTTCCCGGATCGTTAAACTGAGAAGCAATAGTGCCCATAACCGGCATCTCGTCCAATGGAAGGTCAAATTTGTTGTGGTTTCGCTGGTATTGCTTTTTTACATCCCGTAAAGCATCTAACGCACCTCTTTTATCAAATTTATTGATAGCAATTACGTCGGCAAAATCCAACATATCGATCTTCTCTAATTGAGTAGCTGCTCCATATTCGGGAGTCATTACGTAGAGTGAAACATCAGAAAAATCAAGAATTTCAGTATCACTCTGACCAATTCCTGACGTCTCCAGTATAATCAAATCATAGTTGGCCGCTTTAATGATGTTGAGTGCATCTTCAACGTGCCTGGAGAGAGCCAAATTACTCTGGCGCGTTGCCAACGAACGCATATATACCCGATTGTTTTTAATCGCGTTCATTCGAATTCTGTCGCCTAATAAGGCTCCACCGGTTTTCCTTTTGGAAGGATCTACCGATACAACGGCAATCGTCTTGTCCTTAAAATCAATTAAAAAACGACGAACCAGTTCATCAACCAATGATGATTTTCCTGCACCACCGGTTCCTGTAATTCCCAATACCGGAGTACTGATTTTTTTTGCGGAGTTCGATATTTCATCGAGTTCTTGTTTGGCTTCCTTGGGGAAATTTTCAGCAGCAGAGATTAAACGAGCTATGGCTGAAACATTTTTATCTCCCAATTCTTTTATCTCTCCGTTTAAATTATTTCCCAATGGAAAATCACTTTGTTCTACCAGGTCATTGATCATTCCCTGAAGGCCTAATTCCCTCCCGTCATCCGGACTATAGATTCTCGTAATACCGTAGTTGTGAAGATCTTGAATTTCTTCGGGAAGTATTACACCTCCACCTCCACCAAATATTTTAATGTGTTGTGCACCTCGTTCTTTCAACAGGTCATACATGTATTTAAAATACTCAGTATGTCCTCCCTGATAAGAAGTCATTGCAATGGAATTTGCATCTTCCTGAATGGCACAATCTACCACTTCTTCAACGCTTCTATCGTGTCCTAAATGAATAACCTCTACTCCGGTTGCTTGAATTATCCTGCGCATAATGTTGATGGCAGCATCGTGCCCATCGAACAAAGAGGCAGCGGTTACTATTCTTACTTTATTCTTAGGGATATAAGGAGAAACTTGTTCCATAGTATACGCTATTTAAGAGCTGCAAAATTACAGGAATGCCTACGATAATCAAGCTGTAAAAACAGAAAGAATATCAATTATGTGAGATTAAGGAAGCTGAAGTTTTGGAGTTTTCTACTCCATATCAATTGGGTATCAACTTTTAGATTCAAGAAGTTCTTCCTGAACTTCACCCAGTATTTGTTTCAAAGATTCCAAGATTAAACGGATGGATTGCTGAACGCTATTCCAATCAACTACGTTTGAATTATCCATACCCAAATCATCGAGGGTTACCAATTCCTGATCCAGGCTATTTACACCCAGGATATTTAAGGGTCCCTTAATTTTATGAGCCATCCTTCCAATTCCCTGAATATCTCTCTCCTTCAATGATTGGTTAAAAGACTCTATTGCGACTTTACTGTCCTCAATAAAAGTAGACAGAATATCTTCCATAAACGAACCATCGTTTTTGGCCAGGATTGAAATCTGACTCAGGTCGATCTTCTTGGAAGGTTTTTCCTCCTGCCCATTCTCAATATCCAATTGAACAATCTGAGATAGATCGGTTAAGTGTTGTGGCAATTGAACCCAAACCCCATTTGGCTTGAACGACTCGGCCTCGTTAGATAATATATAAATATGCTTATTATCAATTAGTTTGCTTAACATTCGGTCGGCCTGAATTATTGGAATGTCGACGGTTTTGTCATAAATAAATACAAAGCTGTAAGAGTTTGAGCGCAATAAACCAACAGCATCTACCACATTAACAACTTCATGAACTTCTAAAAAGGCATCCAGAAGCAAAGTCGAGAGTACATTTCCATTGTTATGTCCCCTTATGTATATGGCTTTCATTGCTTTATAAAAATAGCGTGCAAGTATCGCATATTATTTTAGTTAAGAAGTGCAATTTTACTTGAAAGGATATATTTTTGGCTGATCTACATGATAACACCAAGAAAGAATGAATTGCGTAGTAGTAGATGATGAATCTTTATCACGAAAAGTACTTGAAAAGTGTATAGCTGATACGCCTTTTCTGAATTTGGTGGGTTCTTATAGCAGGGCAACTCAACTTCAAAAAGAGCTTTCAAATAAGTCAGTAGACCTCATTTTTCTAGACATTCAAATGCCTGAAATGAGTGGTTTAGAGTTCGTTAAAAGTTTAAAGGACATTCCTCAGGTCGTTTTTGTTACTTCTCGAACCAATTATGCGGTTGAAGCTTTTGAGAATAATGTGACCGATTATTTGGTTAAACCTATCAATTTTCAACGTTTTTTGAAATCGGCTGAAAAAGCAAAAAAGATAAATGACCTGTTTTCTGAGAATCAGGACGACAATATTATTTATGTTAAAAGTGATTCCAGGCTAATTAAGGTCGACTTGTCTCATATTGTATTTATTGAAGCTCTTGGTGATTATGTCAGACTTCACACCAAAAGTGCTAAATACACGATATTGTCTACCATGAAGGCCATGGAAACCAAATTGAAAAGCTCTGATTTTCAGCGTGTTCACAAATCTTATATTGTAAGAATAGACAAGATTCTTAAAGTTGAGAAAAATGTGATTCATATGGAAAATGTTCACATTCCGGTTAGCCGTACCTACAAGGATGTTCTAAAATCATCGCTGAACATTTTATAATTCCGCTAATCTGATTCATCTTAAGATCGGGAAAATTCGATTATTGTACCTGCTTGTTAAAATTTTTCTTCACTAAATGTCATAGATTCGAACCGTGGAAGTTAGGAAGTGGATCGTTGGTGTATTGATACTTATTCTAGTAAGTTTACCCGTGGTTAGTATTGTGGTTTGGGTAATTAGCCCCAAGTTTCCCATCAACATAATGATTGTAGACAAAACGGTGCTAACCCCGGAAGGCAATGAACACAGAAGTTTCAATTGGATTCTCAAACACCATAAATACGTCAAACCGGATGAAACATTCTATGAAATTGAGGATTACCGTGGTTTTTTTCCATTAGACAGCGAGAAGTTCTATATCGATGACCTTGATTTGTACAAGGATGCTCAACTGGATAGCCTGGCGGATACCTTAGACATGGTATATTTTACCGACACTTATGGCATATATTATAACGAATGGTATAGACAAGAAGAATTGACGGAGCATTCAGAAATGGTTTATGGCAGAACTTCTGAAAACGATTACAAGTTGATGGAGAAAATGCACGAACGTCAAAAGCTAGTTCTTACTGAGTTTAATACGATAGCTTCCCCGACCAGTAATCCTGTGCGCGACAAAATTGAGAATGAGTTCGGAATTAAATGGTCAGGTTGGGTTGGACGCTATATGTTTAGCCTCGACACAACCAAAAACCCCGAATTGCCCAAATGGGTGGTTCGACTCCACCGGGAACAGTATAACGACGCCTGGCCGTATACGAAATCCGGGATTATATTGGTTCATGAATCGGAAAAGATTGTGGTATTGGAAAATGAAACGGACCTGGACCACGAGGTACCAATTATAAACACGGATAAGTATTACCAAGAGTTTTTTGGTGTTTCAGAATATATCCGGTATCCATTTTGGTTTGACATTTCCCACATAGAATACGACGATCTGGTAGTATCTTATTATAAAATTCACACCAATCACCGGGGAGATTCGATATTGGAACACAACAACATTCCCAATGAATTTCCAGCCGTTTTGGGCGATCATATTATCAACCGGTTTTACTATTTTGCCGGTGACTTTGCTGACAATCCTATAGCCATGTCTGCGGTTTACTCACGGGGTATCGAGTATATCGATTTCTTTCTTTACAACAACCGCGATCTATCAGACCGAAAAAAATTCTTCTGGAGGTATTATCGGCCTATGATGCAGAAAATCATGTCTGATTACTATTCAGTATACCACTATGAGAATATTGAATCGTAGTTAGATTAAACCTCCAGTTCGAAACAATTGTTCCGGTTGCGTTGAATATCCTACCTTAGCGCAATGCCACATAATTTTTGGAAAAGTCTGGAATACGAGAATTCCAAATCTCAGGTTGCTGACGACTTCTACTACCATCAATTTAAAATTGAAAACCGAATTCGCTTTAACACAGGCTCTGAAAGTGATATGGAATTTCAGTTAAAGGATATTGATGTTCAACTTTATGGCTGGAATCGATACACCAACGTTTCGGAAAAATTTAGAGAAGTTGATTACAACGATTTATACCTGGAGCTTTACAGCATGTATCCCACGGTAAAAGGTTGGATGCACAAATCAGAAGCAAACCACTTGGCTTACTTCTTTCCTCAACGAATGCTTTGGATAAAAGAAAAAGAAATTCAACAGGTTTTTAAAGACTTTATAGAACCAAGCATCGATTTAGAAACATTGAATTTGTGGTTAGAAAAGAATCCTAAAAAAAGTGGGAGATATGCTTCAGAAATCATTTTTGAAAATCGAAAATACCCGGTTTTTATTATCGTTGCATACAACAAAACGCAGAACAAAAACTGGAATACAGTTGGTGTATCAGTACCATTTGACCTCCTGAAAGCCTATCAATTAAACTGGAAGGAATATTCTTTATGAATGAACTTTAGTGGCCTTGTTTTCTGCTTCGATCAATCGATTGTTGGCAATGTCTATGTATTCCTGATTCAGTTCAAAACCAATAAAATTGCGACCTAACATTTTGCTCGCAACAGCCGTGGTTCCGGAACCCATAAAGGGGTCTAGCACCAAATCACCTGGGTTAGAACTTATTTCAAGGTAAGGAATGCAAACCTTCAAAGGTTTTTGTGTTTTATGCTTACTCCTTTCTTTACCCATACAAATTGGAGTCTCGATAAAATTGTGCATTTCATTCACATGCTTGTGGTTCCATGTTTTAGGTGTTCCCTTGCTGAAATGAACCAAAAGTTCCATGCTATTTGCAAACATTTTACGTGTGTGGATAGCAGGAAATGGATTGGTTTTGTGCCAGTGAATCACTTTGCGAAAGTTAAAGCCAACTTTCTCTACGATTCTATTGATATAGGAAACGAAGTCATCGCCACAAAACAGATAACCTGAGCCACCTGTCTTACTCACCCTGAAACATTCCGCAAGAACGTTCTCCAAAAATTCTAAGTATTCTTTTTCGGAAGAATAGCCATCGAATTCAAATTCCGTAATAACGTCCTTGTGGTTTTTAAGGGAGGTAACATCCTGAGCCCGAAATTGGTAATAGGGCGGATCGGTAAACAATAAATCGATGGATTCATCCTCTATTTTCTTTAAGCCCTCAAGGCAGGATTCATTGTAGATTTTGTTTACTTCCACGGAAGGCAAATATAGAGTTTGAAAGAAAATGTTAGGGCTTCCGCACGATTTCTTCTCATCGCTCCCGAATTGTCTGATTCTTCAATTGTTGGCAAAATAAAAACCCACATTATCAGCGACAATGTGGGCTTCGTAAAACAAAATTAAATTTGAATTAAGGCATTTCCAATTCTCCGTCCCAAGACAACATGCCGCCCTGGAAATTTACAAGGGATTTAAAACCATTATTCGCCATAGCTCCAGCAGCTGTTGCGCTTCTACCTCCACTTCTACAAATCATGTAGTAGTTTTTATTCCGGTCCAATTCCAGTATCGAATCCATAAATTCGGGAGACATTAAGTTGATATTGATAGCCCCGGGAATCATACCCTGGCTGCATTCTTCCGGAGTACGAACATCGATAAGCACTGCATTATCATCGTCCGCAATCATTCTTTTGAAGTCCAATACATTCGCTTCTTTAAACATATTTATTGTGTTTGTTTATTTCAAAATTTAAAGTCAAACTAAAGTACGCTTACTTGGTAGAAGGACAAACGTAGTCTGTCATAGAGATACCAGCTTCAAGCATAGCCTTGCTCCCGCCTTTAACATCAATCAGTTTATGCCTCCCTCTTGCCTTTTGAATGCTGTTAAATATAACAGAGCGGTATCCACCCAAACAATGAGTATAGTATGTTTTTTCGGGATCGATCTTATCCATCATGCTGTTGATATAATCCAAGGGAACATTAATGGCATCCTCTACATGTTCAGCTTCGTACTCTGTAGTTTTACGAACATCCAATACATTGACTTTTTCAGTTTCCAGAATCACTTTTAGCCCCTCAGCCGTAACACTATTAATGCTATCGGTCTCCTTACCGGCAGCTTTCCAGGCATCCAAGCCTCCCTTTAAGTATCCTAATGAATTGTCGTAACCCACACGAGCCAATCGGGTAATTACTTCTTGTTCGGTTCCTTCATCGGCGATAAAAACAATAGGTTGGTTAATGTCTGTAATTAACGCACCTACCCACATAGCCATTTGACCATTTAAACCAGCAAAAATAGATCCCGGAATGTGCTCTTTTGAAAACTCGTCTTCTGATCGGGTATCCAGAACCAACGCATCTTCTGCTTCAACTATTGCCAAAAAAGTATCTACGTTAAAAGCTACGTTCCCTTTTTCAATAACATCATCAATACTCTGATAGCCAGACTTATTGATCACAGCATTCTTTGGGAAATACTGAGGTGGGGGAAGAATCCCATCAGTTACTTCTTTAATAAACTCTTCCTTACTCATGTCAGCTCGTAGCGCATAATTGGTTTTCTTTTGGTGGCCTAAGGAATCATAAGTTTCTTCGCTCATATTTTTTCCACAGGCTGATCCAGCGCCATGATTTGGATAAACCAGAACATCATCACCCAAAGGCATAATCTTGTTTCTCAACGAATCGAATAACATTCCCGCCAGATCTTCTTTGGATAAATCCGATTTAACTGCCAGGTCGGGCCGTCCAACATCACCAATAAACAGGGCATCTCCGGTGAATATAGCATGGTCATTTCCTTCTTCGTCGATCAATAAAATACTGCTCGATTCCAGGGTGTGGCCTGGTGTATGAATCAATTTTAAGGATACGTTACCCAATTTGAATACCTGACCATCTTCGGCAACAGTAATTTCATAATCCGGTTTAGCGGTAGGACCGTAAATAATTTGAGCACCGGTTTTTTTCGCCAAATCCAAATGTCCCGAAACAAAATCTGCATGAAAATGAGTTTCAAATATGTATTTGATTTTAGCATCATTTTCTTCTGCTCTTTTGATGTATGGTTCCGTTTCTCGAAGGGGATCGATAATAGCAACTTCTCCATTATTCTCAATGTAGTAAGCGGCTTCGGCTAAACAGCCAGTATATAATTGTTCAATTTTCATTTTATATCATTTGAATTATTGTACTGCAAATCTAGAACCGGAAAAGATACCAAATGGTAACAATTGTCACATGTTCATAAAATTCACGGGAAGCACCAACTGCTTTACTTTTTCTGAAGAAATTCCTGGTCGGTTAGCGATTTTAAAAAGGCGACTAAGGCTTGTCTTTCATCAGATGTGATGTCTTTTTGAGTTATTCGCATGTCCTGAGTAGAAAATCCGGCACCACCGCTAGCATAGAAATCGACTACTTCTTCTAAAGTGGTAAATCGACCATCATGCATATAGGGACTGGTTATATCAATGTTTCTTAGCGAAGGCACCTTAAATTTTCCTTTGTCCGGAAAATGCAGGGTCACTCTATACCTTCCTGAATCCTGCCCTGGAATAAAAGTACCATTGTTTATGAACTCATAATTGGTAAACAATGGCGGAACATGGCATTGTTTACATTGAAATTTTTCACTGTTAAACAGGCTTCTTCCTTTTAATTCCAGCGAACTCAACGCCTGCTTATTTCCTTGATATTCGAACTTGTCGAAATTGGAATTAGCGCTAATTAATGTTCTTTCATATATGGCAATTGCCTCCGCCAACCTTATCGGACCAGGAGCTTGTTCAAACGCGGCCTGGAATAATTCCACGTATTCGGCATTTTGATTCAGTCGACTAATTACTTCCACAATATTGAGATCCATTTCATCGTGATTCTCGAGCGGTAACCTCACCTGTGCTTCCAGGGTCTGTGGCCCACCATCCCACATAAAAATAGGTGACCAAAGTAAATTTACCAAGGTCGGACTATTTCTAAACCCCAATCTTCCGTCCACTCCTTCAGAAAACTTTTGACCATCGGTAAATGCAAGTTCACGTTTGTGGCAACTACCACATGATATTTTCCCGGTTCGGCTCAAAATTGGATCGAAAAACAATTTCTTTCCCAATGCCACCCGAGCCGGAGTAACTTGTTCAATTATGCTAGCAGGAATTTCAGGAAACCCAGGAGGCGTATTAATTATTGGTTGCTCTTTATTTACTACCGAGGGGGTATCAACTGTTTCAGCTACCTCCTTTTTACAGGACAATAGGAATACAGCAGCAATTAGTATATAGACAATCCACTTCAATTTAGTATTACGGTATGAACCGTTATGTTTTTAACCGATATTGCTTCACTTAGATTAGTATGAACTGCCGAGCTCAACACTTTCTGAGCTGGTGTTGAGGTATGAGATTGTCCTTGTGCACTGGTTTCTATTTTAATACCATCTATGATCTTTAATACATCTAAGTTTAATTCTAAATCAACCTCATTATTAACTCCAATCTCATATGTTTTATCCAAATCCAGAATTACCAATCGATACATATCACTATGACCTGAATGATAAAAAAATGTTCTGTTTAAGATCCCGTTTGCGTTAGAGTCTACCCTACCTTCAATTTTCGAAAAAATATATTTGGCCTTCCAGTCCCAGGCCATGGTTGTGTAGGTGGCGCTCAACGGATGATCCGCTGGATATTTATTAGGAGAAAACTCTTCGTTCTCTTCAATCCCAACTCCAACTCCAATATACAATTGGTTGTACGAACCAAGCCTTTGTACTACTCCTTTGGATTCTGTATTCCAATAAGGAATGGAAGGATTTAAAGGCTTTGAAGTGTCAAAATCAAACAATTCTATGTCCTTAAACTCAGTTTTATTATTTCCGTTGTAAGCGAACTTAAGATTAGCTACATAGAACTTAAGTGTGCTCATTAAAAACTCTTTACCATCGTTATTGGTGTACTTTTCATTCAATGCAAAATCTTTTCCATTAGCAGTTGCCTCAATCTTAATATTTACTGGAATATTACTTTCAGGAACCACAGTATCCTCCTTATCTATGGTATAAACACACTCGCCATAGCGATTTGCACTAGGGTCATAATTATCTGCCAGAGGATCATTGCAGCCACCTTTCGTATTACATCCCCAAACTGTTATCCCAACCACAGCCACAACTGCAGTTCTAAACACTCCTTTAAGCACCTTTGCTCTATTCATATTCAACAGTTTTCCTCCAAATCCGCTGTCACGTTGAGTAACGCAACCTAATGATTTATGTTTCATTCATTCGTCAAGCAGTAAAGTTATTTATTGACTGGTGATCAGAAAGTGAGTTATGTTACAATTCAACTTTTACGTTTTTATAAAATGCTTTTGAGTTCACTTAAGCTGCTTATTTCCTTATCAACTTCTTTCTCATGGCCTATCTCATTGGGATTAAAAAAGATTCCCTTCATACCACATTTTTGAGCACCAACCACATCCACATCGGCATCGTCACCAATCATTACCGATTGATCGGGTCTGGCATTCCCTCGATTCAAAGCATAGGCAAAAATTTTCGGATCCGGCTTTCTTACACCAACCATTTCTGAGGTTATGGTCTCTTCAAAATAATGATCCAGGCCCGAATTATGCATTTTAATGGTCTGGATTTCCTGGAACCCGTTGGTAATAATATATAGTTTGTATTTTTCGCTTAAATAGTCCAACGTATTGTGAGCATGGTCAAATAAGTTGGGTTTGCGGGGGCTGTGTTCCAAATAATACTCGTTGATTTCAATCGCCAAATCATTATCCTTAATTTCGAACAAAGACAGGGCGGTTGGAAAACGATCTTTCCTTAATCGCGCTTTGCTCCTTTCTCCCTTGCGGTATTCATCCCACATCCTATGATTGATTTTTTCATAAACCCTTATGAAATCAATGGGGCCTCTTACTCCTCTGTTTCCCAAATCAAACTTTTCGAATATCTCGCTTAATGCTTCTCTTGAGTTGGTTTCAAAATCCCATAAGGTGTGATCGAGATCGAAAAAGACATGAGTGATGTTTTTGAACATGGAGGATGTTTAAGGACGCCAAATGTAAAGCGAAGTTCCAGGAAATAGTTCCACGGTTTACAGAAGTTCTAACAAGTAGCCCTTAAATAAAAAAGAAAGGCTGGTAAGGCTAACTCCCCATACTGCTACGGAAGTGAGCAGATAAAATATGGTTCTCCGGTCGGAGCGAAAATATTTGGCGGCAAGCAAGCAAACCAATGGAATTGAACCCACCCCAAGAATAATTGCTATTCCGTTTAGTCCAAAACCATTCTTAAGCCAAATGACAAATCGATTCTTCTTGCTAAACTTCCTTTTGGGTTTATTCTTTTTGCCGAAACCTGACAACCAACCAAAAAAAGCACTTCCAGTGTAATAGAAAAAAACGACACCCAGCCAACCGCCGAACAGTGACATCGCAATTGTTTCCCAAAAAGAATAACCCAACGCCATGATGGCTGATGGCGCAAAAAGAAACTTCACTGTGGCGAAGAGGATTAAACCAACAATTTCTGCTACCTGAATCATCATAGATAATGCAAAGTTCGGATTTATGTTGGTTTCTTCAGCGAATCAATTCCAAATTAATCTTAAGATCAGCCCTGCATTGTGCTTATAAAATCAATTCTTATTCTGTGACCATACTCATGCTATGACTGCTTTTTTTTGTGCAATTTCGCAGCGAATTTTTTTCAAACGAAATTAGCTATGTCTAAAGTCTATAATTTTAGTGCAGGACCATGCATTCTGCCACAAGAAGTACTTAAAGAAGCCTCAGAAGCTGTAAGTAATTTTGATGATTTAAACCTATCGCTGATAGAAATCTCTCACAGAAGTAAAAACTTCGTTGCAGTAATGGACGAAACAGTATCTCTGGTTAAGGAATTACTCAATGTTCCGGATAACTATGATGTTGTCTTTCTACAGGGAGGAGCAAGCCTCGGTTTTATTATTACTGCCTACAACCTAATGCGCGAAAATGGAAGCGCTGCCTATTTAAATACAGGTGCCTGGGCCAATAAAGCACAGAAAGAGGCAGCCCATTTTGGAAACGTGGTTGAGGTTGCTTCGTCAAAAGACAAAAACTACAGCTACATTCCAAAAGGTTATGAGGTTCCCAGTGATGCGGATTACTTCCATTGTACTTCGAACAATACCATATATGGAACTCAAATCAAAGAGTTTCCAACTGTTGACGTTCCTTTGGTTTGTGATATGTCTTCCGATATTTTCTCAAAACCAGTTGATGTATCTCAATTCGATTTGATCTACGCCGGAGCACAAAAGAATATGGGACCAGCAGGATCGACCCTTTACATTATCAAAAAAGATATTTACGGTAGAAACGGAAGGTCGATACCTTCTTATTTGAATCTAAAAATTCATGCCGATAAGGACTCTATGTTTAATACGCCTCCCGTTTTTCCGGTTTATGTGTCTATGCTCACCTTGCGATGGCTGAAAGCTAACGGAGGTGTGGAATGGATTCAGGAACGAAACGAAGCAAAGGCTGCCTTGCTATATGGAGAAATAGATCGAAATCCATTATTTAATGGTGTTGCTGCTAAAGAAGACCGTTCGAACATGAACGCAACCTTTGTATTGGCGAATGAGGCTCATAAGGAAACATTCGACCAAATGTGGAACGATGCCAACATTAGTGGAATAAAGGGCCACCGTTCAGTTGGTGGATATCGTGCTTCTATGTACAATGCTATGGATTTGGAAGGAGTTCAGGCACTTGTAAATGTTATGAAGGAATTAGAAAATAGAGTTTAAACCCATTAAGAACATCAATAATTAATCTTAAAATGAAAGTATTAGCAAACGACGGAATTTCTCAAAGTGGAATTTCCATGCTTGAAGCTGCCGGACATGAAGTAATTACGGAAAATGTCCCCCAAAATCAGCTCATTGAAGCAATTAACAAAGAAGGGTATGAAGTGGTTATTGTTCGATCGGCAACCACCATTCGCAAAGAAGTTATTGATGCTTGTCCCAATCTTAAAATGATTGGACGCGGAGGAGTTGGTATGGATAATATCGATGTGGAATATGCACGTTCTATCGGACGACTGGTTTTTAATACACCAGGCGCTTCATCGCAATCCGTTGCAGAACTAGTAATGACCCAAATGTTCAGTCTGGCGCGAACAACTTATGACGCAAATCGTCAAATGCCAGAGCACGGCTCTGCCGATTTTAAAGGACTTAAAAAGAAGTACGGAAAAGGCATTGAACTAAGGGGAAAAACCCTTGGAATAATCGGAATTGGGCGAATTGGTCAGAGTCTGGCCTCCTATGCCTTGGGTTGTGGAATGAATGTAATTGCCTATGACCCATTTGTGGAAAAGGTTCAAGTTTCTGTATTCGTTGCAGGAGAAGAGGTAAAAGTGAACTTGAACATGGTTGACATGGATACTTTGCTTTCTTCCAGCGATTTTATTTCGTTGCACGTTCCCAAGCAAGCAAACGGAAGTGCGGTTATCGGCACCAGTGAAATTGCGAAAATGAAGGATGGAGTCAGATTGGCAAATGCTGCGCGTGGCGGTGTCGTTGATGAGGATGCGCTTATCGAAGCGTTGAATTCAGGCAAAGTGGCGGCGGCAGCTTTGGATGTATTCGAAAACGAACCGGCTCCAAGAACTGATCTGTTGAATCATTCACACATTGCAACAACACCGCATGTTGGTGCTGCAACACAGGAAGCACAAGATAGAATTGGCGAAGAATTGGCAACGTTTATTATTGACAACGCATAAACTGGTTAAAGTTTAATGGCTAAAATAGCTGCTTTTAAAGCTTTTAGGGCTAAAAGGAATACAGTCCATTTAGTGGCTTCCAGGTCATTTGTGTCCTATTCTAAAGCGGGTTTAGCTCATAAATTAAATACCAATCCCTATTCTTTTATCAATATTATCAACCCGCAGTACAGTGCTACAAAGCGGACAAAGGCAAATTCGCCGGCCCGATTTAAACAAGTACAAAAGAAATTTCAGGAGTTTCTTGATCGAAAGGTCTTTATCCAGGATAAAAAGGATTCGCTCTACCTGTATAAGCAAGAGTTCAAAGGCAATACCTACATTGGGTTAATTGCCGGTGCGTCAATTGATGATTATCAGAATGGTATCATCAAAAAACATGAGCATACCATTTTAAAACGGGAGACAACCTTTAAAAAATACCTGGAAATCACTGATTTTAATGCAGAGCCTATACTTATCACTTATCCCAATAACAAAACCATCGATCAGGTACTGGGTAAATACTTATCTGTTCGGCCAGAATATGAGTTTATGTCGAGCAACTCGGCCTGTCACGAGTTTTGGATTGTCGAAGATTCTAATGATATTGGGGTTATTACCCGGGAGTTTGAAGGTTTTGATTCGCTTTATATAGCTGATGGACACCATCGTTGTGCTTCCTCAAACCTGCTCGGTCAGGATGCTCGAAGAAAGAATCCAGATTTTACAGGCAAAGAGCATTTCAACTATATGCTGGCCTTCTACATTCCGGAAAGTAGATTGAATATCATGGAATTCAATCGCCTGGTTGAAGACTTAAACGGATTAAGTGATAAAGAATTTATCGAACAGGTTGAAGACTATTTCGATGTAAAAAAAATAAGTTCGAAACACTTTAAACCGAGGGCGTACAATGAAATAGGAATGTACCTCGGAGGAAGTTGGTACGCCTTAAATGCCAAAATTGGAACCTTTGATGAAAACCACCCCGTCGAGCGTCTGGACGTTTCCATTCTTAGCAATAACCTGCTTGACCCGATTCTAGGCATAAGGGATTTACGTACTGATAGGCGGGTTCAATTTATGGGCGGACGCCATGGTGAAAAAGAACTTATGAATGTGGTTGACAAGGGAAAGATGAAGGTCGCTTTTGCATTGCACCCGGTAACCATGGAGCAATTGAAAACAGTGGCAAATAACCATTTATACATGCCACCAAAAAGCACCTACATTGAACCCAAACTTCGAAGCGGATTAACTTTATTCCGAATCAGCGACAAACTGGATTGAATGGGCGTTGGAAATAACATACTTGAGTTTAATAAGGAACTTCCCAAAGAGGTTAGTCTGGTAGCTGTATCCAAAACCAAGCCCAACGAAATGATTTTGGATGCCTATAATGCCGGCCACCGCATTTTTGGAGAGAATAAAATCCAGGATTTGGTAGCCAAATACGAAGCGCTACCCAAGGACATTGAATGGCATATGATTGGTCATTTGCAGACAAACAAAGTCAAGTATATCACTCCATTTGTGAGTTTAATCCATGGAGTAGACAGTTTAAAGTTGCTTAAGGAAATCAACAAAAGAGCCAAAAACTCCGAACGGGTTCAAAACATCCTCCTACAAATCCACATCGCTCAGGAAGAAACCAAATTTGGGCTTTCTTATGATGAAGCCAGAGAGCTCCTAAAGGTTTCTAACACATCCGAATTCAATAATGTTCAGGTAAAAGGGTTTATGGGCATGGCAACCAACACCAATGATTCTGAAGCAATAAAGAAAGAGTTTAAAGGACTCAACGAATTCTACCTGGAATCAAAACTTGAATATCCGGAAATTGATACGTTGTCAATGGGTATGAGTGGCGATTACAAGCTAGCCATAGCCTGTGGAAGCAATATGATTCGTATTGGAAGTACACTTTTCGGTGCCAGAAATTATTGATTATTCACCTGTAACATTGGGTGCTTTCAATGACTAATTTTGCAGCCTTAAATTTCTCAGAAACAAACTAGGGTTATGAAGGTGGTTAAGGATAATAAACAGACCAAGAAACGCAACGATCAAATAGAAAAAGGATTGCAATCGAGCAATTCTACAGAAATTTTGCGTGCCATTAAAATGCTTCGAAAAGATGGTCGGGCTGAGCATATTACTCTTATCATTCAAGCACTTAACAAATCGGAAAGTGATGAAGTCAGTAACGAAATCATTAAATTTCTAAATGACCTGAAAATAGACCTGGCCCTTCCTCCAATTATTGAAGCGCTCAACAACGAAGAATTAGAATCGGTTCATGTATTCCTCCTGCAAGCTATATGGAACAGTAGGTTGGATGCTACCCCCTACCTGGAAGACTTAGTTAACCTGGCCACTAAATCAGATTACCTGACCTGCCTGGAAGTATTAACCATAGTAGAAAACCTGCCTACCCGACCCGAAGATGAAGTAATCGCCGCATTGAACACTCAGCTTAAAGATGCAGTAATTGATAACGAAGAGTCACGCAACTTGCTGTTGAGTATGATTGAGGTATTAAACGATCACATGATCGGAGGATAGTCATCTATCCATTCTTATCCAACCAACTGCGTACATTGGCCTCTACCCTTTCGTTTATGGTCGAAATATCAGCCTTTTCGAAGGGTTTTCCCGTAATATTTTCGTATAGTTCAATGTATCGGTCTGAGACCAATTGAACAAACTCTTCAGGCATTTCAGGCATTTGTTGTCCATCTAATCCCTGGAACCCGTTTTCCATTAACCATTCCCGAACAAACTCCTTACTCAGTTGTTTCTGCTTTTCACCACGGGCTTGTCTTTCACTATAGCCTTCTGCATAGAAGTAGCGCGAACTATCAGGAGTATGAATTTCGTCGATCAGGGTAATTACCCCGTTGCTATCCTTTCCAAATTCGTATTTAGTATCCACCAGAATCAACCCCATTTCCTTAGCGTACTCGGTTCCACGTTGAAAAAGAGCTCTGGTATATTTTTCCAGTTCCAAATAATCTTGCTCGGAAACTATCCCCTTTGCAATAATATCTTCACGGGAAATGTCCTCATCGTGTCCTTCTTCTTCTTTGGTAGCTGGTGTAATAATAGGCTCAGGAAATCTGTCGTTTTCCTTCATGCCTTCTGGCATAGGAACACCACAAATCATTCTTCTACCGGCCTTATACTCTCGCCATGCATGACCTGAAAGATATCCACGAATCACCATCTCAATAGCGAATGCATCACAACGCTTTCCAATGGTAACACTGGGATCTGGGGATGCAATTTTCCAATTAGGAACAATGTCACTGGTTGCATCCAAAAAAAGCGACGCAATTTGATTCAATACCTGTCCTTTAAAGGGAATTCCCTTAGGCAATACATGATCGAAGGCTGATATACGATCACTGGCAACCATTACCAGCAGATCTTCACCAACTGAATATACTTCCCTCACTTTTCCACGATAGAAGCTTTTTTGCCCCTTAAAATGATAATCTGTGTTTCCTAACGTATTAACCATTGTCCTTATTTGCTTTATCGTATCGCTTTATTATTCTCCTTACCAGGCGGTGCCTGATTACGTCTTTTTCATCCAGATAAACGAATCCAATTCCATCAACTCCAGACAATACTTTTTCAGCCTGAACCAATCCGCTATTTTGGTTTTTAGGCAAGTCTATTTGTGTTAAGTCACCCGTAATCATAAACTTAGCCGAACGCCCCATACGGGTAAGGAACATTTTTAGCTGACTTTCAGTAGCATTTTGTGCTTCATCTAAAATCACAAAGGCCTTATCCAGGGTACGGCCACGCATAAAGGCTAGTGGAGCTATTTGAATTCCACCATTCTCGATTAAGGAATTAAGCTTTTCGGCCGGTATCATCTCCCGAAGTGCGTCATAGAGTGGCTGTAAATAAGGATCCAATTTTTCCTTTAGGTCACCCGGTAGAAAGCCCAGGTTTTCTCCCGCTTCAACTGCAGGCCTGGTAAGAATAATGCGCTTTACTTCCTTGTCTCGAAAGGCTTTTACTGCAAGGGCCACTGCGGTATAGGTTTTTCCTGTTCCTGCCGGACCAATGGCAAATACCATATCGTTCTGCTCGACCGACTCAACCAAATTTAATTGATTTGGAGTTCTGGCTTTAATGGGTTCTCCATTGACACCGCGGACAATGGTATTATTAGCCGTGTCCTTACTTTTTGGTATCACAGCATCACTTTCAAGAATACGTTCTATGTCCGCCGGCAATACCCGATTGAACTTTTTAAAGTTACTGTAAATGTCGTGCATGACCAGCGAAAACTGCTCCAATTCTGCTAGGCTACCGAACACCTTTAATGCGCTGCCCCGAGCAATGATCTTTAACTTTGGAAAATATTTTCTCAGTAAGTCAATATTGGAATTGTTGGCTCCAAATATTTCAACAGGGTTGGAACTATCAAACTCAAATACTTTTTCCTGCAAATTCTTTGATTATTAAATATTTATACATTATCAACTAAACCAAAACTTAAAATCCAAAAAAGCCCATTCCGAGCCATTTGAATTGTTTAGTTTTGCTGCAACAAATGTAATCAGGATTACGTGATTTTAAAGGGAGAAAGTTAAGGAATGAGCATCATTACATTGACCACGGATTTGGGGTTAAAAGACTTTTATGTGGGTGCCCTTAAAGGAAGTATCTATAAGCAATTTCCCGAAGCTCATATTGTAGATATAAGCCATGACATTTCGAAGTTCAACATCATGGAGGCTGCATTTGTTATTCAGAATGCATTTTTTGAATTTCCCAAGGGGAGCATTCACATTCTTGGAGTAAAAGCCGAACAAACTTTGGATTCGGTTCACGTAGCAGTGGAATACAAGGATCATATATTCCTGGCTGCGGATAATGGAATTTTCTCATTGTTCCTGGAAGAGCCTCCTTCTAAAATATTTGAGCTCACCGTTCGATCCAGCTCACCCTTCCCTACTTTTCCTACCAAGGATGTACTGGCCAAGGCAGCTTGCCACCTGGCACGGGGCGGAACACTGGAAGTAATCGGGAAACCCATGAAAGAGCTTAAGGAACTCAATACATACAAACCCGTTTTGGAGGGCAACACTATTGTAGGTTCAGTTATTTATCTCGATTCGTACGGAAATGCAGTTACCAACATTACCCAATCCCTATTCGAGAGTTTTGGAAAGAACCGGGAATTTACCATAATTACTAAAGTTAGTGGCTATAACATTAAAACCATTCGCGACAACTACCACGATGTAAATGGTGGTGAACGGCTGGCAATATTCGGAACCAATGGCCACCTGGAAATTGCCATGAACATTGGCGTTGCCGGTAAATTAATGGGCCTAAAAATCAACGACAACATAAAGATTGAGTTTAAAAATTAACTCGTCATTTCTTATCTTAAAAACAAGGCTCTTATGTTTATCCGAATTGTAAAAATGACTTTTAAAAAGGATAAAACAGAAGAATTTCGAGCCATTTTTAACGCTTCAAAAAATAAGATTAGAAATCAACCCGGATGTCAGCATTTAGAATTGCTAAGGGACGTGAACTCCCCTAACATTTTCATGACTTATAGCTATTGGACAGACTCTAAAGATCTAGAAAACTACCGAAAATCTGAACTTTTTGGTCAGGTATGGAAGGCCACCAAAGCATTATTTGACGACAAACCACAAGCCTGGAGTGTAAATCGGGAATGGATAAGTAACTAGTCATGCGATTGCGATAGGTTCTTCCTTCACACCATGATAAACGCATTTATCCATATTGAAATGTTCTACCAATATGCAGTAGATTGAAAATATAATGTAATTCTAAAATTTTGAGGCAAAAAAATCAAGATTTCAGAAGCAGATAGCCAGGCTTAATTGCTAATTTTGCATAGAACTTTTAGCGGTTTGAAGTCTTTAACAGAACACCGATTTTTACCTAATTCTTTTCATGGATTAATAAAGAGGGCCCTTGGTGCAATATTGTTAATCACCTTAATAGGAATCCAACCGACTTCTCTTTTTCTGCAAAATCTTGAAAAGAAAGAGCTTACCAAAGAGGCTGATGGTAAAGGAGAAAAGGAGGTCAAAGAAGGTAAGGAAGAAATAAAAAATCATCATCATGGATTCCTGGATTCGGATGATGTGGCAACTTCGGAATCGTTACGATCAAACTACTTAACTCACCTATGCACTAAGCAACTGCTAAAGGTTAATGCGGAGAACAGTAATAAAATAAAGCTATTTTTACTCCTTTGTAGATTTGTTTTCTACCACTAGTACCTACCCGGTTTTCCTATAACCAGCAACACCAACTCGTTCAAAATTAATTGATTCGTTCATTACTGCACCGTACGTAAAGAGGAGTACGGTTGCATACTGCAATTCAATATTTAAAAATTTACAGCATTTAAAATACAAGGCATAATGAAAGCAACAGTAGCTATATATGGTAATCATGAAAAGGCAATAAAAGCCGTCAAACAATTAGTAAAAAAGGGCATTAATGAAAAAGAGATTTCTCTCGTAGGAAAAGGGGAAATTATTGAAGACAGAATGCACATTAACTCAATCAAGGGGCTAAAAAAGGCTCCGGTTCCAATAGGTGTTGTTGCCGGAGGAGTTTTGGGCGTTCTGGCGGGTGCCGGAATGCTTGCCGTTCCAGGGCTTGGTTTTGTTTTCCTTGCCGGAAAATTTGTAGGAGCGTTGGGCGGAATAACAATGGGTATGGCTACCGGTGGTATGACCTCTTTTTTGGTCTCCATTGGATTTAAAAAAGATCAGGTAGTTAGATATAAAAAACACCTGGAAGAAGGTAATTTCCTGGTTGTTATAAATGGACCCGAAAACCATATTGAATTGGCCCATGAAATTCTGCATACTCATGCAGATCATCTTGAACTGCATTAGAAATTAATAATTGACCATCCGATAGCATTATTGGATGGTCAATTCTGTTCTTAAAGCAATGATTACTTTAAAATCGTTTATAGCATCCAAGGGATCTATAAAACAAGATTTAACGGGTGGATTATTGGCAGCAATCATTGGCTTGCCAATGGGTCTTGCCTTTGGAGTTCAGTCAGGACTTGGGCCTCAGGCTGGTATATATACAGCTGTTATTCTAGCATTTTTTGCATCCTTATTTGGTGGCACCCGAACTTTAATCACTGATCCAACGGGGCCAATGACGGTGGTTGCTGCCTCAGTAGTTGGTTTGGGGTTAGCGCAATCAGGTTCCATTGAAAGTGCCTGGCCATTAATCGTAGGCACTTTTGTTCTGGCTGGTGTATTTGAGTTGATTTTTGGAATTCTTGATGTTGGGAAATATGTAAAATACCTCCCCTACCCGGTTCTTTCGGGGTTTATGGCTGGAATTGGAGTTATTATTATTTCTGTCCAAATATTCCCTCTGCTTGGCCATCCTTCACCAAAGGGGTTCGTAAACATAATGACTCATTTAGACGAACCCATTACACATGTAAACTTTCATTCTTTAGTACTTGGGAGTCTAACTGTTTTTCTAATCTACATTACCCCTTTAATATCCAAAAAGGTCCCGGCCATTTTATTGGCAATTGTGGCGACTACTTTATTGTCGGTAGCATTGAATTGGGATGTACCTACCATTGGACAAATTCCACATCAATTGCCTGATGACCATTTTACTGATTTGTTTAACCTAAGCTTCAGTGACCTTGAGGTTATGCTAATACCTGCTATAATGCTAGGTGGATTGGGCGTGATAGATTCCCTTCTAACGTCAGTGGTTGCCGATAACCTTACCAGAACAAAGCACAACAGCAAGTGGACCGTTATCGGACAGGGAATTGGAAATATAATAACAGGTTTGTTTGGAGGTATTCCAGGTGCAGGAGCTACAATGGGAACGGTGACCAACATAAA
Organism: Crocinitomicaceae bacterium; assembly: GCA_002713215.1. Taxonomy (GTDB): domain Bacteria; phylum Bacteroidota; class Bacteroidia; order Flavobacteriales_G; family Salibacteraceae; genus UBA2108. The sequence goes on from PAVO01000039.1 coordinate 64,859, forward strand.
GGCCGGTGCAAAAACTCGATTGTCGGGCATTGCAAAAGCCTTATTTCTTTTAATCATTGTGGTTAGTATTTCAGATTGGGTAGCTTTCATACCAATGTCAGTCTTAGCTGGAATTCTCATTACCATTGGAATAGGCATTGTTGATTTAAAAGGGATTAAAATGCTATTGAAGGTTCCAAGACAAGATGCCGCTGTATGGATAATTGTACTACTGGTAACGCTTTTCGATAATTTGCTTGATGCAGTTGGAATTGGATTTGCACTTTCCGCTATTCTTTTCATTGGAAGAATGTCAAAAATGATGACTGATACGCAACATGCGGTTGCTCTCGATCAGGTTCAACGCGACAAAGAAATACCTGAATGGCTTGCGGGTAAAATCTATGTAGACGTTTTCGAAGGTCCCCTGTTCTTTGGCTTTTCTGATCAGTTCAGAAATCATTTGGAAGAACTAACCGATGTGGAGGCAATTATTTTTCGCATGGAACATGTTCCTTTCATAGATCAAAGTGGCATTGTAACCATTGAAGCGATTACGGAAGAATTGCATGAAAGGAATGTAATTGTATTTCTGGTAGGAATGAACGAAAAGGTGATGTGTGACTTTGCCACTGCCAGAGTAATTCCACAGGTTATTGCAGGAGAAAATTGCGTGGATACAATGGAAGAGTGTATGGGTCGAATAAAAACTATTCTTAAGGCAAACGACAGTTTGGATTATGATAAGTTTAAAGCACAATGAATCACAAGCCAGGTGTAAAGCGTGAATGGATTGGTGAATGGTTAAGTAGTCTTAAGAAATATATTTTTAGCCAATTGTTCATTTAGCTTTGAATAGAGTAACTAACAATTTGGATAATATTGGCTGCAAAATCAATTTTAGGTCTTGTAATTTTTGTTCTGGTAACGTGCGGTTGTACAGAAAAGCGCCATACATGTAGATACGCTGCAATCGAGCATAGTCCGTGGAACTTTAAGATCTTTGTCAATGACTACTTTGGTGCGGTTGAATGCGCTCAAGCGAAAAAGAAACCCATTTTACTATGGTTTACCAGTTATGCTGCACAATCAACCCGAAAAATGGAAGAGCAGATTTTACGAGAAGAAAAAATTCACTCCAAACTGAGGGATCAATTTATAGTTGTCGCTTTGTATGTTGACGATAAGACCAAACTGCCGGATCACGATATTGACACGGTTAGACTTGGAAATCGTCTAAAAATCATGAAAACAATGGGCAATTACAATTCTGTATTCCAAATACGTCACTTTAAGAGCAATACTCAGCCTTTATTTGTAACCTTATCCTCCAACGGAGCCAAGGTTTATAACCAATTTGGATACCTCCCGAATGCCAAAAAAGTTGATTCTATTTTATCCCATTCATTACGCCAACATAAAACATCTTTGTAATCCTGAAATCCATATTCAACCATTTTAATTTATATCGAATATTATGAGAAGCTTCTTTTTTCTAACATTTACCTTCATTACAACATATACAAATGCACAGCAACAGGCATTTAAACTAAACTTCAATATTGAATCCGAATTCGAAAAATTTGGAGATGGTGAATTACTTGACTCCAAGGGTGTTCCAGAGCCCTCTACAACCAAACAATCAGTCTTGTTACTGACTTCAGAATCATTTACAATAAGTTCGGTCAATAAAGAATCTCGTTACTACGACTTTGATAATGAAATTATACTAACCACAAATAAAGACACATTAAAAAGTGCGGTCCCTATTTACAGCGTTATTGACTACCGGGTCTCGGAATATACCAATCGAACCTATTTATCGGATATCCTTCAAGCCGGTGGCGTTGGTGATGCCTTAGGCGATTTAGCAAACCTGGAGAGTATCTTTGGGTTAGAAATCGATAAAAATAGAATCCGTGATTCCATAAAATTATTGAGTTCTAAAAATGTCGATCAGTATAGTTTCAAAGGCAATGTACTTGCTAAAGTAAAATACTCTACTTCACCGATTCCAAAGAAGTATCAAAAAGCATTTGCCCGATACATGAGCTATAATTGGCAAATTCATCCGTACATTAGACAGGAAATAGTCCAAAAAAACCAAATTCCGGAATGGGTTGAATTCAGTTACTCTAATGTTGGTACTAAAACGACCAAACTTTACACACTTATCAACTCAGAACCAACTTCCTATATTCCATTTGATTTATCCAATAAAAAACTGGTTTACAATAAGTCCAGGGATAATATGAATGAACTTGTTAATGCAATGAGCATTTCGACTTTAATCGATCCACCGAAGAAATACAATTCGTCAGATTATTTTAATGAAGCTAAAAAACTGGCCAAAGCAGAACAAAACTTAAGCGGGCTGCTTCGTTTGTTTCAATACTTGTTGTCAACCGGAGAACAGCCTGTTGATGAAATAAGAGCCATTGCTTCTAAACAAAAGTCCGACAATGCGGTCTCCACCTTTATTCAATGCCTGAATCGCCCTAAATCCAAGGAAGAGGCTGAAGAAAAAATCGCATTGCTGGAAGGGCTAATCAAACTCGACGTGAAGTACGGATTTGTAATGAACATTTTTGCGGCCAACTACATTGAACCCATTGACCAAAGCAAAGCAATTGATTATTTCTACCAAGTGCTTTCAAAGGACCCGTATATAACCGGTGTATACCTGGATTTAGGAAAAATATATGCAAGTCGTTATCAACATGACGATGCATGGAAGTGTTTTGGTGTAATGTTGGTGCTCAAACCCGACCATTCTATGGCACAGGAACTTATGCGAAAGAAATCCGATTTGAAAGAAAACTATCCGGAATACTTTAAATAATTCCAGATTGAGAGGTTCTTAGTTTACGACCAACTTACCCTCTGCAAGAGTACCATTATCAAACACAACCTTCCAGAGGTATATCCCTTCTGTTGTCTTTAAATCAATTGAATTCACTCCACCTTCAACCTTCTGCTTTAAAACAGGTCTTCCCATTAAATCAAATAATTGAAAATCTCCGGTTACACCTTCTTGTACCATAAAGTTCAATGGCTGACCTTCTCGCAATGGGTTCGGGCCTATTTTAATACTCGGCGTACTGCTCAATCCCAGGATTGAGTTAGCTATATATGCTTCATTACTCAATTCAACAATGGTATGAGTAAACGGTCGTGTATTGCTCCAGGAGCTTCCATTAGTAGCTAAATAGATTTTACCATCAGGAGAAATACAGATATCCCTTAATCGATTAAGTTCATTTTTTAAGTATTTCTTTTGCGATATAACCGAATCTCCCGTTGTATTAAATCCAAATGCAATCAGGCTTTTATCTTTTAGCACAGTCATTAGGAGCTTATCCTTAAACTCTGGAATTGCCGGGTGGTCGTACCAAATAATGTCCGAAGGGGCAATGGTAGGAGTCCAAATGACCAAGGGTTCGACTACATTATTGGAATTGCAAAAAGCTTGTTCCGGTGGAGTATCGCACATACCGGAAACAGTAGGCCAGCCATAGTTTCTATCCGCTTCCAAAATATTCAATTCATCGTCGGTGGTCGGACCGTGTTCCGAACTGTAGATCTTTCCGTTCGGTGCTCTCCAGATTCCCTGTGCATTGCGATGGCCATAAGACCAAACATAACTCCTGGGGTCTGGATTATCAGAAGGGATGGAACCATCCAGGTTTAAGCGAAGTATTTTACCCACCACTGAGCTTTTATTTTGAGACAGGGGTCTATCCTGAGCGTCTCCGGTACTCATGAGCATGGTTTTATCGGGCAGTATAAAAAGACGGCATCCAATGTGAGTGGTGTTTCCCTTAATATCTTCAATGAGTGTGTCTAATGGAGTCAATTTACTTCCATCGTAATTGTATTTTACCATTCGCTCACGAATGTTACTCCCCGATTGATAGGTATAAGCAATAAACACATGTGGGTTTTTATCAAATTCGGGATGCAACACCATGCCCAACAACCCAGCCTCTGATCGTTCGTATACCTGGGAGGAAATATCTAATAACACATGCTGCTTACCTGAAACCGGATCTATCCTGCTCACTCTTCCAAATCGCTCGGTGGTCCAGATAAAGTCATCGGGTCCCCAAATAATTTCCCAGGGAATATCCAGGGAATCCTTAACTACTCTCGAAGTGAGTTCGGTTGAATCAAGCGTATACTTGTTTTGTGCTATCAAGCATTGTATTGACGTAACTAATAATAGACTGAGTAAGGTGCGTTTCATGTTTTGTTTATTTTGGGAACGCTAATCTATTCATTATTTCTTATAATATTGACGAGATCAATGAACTGTGCTGAAGGATTATAATTTTGAGTACCGTGAAAAACAGAATTCTAGGATTAAAAAGAAGGCTGGCCGGTATGCTTCTGGATCATATTATCATGAGTTTTGCCTTTGTTCCGGTTCTTATAGTTATCAGTCTAATTTTTGGTACCGGTGAGCCCATGAACATAAGTGTGATGGAACGGCTTTCTTTTTTAGCCTTGTTTTTCTTCTATTTCAATAAGGATTATTTTGGGGCGAGAAGTTTAGCCAAGCGTAGTTTAGGGTTAGTGGTCATCAGCAACAAGACCAATGAAAAAGCAATTGAACTTCAATGTTTCTTAAGAAATATTACTATTCCGTTGTGGCCGCTAGAAGTGTTGGTTACCCTGTTTTCCCGCTCTCGTAGAATGGGAGACTTGATTGCCAATACTCGGGTAGAAGCCTACGATAAAACAAGCATGGCATCCCTAGTTGATGATATTAAATCTTACAAACTCAACCCGGTAAGTATGGTGACCATTGGTACTGGAATTGTCTATTCAGTATTTTTATGGTTACTTTTAGGTACACTAAGCGGTTAAGCAGATTATGAATAACAGGACTCTACTTTTCACTATCCTATTACTTGGGTTTTTTATTCCAGGTAAAGCCTGTTTGTGGACCTCCCATTCGTTCTGCTCAACTACAGATTTAAAAAAGAATGAGCTCGTAGTATCCGGCCAAATTGTACACGTGGATACCAACGGCATTGATTTATTGGTTATCGATGTATTAAGAGGTACGGAGTCGAGGGATACAATTAGAATATGGGATGGAACTGACTTCGATTGCAATGGAATATTCTCCATGGCGGCGGCTGATCTGGGTAAAGTAAATGATTCCATTGTGCTTGTATTGCCTCAAATTGATAGCATGCAAAACTCATGGGATGTATTGGGAGACTATAGACGCCCAGATTACTATACATACATCCCAAGCCTAAAATGGAGTAACGGCATTTTAAACGGATTGGCCATAGGCATGACAGGAGATATGCCGTCAAATCAGCTCTTGAAAGTTAAGTACTCCGATTTTAAGGATCAGTGGAAAAAGAATAACGGATGCCTGGGCTTAACAAGTATGAAAGAAGGTTTATCTACCCAAGAATTTGTACGGTATCAGAATCCGATTTCCTCTACATTGAATTTGACTTTTAATTCAGTTAGTGAGAATGCTATTAATATTCAAATTTTTAATTCGCACGGTGCTTTAATTATTAGCCAAAGTATAATTGAAACAGAGGTTGATATTGATTTTACGGTTTATAACTCAGGAATCTATGTCGTTCGACTTTACCAAAATAATAGACCAGCTGAGACCTTTAGGATAATTAAGGAATAGACTTATGTCGTATGATTTACAATTTACAGATGCCCCTCATTCAATAAATCCAGCACCGTTTTAACCGGATTAAAAGTATGAAGTGGTACTTCCACAAATTCAGTAATCCAACCTGCCATAGCACCATTCCACAGACCCGGCAGCTCTAGTGCTTTTATATCTTTTCCCTGGTAAGATTTATGAGAAATAAACCCGGTATTGTCATTTCGGTACTTGAAGAGATCAAATTTTTCGCCGGAGTGGTTTTCCACCCAGCAAACCAAATCAACCGGATTAAAATGAGTAGCACTGTTCCAGATTGCTTTTTGGTCTTCGTTTTCTAAATCTACCTGAGAAGATTCTACAATTTGCCTGCTCCTTGATCCGTTTTCTTCCTTCACCCAAAACGGTCCTCCACCTGGAGCTCCCGTATTTTTAACCATCCCACATACGCGAATGGGGCGATCCAAAATGTTTATGATTTCTTCGGCTGTATTTACCTGAATTCCCCAACGATCATGTATCACTTTACTGGCCTTTTCAATTCCGCTTGGATGAATTAAACCGTTGAGCAGAGTATGAATGTTCTCTCTCATTTCGAGCAATCGGCCGGCAAGCAATTCTTTGTATTCACCATTTTTTTTGTGCCACTTGCTCAAACAAACGTTATCAATGTTTTTAATGAAGATCATTTGAGCGTTAATCTCATTTAAATTGTCGAGCAGTGCTCCATGCCCTCCGGGTCTAAACATCAATTCTCCATCTTCATTTTGAACTGGAGAATTGTCGGAATAAACCGCAACAGTATTCGTACTCTCTTTTTGAGTACTAAAAGTTACTTCAAACTGAAGATCGTTCTCGTATTTCTTTTTTAAGTCATCACAAATCTGTTGTATGGCCTCCAGGTGATTTTCGGATACCGTAAAATGGATGCGCCCATCTTTATCGGAATAAGCATAAGAAATGGTTTCCAAAAAATGCTCTTCAATGGCCTTCCTGCTTTCCTCGCCTTCCCGATGAAAGGTAATTAAAGCCTTAGGCAACTGACCGTAGTTTAATCCATCTTCATTCAATGTTTTTTCAATGGCTTCTCTAGATGAAGTAGATTCAAGCAATTGCTTTAATTGAGGGTAAAAGGCAAATTGCGATATATTGTCCAGGAATAGCTGCGCTAATGCGTTTATACTTTGACTCGAATCAATTTCATCAATGGCCAGAAACAGATCCTTAAACATTCGGGTTGCAGCACCCGATGCCGGTACAAACTTTACAATGTCAAGTGACTCGCGAAATCGGTTAAAAAGTGCCATCAAGCGGTCAGACTCTTCCTCGTTATACGATTGAATTCCATCGCCAAGTGTCGCCGGCCTAAGCAAAACCATAGGTTCAACACCTTCCCTAAACTGACTAAGCTGCCGTTCAAACTCTTGCATTGAAATTCCCAACCTATTGAGTTGAGCACTAGCTTCATTGTAATTCATAAGGTTCGTGTTGCGGGCGCCAAATGTATTATTATTCTTAGTTAATAATTGAAGCGATTCCTACCATTTTCTTAAGATTTTATAAGCCGTTAAAACCAATTTCGACCAACCTTTTATACATTCGCCGCTTAAGCCTTACTTATGATTAGAAAATGTTTAACGGCCTTTGGAATGGCCCTGGTTTTATTCTCATGCAATACATCTGAAAATGCGAGTGAAACAGAAAACCCTACTGAAACAGAAAAAAACATGAATTTTAATGATGCTCATTCATTTGCTCAACCGCAAATTGCTACAATCACCCACCTGAATTGGGATGTAGTAGTAAACTTTGACGAAAAAATAATTGAAGGAACTGCTACCTACGATTTAAAAACGGCAGAGGGTGCAACCGAAATTATACTGGACACCAAAAATGACCTGGAAGTAATATCAGTGACTGCCGATGGAGAAAAGGCAAATTTTACTGCTGGGTCCTTCGTTGAACACCTGGGCAACCCACTTGCCATTGAAATTACAGATCAAACCAAACAAATTTCAATAACCTATAAAACAAGTCCAAATGCTGCCGCTCTGCAATGGTTGTCTCCTCAGCAAACAGCAAATAAAACAGCTCCGTTTCTTTTCACACAGTCCCAGGCCATTTTGGCCAGATCGTGGATTCCTGTGCAGGATGGACCTGGAATGCGATTTACCTATGATGCAAAAGTGAAAGTTCCCGAAGGACTCATTGCACTAATGAGTGCTAAAAACCCAAAAGAAAAATCAGCCGACGGAGTTTATACCTTTAAAATGGCTCAACCCATTCCAGCTTATCTAATGGCTCTTACCGTAGGTGATGTAGAATACACCCAATTGGGAGCGCATACCGGTATTTATGCCGAAAGCAGTTTAACTGAAAAAGCCTCCTATGAGTTTGCAGAAATGGAAGACATGCTGGTGGCTGCGGAAAAACTTTATGGAAAATACCAATGGGAAGTTTACGATATGATTATCCTCCCCCCTTCTTTTCCATTTGGAGGAATGGAAAACCCGCGACTAACCTTTGCGACTCCAACCATCATAGCCGGTGACCGGTCTTTAACTGCATTAGTGGCACATGAATTAGCGCACAGCTGGAGTGGAAATCTGGTTACCAATGCTACCTGGGACGATTTCTGGTTGAACGAAGGTTTTACCGTTTATTTCGAACGACGAATAATGGAATCGTTATACGGTGAAGAATATGCCGAAATGTTAGCTGACCTGGGCTATCAGGATTTGCAGCAGACCGTTGAGGATTATATGAAAAAGAACCAGGCTTCGGACACCCATTTAAAGCTCAATTTAAAAGACCGTGATCCGGACGATGGAATGAGTGATATTGCCTATGAAAAAGGATACTTTTTGTTACGTCTTCTGGAGAAAAGCGTAGGTCGTAAAAAATTTGATGCCTTTCTAAAAAACTACTTTACTCAAAACGCATTTCAGGTAATGACAACTGAGGCCTTCCTTGATTATTTGAAAGCGAACTTATTAAGCGAAGAGTTCTATGAAGAATTGAAAGTTGACGCCTGGGTTTATGGACCGGGCTTACCAGAAAACTGTCCGGTACCTGAAAGCAATCGATTCGAAAAGGTGGAAGCACAAATCACCGCCTGGCAGGGAGGAAAACCAGCTGCCGAATTGGATACAGCCGGCTGGTCGTCACACGAGTGGCTTCATTTTGTCAGAAGCATTCCTATGAATTTAGACCTAAAACAAATGACTGAATTGGATAACACATTTGGGTTTACAAATAGTGGAAATTCTGAAATACTGGCAGCCTGGTTCCAGCATACCATTAGAAACAATTATACGGTTGCCGATCCGGTAGTTAAGAACTTCTTAATCAACGTTGGTCGTAGAAAATTCCTTACCCCTACATACAAGGCGTTTAAGGAAGCCGGAAAAATTGAACAAGCTCGTGAGATTTATGCTGAAGCGCGCCCAAATTATCATTCAGTAAGTACCCAAACTATGGACGAATTATTGGGTGAGTAGCTTATTTTTGCCGTCAGAAAATACGGGTCAAAATGAAGGTGAATTTTCAGGATACTAAGGTAGCGTTTAAACACAGAAGTAATTCCGATCTTCAGTTCGCTAAATGGATTTTCAAATTGATGGGAAATCCCAGGTTAACGAACCTAATGACTGGCCTAACCTTATTTGCGTTAAAGATAAACTTCCCGGTTTCCTGGATCGTTAAACCCACCATTTTTAAACAGTTCTGTGGAGGTACCTCTATTCAGGACTCCGATCCTACTTATCGAATGCTGGCTTCTAATGGAATTGAGGCAATTCTTGACTACTCCGTAGAAGGTCAGGAAGAAGAAAAGTCGTTTAACCACGTTCACGATGAACTGATTCGATTGATTGAAAATGCGAAGCAGCATTCCAAAGTGCCAACCACCTGCCTTAAAGTTACGGGATTAGCCCGCTTTGCCTTACTGGAAAAAGTAAACGAGAACAAAGAACTAAGTCAGGAAGAAAAACTGGAATACAACAATGTGGTTCAGCGGCTGGACCGAATTTGTAAGAAGGCGCACGATTTAGGAGTTAAAATATATATCGACGCTGAAGAAAGTTGGGTGCAAATTGCCATTGATCGACTTGCTGAAGTAATGATGAAAAAGTATAACGACAAAAGCGCCATTGTATTTACAACTTTACAGATGTACCGACACGACAAATTGCAATACCTGAATGACCTGATTGCCCTTTCTAGAAAGGAGAATTACAGACTTGGAGTTAAACTGGTTCGCGGAGCTTATTTGGAAAAAGAAAACGAACGGGCAATCGAGTTAAACTACCCCACACCAACTCAACCCAATAAAGAATCTACCGATCGTGACTACGACCAGGCGCTTACCACGGTTGTCGAAAATATTGATGTTGTTGAGGTATGCGCAGGAAGTCATAATGAAAAAAGTGCCGAACACCTGGTTGAGTTATTGGAAAAACACAACCTTCCGAAAGATCACGACCATATTTTCTTCTCTCAATTGTATGGAATGAGCGACAACATCAGTTTCAATCTGGCAACCAATGGCTACAATGTAAGTAAGTACCTGCCCTATGGGCCTGTAAAGGATACCCTTCCCTACCTCATTCGTCGTGCAGAAGAGAACACTTCAGTTGCTGGTCAAATGGGAAAAGAGCTGCAATTAATCCTTACAGAAATCAGCAGAAGGAAGCAATAAAAAAACTGCTGTTCCAGAACAAACCAATTTCAACGACAAACGTCATTAAGGTGTTAAGTCTCAAAATGAGACATTGATAATTTATAGTTTATTTTTACGCAAAATCTTAAACATGAAGAATTGGTTACTTCTCACAACACTAATTGTTGTGGCAAACTATTCGGTTGCTCAATATTGTACACCCCGGGGAAACTGTACCCGTGGCGATTATATCAATGATTTTACTTTCAATACGATATCCAACCTGGGTACTGCAGGTTCAAACTGTGGTTCGTTCAGGAACCCTGGTACTGCTTACGTGGACCATGGGTTTTCAACCACGGTAACACAAGGTGTAAAATACCAGTTAACCGTTAAAGGCAGGAACAACGGACAGCCGCAAGGATTTGGTGTTTGGATTGACTACAACAGGGATGGTGATTTTAACGATCCGGGTGAGTTTGTAAGTTCAAATGCTACGCCCACAAATCAAACTTTTACAGATTCGGTTACCGTTCCCTACTCTGCTAAAGCTGGAATTACCTGGCTCAGAGTAAGAAGTATTCGGAGCACAACGGTTAAAGCGGGAGAATCATGTACCAACTACAATCGTGGGGAAACCGAAGACTACAGGGTGGTGATAAAAGACGCACCTATTGCTCCTCTCACCGATTTTAAAGCAAATAGTACAGTTTCGTGTAATGGAATTGTAAAATTTACCGATCTGACCCCTAATAAAATAACCAGTTGGTTATGGGAATTTGGAGATGGTGATACGAGCCATCAACAGCATCCAACCCATACCTATGCCAGTGGAACATATACAGTAAAACTGACCGGGACCAATTCGAATGGATCAAAAACTGAAACCAAAACCAATTACGTTACGGTAAATGCAGGTAGCGGCCCGGTTAATGCGCAATGTACTCCAAGTACGGTTTCAAGTTCTGCCGGTTTTGGAATTACCAGTTTTTCGTTTTCAGGACTCTCTCAAACTTCACAAGATGCTTCGTCAATTGGTTATGAGGATTTTAGTTGCAACCAGGCTAATGTTACACAAGGGCTATCTTATAGAATGAAATTTGGGTCAGCCAGTGCGCCTGCAAATCAAAACTTCAGGGCATGGATTGATTACAACGGTGATGGTGTCTTTTCAAATCAGGAAATGGTGCTGTCTCAGGACAATGTAAAAGAGGCAGATAAAATGATTACCATTCCAGCAGGAAGTGTAATCGGAAGCGCGTTGCGAGTGAGAATTGCCGGAGTCTATTTCCTTTCTTCTCCCGCAGGTTCAGCGTATAATTCCTGCGCTAAGCTTACCAATGGTCAAATGGAAGATTACAACATCAAAATAAAAAAGAACGTAGCCAAACCGGTTGCGGATTTGGAAGCTGTTCCAATCAAAAGCTGTGATGGAACCGTTCAATTCAATGACCTTTCAAGTAATATTCCAACAGCCTGGGAATGGAATTTCGGCGATGGTAAGACCAGTATTATGGAGAATCCAAAACATACTTATGCTACCAGTGGCAATTACACCATTAAACTTAAAGTCACCAATCAATATGGTGTTGATTCCACTACTAAGAATGGATATGTGGACGTAAGCCTGGCCGATAATGTTGTTTCTACCTGTACCACCAAAACCGTATCTCACATTGACGATTACGGGATTCATTACGTGATTTTTAACTCCATCAACAATATAACCGATGACGGTGGAGAAGGATATCAGGATTATAGTTGCTCGCACCAAACTACGGTGGAAGCTGGTAAAACCTATGCTATTGAAATAAAAACCGGCTCCGTAAACCTTGAGGATGTTATCGTTTGGATCGATTATAACAACGATGGTGTATTCAACACCAGTAATGAAAAAGTGCTTACTTCGAAAAATGATACGCTCCACAAAGGGAACATAATTATTCCGAGTACGGCTACACAGAATAAACCATTGAGATTGAGAATTACGTCGGATATTGTTGGAACCAATTTGGGTCCCTGCGCCGATCCAACCTATGGACAAACCGAAGATTATGGTGTTTTGGTAGCCAAAGCCAGTACCGCTGCTCCTGTAGCGGATTTCTCTGCGGACAGTACCAAATCGTGTACGGGAGTTATTCAATTCACCGATAAATCAAGCAATTCCCCGAATCAATGGGCCTGGGATTTTGGTGATGGCGGAACCAGCACCAGTAAGGATCCTAAATACACCTACTCCGCTCCAGGTAAGTACACCGTAAAACTTACCGCTAGCAATTCAAATGGCTCTGACCTTGAAACCAAGACGACTTATATTGATGTTGATGAAATTTATTGCGGCGCTCAAATCGGAATCGAAGAGTTACTATTGTCTGAGGCATCGGTTTACCCTAATCCCGGTTCCGGGCTTTTTACATTGAAGTTTTCATCTGCTGATGTGAAAAACTACAGCTTAAAGGTTCGCTCTATGCAAGGTCAAATAATATATTTGAAAAACATTGATGAAAATGAAGAAGCAGAAATGATAGAATTGGATTTAAGAAATCATAGGAACGGGGTTTACTTTCTGGAAATAAACAGTGGTGATTATACTGCAGTTAAGAAAATTATTATCAAGTAAAAATTCGTTGATGCTTCGAAAGCTTATAGCTCTTTTTTCGTTTATCCTAATCCTTCAGTGCCTACCCACCAAAGAAGCCGGTGCTGCTCATATGTATGGAGGCAACATCAGCTACATTTATGTCAAGGATACCACTATAGGGGGTAATCCCATGCACATTTATAATATCGTTATGACCGTATATTACGATTGTAATGATGCACGATATCCCTTCCCCGGTGCAGAAACCATTGCCATATACGAAGGAGCACTAAACGCAACCTCTCTTCCAGCATCTTCAAAAGTTGCCGATGTTTCATTGCAATGGATTGATTCAACCACGTTGAAAGCTAATTTACCAGTTGGTTGTGCTTTGCCTACCGGTTTATGTGTTGGTAAGGTCAACTATGCTAACCAGGTTATTTTGCCTCCAACATTTGTTGGCTACCACTTTGTGTTTGACCGATGCTGTAGAACGGTAATCCAGAATATTAATGGAGGACTAAATACAGTGGGTTCTCTCTTTCACTCCTGGACAGCCAGTACAGCAACCAAAAACAGCTCTCCCGTATTCAGGGACTTAAAAAGGCCTTTTTTATGTGCAGGTCAGGAAAAAGCAATTGTTAACCTGGCTTTGGATGTAGACGGAAATAAACTCAATTACGGATTTTACCATCCCTTCGATGGAGAAGCATCGAATACCAACGTAAACTATAGAAATGGTTATACTACCTGGCCTCCCAAAACCGTGGCATATAGGGCAGGACACAGTGTTAACGCACCCTTTGGACCTACCGGAAGCGCTTCTATTAATGGGGTTACAGGACTTACCAGCTTAAAGGCGGCAACGGTTACCGGCCCCTATGTTATTGGGGTGAGGGTAAAAGAAATTGATGCCAATGGGTTTACCATTGGGGTGGTTGAAAGGGAATTTCAATTTCCCGTGGTTACCTGCCAGGATACCAATAAAAATACACCCAATCTAATCCAGGGATCTAAGACCGATTATGAAATAGACGCAGGTGATTCACTTTGTTTTGACATTGAATTTGAAAGCAAGGGAGCTCCTTTAGCCTTCGAATATGAGGTGGTTGGGGAACCTTTTTCATTTCCTACCAACCCTCTGGCAACACAAGGTACTCCGCAGTTTACCGGACAAAAATCGAAGCAGGAAATTTGCTGGAAAACAACCTGTCCACAAGGTAGAGCATCCAAATATTTCTTTACGGCAAGCATAGCAGATAGTGCATGTCTGCCAGGTGATACTGCCATCGTCTACTCCATATTGGTTAAACCCTTTGAAGGACCAAAACAAATAAACGGATTAAGAAGCATGTGTGCGGGATCGCCCAGTGTTACCTATACAACCGATACCATTGTCGATGCTACCTATACCTGGACAGTAACCGGAGGAACCGTGGTAAGCGGAGGAACCGGACCAAGCATTACCGTAAATTGGGGAAATGGACCTGGCGGAAACGTTCGGGTAACTGCCTCCAGTAAATTTGGCTGCCCCAGCGATCCTATTGATCTACCTGTTAATGTGATTACCTTCCCAGTGAATCCGGGAATAGACCGAACCATTTGTTTGGGTGATACAACAACCCTTGGTTCTACGGGTTCAGTTCCAACAGGACCTACGGGCTTTTCACTCAAATGGAATCCATCCTTATCGCTGGATAACGATACGGTTCAAAACCCCAATGCGTTTCCCATAACAACTACCAAATACACCGTTAAGGTTACGGATACCACCGGACTTTGCTTTGTAGTAGATACAGTGGAAGTTACCGTTTTGCAAAGTACCAATGCGGGAATTACTACCAAGGACACGTCAATTTGCGAAGGAAACCAGGTTCAGTTACAGGCTTTTGGCGGACGATTCTATAAGTGGACTCCCTCTGGTGCTGTGAGCAATGACACGATTATAAATCCAATGACTACAATCTCCAGTACAACTACCATTTATGCATTGATAACCGATACAGGTACAGCATGCCCGGCCCTGGATTCTGTTACCATTACAATTGAGAATAAAGCATTGATCTCCGCAGGAGTTGATTCCAGCATTTGTATGGGAGAATCCTATACCTTGGGACAAACCCCCAATGGACCTTCCGGTTCTACCTATTCATGGAGCCCTACTACCAACTTGTCGAGTAGTACTTCAGGCGCTCCGGTATATACGCCCACAGCGGCGGGTTCTGCAACCTACGTACTTAGTGTTACTACTCCTTCCAGCTGTACTTTTATGGATACGGTAACTGTGGTAACGGATACCATACCTAAATTGATCTTAGAATCGAAACATGACACTATTTGTGAGGGTCAGAGCGATACCATGAATGTAAGAGGTGCAAACAATTATACCTGGATTCCTTCCAGTCTTCCTCAAAATCAATCCTTCCAGTTTGTGAGCCCTGCTACTACAACCAAATACATTGTTACAGGAACAGACCTGAACGGTTGTACATCAAAGGATTCTCATACGGTTGTGGTTAATCCAACCCCTAAAATTTTAATTCCGCATGACAGCATCTTCCTGTGTTTAGGAGATTCGGTGGTACTTACTACCACGACAGGAGCGTTAAGTTATACCTGGACGCCGAGTACGGCGCTTACACCCAGCCCTTTTGTGGCAAGCCCCGAAGCAAAACCTACAAGCAGCGTAACGTATACGGTTTCGATTTTAGGTAGAAACGGATGCAACAACGTTGATTCTATTCATGTAATGGTAGACGATACCATACCCGTGGATGCCGGGTTTGATAAAAAGCTCTGTATTCCCGATAGCGTGATATTGGGTGGTATTCCAACTTCTCCGCTGTTTAGAACCACGTTTACCTGGTTCCCGGGAAGCACACTTGATGACAGCACATTGGCTAATCCGAAATCATTTACCACCAAAGACACCACTTACATTGTGAGAGCGCAAAATGGCGTTTGCTTAGGGTTTGATACGGTAAATGTTACGGTTTCTCCAAGACCTGCCGTAAATTATACGCAATCGACTTACGAAATATGTAAGGGGGACAGCGTGAAATTAGATACCCTTTCAACATCAGGTAATATCGTAACAAGAACCTGGAATCCCAAAAATGGATTGGGAGATACTTCCATTACTCCAATGGCGTCACCAGACACCACTACTACTTACACCCTTTCTTATGCAGATGCAGTTGGTTGTACCGGAGAATCGAAAGTTACCGTAGTGGTTGGCACCAAGGCTGATATTAGCGCCGGTAATGACACAAACTCGTGTGAAGGGGCATCCATTCAACTTAAAGCAAGTGGAGGGGTTAAATACCTGTGGCAACCTGGACAATTTATGGACGACTCTACAAGTGCTACTCCTACGGCGACTATAACAACCGCTACCACCTTCATTTTAAGGGGTGAAAACGCACTGGGTTGCGTTGGATTTGATACCATTTTGGTAAACGTGGTAAAAGCTCCGGTTATTGATGCTGGAGGGCCTTTTATCTATTGTAGTGACACCGTGTCCGCTGTAACCCTGGGAGGTAACCCTACGGGTCCGGCAGGCTCCATTTATTCCTGGTCTTCACCAGAATTGTTAGACGACCCAAGCCTGGCAAACCCAACTACTAAGCTGTTATTGGGCAATACTTATTACCTATTAGTAAAAGATGTCAATGGCTGTATTTCCAACGATTCTGCGATTGTAAGAGCGTTCTCGTTTGATGTAAGCTCCACCTCTATTGAATGCAATGGCGACAGCGCCATTCTCAATGTTACCAATGTGGATGGCATTCCTCCATTTACCTACAAGTGGACTCCGAATTATGCTTTGAGTAATGACACCATTGCCAATCCAATAAGCAAACCGGACAGTTCGGTGATTTACCAGGTGGTGGTTACCGATACCTTGGGTTGTTCCGATTCTACGGAAGTCAGGGTTGGTGTAGATAACGTGGTTAAAGCCGTATTTGATTTTGACATAAAAGCCAATTGCGACAACGCGCTGGGAATATCGAACAACCAAAGCGAGAACGCTACCGATTTTGAATGGTACGTTGACGGAAGTATCTACAGTACGGCCTACAACATTGAAGTTCCGTTGGATTTTAATGCTTCAACGTCAGTTAGGCTTATTGCCAAGCACAACGAATCTTGTACCGATTCCTCTACCCAGGACAAATCTATTCTGGCTTTCGGTGACTATTTTAAAGGGGAAATTCCAAATGTGTTTACTCCCGATGGAGACGGTATTAATGACGTATTTGATGTTCAGGTAGGAGAACGACTTGAAAAATGTACGGACATTAAAATCTATAACCGCTGGGGAGTTCTTGTTTTTGAATCCTATGGAAACGACCACAGCTGGGATGGACGTACCTTTACCGGTGATGTCTGTACGCAGGGCGTTTATGTATTTTCATTAACCGTCAACGGAACAGAATACAAGGGATACGTTACCTTGATTCGGCCATAGAACTCTATTAAATACGTCATTCCGTAAACGTAATCGAACCAAGCCCGCTATGGGATTGTGTGAGATAGTTTTACGGAATCTCTCCCAAAAATTAATGAGATTTGCTTTGCAGAGAGTCTTTGACGATTCCGTAACATGTTGTTTAAGGATAATGTGGGAATAGTCGTCATTCCTTACTTGACAAGGAACCGACGAAGGAGCTCAGTGAAATTAATCTAGTGTTATTTCTAGATTCCTGCTTTATGCTTCCGCAAAAGCTTCAGCAACACGCGGACGCAGGAATGACGTTTCTTTCTGTAAGGTAGTTTCTTTAAACCAAGTTATTCTTTAATAGCACCAAGTTTTACCCTTCTCAATTGAATTCATTTCAACTGAAAAAAGAAATATTCAATAATTCTAAAATTTATTTTTAGATTTGGTAGGACAATAACTCGTCAAAATGGAGGGTTTGAAGATGGAAGAGTTGGCTAAAAGGACGGATCAGCGGGATGGAATTTTTGAAAAAGTAGTTCGAGCTGGAAAGCGTACCTACTTCTTTGACGTTAGAGCAACCCGAAACAAAGACTATTACTTAACCATAACCGAGAGCAAAAAACGCTACAACGAAGACGGCTCTCACAACTACCAAAAACACAAAATTTTCCTTTATAAAGAAGACTTCGAAAAATTTGCAGGCTCCCTGGCAGAAGTCATTCAAAAGGTGATAGAACTAAACAACAACGAAAGCACCGAAGTAAAGGAAACCATCGAAAGTACTTTTTCCGATATCAGCTTTGAGGATTTAGGTGGGGGGAAGTAATTTTACCACGTCTTACAGCAGTTCTCTTCACGTTTTAGAACAGGGAAGTTTGTGTTATATGCTTGGGATGAAAGGTTCCAATAATCACAAACGGATTTGGCGCTGTATTATGATGAACCAACGTTGTACCTAAAAACAAGTATAGGTCCTTGGTTTTTGCAAAATCATCAAAATATTTCTTCTTTACATCTTCGCATGCCAATTCTTCATTCCCATGATTCCGCTTTAAAGAATTCCAAAATAATTGTCCTATTTCCCAATCTTCGATCATCATAGTACTTTCTTTTCCTTTTTCATCTACCAGTTTGTATGAAAATTTGTAGGGCAATTTTTTCACCACCTGAAACTTGCCTTTTTCCTGAGATTCAAAGAGGTTCAATTGATTAAGCTTGTCAAGTTTCTCTTTACTCCATTCTCGCTTAACCGCTTTAATTTCAAACTTTTTGATTTCCTTAGGTTTGAATACAGCCAAAGATGTCCCTATGCTTCTATCCTTAGCTTCATCAATTAAAAGCTGGAGATCGGTATATACATTGTTAAGAACCATTTTTCGCCTTTCTAGCCAGGCATCACCATCAGGTTTTATCTCTCCAATAATTTTGATCTCGGTATCATGGGTAGTTGGACGAAAACTTTCTACTCGAAAATCACTATCATTTTTGACTACATCGATTTCAATCCACTGGTATTTTGAATACTGTTGGCTGTAGGCCTTTTTTCGAAACTGAACCGGGTAAATCCTTATCCAAGATCCATCTTCCCTAAATCCTGCGGTGCAGACTAATTCGTTGTATTTTGCAGAAATTGACGGATAGGTTTTGACGGTTATAAGTACTTTCTCTTTTGGCATTATAAGTTGGTTATTTTAATATTCCAATTTGGAAGTTTTTTAAGGCTCTTAACTACACGACTTCGATGACACATGCACGCTTCTTTCTCAAAACAGGTTAAGGCTACTCTTGAGTATTTTTCAAGCAAATCTGAAACCTCAAGAATGGAATCATGATTTTCTTTTAATGTGCTTTTTTCATATTCCTCGAACAACTTTTCGTAATCCTTTAACGAATTGAGTTTCTGCCTCTTATTAGACTCAATTCCAAGTTTAGGAATATGCAGGTATTTAATCCCAATACTTTCACACGCGTTCTTTAACTGGTTTTTTGAAAACCCATATTTCATGCTCAACGAATTCTTCCTAACATCGCAAAGTAGTTTCACATCATTTAGAATGAGTTTATTTACATAGGTCTCTAGGCTTACCCCCTCATACCCCAAGGTAAAAAGATGTTTTTCCGATATTGATCTCCTTTGTAATTGAACTTTTCTTAGTTGTTCTTTATTCAACAGGTCATCAGCTATTTGGCTGTTAATAGCATAAAATGGATAATTAATATATGTATGTTTAATTAACTCCCTTTGACTAAGTCCCTTAATCTCATTTTTCGTGGTAAGAATTGCGGCTTGATCTTCTTTATTTAGTTGGTTAAAAAAGTTTTCAGGATAAATAATTCTCCATTCACTGGAAACCTTTGTAAGATGACTTTCGATAAACCCACGCTTTGTCATGGTCATTAAGTCTTGATTCGCTTGAAATGAAAAGCTTCCATATTTATATGGAACAAAATCAAACGATTTTCTAGACTGTTTTCTGGTTACAAGAAAAAGAATTTTCTGAAGATTCGTGTGATTCAGCTTTCCTTCAAATTTTTCTAAAATTCCAAGCAGTAGTTTTCGTCTGTAATACATTTTGGCAAAATTAATACATCAGAACTTCGTCGAAGGAATGAATATATTGATTACTAAAAGGATGTTGTTAGTTAGCATCAAGTGCTGATCAACCTACTTCTTCACCCATCTCAACACTTCCCTACCCTCAGGAGTAGGTACCGAAACAAAATACAACCCGGCATTCAAATGCTCCTGGGCCAATTCCAGGTTTTGTTTGCTGCCCATGGGGCTTCGGGCAATGATTCTACCACGACTATCCAATAACACCACCATTCCGTTGCGAGGAGTTTGAAAGTTCCAGGTTACTTTTAGTTTTCCGTGGCTGGGGTTGGGAAAGAGTTTGATTTCGTGTTTGGCTAATTCTACTGCCTTATCTTCAACGGCATTTGGCCAAAGGGTATCACGAGTTGCTGGTCCTCCTCCATTCGTGGTTTTGAATACTCGTCCATCATGAGCGGTTGCAAACCCAACCGAATCATTAACGAAGAAAATACCTGTAATAAATGATTTAGTTGGCGGTGTGATGTGCTCCCAAGATTTCCCTCCATTGCGAGTACGATAAACTCTTCCAGAATCTGCAGTAATGGTATTTCCTCCACAAACGTAACCAACGCTGTCGTTAACAAAATGTAGGTTTACCAAATCTACATTTGCCGGAAATGCAATTGTATTCCATGTTTTCCCCAAGTCTTCCGACTTTGATACTTGTCCATTTTGCCCTACGGCCCAAATTACTTTTTTAGATTCCGTAACAAACAATTCGATCACTCCTTGAAAAGCAGGTGTTGAAACCTGATTCCAATTTCTCCCATTATCTGTTGATCTAAATAATTGCCTCATTGGAATACCAAAAAGAGATTTAGTTACCAACAAAGTTTTATTCGTTGTAAAGTGAATTCCATAAACCACACCTGACTTAGTTGACAGAGTAAGAGTGTCCCAATACCAACCAAAATCGTCACTTTTAATTAGTTTTTTCGCATCCAAATTTGTTATTACCGTATCTCCTTTAAACTTGACAGCATTAAATGCGATGTTATCATCACCGACAGTATGTTGCCACGACCGACAGCCTCTAAATGTTTCAGAATAAACTGGTTTCAAGGAGTCTCTGTCCAGTGAACCTTTAACAATTGTACTTTCATTTAATGCCTGAAATGAATTTACAGTTTCATTGTTTGAGCACCATGTGAAATTTACCCATGAACTATCTGTCTTTATCAATCCTTGCGAAGTACTAATAAAGCCAACCAAACTATCTATCATTTGAATCTTCTTAGGAACCAACTGAATTGAACCCTGACTAGTCCATTGGCCTACGACAATAGCCGGAAAAAATGATAGCAATAAAATAATATACCTCAACATAGCCTTATCCAAGAATTGTTACTGCATGGGCATTTCTACTTTTTTCTCCTCCACAGCCCTTTATAGTGAAGTTAAGAAAATACTCGCCATTAACTGCCATACCTGAGCCTCCTTGATTTATGGATCCATCCCACATGCAAACAAAGCTAGAACAGATGCTGCCACTCGATTCAAAAATCACATCGCCCCATATGTTTACTACCACAATTTCAAACTCCTCTGCCCCACAAACATTAACACAAAAATCATCATTTATACCGTCCCCATTGGGGGTAAATACGTTGGCAATCGAGCCTATGAATTCTGGCTTAGGCGAACAAAACGTACTTCGATCCCAATCAATAGTTTGGGTAGCAATCTCTTCTACGCATTTGTTTTTGGTTCGAATAATTACCTCATAATCTTCACAAACGGTTAGACCGGCAGTTGGACAGGGAACTTCAAAATGAAAAGTACTCCAATAATCGCTATTGTGATAAAGTTGACCCGTGGAAAGGACTATTGCACCATCTGATTTTCGTTTTACGTCAATCTCCAACCACTTGGATTCGGATTGCATAGCCAAATCAAAACTTAATTCATATTCTGTATTAACCAAATTGCTCATGGAGATAACCGGAGCGGTACCAACTAAGTCAGACCATGAAACCTTTATCATCTGATTGGCTACATTGCCACAAGGGTCTTTAAACTCAACGTTATAATAAATGGTGCCACTTGAATTGGGAGGTGGATCAAATATGGGTTGTTTAACGTTGCTTGCACTCAAATGAGTTGAAGGAGTCCACTTGATCCCATGCTGAAACTGCGGCGTAAATCCGGTGGTTAACACCTGCGCATTGGTATTACAATGCAAATATTCCTGATCCGGAAGAGATGCAACCCCTGGGCAAGGGTCCGATTCACAGGGATCGATATAGGCAAGGAAACTGGTACCTACTCCAGTTGAAAATCCAGGTTCTAAATTGACTTCCTCTCCCGCCTTAAAAACTACATTTCCCCAATGGCCAATAAACACATTCCCGGGAACAGCCGGGAACGCGGCACCAACATTATAACCTGCCTTTAAAGTTTGTGATGCGTCTAGTACTTCTACTGTATGCGTAGAATTTTGAACATATTTGATGGCAGGGCATTCTTCTTCAGGTGGGCCCAGGTCATACACCTTTACATCATCAATAAATAATTGATATTGGTCAACCCCATCGTTATGAAGCGCTCCAAAGGTTAGCCAATTGTAATTATCAGAATTTGTATGATGATAGGTAACCTGAACCAATGACCAGTTAAACCCTCCTGGCACCCCAGTTGTCCATTTTGTACCTTTAGAGAAATCGGTCTTTATTTTTCCCTTTTTTGTTTGTTTTACCTTGTCCTCAGAACCGAATACACCAACTTTATCATTTGCCCCAAGAGAAACTGAAGAAGCTATTCTGTATTGAATTAAATACCGATTCCCTTGAGTCATTGGTGCACCCAATTTCATACAGACCAATTCAACCCTATACTTACTACCATCAACTCCATTCTTTAATTGAATGTATCCTTCTCCATCAAAAGCAGAAATATCGGGTCTTTCATTTCCACAGAAACGATCCGGGGTTGGGAAAACTCCAGTTGGATTAAGTGTAAAAACCCTATCTACCATTTCCCAACTATCAATAAGGGAAATCCATTTACTGGAATAGCATGGATAATCACTAAATGAAGAAGGACAATGAGTTTCCGGCTGAAAGCTTTGGCAATCATTTGGGTCACCATCAAACCCCTCAATAGATCCATTGGCATCAATCCTGTTTTGTGCCTTCGAAAATTCTGAAACACCTATAAATAATAAGGTAAAAAGAAAAGCAAGTTTTAATTTACACATCATTTAATCTTTATTCCGAAACCAAAATCATAACCAATATAAAATAACTCATATCTCCATTTTAAATTAGGGTTATTATAAGCCGGCACTCTTCTATATCGAAGAAAAAAGCCCCCTTTAATAAAAAGACCATACTTAAATCTTCTTTCGTAACCAACACCCGTATTAAACATATTTTCATAGGGTAATGAAGGTGGAATTTCATCGTATTTATAAGAATCGGGATCGGTTAAGTAGTGATTTATTTCCTCTTCGGTTTTTAATTGCGGATCAAAATTGACTTGAAACACAATACCACCGGATATATAAACCCGATTCTTATTGCCATAAGCTAAATCAACAGAAAGTGGAAAGGTCATTCCTCTTCCAAAGTATCCAAATACGTGAGCTACTCCCAGAGAAGTATTTATCATAAATGGCTTCTTATCGGATAAATAAAAACTTCTTTCATAATTAACCCCGGTTCCAAAGGTTCGTAGTCCATAGGACAAGTAAACCGCATTTTTCTTCCTTACTTCAGTTTGTGCGCTATCGTTTTGTGCAACACTCGCAACAGATGAAAGAAGAATACCTAAAAGCAATAGCAATTTATATTTAATCCAGTTGTTCAATTTTTCTAATTAAGATACCTAAAAACTAATCCCTCCACCAATTTCGTAGGCCACAAAAAAGGGCTCATACTTCCACCTTAAATTGGGGTTATCATAGGCAGGAACCCTCTGAAAATGAAGAAAAACTCCCGCCTTAAGAAATAAACCATGTTTAAAGCTTCTCTCATGACCTATCCCCGTATTAAACATATTTTCATAGGGTAAGGAAGGGTAAAAATCGTAGTATATGTAAGATTTAGGATCGGTCAAATAATGATTTATTTCCTCCTCCGTTTTTAGGGCAGGATCAAAATTGATTTGTGAAGTAAAGCCACCCGATATATAAATCTGATTCTTATTACCAAAGGCCAGGTCAATTGAAAGTGGAAAGGTCATTCCTTTTCCCGGATATCCCACAACATGGGCTACCCCAAGAGAAATATTTACCGCAAACGGCTGTTTTTTGGACAAATAGAAACTTCTTTGATAGTTAATCCCAGTTCCATAGGTTCGAATTCCATAGGACAAGTAAACCGCATTTTTCTTCCTTACTTCAGTGTGTGTGCTATCGTTTTGCGCAACACACACAAATGATGAAATAAGAATTCCCAAAGGCAATATCAAGCGCGGTATTTAATCCAATTGTTCAATTCTCTTCTCTAATTCAATAACGTATAAAGTTAGTTCTTCAATCTTTTGAAGCAAAACGCGATTCTTTTCTCCCAGGTCAATTCCTTCTTTTTCCACCTCTGAAGCACTAGGTACATCGGGTAAATGCCCGTTGAGTTCAATAAACTTTTCCAATTCGGATAAAGTCATTAGGTCGTGGTTTTCCATAAAAACAAAATCGGGCCAGTCGCTTTTTAGCTTTACCCGTACCAACTCGGCAATCACTTTGCCATGCACTGCTAACTTATAGGCTTCATAAGGAGTTTGGCTGATTACGTAGTTGCTATTGGTTCCAATGGTAACGCTGCCGTTCCAATCGATTCTCATACCATTCAATCCGTTGCCATTCATATTTTTTGCCGCTATCACCAACCCCGGCTCGGGTGTAGAAGACGTTGCTCCGAAAAACATCCCCACATCTCCAGTTTTGGTGAGCATGGAATGTTCGGTATTAATCATGGAAGGGTCAAAAAACAAAGCATGGTCTTCATTACCAATATGAACCTCGCCGTTAAATTTATTTTTGATGTGATCGGTTCCGGGAGTTGAAGCAGTCATGGGCTGCCAATATCCGGTATTCGATGCCGGTTGCCAGGTCATATTTCCATTGGCATCGCTGGTAGCAATGTATCCGTTTTGTGCCCCGGTTCTCATTCTTATGTTTCCTGCTACATCCAAATCCTGTGTTGGGTCCAGGTTATCTCCAATACCCAATTTTCCCCAGGCATCAATGGTTACTCTACGAATGGGCGTATAGTTAGTAACGTAAACCGGTGGTCCACTTGGGGCCTGGTTGGTTGAAGTTCCCAAATTAATTATTCCTTCAAACAGGTTAGGAAAACCCGGATGAGGATCACAAATAAAAGTTTCGTTGGGCATGTTGGCTTCCCAACTGGTACCAATTAGTTTTAAAGCTGTAGTTCCTGCAAAACAAGGTATAGGATCACCTTGTTCAACCGCACCACCATAGTCAAATAATGTTGTATTTATTTGTAAGTAAGCAGTTGGGCTTTGCTGGTTAATACCGACAAATCCCGAGTTATTGTTGTAAATATTATTCCCGCTTAGCGACCAATTGTTTTGAGCAATTGAACTGCTTGCAAAAAGAATGACTAGTAAAGAGGATAAAACAGCTTTCATAACGTAAGTCTGATTAAAGAATTAATGTTACGCACTAAGGTAAGAATGTTTTACCTAATATGTAGAATATAATCTACGGAATTACATAGAAGGCCAATCCCTATCGATTAAAAATCCCCGGCTAACTTCTACCCAGGCACTCCCCTTCTCCTCTACCTCGGCCAGCAAAACCGGAAGTTCTATTTTCTTGTTTTCAATCAATTGCCGAATTTCCGTACAAGTAAATACCCGATCGGAGCCACCAATAAACTTGGTAAGCCATTCCAGTTTATTCAATACCACAAAGGACTTATGGCTGTGCTTATCAAAGGGATATTCGTGAAAGTAACTCCACCACCCTTTATTGCAATAAGGGTTAATAAAGTCGGGCTGAGGGAAACGAGCGGGATGAAGTAAGTTATAAAACAGGTATCCCTTAACCAATAAACTGCGTTGGTATTGGTCAATTCCCAGTTGTTCCAGGCTCTTCTGCCCTTCCGGGGTTGTACCCAATTCAAGTTGGTGCTTATGCAGCCTATCAAGCTTTATATCGAGGCGGTCTTTTGCATTGGGTCCAATAAATCGAAGCTCTTCTTTACCATCTGTAGCCAAATAAAACTTAACCGCCACCTCCATGTGCATCCATGAATTGTCCACGGTTCGTTGAAGCAGGAAGTCGAATTCTCCAATAGTATTGTCTTTACTCCTTTTTACCTGGAGGCCATGAACAACCTGTTTAAACTCAACCAACTGTTCAAAAGCAAACCACAACAGGTTTTCGAAATACTTGCCCAATTTTTTGGAAGTAGGCTTATTGTTCAGAAAATGAATCAACGGTGAAGGGGAATCATCCAGTTCCTTAAGCCATACTATAACTTCCTGCCAGCGGGTTTCGCTAAACAGAAATTCCCAGGGATTGGCAGTGTCTTCAATATACTGCCCCCCGATTAGGTTTGGAGATGTTAACGCCCAATGTAAATCCGAAACGACCTTGTTCTTGAATGGAATAAGATCGTTGGAGCCCATCTTATTCCTGAACTACCGTTGAAATGGTATCTGCCCCTGCGGCAAAAAAGAAGCCCAGGGCCCTATTGCTCAAGTTCGTAGTAATGTTAGCCGGTGGACCGTCAAAGAACCCGGTACGCTGGGTTTGCTCTCCAACCGAATACAGGAACTTGTAATAAAGGGTTGTAATCTTATACATTTCTACCCTTACCTTGGTTCCATTAGGCATTTCCTCCTTCGGGATATAAGAAAACATTTCCCAGCCTTTTTCAGGGCTGTTTCCATCGACGTATTCATCCGTTGCAAAAACCCATTCGCTATACTCGGGAGTCATATCCTTCCAGGCAGAATCAGGGCGTTTAAGCCAATATTTCCAAAGGTAATTATCGCCTAATCCTGCAGGCTCCTGAACGAAGAAATGAATGGAATAGAAGTCTTTCTTCGTGTTATTCTCAAAATCCCATTCTTCATTGGATACCACTGCTACTGAATCAGCGGTTATAGGTGCGTTCAAGAAATCAGTTGCTTCATATTTCTGGCCATCAGCCTCAATATTCAGCGTATATGACTTATCGGCAGGAAAGGCAGTCTCTGAAGTATAATAGAAACCTGGTTTTTCTTCGGTTAATACCCACGTTGAACTTCCATCGGTAATGGAGACTGCAGCTCCGGTTACCACCGGGGCAGCTTGTTCATAGAAGTAGCTGGTCGATTGTGTAACCTTAACCAGGTGCTTCATCTTTAACGTGGTAATTTGCCCTTCAACCACCAGGCGTGTTTGCTCTGAATCGACTTCAAAATCGATTTTTTCGGTACACGAACTAAATAAGAATAAAGTCGCTATGATGTATAATGTAGTTTTCATAATTATTTCCAGCTAAAGTTCCAAGTAATTGAAGGTAATACACTAAATAAGTAGGTTTTTTCGGCTACAGCCAATCCGGTTTCTTTGTCTTCTACAAAGTTGATCGCGTAAGCATTTTTACGCCCATACAAATTGTAAACCGAGAAGTTTAAGGAGTGGTTGAATTTTTTTGATTCTCTGTTTTTACCCAGCTTCCAATCTAAACCAACATCCAATCGGTGGTAGTCGGGCATTTTTGCCGTATTTCTATCCGCATAAGTAGGATTAATCTGTCCACCGTATTCAAACCTTCCGGTGGGTGTGGTTATCGGTGCTCCGGAATTGTACACCCAGTTTGCAGAAACATCGAGCTTCTCGTTTAAAGCATAACTGAATACAATTGCCAGGTTGTTGTTTCTATGTGCTGGCGAAAAGAACTTCTTGCCACCGTTTATATCATCAATCTTACGGTAAGACCAGGATAAGGTATAAGAGACCCAACCGGTCATTTTACCTTTCTGCTTCCTTACGAAGAACTCAGCACCGTAAGCCCACCCTTTTCCTTGTCGAATATCGCCATCGAGGTATTTGTTAAGCAGAATCTGGGAGTTATCGGCAAAATCCACCTGGTTTTGCATCCACTTATAATATCCCTCAACCGAAGTTTCGAAAGTGTTGTTTTTAAAATTTCTAAAATACCCCAGTGCAACCTGGTCGGCTATTCCCGGTTTTAGGTTCTTGCTACTTGGCATCCAAATATCCAGTGGCGCACCACCTGTAGAATTAGTTGCTAAATGCAGGTACTGATACATTCTGTTGTACGAGGCCTTGATGGAGCTTTCGTCGTTCAACGAATACTTCAATCCAAGTCGTGGCTCCCAGCCGGTAAACGTATTGTAGATATCTCCCTTGTCGTAAGCTTCGTACCCGGTGCGGTCGTAGTTGTCGTCGTAGGTGTAAACCGTATCCTTTCCTATGTTGGAGAAGGAGGTAAAGCGAAGGCCATATTCAGCCGTTAAGCGCGATCCTATGCGCTGGTTATTGGACAAGTAAACTCCGTTTTCCCAGGTATGACGATCGAAGTATTTAATGCTGTTAAATCCATCATTTTCAGGCCCGGGAGTTACCTCAGCGGGCTTAAAGTTGTGGTAAGTACTTATAAACCCAAACTCAATGGTGTTTTTAGGATTAAAATAATAGGTGTAATCGTTTTTCAACGAGTAATCTATGATACTACTCTTCCAGATAAATTCGTTAGGTCCGGAAGGAACACCCAGGCTGTAATCGAAATTGGAGTAAACGAAAGAAAGGTTCGAGAAGATTTTTTTATTGAATATATGATTCCAACGGGTAGTAAGGGTGGTATTTCCCCAGCCAATGTTGAACTGATCGCCGGCTCCCATTACATCTCTACCGAAATAACCCGAAACGTATACCCGGTTTTTATCATTAATTCTCCAGTTAACCTTACCATTCAAATCATAGAAATAGAGCTTGGATTGGCTCCTAATATCATCCTTCGGAAGTAATTTTAAAAACAAATCGGCATAGGTTCTTCGTCCGGAAACAATAAAGGAAACCTTGTCTTTTACTATAGGCCCTTCTATGGTTAACCGACTGGCGAGAATTCCAATCCCACCTTTTACATTTAGTTTTTTGGAGTTCCCATCATTCATTCGAACATCCAATACCGAACTCAATCTGCCTCCATACCTGGCGGGTATTCCGCCCTTATACAAATCGGCTGATTTAATAGCGTCCTGATTAAACACCGAGAAAAAGCCAAAAAGGTGGGCCGGGTTATAAACGGGTGCCTCATCCAACAGAATTAAGTTTTGGTCTATACCTCCACCCCTTACAAAGAATCCGGTAGAACCTTCTCCTCCACTTTGAACTCCGGGAAGCAATTGAACCACACGAAGAACATCAACCTCTCCCATCAAAGCCGGAATTTTCTTAATGTTCTCCATTTTCAGGTTAACCGTACTCATTCTTACGGTTTCTACGTTTTTATTTTCCGCTTCACCAACAATTTCCACTTCTTCAAGCTGAGTCATATTGGCTCCCAGTTCCATGTTTAACGTTACGTTTTGTTGTAACTCGACAGACTGTGTTGTTGTTACATACCCTATGTAGGAGAAGGTTACATCGTATGTGCCTTTGGGAACGGTTAATGAATAAAAGCCATAGATATTGGCTGCTACCCCAATGCTCAATTCCTTTATGTAAACTGTAGCCCCGACTAAATCCTCACCGGTTTCCTTATCCCTTAACTGACCGCTTAAGGTTACCTTTTCGTTTTGGCCTTTAAGCAACTCAGGTGTTGCGAAAATGGAAGCGACTCCCATAAAGACCGCTAGTAGTATTCTCATTAATTTTTTCGATTTTGGATGTCATAAAAGTCGCGCCCGGAGCAATTACAATGCCAAAGAAGTAACTTGCAGTTTAACGTCTGATATTTGAATTTATTTTTTAATTATCCTCCTTGTAATTCGCTGATTTTCAGTTTCTACCTGAACAATATAAGTTCCTGAATTTAAAAATCCGGAATTGATTTGATAACTGTCACTTTCTATCTTCTCGTATCTTTTAAGCATTCTTCCGTTCAAATCCAGAATCTCTATGCTTATCATGTTCTCTTCACTTTTTATTCCGATTTTGTTCTCTACAGGATTTGGAAATATAGACAAATCAAATTCCGATAAGTTCATATTCCCCTGTACGCTTACATTACTTTCATACAATGTAGTGATCACCGATTTACTTAAAGAATCCTCTGCTCCCTGGTAAAAAGCTTTTACAGAAGCAAGAAAGGTATCCGCAACTCCATAGATATACGTCACCACAAAACCTGTATCGGTTTTTCCATTGCCAAAATCCCATTTAACCGAATCAGCCAGCGTTCCCGAATATTGAAACTCAACCGTATCATACATTAACGTTGTATTGAAATCGGCCCTTACACTTGGTCGTTTTGTGTTGACCACTATTCTTACCATAGTATTGGCAGTCAGGCATTTATTATCCACCGTTAATACCACTTCAAAAGTATCTGAAACACCATAGATATGGGTAGGCGAAGTAGCACTGCTTGTGTTTCCATCACCAAAATCCCAGTGCAGGTTTTTAACCAAAGAACCGGTATAGGTAAACGTTACTGTATCATTCTTTACCGTATAGGTAAAACTTGGCTTTAGGGTATCGTATTTAATGTTCCAGGTCTTCAGGCTGTCAAATACAATGGCCGCAGCAGATTTTTGAATGCTGTCGGCCTGTGACGCTGCCAACCCTGCTTTGTAGGAGGCTCCAACCGGGGATTTACCGAAAAACACGGCATAAAAAGTACATGCTGCTACATAGCTACCCTGTTTGGCAGGATGGCTTCCATCGGGGTTATAAAGATCGATGGTGGGCCATCGCTTTCTCACATCCCTCCATACCATACCCACGGGACTGGCAAAAGCATTGTTTGTGTTAGCCATGGTGAGATAATTCTTCCTAAGCTCCAATTGCATTCCTTCATAGGTACAAAGCGGACTATAAAACTTACAGTTTTGCTGATCTCCATTTTCCCGGCCCCAGGTCATGAAAAATACCGGTTTAGCACACCCCGGCAAAGCATGAATACTATCACACAGTTGTTTGGCGTAAGGAAAAACATCCTTTCGAACCTGTGATATGGGAAATGAGGGCAATTGACTCTGATCCTGAAGAACAATGTAATCCCATGTATTTTGTTTGAACCGCGTATAGGTAGCTGAACTTCCTGCATGACCACTTAATCGTTGTCCTCCTGGAGTAATTGAACTATAAATAACTGTATCTCCCAGGCTTTTAGCCAAATCTGCCACCATTTTAGGAAGGTCGTTTACATAAGTGTAGCTGTTACCTAAGAAAAGGACTTTTTTGGTGGTTTGAGCCTGTGTATTGAGAAAGAATACAGAAATAACCGCAATGAAAATACCTCTTACCATAACTGAATTTTTCGCAAGCGAAAATAACCTTTGTGCAAACACACTTATGGCTCTTTATAAACTGCTTAACACTATTTACAATTTGATGATTGGCCTATAAACAGTCGGTTTCAAAGCTTGCTATATTTGTTCTTCCTCAAATTCATTTCTATGAAATTTAAACAGACTGCCCTTCTGGCAATAATCTTAATTTCTTCTGGTGTGGGTCATGCTCAACATAAAACCCAGGAGGCGATGAATAAGTTCAATACCATGTTGAACATTATATCTCAGGTATATGTAGACACGGTTAACGAAATGCAACTGGCTGATGCAGCCATTGTAAAAATGCTGGAAGATCTTGATCCACATTCTGTATACATTTCCAGCAAGGACAAACAGAAAATGAATGAACCTCTTGTTGGTAATTTTGATGGAGTGGGCATTCAATTCAACATAATGAAGGATACCATTCTGGTGGTTAGCCCAATCGCGGGTGGCCCCAGTGAAAAACTGGGAATTATGGCCGGTGACAAGATCATTATCATTGACGGCGATACCGTTGCAGGTGTAGGTTTCACCAACAACGATGTGATCAAGAATTTAAGAGGCCCAAAAGGAAGTAATGTGTTGGTTGGAATAAAGCGAAACGGAGTTTCGGAAATTCTGGACTTTGACATTAAGCGTGACAAAATTCCAATTTACAGCGTTGATGAAGGCTACATGATCGACAATAAAACCGGATATGTTCGAGTAAATCGATTTGCAAGAAATACGGTTGAAGAATTCAACGCTCAGCTTAAAACGCTAAAAAAAGAAGGGTTGGAAAACCTGATCCTGGACCTACGGGGGAATTCCGGTGGATACCTGCAAACGGCTATTGACCTGGCCGATCAATTTTTAGAAAACGATAAATTGGTTGTATACACCCAGGGCCGTTCTTTCCCAAGATCGGATACCAAGGCTTCTTCCAGGGGAGATTTTGAAAAAGGAAAATTGATTGTATTGATAGATGAAGGTTCAGCTTCGGCAAGTGAAATTGTTTCAGGTGCCGTTCAGGATTGGGACAGAGGAATTATTATAGGCCGCAGATCTTTTGGAAAAGGATTGGTTCAAAAGCCCTTTCCCCTGCCCGATGGATCGGAGGTTCGGTTAACCATTAGTCGTTATTACACGCCAAGCGGAAGAAGTATTCAACGCCCTTATGGTGAGGGAACCAAATCGTACTATTCGGACCTGAACAAAAGATTTACTCATGGTGAATTAACCAATGCAGATAGCATTGATTTTCCCGATTCGCTTAAATACGAAACCCGGGTGAACAAAAGGACCGTGTATGGTGGCGGTGGAATTATGCCTGATATTTTTGTTCCCCTGGATACTTCTGAAAGATCAAGTTATTACCTGAATTTGTTGCGAAAAGGAATTTTCAATATGTATAGTCTTTCATACTTGGATAAGGAAAGAAAGATGCTATTAACCTTATATCCGGATAAGTATGCATTTAATAAGAGGTATGAGGTTACGTCAGAAATGCTGGAAGATTTCCTTGCTTTTGGAGAAAAAGAAAAAGTAGAACGAAACGATGAGGACCTGGAAAAATCGAAACGTCAGATTACCAATTTACTTAAAGCCTACGTTGCCAGAGGGTTATACAACAGCGGTGCTTATGTTCAAACCCTCAATGATATTGACCCAACAGTTTTAAAAGCAGTTGAAGTAATAAATAGCGGCACTTTTAATAAACTTGCAATACAATACAAATAACTATGAATTCTGAAATTAGAGACTATTTAAAGATTGGATTATTAGCGGTTATTGCCGTTTGCCTTACCTACGGAACATTTTTCAAAAAAAGTAAATCGAGAAGATCATTAAAGGGAGCAACTGCCCAGGTTGCCGAACCCAGCACTCCTTTTCCTGAAGATGATTTGGCCCTTAAGATAAACCCTGAAGAAAAACAGGGAAGCGTATCTTCTTTCCCTGGCACGACTTTGTCATGGGATAGTGGCGACAAACACGATTTTGGGACTATAAAACAACACACCGAGAATGTGCATGTGTTTAAATTTACCAATACCGGTGCTGAACCATTGCTTATAGAAAATGCACAGGGATCATGTGGTTGTACTGTTCCAGAATATCCTAAAGAACCTATTCCACCTGGAGCTTCAGGAGAAATTAAAGTAAAATACTCACCAGGTTCTCAAATTGGCGCTCAAACCAAAACAGTTGCTATTACATCGAACGTTGAGCCTCGTGTTCAGAACTTATACATCTATGCTGATGTGGAGGGAGTTCCCGACCCTGTGATCGAATAAGGGTTAAGCTTTTACCAGAGAAGTTGCATAAGCATACTTCACCAATTCTGCAGGCGAGCTTAGGTTTAGTTTAGCCAAAATGTTTTTTCTGTGCGTGTTAATGGTATGCACACTTAAAATAAGTTGCTCTGCAATTTGTTTGGTTTTTAAACCGCTACATATTAATGTAATTATTTCAATTTCCCGGTTGGTAAGCATGGTTGGATCGCATGAATATTCTTCCGGTGTATTTCGTTCAATAACCTGATCGAGTACCTTGTTGCAAAAGAATTTATTTCCATCGAGGGTGGCATCAACTGCTTCCACAATTTCCTCTTCTGAACATTCCTTGGTTACAAATGAGGGAACACCTTGTTTAACGATGGACATAACAAAATCCTGATTTAGATTTTCCGAAATGGCCAGGAAATTTCCTTCTGCATGGAGTTTTTTCAGCTGCTTAAACTCTCTATTTGAGTTAAGGTCTAAACTGTCCGGGTCGAAAATCACCAGCTTAATTTGATGATAGGCCAGTTTTTCGATCATTTCATCAACGTCACCGGCTGAAACAATAGAAAAATCGGGATAGTGTTTGGCAATAATGCTCTTAATCCCCTCCCGGGTCAATAAATTACCATCAGCTACCAATACCTCCATCAAATAAATTGCTTTTGCTCCGATTACATTTTTGTCCATATTGGAATCGGATGTTTTACAGCGCCGACAAAAGTAAGGCCTCAATAAAAAAGTGAGCATCTTAATTTGTTTTTTTTCAATGCAAATGATTGCTCATTTACCTTTGAGGAATTAATAGTTGAACATGCCAGTAAACAAGTACGCACTTCTCCGTTATCGAATAATTGATAAAGTAATTGGTAATAAATACAGAAAATACCCAAGCAAGGAGGACATTCGGTTAGCTTGTGAGGAAGCTCTTTTTAACAGTAGCCACGAGCGGGTTTCGGAATCAACCATAGAGAAAGACATGAAAGCCATGCGCACGGAAGCTGGCCTGGGTTACTACGCCCCCATTGCCTTCTCCAAGGAATTTAAGGGGTACTACTACAAGGACCCCGATTATTCCATTGATAGTATGCCCTTGAATGATGAAGACATTGAGGCCATTAAGTTTGCCGCAATCACCCTTTCTCAATTTCAGAATATTGATCTGTTCAAACAATTTGGTTCAGCAATTGACAAGCTCATTGGTAGAATTTCGATTTCCGGAAATATACAGGACGAAGACATTGAGCGCTTTGTACAGTTTGAGGATGCTCCCCGTGCAAACGGCTCACATTATTTGAGTCAATTGCTCAATGCCATAAAAGATCGGGTAGAAATTAAAATAGCTTATAAAAGCTTTCAGGGAGAAGAAAAGAAGCGAACTATTCAACCGTACCTGCTTAAAGAATACCGACAACGGTGGTACGTAATTGGAGCCGATACCGCCGACAGAAGAATTAAAACTTTTGGACTCGATCGCATTGGATCAATTGAAACACTGAATTCAATGTTTAAGGTGGATTCTGATTTTAATTCAGACCGATATTTTAAGTATTCTATTGGAATTACCAGCAACAATAGTCAGCCGGAATTGATCCATCTAAAATTCAACGCGCAGCAGTCGCATTATATTAAAAGTCAACCATTGCACAATTCTCAGGTAGTAAAAGAGGAAGGAGAAAGTACCATCGTAGAATTAAAACTTATTGTTTCACCCGAGTTAATTATGCAGATTCAGTCGTTTGGTTCAAGTGTAGTGGTTCTGCATCCACCCGAATTAAAACAAACCATCAAGGAGAATTTAAAAAAGGCCCTAGACGAGTACTAGATAGTATAAATGGATCGATATTGGATTTTAGATTTTAAGTTATCCAAGATCAAACATCCATAACCTGTACAAGACTCAAGTAATATTACAGTGCCACTTAGCAACAATAATTCGATAAAACTAAAGGGTAATTTTCGATTTAGGCAGTGGCCAGGTTGTTGGCTTTATTGTACGACGGAACCTTACCTTCTCGAATCAATCGCTTAACCTTTCTGCTGTGTTCTTCGAAATCGCCAAAGCAAATGGCGTCAAGCGCTTCTTCCCTATTCAGGTCAGCTTCGCCCAGTTTTTCTCGGATTTCAACAATTGCACGGTCTACAAATTGCTCAAATCTTTCAGGAGCCCATATGTATTCTCTTTTGTGCCAATCGGGTTGAGATCTGTCAATTTGAAACTCAACAGGCATCTCCCCTGTAATTCTTTTCTTCACCTGAATACCATCAAATGATTTGGGGATATTTCTATTATCAAAAATAAAAGGCTTGCTTACCGAGATGGCATTCTTTCTTCGAGCATGATCAATAACTACCATACCTTCAATCACCAACCCCTTCTTTAACAACGGTTTATATTTTTCTTTAAATCGTGTAAGAATTTGAAGCATGTTTTTCCTGTTTCTTAAATCTTAGTTATTTCTTAGCGCAAAAGCCTACAAATTTATTAACATTGCGAAATCTAACAAGGAAATTTGCATAAATTGTTATTATTCAGCGAATAAACAAAAATGGCACTGTTCAAAAAAGATGCATTTGGTAATCGACTGATCATAAAAAGAATCCTCATTTTGCTTTTTGGGTCGGTTGCTTTTTATCGTTTTCTGAGAGTAAATACAACTAAGGTTACCGGTTGGGAGGTGCTTCACAAATTGCCCAAAACCAATGTTCTCTTTGTAAGTAACCATCAGACCTATTTTATGGATGTTTTCTTGCTTTACATTGCAATTTCAGCGGCAAGAAATGGTCAGTCCAATTTAAAGCCGCTCTGGTATATCCTCAATCCGGTGCTTAACTTTTATTACGTGGCTGCAATTGAAACCATGAAAGGAGGCCTGCTGCCAAAACTTATGGCCAAAACTGGGGCTGTGATGATTAAAAGAACCTGGCGCGAAAAAGGGAAAGAAATAAACCGGAAGGTAAGTATGAAAGACCTTACCAATATTTTTACTGCGCTGGGAGAAGGATGGGTGGTCACCTTTCCGCAGGGAACCACCAAACCCTACGCTAAAGGAAGAAAGGGAACTGCACATATCATTAAACAAACCAGGCCAGTGGTGGTTCCTGTTAACCTGGATGGATTTAGAAAGGCTTTTAATAAATCGGGAATGAAAATGAAGATGAAGGGAACTGAACTTACCGTTCATTTTAAGGAACCTATGGATATCGATTATGATAAACCGGCAGAAGAAATTCTTGAAGATATTATGGTTGAAATAAAGCAGAGTGAAGACTTCAAGCCTGATTTAAGCAGAGAATTAGTTAAAAACTGATATTTGTACAAACTTATTTGAGTTTTAATACGTTGATTCTACAGAAATTATTCGGAACTTTGTAAAAGCATAAGATTTACCACAACCGGAATGGCAGGAGAGCGAATAGCAAGCACGCGTGAAAAAGCGCTAAAAATAAATCTTCACCGAGACATTTATGGATCGTTTGGAGAGATAGGCGCAGGACAGGAAGTAGCCAACCACTTTTACCGGGTTGGTGGGGCCAGCGGAACTATCGCATTTAGCCTTTCAGCTTATGACATGAAAATTTCGGATTTCATCTATGGTGAATCTGAAAGGTATGTGTGTGAGCCAAGGTTGGTTCAAATGCTCAATTTTGAATACAAGCTAATAACCAGAAAGCTTGCGCATAGATCAGATACCTCACGGTTTTTTACGTTTAGCAATACAGTAGAAGTACTAAATTATAGAAAGACCAATCAGGGCCATGGTTGGCTGGGGTTACGTTTTCAGCTTAAACCGAACACACCTCCTAATGATTGTATCATTCATGTAAACCTCAACGACAATGACCAAAAGCAACAACAAAATTCGCTTGGTATTTTAGGAGTCAATTTTATTTACGCCTGTTATTTCTACAGCCACGATCCAAAAACCTTACTAAAGTCTCTTTTAGACAATCTATCTAGAAGCAAAATTGAAATCAATATGATCCGACTTTCCGGACCAGATTTTAAGCATGTTGACAATCGATTGATGGCCCTGCGTTTGGTAAAATACGGAATGACCGAAGCAGCACTATTTGGCCCCACAGGTGATGTACTTCAACCTTCTGAAGCATTGTACAAGAAAAATGCTTTACTCCTTCGAGGCCGTTTCCGTCCGGTTACACATGTTAACATAGACATGCTTAACAAGGGGCTGGAGCAGTACAAAAAAGAAAAAGACGTTAATGAAAAGAACCTAAAGGTAATTTTTGAACTTACCCTGAAAGATTTAAGTTCTGACGGTACCATTCGGGACAAAGATTTTTTGGACCGGGTAGATATTTTGTGTAGCCTGGGACATACGGTAATGATCAGTAATTACGTAAAATATTATAAGGTCATAAAGTACATTTCCACATTTACGAAGAAGAGTAAAGTGGGTATCATTCTTGGAATCTCTAACCTTCAAACCATTTTCGACACTAAATATTACGACAATTTAAAAGGCGGGATTTTCGAGGCCTTTGGTGTTGGTTTTGGTAATAATGTAAAAATGTTTGTCTACCCCTTGCTCAAGGAAGATGGCAAAGAGTTAATTACTACCAATGAAATGGAAATTGACGACAAGTTGCGTGGTCTTTTAAGCTACCTCAAAGACAACAACAAGATTGAGGATATTACGAATGCCGATATTTCCAAAATGCACATTTTCTCAGACCAGGTTCTTGAAATGATTAAGAATGGAGAAAGCGGTTGGGAAGAATTAGTTCCCAAAAAGGTAGCGGATTCCATTGTCAAGTTGGAATTGTTCGATTATCAGGCTCAGTTGGTTTAGGCTATTCATTGTTTGGTAATTCGCTTTCTTAATTTGTAAATAGTCTGGTACGCTTCTCACATTTAACTAAATTAGCGGGTACCTATGAAACAACTTTATATTCTCCTTTCGGGTTTCTGTATCTTGTTGTTGAGCTATTTTTTTCTCGCCGATAATCAAGCCAGGTTAGTACCAGAAGAAATAAAGCCCCAACCCACTTCTCCAGGGTATTCTACTAAAAATTCGGAGCACGAAGGCGATGAATTAGCCAAAAAAACAGGATGGTACGAGTCCATTCACATTACCAATAATGGGATCAACTGGAGGCAAATGGATTTAAACTATCGCCTCAATTACCAAAGCACCGGCGAACGTTCGGACAGTGGAAAACCCAAAGGCGATTGGATTGAAAAAGGTGCCAAAAATCAAGCAGGAAGAATTGTCTACGCCATTTATGACAAGGAATTAAATACCATGAAAGTAGCCTCTGCAGGGGGCATAATATGGTCTACAGACCTGGACTCTATTCAATGGAAAGCGACCAACGATCATTTCCGGATAGATGGCATAATTGCATTAAGCGAATTTGTAACGAATGGAAAAAAGAGATTGGTTGTAGCATCTTCTTATGGCCGGGTATTCTACAGCGACGACAGCTCCAAAACATGGACCGAGGCTACCGGGCTTCCAAACCTTAATGCAAGTGGTACCATTCGAAAAATGGTGACTTGTGCCGATAGTTCGCTATTGGTGTTTGGCAAAGAATGGGATTCCGACGCGCAAAAAGAAATCTACAACCTGTATTATTCTAATAACGGTGCTACTTCGTTTACTTCTATTAAAAAGTTTAATCCGGTATTTTATGGACCCTTTGAAAACTTAGACCTTCACTCCATTGCCAATGATGACTCGGTTGCCTTCTTTTATTTTAGGGATTCCATTGCGGAAATTAGTGGTAAAACAGGCCTGTTTAATTACACCAAACCGGCCAATCCGTTACTATGGGGCGAAGTTATGCTTACCGGATGTCGTGTTGGAGATAGCCTTAAACTCTATGCTAATGTTCGGGAATTTATTTATTCAAGTGATGGAAAAGCGAACAATTGGACCCATCGCGGAATACTTAAGGAAAAAGCATTTACGAGTAACAGCATGTCCTATAGTTTGACGGACACCGCAACCGTTCTGTTTGGTGGCATTGAATTGTTTACTACCCGAAACGGTGGAAGTACATGGAAGAAGGTTAATGACTGGACGTCGTATTACGATAATCCGGAAGATTCCCTGCACGCAGACATTCCATTTATTGGGCGATTCGAAAAGAAAGATAAATCTGAATTTCATTTAATAGGCACCGACGGTGGATTGTACGTTTCTTACGATCAACTTAAATCGGTAAAAAACATAAGTTTAACTGATCATTTAACTGCCCAGTACTATTCCATATTAACTAACAAACAGAACGAGGATTTAATATATGCAGGCTCACAAGACCAGGGTTTTCAGCGAACCACGGACGATACGCTTAAGAAACCGCTTTCTTTTGATCAAATTGTTAGTGGAGACTTTGGTCATTTGAGTAGCAGCGACAGTGGTAAATCCATTTGGATGAGCAATCCTGAATTTATAGGATATTTTGCAAACGCCAAAACCGATACCAGCTTTGCAGCAACCTGGGATTTCACTGATTCGTTTATCGTTTCACACTGGCTACCACCTATTATTGCTGATCCCGTTCATCCCAACAAAGCTTATTTTATTAGTGCTTATAAAAAAGGAGATCCCGATAAGAAGTCGATAATTGTGGATCTTGAATTTAAAGCAGGAAAAATTGAATGGGCTACCCGAACCCACAATTTTAATATCGATCAGAAAAAAGAAGAATACCTTTCTGCATTAGGCATTTCTCCTATTAATGACACCACCTGGTATGCCATTACGAATAAGGGCAATTTTTACTATTCTTTCGATCGCGGATATAAATGGAATCGATCTTCTTTCTTTGCTGGTCCAGGGCCAGAAGAAATGTATGGCTCCTGTATTTATGCATCAAAATCGAACGAAAATGATGTATACGTATCAGGAAGTGGATATGTAAATGCACCGGTATACTACTCTTGGAACAAAGGCCGAGATTGGCGCTCAATATCGGATAGCCTCCCTTCTACCCTGGTTTATAAAGTAACCGGTAATGAAAACGACAGCATTTTATTTGCGGCTACCGAAGTTGGACCGTTTGCTTATACCAAGACAGATAATCGTTGGTTCTCACTTTCCGATGGTTCTAATCCCGATCAGGTGTATTGGGATGTCGAATATTTACCTCGTAAACGCCTGGCTCGATTTGTAACCTACGGAAGAGGAATTTGGGATTATGAATTAAAAGAAAAACCGAAAGACACTACAGATGTGGTCGAACACCATGCAGAAAAAAATAGTCTTTTCCTATTCCCAAATCCTTGCAATCATCAAATCATGATTTCAGGTGTGGATAATGAAAATACAACCTATAGAGTTTATTCTATACGCGGAGAATTGGTATTAAGTGGTATCTATAACTCCGCTCCCATAAATACAAGGGGGCTTAAACCAGGTAATTACCTGTTTATACTCTATTCTGATGGTGACTCACCACAAATGGAACGGTTTATTAAATTGGGCGAATAGTCTTAGTTTCTTGGAATAGAAACTACAACTCTAAACCCATCAGGATCAACGTAGGTTTTGCTATTCCTTTCCCAATACGGGTTCCTGGGCTCAACAGCTTCAACTCCGTTCTGCTTGAATCTGGTATTTATTAAATCATATTCTTCCAGGGAACTGGTATAAAAAACCAATAAGTCATCTTCATCGGGCTTATGATCAGGTGCTTCGGATGACTGCGTAAACTCCAAATGCCAACCCAGGCCTTGTTTACCAAGAAAAACTCCGTTATAACCATCGTGCCCCTTAAATTCTCCAATTATATCCAGGCCAAGTAGATCACGATAAAAAACTGTAACTGCACTAAGGTCACTGGTATGTCTTGCTGTCCGTAAAACCATAGCTCAAAAGTAGTTAAAGCCAAGGCTAAACTTTTTCAGCAATGCGGAATGTGAATTATCTGTATTCCGAGCAACTAACCCATGGAATTAGCCATAACTGGTGCCGGGTTTCGAACAATTATACTCTTGTCCAACAATTCTTTCACCCCTAAAATGTTGGGATAACTATCACTGTGTTGGTAGGCTACCTGGGTTTCAAATCCCTTCATGTAACTACTCAAATTATTGTCGTGATCGCTTGTGCTTATATCTATTGGCGGACTAAAACTTTTAAGCGATTTAAAGGTTCCGGCCAACGGAGTAGCTGTACTCTCCACTTGTGCATAATCTCTCGGTGCAAGAACATTTGTAAAGATTGGCAGAATATTATCAAGCACTACAATCCATTCCGCGCCACTCACAAAATTCAAGTTTGTAAAATCTATCCCATGAATTCCATCAGTTCCTGTACCTGGTAGGTTATATATATCGAAAAGTGGAGATACCGTTTTACCAGACTGTACCTGAGTAATGTTTGAAGCTTTGTAAAACAAAGGAGCAGCATCGAGCGAACAGGCAACCCGATCCATATTGGTTCCCAGAC
Organism: Crocinitomicaceae bacterium; assembly: GCA_002713215.1. GTDB lineage: Bacteria > Bacteroidota > Bacteroidia > Flavobacteriales_G > Salibacteraceae > UBA2108. The sequence continues at coordinate 106,871 of PAVO01000039.1, forward strand.
TAGAGTCCCAATTTGGAGGAGGAGTCAATGACGAAAATACTTCATCAGAATAGCTCGCAAAGTCGACGTTTCCGGCACTTGGTGCAGCAAAACTTATACTACTTATTACGGAATTCCCGGTAGAGTCCCATGTACTTTGGTTATCATGCAGGTAAAGCGCCATAGTTCCGCAAAGCATTCCTCCAAGGCTATGTCCGGTAACACAAACGTTAATGGCTCCCTGTACATTCACCTGATTTTGAAGACATTCTACCAACGTCATTTTATTGCCACTAACATCTTCTCCCTGCATTTGAAGTGAAGCATGCAAGCCAATACTGGCACCTTCTGAAATTACAGGAGTTGTTCCCGGTTGAGGATGCCCATAATTCCACGGAACTTGTTGCAGTACATCAAAGTCTTCCATCAACCAGTTCAAATCACTTAGAAAATTTGTACCGCGTATCGCAATAGCAAATTGGGAAGTGTCAACCTGATTTTGAACCATAAACATCATGTTGTCCTGGTATACTGCTCCCGGAACCTGGTAAATCCCCGGCCCCCATACCACTTTCCATGCGTCAGTTCCCGCACTCCCGGAAATAGGAGGTATTTTGGGCATAGCTTTATTGATATTATCCAAAATGGTTTGTTCTACGTTTGTTTTGGCAGTCATAAATTCTCCCGTGTACGCCAGATAAGCAAAGCTTAGCATGATCTGCCTTTGCGATTCATTTTGAATACTCATAACTTCTCAATTTTAATTAGTTCTAATCAAACTTATCAAGCCAAATTGGCAATGTCAATGGGGGGAAACCCGCAATTTTTTATGGACCTTTGAGTAAAGATTTTAGGTATTTCTAAAAAGAAAATTACCTTTAGCGCCTATCAAAAAACAAATTATGCAAGGCAAAACAATACTTGGGCACCCGACTGGTCTATTCGTTTTATTTTTTACAGAAATGTGGGAACGCTTTTCCTTTTATGGAATGCGTGCGATTTTGGTTTTATACCTAACCGCTGAAACCACAAAGGACAACCCAGGCCTGGGCTGGACAAGTAAAGAAGCTCTGGCTTTGTATGGTTGGTATACCATGATGGTTTATTTCATGGGAATTTTTGGAGGCTATATAGCAGATAATTGGTTGGGGCAAAAAAAAACGGTTTTATTGGGAGGGATATTTATAATTTTTGGTCAGTTTTCACTTGCAATCGAAGGATCAACAACTTTTTACGCTGGTCTAATATTGCTGGTTAGCGGTGTTGGTTTGCTAAAGCCAAACATAAGTACCATGGTAGGGAGCCTTTACAAGACCGGGGATTCCCGAAGAGATTCAGGGTTCACCATTTTTTATATAGGAATAAACATTGGTGCAGTTTTAGCACCCCTCATTGTGGGCTTTTATGGCCCTGAGGTAAACTGGTACCTTGGTTTTTCTCTGGCTGGATTTGGAATGATACTGGGCCAATTGGTTTATGTTTTCGGTAAAAATCATTTGAAAGGAGTTGGTGATCTACTAAAACATTCTGAGGAAAACAAACATCTACTGGATAAACCACTTACCAAAATCGAAAAAGACAGAATGGTGGTTATGTTTATTTCATTTTTAATTGTAATGTTCTTTTGGGCGGCCTATGAGCAAGCGGGAGGGTTAATGAACCTATATGCTCGGGACAAGATAGACAGGGTTGTATTTGGCTGGGAAATTCCTACTGCTTTCTTCCAATCATTACATGCCATATATGTGGTTATTCTGGGAGCTCCTATGGCCTATTTCTGGGTAAAATGGCGCGACTCCGGAAAAGAGGCATCTTCTGTTTTTAAAATGGGAGTTGGGTCAATTATTATGAGTTTAGGATTTGTTGCCTTAATGGGAGCAGCTTATGAATTGTCTGAGGGAGCGCTGGAAAAAGCACCTGTTTATTGGTTGTTCTTATCTTACTTTTTACATGTGGTCGCTGAACTAAGTCTTTCTCCTGTAGCACTTTCATTTATTACTAAACTAGCACCTTTAAAATACGCCGGACTTATGATGGGGACTTATTTTGCTGTTGTTGGTTTGGGGAACAAAGCTGCCGGATTATTAGGAGAAGCGGCTCAGGATGCTGGAGAAATGGCAATTTTTACAGGAATAGCTGTTACTTCATTAGGGCTTGGGCTTCTGGTTCTTCTTTTTCTGAAAAAGCTAAATTCGCTTGCCCATGGTGCAGAAGACGTTAATCCTAAAGTTGCGTTTGTGGAGCCGGAGTAGTTAAATTCAATAACTACAGTTGATGGGTTGAGGCCTCTACTTACTATCAAGGGTACGATGCAACTTGCCCAGTTCGACGATATTGTATGAACATGACCTTTCCAATTGCCATGTTATATCAGAGCTTGTTGGTAAAGAAAACTTGTTATTGGTTTCGGTTAATTCTAATTTCTTACCGTATACCAGGTATTTTTGATTCAGTTGATAAGAAGGAATACCATAAGAACAAATAGAATCGGTTCTGTTTTTACAAGCAATGCATAGAGTCATGGTATCTAAAACATCACCTTTAAAGATTGAGTCTACCCCAATCTGAACTCTCAGGTACTTCATATAAACCGGTCTGGCTTCACGGATTAACATTCTGGATAAAGAATCCTGCTGAAACCTCCACTCTACTGAATCAATTGCAAGTACGGTATCGATTGCAATGCATTTTCCAGAAAAAATATGGTCTGATTCTTTTACTGCTTCGCTAATGGATGTATGAGGAGGACTCAAAGCAACGATTCCAAAGAAAAGCAACAGAAGAGGTTTTATAATCATGTTTGTGCTCTAAGAATTTAATACTCCATTTGTACACCCAATCGCTATTTGACTTTTATAACCTCAGTGGTGGCAACAAAATCAGAAAAACTTGAAGTGGACCTCTGTATGTATGAGTTTTTTTTAACCTCTATTATTTCAACGGTAAGTGTGGCATCTTTTGGTAAGTTCTTGTAAAGTTTCCTGGTCTTTGCCGTTGGGGTTAATGTATAGGTGCATTCATCGACCCATTCCACCACAAATTCGGAAACTTCTTTAGAACCCTTGACCTGTTCAGTCTGGATACTTCCATTTCTAATGATGGTTGATTCAGGAGCGTGAGAATCTTTAGGAATAATAAAATGACCATTTTTAAACTTCTCGCAATTTGATTCTTGCGCATTTACCTTATATGCTACCAAAGTCAGAAGCATTACGAATAGGGAGAGTATTTTCATTTTTTGAATATTATTTAGATTACAAAACTCAGCTATTTAATTTTCATGTTCCGGAAGTACCCTTGGACCAATGGGATCGAGCAAGTAACGGGCATTTATTCTCCCTGAACGCATTTCCGGAGATACCGGATAGGCATTCATTTTTTCATTTTCATTTCTTCCTATTGCCACGGTGTATTGCGACAAGTGCTTATCGTTATCCAACCAAACTTTATAATCGTCAGGCCTTAAAATAACAGGAGCTCTATGGTGGCCAATTGCCTTCATAGCGCTGCTAGGCCTTGTAGTAATAATTCCAAAGGTTCTAAAAATACCCTCATCGCTTTCCACATCTCGATACAGACCTGCAAAAGCAAACGGCCTTTCCGTATTTCTTAAATAGACAGCATGGGGTTTGGCCAGCTTTTCTTTTTGTGGCCCCTCATAAAAACATGTGGCCGGTATAAGGCATCTACGAAAGGTATATGCCTGGCTCCATTCTGCCAAATCCATCAATCGGTCGTCTCTTGCGTTCAGTAACAGCCTCGAAGGGTCATAAGAAGGACGATATCCAAATTGACCAAGCAACAATTTTTTGGGAGCATCACTGCAAATAATAGGAGCCTCATGCGTCGGGCCTATGTTGTAATTGGGTTGGTAAACATCAACCTCGGCAATTACACCAAATTTTTCTTCAATTTTCTCAATAGGTGATACTTGTACGTAGCGTCCACACATAAATATTGTTGATTGGGTAGTTATTTTGGAGCAAATTTAATTAATAACTAAGCTACAGCTTAGTTTAGATCAGGTATCGCTTAGTTTTAGTAATTTCAAAAAATCAGTAAATCGTTATTTTTTTGATGAAAATAAATGATTTTAATCCAAAAAGCAGCCAAAACCCAGCAAAAACGATTCAATATTTAACTTTATGAAAAAACAAATGGGACGGTTATTATTGACTAATTGCAAGGATCGTGCAATAAACATATAGAATAAAATCTACAACTTCTGTTTTTTGCTAAAGGGTTTTGAGTATCCCTTTATTGATTCGTTTCACAAGGGCTGGCCCTTCATATATAAACCCGGTATAAACCTGAACCAAACTGGCTCCGGCTTCCAGTTTTTCTATGGCGTCCTTGGCCGAGTGTATCCCCCCTACTCCAATTATTGGAAAGCTACCCCTCGATTTATCATGAATGTAACGAATTACTTCTGTTGATTTATTGCGAACCGGTTTTCCGCTAAGGCCTCCGGTTTCTTTTTCTTTCCCACTATTCGTTACAAGCCCCTCTCTAGATATGGTTGTGTTGGTTGCAATGAGGCCGGCAATTTTAGAGTCCTCTACAATACTCACTATATCGTCCAGTTGATCATGGTTTAAATCGGGGGCAATTTTGAGTAAAATGGGTTTTGGCGAATCTTTCTTTGCATTTAAAGACTGCAAATGCAACAATAATCTGGTTAGTGGTTCCCTATCCTGCAATTCTCTAAGATTAGGTGTGTTGGGAGAAGAAACGTTTACCACAAAATAATCCACATAAGGAAACAGGGCTTCAAAACACTTTTCGTAATCACTAACTGCCTCTTCGTTTGGTGTTACCTTGTTTTTACCAATGTTGCCTCCAATAACAATGTTTGTATTTCTTTTCTTCAAACGGGAAATGGCGACTTCCATACCCTCGTTGTTAAACCCCATGCGATTGATAAGTCCCTGATCTGCAGGCAATCGAAACATACGTGGTTTTGGATTACCCGGTTGCCCCTTAGGAGTAATGGTCCCCACTTCAATAAAGCCAAAACCCAGGTTCGAAAACGAATTGTACAGGTTGGCTTCTTTATCGAAACCTGCAGCCAAACCAACCGGATTTGGAAATTTAATTCCAAAGACCTCCCTTTCCAACCGTTTATCCTGAACACAGTACATACTTCTTAACAGGAACTTTATTCCCGGAATTAGCACCGCAATATTCAAAAGTTGGGTAACCAACTTGTGGGCTGTTTCCGGGTCGAACTGAAAAAACAGAGGTTTTAGAATAAGTTTATACATCGGGTATCGAGATTCTGTGGCAAAAATAGACCACCACCTCGCTTGCACCCTGCATTGTTGATAATAGATGAAAACTCAAATCCAACGGCTTAAGCCACTTGCTACTTTTGAAAAATGGGAAGCTACAGACGCTTGTTTTGGGTTCAGCGAATTGCAATTCTTGGATTGGCATCCGGAATTGCACTAAGCCTGCCGCTTTGGTTAAACGATCGCACCTTCCCCATGATTCCGGTAATTCCTTATACCCAATCGCTAATTCCTGTTGCAGCTCAGATTCTATTGGGTTGTTTGGCATTTTTTTCTGCCCTGGCTCTTATTTTTTCCAGGCAGAGAGGCTTTACACTAATGGTGGTATTGCTCATGCTCTTTGTAGCGTTGCAGGACTTCAACCGACTACAACCCTGGTACTTTCAGTATTGGACCATTTTGGTAATACTTATTCCCCTGGCAAGAAAATACAAGAAATACATCGAAGCCGATTACCTCCTTTTTGGTGTTCAAATCGCAATTGCTTCGGTCTACTTCTTCAGTGGTCTGTTCAAATTCAATGATGGGTTTTACGACCGAATTGCACCATACATGTACCAGCCAATAACCAAAATAATTACTACCTACGACCACATAATCTACCCTACCGCCTATTTCATTCCCCCTTTCGAAGTTGCCATTGCCATTGGATTATTCATTCCCCGAATCAGACTATTCGCAATCATTGGTGGAACATTGCTCCACCTGGGAATATTGATTCTACTCGGACCCATTGGGCTAAATGAGAACAGCGTGGTTTGGCCCTGGAATGTTGCCCTAATTCTCTTGTTGTGGATAGCTTTTTACAAGGCCAAAAACTTTAAGCTTAACCTCTACCTGTTAAAGCTGGAATGGCCCGCCAAACTTATTATGTTAATGGTATTGGTGCTTCCCTTCCTTAATCTTAATGGCTGGTACAATGAGCATATTTCTTACGAAGTATACAGCGGTAGAAGTTTTACGCCTCATCTGCGTTATCACTACACGCTAATAAAAAACACTCCTGATTATTTGCAACCCTACACCAACAAATATGGCGATACCGTGTTTGTGAATATTTACAAATGGTCGATGGAAGAAAACAACGCACCACCCAATTCCGACTACAAGGTTATACTAAAGGTACAGGAAAAGACCCTAGAGGAGTTTCAATAGGGCTTTTACAGCCATTGCTATTATAGTTATTCCCACTACTGAAAGCATTATAATACCCAGGTATTTCCACCAATTGATGCCATTGCTGGTGGCTGAAAACGGAAACCGAATTTCATGAATGCTTTGATGATCCATATTAACAAACAACAAGGGGAGCTCACTTGCCAGGTTGTACTCCAGCATTTGCCTGCGTGTAGCTGCATAATTTGCGTTTCCGGCAACTTCACCGGTTTTAACTTCAACCACATACTTCGTCCCCCCTTTCTCAACAATAAAATCAGGGCTAATGTTCACCTTAACAATCTCACTGTCGGCTTTGAAATTGTAGGATAATGCAGGCTGATAGTCATGTACGGTATAGCCATTTTTCTCCAATAGCTTTTTAGCACCCAGTTCCGCATTTTTCCCCCTTTTAAGCCTTCTTTGCCGCTGAAGGTTAATTATTCTCTTTTCCAGAAACTTGTACAACCAAACTGCCAGGGTTCCTATAAACAGGTAGGGAAATAACTCCCACATTATATCAAACCAATCCATGCAACAAAAGTGCATTAGATTTCTGATTTATTACAATTTATTAGATGGCGCGAAGCTGCTATATTTACTAGATTTGCAGCCTCATTAAGCAAGCTAGGACGGATAATAGCAATAGGCTAAAGACATTTAGGCAAAGCTTTATCCACTTAGAAACTATCTAAAAAAGGAAGCAGGGATGAAATCTCAAATAAATACGATAGAAGAAGCGATTGAAGATATTAAACAGGGTAAGATAATTATCGTTATTGATGATGAAGATCGAGAAAACGAAGGCGATTTTATAATGGCCGCTGAACACGTAACCCCTGAAGCAATCAATTTTATGGCTACTCACGGAAGGGGTCTTATTTGCTGTCCTTTGTTAGAAAGCCGTTGCAACGAACTTGGCCTAGAATTAATGGTTCAGGATAATACGGCCCTGCATGCTACTCCTTTTACCGTGTCTGTAGATTTAATCGGTCATGGATGTACGACAGGAATTTCTGCAAGTGATCGGGCTAAAACCGTTCAGGCATTGGTTGACCCGGACACTAATCCCAGGGACCTGGGGAAACCTGGGCATATATTTCCTTTACGTGCCAAGGAAGGTGGGGTTCTTAGAAGAACCGGACATACTGAAGCATCGATTGATCTAGCTCGTTTGGCTGGATTAAAACCTGCCGGAGTATTGATCGAAATAATGAATGAGGACGGTACCATGGCTCGTCTACCTCAACTGCTGGAAATTGCCAAAAAGTTCGAAATGAAAATTGTATCGATCGAAGATTTGGTAGCCTATCGAATGCAGCAAGAGCGATTAATTAGTCGCGAAGTTGAATTGGAGGTAAACTCCGAATATGGTAAGGTAAAGCTAATTGCATACAAGCAGTTAACCACTGGCGATGAACATTTGGCAGTTACCATCGGCAAATGGGAAGAAAACGACCCCGTATTGGTTCGCATGCATTCAAGTAGCAGCAATTTGGGAGATATTTTTAGTGCCTTTAAACACGATCGTCCTTCTTTGCTTTCCAGGGCCTTTGAATATATCCACCAGGAAGGAACCGGTGTTGTTGTTTATATGCAACAAGGTGTTCGGGGAGACGGCCTTATCGAAAATTTGAAGCTTTATAAACAGAGCCATGAAAATGATAATGGTGATATGCAAAGCCTGGATTACAACATAAAAATGGACGAAAAGGATTATGGTGTGGGTGCCCAGATTCTTCGCGATCTTGGAATTCGCAAAATGCGCCTTATGAGCAATAAAGCTCAGCACAGAACAGGTATCGTGGGTTACGGTCTGGAGATCGTCGAAACTATTCCAGCAGATTAGGAAGACTTTTTCTTTTCCTTCCTTTTTTCTTTTTTGGCCTTTCGCTTCTCCTGCCTCTCTTTGTTATTAAAGATTTTGTTAAGGAGTTGATTGTAGGATTCGAAATCCTCCTGAAAGAAAATTCCTATGCCCTGGGTTTGAGAAGCCGAGTTGCCCTGATCCTCGATTCGGTAGGTCTCAGAACGGTTAAATACCTTAGCCCTAACCTTCCCGTCTTTCCGAACCATGTATTCCAATTTGAAATCACCTACAAATTGCCCTCCTCCGGATGTGTTATTCGGGTTATCGGGCGAATTATCAACTCCTACATTACTTTCAAACACTAATCGATTATCCAGCATTTGCTTGGAAAGCTCTACCTCTACATTGTCCTGTTTTAATTCACTTACCCCAACATTAATAATGTCGTTTTCCATTTTCGATAGCCAGTTATTGATCTGGGATGTAAGCAATTCGGAACCCGTAGTACCAACAAACCCGGTTCCACTTAAGCTGTTTTCCGGCGGGCTGTAATTATTAAAGAGAAGCAAGGAAAAAACCTGCTTATTTACATCCTCCTGGGTTGGCATTTGACTTTTTACGTTGGCTTCAATTCCGGCATCAACGTTTAGCACTTTAATGTCGAAACCAATATTTGGTGATGACAACTGATCTGTAAAATGCATCAAACAGATGTTATCTACTTTTTGAGAATAGGCCGAATCTCCATTAAGAATGGGCTGAAGGCTAGCTTTGACCTTATACTGGGCCACTACATCAATTCTTGCGTTAAATGGGTCACCATCGAATTCAATAGTCCCCCCCTGTTGCAGAATGAATTTTTTGGAAATGATATTCTCGAAATTGAAATAGTAGTTTCCGTTTCTTATTTCGTAGAGGCCGTTTATAGTAAAGTCACCTTGCTCATCAATATTCATTTTTAACTTCCCCCCACCCTGGGCATATATCTTTTCTCCGGTAGCGTCATCGAAAATGAGTTCTATTTCTGTACTGGGATCAATGTCAAAATTGAATTTCATATCAATCCCGGTTAGGTCGGTTTTAGACTCCGCCTCTTCTTCTTTTACCTCCAGGTTAACAAATCGGATATACTCATTTTGATATACTTCTTCAGCTGAATAAAGCGGGACAAACAACTTGGAATTGTTCAGTGCTTTAGCATCAATTTCAAGCTCCATGTGATCTTCGTATCCTGAAACGCTAATTTCTCCATTTAAAAACGCTGTGCCGTAATAGAGATCATTTTGCTTAACGTTTGTATTTAAACATAGAAATGTATCTACATCAATGAGCACGTCGTAATTAAAATCCTTCCAATTGTTATGCAGTACCGTACCTCCAAATGCGTTGGCCGGTCTGTTGTTTTCATCGAATAAGGTAAGTGAGTTAAATCCGAACCACTCGTCCCGAAAAAGAATGGACTGGTTGTGGGCGAAGTAGTTTGTGTTCAAGTAAACTATCCTAAACTGGGTGGAGTCCAGTCGCATTTCACCGTTTAATACGGGCTCGCTAAAAGAACCGCTTAAATCAACTTCTCCCACCAATTCCCCTTCAATATTATCTATGTAATCACTTATTATGGGTTCAATGGCCTTAATCTTAAAACCGTCGGTCTTGAGTTTTAAATGGAACGCTGTGTCACCACCGGTTGGGTAATAATGACCGTAAAATTTAAGCGATCGAATGGTATCTATGAAGGTTGAATCGGCTGGACGAAACAGATCAAAATTCACATCAAACCTCTTTTGCTTCGCATTCCATGAAGAATAAATTGGGCCGCTTCCTATGTATTGGTCGTTGGCATAAAGGTCTTTTACATACAAGGAACTGGATATCTCAGGCCGGGAATACAACTTCGATAACCGAACGTTACCGGTAACATTTCCTCGAAGTTGAGCTTCTTTAACTCCCGCTATTTTAGCAAAATTGCCCAGGTTAAGCCCCCCTATTCCTATGTCAAGCGCTTCGGAGGTATCTTTTGAAATAGCCCCGGCCAGGTTTATTCGTTTGTCGTTACCAACCAAATCAAACCCTTTAAAAGACCATCGATCGGGTTCTATTTCTATTACGTTTTGAGTATTTAACTCCCAAACCGAATCGGCCAAAACCACATAACTGGAATCAAAGGAAAAACGAAAATCATTGGGTCCCAATAAGGCTCCATTAAAGGAAATGTAACTCTTGAATTCCGGTACGGTTCGGTTGTCATTCCTAATCTTAACGGAAATGGAGTCATTCATTCCAAAACCTTCCAAATGCACATCGTGATAGGTAATTTCTTTATCCAGCACCAATGCTTTAATGTCCATGCTACTGGTTATTGAACTGTCATCGTGGTTTAACTTGAAATTCATCGTATCTACCACTAAATTGGCAATTTGAAAGCCTTCTGTAGAAACATCCAGGTTGATCTTGTTGTGCGGACCATCAAAAACGCCAGACACAAACAAGTTAGAGTCGACCGAAATACTTGGATAAAATACCTTTAGAATTGGATTGAGGTTGTACATTTCCATATCAAAGGAAAAATTTCCAGGTATAGTATCGTACTCCTTGTTTTCTACCAACGCCGGAACGGAACGACTAATCATACTTTTGAAATAATCATCGAACTTCGGAATGTGATAGGAACCCGCTAAAATTCCCTTACCTATGGTACTTTTAAATTCAAGCTGTCGCCTTTCGTTAATTTGAAACGCATGTAACTTAAAGTCCGGAATGTTGATCCAATTCCCCTTCTCAAAATACTTTAAATCTTCTACCTGAATTTTACCAATAAAATGTTCAAGGTCATCTCCTTTGGAATCAACATTGAACTTGGCGGTAATGAAGGAACTTGAATCACGAGTGATTAGGTTTAGTCGTCTTGGAAACAAGGTGTCGACTTCTGAAACAAATACAAACCGAGGTTCCTCCTGGGTCAAATCAATTTCTCCAAGAAAGGTAAATTTACAATTGGGGTCCTTCATTTGAATTTGCCCTGTAAAAATTTCATTCAGAAATTTACCGTCAATTACGGAGTTGGAATAAGAATAGCCATTCAAATCTATTCGGGCAATGCTTCCACTTACGTCCAATTCAACTGTTGCTTTACTCGTTCCTTTTCCTTTAAAGCTTAGCTCCGTGGTGAGTTTCCCAAGAAGGTCTGACTTAGACAATTGCCTTAAATTGAGTTGGTTTGACTTGCATTTACCGGAATAATAGTATTCGTCATCTGCCTTTTTTTCCAACGAAAAATGAGCTTCCAACTCACCGTTTCTTCCCTGCAATTGAATATCGCTTCTGAAATTGTAATAGTAGCCTTCTAACCTCCCATTTAAAACGGCTTCCTCATAATTTTCAATAAATGATGGAAGTTGAATATTTAAGTTTTCACTAAAGGCTTCCAGCTTTAATTCGTCAACATCATGAGGATGGATCACAGAATTCACCAACTCAATTTCCATATAAGTGCTATCAATGTTGGGAATTCCCTCCATAACTACCTTACCTCGAATGGTGGAATGTCGCCTAAAGCTAAAATCAAGATCTGAAGCTACAAAATCACTTACAGTCCCTTCGAAAGCTCCATTGCCTGAAACAACCTCGTTGAATCCAATTAAGTTATCGGAGAAATAGATAATGTCTTTCATGTCGACGGATACATCGTGAACGAAACCCCTCATGATCACTTTCTCAATATAATCAGGATAATAATCGAAACTTCCATGATTCATGGAATAACGTCCGTAAATGGAGCTATTAGGAGTGATTATTTTCAGGTTCTCAAACGCCATGGAGTCCATATTCATACTAAAACCGGTAATAAGTGTATCCACTACAAAACCAGATTGCTCAGAAAAAGAAAGGTGATCTACTTGCGAATTAATGTCCAGATTCTCCATCCTAAAATCAGAAAGAGCCACATCCATATCAGAAACATGGATATTGTCAAAATCCATCCCCTTAATGCCTGAATTGATGTTTTGGTTATGCCACACGAAGTCAAAATTTGTAACCCGTATTTCGTTACATCCAATGAAGAAATCAGGCGAAGTAGAAGTATCGTCAGAGGCAAAATGGTCCAGCAGGAAACGAATGTTTACGTATTGTTCGTCTTGATAATGAACCAAATGGAATTTACTGTTCGTTAGCTCTACCCGTTTCAATTCAAAACTCAATTTTTCCAAATCGAAGTCCTGAACCAATACATTGAGAAAATCCACGTAAATAAATGTATCGCCTTTTTGATCGGTAAGCAGCAGGTTATCAAGTTCCAATTCTGAAAATGGAAGCAGGTGAATTCGGTTTAAAGAAAGGTTAACGGAATCTTCTGCAAAATACGATTCCAGCCCCTTGGTTACTAAGTATGTTTGCACAGAGGAGGAAGAAAGCAGGCCGCTGATAAGGATTAAAAATAATACCAAACTGCCTAGTCCGTAAGAGAATATTTTGAGTCCTTTTTTGATAATTTTGGCCGCTATTATTGGAAAACAAAATTAATCTAATTGCAGAGCCCCACTTACATTCTTGCCATTGAGTCATCATGCGATGATACCTCGGTTGCCGTACTAAAAAATACAGAGGTACTGTCCAATGTAATTTGCACTCAAAATGTACATGAAGAATTTGGTGGTGTTGTTCCTGAACTGGCCAGCAGAGAACACCAAAAGAATATAGTTCCCACTGTTTTTAGGGCCTTAAAACAGGCTAATATCAACCTAGAAGAAATTGCCGCTATCGGCTTTACCCGGGGACCTGGTTTAATGGGTTCTTTGTTGGTAGGTGTTTCTTTTGTTAAAGGACTTTCTCTCGCGTTAAACAAACCGTTAATTGAGGTTAACCATATGCAAGCGCATATATTGGCCCATTTTGCTGAAAACAACAAATCCAACAATAAGCCCAAGTTTCCATTTTTGTGTTTAACCGTATCCGGTGGGCATACTCAAATAGTATTGGTTAAAAGTGTACTGGATTTTGAACTTATAGGACAAACCAAAGATGACGCGGCCGGTGAAGCATTTGATAAAGTTGCTAAAATAATGGGCTTACCCTACCCGGGAGGACCTGTTATAGACAAGTTGGCTAAGCAAGGAAATCCCAATCGGTTTAAATTTCCAATTGCATCAATTCCCGATCACGACTTTAGTTTTAGCGGTTTAAAAACCGCTATTCTGTATTTCTTAAGAGACTCTATAAAAGAAGATCCTGATTTTATTGAAAACAACCAGACCGATATTTGTGCGTCAATTCAATATACCATTGTTAAAACGTTAATATTGAAACTGGAAAAAGCATCAAAGGATTTAAATATCAAGCAAATAGCCATTGCCGGAGGTGTTTCTGCCAATAGTGAACTTAGGGAAGCACTAACCGCTAGAGAAAATAGTTTAGGTTGGGAAACCTATATTCCTAACTTTGAATTTTGCACGGATAATGCAGCAATGATTGGAATTTCTGCATATTTTAAATACCTGAAAGGAGATTTTACTGACCTATCGGTGATTCCTGAAGCAAGAATGAAACTATAAATGAAAAGGCTGAAAATAATATTAGTTTTCGTACCTATTCTGGTATTGGTATCACTCAATACTCTGGCACAACAGGAATCGGAATTTGGATATGTTGATAGTAGTTTCCTGAAAAAGGTTGAGAAATTTAACTCGAGAAAACTAATATTAAAGACCAATCCATTAGCCATTGTTTCCGGAGATATTCCGTTATTATCGAGCGAGTTTAGGTTAGTTGCAGAAATGGTTACAAGCCCAAAAACCGGGATTGTATTCGGAGCTTCGTACCTGGGAATGGGAATATTGCTTCGATCTTCGATTGATGCAGATACCACCAACCCTACAGGCACAAATAGTTGGGATATTGGATTTAATGGTTTTAGATTTCAAGGGGGATTTAAGTTCTACCTTAAAAACCCAAGAATGAGTATCACAGACCCTGATTTTAATCCGGCACCCAGAGGAATTTACATATTCCCTTTGGTCAGTTACAGTCAGGCAAAGCTTTACGAAAAAGTAGATAAGAGCGTCTATGATCTTTTCAAACATTACAGCATTACCATGAATTTTGGAATTCAATTCACCATGGGTAAACGGGTAACTCTGGATCAATATGTTGGTGTTGGGTACAAACAAAATACAGTTACGAATCAGGATGGTGGTATACCCAATTTTGTTGATGTTTCAGAAGAACAGTTTATTTATGGCTCTAACATTAAATTGAATTTTGGACTGAACTTCGGAATTCGTTTTTAGCCCCATTACCTTTTTCTCACCCCATTTAAATTCTATTCAGGATGTAGCAATTTTGACATCTTGATACTTTTTACATTTCGTAACAATGAATCCTGCTACAAATAGAGAGTTTTGTATGCAATTACTTTATGGTTAACGATATGAGAATAATGATTACAGTTGGGCTAATTGCTGTTTCAATAATGGCTTGCTCGCAAAATGAAAATAAAGTCTCGGAAGATAAACAACCAAAAAATGTTTGTCATTTTGATGATGAGGAATGGAAGGAAAAGCTTACTGAAGAGGAATACCGGGTTCTTAGAGAAAAAGGAACGGAACCTGCCTGGAGTGGTAAGTTTAATCATCATAAAGAAAAAGGCGTATATACCTGCTCGGGTTGTGGAGATACCCTGTTTACTTCACGCGAAAAATACAATTCGGGATCAGGTTGGCCCAGTTTCTACGACGTTTATAAAGCAGGTAAAGTAAAAGAGAGTATAGATGAAAGTCATGGAATGACTCGTGTTGAAATAACTTGTGCCAACTGTGGTGGACACCTGGGACATAAGTTTGAAGATGGTCCTATGCCTACCGGATCACGATATTGTGTGAATTCAGTGTCATTAGGTTTCATCAAAAAGAAAGAATAAAAAAAGCCGAATGAAAATTTCATTCGGCTTTAACATCTTAAGCAATTTCTATCCGTTATTCTCCGGCACTACTTTCGGAATCACCAAATTCTTCAGACACCTGATCCTCATAACCAGTCATAAGAATAACACAACCTTTGATAAAAGAGCTTCCATCGTCCGCGATATAAGCAGGAATCAAAAAGTTGACATATAACTCATACAAGCCTTTGTTATTCTCCATATCAGGCTCGAAATTGAACTGTCGTTCAGAGCTTTCGAAAGATCCTAATTCGTTTCTCTTTTTTTCCGTAAGAGGCTTATCGTAGATCTTAATTTTAATGTCTTTTGGAAGCAATTCGGTATTAAATACCAACCGATAATTTGCATCAAAGTATAAAGGAATACTTATTTCTTTAATATAATTTGACCGCTTAAATACAATGCGGTTAACAACCATATTGGTGTACTTGTAGGGTACCAATGCCTTCCTACATTTAGTTACAACTTCTTCCTTAGGGCAATACGACTGAGTCTTTTGGGCCTGAGTTCCTAGAATACAAGCAAATATTAAAAGTGTTGCTAAAGTTATCTTTTTCATAAATCTCTTATCCATTTACAATGCTTGCTCTTAATTCAAGAATTGTTTTTGACAATTCATCTAAATGCTCTTGAGAAATCTTATAATCTTTGAACGATTTGATGTTCTGAGAGTTTTTATTCTCTTCCAGCTTATAAAAGAATTTTTCTAACTCCGAAAGTTTTTTAGTCAACTCAGCAACTTCTTCCGTCTGATTTTTATTCGACTTCAAAGCTTTTACCAGGTTATCCAAGATGGTCATTTGCTCAACCAACCTTCCACTCAAAGCGTGTCTCGATTCGTTGTCACTGGCCTCAACTCCCAAATACATACCTTCAACCCAGGCACCGGCAAAAATGATATAGGTTACATCCTGCAGGTTGTTGTCATCAACAAACATGTCCGTACGAGCCTGAATATCGATCATGACATTAATGATTGAATCTCTATTTCCCAAATTGGACTCAAAACGACTCATTAAATCCTTTGATTCAAAAACAGATCCGAATCCGATTTCATTGGAAAGGTCAGAAACAACTTTTAAGTAGTTGGTTGCATCCTGACTTTGGCCGTTTAACACGATGTAAGCCAAATCAGCTGAATAAACACCGAAGTTCAAAATCTTAGAAGACTTTGTCTCGTATTTATTCAGATTATCGACCGAATTAGTCAGGTTTGGCAAATACTTCAATCCTGACTTTTGGAAAATAGAGCCAATTTGTAAAGCTGATGGCAGGTAAAACGATTCAACTACATCGCCTTCACCTTCTTCGGCCATTTCATCTAACATTTCCTCCTGAGCTTCCTCAGCTGAGTTTCTTTCTACACTTCCATCTTCACTACCCGAATCACAAGCCGCAAAAAATGCGATTGAAGATAATATTAATCCTGATGCAATAATCTTTTTCATATTCTACTATAGTATATCCGGTTAGTGTTTAAATCCAGAATAAAAAATAACACAGCCTTTATCAACAACTCCAGCTTTTGCACTGCTATTGGCCGGAATAATGTAATCTATATATATTCTATTGTGCGTTGAACTTTTGGGAGGATCAAATACAAAATGTCGCTCTGATGAAGTTCCAGAATAAATCTTGGTTCTGTTCTCATAACTGGCCGGCTTATCGTAAATCTCAATCTTTACATTCTGGTGAAGCCCTTCTGTATTAAACACAAATCGATATTCGGCATCGTGAAATAACGGAACCTCAACTTCCTTAAACTGGCTCGATCCACTAAACGTAATCTTAGTGATTTTAAAAGCATAGTAATGAAATGGTTTTAAATCATTCTTACATTTTTTCTTCACAGTTTCATTCCAATTACATGAATTCTTTACTGTTTGAGAATAACCAGTTAAACATCCAAGTACCAACAAAACCGCAACAATGATATTTTTCATTTTATTCAATCTTTCGTTTAATGAATCTACAACCTTCTCCATATTCAGTCTAAACTTTGGATTTTGTAATCTCGTTGCGCATTGCGCTTACCTGCTTGTAGAATTCCTGAAAATGACTTGTTTCCAAAACAGATACGTCATACGAGTATTCGTCTTCGCCTTTAAGTCCTTCTATACTTCCAAAATAATCAGACAGGGCAACAATTTTTGCCTGTAAGTCCTTTGTTTGATCATTTTTATTGGGTTGGATATCCAATCCCTTGATCAAGTTAGGTAAAATGGTCATTTGCTCTATAAGTCGCTCGCGGAGCATTTCATTATCGCTATTTCTGGCAGCATCCAATCCAATGTACATTCCTTCTAACCACGCTCCGGTAAAAATGACCATTGCTGTATGCTCTTCGTTGTTTTCAGCGATTAGAACATCTGTTTTTTCCTGGAATTCTAACATGATTGAGATTACGGAATCTTTGTTTCCGATATTCGCCTCAAACCTTTCCAAAATCGGTGCCGAATTAAAAATACCAGACATTCCCGTTTCATCAGAAAGTGTTCTAATGCTTTTCAAGTATTGCGTGGACAACTGCGTTTGATCATTCAATACACAGTAAAACATATCAGCAGAGTAAACCCCAAAATTGAGAAGTTTTTCAAATTTTGATAAATACTTGGAAGTATTATCCGGTGCATTGGTTATTCCATCTATATACTTTAAACCTGAGCTCTTGAAAATAGTATGAATCTGAAGTGCTGAAGGAATAATGAAATCTGCCTCTTCAGTATCCTCGGTCTCAACTTGTACCTCTTCAACAACAGCCTCCTGGTTATCTTCTACAGATTGTTGTTCTGTACCCGCTTCACTTCCGCAGCTCCATAACGTAATTATTCCCAGGGCTATACTCAATAAAACAATGCTTTTCCTTATCATTTTTTACTTTTTGCTATACACGTTTGCGAATATATAAATTTATGTAGACGACAAAATATCAGATTCGCTTTTTAAAATTCTAAATTATGATATCCTGAACCCATTATAATACATCCCTTATTTCTAACACGATTGTTGTACTCCTGATCTGCAGGAACCCTAATAGAAACATATATTCTAGTACCCTCAAATCCCTCTGGAACTTCATAAGTAAAGTGCTTATCAGAAGATTCGTGAAGTACCTTAGCAGTGCTCATCTTTAAAGGCTTATCTGTAATTTTTATTTCAACATTGGTCGGCATACCCTCCGAATTTACAATGAACTTATAATTCGTAGAATGATACAAGGGAATTACCACGGTCCAAACCTTATCATAGGGTTTATATTGAATTTTAGTTGTTGTTATCTTATCAAACCGGAATGGAGTCATATCAGCTTTAATTTTCACCACCGACTCTGCCCTTTTACATGCGTCCTTTATCTCCAGAGAAGGTGCTTCTCCATTTTTTCCAGACTTAGAACTTTTCTTGTCTTTTTTTTGTGCATGGGAATGTATCGGGGTGGCAATTAAGAAAGCTAAAAATAAGAACAACGAAAACTTAGTCATGTCAATATTGTATGATTTAATCACAAATTCGAAGGTAACTAAAGTAGTAAAGATTTAGAACACATAACTACGGCTAATAAAAAATAATGAACGTTTCACCTTTCTTTATAATATTCCGTAACTCACTGATTTGCTTTAATTTAAATGATTTTATACAATTTAGGAATTATAACAAAGTTTTATATTTTTGGTCTCACACACTCAAAATTTAATTAATCTCACAATTAATAAGTCTCATATGGAAAGATTTACAAAAATCATTTTAACCTCTATCGTTGGTTTACTTTTCACCTCATACTCGTATGCTGGTACAATTGAATCTTCATCCCTTAAAATACTATTTCAGGATGAAATATCAGTCTTTACCAACAACAATCTACAAGCTGACGAAACCATTCAGGCGGAAGAAGTTTCTGACAATGTAGAAGAGGAGAACGCAGAACATGGACATGGTCATGGTCATGGAGAGGGAGGTATGAGCACATTGGACTTACTGGCACTGCTGGTTATGCTTGCCGCGATCTTTATGTTTATTAATATTCATTACATTAAGCTACCAGGTACCATTGGACTTATGATTCAGGCTCTGGTGCTTAGTTTGGTAATCGTGGGCATAGGCTTTGTCTTCCCCCCTATTCGACAGGCGGCTGAAGACATAATGAGGGAGGTTGATTTTACAAAGGTGTTGCTGAACATAATGTTGAGCTTTTTACTCTATGCAGGTGCCCTGCATGTTGATATTGACAAATTAAGAGAAGAGGCAGCATCGGTTGCAGTACTTGCCATAGTAGGTACTTTAATGTCAACCTTCTTAATTGGTACGGCAATTTATTACTTCCTGGGTTTATTTGACCTCGGGTATGAAGTATCATTTATCTATTGCCTTTTGTTTGGAGCCCTTATATCACCCACCGACCCAATTGCAGTACTCGCTATATTAAAGACTACTAACATTTCGAAGAACCTACAGATTAAGATTGAAGGTGAGTCGCTTTTTAACGATGGAATTGGTGTTGTGGTGTTTCTTACCATTCTTGCAATTGCTACCGGAGGTGGTCATGGCCATGGTGGTGGAGAAATGACAGCCAGTAGCGTAGCCATGTTGTTCGGACAAGAAGTATTTGGTGGTGTAATACTAGGGTTTGCTTTTGGAGCTTTAGGATACTGGCTATTGGTTATTATCGACAATGCACATGAGGAACTTGAAGTGCTTACTACGCTATCACTGGTGTTGGTGGGCACGCAGTTAGCTGTCTTTTTACATTTCTCTGCTCCCCTTGCTATGGTGGTAATGGGATTAATTGTAGGTCGAGGAAACTCTACAGCCGGAGAGCTGGATGAAGATGGAAATGAAATTGAAGGTATTGCCGGGGAATATGTTATGAAATTCTGGCACCTGGTTGACGAGGCTATGAACGCCATACTGTTCATCCTCATTGGCCTGGAAATGTTGATTATCGTGGAAGAAAGTAGCGCTGCATTCCTTCAAATAGGACTAATTGGAATATTCATAATTCTTGCCGGAAGATTTATTGGGGTGGCAGTTCCGGTTACAATTCTTGATTTTTTCAAAAAGTCGGCAAAGGGTACAATACCCATTCTTACCTGGGGTGGTCTTCGTGGAGGAATTTCAATTGCCTTAGCACTATCACTCTCAGCTGATCAAATTGGCACTGAAATCAAGTACCTGATTGTAACTATGACCTATTGTGTGGTTGTATTCTCCATTTTGATTCAGGGAATGACCATTGAAAAACTGGTAAAAAGATATTTGTAATCCCAGGATAATTTTAAAATTGCAAAAGACCTTTTGGATATTCCAAAGGGTCTTTTTTTATGCAGTGTTTTAGAATAGTGAGGGAATTATCGTCATTCCTTGCTTGACAAGGAACCGACGAAGGAGCTCAGTGAAACTAATCTAGTCTCTATATCTAGATTCCTGCTTTCGCAGGAATGACGTGTCTTTTTATATGGTAGTATTATTAACACTCATCATTCTACAACACCATGTTTTTTTATGCTCTGTTGTAGAACAGTGGAACTATTCGATTTCGTTAAGCTGTTCGTCATTCCGTAAGATTAGATGGTCCTTCCGATGATAATCGAGAAGTAGCTAACCTTATTTACGGAATAACGGAAACTGGACTACTTTGTGTACATCGCACGTTATCTTTATAAAAAGGGCTTTTTTATCCTCAAATCTATTCGTGCCATACTTTGGAACACATTCCTCACTATCCTACAACAAAGAAGGCGTTGGGATATCCCAACGCCTTCTTACTTTAGCATTAATTCCGAACTAGTTTTTGTTCGGTATATCCTTTAATATTTTCTGTAAATATCCCCAAAACCTTTCCGTGGTAGGAATATTAGCCATCTCATCTGGCGAATGAGCATTTTTTATTGTAGGACCAAATGAAATCATATCCAATTGAGGTTGCGTACGTGCAATAATCCCACACTCCAATCCGGCGTGAATGGCACTTACCTCAGGCTTTTCACCAAAGAACTCTTCATGTATAACCCGCATCGTTTTTAATATGTCCGAATCAGGATTTGGGGTCCAACCCGGGTAACTTCCACCATGAGTAACTTCTGCTCCAATTAATTTAAACAGAGAGTCAATCTGATTTTTCAAATCTATCTTAGGCTCTTCAATGGAACTTCTGGTAAGAAAATCTACGGTCATACGTCCATTCTCTATTTGAACCCTTGAAAGGTTAGTAGATGTTTCAACCAATCCGTCAAAATCAGAACTCATACGATAAACACCATTGGGAGCTGCATTAAGAGCATTTATCATCTTCATGTTATCCTCTTTGGTTACATGCTTACCAGCGCTCTCTGACCTGGAAAACTCTATATATAAATCCGGATCCGTGTTTTTAAACTCTCCCTTAATTACACCCTCAAATTCTGATACCAAGGCTTCCAAAGCAGAATAATTAGCTTCATCAACAGAGACCAGGCTTACTACTTCTCTAGGAATAGCATTTCTTAGACTACCTCCATTAAAACTGATAAGTCTAATATCAAAATTTTCGTTTGCCAATACCAAAAATCGGGATAGCAACTTATTGCTGTTTCCTTTTTGCAAGTGAATATCACACCCCGAATGACCACCAAATAATCCTTTGATGTTTAGTGAACAAGTAATGTAGTTCTCTGGAATAGGCTCTTCGCTGTAATTATAATTGGCTGAGGTATCAATTCCTCCTGCACAACCAATGCAAAGTTCTCCTTCGTCCTCAGTATCCATATTTAACAATATGTCTCCTTTTAACCAACCAGGCTCCAAATTGTTGGCACCAGTCATTCCGGTTTCTTCATCTGCAGTAAAGAGAGCTTCAATAGGTCCATGCTCTAAATTATCGCTTGATAGTACAGCCATTGCTGCTGCAACTCCCAAACCATTATCAGCACCCAGGGTCGTCCCATCGGCCTTTACCCAATCGCCATCGATATACATTTTAATGCCTTCCGTATCAAAATCAAATTGGGTAGCTCCATTCTTTTGATGAACCATGTCTAAGTGACCTTGAAGCACAACACCCTTTTTGTTTTCCATACCAGGAGTAGCAGGCTTTTTGATCAATACGTTGCCAATTTCATCCTTAATGGTTTCCAGTCCCAATTTATTTCCAAAGTCCATCATAAACTGTTGAACCCTCTCTTCTTTTTTAGATCCCCGGGGTACTTCATTTAAATCAGCAAAATGATTCCAAATTACCTTGGGTTCTAAATTTCTTACTTCTGCACTCATTGCTTAAATTTCTTTTAAAAATTTGCCCAAATATATCCAAATTTGAAGGCCGAAAACAGACTAAATTGTAATATGGAATTCGAAGTTGAATTGAGATGGAAAACACCGCAAGAATGGGTTGATGCTGTTTTAGCTGATCTTCCTTCATTTTTACAAGATCATGCAGATTGCGAGCGAAAAGCTTCGTCAATGGCCATGAGTTTTATTGCCAAATGCCCTGATCGCGTGGAAATGATTCCGGAATTAATTGAAATTGCACTGGAAGAATTGGTTCACTTTAAACTGGTTTACGAGGTAATGGACTCCAAAGGAATTGCCCTCCCAAAACAATTGGAGTCGGACAACTATATAGCTCAACTTATAAAAAAATGTCGTTCTGGGTTGAATGAGCGCTTGCTGGATAGAATGGTTGTGGCCTCTATTGTTGAGGCAAGAGGAGCTGAACGGTTTAGAATGGTTGCTGAAAACATTGAAGATGTCGATCTGAAAAAATTTTATGACATGCTCTGGAAATCCGAATTCAAACACAGCGACGTTTTTTTAAGGCTGGCACTATCCTACTGGCCAAGAGAAACCATCCACCAACGATTGAATTACTTTCTTGATGAGGAGGCAATTATTTGTAAATCTTTACCATTCCGAGCTGCACTTCATTAAGTAACAATCATATAATTTTGACGCATGGCTGATAAAGGAAAGCAAAAAGCATTTGATGAGTTTTTTAGCGGACTTAATTATGGATCGAAAACCGTTAAAACTGGAAATGTCCTAATTTCTGATCCGTTTTTAATGGATCCGAATTTTTCGAGAACGGTTGTACTTATGGTAAAACACAACGATGAGGGAAGCCTTGGTTTTATCCTAAATGATCAATCAAAATACTCAATTACAGAAGTGGTTGAAGACTTTCCTAAATTTAAGACCAACGTATTTTTAGGTGGACCGGTCGGTAACGAAAGCCTGTTCTTTATTCATACCCGAAACGACATTATCTCTGGAGGAGAAGAAATACTGGATGGGCTATACTGGGGCGGTAATTTTGATGAACTGAAAGCTGCGGTCTCCGATGAACGGATTAAACGAGACGAGGTAATTTTCTTTGTTGGATATTCGGGTTGGGAAAAAGACCAGTTAAATTTTGAGCTGAGCGAACGCAGTTGGATTGTTGCAGAAATAACGACAAAAGAAGTAATGCTTCAGACCGGTAAAACGCTTTGGAACAGTAAACTAAAAAAGTTGGGTGACAAATTCAAAATATTGTCCAATTTCCCCGAAGACCCTTCAATGAATTAACGCTTGTTAATCTAGAGCACCAAATACTTTTTTAAGAATATCGGTAACCCGGTGCAGCGGGTTTGTTCTAATCTTTTTTTCCTCTTCCTTAATTTTCACAAACAATCCATCCAATCCTTTATTGGTTGAATATGAAGATAGATCGGTTGCCCCAACTGGATTTATACTCATAAGACTTGCAATGGTGGCGCTACTGGTCAGCCCAGTGGGCACCTTCTTATTAAGAATATCGTTGTAATCTTTTACATAATCTTCGTAGGTATCGACAACACTGCTATTACCAACTTTGATCGACTTCAAAGCAGTTTCAATTTTAGGCTCGAACTTTCCAAATAATTCAACCCTGGTTTTGCCATTTAGGTAAGCCGATGCCGCTGTATCTACACCTCCAAACAGAATATTATTTGCATCTGTAATGGTCATGTCTACTATAGCCTGAAAGAATATTGGACCTGCTTCTTTTGCAGCAGATTCAGCAGCCCGATTAATTCCTAAAATAAGATCCTCTTCCTTGCTCGATAAGGGGTTCACTAATCCGGGAATGCCTGCTGTATAGATTTGCTTACCGGTAAAACTTCCGAGTCCAAAGACATTGATTGACTTTGATTGAAAGGCTTCCAAAGAACTGCTGACTTCATGGGGAAGCAGTAGTTTAACCGCCTGATCTTTAAAATAACCATCGGCTACAGAAAGTTTGGTGGTTGCTGTATCAACTCCTACTCTTAAAGCTGACTTTAGCCCTTCTATTATTTCAGAAGTTGCAATTCCAGTAGATGGTTCAGATTCTTCATCCTTTGTGCAGGAAAACGAAACAATTGAAAAGCATAATAAATACAGGAATGGTCTTAAAGTTTTCATATTTAGTTCTTTGATTATCTAATGATTCTTTCCAAAGTTAATAATTCACTAAGCAACAAAAATCTTGTTCAATTCCTGAACCAAAGCTTCACTGTATTTTTTGTAAAACCTTTTTGATTTATGTCCACTTACCCATGATATTCCATCTATCGCATTGGTGAGAAAAATTTCGTCTGCCATTATAAGATCACTGGGCGAAATTGGAGTTTCGTTTACTTTAATACCCTTTTTAGTAAGTAGGCTAATTAAAACCATTCGCATTGTTCCCGGGAGACAACCAGAAGAAAGCGGTGGCGTATAAACCTGATCACCGCGAATGACAAAAACATTACTTGAAACGGCTTCACACAGTTCATTATTACCATTTATAATAAAAGCATCGTCCAATTTCGATTGTTGAGCATATCGTGCCGCCATAACAAAAAGTTGAGCATTTGCCGATTTTACCATGGACAGAATATTCAATGGTTTCTTTATTCGGGTATAAAAATCCATTTGCTTTCCTCTATTATTCAATACAAAGGATTCATTGGGCAATTCGTAAGACTCTATTGAGTATTGTGCTTCATTAGAAGTTGGAAAATAAGTTCCTCCTCCACCCCGATAAAACGACATTCTAACCTTAGCTCCTTTTTTATGCTCGTTCATTTCCAGCAATTCGGAAATTTCTGCTTTTACTTTTTGCCATTCTATTTTACTAGCATCAATTTCCAAAATCTCCAATCCATGTTTTAAACGTTGGATATGAAAATCCCAGAAAGGCAATTTGGTTTTTATTGATCTTATGGTCTCAAATAGACCGTCTCCATATTTAAACGATCTATTTTCCTGTGATATGAAAGCGTTACCTGTCGACGTTATTTTCCCGTTGTCAATTACAAAGCTTCCTCTACTCATCGAATTATTTTTCTAATTATTTCCAATAGGTTTTGATTGGGCGATACCAAAACACCTTTTACCCCAACCTTTTCACTTGCAATAATATCTCTTTCAGAGTCTCCAATCATAAACGATTCGGAAGTATCAATTCCATACAATGCAATCGCCTTTTCCAGCATAAGCGAATCCGGTTTTCTACTCAGCGATTTGCCTTTTATATCGTGATACGGTGAATAAAACACATCAAGAAGATGAATATTGTTCCTTTCAAATTCCTTAGACATAAATTCATGAACTTCCTTTACATCCTTGTGACTATATAATCCTTTAGCTATCCCACCCTGGTTAGTAATTACGATAAACTTAAAGCCGTTATCCTGCATTACGGTCAATGCATCCCACAATCCATCAACAAATTCAAAATCAGATATACGCCAGGTATAATCGCCGCGTTCCTCATTAATCACTCCATCCCTATCCAGAAACACAACCTTCATTATCCAAAAATTTGTCCAATGAACTCAAGAAACAAAGCAGGTTTAAGCGCAATAGGAAAAACCAAGCCGAACAAGGCTCCCCAGTAATGAGCATCGTGGGCAATTCGCCCTCCTCCCCTTTTATCGAGGTAATATTCCAATCCAATATACAATGGGCCAAACAAATAAGCCGGAATTCCAATTGGAATAAACATGACGTAGATCTTACTGGTGGGTAACAAAATAATACTGGTAAAAAGAACCGCAGCTACCGCACCAGAAGCACCAATGGCAGTATAATTTGGGTTGTTTCCATATCTTTTAAGTGCCGGTATTGATGCAAAAGCGGCACCGCCTACATACAACAACAAATAATAAAAAGTACCTCTGCCATCAAACAGCATTGGAAACGAACGCTCAACAATGTTTCCGAAACTGAATAAAACAAACATATTCACAAAAAGGTGCATCCAGTCGCCATGTAACAACACATGGCTTACCAGTCGGTACCACTCCTTCCTTTGCATGACCTGATAGGGGCTAAAATCGAGTTTATGAAACAAGGTTCTATTCGAAAATCCGCTAATTGAAACTAAGGCTGTAGCAACAATTATTAATAAGGTTATGCTCATGAAAGCAAATATAGATATTGACCAATTGCATGATTTTTATTTGTCGGATTTATGATATTTTAATCCGTTAAATTTTTTCATTTAACATTTGCGAAAAGAGATACCCCTTATATTTGGACGAAATAAAAAAGAAAAAGATGAAGAAATATTTGATGATCCTCGCTATGTCTGGGCTAATGGTAGCTTTCTCTGCTCCAGCGATTTTTGCCAGCAATACGGTAAATACGGAAATAAGTACTGAAAAAGAGAAGAAAGAAAAGAAAAAGAAGAAAAAGAAAAGCAGTAGCGAATCTGCAACTGAGAAAAAAGGTTGTTCAGGTAAGTCAAGTGGCGACAGTGGTTGTTGCCATGGTAAAAAAGCTTCATAACTATACATAAAGAATTAGTATGAGCCTCTCTTCAATCTGAAGAGAGGCTTTTTTTTAGCCATGTTGTATAATAATGTGGGAATAATCACCATTCCTTGCTTGACAAGGAACCGACGAAGGAGCTCAGAGAAACTAATCTAGTCTTATTTCTAGATTCCTGCTTTCGCAGGAATGACTAACTTTTATTTGGTAGCTTGATTAACCCACATTATTCTACAACACTCCGTTTTTTTGGCCTTTTCTAAAAAGGTTGAATTCACCTATAAATTTACTTTTGCTGAATGCTCGCGAATACTTCCACTCATCCGTATAACCTTGACCTTGCCAGTGCAGAAGGAAGTTACCTCTATGACCTTAATGGCAACAAATACCTTGATTTTATTGCAGGCATTGGCGTAAACAACCTGGGACATAACCTCTCTTCTGTTACTGCGGCTGTAAATGACCAAATGAATTTGCATAGCCATGCAATGGTTTATGGAGAGTTTAATCAATCAAGCCCAAATCGATTTGCGAAAAACCTACTTTCATTTTTCCCTGAAAGTTTGGACATGGTTTATCCTGTGAACTCAGGAACTGAAGCCAATGAAGCAGCTATTAAAATAGCCAAGCGATACACAGGCAGGTCCGAAATTGTTTCTTTTAAGGGTGCTTATCATGGAAACACGGCCGGATCGATGAGCATTAGTTATAACGAATCTAAAAAATCGGCTTATCGTCCACTAATTCCAGGTACTCGCTTTATTGAATTAAACAATTCAGCGCAGCTGGGGACTATTTCTAGCCAAACAGCGGCTGTTATTCTGGAAACCATACAGGGTGATGCAGGAGTTCGAATTCCAACTATGGAGTACCTCAAGGCATTAAGAAATAAATGTTCGGAAACAGGGACATTATTGATTCTGGACGAAATTCAATGCGGATACGGAAGAACAGGAAAATTCAATGCTTTCGAAAACTTTGAAATAGTTCCCGATATGGTTACCCTTGGTAAAGCCCTGGGTTGTGGATTACCCATTGGAGCGGTTGTTGGAAATCGAGAAGTGTTGTCTTGTATCCAAAACAACCCTGAATTGGGACACATTACCACCTTTGGTGGCAATCCGGTTGTATGTGCTGCTGCCGATGAGGGATTAAACCTGTTTAGACGGCTTGTTGATTCCCAGGAAGTAGAAGAAAAGGGAAAACGAATTGATAAGTTACTAAATGCAATACCGGCAATTAAGGAAATAAGACGCATGGGTTTAATGATTGCGGTGGAACTGGAATCCCCGGAAAAAGTAGAGCACTGTATTTTAGAAGCTAAAAAAAGAGGAGTCATTCTTTTTTGGTTCTTAAGTACTCCTAATAGCTTCCGCATTTCTCCACCACTTACCATATCGAATGATGAAATCGATGAGGGCTGTTCCATCATTTCATCGATTTTATCTGAAGAATAGCTCCAAATTGACTTTTTCGCGTCTAATCACAGGGCCGCAGTTCAACGCATTTTATAAATTGGCTAACTAATTTTTTAGCTATGGATGAATTATCAGTTTCTCAAATGCAGGTATATATAGACAAAGGAGTGCACCTAATAATGGAGTATGCTCCTAAAATGATATTGGCCTTACTTGTTTTATTTGCTGGGCTTAGAGTCATTAAAATGTTCTCTAATCTCTTGAATAAACTCTTTGAGAGGCAAAACATTGATATAACACTTCGTCCATTCCTGTTAAACCTAACCGTTTGGGTATTAAAGGCCATGCTATTTATTAGTGTTGCTTCAATGCTGGGAATTGAAACCACTTCGTTTGTTGCCATAATCGGTGCTGCGGGACTGGCCGTAGGTCTAGCACTTCAAGGGACGCTAGCCAACTTTGCAGGAGGAGTTCTTATTTTGTTGTTTAAACCCTATAAAGTGGGAGACCTTGTAGAAGCCCAGGGACATTTTGGCTCCGTTGAAGAGATCCAAATATTTATAACCAAACTAATTACGCCTGAAAACAAAACAGTTATTGTCCCCAATGGAGCCATTTCAAATGGAAGTTTGATTAACTTCTCAGAAAAGGGATTCCTGCGGGTTGATAATGTAATTGGAATATCTTACGATAGCGACATTAAACTGGCCAAAGAACTATTACTAAAAATGATGCAAGATCACCCCAAGGTAATGAGTGACCCGGCACCTGTTGTTGCAGTTAGTGAATTGGCAGATAGTTCTGTTAATCTGGTAGTTAGACCACATGCCAAAGTGGATGACTATTGGGACGTAAAATTTGACACACTGGAACTTGGTAAGAAGGTATTGGATGAGGCTAACATTTCCATACCATTCCCTCAAAGAGATATTCATATGATCCAGAACTAAGGGTCAATTTCTTCAACATAAATTTAAAAATTGACCTTGGACTAATTCAAGGTCATTCTACTACTTTTGCACTTTATTTTCAAGCATGGACTTATTGATGCAAAAACTGTGTATGACCAAGGATTTAGGAATACACGGAAATCTTTTTGGGGGAATTATGTTAGCATGGATTGATGAAGCAGCAGCTAGTTATGCTTCTCAGATTTGCCACACTCCTAATATGGTCACCCTTAAAGTTGAAGAGGTGGTATTTAAAAAACCGGTTAAGCTTGGCTACCAGATTCGTATTTATGGAGAAGTCATAAAAATGGGAAAAACTTCCATTACCCTAAACGTGGAAACCAGAAAATACAACGTATATAGCCAGGAAGAAAGCGTGGTTTGTACGACCAATATTGTATTTGTACGAATTGATGAGTCCGGCGAGCCTATTCCTATTCCCAGTCCCGTAATTGAGCGTTATAGAAAATAATCAATGGAAGATAATATAACGCTTGCATTTCTTCTTACCACACTGGCTGGATTGTCTACCGCCATTGGAGCTGGCATTGCGTTTTTTGCAAAAAAGACCAACTACAAACTACTCTCCACTGCCATGGGATTCTCCGCTGGAGTAATGATCTACATTTCTTTTGTGGAACTCTTTGCAGAAGGATACGATTCCGTCGCAGCCCATGTTGGAGAAGATGCAGGTGCTTGGTACATCACCGGAGCCTTCTTTGCAGGAATATTGGTCACGGCGCTTATCGACAAATTGGTTCCAAGCTTTGAAAATCCGCATGAATTTGACAAGGGAGATGAACCTCCCGCTGAAGAAGCGCAATACAAACACCTTTATAGAATGGGGATTTTTACGGCATTGGTAATAGGCATTCATAACTTTCCGGAAGGCATTGCAACTTTTATGGGAACATTGAAAGACCCCCAGCTTGGAATCAGTATTGCCATGGCGGTTGCTATTCACAACATTCCTGAAGGAATAGCTGTTTCAGCACCCATTTTTTATGCAACCGGTAATAAGAAAAAAGCCTTTTGGTTTTCATTTGCTTCAGGATTGGCGGAACCTGTTGGGGCTGCAGTAGGTTTCTTGATTCTTCGCCCCTTTTTAAACGAAGTCGTTATTGGATTATCGTTTGCCTTTATTGCTGGAATAATGATCTTTATCTCCTTCGACCAATTGTTGCCTGCGGCACAAAAATATGGTTCACACCATCGATCACTCTATGGGCTTATTGCAGGCATGGCTGTAATGGCAATTAGTCTGATTCTTTCCTAATAGGATTTCCAATTCAAATCTATACCTGTAATTTAAGCAGCCAAGTATTTCATTTTACTTGCACTAATTATAGTTTTGCAAGGCATTCAGGGAAGAGCTTTACAACCAAAACCTCCACTATTTATTAGGGGACTGACTGTTGTTAGATAGCTGATTGCATTATGGGGGTTGCTCTTGTAACCCCCATTTTAAATCCGGATGGGGGATCATGAAAAATATATGAGAAGAGCTATGGACCTTGCCCTCCTTGGCAAAGGCAATGTAGCTCCCAATCCATTAGTAGGATGCGTTATTGTTCGCAAGAATAATATCGTTGGTGAAGGGTATCATCGAAAGTATGGCTTCCCACACGCAGAACCCAATGCGCTGGCTAGTGTTGCTGACCCCTCCATATTAGCTGAATCTACTTTGTACGTAAACCTCGAACCCTGCAATCATTTTGGTAATACTCCTCCATGCAGTCAGGCAATTGTTGAGGCCGGAATTCAACGAGTTGTTATAGCAAATAAAGATCCGAATAAAGTCGTAAGTGGTAAAGGAATTGACTTTCTGGAACGAGCAGGAATAGAAGTAATAACAGGCATTTTAGAAAATGAAGGAGAGGAACTCAATCGAAGGTTTTTTACTTACCACCGCAAAAAAAGGCCTTACGTAATATTAAAGTGGGCGCAAACTGCAGACGGCTTTATTGACAAAATAAGAAGCACTGAAGAAGAAGCACTTCAAATTAGCAATCGGGAAAATGTGGCACTTGTTCACAAATGGCGCTCGGAAGAACCTGCTATTCTGGTAGGTATGAATACCATTATGATGGATAACCCTTCTTTAACCGTAAGACATGTTAACGGAAGGAATCCATTAAGGGTTAGTATTGATTCCGAAAAGTCGGTTATCCCAACAGATAATTATTCCTTTTACGATCAAAGCACACCTACTTTAATTTTTTCAAAAACTACTTCTAAAGTTGAAAACAGCGTCGAGTACAAACAACTACCAAGTCTTGACCTGGAAAATATTTTGTCAGAATTACATGAAAGAAAAATTCAGAGTGTAATTGTAGAAGGTGGAAGATCGTTGCTAACCAACTTTATTGAAAATGAGTTGTGGGACGAGGCGAGAATTACCAGCAGTGAATTAATCATTAAAAACGGAATTAAAGCTCCAACCCTAAAAGGTGAATTAAAAAACGAGTTTACCTGTGGAAAGGACAATATAGTTTCCTTACTTTCACCTTTAAAATTCAGTTAGGTGATAGCAAAAAGGTTACGGTCATTTTTTTCTCTATTGCTTCTCATTTTTACCATCGTACCTTCCCTGGTAGGACAGTATAATGAGGAGGATCGAGAATTTAGGGAGTACCTTAAAAAGCACATCAACATTGAAGAATTAAAAGTCAACCCCATTTTATCTTACAGCAAGACGGATAGCATAATTGGGAATATCAATATTAATTCGGACAGCCTTTTTAATGCACGATTTTACAACCTGCTGGGAAAACTGAATGCCAATAAAGGAAATCACAAAATTGCCATTGAGTATTTTAATACTGCCAATGATTTTTACGGTCGAATGAACCCCGCTCCTTTCTTTATTCATAACTCCCTAGACCGGGGAAACAGTTATTATAAAATAAAGGACATTACTAAAGCACTTGAAGATTACAACGAGGCACTGGAATTAGGAATTATCCTTAACGACCAACAAGGAACTTCAACGGCATATAACAACCTTGGGTTATTGCAGCTGCAGGAAGGTGAAATGGAAAAGGCATTGTCTAATTTTACCAATGCCTATGAAATTAGAATAGAACTTCAGGATTCGTTTTTAATTGGCCACAGTTTGGGCCATATAGCCATGTATGAATTCCATTCCGGCCAATTTTCAAGCTCAATTAAAACTTATAAATCGGCCTTGGCGATGCTGAAAAACATTAAGGATTCAGACGATCGGGTCTACAACGAAATATCCCGTCTTCATAACGACTTAGGTTACGCTTGCTTTAAGGAAGGAAAACCGGACATGGCCAGGAAAAGTGCACTAATGTCTGTTGAGTTTGCTAAAAAATTGAGTAAAAAAAGGCCGCAGATCAATTTGCTTTATCAGTCTGCACGGGTACTTTACTTCAGCGGATTCTACAAAGAAGCCATTGAATTTGGCCAACAAATTCGCTTCGATGCCAGGGATAACGATTTCAAAGACTTGTTGCTTAAATCGTATGAACTGCTTACCGATTGTTATGAAAAGCAGGGTGAATATGAAAAAGCAATTGAATATGCCAGGAAGGGGCATCTGGTAAAAGAACGCATTAGTCAGGATCAAATCGACAAGCGCCTGGCCGATGAAAGGTTTACGTATCAAACTTTAAACAACAAAAAACTTCTTCAAATGATTGAGAAAGAGAATCGGTTGAAGGGTATTGAATTGGACGCCCAGGAACGAATTTCTCAACTGCTTACCCTATTAATCATAATTAGCTTACTTGGAATCATTGGTTTATACATGGCCAACAAACAAAAGAAAAAGGTAAATCTTAAACTGGTAGCCACCAATCGATTAATCGAACAGCAAAATTTGGAAATTAAAAAGCAACAAAATGCGTTGAAAACCGCTAAAGCTGATCTGGAAAATAAGATGGGTGAGATGGAAGGTTTAACCGATGAAAAAACACATCTCTTAAGTATAGTTGCTCATGATATGCGAACACCTTTGAATTCGATCCTGGGTCTGTGTGACTTAATTGAAATGGAAGAAAACGAAGAAAATGCTGCCAAATCGAGAAAACAGTACCTTGAACTACTAAAAGAATCGGGCAACAGAATGCTGGGAATGATAAATACGCTGCTTAACGTTCGAAAAATTGAAACCCAGAACATTGAAGTTAATTTCAGCAGCATAAATGTATACAGTACTATTAATAAGGTATTAACGGATTTTAAAAACTGGTCGGACAGAAAAAGTATTAATGTCTCGATTTCCGATGTTGAGATAACGCAAACGGTTTACGCAGATGAGAATTTATTTAGACAAGTATTGGAAAACCTAATTTCCAATGCCATTAAATACTCGCCATTTAAAACGTCTATTGAAATTTATGGTGAACTGCGTGAATCAACCTATCTTATTCATATTAAAGATCACGGACCGGGAATTTCACAAGCTGAGCAGAGCAGATTATTTGGCAAGTACCAACGTTTATCAGCCAGGCCTACTGCTGGTGAAGATTCCATAGGAATTGGACTTTCACTGGTTAAAAAACTTACCGAATTAATGAACGGCAATGTCTTCTTCACCAGCGAACTGGGTTTTGGCAGTACCTTCTCCTGTGAATTTTCTTTGAAAAAACCATTTAATTAACCACTTGGTGCCTGTCCTCATTCTCAGTATTCTTACTTCTTCCCTTCTGTTTGTAATCTTCAAACTCTTTGATAAGTACAAAATAGATAACCTAAGTGCCATAATAATAAATTACCTGGTCGCTTTTTTAGTTGG
Organism: Crocinitomicaceae bacterium; assembly: GCA_002713215.1. Taxonomy (GTDB): domain Bacteria; phylum Bacteroidota; class Bacteroidia; order Flavobacteriales_G; family Salibacteraceae; genus UBA2108. The sequence continues at coordinate 140,903 of PAVO01000039.1, forward strand.
TTGCACGGTAGAGAGGAGTCTTATTGTTGATCAGGCCATTGGCCAAAACTGGTTTTATTCTGCACTTTTTATGGGTGCTCTTTTTATCTCCTTATTCACGCTAATGGCTAACATAACGATTAAAGAAGGAGTATCAATCTCTGTACTCGCCAATAAAATGTCTTTGATTATTCCGGTTCTTCTTGCATTTTTCTTTCTCAATGAACAAATTACCGCATTACAGTTTGGAGGAGTACTGGCTGTTTTGGTTGGGATTGTATTAACGGTTTTAAAGCCGGGACAAAAATTCAATCTTAAGCAACTTAAATGGCCATTGGTATTGTTTCTGGGTAGTGGAATTCTTGACTTTGGACTAAAAATAAATCAGCAATTCCTGTTGGGAAATACCAGCTTCTATTCCTTTATTTCTATTGTTTTTCTTTCTGCATTTATTATCGGTGGGTGCTTTGCGTTATTTCGCAATAGACTACAACTGAACCAAAAGAACCTAATTGCAGGAATTATTCTGGGAGTACCCAATTTTTACTCCATCTACTTTGTGTTAAGCGCCCTAAACATTAGCAACCTGGATAGTACCATCGTCTTCCCCATTAACAATTCCGGAATACTGGTGGTTTCAACAGTATTGGGATTTACACTTTTCAAAGAAAATTTAAGCTTGAAAAATTGGATTGGAATAATCTGCTGTGTTGGTGGAATATTCCTTGTTGCGCTTTATGCCTAATAATGCACATACATATCAGACCATCTCCTCTCCTTCCACTTCCATGTTCAAAGACCGAGGGTCGAAACATTACGGTTATGCTTTTCCGGTTAGTTCAAAAGAAGAGATTAGTGCATTAATAAAAGAGTTAAGAAACAAAAACCCCAAGGCCAATCACGTTTGCCATGCCTGGGTCTTACGAAATAATGGCAACCCCTTTGAATATTCTACCGACGATGGTGAGCCCGGGAATAGTGCAGGTCCTCCAATATTGGGGCAACTAAAATCATTGGACTTACAGAATGTATTGGTTGCGGTGGTTCGGTATTTTGGCGGAACCAAATTGGGAGTCCCGGGATTGATTAATGCCTATAAAACAACAGCCAAACTATGCCTCGAAAACTCAACTGTTGTTTCAAAAGAAGATTCTATTCAACTAAACCTTCGGTACGATTATAGCGTCTATAATGAAGTAATGAGAATCATTAAAGAACACAAACTGGATATCATAAGTCAGGACAATCAGGTGAGTTGTACCATGCTTGTTCAGGTTCCGCTGAGTATGAAACCCGAGATTGATCAACGAATAAAATCATTAAAATGCAATTCTGTAGAATGGTTAAACTGAGTTGTACGGTTTTGTTACTCCTTTTCTTTGGGTCGCTATGGGCCCAAACGAGTTTTCAAGAGACAAGAATTGAACCCCTGGTTGAAACATCATTTTATCCGGAAGCCGCAGTAATTAAAGACAAAAAAGAGGCTCGTCAATACGCATTGGAATGGCTTAATTCCAGGAATGATTTTACCGAAAACAAAGGATCGATCCAACTGATTTCGGAACGAAGCACCAATCATTCGGTCCATTACCGGTTTGAGCTAATGGTGAATAACAAACCCATTTACGGGGCTCAGATTAAAGTCAGTACTTCTTTGGAAGGTAACCTTATCTCAGTAATGGCATCCAACCATAAGTATAAAAACATCAGTGATTTGGATGGAGAATACGATCTGTACTATTTAAGCAATGATAACCTTATACCGGTTAATGCAATTGAAACCAAGACGAACAATGGACTGACCAACAACATTAAATTGGTTTCCGAATCCAGTGACACATTGGTTAAAGATGACCTCAACTATTATAAATCGGATACAACTGCAACTGTTCGGGTGTTTTATCCCGAACCCATAACCAGCGCTAAAACCACCTATGGAATTCCGTACAACGACCGGGGAGATTCAATTAACCCCCAGCTTCAGGCTGAACATTTTACTAAGACGATGCCCTTGATCTTTAGAGATGATACGTTTAGATTGGAAAGTGATTACTTCAAAATGAATGAGCACTCACTGCCTATTGAAAAGATATGGACAGGAACTTCAGATCAAATCAATTATAATAGATCCGATACCTTTTTTGAACAAATAAACGTGTTCTACCACCTCTCTCGGTTTAGGACTCACATGGATTCCCTGGGATATAAATCGTTAGGGAAACACCAAATCAACATTGATGCACATGGGTTTGCCGGAGCAGATGCCTCTGCCTATTCTGCGAATTTCTCACCTCCACGCCTAACATTTGGCCAGGGAGGAGTGGACGATGCAGAAGATCCCGGAATTATTATTCACGAATACACGCATGCACTTACGGATCATGCAGCGCCCAATAGCAATTTGGGGTTTCAAAGAAATGCTATTGACGAAGGAATAAGTGACTACATAGCTGCCTCTTATTTGCGAGAGATTTCTGAATATCGATACGATGAACTATTTAAATGGGATGGACACAATGAATTTTGGCTGGGAAGAAAAATCAACTTCAATCAAAAATACCCTCAGGATACAACCGGTACCTCACATAAGGCTGGTGGAATACTGAACACCATATTAATGAAGTTAAACAGTGAAATTGGCAGAGACAATGCTGATAAACTTGCTTTTGAAATCATGTACGACTTCATACCTCTTTTAACCTATCCGGATTTAGCCGACATTATTGTCAATGCAGAGAAACAACTCTTTAATGAAAAATACAAGAAGGAAGTTTGCGACGTACTCTGGAACCATGGGTTAAAAGATGCCTGCTATATAGGAATCAAAGAAAATGAAGTACCTAAAGAATTACTCGTATTCAACAGTGCGAGATTTGCTCAGGGTACAGGATCTGTCGAGATTGTCCTACCATCGTCAAAGCAATATCCTTTTCAGGTTCTAAATTCTTCCGGATCGGTTGTTGGAAATGGGAATTCAAAAAATGGAATAATTGCGTTTACTCCCGGTACGTTTAACTCCGGGATATTTTTTGTTCGCGTGCTGGAAGGAAATTATTCGGTAGTGCGCTTAGTGGTATTGTAGGATATTATACTTTCATTAAGATTCCAAATGTTGGTCCAATCGCTCTAGAAACTCCCTGGGAGCAGGAATAGGCCGACCGCTGTTCACATCAACAAATACGAGGGTGGTCTCACCACTATTTATCAATACTTTTTCAGCATTTAAGGTTTCATAATAAAATGTTATTCGAGCTTTTGGCCTTTCCTTTATTGTGGTAATAATTGTAAGCTCATCATCATAATAAGCCGGTTTATAGTATTTAATCTTATAATCCAATACGGGCATCATTATTCCGCTATCCTCCAGTTCGCGGTAGCTCATCCCTATGGCCTTCATGGCCTCTACCCGGCCAACTTCAAAATAGGTGGCATAATTTCCATAGTATACATAGCCCATTCGATCGGTTTCCGCATACCTTACCTTTAATTTTGTCTCAACACTTAATGCCATATATTTTAATTTTGGATAAGGATAAAAGTAAGCTCAATTAACATCCCAATTTGGGAAATAAAAAGCGTGCCAAAATTAATTATGTGATGTTAAAACTACGCTATGTTTCCTAGTATCAATTCAATAATAATTTCACGTTAAGAGATACTTAATTAGAAGTAAAATAAATTTAAGAATCAAGTGGAAAATCATTTTTTTATTAGCTTTTTTCTTAGAATATTTGTCGGGCTTAAAACGAAGGGATAAACTCAACAATATCTTCAAACTTCTAGGAGAAATTAAGCATCGGGGTAATAAAAATGAGTTTAACTAAACTTTATGAATGCAACAACAATGAGTACGAAAAGCCATGAAGAAGTATGGAAAGTCTGCCTGTCGGTAATTAAGGACAACGTCAATTTACAGAGCTATAAAACATGGTTCGAACCGATCAAACCACTAAGAATAAAAGATAGTGTTCTAACTATTCAGGTGCCGAGTCAATTCTTTTATGAATGGCTGGAAGAACATTATATTACTTTACTGAAGAAAGTAATTAAAAAGGAATTAGGAGCTGAGGGTAAGTTGGAGTATTCCATTATAATGGATAACAATTACAACTCTTCTAGCCCTTACACAGTAAATATCCCAACAAGTAACCGTAAAGAAACTAAAAATCCAGCTGTAACCATGCCTCTTAACATTGGGGGAAACAACACCATTAAAAATCCTTTTGTAATCCCCGGCCTTAAAAAAGTTGTTGTTGATTCGCAATTGAACCCTAACTATTCTTTTGATACTTTCATCGAAGGAGATTCAAACCGTTTGGCTCGTTCTGCCGGTTTTGCGGTTTCTAATAAGCCTGGAGGTACTGCATTCAACCCACTATTAATTTATGGTGGCGTAGGTTTAGGGAAAACGCATTTAGCCCATGCCATTGGTATTGAAATAAAAAAGAACCATCCAAGTAAAACAGTTCTTTACGTTTCGTCTGAAAAATTTACACAACAATTCATCGAGTCGGTTAGAAACAATACTCAGAATGATTTCATTCATTTCTATCAAATGATCGATGTATTGATGATAGACGACGTTCAATTCTTTTCAGGTAAGGAAAGAACACAGGATGTATTCTTTCACGTGTTCAATCACCTGCACCAAAACGGCAAGCAGTTGGTCTTAACTTCAGATAAGCCTCCGGTTGAAATGCAGGGAATGGAACAACGCCTGCTTTCACGTTTCAAATGGGGATTATCTGCAGACCTACAGACTCCTTCAATTGAAACTCGTATTGCTATTCTTAAAATGAAAATGCATCAGGAAGGCATTGAATTACCCAACGAGGTAGTGGAGTACTTGGCTTACAGCATTACTACAAACATTCGGGAACTGGAAGGTGCGCTTATTTCTTTAATTGCTCAATCGTCGCTTAACAAAAAATCAATCACACTTGATTTGGCTAAGAAAATGATTGACAAGTTCGTAAAGAACACTGCAAGAGAAGTTTCAATCGATTATATCCAAAAAGTAGTGTGCGATTACTTTGATTTGAATATTGAATTGCTAAAATCTAAAACTCGTAAGCGTGAGGTAGTTCAGGCCAGGCAAATTGCCATGTTCTTCTCCAAAAAACTTACCAAATCGAGCCTTGCAAACATTGGCGCCCACTGTGGTGGAAAAGATCACGCTACGGTTCTTCATGCTTGCAAAACGGTTAATAACCTTATGGAAACTGATAAAACGTTCCGAGGCTACATTGCAGATTTGGACAAAAAGATTTCACTTCAATAAAGTGACCGATTTGATTAGATATAGAAAGGAGATTTTATGATCTCCTTTTTTTTTGCCCTGGCCGTATATTTTTGCCACTAAAGAAATAGTTCATGGAGATTGAGTTTAACAGGACAACGAAGAAAATAATCAAGCGCCTTATAAAAAGGTTTGTGGTAATTGGGATTATTACCTACCTGTATTGGCCCATAACGGTAGTGTATGCTATTACCGGACTGTACGATGTACTCCGACAAAAAAACAGCAAAAAGTGGCTTGTATTCCTCCACTATTTTATGGAAAATGGTTTACTCGCGTGGGTTTTTAGTCCAATTAATACAGCAATTGATATTCTATGCTTACCCTACATTAATAAACAAGTCTATCAGTTAGAAGACTTACCAAAGCTCCATCAGGAGGAAATAAAAACCTTACTTAATGAAACACCCCGCCTGGAGATTTCAAATGCCATGAATGAGCTAAAATCATCGGATGAGAGAACCATGATGTTCTATAAGTGGTATGGATATAATGTGGAAACCAATTATGATTGCGAACTCTTCCATCGTAAGTTTAAACGCATTCTCACCATCGGCGTTTCCAGTTTTAAGGCGAACGCTAAAACCGGAGCACACTTTGGATGGTTACGAGCCGGAGTTAGGGTATTAATAAATATAGATGATGCAGTCGACGAAATGGCTTACATTGAAGTAAACGATCAAAAACATGTCTGGAAAAGGGATGGGCGTCTTTTTATTTTTGACGACACAGTTATACATCAGTCCTTCAACCTGACCAATCAAAGCAGAAATTGCTTATTTATTGATGTAACCCGTCCTTCACTGTTTCCATTCTTAATTAACGGGTTTATAAAAACACTTGGTTTTGCTTCAATTAAAATACCAGGCTTTAACCGACTGTCGAATTGGAAGGTTGTAAAATAATTCTTGGTTGTACAATTTCTATTTCCAAAGACAAAAACAGATGTTATTGATTATTTGAATTAATTTGCAAAAAGTAAATTATGTTACAACGAATTCAGTCAATCTACTTGGCACTAGCCGCAATAATTAGTACGGTTTTCTTTTTTATTCCAATTTCAACCATTGAAGTTAATGACAATACCTATGCGGTTAAAGCAAGCGGGATCTACTATCAGGATATGGGTAATTATGTATTTGATTCTCCCTTATTGGCCCTAAGTTCGGTGTTGGTCTTTCATATTATTTTAAGCCTGATGACCATATTTCTGTTTAATAACAGAAGTAGGCAAATTACGCTTTGCAACCTCAACCTGGTTCTATTGGTAATTTGCATGATTCTGGTATTCTTCTATGCAGGTGATGTACCCGAAAAGCCAATTGACGAAGCAGTTAAAACGGTTACCTATTCCTATGGTGGGTTAATTCCTATGATGCCAGTTGTACTCGTACTACTTGCAAGAAAGGCCATTAAAAAGGATGAGAACCTCGTAAAGAGTGTTGATCGATTACGATAGCCCCTACCCTTTTCTTGGAATTTCAATAACCTCCAAATCCATAATTCTATCCTCATGGATGGAAAAACGAATGAGCGTCTTCACTTTATGAAATCCGTGATTTCCAGCTGCACCCGGGTTAATATGAAGTAGGTCCAGTTTCTTATCGGGCATAACCTTAAGAATATGCGAATGACCACAAATAAAAAGTTTGGGCGGGTTGATTGCTATCTCCTTTCTTATTGAGGGAGAATATCTCCCAGGATAGCCACCAATGTGGGTTATCCAAACATCCACTTGCTCACATAAGAAACGATTGTTTAACGGGTATTCCTTCCTCACCTGTTGATCGTCAATATTTCCATATACCCCACGAACCGGCTTAAACTCTTTTAATTGGTCCATTACTGAAAGATCTCCAATATCTCCGGCATGCCATATTTCGTCACAATTTTTAAAGTGTCTAAACACAGCTTCATCGAGGTGGGAATGGGTATCTGATAACAGGCCAATTTTAGTCATGCGTCAAATTTAATAGGGATACCTGAAACAGAATATTAAAATTACAATCGGCCTGTATTCTTACCATTAAATCTATACAAACACCAATTCTTTACCGTTTAACAATATACCTATAAAAGCTACGTTTCCGACTTTTAAAATTGGCTATTATAACTACTTTTGGCGCTCATGAAATTTGGGAATTTTAAACTAATTCTTATCCCCTTTTTACTTCTGATTTTTAAGTTTACAAGCGGGCAAGAAACTGCGGTAGTGTTTGGAACCGTAGTCGATTCCTTAGGCCAACCAGTTGAAGCTGTTAGCATTGGTATAGTTGGAACAACTAAAGGGGCAACTACCAAAGAAGACGGAACCTTTAAAATTACTGTTCCGGCAAATAAAGATGTTCAAATTGCTTTCTCATTCATTGGCTATAAATCCCGAATAGTATCGGTAAATCTTAAGCCCGGGGAAAACTACGAAGCTAATCCTATACTTAAACGTACTTCTAAATCTCTAACCGGAATAACCATTGAAGCAGAAGAAAGAGAACCAACCAACCTCGTCCGAATAGACCCTACCCTGTTAAAAAGCCTTCCGTCGGCCAGTGGAAATTTTGAAACTATACTTTTTACGTTGCCCGGAGTAAGCTCTACCAATGAGCTAAGTTCGGGTTACAACGTTCGGGGAGGTAACTTTGACGAGAACCTAATTTACGTAAATGATGTGGAAATATATCGACCATTCCTTGTACGATCAGGGCAACAGGAAGGGTTGAGTTTTATAAACTCCAATTTGGTAAGTTCAATTCAATTTTCTGCCGGGGGATTTGAAGCAAAATACGGAGACAAGATGTCTTCCGTTTTGGACATCAAATACAAAGAACCCAAAAAATTTGGAGGGTCGGCATCCATTAGCTTATTGGGTGGAAGCATTCATCTGGAACATGCCACTAAAGATCATCGCCTCACGCAAATTCATGGCTTCCGTTACCGAAGTAATCAATACCTCTTGCAAGGACTTCAAACACAGGGAGATTACAAACCTCGGTTTTACGATTATCAGGGATACTTAACTTACGATATCACGGACAAATTGGAATTGGGGCTTTTAATGAATTATTCGAACAACCGATACCAGTTTATTCCGGAGTCGAGAGAAACTGAATTTGGTACAGTAAACGAAGCGTTACAATTAACCGTGTTCTTCGAAGGGCAGGAAATTGATGAGTACCAAACAGGCCTGGGTGCTTTAACCCTTGACTACATGGCCAGCAAAAATGTAAACCTGAAGCTCATTGGTTCTGCCTACCGTACCGTTGAAAGTGAAACCTTTGATATATCTGGTGCTTACCGACTCGATGAATTGGAAAAGGATCTAGGAAGCGAAGATTTCGGAGAAGTAAAATTCAATAGAGGTGTTGGTGGATTTATTGACCACGCAAGAAATTATTTAGAAGCCAATGTGGCTAACATCCAACACAAAGGAATATGGGTCGCAAAATTTGCTGAGTTCCGATGGGGAGGAAGATGGCAATACGAACAGATTAAAGATGAAATTAAAGAATGGGAATACCAGGACTCTACAGGATATTCATCTCCTCAGTATCCGGGATTGGTTGGTTATACATTTGCAGAGGACGATACCGCTCAATTGAGGCCAATACCCGTAAGTCCTCGAAGTGAACTGAATTTAAAAACCAAATTAAATAGCAAAAACGATATCAATTCAAACCGATTGATGGGGTATATTCAGGGAAGCAAAGTCTGGGACATTGACTCCAATGAGTTATCATTTATTGCCGGAGTAAGGGCAAATTACTGGGACTTCAACAATGAACTGGTTATTAGCCCCAGAATGTCGCTTGGATACACGCCCAATTGGAAAAGTGACTGGAACTTTCGCCTGGCCTGGGGGTATTATTACCAGCCACCATTTTACCGTGAAATGAGAGATTTAAACGGACAGATCAATTACAATATAAAAGCCCAAACGTCAATTCATTATGTATTCGGTAGTGATTTGAATTTTACCATGGGAGACAGGCCTTTTAAGTTTACCGGAGAACTGTATTACAAACAGTTCAAGAACCTAATTCCCTATGAATATGATAATGTAAGAATACGGTATTACGCTACCAATAATGCTGTTGGTTATGCGGCTGGTGTAGATTTAAAGCTTTTTGGACAGTTTGTAAAGGGCATTGATTCATGGTTAAGCCTTAGCGTAATGAAAACTGAAGAAGATCTGCTGGATGATTTTTACTACGACTACTACAATGCGGAGGGGGAAAAAATAATTCCAGGCTTCACCTTCGATCAGGTAGCCACCGATTCGGTGAGAAACGAACCGGGTTATATTCCGAGACCCACCGACCAACGGGTACAGGTAGGGCTGTTTTTTCAGGATTATGTACCCAAAATTCCCGATTTAAAAGTGAATTTGAATTTCATTTTTGCAACCGGACTCCCATTTGGCCCTCCCACTCATGAGCGATATAAAGATGTTCAGCGCATGCCACCTTACAGAAGAGTTGATATAGGCTTTTCTTACGATTTACTTAAAGAGAGCAGAAAGAGGAATGGAGAAAGTCCGTTTCGATTTATCAATAATGCCTGGATAAGTTTAGAGATCTTTAACTTACTGGGAATCAACAATACCATCTCATACCTTTGGATCAGGGATATAAACAATCGAGTGTATGGAATTCCTAACTACCTTACCAATAGACGGCTAAACCTAAAACTTGCTGTGGAGTTTTAATGAGAGTATTGTTTTGCATATGGATAGTTACTGGTATGTTGGCTTGTAGTAATGATACTTCAACTGAAAGTGGTTCTTCTTTTCAAGAAGAGCTTAAAGAATTCCGAAAGGAACGAAATAAAAAAATGGCGGGAAGTGATTCGCCACTAGCCCAGGAAGATCGAAAACACTTCGTTGGATTGAATTATTATCCAGCCAATGACACATTTTTAATTCAGGCAAAATTCGAATTGCTGTTTAGCCAGCAAGCATTTGAAATGGCTACCAATACAGACCGGAAGCCAAAATATATTCCCTTTGGAAAAATTTTGTTCAGTATTGATAATAAGGGCTATTCGTTAACAGCCTATAAGAGTCTAGAACACTCGGGTAACGAGCTATTTGTTCCGTTCAATGACTTGACCAATGGCATTGGAAGTTATGAAACGGGAAGATATATGGATATTAAGGTTCCCGATGGCGATTCTATTGTTCTGGATTTTAATCGTTGTTATAACCCATATTGTGCTTACAATTCAAAATATTCGTGTCCAATTCCACCTGCAGCGAACAGCCTGAACATTCAAATTAACGCAGGAGAAGCAAAATTTCACCATTAGGTCGATAACAGGTGGAGTAATAAGCTGAATATTCCCCTTGCCATTTTAATTTTTAATTTAGCTTTACACAACTCAAATTTGCTGGATATATTTATGCGAATAACATTAGAGATCATCACAAAAATCTTACTATCATTTTTGTTGCTTTCCGCTCCGGTAGCGCATTCCCAGATTATAAATTTTGTTCAATATGGTGTTGAACATGGGCTGCCACAATCACAGGTAAACTCACTTGTACAAAGTAATGATGGTCGCCTTTGGATAGGTACTGTTTCCGGATTATCAAGCTACGATGGAATAAATTTTACCAATTATTATAAAAAAGACAGCCTGGCGGAAAACCGGATAACCACCAGCTTTAAAGATAGCGAAGGGCATTTGTGGTTTGGCCATTGGGGAGGCTCAATAACCAAATACGATATGAATACGGAGCAATTTGTTTCAATTAAAATTGAAAAATTCAGCTCCTATCAGGAAGTTTCATCCATAATTGAAGATACCATTGGTGGTAATATCATTTTTTCAACTCTGGGCAGTGGCTTGTTTGTTTATAACATGGAAAGGCAGGAAGTTAAGCGGTACGACATTTCTGAAAAAAATGAAGGTTCCCGGTTTATTACTACCATCCATTTGGATAAAGAGGGAGTTCTGTGGGCAGGTACCGAAACCGAAGGATTATTTGTTATAAATCTTATCGACCTGTTAAATGAAAAAGCAGAAATACTAAATATCAATGAAGATAAAGGGCTGGCAGGCAACCACATTACTGCATTAATAGAATACGATGAGGAATTGTGGGTTGGAACCAACAAGGGAATTAGTTTCTGGAAGATCGAGAATAATAAAAGAGTAGCTTCAGGAAATGGTAAGTCTGCCATAAGCATAATGAATGAAAAAACAGAACTTGGCGCTAATCTTATTACCAATTTTCTAAAAGATAATCATGGCGAATTATGGATTGGAACGGCCAATGACGGTTTAAAGGTTTGTGTAAAAAAGGGCAAGGGATATAAATTCAAACACTACAGTACGGAGCAAGGCTTAAGTTTTTATAACATTAAGTCGTTGTATATGGATCGGGAAAACACGATCTGGATTGGCACTGATGTTGGATTGAATCAGTATACCAGTGATTATTTCGTTTTGTACGATGAAAGTGTTAGCCTAACCAACAATATTATCTGGAGTATTCTTACCGACGACAATGGCAATGTGTGGTTGGGGACCAACCGGGGTGTTTCTCAATTGATGAACGCTGATAACATCAATAACGATTCGCTCATCGTTGGCAAATACAACATTGAAGGATTGAGTAACCTCCCGGTTATGGCCTTGTACAAAGATTCTGATGGGGATATCTGGTTCGGAACAGGAACCGGAAACCTTTTCAGAAGGAGAGTACATGGTAAATATGAGCAAATAAACATAGAAGCCCATATTCAAGATGTGATTATGAGCATCTGCGAAGATGACAATCAAAATATATGGGTAGGTACGAGAAGCGGGGTTGCCCGAATCAATAAAATGACCCATAAAATGACCGTTTTCACAGAAGAAGATGGCCTGGGTGGAAATAGCGTTACCAAAATTATAAAGGATAAAAACGGAACCTTATGGTTTGCTGTGCTTGGAGGTAGTTTAACCAGTTTCGACGGTGAGAATTTCCGAATTTATGATGAGAAAGATGGGATGAACCACAAAGTTGTTCTGTCTCTTGCGCTAGACCAAAAAGGTGAAATCTGGATTGGGTGTTATACAGGTGGTCTTTACCACTATGATGGAAAAACCTTTACCAACTACAACACCAAGAATGGAATGAAAAGTGAAACACCTTACGCAATTGTTGCCGATCTCGACAACAATATTTGGTTCGGCACCACTTATGGAATTGAAAAATATGATCGAAAGCTTAACGAATTCTCTCATTATGGAAAATCAGAAGGGTTCCTTGGAGTTGAAGTAAACCCAAACAGTACGGCAATTGACCGAAACGGCAACCTCTGGTTTGGAACCATTCTAGGAGCTGTAAAATACAATCCAAATGTTGACTACCACAATAACACTAAACCCAGAATAAAAATTAACAAGAGTCTTAAGGTTAATCGCATTGAATCCCCTTATCCCTTTAACAGTGTATTTGATGCAGAAAATAATGATCTAACCTTTTTGTTTACTGGAATTAGCTTGAACAACCCGAAGAAGGTAAAATACAGATATCGCCTGATCAATTATAAAAAGACTGGTTGGGACACTACTAACCAAAGAGAGTCTTCTTACACTAACTTAAGGCCAAAATCGTACACCTTCGAAGTAGTAGCAATTAATGCGGACAATGTTGAAAGTGATGTAGCCACTTACAGTTTTGAAATTAAAACTCCATTTTATAGCAGCACTTGGTTTTATGTGATTCAGATTTTACTCATTGGACTCATGTTATCGCTGGCCGTATTTTATGGACGTAGAACAGGTGGATCTCGAATTGCGACCATCCTCGCTTCTATTGCAATAATTATTGTATTTGAGTATGGTATAAACTTCGTTGAGGATTATTTTGAGGGACAAATAGGTAACGTAGTCTTTATAAAAGTTGGTTTAAATGCGTTGCTGGGACTTATATTGTTTCCGGTTGAAGCCATTATCAAGAAAAAACTCATTAAGGCGCATCAAGATCACGAAGCTAATCACCCATCAACAGCTTAGCATAAAAACTAAAGCTTTCTTAGCAGTTCCTTAACCAGAATTATCAGTTTTTGCTCACCAACACTTGCTGCCTGTATAATGTCCTCAATATCCATGGGATGTAAATTATCCGGATCGCAAAGGTCTGTTATTACTGAAATTGCACAGCACGGCATACCAATATGATTTGCAACGATTACCTCTGGAACTGTTGACATACCTACCGCATCAGCACCAATAATTCCCAAATATCGATACTCCGCTCTTGTCTCCAAATTAGGCCCCGATACAGAAGCATAGACTCCACTCCTCAAATTAATATCTTTCTCAGTAGCAATAGTTTCTAGCAGGTTGTTTAATTTTTCGGAATAAGGACGTGACATGTCCGGAAATCTAGGTCCTTGCTCATCCAGGTTTTTTCCGATCAGTGGATTATCCGGAAGAAGGTTAATGTGATCATCGATAAGCATTAAATCACTTTTATCGTAATTTAAATTGATACCGCCGGCAGCATTTGAAATAATCAGGTTTTCAACTCCAAGCAATTTCATAACTCGAATGGGTAAAGTAATTTGTTTCATGGAATACCCCTCATAGTAATGAAACCGACCGGCCATAGCCAAAATCTTCTTTCCAAACAATTCGCCATAAACCAGTTTACCCTGGTGAAACTCAACCGTAGCCAATGGAAAGTTTGGAATATCACTATAGTCAATGCTTAATTCAACATCAACTGAATCCAATAGTTTTCCAAGGCCTGTACCCAACACTATACCCACCTGCGGAGCTAAAACTCCTTGCTTCTTAATATAATCGGCCGCCTGCCTTATCTCTTTCATATTCATACTACTGTTTTATAGTAAAAGCTTTCAATTTTTTCAGGAGAATAGTTCAGCCAAAATAACGTATGCATGACTCCAAAGATTAATTGAAGTCTGATTACGCCATTCGATGAATATTTACGTGACGATGTAAGAATCCTTTCCTTAAGTATCCGAAGCTTAGCAACCTTGTTCACCCGTTTTAATAAGTCTATATCTTCCATAAATTTTAAGTTTTTATTAAAACCATCAATTTTGGCATACAATTTCCTGGTTATAAACAAGGACTGGTCTCCCCCTCTGAAAAGGAGATAAGGGTACCCAACAAAAAACTCGTAAAACCTAAGAATCAAATTTGAAGGTGTAAACTTCAGTTGAAAACAGCCAACTTCTGCACCATTTTCAATTTCCTGCATAATCAGATTCAAAAAGCCAGGCGGTGGAATTGAATCTGCGTGTAAGAAATAAAGAATCTCACCATTAGCTTCTTTGGCGCCAGTGCACAATTGGTTCCCTCTACCCTTCTGCGTAAGAATTAACTTCACATTTCGTTCATTGGCCAACTTTATGGTATTGTCGGAACTGCCTCCGTCTACAATAATTATTTCGTATTTAAGGTTCCGGGTCAAATCATTATTGATTCTGTCGATTAGAAATGCAATATTTTCTTCCTCATTCCAGGTAGGAATAATTATGCTGATGTCCATGTCTTAATCCAGGACCGCCTTCAAGGTCGAATCCAAATCGTCTACGTTGTCCACGTCGCTTAACGTAGGAAGGAGTTCGTACTTTAAATTCAAATTCTTTAGATCCAGTAGTGTATCCAACAGAATATTGGGAGTGCTCCATTCCTTGTTTTCAAAAAGTTGACTATGCATTTTTTTTAGTCCAATTAAATAGTATCCGCCATCCTTGGCCGGCCCAATAACAACATCATTGTTTTTCAACTTTTCAAAAGCATCTTCAATAATCTCCGATGTTAATTCAAAACAATCACTGCCAATGCATACTATATTATCAAAACCTTCTTCAAAATTGGTTTTAAAGGAATTGCTTAAGCGTTCTCCCAAATTTCCTGAGGATTGTTCATCTTTAAGGAAGTAGTGGTTATTGAACAAATGGTCTTCAAAGTCAATAAAATCAGAATAAACCACCATTCTAAAACAGTTTACCCCGAGCGCGACATCTCGTGTATGCTTCAATAATAATTGGTAAATCTCCAATGCTTTCTTGTCACCAATGTCTTTTGCCAGGCGTGTTTTGACCTTGCCTTCACTGCTATTCTTAGCAAAGATCATTAGTAAATTTCCATATACCTCACCTGACAATTCAAACATTCTTACAGCTCCAATGAAACTAAATTAAAAGTAAAAAAAACTTGTTGTTGTTCATTGCACAACAATTCTTGATTACTAAGTAAGATAACAATATCTACTACGTAGGGTTAGGTGATGAAGGTTGGTTTAAAACTAATGCTGCTGCAAAGTTAACATCGGAACCCTGCTGTGGTAGGCTACTTTTTTAGCTACACTTTTTGAAAATATTTTTTCAAAGAAGTTCTTTTTTCGAGGAACCATAGCCAAAATATCAGCGTCCGTATTTTTTCGCATATAAGCTTGTATCCCCTCTACCGTATCATCATTTTTAGAATACTCTACATTGACGGAGCAATCTTCAAAATACTTCAACAGATGATCCCTGGATTTGGCCTTATTCTCTTCGGATATCTTACTTGAACTTTTTGTTACATGCAATAAGGTCAATTGAGCTTCTCTTCGAATGGCAATTTCTTTTAAAAACTGAAGGTGATCCAGGCTTTTAAACAGATTAAAATCCGTAGCAAAAACAATTTTGCTAATGCCTTCGAATTTGGCATTAAAAGGCACCGTTAGCGTTGGCAGATTAACATCTAAGATTACAGAAGCTGCATTACTTCCAACAAAAAACTCCTTTAATCCACTGGCTCCGGTAGTACCCATAATTACCATGTCAATCGATCGGTCCTTGATTATATGATTAACACAGCCCAAGAATTCACCAAACATTTGAACCGTTTCAACAGAACAGCCTTCTGCCTCGGGCAAAGCTTCTATCCACTCTTTATCCTTCTTTAATCCTTCGAGCGAATCCTTGGTAAGAATTTCACTCATGTTCATAATCATGCCTGCGCTGCTGGACGACGTAGTAGGCTCAACTGAATTGAGCATAATAAAATTACAGCCCCTTCCCTTATACAACTGTAAACCATAGCGCATAGCATTACGAGCAGATTCAGAAAAATCTGTGGGTAATAATATTGTGATGGACCCCTTCATATCTATCGAGCTCCAGAGTTACCAATACCAATTGCTGCAACTGTTCCAGCCAACAATGCTAAAAAGCTGAAAAGATTTACAAATGGACTAGCCGTTGAGAAATCCAGAAACCCTTTATAAAAGAATAATAGAAACGAAACCAGTATTATCACCAATGCTGTTAATTGCTTTTTACCCATAGCCAATTCTTAATTTATCTGCTTCAAAAATATTTATAAAGTATGAATAAACGCACGTTTAATTTCACTTTTAAGCGGAAAGTGAAAAAAGGGCGTATGGACTATTGGTACTTTTATTTGTACCAATCCATTTTTTTAAATTAAAGCCCGGGTTGTCAACTACGAAAAGTGTCTTCTCTGAAAGATTAATGACTTTTTTATCAGCGCTTTGCAATTCACCATGAACCTTGTGAATCGACAAGTTACTGCACTTGGTTTTTAAATACTCAAACAACAATTTTTCTTCATCAACGGTTAGCCCATCTTTACTATTATCCATAAATCTTAAAAGCAAAGAGTCACCGTCCTTGCAAATAGCTGGAAATAAATAGCAGAATTTTTTAAATGCTACCATCGTATTTTCAGAGCGGGTACTTAGAAATACAACATCTTTAAATTTTTGACCGGTTATGGGGATAATAAGCAAAGGCAGAAATACGTTGTTCAAATTTTCGGTGCTAACTATTTTTCTAACATTCTCATAATCGCTTTCGTCAGTTACCAATAAATCGTAGTAATCAATCGCCAAATTAAATGCTCCGGAGCTTAATGGCTCGGATTGCGCAAGCCGATATTTATTACTTGAATCATAATATTGCTTGCTTGTGGTTATAAGGTTTTTAAAATGGTCTCCAATTCTCTTCTCGCTTTTTTTTATTGGATAGTCCAAAAACACTATGTCAATTGAACAATTCGTAAAATGTTGGTGCATGAAATCAATTGTTCCGATATTATGATCGATATCATTTTTAAGAATCAGGATTATTTTTTTTCTCTCCATTGAAAGTCTATTTAATTAGCGATAGATTTTCGGCAAAAAAAGAGACCTAATATTTAGTTTTTGTTTTTGATCGTCACAACCAATCACCAACTACAGCTGATTAGTACGTAGCGACTATTTGAAATTATATGTCTCTTAACATTCGACGCCTAGCAAATGTCCCTGAAACATTTAGAAATTCAAATGAGGGGCATCAAAAACAATTATGATATTAATCATTATTAGTACAGGTTGGCTATCCGAATCAGCTTCTGATCTTCAAGGACTTTTATTTTACGTCCCTGCGTTTCTATTAACTTATCTTCTTTAAAATCATGAAGAAGTCGAATCAATGTTTCTGTAGCCGTACCTACAATATTAGCCAGATCTTCCCGGGTTAAATTAATCTCCGCAGTTCCGTTGCTTTGATCATCCGCACCGTAGGTTTCTTTCAGCATTAACAATGCACCCGCCAATCGTTCACGAACCGGTTTCTGAGCCAATGAGGTTAACGAATCTGCCATAGAACCTAAATCCCTTGACATACTTTTAATAATGGTTTGCGTAAAATTTGAATCCTCGCGAAGTACATGAAGAAAGTCGGACTTGGGTATAAAACATAAGGTTGCTTCTTCTAAGGTTTCTGCACTTACCGGATACTGATCTTCACTAAGCATAGCACGATATCCCATAATATCTCCAGCCTTAAGTATCTGAATAATCTGATCCTTGCCTTCAGCACCGGTTTTATAAATTTTAATCTTACCGGAATTAATACAGAATACCCCAAGCGGGCGAGTTCCCTCATGAAAAACTACCTGATTCTTTTTGTAAACAGTGCAGCTCTTATTTCTATTTATTTCCTCACGGCTTTCTGAGCACAATCCACCAAAAAGTGAACTATCACGAACACTACAAAGACCACATTCAATGTCTACTCTTCTAGAACGCATGCAAATGATTTGTTTATAAGGTATACAAATGTACGTCGGAATCGGATAAATTCAAATTTCATAAGCATGATAAATTGACACTAAAAATAATTGGTCGATCCTTGATTTGGCGAGAATTTCAATTGCTTATTTTTGCAGCCGAAAATCAGGTCGATGGCAGAAATAGAAATTATATTACCGAAAATGGGTGAAAGTGTTGCTGAGGCAACGATTACAACATGGTTAAAAAGTGAAGGAGATACCGTTGAAACAGATGAATCTATTGTAGAAATTGCCACAGATAAAGTTGATTCTGAAGTTCCTTCTCCAGGTGAGGGGGTTTTGTCGAAAATATTGGTAGGTGAAGGAGAAGTTGCTCAGGTAGGGCAAGCCATAGCAATTTTAAGCACCGATGGTGAACAACCAGCGGAAACCCCTGCTCCGGCAGCAGCCGAAGTTGAGGCGCCTGTAGCTGTTGAAGCTGCACCGAGTAATGAAAAGGTTACTCCCAGCGAAGAAGTAATCGCTATCAACAATTCAAATCGATTCTATTCTCCATTGGTAAAAAATATTGCCAAAAAAGAAAGCATTCCACAGGCAGAACTAGATGCCGTTCCAGGAACCGGACAAGGGGGACGAGTTACAAAAAAGGACATTTTATCCTACATAGAAAATAGAGGTGCTGCTCCAGCCGAGAAACCAGCTGAAGTGAAGCCTTCGGTAGCTTCTGCACCAAAAGCAGCCAAACCAGTGGTTCCAAGTGCCCCGTCGCATGATCATGGAGATAACGTAGAAATCATTGAAATGGATCGGATGAGAAAACTCATTGCCGATCATATGGTTCTATCGAAGCATACTAGTCCTCACGTGACCTCTTTTGTTGAAGCAGATGTAACCAACATTGTGAACTGGAGAAATAAAATTAAGGATGACTATTTTAAGCGTGAAGGTGAGAAATTTACGTTTACACCAATTTTCATGGAAGCTTTAATCAAAGCGATAAAAGATTTCCCAATGATCAATGTTTCTGTCGACGACAACAAAATAATCCGAAAAAAAGACATAAACGTTGGTATGGCAACTGCCTTGCCAAGCGGCAACCTTATTGTTCCGGTTATTAAAAGAGCCGATAATTTAAATCTGGTTGGACTTTCAAAAACAGTTAATGATCTGGCAACCCGGGCAAGGAATAACAAATTACAACCTGATGAAATTCAAGGTGGAACCTATACCATTACCAATGTTGGTTCTTTTGGAAATGTAATGGGAACTCCTATTATCAATCAGCCCCAGGCTGCTATTATGGCTGTCGGAGCCATCACGAAAAAACCAGCTGTGCTGGAAACTCCGGAAGGAGATGTAATTGCAATTCGTCACAAAATGTTTTTGTCTCATTCCTACGACCATCGGGTAGTCGATGGTTCGCTTGGTGGAATGTTTGTAAGAAGAATGGCAGATTACCTTGAAAACTTTGATATAAATCGGGAGTTTTAGTTAACCGAACCATGACTTATCAACGCCCTGTTGGGAATTGATTTAAATCTAGATTAACAATCGTTAATCTCATTATTTGTATAATTGTAGATTATGGATTTTACTTTTTTGTAAAAGTCAATTAACAACTTAAATTTTATGCGATTACAGCTATTCATTCCTAAGATAAGTTTCCTGATTATATTCTTAAGTTTTATTGTTGGGTCAGCACTTTCTCAAAAAGTTTCTAAAACGGAGAAAGCCCTGCATAAGCAGGCTTTTGAAAAACTGGATTTAGAGCAATATGGAGAAGCAGTAAAAGACTATCTGCAGCTTCTTGAAATGAGACCCAAAAGTTCCCAATATAACTTTGAAATAGGAATAGCCTATTTACGGTCCGCAAAGGAATTCTACAAAGCAGAAAAGTACTTTGAAGATGCGCTTAAGTACTCCACTGAAGATACAATTGAAGAATTGTTCTTTTACCTGGGCAAATCTTATCAGAATAACCACAAATTTGCTGAAGCTAAAAAATCCTACCAGAATTTTGAACGATTTATTAAGCCCAGTAAGGATGGTGCTAAACTCAAGGCTCAGGTTAATTGGCTTGAAAAAACCTGTAATCATGGAGAGTATCATGTTAAGCTAAACACCAAAAACCCGCTTGAAAATAAATCGAAACCGGTAAATGACGTTAAGAAATACTTCTTAAATGCCTCTGACTATGTAATCCTGCAGAACCTGGGCAATAAAATCAATTCGGTGCACGATGATGAGGGTGCTGTATTCTTTGATGAGGAGAATGACATCTTTTTCACTTCCAAAAGAAACCCGTTTGCCAATCCAAATGAATTTACCTATGGAAAGGAGTTTGAACAAATTTATGTTTCGAAATACCAGGACGAAGATTGGGCACTTCCCAATCTAATTTCAAGTCTTAAGTTATTTGATAGCGGTTTTGACGATCCTTCTTCACAAATTTCTATTGTAGCCGTCAATAAGGATGAAAACACCATGATACTGTATAAAGATGAGTTACTTTATGAAACGGTTAAGGAAAATGGAAAATGGTCAAAACCTAAAGCATTTCCTGAGACTATTAACATTAAGAAATCAAGACAACCCAGTGCCTACCTGGCAGATGATGGAAAGACACTAATTGTTATTTCTGATAAAGAAGGTGGATATGGCGACCGTGATATGTACATAACTATCAGAGATGAAAATGGGAAATGGGGTGAGTTGGAAAATATGGGCTCGGTATTGAATACCGAACAGGATGAAGATACACCGTTTATGATTGGCGATGATTTACTCTATTTTTCATCAAAAGGACACTCTTCCATTGGTGGCTACGATGTTTTCTTCAGTAAGTTTAAGGATGGAAAATGGAGCAACCCGCAAAGTTTGGGGATTCCGATTAACACTCCGCGGGATGAAATAGCTTACATAAGAAGTAAAAAGGATCCGACCATTGCTTATTATGCTTCCGCAAGAGTTGACGGATATGGATATAAAGATGTATACCGAATTACGGCGTATTACAAAACCAGGAAAAGAGAAGACCTTCCTTCAATTGCAATGGTAGATTTCTTATCTGACGAATTGAAGAGAAAAGAAGCGGAAGAAAAGAAAAAGGCAGAAGAAAAAGAAGCTGCAGCAGCAGTGGCTGTTGTAACTCCACCGGTTAAAGAAGAACCTAAGAAAGAAGTTAAAGAAGAGGTTAATACTGTAGAAGAAGTTAAAAAAGAGCCCGAGGTTGTTGTTGCTAAGAAAGAGCCTCAAAAAGTAGATGAGGATTTGTTCAGAGACATTTTGTTTAGTTTCAATGGAAATACATTGACTGAAGAAAGTGAGGAGCAAGTAAGGAAAATTGGAGAGTACATGAAGGCTAATCCTGACTTTGTGATTTCATTATCAGGACATGCCGATTACATTGGTACCGATGAAGTTAATGACGAGGTTTCCAGACAACGTGCTTTAATTGTAACCCGTAAGTTAGTTGCTGCAGGAGTTGATCCGTATAACGTTAACTATACCTACGAAGGTGAAAGAAACCCTAAAGCGGATGGTAAAAACCCTGATGGATCTGATAACCCTGACGGTAGAGCAAAAAACAGACGTGTTGAATTTGAGTTGGGACAATTTGCAATGTACCGTGTAGTTGGATTCGCTTCCAATAGTTCAAGTGTTGGTTCTAAAGGAATGACCACTATACAGGATGTTGCTAATTTCATGAAGAGCAATCCAGGAAGGAAGGTTGAGTTGAGTGGTTTCTCTGATTCAGTTGGTAACGCTGCTTACAACAAAGTACTTTCAGAAAAAAGAGTTTCTGCAGTGGCAGAAGAATTGAAAAAACTAGGAATAGATTCAAGCTTAATTTCAACTAGTTTCTATGGTGAAGAAAGGCCAAGTGCACCTGGAACTAATTCACGTAGAGTTGAAATTCGAATCAATTAATACTGGAACTCCACAATATTTAAAGCCTCTTCATGGGGCTTTTTTTTGATTAATAATCGAATGAAATTAAATCTTGAACGCCCGATAGCATTTATTGATCTTGAAACCACTGGGGTTAATGTAGCCAAAGATCGAATTGTAGAAATCGCTGTTTTGAAGATTCATCCCGACGGACAAAAAGAAGTCAAGGTAAAAAGGGTAAATCCTGAAATGTCAATTCCAACACAGTCGAGTGACATACATGGAATAACAGACGAAGACGTTAAGGACTGCCCAACATTTAAACAGTTGGCAAAGTCGCTATTTATATTGCTCAATGATTGTGACGTAGCCGGATTTAATTCCATAAACTTTGACATCCCTCTACTCACCGAAGAATTTATGAGGGCGGGAATCCGATTCGATGTAAATGAAAAAAATCATATCGACGTCCAAAATATCTTCCATAAAAAAGAACAGCGAACCTTAATTGCAGGTTATAATTTCTATTGCGGAAAGGAATTAGAAAACGCACACTCTGCCGAAGCTGATATTCTTGCAACCTACGAAATACTGGAAGCTCAACTCGAAAAATACGATGACCTGGAAAACGATATGAAATCACTTCACGAGTTTTCACAGAGAAGAAAACACGCTGATGTTGCTGGTAGAATTGGCATGAACGATAAAGGAAAAGAGGTTTTTAATTTTGGAAAACACAAGAATATACCAGTTGAAGACGTTTTTAAAAAGGAACCTGGGTATTATGGTTGGTTAATGAATGGAGATTTTCCGTTGTATACCAAGGAAATATTCAAAGACATTTGGGAACGAAGTAGAAACTAGTTATGAAAATAATCTGCATTGGAAGAAATTATATTGACCACGCCAAAGAACTAAACAATCCAATTCCAGAAAAACCCGTTTTATTCCTTAAACCCGATACTGCTCTACTTAAAAAAGGGGCTCCTTTCTTCTTACCCGAACATAGTAATAACGTACACCACGAAGCCGAACTAGTCATACGAATAAATCGACTGGGCAAACATATTGAAGAGCGCTTTGCACATAAATACTACGAAGAAATTGGTCTGGGAATCGATTTTACTGCCCGCGACGTTCAAAAATCGTGTAAAGAGAAAGGCCTTCCCTGGGAAATAGCCAAAGCCTTTGATGGCTCAGCCCCACTCGGCAAATTTATTGCCATAAAAGACCTTGGAAAAGTAGACAATATCAATTTCGAGTTGAAAAAAAATGGTTCCACGGTTCAATTTGGAAATAGCTCGGAAATGATCTTTAACTTTAACCAAATTATATCGTACGTGAGTAAAATCTTTACCTTGAAGATTGGAGATTTAATCTACACCGGAACACCGGCAGGAGTTGGGCCAGTAGTAAAAGGAGATAAAATTCAAGGGTTTATTAATGGAATAGAAGTGTTAAAATGTAAAGTTCTATAGTAATGCGGTTAATACTATTTTTTCTAATGGTTCTTCCCACTTTTCTGGCTGCGCAATCAGCGACCAGTCTGGAATTTCCGGCGGTAGATACCATCAATCAGGTGGATAAGAAAGGAAGGAAACAAGGAACCTGGAAAAAGAAGCACGAAAATGGAAAAACCAGATACATTGGGCAGTTTATAAACGATAAACCTTCTGGCGAATTTCTTTACTACGACAACTATGGAACATTGACCGCTAAAATCAATCATCTTACCAATGACACTGCCGAAGTGAATTTTTTTCATGATGGTAAAAATGTTATGTCCGAAGGCAAATATTACAAGATGCAACGAACAGGAATCTGGAAGTTTTATGACCGTGAAGGAGATATTACCTCACAGTGCATTTTCGTGAACGGCAAAAAGCATGGCATGTCTCGGGTTTATTATAAGGATGGTCACATTACTAAAGAAGAGATTTATGAAAATGGAATCTTAAACGGTGTTGTAAAAGAATTTTTTCCTAGCGGCAAAATCAAATTTACCGGAGTATATATCGACGACAATTTAGAAGGTAAGGTTGAATGGTTTCATCCCAATGGTGCCCGTAAAGTTAGGGGCTATTACAAGTATGCCGTACGAGAAAAAACCTGGACACACTTTGATAGCGGTGGGTCTCCCACTCTATATGAGTATTATGCAAAAGGCAGGTTAAAATGGTCAAAAACGCCCGCTCAGGTAAAAGCTGAAAAAGAATTAAAGAAACAGAAACAAGACTCCTTAAATTCGTCTCCTGAAATTAAGGAATGAAAAAGTCCCTCTGGATACTAGCTATTTTACTTGTTGTTCTTTCCTGTAGAAAAGACACTGGAACTACCACCGACTTAGGATTCAACTATTATCCCGAATCGGTTAATAGTTACAAAGTTTACCAGGTAGATAGCTTTGTATTTAACGACTTTACTCACACCATAGATACTTTTCAGTATTACATTAAGGATATAGTAGAAAGTGAATTTGTGGACGATGGGAACCGAAAAGTAAAGCGAGTAGAACGATACAAAAGTCAAGACAAAACCAAATGGGAAATTCAAAAAGTCTGGACTTTTTATAAAAACTCTTTTCAAGTAGAAGAACAGGTAGACAATATCAGGTACATTAAACTGAACTTTCCAGTAGAAATTAATAAATCGTGGAATGGAAATGCGGCCAACGTAATGGATAAAGAGAATTATAACTACGGAAGCAAGACAATTGACACCAACATAAGTGGTTTTAGTTTAGCCCGTACGATGAAAGTGGAACACTTCTACATTACCGATCCATTACAGATTAATACGGAAATAAGGTACGAGCACTATACTCCTGATATTGGCCTTGTAAATCGTTATGAAAAAATGGTAAAACGATTTACCACCGGAGTTCCCGGAGATCCTGTTGTTGATTCTGGATATGTATTGTCAATGCGAATAAATGAATACCACCTTGAATAAGTTTCTGTTGGTCATATTCGCTGTACTGTTATCGGCAATTGGGACTGCCCAAACCGGATATTATTCCGTGATATTCAAGGACAAAAACTGCAGTATAAATCAATCACCAAATACTTTTCTTACTGAGAGATCATTGGAGAGAAGACGTAGATCTAAAGTTTCGATTACATTCGAGGATTTTCCACTGTGCTCCAGCTATATAAGTAAGATCACTACCATTCCAGGCGTGAGCCTTAAGAACAGGCTTAAATGGAATAATGCCATCACTGTAGACGTTTCTAACCCGAGTGTGCTACAACAAATTAATGCTCAATCGTTCGTTGAGTCAGTTACATTTATTTGCAGCAAGCCAATTCCGGAACGGGCAGCTCAGAATAAATTCAAACTGGAAGAGGAACCCTTCTTACCCAATTACGGTAAGTCTCAAACTCAAATTGAGATGATCGAAATGAATAAACTTCATCAAAAAGGTTTTACGGGAAAAGGGATGTTAATTGCTGTATTTGATGCCGGCTTTCGAAGGGTGGATACCATGAATCATTTTCAACCCTTGTGGAAGAACAATCAGATTGTAGGACAAAAAGACTTTGTGAATCATACGGACAACGTATTTTATGGAAGCAACCATGGCATGTCAGTACTTAGTACAATGGCAATTCATATTGATGGTGAAATGGTTGGTACCGCACCTGGTGCAAACTATTACCTAATGAAAACCGAAGATCCTACATCAGAAACAATCATTGAAGAATATAACTGGGCAGAGGCTGCAGAATATGCCGATAGTGTGGGTGCAGACATTATCAATTCGTCGTTGGGCTACACTAGGTTTAATGATTCAACAACCAACCATACTTATGCTGATATGGACGGTAATACAACTGTGGTTACCCGAGCAGCCAACAAAGCTTTCGAAAAGGGAATGCTGGTAGTAAATTCTGCCGGAAATAGTGGAAACGATAGCTGGTATTATATTGGAGCTCCGGCAGACGGATATGGTGTGCTTAGTATAGGTGCCGTGGGCAGTGAGGAAACCGTAGCTGGTTTTTCTTCCAGAGGCCCCACCTCTGCAGGAGTCATTAAACCGGATGTTTGTGCAATGGGATGGTGGGTATACGTTGTTGACGCTTCAGGTGTCGTAAAAACCAGTAATGGTACTTCGTTTTCAAGTCCAATTGTGGCAGGAGCAAGCGCCTGTTTGTGGCAAGCCTATCCAGAGATGGAGAATAAAGTTCTTATGAACATCATTCGGGAGTCTGCTCACAAGTACTCAAACCCTGATGTACACTTTGGTTATGGAATCCCCAATTTCAATGAAGCACTTAGCATTTCGGAAGGAAAACGATTTCCGGAAAATAAAAATAATGGTCTGTACGAAAGCTTCCTTCTCTACCCTAATCCTGCTGTAAGAACCACACGAGTTGAGTTTATCGTTGGTACCGAAAGTGAAAAGGCGGACCTCCGTGTTTATGACTCCAGAGGTGTTTTGGTTACTTCAGAAAACTACCACGCCAGAATCGGCCACAACTACATAGATGTCAATTGTACAGGCCTTGCTGCCGGACTCTACCTGGTGGAACTGAAAGTTGGAGAAAACTCCCAGACCAGGCCCCTCGTGATTCAAGGGAGAAACTAGTTTTCGATTACAACCTTGTACTTGTAGATATTTTGGTTGGTCTGCACAACAAGTAAATACATTCCTTTCCGAAAATCTGTTTTCTCTAGGTAAACTTTATTATCTCCCTCTGGTAACTTTGATTTCACCAGCCTGCCATTTAAATCAATTACATTTAGATTCTGAATCAACTCAGTGGCATTTGATGTTACTATAAATTGGCTGGATGTATAACCAATTGTTAACCGTTTTGACTGAGGCTTTTCAGTGGATATGTTAGAATTCAATTTAATTTTTTTCAACCACTGAGCTATAGTATCAGTGACCACCTGAGCCACAACGGGATTCGTTGAAGTTGTGAAATAATGGTTTAGCCCATTCATGTAATAGACATCAAAATCTGATCGGTTAACCTGGTTTTCGAACCGTCTTGCATCCTCCAGAGGTATATTAAAATCTTCCATGGCATGAAGCAATAAGGTGGGTTGTGAAGCATTTTGGTAATTAATAATCGTTGAATCTGTAATGTCTATCCATTCCTTCCAAAACTTGGGATAAGAACCGAAATAAAGCGTATTGGGGTTCCAGCTACCATCTCGAATCTTACCAAAATCTACCAGCGTTTGAGTGGAAATTGAATCTCCTGTTAAAGTATCTTTCAAACATTTGTAATAAATGTCTCGCTGCTGAATGGCAATAATTGAATCGATCCCTCTTGCTCCGGTTCCAAGTGCAATAAGTGCCGATATATCGTTCCTCTCATTGGCAACGATAGAAATAAAGTTTCCTCCCTGGCTGTGTCCCAACAACATGATGCAACTGGTGTCAACCTTCGATTGGGACTTAATAAAATTGACAGCTGCATGAATGTCTTGTACAAAATCGTAAGGTGTAATGGTCCGTGGGTTTAGATTCTTGTGGGTGTAAGTTCTTTTGTCGTACCGAAATACAGCAATTCCATGATCATTAAACGAATTGGCCAAATCCTTAAAATTCCTAACCGTGTCTTTGTACAATCCCGGAAGCAAACAAGCATGATTTGCTGAAGTCAAAGGCAATGTTTGATCTCTGTCGTTGGCTCCTGAACCATGTGAAAAAACCACAACCGGAAACGGACCGGTGCCTTGCGGAGTTGAAAACGTTCCATTCAGTAGTAAGGAACCACTTCGAAAGGTTACACTGTCCTGTGAAAAAATTAAACCATAGGAAAATGCGAATACAAATAAGAAAATTGCCTTTTTCATGAATTGGATGTTTTAGAATGATTTTCTTTTTGAAAAGTCAGGTAGGAATAAGTTATTGGGACAATGACCATAATGGCTACCGCAACCAGCAATGCCTGGCTTAACATAGGTTTTGAGAGAAAGAAGGAAAGGATTAACAGGACAAACCCCAGCCAAAACCAAATTCTTCCCGCCAGGCGATGGGTCTTCTTCCAAACCGATTCACTTTCTATGGTCCAGGGAACCCGGATTCCGATAAACCAATTGGGTTTTATAGTGCCCATGTAGTTACCAAAAGCCATAAGTAGTAGAATCACACCAATATATATTACCCTGTCCATGTTAATATCGAACCCAAGGGAATCCGTTATGATCACACAGGTAATAGCACTGAAGAACAAAACAAACATTAACCTCAACTTGGAATAGGTAGTCGAAAAAATGTCGTAGTTCTTTTTTCTAGGATCAATTTTGGGTAGGATCAATAAGAGTACATACACCCCAATATTTATCAGTGCCATTAAATATTTTGGGCCATAGCCATCGACTTCACCTTGTAAGTTCCAATGTATAGGTAGTTTAACCGGAAGTCTATCATAAACCAATGCCAAATAAACCATGGGTGCGATCAGAATAATTAGATTAAGAACTTCCTTTTTCAAAAATTTAGTCATCGTTATTTTACTTTTTTAATTGAATAATCCATTTCAGAATATCGTCCATTACCGTTGCATTTAAAGAATAATAAATGAACTGACCTTTCTTAACACTTGTAACCAAGTCGGCCTGTTTTAGAAGGTCTAAATGGTGTGAAATGCTAGGCTTGGAAATATCGAACTCATCAGCAATATCACCTGCAGTCATGTCATCCTCCTTGAGTAACTCAAGAATCTTCCTACGTGTGGGGTCGTTTAATGCCTTAAAAACCGAATTCATTAATTAAATATTTAGACAAATATCTAAATATTATTTTTAACTGCAACCTATTTACCTGAAAATCTGTCAGAATAAAAATTCTATTTCCTCTTATACTTCTTCAATTCCGTTGAGGGAGCTATTACCGTGCTATTGTTCCAGGCTTCAGAACTGAAGGCATATTCCTTTTTAAACTGGACGGTTTTGGGCTGAACCACTTGCTCAAAGTCGCTCGATTGAATATCGTTCTTTTCTACTACAAGAATTTCCCAATATCCATAGGTATCAAAGAAGGCATTAACGTCAAATTTTATTTCTTTTAGTGTCTTATCTATAAACCACCTTCTCTTCTTTTTGATTATGGAAAAGTTCCGTTCTATGGATGCCGATTCATGCTTGTGTGCATTAATGTATTTGGCATAATATCCATTAGAGCCTTTTTCGAAAATAATCCTACCCGTTTTATTATTCATAGAATGGCCAAATCCCAGCAAATGAATATTTTCATCATCTTTTCCTTTCTTAAATGCATAATCCAACTGAATTATGGCATAGGAACTGGTCGAAACATACATAACTCCTTCGTACAAGCCTCTGGACTTTGGTCTAAAAGAAATTTCATAAACCAATTCTTCACCAATCACGGTTACACCTTTCTTTTTATAACGATACTTACCCGGACTGCTGATAAACTCCCAATTACCACCATGCAATGAAGCATAGCCTTTCATTATTGATAGCATTTCGCTTTTTACGTTGGATGCTGACTTTTCATGTGGTTTCAATGTTGTTTCTTTCGATTTATTAGAATCAGCGGATGAACTGCTTTCAATTTCCTGACTAAAAATTCCACTTCGCCACTTGTAATAAATATCCTCATCTTCGCCACCTCTTCCAACATCTCCGAAAAATTTACCCAAATTCTGCTCAAACTTTTTTTCCAAATCTTTCTGCGATCCTTCCTCAATGGAAATGGCGGAAATCGGTACAATTTTCCTTTCACCATCGTGGCTATACAAATCCAGCATTACATCCTGGTATTCGATCAACGTGTCCGGAACCAGGGCCATTAACTCACTCATTAATTCGGCATTAATCTCTTCAAAATTTGATTTTTTTACAGAGATCATTTCCTTGTCAGGGAAAGGTACTTTTTCAAATTTGTGGAAGAAAACTCTTCTTTTCGCTGTTTGTTTGGGATAGTTCTTGTCATAATTCTCTTCTATCAACTCCACAATTTCTTTGACCTTCAACGGCCTGGAAGATACTTCCACGGCATCAAGTTTCAGAGCGGTTTGCTTCAATCGAACTTCACTGGTATTAAGAAGTTCCGCTACACTCATTTTACGCGACTCGTATCCTATGTACGAAAAAGAAACATAAGACTCCTGATCAATTCCCGATAAGTTCAATATGTAATGTCCTTCCATGTTAGTAACCGTGCCCTTAAAACGACCATCAACACCTATGTTGGCAAATGGAAGGGGTTCATTGGTTTTTGAATCAACCAAATATCCGGTTGCCGTGGTGTCCTGGGCCAATGCACCAACCGGAATCAACACTAACACAATCACTAATACTTTAATAAAACTGTTCATAATCCAAACGAAAATCTGCCTACACTATCATACACCATTCCATTATTTAAGGAAAGGCAAAAAAAGGTGACCGGTGGTTTATTAGCGGTTTCGATTTTCAAATTGCTTAGGCTCAGGTGGTATTCAAAATGCTTTCTATTCCGTCCAAATATAAATTACTTTCTATCAGTTATCAGGCTTGACTATTTTTGGCTTCGTCTATGGCAAAAAAACACATCTCACTGGCTCAGGCATTTTTACCCATTGCGGTTTTAATTCCATTGTTGGCTATAAACGTAGTTGTTTTTGGTGATAATTCATTGGGAGGGGCCAATCAGTTCGTACTGCTCACCGCTGCTGCAGTAGGAGTTGTAATTGGAATTAGACTCAATATCCCCTACCACCGGATTTTCGATAAAGTAGCTTCAAGTATTTCAAGTACCAGCTCTGCCATGCTTATTTTACTTATGATTGGTGCATTGTCTGGCACCTGGCTTATTAGCGGAATTATTCCTGCCCTAATTGTCTACGGCCTTAAAATTCTTAACCCAACTATCTTTTTGGCTGCCACAACGCTCATCTGTGCTGTCATTTCGGTAGCTTCAGGCAGTTCATGGAGTACCATTGCTACCATTGGAATTGCCCTTTTAGGAGTTGGAAGTGCATTGGGTTTTTCCGAAGCTATTACTGCCGGAGCTATAATCAGTGGGGCCTATTTTGGAGACAAAATGAGCCCGTTGAGCGATACAACCAACCTGGCTGCTGCTATGGCAAATACTGATTTGTTTACCCACATCCGATACATGGCATTAACAACTGTACCTTCTTTTGGTATTAACATTTTGATTTTTGCAGTAATCGGCCTCTTTTACGACCCATCGCAATCAGAAATCCAAATTGGAGAGTTGATTACCGCTGTGGAGAGCTCCTTCAATATCACTCCCCTGCTTTTTGTCGTTCCTGCGGTTGTTATATTTATGATTATCAAAAAGGTTAAACCACTTCCGGTATTGTTTATTGGTTCTCTTCTGGGTGGCATATTTGCACTGGTATTTCAACCACAAATCATTGAGCAATTAGCCCCAAAATCAAACTCTTATGTAGAAGCAAGTTACATAACCATAATTGATGCCCTAACCACCAATGTTAGTATTGAGACCGGAAACGCAGCTATCACCGATTTGTTATCAAGCGGAGGTATGAAAGGAATGCTAAATACCATATGGCTTATTCTATGTGCTATGACCCTCGGTGGAGTTCTGGATGCGATTGGTTCACTTCAGAAAATCTCTGCAAGCTTATTGGATGGTGTTAAAAGCAATGGAGGATTATTTATGCGCACCGTTGCTTCTTGCCTCTTTGTAAACGTTACTGCTTCCGATCAGTACCTGGCCATTGTTATTCCCGGAAAAATGTATGAAGAAGCTTATCGAAATCGAAAACTGGCCCCGGAGAACCTGAGTAGAACCCTTGAAGATTCCGGAACGGTAACTTCTGTACTCATTCCCTGGAACACGTGCGGGGCAACACAAAGTACGGTATTGGGTGTAGCTACTCTCGCCTATTTACCTTTCTGCTTCTTCAATTACCTGAGTCCTTTGATGACTTTATTTTTCGCGTACTTTGATATTAAAATAAGGAAAGTTTCAAGCTCCAAATAATATCATTGTCTGTAGGCGACTGAATCGAGTAAGCCCACGTTTAAATTAAATTTTATCTTAGCATCAAACATTCCATTTATGAATAAGATTATACTCCTTAGTGCCTCACTAATTTCTGTTATGGCAGCATACGGGCAATCCGATACAAGCAAACAAGCAAACAAAGGAAGCTTTGAATACACATTTTATGTTGATGCTTATTACAGCTATGATCTAAATGAACCACATGACCATAATCGACCTGACTTTCTGTTTCAGTACAATAGAAATAATCAGATTGGCATTAATATGGCTGTAGCGAAAGTTAGTTATACAAGAGGGGGACTAACCGCTAATCTAGGGTTAAATACAGGTGATTTTCCTGCAGCAAATATGGCTCATGAAAGAGAGTTGCTTAGAATGCTTTATGAAGCTAACATCAACTATCGGTTTTTAAAGAAGTTTGAATTTACCATGGGGATGTTTGGCTCACACATGGGGTTTGAATCAGCATTGAGTTACGACAACCTGTTAACTAGTCACTCCTTAACTTCTGAATGGACACCGTACTACCTAGCTGGCGCTAAACTGGGTTACAATGCTTCGGACAAATGGTATTTTGGAGTAACAGTAGCCAACGGCAATCAAACCATAACCGAAAATGAAGGAAACACCAATAAGCTTTTGGGATTACAGGCAACCTGGAGTCCTTCGGAGAAAGTAACTGTAAACTACAGCAACATGTATTACAATGACCAGCCCGACTCGGCGGCCAATTTCATCTTTTACAACAACCTATACTCGACCATGGCCTTGAGCAAAAAACTTGATTTGGTGGTTGGGTTCGATTTTGCGCTTAGCGACAACCGAGTAACCAATAAACAAGATAATATCTATGCAGGAAGCCTGCTGGCAAGATATAAGTTAAGTGATCAATTTGCTGTAGCCGGACGTTACGAATATTACAGTGACGAAGCTGGTGTTTTTATTCAAACCGATGTCGTTAATCCGTTTGTAACAAGCTGCTACTCACTAAACTTCGATTATTCTCCCATTAAAAATGTGAAGTTTAGATTGGAAGGAAGAATGTTCTCAGCAGAAAAACCATTTTACAGAGACGACTCGGATTACGATCCTAACACTTCTACAACCATTAAGTACACCAATTCGAACTCAAATATTCTATTTACCGTACAGGCTAAGTTTTAAATCCAACCTAAACTACGAGCAATTATTGGTTGATCATAAGTTTCTTTGAGAATAATTCCTCCTGCGAATTACTGATTTTTACAATGTATAACCCGGAGGCCAGCTCTGCGGTAGGAAATAAAACCGAAGAGGATCCGGTATAAGCTTTACTATTCAACGTGTGCCCTGATGCATTAATAATGCTAATGATTACCTTGTCTGGCGGAAGGTTATTTATCCAAATGTTCTGATCATTTCCAATTACAGAAATGCCTTTAGATTTACTTTGATCGCCTTGAACATGAATTATCCTTGAATAATGTACTTCTCCGTTAAAATCAACTTGCTTTAGTCGATACGAATAATCGCTGTTATTACCCATATAATCCACAAATTCGTAATTAGACAAGCTATTTGAATTTCCTTTTGCTCCAACTTGTCCAATTCCCATAAACTCACCTTTATCCGACATTTTTTCAACTTCAAAATAATCGCTATTGAGTTCGCTTGAAGTGGCCCAGGTCAATAAATTACCTTCCTCGCTTTTATGCCCATTGAAATAAAGAAGGTCTACAGGTAAGGGACTTCCATCACCAACCCCAGTGAAAATGCTAAAACTGGTAACTCCGGTCCAGGTAAGCGTATTGGTACCAACCGTTACCGATCCTGAACCAACCGTGTCTACATTACCATTTCCAACTGTTCCTGGTGCTGTCCAGGTACTACCCGAATATTTTACGGGCAACAAAGTAGATTCTGTTCCTTGTATGTCATCGTCTACATATACCAGATCAACATCGTAATTGAGAGACGTAATTCCAGTGGCTTCAACAGTCCAGTTTCTATCCAGGTACGAAACAACATGTGAAGGTAAATTAGGATGTTTCGAATTAGAAGCTGCACCTTCCAAATAAGCTGTGGAAGCCAATGTGGAAGAATTAAAAGCAATATCAACTGGAGAGTACTCCGTCCCTGCAGTTCCTATTTCGAATTTATAGGTACCCATACTGCTATTAACATAATAGCGCACTGTTCCACCATAGATGTATGAACTTGAACTTGCATCAGTAACCGAACAATCGTACTCTGTGGTCCCCAGATGTAACTTGTTCGAATTCATGTTTAACAGGCCATTTTTAAGCTTTAGTTTATTGAGCACATAAATATCTCCGGAGGCAGTCACTTCTATGGAGGACCCATTAATGTTAAGCGTTCTGTAAATTCCCTCCACCAACGAAAAATTGGATTCAATGGTAATTTCGGGAAAGGCAGATGAATGGTCAAAAGGTTCACAAGCACTTGCTGTGCTTCCTACAATGGTCCACTCTGAAGCGGCCCAGGTCGCATTAGTAGCCGAATGATTACTATCTCGGTAGGCCCTGCTGTCGGTATACTCCCAAGTTTTTCCGCTTCCGTCCTCACCAACCACTCCATAGGCGTCAAGCAATGTCCCCGACGAATTATCTCCTCCTACATACAAAAAATACCCGTCGTCGCCATTTCCGGATGTATTGCCAAATGTAGCACTAGCCGTTTTCGAATATTGGGTGCTAAAAGCAGAGGCGTTATTCGCAATGACATAATAATTGCCAGGAGACAAGGTACCTGTTATCTTTTCACAAGTAAAACTTCCTCCACCATTGGTTTCCCTACATACGTTAAATTCCAGGCTGGAAAAGTCAATGGTCAGCGTGTCTGCATTAAACAGTTCTACAAACCTGCCCGTTATTAAGTCACTTGGGTCAGCTACTTCAGCAATTAGCAATTTGGGGATATAAGGTACGGTTGCATTAATCTCAGAACCGGAAGACCAATTAGAACCTGTACGGGACCAAATTTTAAAGTAATAGGTTGAAGCAGTAGTAAGGTTGGAAATGGAAACCGTGGTACCGTTTCCCTTGTAAACTACTTTACCACCATCAAATGCTGTCCCACTCCCACTAAAATCATTGTCCGAAGTGTATGAACTTCCATCACCGGTAGGTGTGCCCGATATGGTAGAAGAGAGTTTAGCAACAATCATTACACTATCGGAGCAGGTTGGTGCGGTCCAGGTTAAAGTCGCTGCATTAACATTGGTGCTTGCCGCAAAATTACTAGATTCAGTTGGACTTGATCCACAACTTCCCTTTACCGTTACATTATCTATTCTGTGTTTTTCTGTATCCGCACCATTTTTAGCATAGACAATTATATAAAGTGCATCTCCCGTTCCAGACAATGCAGTATCAGTTAAAGTAACGCTTGTAAAATCATCGTTTATTAACCGTACCAGGGTCTCCGATCCGTTATCAATTTTATAATAGACCGAAATGGTATCGGACGATTCCATTGTACCAACCTCGCTTAGGTCAATCGAAAGGGTTAAAGAAATAAGATTTGTTATCGTAATTGCTGAAGAAATCCACTTTGCATTTCCTTCCGTATCCCTGAATTCCAGTTTTTCGCTGACTACCTGAATATAGTCTGAAGCATCCTGAAAATTAACATCCGAAGTATCCACCGACCAGGTAACATCAGAAGTGTCAATGGTTATGCTTGGTGATCCTCCAATAGCTCCCTTACCATTTTGCGACGAGAAATCTTGAGTATAAATTGTGCTTTGCGAAGTGGCAACAAGTGAAAAGA
Source organism: Crocinitomicaceae bacterium (assembly GCA_002713215.1). Classification (GTDB taxonomy): domain Bacteria; phylum Bacteroidota; class Bacteroidia; order Flavobacteriales_G; family Salibacteraceae; genus UBA2108. The sequence continues at coordinate 176,839 of PAVO01000039.1, forward strand.
GAATAATCGATAATGATAGTAAGGTAGTTTTAAGGTGCATGATTAAAATTTTACTCCTGTAAAGTTCTAATTTTTTTTCTTCATTTCACAGGCAATAAAATATTGTGTAAAAATAGATTTTGAGGTGTATTCAAATTAACTTCAAGTTATACTTTTGCGTATGCAGGAAACAATTCTAATTCTTGATTTTGGATCACAGTATACACAGTTAATCGCCCGTAGAATAAGGGAACTTGATGTATACTGTGAAATTCATCCTTACAATAATATTCCGGAAATTGGTGATCACATTAGCGGTGTGATTCTTTCAGGAAGTCCATTTTCTGTTAGAGATGCCGATGCCCCAATTCCAGATTTAAGTTCAATCAAGGGAAAGTTACCACTTCTGGCGGTCTGTTATGGCGCCCAATTCCTAGCTCAACATTATGGCGGTGAGGTTGTTGCATCTGCCCATAGAGAATATGGTAGAGCCAATATGACCATGATCAATCATTCCACAACACTTTTTGACGGAATTGAGGAAGGAACCCAGGTTTGGATGAGCCACGGCGATACCATAAAATCACTGCCTGGTAACTACTCGCTCATTGGCAGCTCCAAGGATGTGACCAATGCAGCTTTCAAAATAGATGATGAAGAAACGTATGCCATTCAATTTCATCCGGAAGTATACCACACCACTGATGGCTTAAAGCTATTGAAGAATTTTGTCGTAGGCATTTGTGGTTGTACCCGGGACTGGACACCGGCTTCTTATATTGAAACAACTGTAAGTCAACTAAAGGAACAAATTGGTAACGAAAAAGTAATCCTGGGACTCTCCGGCGGGGTGGACTCAACGGTAGCGGCGACACTCATAAGTAAAGCCATTGGCAAAAACCTTTACTGCATATTCGTGGATAATGGTCTCCTCCGAAAAAATGAGTTTGAGAGTGTACTGGATCAATACAAACACCTGGGCTTAAATGTTAAAGGAGTTGATGCGAAATCCAAGTTTTATAAAGAACTAGCAGGGCAATCCGATCCTGAAACCAAACGCAAAATAATAGGACGCGTATTTATCGAAGTCTTTGACGAAGAATCGCATTTGGTAGAAGATGCCAAGTGGTTGGGGCAAGGAACCATTTATCCCGATGTTATTGAATCCGTATCTGTAAAGGGCCCTAGCGCAACCATAAAATCGCATCACAACGTTGGAGGACTCCCCGATTACATGAAACTAAAGATTGTTGAACCATTGCGTTCTCTTTTTAAGGATGAGGTTAGACGAGTAGGCAAGAATTTGGGATTGGATTCCTCGTTATTGGGAAGGCACCCTTTTCCTGGACCTGGGTTAGCTATTCGAATTTTGGGAGATATTACGCCAGAAAAGGTTGCAACGCTACAGGAGGTAGACCATATTTTCATCCAGGGACTGAAAGACAATGGTTTATATGACGAAGTATGGCAGGCAGGAGCCATTTTATTACCTGTCCAATCAGTGGGTGTTATGGGAGATGAAAGAACCTACGAAAATGCGGTAGCATTACGAGCTGTTTCTTCTACTGATGGTATGACCGCTGACTGGTGCCATTTGCCTCACGAATTTTTGGCACGAGTTTCGTCTGAGGTTATAAATAAAGTAAAGGGTATTAATAGAGTGGTTTATGATATCAGTTCCAAGCCACCTGCTACAATTGAATGGGAATAAATGACAATTAAAGGTCTTTTGAGGTTTCTTGTTATTTCGTTTTTTGTTTTTTGCATAACTACGGTTTACGCACAGCAGTTCAATGCCAAGCAGGTTCAGCTTATTGAGGGCAAAACATACTACCTTCATAAGGTTGAAAAGGGAAATACGCTTTACTCATTGAGTAAAATGTACTCGATTAAAACCAAAGACTTAATTAAAGAAAACCCACAACTCGAGGAAGGGCTTAAAATTGGTCAGGTTATTCGAATTCCCATCAAGAAAATTGACTCGAAAGTTTCCGGCACTAATCCTCCCATGGCTGAAGGAGAGTATCTAATTCATGAGGTGCAGCCAAAAGAAACCATGTATTCCCTTACCAGAAAATATAACGTAAGCGATAAGGTACTGATTGCCGAAAATCCTGAATTGGCCAATGGGTTAAAAATTGGAATGGAGTTGAAAATTCCACAGCCTAAGAAAAGTACCAGTGATGTTAGTGAAATAGAATTGCAGCAAGCAGAAGAAGATTCTTTTATCACCCATTTGGTTGAACCTAAGGAGACACTCTACTCGCTGGCACTGGAATACGATGTGAATATAGATTCGCTTCGATTGATTAATGGGGGATTAAGGGATGGGCTAAAAATTGGAACAACTGTAAGAATTCCAATTTCCAAGAATGACGATCCGGACCTTAAATCAGAATTATATGCTGATTTTGATACCAATAGTAATGTTGTCATCCTTGATTCTGGTGAACTTAGGTCAAAATACCTCATTTCACTTCTAATTCCTTTTTACCTCGATTCCAATGACAGTTTAAGTGAAGCTAAACTCAATTACGAAAAAGAAGAGTTATTCAGGCAATCCGTGATTGGAATGGATTTCTATACGGGTTTTCGAATGGCCGTGGAAAATCAAAAAATAGATAGCGTTGAATTTATAATCAACGTTTTTGATATTTCTATGGACCCATACACCAAAAGCACCATGGAAATGGATAGCCTTACAAAGAATCCAACATTGCAAAAAGCAGATCTGATAATTGGCCCCTTGCACCGATCTAACTTTTTGGTTGCATCAGAATTTGCTAAAAAAACCAAGAAACCAATTGTTTCACCGGTTCCTCAACGAAACGATATTTTAAAAGAAAACCCTTACGCGATTAAGGTTTTTTCTTCCGATTTAGCTCAAGTCGATTTTATGCGATCACTGGCCCTTAATAAATGGAAGGGTAAAAATAAAATCCTAATTGAAAACCATGAATTGAAAGATATACTACTCTCTGAACGAATCCAGGGAATTTCAAATAATGACACCAACACCGCCTTATATGCAGAATTTAATTCAACAGTAAAGAAGGTTAAAATGTTTGAGTTTGACTTTGAAACATTGAGTTCTTCTCTGGACGACAGCCTTGAGAACATTCTATTTATGCCAATGAAGAATAAAACATTCATTGGGCGCTTCCTGGCTGCCTTAAGTAAGTATTCAAACGACTACAACATAAAGGTTGTGGGGCTTGACAGCTGGAACAAAATGGGCTACCTGGATTTTAAATACCTCAACAACCTCAATGTCCACATGATTCGAAATCAATACATAGAATACAGTGATTCAACCACCGAAGATTTTATTCTGGTATATAGGAACACATTTGGAACTGAACCCAGCGAATGGGCTTTCTTAGGCTATGATATTGCTACTTATTTCATGAACTCTTTAGCCAAGAATGGTACTGGGTTCCAAAATTTCTTCAAGGAAAATACGTATAGGGGATTAAGCCGCAACTTTGCCTTTAAACAAGCTGGCTCGATAAACGGTTTTGAAAACAACGGACTAAAATTGGTAGAAATAGAAAACTACCAGTACCAGGAAGCTTTTAAATAAACTTCTGACTACCTAAGGTCAATTTCCTCTACCCCTTCAGGAGTTTTAAATTCAAAGAAGGAATCCGGATAAGCTTTGTTTGGTGTAAATGATTCAATGGTATAAATAAAGGTATTACCATCCTTTGATTTCATTTCCAGGCTTTGAATTTCCATTTTAGCTTTATCTATATTCAGAATGATGGTATGGTAAGGTTTATCACCTGGGTTTAATGGATATAAACGAATGACATGAACTGCCTTGTCATCTTTAGTTGCGTCTTTGTCCAATACATATTTAAACCCGGTTTCATATAGAGTAAACAAGTTTTTAGGGTTCATAAAAATAGCATCGTCTTCGGCTTCATCGACTTCAGCCAATTGAACTTCTCCCACGTCTTTCATATAGGTCCAAACCGTGGAGCTATTGCACACAATCTCCATTTCATTTAGAAGAACCTTGTACTTCTCCCCTTTCAGTATTAGCGTTCCACTCTGCTTGTCATCAATCCCTTCCGTTTTATTGACCAGTCTAAACTGGAACTTAGCCGTAATGGAGGTATATGACTTTGTTTTTGCACTAAGCTTATCCAAAATTGCCTTGGCTTTAGGATCCTTGGGTGTTTGGTCTTTAGCATCGGTTTGTGCAAATGTGTTAGCTGCCAATACTACAAATAGTCCTAAAATTAATTTCTTCATACTTCTTCATTTAAATCCGCATCGCGATTCAACAACTGTTCCAAAGATAGTTCGTCTGGAATTAAAACCTCCCTGGCTTTTGATCCTTTAAACGGTCCAATAATACCTGCAGCCTCCAGCTGGTCTACAATTCTACCGGCCCGATTATATCCTAATTTTAATTTTCGCTGCAAGAGAGAAGCCGAGCCCTGTTGATGCATTACCACAACCTGTGCTGCTTCATTAAACAGTGCATCCCTTTCCATATCTTCCATTCCCTCACTCTGATTATCGCTTTCACCGACATATTCAGGAAGCATAAAAGCTTCGGGATACCCTTGCTGATTTCCTATATAATCCGTTATCGTTTCTACTTCTGGAGTATCAACAAAAGCACACTGTACCCGCAGGAGGTCATTTCCATTGGTAAACAGCATGTCTCCCCTACCAATAAGCTGATCTGCCCCTCCGGCATCCAATATGGTTCTGGAATCGATTTTTGAAGTAACCCTAAAAGCGATTCTCGAAGGAAAGTTAGCCTTAATGGTTCCAGTAATAATATTTACAGAAGGCCGCTGAGTAGCAATAATTAAGTGAATACCGATAGCACGTGCAAGTTGAGCAATACGGGCAATTGGAGTTTCCACCTCCTTTCCAGCGGTCATAATTAAGTCAGCAAACTCATCAACAACCACAACAATGTATGGCAAGTAGCGATGTCCATTCTCCGGATTCAGTTTACGATTGACAAATTTGGTGTTGTATTCCGCTATATTTCTACACAGGGCGGTTTTCAATAACTCGTAGCGTTGATCCATTTCAATACACAGGCTATTGAGCGTAGCCACTACTTTAGACGTGTCCGTTATTATGGCATCCTCCTCGTCGGGAAGTTTAGCCAGGTAATGCCTTTCTATTTTATTGAACAGGGTCAACTCCACCTTTTTGGGGTCGACCAATACAAACTTAACCTGCGACGGATGCTTTTTGTAAAGCAAAGAGACCAGGATAGCATTTAATCCAACCGACTTACCCTGCCCGGTTGCACCAGCCATTAAAAGGTGAGGCATTTTCGTTAAATCGGTAACAAAAGTTTCATTACTAATGGTTTTCCCTAACACCAATGGAAGTTCCATGGTGGTATTCTGAAACTTATCGCTGGCCACTACCGACTTCATAGACACAATTCCCGGTTTCTGATTTGGAACCTCTATACCTATGGTTCCCTTTCCAGGTATGGGTGCTATAATCCGAATTCCTAATGCTGCCAAGCTCAGAGCAATGTCATCCTCCAGGTTTTTAATTTTCGAAATTCTTACTCCTGGTGCAGGTACAATTTCATACAGTGTAACCGTAGGCCCAATGGTTGCTTTTATTTGGGAAATCTCGATTTTGTAGTTGTTTAGTGTATTTACAATGTTGGTTTTATTGGCCTCTAATTCTTCTTTGTTAACCTCTATACCTGTATCGCCATGACCGGCCAGCATGTCAATAGTCGGTAATTTGAATTTGGATAGATCCAGGGTAGGATCATACTCCCCGAAGTCCTTTACCTTCTTATTAATCTCCTTATCGTCCAATATTTCTTCGTCAGACTCAGCAACTTCCACGTCCATAGTAAGTTCATCTTCCGAATCGGGCACATTTCCCTCAATTGTTGGTTCCGGAACTTCAAGTTTAACCGAAGGGTCTAGTTCTGTTTCCTGTTGAACTACCTCTGAGTCTAATTCAACATCCAGCGCAGTTTCTTCTCCATTATTAGAACTTTCAATTTCCGAATCACCTTTATCATCCGGATAAAACAAATTTTCTTTTAAGCTCTCATTAGCCTCCTCTTCATCATTTTCAGAGAATTCAACCTGGATATTTTCAGAGTTAATATTGCTGAAATTGGTTTGAGTTTCAATTTCCTCCTCCAAATCAGATTTGAAAACAGGTCGAACTACCGACTTAAAATACTGATAAATTGATTTTAAAGAAACATCAAAGCCAATGATCAGGTAACTAAACAAAACGAAAAGAATAAATGAAATAGTTCCTGCTCTTCCAAAGGTTGAGCTTAGCCAATCATTCGAATAATAACCAATCGCACCTCCAACAAAGAGGTTTTCGCTGGTAAAGAAAAAACCAAGAAATACACTTGACCATACGATAACAAAGAGTGTGTTCTTAATGGTTTTAGCCAATGGCAATGGGGCGTAATTAAGAGAAACCTTTAATCCAAGCAATCCAAATATGCCAACAAACAGGAACGAACTGATACCAAACCAGTTATTCATGAACAGGTGTGAAGTTAATGCTCCGAATTTGCCCAACCAGTTTACTACTTCCAACTCAGGATTAAAAAGAAGTTCTTTCCATGACCCATAAAGCAGATCCTGGTCAATTTTCCAGGTGAACAAAAAAGAAGTAAAGGCTACTAGTAAATAAAAGGAAAGAAGGAACAACAGCAGGCCAACTATACGCCTTAGCTTATCATTTAAAAAAAAGCCCTTGATTCTGGGTATCAATCCAAGCCTCTTCTTTGCCGATGATTTTTTTTTCTTCTTTTCCTTAAGTTCGGACATAAGTATCTAACCCAGTTAGGTATCCAAATGTAACATTAATGCATTGGAGAAGCAGGTTGAAATGCTAGTGTTTATGCGGTTTTTATAAACACGGAAACGTGTAAAAATCAATAATCGAAGCCAATAAAAGCCTCTTCCATTTTTCTAACCAGAGCCTTATTGGAGATAACCTTGTACTTAATAGGTATTTTAAACGACTCCATGCTAATTGAATCATTTCGCACAACATCGGCCGAAAAGTCAATAACCAAACCACTTCGCTGAACCTGGTATCCCAGCATAACTCCCTTTACCTTGGGAAAAGGAGAACACCAGTTCATTCCGGGAATGTTAATGTCTCTTGTAACCCACACGTTGTGATCCTGTACAATGTTGCTGTAATACGAAACCCGATACCCCTGACACTCGTAACCGGCAATTACACGTGTAGAATCCAGCTTTTTTAATTGATAGGAAGGAAAATCTTTGTGCAGTTTCTTTACCCCCTTCTCGTTGAAGCGGGAAACGAACTTGGAGCTTATCACCTTCAGGAAATAATCCATTTTCTTTTCCTTGTTATTGGATACATATCCGGCAACAAACAGCCCCATTCCACCAACCGATTCCACGCGATAAAACCCATCTTTAAAAGTTAACTCCATGGATTGTGGAAGCAGATTCAATCCAATGTCGTTAGAATCCAGGTAGGGATAGGTCACGTTGTAAACAATAGTTCCCTGAGAAATTCCTTTGCCACCCGAAGCCGAATTATCATCACTCTCGCAAGAAACAAGGGATACCAATACAAGAGCAAATACAAGTAGTCTGAGCACTAGCTGAATAAAATAGGTTGTGATTCTTTCAAAAAAATAATCGGTAAAGCTAAGATTTTCGTCGGACATCGAAGCCACCCAGTTTATTAATCTGAAAAAAAACTGAAAGAAAGCGCTAAAAATCACGTCTGAAGATCGATTCAAATACTTTTGCAGCGTTAAAATTGATAGCAATACAAGTGGAACAAAAATTACAGAATAGCATATACGAAGCATTGGACAAATTATATGGTTCGTCCATTAAAAAAGAACACATTCAAGTTCAAAGAACCAGAAAAGAGTTTGATGGTGATTTTACTGTTGTTGTATTCCCTTTTTTAAAAATCAGTAAAAAAAGCCCTGAACAAACGGCAACCGAAATTGGCCAATATGTTCTTGACAATGTTGAAATCATTGATTCATTCAACGTAATCAAAGGATTCCTGAATATCGGTTTTTCTCATCAATTTTGGATAGAGTGGTTTAAAGAACTTAAAGACCCCGAACTTCAGTTGAAAGGTTTAGTAGAATCAAAAAGCATAATGGTGGAGTACTCCTCCCCCAACACCAACAAACCTTTGCATTTGGGACACATTAGAAACAATCTCCTGGGTTATTCGGTCAGCGAAATACTGAAAGCCATGGGGCATCAGGTTTATAAAACACAAATTATTAACGACCGTGGAATCCACATTTGTAAATCGATGCTTGCCTGGCAGCTTTTTGGAAATGGAGAAACTCCTCAATCTTCCGGTTTAAAAGGAGATAAACTGGTTGGGAAATACTATGTAGAGTTTGATAAGCATTACAAAAACGAAATAGCCGAGTTAGTGACAGCAGGTAAATCTGAAGAGGATGCTAAAAAGGAAGCACCTCTGTTGGTTCAGGCACAACAAATGCTGTTGAAATGGGAAGCCAAAGACCCTAAGGTTATTGGGCTGTGGGAAACCATGAACGGTTGGGTTTATGACGGTTTTGATACAACCTACAAAAACCTGGGTGTTGATTTCGATAAACTTTACTACGAATCAGTTACCTACCTCTATGGGAAACAAAAAGTATTGGAAGGCCTTGAAAAAGGTATTTTTTACCAAAAAGAAGATGGCTCTGTTTGGTGCGACCTTACCGAATTTAAACTGGACCATAAATTACTGCTACGTTCTGATGGAACCAGTGTATATATAACACAAGATATCGGAACCGCCTTAATGCGATTAGAGGATTATCCTGAACTGAATCAACTGATTTATACGGTAGGAAACGAACAAGATTATCACTTCCAGGTTCTGTTTGCCATTTTATCCAAACTGGGATACGATTGGGCTAAAAACTGCTATCATCTGAGTTATGGAATGGTGGATTTACCAACCGGTAAAATGAAATCCCGCGAGGGAACAGTCGTGGACGCCGACGACCTGGTAAGCGACATGTATCTAAAAGCTAAGGAGACCACAACGGAACTGGGTAAATTGGAAGACGTTCCGGAAAGTGAAAAAGAAACACTGTTTCACGAGATTGGACTAGCCGGTTTAAAATACTTTATCTTAAAGGTTGACCCGAAAAAAAGAATGATGTTTAACCCGGAAGAGTCAATTGATTTTAATGGAAACACCGGACCATTTATCCAATATACACATGCCCGAATATCGGCTATTTTAAATCGGTCAAAATCTGGGTCGCCAGACTATACCAGTAAAATAAATATCCAATCGAAAGAACTTGATGTAATTCGACAATTGTACTTCTTCCCTGCTGTAATGGAAGCTGCTGCGGAAAATTATTCTCCAGCAGAAATAGCCAGTTATGTGTATGATTTAGTTAAAATCTACAATTCATTTTACCAATCCATTAAGATCTTCGATGTCGATAATAATGAGATTACCGCATTTAGAGTTGAACTCAGCAAAAAAGTAGGCAAAACTATTGCCTATGGTTTGCAATTGTTGGGAATCTCTGCTCCGAATCAGATGTGAAATTAACTTTTTGCAACCTGAATTATCGTCTGACTATCGCCCTAAATAATGGGGTGAATTCATGTGCAATTCATTATTTTTGCCGACCTTAAAATTCAGCCTGAAGTTGGGCTGTATAAAGAAGAAAAAGAATGTTTGAAAGCTTATCGGAACGGTTAGAACGCTCCTTTAAAATCCTTAAAGGTCAGGGAAAAATTACTGAAATTAATGTTGCCGAAACATTAAAAGATGTTCGCCGCGCACTCCTTGATGCCGATGTTAATTATAAAGTAGCCAAACAATTTACTGACGAGGTAAAAATAAAGGCCCTTGGGGCAAATGTGCTTACTGCACTTAAACCCAGCGAACTGATGGTGAAAATTACCCATGATGAATTGGCCAAACTCATGGGTACTGAAAAATCAGACATTGATCTTCAGGGTAATCCTTCGGTAATACTGATGGCTGGTTTGCAGGGATCGGGAAAAACTACCCATTCCGGAAAATTGGCTCGTTTTATCAAAAGCAAAAAAGGAAAAAATCCATTGTTGGTAGCCTGCGATGTTTACCGTCCTGCTGCCATCGACCAACTCCATGTTCTGGGTGAACAATTGGGAATTGAAGTTTTTAGCGACAGAGAAAATAAAAATCCAGTTGATATTGCAAGAAAAGCAGTGAACTACGCTCGCCAGAATTCTTACAATACCGTTATCGTTGATACTGCTGGTCGTCTTGCCATTGATGAAAAAATGATGCAGGAGATTTCGGATATCAAAAGCGCCATTAACCCCAACGAAACCCTATTTGTGGTTGATGCTATGACCGGACAGGACGCTGTGAATACCGCCAAGGAATTTAACGACCGTCTTGATTTCGATGGTGTTATTCTAACCAAACTCGACGGTGATACCCGTGGTGGAGCTGCCTTGTCCATACGCCGTGTAGTGGATAAGCCTATCAAGTTTGTTGGTATGGGCGAAAAAATGGATGCCCTGGATGTATTCTTCCCCGAAAGAATGGCAGACCGTATCTTGGGCATGGGTGACATTGTTTCGCTGGTTGAAAAAGCTCAGGAACAATTTGACGAAGAAGAGGCCAGAAAACTTCAAAAGAAAATTGCCAAAAACCAATTCAACTTTAACGACTTCTTAAAACAAATCCAGCAAATTAAGAAGATGGGCAATATCAAAGATCTGGCTGGTATGATCCCAGGAATGGGCAAAGCAATTAAAAATATGGATATTGATGACGATGCATTTAAATACATCGAAGCCATCATCTATTCCATGACTGATCAGGAACGAGAAAACCCAATGATAATCAATGGGAGTCGCAAAAAAAGAATTGCCAAAGGATCTGGTAGGGATGTTCAGGAAGTAAACAAGCTCATTAAGCAGTTTATGGAAACCCGAAAAATGATGAAAATGATGTCCAATAAGGGCAACATGGCTAAAATGATGTCTGGGCTTAAAATGCCCGGAGCAGGAAGATAAAAAGAAGAGGTAAGTCCTTATTAGACATACCTCATTCTATTTCATTTTTTATTTTAGCCACTCAAATCTTAGAATATGATTTTACTTGACGGAAAAGCCACCTCGAATTCAATTAAGGAAGAAATCGCAGCGGAAGTTGAAAAACTAAAACAACAAGGAAAAAAGGTTCCGCATTTAGCAGCGGTATTGGTAGGAGAAGATGGTGCAAGTCAAACCTATGTAAACTCCAAAGTAAAATCGTGTGAGCGGGTTGGATTCGATTCCACCCTGATTAAACTTCCTGCTTCTACTTCCGAAGAAGAACTTCTCAAAACAATTGACGATTTAAACAACAACGACAACATTGATGGTTACATCGTTCAATTGCCACTACCCGATCATATCGATGAAAATAAAGTAACCCTGGCCGTTGCACCAGGCAAAGATGTCGACGGTTTTCATCCTGAAAATGTTGGACGAATGAGCCTGGGACTCCCCACCTTTTTACCAGCAACTCCAAATGGAATTATGGAAATGTTGGGACGGTATAACATTGAAACTTCAGGTAAAAACTGCGTTGTTATTGGCCGAAGTAATATTGTTGGTACCCCTATGTCCATTCTTATGTCCAGAAACACCAATCCTGGAAATGCCACCGTAACGCTGGTTCATAGCAGAACCAAAAATCTGGCGGAGATAACTCGAAGGGCTGATATTATTATCGTTGCATTAGGTAAACCTAAGTTTTTAACGGCAGACATGGTTGGCGAAGGAACCGTTGTTGTTGACGTTGGGATTCACCGAATCGAAGATTCAACCAAAAAGTCAGGATTTAGATTGGTTGGTGATGTCGATTATGAAAACGTTGCTCCAAAATGTTCAGCAATTTCTCCGGTACCTGGAGGAGTCGGCCCAATGACCATTGCCTCCTTGCTTCAAAATACCCTGAAGGCTATTTCATTACAGCACTAAGACGTTTCTGCCTTCATAATCAAGCCTTCAATCAACAGTTTATTGATTTTCTTTCACATTTTTATTAGAAGTGATTGCACAGTTAATAGTCGTCATTCCTGTGCAGCGAAGCGGAAACAGGAATCTCAAAATAATATTCTAGATTCCTGCTTTATGCTTCCGCAAAAGCTTCAGCAACACGCGGACGCAGGAATGACGTTTCATGCATAAATAGCTTCTTTAACCCAATTATTCTGTAATAGCAGCAAGTAATTCTACTTTTTTCAAAGTTTTTTATGGAATTTTTATTCCACGGTGTCTCTATGGTAAACACATTGTTTAACCAGCCTCAATTTGAAGAGGCACAAATTAAAAATCATGAAAAAAACAATTTCTATTCTATTCTTATTCCTTGCCTCTCAGCTCCTGTTTGCAGGTGGAGGCGGAAGCATAAAAGGTAATCTTATTGATCCCGATGGCAGGTCAATAATTGGTGCAACCGTATTTCTTTACGAAGGTGGAACACTGCGTGGCACTGCTAGTGACATTGATGGTAAATTCAATATTAAACCTATAACCGCAGGAACTTATGATGTATTTGTTACCTCTGTTGAATTTGACACCTTAAAAATATCAGGTGTGCGAGTAATTAGTGACCGCATAACCATGCTAAGAAACCAAAAACTGCAACTCAAAACGGTTGGAATAATTGACATCGTTGAATATGTATGGCCAATTCCTTTAATTGACATGGATGAACCGGGAGCCATTGTTTACGATGCAGAAACCATAGAGGACCTTCCCGGAAGAAACGATATAAATGGTATGATAGCGGATATTACTCCTGGAGTGTACCAAAAAGAAAAAGGTGACCCACTGCAAATGAGAGGATCCCGTACCGGGGCTTCTACCTATTTTATAGATGGGGTAAAATCTTCCGAGATAAGTTCCTCATTTCCAAGCTCAGCAATTGGAACAATTCGTGTATTCACCGGAGGAATTCCTGCCATGTACGGGGATGTTGTAGGAGGAATTGTAGTAATTGAAACAAAAAGTTTCATGAGCTGGTATAAAAAAGGGGATCGATAACCTTAAACACAATTGGATTTCGAGAGACTAAATGTTAAATAAGGATTTAAATAACTTAAGTGAAGCTGAATTATTGAACCTTTTTTACGAAAGTAAAAACAGGAAAGCTCTCGGAATCCTTTTAAATAGATACCTGCCTCACATTTTTGCGGTCTGTCACTTCTACCTCAAAAACCGACCAAAAGCCAAAGACGCCTGTTCTGATGTAATTGAAAAAATGATTCTTTACTTCAGCAAAAACAAAGTGTCATCAGCTAAGGCACTAATTATGATTTCGGCCAAAAACCATTGCCTAAGTCTGCTAAAAAGAAATGATAATAATAGAAGTATTGAAGAGGTAATGGAGATAGCCAACGAGGAAAATGAAATGGACCTACTCATTCAAAAAAATGCAACTCTTGACCAACTGCACGAATGCCTGGAAGAACTGAAGCCAGATCAGCGAAACAACATAAAACAGTTTTACATCGAAAGAAAAAGTTATCAGGAAATTGCCCGGGAAAGCGGACAAAGTTTAAATAAAATTAAATCGAGTTTGCAGAACGGTAAACGCATGCTTCGGTCATTAATGATGAACAAAATGAGCCATGGAAACAAATAATATTAATAACATATTCGATGATCTTACTGCCAATACAGGCATAAGATCAGAGGCTGAACTTACCCGTGAATGGGATCAGCTACAGGTAGATGTTCCGGAGCTTCATGATATTATCCTTGAACCCTCTGATTTTCCCAATCACATGGAGGTTCAGGAAATAAAAAAGAAGATCAATACCATTGATCCTAACTCCCCGTTGTCCGGACTTAGCATCATGCTTTCTGTCATTGCCTTATTCACATTCTCTATTGGCTACATTTATATGAACCACCTTCCGGAACAAATGATTACTGAGAACGATCAAATTTCTCTGCATAGGCATGAAACTATTCCAAGGGAAATATCTCTTGCTGCATCTAAAACCTTTCAGGTTAAACATGTTCAGCAACTTCAACCAATAAAAATGGTTCCAATTAGCCGCAACCAACAACAAGATTTAGTAATTGAAGAGGAAGTAAATCCACAACAACTTGAATTAATCGGTCCACAAAAAACTGATCATATTCAGGAGGTACACTATGAACCTGAGCCCATTGTTGAAGATTACGTGTACGACTACAATTACAAGTACATGAACAATTACAAAATTTACAATTACGAAAGTCGATTAGCACCCCCCGAAACCTTAACCCTGGGAGGTTTAAACCCTGCTTATTCCAACTGGGGCTCTTACTCACTCTCAAAGGAACCCATATTCAGTAACCGCGTATACGAAACCAGGCTTGAGAAAGCTTTTAAATACATGAAGAAGGAAAGGTACCGTGAGGTTAATTTCATTCTTGTATCAATCATTAAAGAATTTCCAATGGATCAAAACGCCTGGTTTTACCTCGGTATATCAAACTACAGGCAAGAGAATTACAAAAAAGCCAAAACTTGCTTTGAGATGATTTTAAATGACCAGCCGGCAGTGTTTAAACCGGAGGCAGAATGGTACAAATCACTGTGTTTACTCAATATTGGTGAGGTAGATGTAGCCATTGAGCACCTAAGGACCATTGCACGAAAAAATGGGTTTTATCAAAAGCGAGCCGAAGAATTGTTAGTCAATCACGAGCATTATTAATGAAGAAATTATTAATATTCATATTGCTTTTATCTGTCGTTAGTTTAGCGTATTCACAAAGTGTTATACTGGGTAGTGTTGTTGATGCAATGAGTAAAGCACCCATTGAAGGGGCCCATGTATTTAACCAAATTGAAAATAAAAACACGGTATCTAATAATAAAGGGCACTTTATTATTTCAACCGACCTAAAGCGAAAACTAAAGATTCGGGTTTCTCATTTGGGCTACTCCAATTATGTTGATTGGGTATGGTTAAGGCCAGGCGATACCTTATATCTAACCATAGAGTTGAAATCAACTGCTTATGAGTTGAAACCATTTGAAACTTACGATATCAGAAAGCCTCAGCAGATGTTTCATTCGCCGGTTCACTACGTTCATGATTTTGACATTGAAGGCAATAACCTGCTACTGATAACATTTTCCAGATCGTTAAAAAAAGATCCCAAGCTTACACTATGCGATTTAGATGAAAACATAGTTGATGAGTTAACCATTGATCCCGAACCCATCAGGCTGCATCGCGATTTTGCGGATCGTGTATTTATTGAATATGAATCTAAGGTGCAACTAGTGGTTATTGAAAACGATCAACTGGCTCTGGTTGATGTCAACCTTTCTCAATACGCAAGCAGCGTAAAGCCCTGTAAGGATTCAACCAATAAGCAAATTCTGTTTTCCGATCAAATCTGGTATCTACCCCGATTTAACTATTACGCTTTCGACATTTCAGACAGCATGTTCTTTATGTTGAGACACATTGTACACGAAAAAGTCAATCACATGATGCGTTGGGAGTTTTATGACCTTCCCATTGATGCCCAACGTCAGGCTAGGAAAATTGCAGAACATTTTCCTGAAATGGATAAGCAGGAAATTGGAGGGCTCATGAATGGGTTCCAGAACTCCATTTTTTATGAAGAACCCTACGCTCCCCTTTTTGTGAGCAAAGACACTATAATAATATTCGATCATTATTCCGACCACTTGTATCGTTACTCCGGTAATTTGGAAACAGTAGATTCGATAGAAATAAGTTACCATAAACCCAAAAAACGCAAAACCTGGAAGAAGCAAATCTATCTGGATTCAAAAAGTGATATATTCTACGGGCTATACCTTCAAAACGGATATTCCTATCTAAAACAAATTGATACTAAAAATGGAGGAGTTGTTTCAAGTACTAAACTTCAGAATCAATTTGTTAAAAAAATAAGGGTTCATAACGACTATGCCTACTACATATACAAACCGCACAGTTCTCCTACTAAGCCATTTATCTATAGAGAACTTTTGAGCATCAGTCAATGATATTAATGTCTGAGAATTGAAGTGTAACCGCTGTTACTAAAAACAACCTATCGCTCAATTAACTTTGCACAATGGAATTAAATAAAAAGGAAAAGGTATTGGTTGTTGGAGCTTCTCCTAATGCAAGCAGGTATTCATATGCTGCAACCCGATTACTTGCGGAGAAAGGACATGAGGTAATTCTATTTGGAAGCAGAAAGGGAAACATTGATGTTCATCAAATTATTCATGAATTTCCCGAACCAAATGAAGTAGATACGGTAACCATGTACATGAATCCAGAAAGACAAAAGCCGTTTTACAATCAAATTATTGGACTCAATCCCCAACGAATCATTTTTAATCCGGGCACCGAAAATTCAGAATTGGTTCAAATGGCAAATGAATCGGGAATAAAAACTGAAAACGCCTGCACGCTGGTTATGTTACAAGTAGGCACATTTTAATTCGTTTAATTCGTATACTCTCAAATTTAGCGAATACGCCATTCGAACATGTGTTTTTCCAAAAGATGTGTTTTAGGATTAAAATCTGGGGAATCAATGAAGTATTGAATGGATTCAGAACATTGGTCTTCATTTTCTTTTTGGACAACAAAAAGAAAACCGAAGCAAAAGAAAAATTGCCCGGCTGAATGCATTTGATTTGAAATCTACGCGTACCATCGAATTCGCAACTAAACTTGAATAGCTTTTTAACAAAAGTCTATTCTTCGAACAAGGTTGCTCTGTTCAATAGCCCTCTTGATTTCTACAATCAAAAGCCTTACCTGCCTGCCGGTAGGCAGGGGCCGTAGATTCCGTTAGACTTTAGAAATTGAAATACCAGTTTTGCAAGTTACCAGGTAAAAATGCAGCCGAACAACAAAAGCAAGGTCTTCGATCTTAAGCTTGAAAAGCGAAAGTCCCTTGCGTTGTTGTGGTCCGCAGGACGGCCTTATTTTTACCAAAAAGCGTTTTTGTTTCCTTTTGAGGCTTTGGTTAAAAGGAAAAGCCTAGCGGCATCGCCTTTGCGTAGCTTCAGCGGAGCAAGGCTTGAGCGAAAAATAGAAAATTGCAATTTATAGATTCTTTATCCTATTTAATTTGATTCAATATATTACTTAATCTCTGAAGAACCTGGAGTAAATAAGGAACTGGTCGGAAAAGATCTGAGGTCTACTTAAGCAATTCTTCCATCTTCAATTTAAATTCCGGAAAAATGGCAAAGTCACTATGTGAAGCCCCTGGTACAGTGGTTAATTCAATATGATCTCCAATTTCCTGCAACATCACACTTGACTCGTAGGGCACAAAATCGTCTTCGGTTCCATGTAGCAAATGCACCGGACATTTCACTTCCTTTAAATACAAATCGTTCCGGAACTTGTACTTCAATAACATGGAAACAGGTAGCAATGGATGTTGATGGCTAACAACATCCTCAAAGTTAAAATACGGAGTGCTCAATATGAGTTTTTCAGGAATATGGTCTACTGCTAATTTCGACGCTATGCCCGTTCCCAACGATCTACCATAAAATATGGTTCGTTTTTCCTTGTACTCGGGACTAATTCGCTCATAGAGGAATTTGGCGTCATCATGAAGTGAACGTTCCTGAGAAATGACTCCCGTACTTTTTCCATACCCTCTATAGTCCCACATAAATACATCCCAACCGTGATCCTGGAATAAGCTTGCCCATTGCCCCCAGGAAGCTATGCTTCCCATGTGACCATGAAAATAAAATACAATGCCCTTGGGTTCTGGAACCCTAAAAAGCAATCCGTGAATATCTATTCCCTCTTCAGGCCGGTAGATTCTTTCTTCATATTCTCCTGGAAAATTAAAAACGTGACTTTTGTCCAGCTTTTCGCTTAAGAAAATCATCTTCTCTTGCCGGGAATACAAGAAAGCAAGTGTGGTCACAATCGCTACCAATAATATTGCCACTATGATTATAAGCATTAGCATTTGTCCAAATGTACGATGTATGATTGAGAAGGTTTGGACTAAACCGTTTAATTGAATTTATGGTAAGTTAATTTTTCAATTTTAAAACAGAAACCTCAGGTTTAATAGGATCAAACATATCGATGGCCTGATCGAGGTATTGTTTTCCATATTCCAGATAATATTCACTAAAATTAAATTGCCTTTCCTGAAAACCCCCATTGGGAAATACCTCATCCAAGATTAAATACAATTGATCCAAAAGCGTCTTTTGGTTAATCTTTTCGTGTTTGAGCAATTTCTTCTCCAATTTTTCAATCAACTTATTGACTTTGGCTTCAGTAGCTTCCACCGATGTTGATAAGGCGGGAGTTACCTTACCCGAAACTTGCTGAATCTCCTGAAATAATTCCTTTAGTTTTTTTCGCTCATCAACAAATTCAGTTTGATGGTTGCCATGCATTTTCAACAAGCGCTCTTCCAAATCTGTTATTTCAGAAAACAAATCCCGAACTTTAATTCCCAGTTTTTCCAAACGGGTTACATTGTTTTTTGAAACAACAATCATTGAATTTCTCAACATTAAAATGGGGAGCGGAACCTGAAAAGCCGCAAACATTTCCTTTAGCTGGAACCAATAACTTAACTCCCCTGCTCCACCGGTATAGGATAGATTGGGAAGTATTACTTCCTGATAGAGGGGCCTTAGAATCACATTTGGACTAAATCGCTCAGGATGTTGATTCAGTTCCTCAAGAACCTCATTCTTGCTCCAGCTTACTTTGTTTTCTACTGTCCTAAAACTATCACCATGTTTTTCAATTCTAAGTCGATCGCCTTCCTGAAGGTAGAAAAGATTAATATCCCTTGGATTTACCTGGGTTTTATATCCCAGGTCAGTTAGCTTTTTGGAAGTTTCTGTAACTGAAGAAAATCCAATTTGTTGGTTTAACTCTTCCGCCATGGCAGGAATAAACAATTTCTTCAGCTCTGGGTTATTCGGGTCTAACACCACAATACCATATTCGCCTAGAAGTGAATGTACCAGCTTAAAAGTTGCTTCAGACAAATTATTTGATGTGTATGCGTTTTGAAAAAGCCCAAACAACTCCACACCTAATTTCCCCTGTCCCAATTCCTGCTCCAATTCGGACAACATTTCGCTCACTTCAGGCTTTATGTCACCTACAGCTCCTTTGGTTGAACTCTGAAAACTGAATTTTTTATTGTGTAGAAAAAAATGATTGATTTCTTCAAAATCGTGATCTTCTGTCGCCATCCAATAAATAGGAACAAAATCCTTCTCATAGAATTCACTTTTGAGTCTATCCGCCAGTTTAACAACCGAAAGAATTTTGTACACAAAGTAAAGAGGCCCTGTAAACAGGCAAATCTGATGTCCGGTGGTAACGGTGTATGTATTGTTATTCTTTAGCTGATTTATAAATTCTAATTGCTTCTTCGAACCCTCAACATTCTCATACTGGCGATATAGGGTATCTACCAATACTTGTCTTTTCTCCGATTCAAATTTTCGTTGTTCTATGGCCTTTCTAAACCCTTCTATTTCTGGTTTATACTCAAAAAATGACTCTAGTTTTTGGTTGTCCAAAACATAATCGTTCATCAGTTTTGGCAAGAAATTAATGTCCTTATAATCTATACAGTCAACATCCATTCAACAAAAGTAAGCCGTGTCTATTCGGAAATGGTTAGCCATGCTACAATTCAATATTACCATGAAACGCTTGTTCGGCAGGACCTTTAAGCCATATATTTTCAAAACCCGATGCTGTTCGTGTATAGCTCACTTCAAGTTCACCACCTTCGGCCTTTATTTTGGACATTCCCTTATGTGTGTTTTTTCCAAGCAACTCGGCAACCAGTGCAACTGCAGTAACTCCTGTCCCACATGCTAATGTCTCATTTTCTACACCGCGTTCGTAGGTTCTCAATCGAAGTTGTCCTGGGTTAAATTCAACAAAATTCACATTGGTACCTTCATCCTGAAACCTGGAACTGTATCGAATCTTGTGCGCTTCCTGAACAATATCCAGATCACCAATATTTCCACTATCAACTACGTAATGTGGAGAACCAGTATCCAGGAAAAAATCGTTTCGGATCGATTCAACCGAATGCACATCAATCATTTTTAGATCAATCAACTCTCCTTCAATTTTAGCTTCATGCATTCCATCGATCGCAAGAAACTCCAATTCATTGTTATCAACCAGGCCCAGGAAATTTGCAAAAGCAGTAAAACATCGTCCACCGTTTCCACACATTGAACTTGAATGTCCATCGGAATTGAAATAAACCATTTCCAATTGCGATCCCATATTGCGCAGTAAGATCAAACCATCAGCGCCAATTCCAAATCGTCTGTCACACAGTTTCTCGATCAGTTGATTATCAGTTTCATCAAATTTGTTTTGACGATCATCCACCATCACAAAATCATTTCCAGCTCCCTGATACTTCCAAAATTCCATCTATCGCTTCTAATAATCGACGCTAAAATTAAGTTTTTTTAGATGGTTTAGCGGGATTTAACATCCGGTATAAGATTTGTAAATTCTAATTTTACATTCTGAATATCAGCGTGTTAACAAAAGTTAACCTGAATTAGTGAACTCAGATTAAGGAATGGAGTTATTAATGTATCGGTATCAAACTAAAACAAATTAAAAAAATGAGAAAAATTATTGTCCCTTTAAGTAGTGCCTTTATTGGAGGATTAATTGCCGTAGCTTCTTTTAGTCATTTACAAAAGCCACAGGTGGTAACTGAACGTATTGTTCAGCAACCCGCGGTGCATTCCCAGCAGGTGAGATTTGCCGAGGCTGGTAATTGTGCCAATGACCTAAGCGCCGCCGCTGAAAAGTCACTCGAATCAGTGGTTCATGTACGGATGGTTTTTCAAGGTCAACAACCGGCTACCCTATTTGACCTGTTTTATGGTAACACTCAACCGATGCCAGCGGAAGGAACCGGTTCCGGTGTAATTATTTCTGAAGACGGATATATCGTAACTAATCACCATGTGGTCGATGGTGCTCAGGAAATTCAGATTACCCTTCATAACCGGGATGTGTATAATGCCAAGATTATTGGGTCTGACCCTTCAACGGATTTAGCACTTATTAAAATTGAAGCCGAAGGCTTACCCTTCCTAAGCTATGCCAATTCAGAAGATGTGAAAGTAGGTGAATGGGTATTGGCCGTAGGGAATCCATTTAACCTCAACTCAACAGTAACTGCAGGAATTATTAGCGCAAAAGGAAGGGACATAAATATACTTCGAGCGAACCCACAATCAGGAATAAGCCCTGTGGAATCTTTTATACAAACCGATGCAGTAGTTAATCCGGGCAATAGTGGTGGCGCATTGGTAAATACCGCTGGTGACCTGATTGGAATTAATGCAGCGATCAAATCCAATACCGGATCATTCATTGGTTATTCTTTCGCTATTCCTTCCAACATTACCCGAAAAGTGGTACAGGATATCATGGAATTCGGATCGGTTCAACGTGCTTTTTTGGGTGTTTCCATCCGCAATTTGAATAGCCAGTTGATAAGCGAAAAAAGCTTAACCCATAAAGATGGAGTTTACGTTGCGGGTTTGGCAGAAAAAGGTGCGGCCAAACAATCGGACCTTAAATCGGGTGATGTAATTACCAAAATAAATGGAAAGACGGTAAACACGGTTGCAGAATTGCAGGAACAAGTAAGTAGTTATCGCCCCGGAGATGAAATCTCCGTGACATTTCTACGAAATAATGAAGAGCAAAGCACCAAACTCGTTTTGAGAAATCAACATGGAAATACAGACGTTATTGAAAAAGCAGAATTAGATCTTACAGCTTCCTTAGGGGCTGATTTTGAGACTGCTACTAACAAAATGAAGAACCGGTTAGGCATCTCCTACGGGGTACAGGTTATGAACCTTAGGCCCGGAAAAATGATGAAAGCAGGGGTAAAAGAAAAATTTATTATTAGAAAAGTTGATGGAAAAAGGGTAAACACGCCCAACGATTTAATAAATGCCTTGTCAGGTAAATCAGGAGGCGTTCTTTTTGAGGGAATTTATCCCAATGGAAGGCAAGCCTACTATGGCATAGGGTTATAAAAAGGGTAAATCAGATTGCATCAGGTGATCGTTGAATGTTAACTTAAACGTGAAAAAGAAATGAGACAGCTGAAGATTACCAAGTCGATCACTAACAGACAGGATAAGTCGCTAGACAAATACTTGTCTGATATTAGCCGTGAAGAAATGATTACGGCTGAGGAAGAGGTTGCCCTGGCGGTCCGAATTAAAGAAGGTGACGAAAGGGCATTGGACAAATTGGTTAAAGCAAACCTGCGGTTTGTTGTATCCGTGTCTAAACAATACCAAAACCAGGGATTGAGTTTGCCCGATTTGATCAATGAAGGAAACTTAGGGCTAATAAAAGCGGCTGGACGTTTTGACGAAACCCGTGGATTTAAATTTATTTCTTACGCTGTATGGTGGATTCGACAATCCATTCTTCAGGCGCTAGCCGACCAGGCTCGTATAGTGCGTCTACCCCTCAACCAGGTAGGTTCATTATCCAAAATAAACAAAAGCTATTCAAGACTAGAGCAGGAACTGGAACGTCCTCCTTCCGCATCTGAAATTGCAGATCATCTGGAAATGGGGTCAGACAAGGTGATGGCTACCATGAAAATATCAAGCAGACATGTTTCGGTAGATGCGCCTTTGAGAGAAGGCGAAGATTTTTCTATGATTGACATACTACCAAACAAAGACAATGGCAGAACGGATGGTTATTTAATCAAGGAAAGTCTTGCCCTGGAAATTGAACGATCGTTAACTACCTTATCCGAACGCGAACGAGAAGTGATTCACCTGTTTTACGGCATTGGTGGAGTGAAAGAACATACGCTGGATGAAATAGGAGCTATGTTTGATCTTACCCGCGAAAGAGTAAGACAATTAAAAGAAAAGGCTATCAGGCGATTGAGGCAAAAATCGAGAAGCAAATTGCTGAAAGAATACTTAGGGTAAATCTGAACATTTCAGCGTACAAATCTGCCGGTGTCTTGGCAAAAAAGAACTACTTTTGCAGCGTCTTTTTCGAGGAGGAAAAAGGCGCTTTTTTTATAATAAAATTTCAATAAAAATGTCAGAGTCAAATACAACGGTTGCTAAGTATAGTAAGACATTAGACGAGCATCTTGAAAAAGAGAGAGCGGCTATTGAACTAATCGCAGCGGTTGGCACTTTAATGTACGAAAAACAAGTTGAGTTGGTTTTATTCAGAAATCACTTGCTTGATCACAGTTCATCTGAAATATTAAGACTGCACAAGTATGCTGGTAAGGTGGTTGAAAAGCCCATCAACGTCAGGCATTCTTCACGCCTTGCAAAACTGCTTTGCGAAATGGATTTGGCTCCCGCCAAAATTGACATAGGAAAGCTTAGTTACGAGTATGGCCAGGAGCAAAACAATTATGCTTCAAAGCAAGATTTTCTAAATGACAAATTGGGTAATATCATTGCTAACGGCGATAACCACATTGAGCCGGTCGACGTTGTATTGTATGGTTTTGGTCGTATTGGTAGATTAGCAGCTCGTGAGTTGGTAAAACAAGCCGGTAAGGGACAGCAATTGAGATTAAGAGCTATCGTTACCAGAACAGTAAATGACGCACAAATTTTAAAGCGTGCTGCTCTTCTCCAAAACGATTCAGTTCATGGGCCATTTGAAGGAACGGTAGATGTTGATTTGGAAAACAGATGCATTGTTCTAAATGGTCAGCAAATTCACATCATAGAAGCAAAACAACCTGAAGATCCTGACTATACGGCTTATGGAATTCACGATTGTTTATTGATTGACAACACGGGTGTATTTACAAACCGTGAGGCGCTTTCAAGACACACCCAGGCAAAAGGGGTACATAAAGTATTATTGACTGCTCCGGGTAAAGAAATTCCAAATATTGTTTATGCTATTAATCAAGATACGGTTAACATAGATACAGAAACAATATACTCGGCAGCCTCTTGTACTACCAATGCAATTAGTCCTGTACTAAAAGTAATTGAAGACAAATTGGGCGTTGAAAAAGGACACATTGAAACGGTTCATGCTTACACCAACGATCAAAACTTGTTGGACAACATGCACAAGAAACCACGTCGTGGTCGTTCTGCTGCCATTAACATGGTAATTACTTCTACCGGTGCCGGAAAAGCGGTAACCAAGGTAATTCCAAGTTTTGAAAATAAATTAACTGCAAATGCGGTTCGTGTTCCTACTCCAAATGGATCATTGGCGATTTTAAGTCTTTCGGTTAATAAGGAAACTACGCGAGACGAAGTAAACGCTTTATTAAAAAGCGCTGCTTTAGAAGGTAACCTGGTTAATCAGATTTTCTTCTCCATGGACGAAGAAATGGTTTCTAACGATATCATTGGTAACACTTGTTGTTCGGTATTCGATTCTCCTGCTACTATTGTAAGCAACGATGGTAAGAACATCATTCTTTATGTATGGTACGACAATGAGTTTGGTTACACCAAACAGGTGATTCGCTTAGCGAAGTATATTGCTAAGGTTAGAAGGCTGCATTACTACTAGAGAATAAGAACATAATTTTCTTGAAAAGCCCTATCGAACAATCGGTAGGGCTTTTTTATGCTCCATGTTTAAGAACATTCATGAAAACATTTATTAATTCTCACAAATTTGACTACTTAGACGAATTTCAAAGATTTTCGCAGAGCCAATGAAAGCTCACCGGAATTGCGTCTTCCGAAGGAAGAAAGAGTATGAAGGTGAAAGCTGGAATGTTAGCGGAGCTAGGCTCCTTGAAAATCTGAAAAAGCACTTTTGATTTCTTTTAGGGCTTTGGCCAAAAGAAATTGCCTAGCCTGCATCGCCTTCGCGTAGCTTCAGCGGAGCAAGGCATGAGGCGGCGCGAAGCAGCAAACTTTATTATTTAGGGATAATAGAATCCCCACACTGTTCTTTAATAGTGCCTTTATTATGTAGGTTATTAATTTTTCGCTCATGCCACGGGCATCGTTTACTCTTCTTGGCTGCATTTGATCCTTGACGCTTTTGCAAAAAGCTAAATTGCTACGCTTTCGGCTTACCAATTTCCCGGATAAAATAAGGCCTTCGAAGAGCAAACTGGTAGGTTGTTTTACCAAAAGAATCTATTAAAGAGTGACAAGATAAAGACAATCCATTACTAAGTTTAAAGGAGCCAGTTTTATGAAAAAACTAAATGTAAAATATTTTTTACATTTAGTAAAATATTATTAACTTTGCGTCAATTATTTTTAACACGCTAAAAAATGTCATTTCAGGAGAAAAAGAGTTTGGTAACCATGTTGGCTACCGTGATTATTGTTGGTTTCTATTGCATATACGTCTTCGGGATCCATAGCGAACAAAGCCTAAACCCAGACATTGACTTTCAATTCTGGGGAATAACCGCCTTACTTATACTACCCACCATTATTGTGGTAAACATCATCAGTCATATCCTCTTCGGTATTTTCTATACCATTACCGCCAACGAAAAACCAACCTACGATACGGACGAACGCGATAAACTCGTTGAACTCCGATCCAATCAAAACTCCTTTATGGTATTCACCTTTGGGTATATGTTGAGCATGGTCTCTTTAGCCCTGGGGTGGCCCGCCTACTATCTGTTTAATATTCTGATCATATCACAATTGCTTAGTTCAATTATGTGGAGTGCCTCTAATTTCTATTACTACAAGCGAGGATTTTAATATGGGAAAACTTCAGATCAATAACGAAATTAGAAAGCTGCGTTTCCTGGCTGATGAAATGACTCAGCAGGAACTGGCGGATAAGGTTGGTGTTACCCGGCAAACCATAGTTGCCATTGAAAAATCGAAATACTCTCCAACGCTTGAGTTGGCCTTTCGTATTGCATATGTATTTGGCACTACCCTTGACCAGGTTTTTAATTATGTACCCGACGAAAAAATGAAAAAAAGCTGTTAGCGAATATTTTTGAACTCAATTAAATAAGATGAACTTAATAATACTCAAAACCAATCTTAGGGATGAGCTTCAGGTAGAAAGCATTCAATCGGTCTTGAGCACTCACCCTCATATATCGGATTGGTCGGTCGATACAGAAGACATTGACAATGTACTTCGCATTGAAGCCAAAAACATGCTCACAGAAGAGGACGTTATCCAACTGATCCAAGCCCATGGATTTAGTTGTGAGGTATTGCCGAATTAACCCTTTAATTATTACGTGTCCAAAAGTTTTCGCGCGATGGCGTGGCCAGCATCACCTAAGTTATTTACCTGCTACACCTTTTGTAAATGGGTGTAGCACTTTAAAAAAATAAAAAGCGGCTACGTTTTTTTCTCAATACCCGGCTACACTTAAAACTTTTAGACCCGGCTACACCCTTTTCTCAACCCCGGCTACGCTAAAAAATAAAAAGATCGGCTACACTTTTTTTTGAGACACCCGGCTACACCAGGTTTTTTTTCTGAAACCGGCTACACCTCAAAAACCAAAACCCCGTTACATAATTTTTTTGAGGTGGCTACGCATTAATTTGGGCTAAGAACCCACCGGTTTAAGGACTCATCGAATATAGCAATCTAAAAATTTAAGCCCAGGGAACCCCGACTAAGCTATCGCTTAAAAAGTATAAGGTATAGCTTAGAATTAGGGTTTTCCACAAAATCGCGCTTCATTATTATCTAAACTTGTTGGTAGGTGATTAAAAAATCAAAATGAGTAAGAAATATAGACTGACATTAATAATTCTAGCTACTGTAAGCTTGATAACAGTTGGGTACTTCAATACTAACGACTTCAAATTCTTGATTAACGACTTTTGGTTTACTTCAGGTGCTCTTCTCTTAATTCTACTTTCTTTAGTTGACCAGCCTCACTGGTCAAAAGACTCAAATATTTTTATCAATGCAGTAACTGCTGGAATCTCACTTCTTCTAGTAGAACAAACCAATAGAGACTATTTGTTTTGGATCTTTTTTGGGCTGACCATTTATCTTTTGACAAGCAGCTACATTCTGCTTTGGGTTAGACAAAAAGCTCTTGTTGATGAAAACAAATGGGTAAAACTATTCTCTCGACTTAACAGACAGTTAGGTCGACCGGAATCGATTTTTTCAGCATTTTTCATTTGGGGTGCATATAAACAGTTTGGTGCCGATACCAATCAATTCAATGGTCTACTGGTTTTTTGGATTGTCTTCATTATACTTAATATCCCCTCTTTGGCAAAAGCAATTGAAGATTTATTGACCTTACAAAAAGAAAAGAATAATCAATTAGCTCTTGGACAAATCTTTGGCGTTCAATCTAAAAATACATTTCTCGTAAAACTCTTTAATGTTAAAGACAGAATCACGCAAGCAAGGATTTTCGACTTTGTGGAGTTTAAGTACTCTACAGATGACAAGCTAAGAAAAGGTTTATTAATAGACACCTATCTTTTGAAGCAAGAGCAATGGGTTAAAGTCCTTTCTAATGGCGAAATAGAAAGAATTTTTGATAACCAAAATATCCATTCTAACCATGCTTCTGACATAGTCTATAGGATACACAATATTCCTGAAAATGATTACTTGAACAGATTGGTTGGTATTATTACTGAGAACACCGTAATCTCGAAAATTAGATTCGTTTACAACTCAAGAATTGACATTCAGGAAGGGCAATTGCTTGAAGTAACAGTCCAAAAGCAAAAGGTTCTCTATCAAGTGGTTGAAGGGATTACCAGAATTGAACAATTAGAACAAAAGAATCAAACGGGATTAATTGTTGGAGAAGCTATTCAATTAGGAACTTGGAACACAGAAAAATGCCAATTTGAGCAATTTGGATGGGTTCCTGAAATCAATAGTCCTGTTTATATAACTGCTGACATTGAAATCCCAGCAATAAAGGATGAAGAATACATTATTGGTAGCATTCCAGGCACAAATTACCCTGTAATAATCGACAAGAATGTAGCTATAACACACCACACTGCAATTATTGGTGTGACCGGTACAGGAAAGTCTATTTTTGCTAGAAACTTAATTAGACAATACCTTACTGATAACGACACCAAAGTCATTTGTATAGATTTTACGGGTGAATATCTTGGGAAGTTTAGCGATTACCAACCTGAGAGAGTTATAAGTGATGAGAAGTCTGAATCTTTATTCAAAAAAATTGATACAATTGAACGAATTGTTGCCAATAATTACAATAAAGACAATGATGAAAGCAGAGTCCTTCGAAAAGAAATTGCTGAAGAAATGCACGCTGAAATCTGTAATTTTTTGAAGGGAAACAAGAAATTATCGATTTTTGAATTACCGCATGTTGAAAACACTTCAGGAGTACTCACCTATACAAAATCCTTTTTTCGCCTTCTATTTCATATAGCTAAAAAGGAAAAAAGTTTTGGTAAGAGAATTTGTATCGTACTAGAAGAAGCTCACACGATTGTACCTGAATGGAACTTCTCCGGTGTAAGTGACAAAGTTTCTCAGCCATTACTTAACAGCATCGCCCAAATTGCTTTACAAGGAAGGAAATATAACGTTGGACTTATGGTAATTGCCCAAAGAACTGCTAACGTATCCAAAACAATCCTGACACAGTGTAATACTATCGTTTCATTTCAAGAATTTGACAAAACAAGTAGCGACTTTCTTTCAAACTACTTTGGACAAGAAATAGTGGGTAGTTTAAACAAGTTGAAATTCAGACAAGCAATTGCAGCAGGTAAAGCCTTTAAGTCTAATGTTCCAATAATTTTTGAAGTTCCCCATATTGAAGAGCCAGAAATTCAAGAAGCAGAGGGGGCTCCAGTACAGGAAAATGAATAAAAAAACTATATAAATGGATTGCGATTTTTCAGAAACCCAATATTCCTTCTGCTTCACCTTTGAATACTTAAAAAGGTTTTTCCCTATTATACCTTTGCCAATATTTCCTAATACGGTCATTGAAGGTCGAGATGGTGGCGGTTATGATGTAAATATAGACGGGAACATCTATTTTCAATTTAAAATTCCGAAACATATCACTCGTAGAAATGCAAAAAACCCAAGACAATGGCCTGTTTATAATATGCCATATTACAGAATTAAAGTAAACACTAATTCAAGACAATTTGAACTACTAAAAGATTTACAAACTGACCCATTTAATAAGGTATACTACGCGACTCCTAATTTCCACACAGACTATGCACTTTCAACTAATTATCAATTCGACAGAATTGTAAGTTCATCATCATTATTTCCAATTCGAAACTTCCCAAATCATGGAAGCGGGCATCATCAATTAATTTATCGCCCAAATTTTAATTGGGGTAAACTATTTTCCGAACCAAAGGAAATAAAAAAAGAAAGAACGATAAGCCCAATTGAACTTTTTGAAGTGCAGAAGGGTAGTAGGTTCACAATATTTAAACAAGCAAAGCGCATCAGTGAAATTTTAGGTTCAAATGAAATCGGGATTCAAGGCGACATACCGTTAAATGATAATAATCCCATTGAATTAGTAAAAGCTGTCTATAATATACTGTTGACCAACTACAATATTCATTGGTATCCAGTTATTTCAAGAAGGCAATAAAAACTACCACCAACAATGGCCATAAAAATGAAACTATTTAAAACCATATTGGGAATTGTAATAGTTGGACTCATGGTCATCATTGGAGGTTGGTTAATACTAATAGGCTATTTCACATACGTGTACCCACCTATTGAGGAATATGAATATGAGGGATTAGAAATCCAATTAATTGAAAATCTGAATTTAATTCAGAGTACTTATGAATATCAATTTGGATTAAAAGATACAACGGGAGAATACCCAAATAATTACAGTGTTCATTTTAGTATTCTAGATTCTGATAGTTGTTCATATCAATTGGCATATTCAATGAAATTTCAGGAATCTATAGAAATTTCATTAATTGGAGTTTTTGATTTAAAGAACAACAAAGGTGGATACTCAAATTCAGACGATAAAACAATAGATATACTGCAACATAAATTTGAAGAAGGGCTGCTAAAACAAATACTAAACCCTCCCCGACCTATGCCGAAAAGAAAAAACAGCCACCATTAAAAAACCACCACCTAACATCAGGTGAAAGGGCAATAATCCCAAATCATTGTATTGAAAGCCAATGGCAATGGAAACAATAAAATAGCCCGATAATAAAATCTCCCAATAGGTTAATGGGTTTACGTTCTTCCTGAGGTATTTATTTCCCTTCCAGGAATCTCCTTCTTCTACCAGATTAAATTTAGGTGTCCGCACAAAAGAGGTTTTTCTTCCCAGGTATCCTTCCAATACCGCGATGGCATTGTGTAGGCTTAGGCCCATATAAACCGACATAAAAAAGGGAAAGCGAATTAAATACTGTATAAAGGACAAGGGTTTACTTCCAGCCTGGTCACGGCTCGAAACCCAATAGAAAAAGGCCAGGAAAAACAAACTGATGGTAAATATGCTCGCTACTTCGAAAATAAAGTCGTACTGTTCAAAGTTCCCCTTAATCAACAACATGGGAAGGCTAAGCACTCCGGTAAGCAAAATGCAAACAAAAACCAGGGTATTCAGCAAATGAAAAGACGCATGAACTTTCGTACTCCAGGGCAATTCTTTTTGTCGAAGAACCGGAGGTAGATTCTTTACCGCACATTCTGCCCCTCCTTTCGTCCATCGGTATTGTTGCGTTTTTAATGCGTTCATCGCCGCAGGCAATTCGGCCGGTGTTCCCTGGTCTTTTAAATACTTAAACTTCCAGCCCTTTAACTGCGCCCGATAGCTCAAATCCAGGTCTTCGGTAAGCGTATCGCTCTGCCAACCACCGGCATCTTCAATGGTTTCCTTCCTCCACACTCCAGCGGTTCCGTTGAAGTTTATAAAATGACCCTGGGAGTTTCTTCCATCCTGCTCAACACTAAAGTGAGCATCCAAACCAAATGCCTGAAGTTGAGTCAACCAATTGTAGTTTTTGTTGATGTGCTCCCAGCGGGTTTGAACCAATCCAATGTTTTTATCCTGAAAGTAGGGCAGTGTTTTTAATAGAAAATCCGATTTGGGAATAAAATCGGCATCAAAAATGGCGACGAATTTCCCTTCACATCTGGTAAGTCCATGGGCTAGCGCACCCGCTTTAAAGCCAGTTCGATTTTCCCTTCTAACAACTACAATATTATTCCCTTCATTTCTAAACTGTTGCACAATATCATTAATCAGGTCTATCGTCTCATCGGTTGAGTCATCAAGTACCTGAATCTCTAACTGATCGGTTGGGTAATCCAATTTTGCAACGGCACGGATTAATCGTTCAACCACGTATTTCTCATTGTAAATGGGAAGCTGAACGGTTACCTTAGGGAAGGAAGTCAATTCGGGGACCTGGTCGTTGGATTTCTTGAAGTAATGCTTCAGTGCCAGGTAGAACTGTACAGACGAATACAGAAAAATAAACAGGAGCATGGCCCCGTACAGGAAAAATAAAAACCAGATGAGTACATGCATGCTACAAAAATTTAAAAATTGTGGTTATTATTTTGTACCCCGCCAACAAAGTACCCTTTATTGTTCCTGATATTTTTGACACCCCTACTCTGTTTCGGTAATCCACCGGCACTTCGGTACACTTTAACCCATGCTTCAACGCTTTTACCTGCATTTCCACCGTCCAGCCATAGGTTCGGTCCTGCATATTAATTTCCTGCAGTCGAGACCAGCGAATGACTCGAAAGGGACCCAGGTCGGTAAACCGATAATTGAAAAACAGACGAATTAAAGTGGTTGCTAACCAATTTCCGAATACCTGTGGAATGGTCATCGATCCTTTTTGTCGGGCGCCCAACGCCCGGCTTCCGATCACTAAATCAAAACCGTCCTGTAAAATAGGTTTGATTAACGAAGGCAGTTGTTCAGGATAATCCGAATAATCGGCATCAATAAATACTACGATATCTGTTTTTGCTTCAATCTTTTGCAGGTAAGACAAACCCTTAAGGCAGGCTGCACCATACCCCTGAAAGGACTCTTGTAAGACGGTTGCTCCCGCTTGCTTTGCTCTTGAAATGGTAGAATCTGATGAGTTGTTATCGACGACAATTACTTCGTCAACCCATTCCTTTGGAATTTCCCGAATTACTTTTCCAACCGCATTTTCCTCGTTAAATGCCGGAATGATCACTCGTACTTTTTGATCTACCTGCTCCAATTAGTCTCCTCTACCCGATCTCCATCATAGCGTTTCCAAACGCCCACTTTTTCGTCCAGCAAATATTCACCTTCTTCCTGGATTTTACCAGTAGAATAATATTTCCAAAATCCGGACTTTTTACCGCCGGAATATTCACCCTGAACCAGGGTATTTCCCCGATTGTCCAGTTGTTTCCAGGGTCCGTTTTTCTTTCCCAGGTAGTAATAACCTTCGTATTCCACGTACCCGGTCACGTGAAATATTTTCCAAAACCCCTGTCTTTGATTGGACTGAAACTCCCCCAACCACTGCATATTTCCATTGGGATAATACCTTCTCCACCAGGCTACTTTTTCATCGTAATCAAAATAGCCCTCCAATTCCAATTGGCCATCCTCGTAAAATTGCTTCCAGAGACCATACTTTTTACCGTTGCGGTACTCTCCCTTAGATTTCACTTTTTGATTGAGAAAGTAGTTGGTCCAAAATCCGGTTTTAATTCCCTTGAGATAATTTCCTTCTTCTTTTTTGGCTCCGGTTTCGTAGTACTCAATCCACCATTCGGTCCGGTTTTCATCCAATAATCTTCCCTCCGACTCTAACTCACCGTTGGAATGGTAAGTTTTGGTATAAGCAGGAACCGTATCCCAATTGGTTTTTCCCCAATCGGAAACATCCATAAACTTAGGTTTTGAAATGAATCCAATGACAACCAACAAAACCAGGATGACCTGAATACCGACCAAAATTCGTTTTAACATGGCCTAGTTTTTAAGTCGAATTCCATCATTACCAATAATAATTGGGTTTTCATTGATTCTTCCTTCTTCCGGCCCATTCTCTAATTTGAGTACTCCCCGTGGACAAACAGCGCTACAGATTCCACATCCCACACAGGAAGCGCGAATCACATTTTGCCCTCGTTGGGCATACCAACGAACATCAATTCCCTGCTCGCAGTAGGTAGAACAATTCCCACAACTGATACACTGTCCACCATTGGTTGTAATTCTAAACCTGGATTTGAATCGTTGAAAAATTCCCATATACGCCGCCATAGGACAACCAAAACGGCACCATACCCGATTTCCCAATAAGGGGTAGAAACCAACTCCTATCACTCCAGAAAATGCAGCGCCGATGACAAAGGCATAGGGCTTTCGGAAATAGGTGTAAATATCTAATCCCATGAAATTGTATGAGTTTGCAAAGTATCCGTATAAAACAACCCCCGTTACAATTAAGATATAAGCCAGAACACCATGTATAAGCCAACGCTCCAACTTCCAGGATCGCAGCGACTTATCCGACAATTGGCGAAACGAATCCCCGGCGGTTTCAGCTAACCCTCCACAACCGCAAACCCAACTGCAATACCATCGTTTGCCAACGAAGTAGGTCAGAAAGGGGGTCACCACCAAAAAGCCAACCAATCCCCACAAAAAATAAAACATACCCAGCGTACCTGATTCGGAAGCCATCATGTTGTTTAAGTGCCAGTCTTCGAAGAAGTAATAATTGAGTGGAAAAAAGTATTTCAGGTCTTTGGCAAAATAGGGCTTGTCCTGGTTCATTCCTTCGAGAATTTCAGGAATAAAATAAGCCAGCACCAATTGTGCTATGATAACAGAAACCGTTCTCCAAAATTGATATCGGTTGTGTCGGTATTTAAAAATGAACTTTATTCCCAGGCCCAGAATGGCTATACTATACAACGTACCATAAACAAACCACTGCGATGCCGGGCTACCTTTAATGGCGTAGCTTAGGGGATCAAAAAAACCTATTAATCCATAGTTCTTAGCCCCGTCAGCGCCTTGACCCAAAATTTCTGGAAACCAGTATAGAAGTACATAAAAAGTAGTTAGTCCAACGCCAATGATCCAGGCCGATAATCCTCGATTGGAAAGCGATCGGGTCCAGACTCCATCGTTTTTAATTCCAATGGGTAATCCCAAATAAGAACTGTAACCAAATACAATCATGCCGAGTGGAAGTGTTACAAGCACCAGAATGAGGGCAATAGAAGGTAAGTCAAGGTTGAATGCTGCCAAGAGCAAAAC
Organism: Crocinitomicaceae bacterium; assembly: GCA_002713215.1. Lineage (GTDB taxonomy): Bacteria > Bacteroidota > Bacteroidia > Flavobacteriales_G > Salibacteraceae > UBA2108. The sequence continues at coordinate 211,128 of PAVO01000039.1, forward strand.
AACTAATGCAATGGCAGTTAACCCCAATCCAATGGATTTACCGGTAATGCGATATTTAGGTTCAGCCGTATTCAATTTCTACACCTTTATTCGTTCCAATATCCTGCTCCAACTTTTAGACTTCAAGTGAATATCCTTGTTAAACTCCTGATTGTATTTTGTTACAAATTCCTGAAAATCGTTTCTATACAATTCGGGATCGAACCAGGCATCGTTCAAATGCTCCATACAATAGTCTGCCGATGCATTCTCATTTAACCAACGGTCAATAACCTCATGCCTCATACGCATTCCAAACACATTCAGGCCGATAAAACGATTATCGGATGAGTCAAATACCAATCGAAAAGACTTGTTTTCGTTGGAATGCTTCCAAAAAAACTCGTGTTGCCCTTCTGGCAATTGATCCGAAACAGATCCATAAGTTTGATATTCTATATCAAAGAATTTGGCACTATTAAACCACTGGCCCGGTAAATACTTTCGTGGGGTTCCGGTTAATGTTTCTGCCACGGTTTCACCCATCATTCTTCCGGTATACCATACTTGTTCAATCTTTCTTCTTCCAGGAGGAGCTGTTCTAAATTCAACACAATCGCCAATGGCAAAAACATCGCTATGATTGGTTTGTAGAAAGGGATCAACTAAAATCCCCTGATTCATCTCCAGGCTTGTATTTTCCAAAAATGAAATATTAGGAGTTACTCCAATGGTTAATCCTACCATCTGACAAGGAATATGCTCTCCATTCTCGGTAATAACTCCATTTGCACGTCCATTATTGTCTGAAGTAATTTCCTGCAACGACGAATTGACCTTAACATTAACCTCATGTTCCTCCATGTGGTCCATCAACATCTCTGACTCTCCACTACCGACCAGGCCTGCCATAAAATAAGGCTCCCGAATTAGGAAAGTAACTTCAATATTCCTGGATCTCAGCATTTCAACCAATTCAACCCCAATGAGTCCACCTCCTACTACCACAGCACTTTTAATCCCGGCGGTATTCTCTTCAAGTTGCATTAAATCCTGGCAGGAATACAACCCCTGAACTCCAGGTAAATCTTCACCCTTCCAACCAAATTTTCTTGGCTTGGAACCTACTCCCAACACCAACTTATCGTAGTGTATGGTTTTGCCATTCTCCAAATGGAGAGATTTATTTTCGAAATCAACCTCATTAACATGGGCAAAGCAAAGTTCTATTCGGTTCTTCTCCCAAAATGAATCCTCATAGGGTTTGGTATGCTCAAACTTCATGTGACCCATAAACACATACATAAGCGCAGTTCGGGCAAAGAAGTATTTGGTTTCTGAACCAACAATTACGATTTCAGCATTGGGGTCGCGTTTTCTAACGTGACGTGCGGTAGTCACACCTGATACCCCATTTCCTATGATTACGATTTTATCCATAAAACCTTAACAAAAAAAGTCTGATTGAATTTTAGACGTTGTCTGGAATTGGACACAAAGAGTGATTGGATTAGTTTACTCGATTTTTAAAAAGGGAAAATGTTGGAATAGTCGTCATTCCTGTGCAGCGATGCGGAAACAGGAATCTCAAACATAATATTTCGAGATTCCTGCTTTATGCTTCCGCAAAAGCTTCAGCAACACGCGGACGCAGGAATGACGTTTCCTTTTGAGAGGTAAATGCTTTAACTCATGCTGTTCTTAAACTGTACAAACTTTAATATGCCTCCACTTTCTTTTGTCTTGATACAAAAGAAAGTTCGCAAAAAGGGCAAACTTTCAATGAAAGTTTGAGCCGGTAAGTGTGTCAGGTCTTGAATTTTCTTGAAATTCAAAAGGTCGATCCTAAACCATCGAATTAAGATTGGAAGTCTTTAAACGTTGGTGGGCAACAATTGCTTGTGCCATGAATCCTTTACAGCAACTTCCCATTGGTTTCTAAACTCGTCTAGCGTGGTAACAAGATTATTGAACACCTGGGTGTTTTCAGTAAATTTTCCATTTGCCAATTGATCCTGAAAGTCAGACATAGGCAACAGCTCAATGGAATCATCAACCCTATAGGCAATAAGCAAGCGATTAAACAGGTCAACATTAAAATCGTTACCCAATTGCTGAAAAAAGTGAACACTTTTATCAATGGAGCAACCGGTGGCTGATGCCACTTGTTCATCCAGGGCCAATACAATAAACTGCTTGTAAATCACCTCCAGGGCACCATTCAAATCGGCACCATGCGCCGACCAGTTTTCAATAAAAGACCGACCACGAGATTCTATTGTCGAAATCTCATCGTTTGATAAAACTCGATTGGACTGATAAATCCAAACTCGGGAATGACCGGGTAAATCCTTAAACTTTTTCATGCTATAAATCCTTTGCTCCAAGTACCAGTTCAGCCAAATCAAATACCTGAACCGACTTTTCCTTCTCAAAGCTTTTTACTCCATCGGTCATCATGGTATTGCAGAATGGACAACCGGTTGCAACAATCTCTGCTTTGGTTTCCAGGGCATCTTCAGTTCTTTCAATGTTGATTTCCTTATCCCCTTTTTCAGCTTCTTTAAACATTTGTGCACCGCCTGCTCCGCAACACAGCCCCTTGGATTTGCATCGCTTCATTTCAACCAACTCAACGTCCAGTTTCTGAAGTAATTCTCGAGGTGCCTCGTATTCGTTGTTTCCACGCCCCAGGTAACAGGGATCGTGAAAGGTGATTCGTTTCCCTTTAAACTCTCCACCTTCAACTTTTAGTTTTCCGGATTTCATTAGATCGTTCAAAAACTGGGTGTGATGTAACACTTCGTATTCTCCACCTAAATCCGGGTATTCATTTTTAAGTGTATTAAAACAATGGGGACAAGTGGTTACAATCTTTGTTACTTCATATCCATTCAACACCTGGATGTTTTGTATGGCCTGCATCTGAAATAAAAATTCGTTCCCTGCTCTTTTAGCAGGATCCCCAGTGCACGATTCCTCTGTTCCCAATACGGCAAATGAAACTCCGGCACCGTTTAATAGCCTTACAAAAGCCCGGGTTATCTTTTTTGCCCTATCATCGAAACTACCTGCACAACCTACCCAAAACAATACTTCAGGCTTTTCACCTGCAGCCATCATTTCGGCCATTGTTTTTACTGTAATCGGAGTACTCATATTCTAAAATTCAGTTCTTTGAAACTTTACTTTTTAAATACCTCAATATTTACCCTGCGTTCAACCATTTCTGTAAACTTACCCTTGTATTGAGTAGCCTTAACCGTATGGTTATCAATCCAGTGATAATTACCACCCCTTGGTTTTTCCATAAGCATTCCATGGTACTTAAATCCATGCTCTTTCAACCATCGCTCGGTGTATTCTCTATGCTCTTCCAACCGGGAAGTAAAAAACGTAATTATATGCCCTTCGTCGTACCATCGATTTATGGTTTCCAACGCTCCATCAAAGACCTTGGCCGTAAGCATCCTTTCGGGTTCTTCATTCGGAATATCCTCACAAATGGTTCCGTCGATATCGATCATGTAGTTTTTTATTCCTTCCGGAAGAATTGGGCTAATCTTTTGCCCGTCTTCTGAGGCTTCCTTTAAATTATGATTCATCTTTCCAATTTAGGCGGTCGGCCTGGGCAAATTGCCACGGCGCTCCGTTGTTTTCTATGTTGGTAAACATTCCATTTAGTTCAGCCGGAGCAGTAGACTGCTCCATAACCAAATAACGTCGTAAATCGACAATGATACTTAATGGATCTATGTTAATGGGGCAGGCATCGGTGCATGCATTGCACGAAGTACAGGCCCATAATTCTTCAGGTGTTATGTAATCGGTCAGTAACGATTTTCCATCGTTAAATTCTTCCCCCTCTTTTTCCCTTCCTTTTCCAATCTCGGATATTCGATCACGAGTATCCATCATTATTTTTCGGGGTGAGAGTAACTTACCGGTTTGGTTCGCCGGGCAAACAGAAGTACACCTTCCACACTCGGTACAGGTATAGGCGTCGAGCAATTGCTTCCAGGTTAAATCGGTTGCATCCTTAGCTCCAAAAGTTTCTGGAGGTCCTTCAGGCTCCGGAGGTGCAGCATATGGATCTGCGTCTGGATCGAACATCAGTTGAACTTCTTTTTTAACCGAAGCCAGGTTATTGAATTCTCCTTTGTCTTTAAGATTGGAATAGTAAGTGTTTGGAAAAGCTAACAGAATATGTAGGTGTTTGGATATCACCAGGTAATTCAAAAATCCAAGGATGCCTATGATATGAAACCACCAGCAAACCCTTTCAATAAGGATTAGTGTTGAAGCATTGGAGGGTAACATTCCAATCAGGTATTGACTAACGACAAACTGCCCGCCCGCCATTTGAGGAACAATATACTTTCCATTGCCAGCAGCCATTAAAGTTTCAGCATCCATGTTCATGAGCACAGTATCAGCTGCGTCCATAATTAAAAAGGCACTCATCAGCAGAATTTCCATGATCAGAATGTAGTTGGCATCTGAAGCGGGCCAACCTTTCATTTCAGGTTTCCAAAACCGGGGAATCCGTACAATGTTTCTTCTTACCAGAAACAGTGCACATGAAACAAGTACCAATAATGCAAGCAATTCAAAAGAATCGATAAAGGGTTTGTATCCTGCGCCCAACACACTTGCAAATACCCTATGTGTTCCAAAAATTCCGTCGATTATTATTTCCAGAATTTCAATATTGATGATAACAAATCCCACGTATACAAGAATGTGCAGAACACCGGCAACAGGTCGAACAACCATTTTGGATTGTCCCAATGCTACGCGAATCATCATTTTCCAACGATCCGAGGAGTGATCACTTCTATCCAGTTCCTTACCAAGCTTAATGTTCTTTATTATTCTTGATAAATTGCGATAAAACAATCCAGCTGCTGCTATTACAATAGCAATAAATAAAAGGTTACCTAACCCCATACTCACTCTTTTTTTGTTTTGTCTTTTTTACCAAAGACAGAGAAATGAACGTATCGTTTCGGATTTTCCTCCAAGTCGATGAGCAGTTTATCCAGGTTTTTGCTCGCGCTTTCCAGGTTTTGATACAGTGTATCATTATTAATAAGCTGACCTATGCTGCCTTCTCCATTATCAATTCTAGTGAGGATAGCGTTCGCTTTGGAAAGGGCGCTGTTTGCTTCTTCAATGGTTTGTTTAATCTCCAGGTCGGTTAAGGTATCACTAAAAGCACTGAGGTTTTTACTCATCTCGTTCAGGTTAGTAACTATAATGGAAATTCTTGCCTTTTCGCTGTTTATCAACTCATCCAATCCAGAACTGGCAGAATTTAAATTTCGTAGGGTTGCGGATAAATCAACCAATCCTTTATCTATGGCATCTCGGTTTTTTTGACTCAGTACGCTTTGTAAGAGCTTCATTACGGAATCAACCGAATTAACGGCATTCATTGCACTTTTTTCAAAGGGCTCGAGGCTACTGGATAAGCTTGAAAGTAAATCACCTTCCGTTCCGCTCCCAATGGTATCATTCGGTTCCAGATAAACATTAGCATCTCCTAACTTCAGGTTTATTTCCTTGCCTCCAAGTAAACCGGAGCTAGCTATTACTGCTTCACTGTTTACTGGTATTCGAATTTGATCGTTAACGATTAATAACTCCACCAGGATTTTACCGGTGGCCATATCAAAGTGCATGTTACTCACTTTGCCTATCCGGTATCCCTGCGTTAATATTGGATCATCCTGTGAAAGGCCGTTAATGTTGGTGTATTTGGCATAAATAAAGGTACCCGATTTAAATAAGTCATTCCCCTTAATGTAGTTATAGCCATAATAAAACAGGCTTAAACTAATGACAACTACAATCCCTATTCTTATCTCCTTAGAAATCTTCAATAACCTACTTTGAACCTTTTTTTATTATGCTTTTTGCCTCCGAAACAGATATTCTTTTGTTGTTATGCACTCCAATTAAAAAGGCATCTTTGTACCCTTTCTCTCTTACGGAGGTCTGCAAATTTACACCTTCTTCAAAAGTACGCTCATTACCAATGGTATATTTATACACGCCATTCACTTTTAGCTCGCGAACATCACTAAAGCCTTTGAAATTTTTGGGATCCAATTTTATCGGTGTTGGAGAGGATGCCACTTGTATTCTAAATCGAACACCAGTATCTACGGTTTTAGTGTCTGTTTTTGGATTTTTGTTTTGACCGGTACTGGTTGGAGCAGACTTCAAATCTACATCGGTCTTGTATTCGCCAAAGGCATTAAAAATGCAGTTAGCAATGGTTTCCCGGTTTGCACTTTGATTTAAAAACCGACCTTCTTTGGTATTGGTAATAAACCCTGTTTCGATAAGCACACTGGGCATGGTTGTTTTCCAGAGAACAACAAAACCAGCCTGTTTCACTCCCCTATTGCGCCGCCCAATTGAAGTAAATTGATCCTGTACTTTGGAAGCCATGGTTAAACTACTTTCCAAATGAACATTCTGAAGCAATTTAAGTATAATGTAGGATTCATCAGAGGAAGGATCAAAACCTTCGTATTTCACCTCATAATTTTCCTCCAATAGCATGGCATTATTTTCACGCTTTGCGGTTTCGAGGTTGGCAGCAGATTTATGCAACCCCAATGCAAAGGTTTCAGTTCCATAGGCTTGAGAACTCCCAGCAGCATCGGCATGAATAGAAATGAATAAATCGGCATTTATTTCGTTGGCTTGATTCGCCCTTTCGCTTAATCCAATAAATTCATCCTTATCGCGGGTATATACCACCTTAACATTAGGGTAATTGGCTTTGATTTTTGCACCCACCTTTAACGCGATGTCCAGAACAACGTCCTTTTCCTTCATCTTGTCAACGCCAATGGCTCCAGGATCCTTCCCTCCATGCCCAGCGTCAATAACTACTTTGTTCAAACCGTACTCACCTGGTCTAAAAGGGTAAAATGAGGTAAGCAACACAAACAGACATAAGATGTTAAAGGTTTTGAACAATCTCCAATTCATATTTTTTAATACTCTAACAGAGTTCAACCAATTCCTAAGCATTCTTATTTATTAAATTTGCCGCTAAACGCCACATCTGAGCAAAAATAGCATTCGTAAAGTGCCTTCGCTTCGTTCCCGCACTCGTTTATTTCACGTTTTTTTGTTGATAATAGGCAACTTATGCAGCGTCTATGCTCAAATCGATTCCAGCCAATATCATACCTCAATTAATGATAGTGTTGTAACGGTAGACACAGCGGCGATTGATTCCAATAAAACCAAACCAAAAACCAGCTCCAATTCGGGGTTTAATTCCAAGGTAGAATACAAGTCGGCCGATTCCATGAAATTTGACGTGGCCAAAGAAAAGGTCTACCTCTATGGCAAAGGCGAGGTATACTACGAAACAACCGAATTAAAGGCCGACTACATAGAATTAAATCTACAAACCAATGAGGTGTATGCAAGAGGGGTTCCTGATTCTAATGGAGTTGATCAGGGGACACCGGTGTTTAAAGACAAAGACCAGGAAATAGAAGCCAATGACATTAAGTACAACTTCGATTCCCGAAAAGGATTGATTACCGAAGCGGTTACTCAGCAGGGCGATGGATATATCGTGGGTACTTTGGTTAAAAAACAACCGGATAATGTTATTTACATCAAGGATGGTAAGCTATGTCCGTGTGAAGACAGAGAGGCCAAAACCTTTGTAAAAGCTAGGAAGCTGAAAATAATTCCGGACGATAAAATCGTAACAGGTGTAGCTAACCTAAAGATTGGCGCTATTCCTACCCCACTGGTGTTGCCCTTTGGAATTTTTCCTAACAAACAAGGAGCATCTTCGGGAGTAGTTTTACCGGAATATGGATTTAGCCCTGACCAGGGATTGTTTCTTCGTAACGGGGGCTACTTCTGGTCGGTTAATGATAACCTGGATTTCTTATTAACCGGAGACATTTATTCCAGGGGAAGTTGGGGAGTAGCCTTGGGGAGTAATTACAAGAGAAGGTACAAATACACCGGCAATGTAGACTTGAGGTATACCGATCTGTTCACCGAAAATGAACAAACTCTCGCAGTCACCGAAGAACGTATTTACAAAATTTACTGGAAACATGCACAGGATTTAAAAGCCAACCCTTACCAATCGTTCAGTGCAGATGTAAACATCTACAAGAATAACCGACTGGATATCAATAGCTCTGCCAATGACTACCTGTCCAATAGTTTTAAGTCGAACTTAAACTATACCCGCAAGTTTGGAAACAGCCCCTTTCGGTTAACCCTGAACTCCAGTTATCAGTTAAACAGGGACACAACTGCTCAGTTTGTTTTGCCCGAAGCAACTTTGAATATGGATCGGATTTATCCATTTAAAAGAAAATATAAGATTGGCCGGGATCGGTGGTACGAAAAAATTGGGCTAACCTACTCTACCAATTTTAGAAATCAGCTCAAAGGTCACCAAGACTCAATTTTTACCAACGAGGGTGTTAAGGATATGCAAAATGCTATGAAACACAACTTTGGGCTAAATACCAGTTATAAGGTTATGAAATTTCTTAGCTGGCAGCCATTTGTAAATTATAGCGAGCATTGGGAATTCAAAAAACTAAATAAATCCTGGGAAGATATTGATACCTCTTCAAATATGGATACTGTGAGGCAGTTTGGGATAGTTCGGGACACGTTACAAGAATTTGGACGTTATGGAACCTGGGACGCAGGAATGAATGTGAGTACCAAAGTCTATGGTAGTTTTCGGTACAGAAGTGGTCCTATAAAAGCCATTCGGCACGTGATGACTCCTGCCATTGGGTTTACTTATCGCCCTGACTACACCAACAGAAATTATGTGAAGGAGGTGAGAACAGCCAGCGACAGCCTGGTCAATACCTACTCAATATATGACGGAAGTTTAAGCCCATACGGAACGGCACCCATTGGAAAGGAATCGGGGAGTATTAGTTTTAGCTTGAGGAATAACCTTGAAATGAAGGTAAAAAGCAAAAAGGACACAGTTAAAGGTGAAAAGAAGATCAAACTCCTCGACCAGCTCAACTTTGCAACCAACTACGACATATTTGCCGATTCCATGAACTGGAGTAATATGAGTGTTATAGCCAATACCAATCTCTTTAACTTTTTTAGAATAAACTACAATGGCGATATGGACTTCTATGTGGTGGAGGACCATATAATTAATGAAAATGAAACTCGAATTCGGGTCAACAAATTTGAATTGAATGAAAATGGAAGGCTGGGCCGTTTTAACAATCACCGACTCGGTATCAATTTTTCATTGGGCAACAAAAAACAGCAGGAACGAAAAAAAGAAAAGCTCAAAAAAATGAAAGCTAGTCCTTACACTTATCAAAACATACCCTGGACCATGTCTTTTGGTTATACATTTAACTACAACCGCCCTATTAGTCAGGATACTGTAATTATAACTCAGTCGCTTCAATTCACCACAGTGATTAACCTAACCGAAAACTGGAGGTTTGAAGGTATGACCAACTTTGATTTTGAGAAGAATGAATTTGGATACACACGCTTTTCCATCTTTCGGGATATGAATTGCTGGGAAGCCAGAATTACCGTTGTTCCAAAGGGCGGGCAGCAGAATTACAATTTCAGCATCAACTTAAAACCATCCATGTTTAAAGACCTTAAGGTGGAACGAAAGCGGAATTACTACGATTTTAATTAGCACCTCTAAAGAAGAAAATATTATGAAACAAATAATTAATACTAAGAATGCACCGGCACCTATTGGCCCATACAATCAGGCGGTAAAAGTTGATAACACGCTATACGTAAGTGGTCAGATTGCCATAAACCCTGCAACCGGTGAATTGGAAATTGATGACCTAAAAAACGAAACCCATTGGGTAATGAAAAATATGGGTGCCGTATTGGAGGCTGCTGGAATGGATTACAGCCACATTGTAAAATGCTCCATTTTTATCAGCGACATGGGCAATTTTGGTACTATCAATGAAGTGTATGGTTCTTATTTTACATCTAACTACCCGGCACGCGAAACGGTAGAAGTAGCTTGCTTACCCAAAAACGTAAACGTAGAGATCAGTTGTGTTGCGGTGAACTGATATTGGATAAATCTAGCATTAAATATGAAAGAACCAAGATCAAAAAACCAATATCAAGTACTAAAGCGACTCCTTCACCCTATCCCAATCCAGATCAAATTCGATGGTTTGAAAATCTTCGGGAAGCTCATACTGCAAGGATTTTTTTATTCTTGAGTTCTTGGCCGGATGGGAAAGAAAGATCTCCATTTTATCGTCGAAGGTTCCATACTTCTTGTTTAATCTTCTAAAAAAAGTTGCCAACGCCCTGGGAGAGACAGAAGATTTTTCCAGCAATTGTAAGGCAAAATCATCCGCTTCTGCTTCTTGTTTTCGATTGAATCCCTGAGAAATAAGTGATTGAATAAGATCCTGGATAAGAATAGCATCTCCACCGGACACCACAGAAAACAATATAGCAATTCCAAACTCCTTGATCAAACGATCAATTACATGTCGCTTTTCTACGTGCCCCATTTCATGAGCAATAACCGCAGCCACTTCTTCCGGATTTTCAGCAAAGTCAACCAATCCTGATAACACCACTATATTGCCACCGGGCAAGGTAAAGGCATTAATTGTCTCGTCTTTTACCAGAATAATATTGTAATCAAATTCCGAAAGGTCAAGTTGTTCTTTTAACCGGGTGGATATAATACGTATAGCGGAATCAGCCGCATTTCCCTTAATTCGCTGGTAAGAACTGGAACTATAGAAATTATCCATAATAAGTTCACCCAACTTCTCTTCCTGTTCAATGCTTACTTCTACACTTAAACTGTCGTCATCAAAAAGTGGCACCCAGGTAAAAAGAGCCCATATCCCGGCAAAAATTGCCAGGAGAATTAATGCATCACGTATGGTTTTCATTCAACTATTTTGGTGGAAGATTAACAGCCTCTACCGGGTTGTTTTCATTTTCCCGAATCTTAAAAGCTATATCATAACTTATTCTTCCAAAGAAAATGAAGTAGTACATCTGGCCTCTTCTTGCCTTAATAGCCGCCCAAATACTAAACCCGAAATAGAACAAATTGGCCAATATCACGGTTACTAAATATCCCCAATAAGTATTTCCGTATTCATAATCATAAAACAAGATTCTCAGTGTCCAAAACACCAATACAGCATTCATAATACTGGTTGGCAGCTGCGACAAAACCGATTGTGCCGAATGGAAATGAACAAACCTGCTTTTCTTTCTATTAATGTAATAATAGATAACCGCCGCAATCAGGTTAATAATGGGCAACGGGAGTCCTGCCGCAATGGCTGCAAACATCATAAGGTATCCACCCATAGCGTCTTCACGCTCTTCGATGGAAACCTCATCCGGTTGTGGTAAACTATGATGTTTGCTCATCTTCTTCGCTAGTTTCTTGAGCAGGAGGATCAATATCGCGTGGAGGCATTTCCGACGGAACCGCATCCAATGTAAATGGTGGATATCGATCGGTCATGTACATCATATAGAGATTAACCCTAGTATTCCAACGGATGAAGCCTACCAGAAAATCATGAATGGATTTGTTGCTTTTTCCCGTAAATAAAATAATAAACCAGTTTCCAATCATGGCTATTTGAGCACCAATGCTCACAAACATTAGAACAAACCCATGAGGTAAAATCACATAAAACAAACCGAATAACAATTTGAATATGGCAGTACTCCTTTTTAAGCTCTCCGGATAGGGAACTTCCAAAGTAACCACAGGATCGTCAACCGAAAGTCCAAACCGAGGATATCCATCACTTAAATTATAGAGCCTGGCATTTACCCTTAGGTTCCAACGAAGTAACTGAACCTGAAATTCAAAAAAGCTTTTAGGATACCTTCCGGTAAACATGATCGACCAGAAAGAAATGAAGGTCAGTATTGATGACCAGATCTGTAGAAACATCAATAGAAAGATATGGGGCAAAACAATGTATAGCCATCCAAAGAATGAACGAAGAAGCAATTCGCCACGCGAGTATTTCTCCTGATAGTTAACTTCTAAAATCATAGGTGTATATTTTTAAGTTTAATGTGTAAATATATAATAAGGTTGGTAAACAGGCAGATAAGTAAATGTTTTATTGGCTTTAACTCTTTATGAACTGGAATAATTCAAGGCCATATGCAGAGCAATGCAGGAAGTCTACGAATAAGTCCGTCATTCTGCAATTGAGCATAATTGAATGTTTTTATCCCTACTCTAGTTCTGCAATTTGATTTAATTTCGTGGCTCGAAAAAAATTATTCTATGGCTTACGATTTAGTAGTATTAGGAAGTGGACCCGGTGGATATGTTGCGGCTATCCGGGCATCTCAATTAGGACTTAAAACCGCAATTATCGAGCGTGAATCTTTAGGTGGAATTTGCCTGAACTGGGGATGTATTCCAACTAAAGCTCTACTTAAAAGTGCACAGGTATTTGAATACCTAAATCACGCTGAAGATTTTGGAATTTCCGTTAAGGATCCTTCGGCCGATTTTAATAAAATAGTTGAACGAAGTCGTGGTGTTGCTACAAAAATGAGCAACGGTGTTACCTTCTTGATGAAGAAAAACAAAATTGATGTAATTAAAGGAACCGGTAAGCTTGTTTCGGGTACTGAAGTTGAAGTAACCGATGACAAAGGTACCAAATCAAAAGTTTCAGGTAAGAATGTAATTCTGGCTACCGGTGCTCGTTCCCGTGAACTTCCAAACTTGCCACAAGACGGTAAGAAAATAATTGGTTACCGAGAAGCCATGACCTTACCAAAACAACCTAAAAAAATGGTTGTGGTCGGATCAGGTGCTATTGGTTCTGAGTTTGCCTATTTCTATCAAACCATGGGTACGGAAGTAACCCTAATTGAGTTTATGCCGAACATCGTTCCTGTTGAGGATGAGGATGTGAGCAAGCAATTGGGCCGTTCATTCAAAAAATCTGGAATGAAAGTGATGGTATCATCAGAAGTACTTTCTGTTGACACCAAAGGCGCTGGGTGTAAAGTAAAGGTTAAAACCAAAAAAGGCGAAGAAACCATTGATTGCGATATCGTTTTATCCGCTGTAGGAATCGCAACCAATATTGAGAACATTGGTCTTGAAGATGTTGGTGTTGCTACCGATAAAGGTAAGGTAATGGTGAACGATTATTATCAAACCAATATTCCTACCGTTTGGGCCATTGGAGATATCGTTCCGGGTCAAGCCTTGGCTCACGTGGCTTCCGCTGAAGGAATAACAGCAGTAGAAAAAATTGCTGGATTAAACCCCGAAACCATTGATTATAACAATATACCGGGCTGTACTTATTGCTTCCCGGAAGTTGCTTCGGTAGGTATGACGGAAAAAGCAGCTAAAGATGCAGGACTTGACATCAAGGTTGGTAAATTTCCATTTTCGGCATCCGGTAAAGCCAGTGCGGCAGGACACAACGAAGGTTTTGTTAAATTGATTTTCGATGCCAAGTACGGTGAATTACTTGGTGGACACATGATCGGATACAACGTAACTGAAATGATTGCCGAAATTGTAGCCATTCGAAAACTGGAAACTACAGGGCATGAATTAATTAAGACCGTACACCCTCATCCAACTATGAGTGAAGCTGTGATGGAAGCTGCTGCTGCTGCATATGACGAGGTAATTCATATATAGCGATAGCGAATCTTAGTTTTATAAATTATTGAGTGAAGCCCTTGCCAAAATTGGTGAGGGCTTTTTAATTCTAGAAAGTTGACAAATAATCTATGAAATTAAGCCCTCATACAAGTGCTAGTGTTTAACTTCACGTCCTAATTATGTGTGGAATTTCAGGCATTTTATGTACTACATCCAGCGACCAATCCCGCTTACGAAAAATTGTAAATTCTGCTAACGTATTAGCAAAAAGAGGCCCTGATGCCGAGGGGGTATTCCAACAAAATGGTATTGCCATGGGCCATCGCAGATTATCTATTATAGATACATCCTCGGCCGCGAACCAACCAATGACCGATCGCAGTGGAAGGTATACCCTGATCTTTAATGGTGAGATCTACAATTTTGGAGTCTACCGAAAATTGTTGGAGGAAGAAGGAATCCGGTTCGATACCAAAAGTGATACTGAGGTTCTTCTTGCACTTTACATTAAATATGGAGAAGAATGCCTTCAAAAGCTAAATGGATTCTTTGCGTTTGCAGTTTGGGACAATCAGGATAAAACCCTTTTTGTTGCCAGGGATCGCATGGGTATTAAACCGCTCTACTGGACCGTACAAGATCAGGACTTTTGTTTCTCTTCTGAAATGAAAGGGATTATGGAAATGGAAATTCCAAAAATCATAGATCGGGCTTCATTATTCTCCTATATTCAATTGAACTATATCCCCTACCCCAATACGATACTGGAAGATGTTCACAAATTGAATCCAGGACATTTTATCTTTATTGACACCAAAGAAAAAGAATGGATCTCTAACATTGAACCAACGCGTTACTACGAAATTCCGAAGTCTTCGTTTAATACCATGGACCTAAACCCTTCTACCTATTCCAATGCGCAAAAAACGTTGATTAGCTTGTTGGATGAATCCGTAAAAAAACGAATGATCTCTGATGTACCATTGGGCGCATTTCTTTCAGGTGGAATTGACAGTTCGGTTATTTCCACACTAGCCAGCAGGCATACCGATAAATTGGAAACCTTCTCCATTGGTTTTTCAGATAATCCATACTACGATGAAACGGAATACGCAGAATTGGTAGCAAAAAAAATAAAATCTAACCACCACCCATTTAAGCTGAGTAGTGATGACTTCTATTCCAACCTTGACGAATTCCTAGACTATATCGATGAGCCTTTTGCCGATAGTAGTGCCATTAATGTGTTTATCTTAAGTAAGGAAACCAAAAAACACGTTACCGTGGCATTGTCAGGGGATGGAGCCGATGAAATGTTCTCTGGGTATAATAAGCACTTTGCAGAATACAAAGTGAGAAACCTTGGAATCAAAGATCGGGTTGCATTGGGATCTGCCCCTCTGCTAAAAGTGCTTCCGCAAAGCCGGGATGGCAAATTGGGAAATTTGAATCGGCAGATTCAACGCTTTAGAGAAGGCGTTAACTTAGGTCCCAGAGACCGTTATTGGCGTTGGGCCTCTTTCCGGTCTGAGGAACAGGCCAACTACCTATTGTCGGAAGCCAAAGAGGAAAATGAGCAACGATTAACCGACCTAGCTTTTACTTATAAAAAGCGAAAAGAACAGTATTTAAAGAACATAAGCAAGGACGGCGATTTTAATGAAGTACTTTACACGGACATGCAATTGGTTTTACCCAATGACATGTTGTACAAAGTAGACATGATGAGCATGGCAAACAGCCTGGAGGTTAGAACCCCCTTCCTGGATACCGATGTGGTTGACTTTGCCTTTCAAATTCCAATCGAATTTAAAATTAACTCAAGTACCCGAAAAAAGATCCTAAAAGATGCCTTTCGGGAACATTTGCCTGACGAATTATATGACCGGGGTAAAAAAGGATTTGAAGTTCCCCTGCTCAACTGGCTTAAGAATGAATTGAAGGACAAACTCGAAAACGAGTATTTACAGGAAGAGTTTATACAAGCCCAGGGAATCTTTAATTACAAAGCCATTGAGGTTGAACTAAAAAATTTACAGAGCAAAAATCCGGGAGATTCAGCAGGAACTATCTGGAACCTGTTCATTTTTCAACACTGGTATAAAAAATACATCCTGAATTAATGCCAAAAATTCTACGCATATTAAATCGCTTCAACTTAGGAGGTCCTACCTATAATGCTTCCTACTTAAGCAGGTATATGCCCGAAGAGTTCGAAACCATGCTCATTGGTGGAGAAAAGGACGAAAGTGAAGCCAGTTCATTGCACATTCCTGAAGACCTTGGTCTAAAACCAACCATCATTCCTACCATGAGGAGGGAATTAAATCCTGGAAACGATTATAAATCCTATAAAAAAATCAAGGAGATCATTGAGGAGTTTAAACCTGACATTGTACATACTCATGCCTCTAAAGCTGGAGCGCTTGGTCGATTAGCTGCGATTCATTGCCATATACCCCACCTGGTGCATACATTTCACGGCCATGTATTTCACGGATACTTTAATCCTATAAAATCAAGAGCTTACAAATCGATTGAGCGTTATTTGGCCAATAGGTGCGATAAAATAATAGCTATAAGCGATATTCAGAAAAAAGAACTCTCGGAAGATCATAGTATTTGCCCTGCCGATAAAATCCAGGTTATTCCCCTGGGATTTGATTTAAATCGCTTCCTGGTTGATCAAAATGAACATCGCAGTTTGTTTCGAAGTAGCTATAAGCTGGAAGATAAAGTGGCAATTGGAATAATTGGCCGGTTGGTACCTATAAAGAACCACTTCTTATTTTTAGAGGGTCTTAAGTGGTTAAAGAACAACTCCAAAACATCTTTTCAGGCTTTTATTATTGGAGATGGTGAGGAAAGGGCTCATATTGAAGAACTGGCCGCGAATCTTGGACTAACTTTTGACTCCAAAACAAACCCCAGTGTTGATCTGATTTTCACCTCCTGGATAAAAGATGTAAGCACAGTACTACCCGGACTGGATGTTGTAACCCTTACTTCCTTGAATGAAGGAACTCCTGTAAGTTTAATTGAGGCACAGGCAGCCGAGAAGGCAATTGTTTCAACGAATGTAGGAGGAATTGAAAACGTGGTTTTACCCAACCAGTCTGCCTTGCTTAACGATATTGGCGATAAGGAGCAGTTTTCCAGAAATCTTCAATCCCTTGTCGACGATGAGACTAAAAGAAAAAGCCTTAGTGAGGCGGGTAAAGACTTCGTTTTTAGAAACTTCCATTACGACAGACTCATTCGCGATACAACGCAACTTTACCAGCAAATCCTTGGAAAAGGATGAAAATAGGAGAAATTATTAATTATACTTTTGCAGCTAATTTTAATTTGATGAGAAAACTACTCTGGGCATTCCTATTTATTGGCATTTCGCTTTCCTTTTCTAGCTGTAAGTGGCTGAATCAAAGTATAATGTTTGAAACGCCAAAAGATTACGCCTTCGATACTGTTCCTGATACGGTTATAGATCAATACGTACTACAGCCCAATGACCTTTTCTATTTCAGGCTATTTGCCAATGACGGGTTTAAGCTGATTGACATTACAACCATGAGTCAGAACAACCAAATGATGAATATTGGACAAAACCAAACCTTGTTTCAATATTTGATAGAATACGATGGTACCACCAAATTGCCAATTCTTGGCAGAGTTACCCTGGAAGGCATGACAATTCGTCAAGCGGAGCTGTATCTTCAAAAAAAGTATACCTATTCATTTAACGATCCATTTGTTCAAATTTCGGTTCTCAACCGAAGGGTAATTGTTTTCCCCGGTGAATCGGGACAAGCCAGGGTTATTGGATTGCAAAACAACAACACAACCCTAATGGAAGCCCTTGCATTGGCAGGAGGTGTATCTGAAAATGGAAAGGCACAAAAAATTAAATTGATTCGTAAAACCGATGATCCCAATGATCCGTTGGTATACGAATTTGATATGAGTACCATTAACGGGCTGATGTACGCCAACATGATTGTTCAAACGGAGGACATCATATATGTAGAACCACGAAAGCAATTGGCTGCAAAATTCTTCAAGGAAATATCTCCCTACATTGGTATTCTAACCGCTCTTTTACTTGTATTGACAACGTTTGGAAGTCTTCAAGCTTTATAAAGTTATATGATACACGAGGATACTTCGCGTAATAATGAAAATTTAGATAAGTACAAAGAACGCTTAACTAACTTTAGTCAGGAGTTCGAGATTGGTCTGTTTGTTCATTTGGCTCAAAAAAGCCTCCTCTTTGTGCTTGCTTTTTTTGTAATAGCTTTTATAAGTAGCTCTCTATACCTACGCTACACACAACCTATTTATAGTTCCTCCAGTATTCTGCAGCTTAAAGAACAAAACAGAGCCACGCAGGTCCTTGACCTTGAGCGAATGAACGAAAAAGCAGATATCTCTGCCGACATTGAAATTATTCGGTCCAAGGAATTTTTAAAAACCATTTTCGCCAAACTTCCTTTAACCATTAGTTACTATACCGAAGGAGAATTTCTAACCTTCGAGCATTATAAATCTTGTCCGTTCGAGGTTAAGTTTGAGATTAAATCTCCAGAGGCTTTTGGTAAAGACTACTACGTCTATTTTGAATCTGAAAAAGAACTGATTCTTACCATTGAAAATGGTAAAGAAACCGTAGAAAAACGACTGTCCACCAACAAGTGGGAAGACTTGGGGTTTGTAGAACTTAAATTCATAATCATTGATTTTGACATCATAAAAAGTGAGCAGACCGACCTATCTAACAATGACTTCTATTTCAGGCTAAACTCAGATGCAGAAATAATAAGCAAATACAGCAAAAGTCTAAAGGTGAAATTGCTTAACCAGGCAGCCAACTCTGTGGAGATTTCCTTTTCGGACTATAACCCTAGGAAGGCAGCGGATTTGTCCAATGCCATATCGGGAGGATTTATCGACTACGATTTGCAACGGCAAATAACCAGTTCGAACCAGATTCTGGAATTTATCGATCATCAATCCAGCGAAGTATTTACCAGGCTAAAGAGTTCCGAAGTTTCCATTCAGGAGTTTAAGATTGACAACAAGGTCTCCAAAACGGAGAACTTCACGGAAATGTATATCGATCGACTGGCTTTGTTGGAAGAGGAGCTTATAAAACTTGAATTGGAAAAAGACATTCTTGATGAACTAAAAGCTGCCAGCGATGGTGAAAAGGATTCAGTTGATGTATATGACCTGCTTCCATTACTTGCCGGCACGCAATTCGAAATTGGAATTAAAAAACAAATTCAGTTTCTACATGAATTGTTATTGGAACGTGAACAATCGCTCTATGAGGTAACAGCAGATAATGGACGTGTAAAAAACCTCGAATATCAGATTTCGATCCAGAAAAAGCTATTGGTTGAAAGCATTAACAGCTCCAGCAATAAGATTGAAAGTCGCATGCAAAATGTCGAACAGAAAATCAAAGACATTGAGGATACATTTACCGGACTCCCCTTACAGGAGCTCAAGTACAACCGCCTGAAAAGGGTGTTTTCAATTAATGAAAAGTTTTATACGCTTTTACTTGAAAAGAAGGCGGAGTATTCTATTTCCAATGCGGGAATTACCCCGGAAAGTGTTATCCTGGAAAAAGCCATTCCTCCCAGTATGCCAATTTCACCTAACCGGAATATGGTTTACATTGTTTTCTTTGTGATAGCTGCCGTATTCAGTACCATTTTGGTTATTATTCGATACCTGCTATACAATAGCATTGGCTCCTTGAATGAAATCGTTAAACTGACACACGCTTCAGTTGGTACTCTAGGGGTTGTACCTAAAGTAAAGGACAATATACCGGTATCGCAACTTGTGGTGGACAAAAAACCAAAATCGATCCTGGCTGAATCGTTTCGTGGAATTCGTACCAATCTTCAGTTCTTATCCACCAAAAAAACAGGACCTAAGGTACTAGCAGTAACCTCTACCATATCAGGAGAAGGAAAAACCTTTGTTGCCATTAATTTGGGAGGAATCATCGCATTTGGAGGAAAGAAGGTAATCATTCTGGATTTGGATATGAGAAAACCCAAAATTCATAAAGGGTTTAACGTCGGTAATAAGAACGGAATGAGTACACTATTGATCGGTAAAGATAAAATTGCCGATACCGTTCAAAAAAGCCAACTCGACAACCTCCATTTTATCACCGCAGGCCCTGTTCCTCCGAATCCATCAGAGCTTATTATCAATGGCAACCTGGAAAAAATTGTTGAAGAACTAAAAGAAATGTACGACCTGATTATCATTGATAACCCTCCTGTTGGATTGGTTACCGATGGAATCGAAGCCTTAAAAATGGCAGACTACCCACTTTATATTTTCCGGGCAGAATATTCGAAAAGATCCTTTGTTCAAATGGTCGATCGAATAGTAAATGAGAATAAGATTACGAAGCTTGCTGTAGTACTCAACGGTGTTGATATTCAGGGTAGAAAGTATGGTTATAACTACAGCTATGGATATGGATATGGCTACGGTTATGGCTATGGATACGGTTATGGCTACGGAGGTTATTACGAAGAATCAGAAGATCGTGATGTTCAATCCAGGGCATTTATGAGAAAATTTAGAAGCAAAGGCTAGTAATGGAAATTATTGAAGAGGCTTTAAATGGGGTTAAGTTGTTAAAACCTCGGGTTTTTGAGGATCATCGTGGATACTTCTACGAACCTTATAACATCAATGCTTTTAAAAAAATTGGCATAACCGATACTTTTATCCAGGATAACCAGTCCCTTTCGGTAGAACACGGAGTACTTAGGGGACTTCATTTTCAGAATGTACCTTATGCCCAGGCAAAATTGGTTCGGGTTATTTTTGGTAAAGTCCTGGACGTTGCAGTAGATATTCGAAAAGGATCTCCAACTTATGGCCAACAATTTTCTGCTATTCTTTCTCAGGAAAACAAACACCTGATGTACATTCCTGAAGGGTTTGCACACGGTTTTGCAACCCTTGCACCAAATACTTTATTCAGTTATAAGTGCAGCAATGTGTATGATAAAGATTCTGAAGAAGGGATTGCGTGGGATGATGCGGATTTAAATATCGATTGGGGAGTAAGTTCTCCAATTCTTTCAGAAAAGGACAAAGTTCAAACAAAGCTTGCTGCTTTTACAAGCAAATTTGATTACTAGTAGTTATGAGTCAAATCGATACGTTCAAATACGTTGGGCTATTTACTTTCGCTGTATTGCTATCGGTGCTTCTTAACACCATCTTTTTAAAATTCTCTAAAAACCTGGGGCAACGACATGTCGATGAAGGAATGATTCGCTGGTCATCGGTTACCAAACCTTCACTGGGAGGTATTTCCTTTTATATCCTGTTTCTGGTAACTTACTCCATCTATACCATTTTCTTTAATCGTGGAACTGACCTCCTCAACCTGCAACACATAGGAATCTTGATTTCTTCCGGAATGGGTTTTCTAATGGGATTATCGGATGATGCTTACAACACGAACCCACTTCTTAAGTTTTTGGTTCAGATTGCCTGTGGAGGGGTGCTAATACTTACCGGAACTTACATATCTATATTTGAACTCCAGTTGTTCAACTACATCTTTACCATATTGTGGGTAGTTGCGGTAATGAATAGTATTAATATGCTTGATAACATGGATGCCATTACCACCCTGGCTTCCATTTTTATCCTGTTTAGTGCACTTACCTGTGCCTGGGTAAGCCCCGATTTCAACCAATTCTACATGACTACTTTATTGGGAGTAGCAGGAGGCCTGATTGGTTTTCTGTTCTTTAATTGGAACCCCTCAAAAATGTTTATGGGAGACACGGGCAGCCAGTTCCTGGGAATCTTTTTAGCAGCCATCGGAATTATCTTTTTCTGGAATAACAAAGGAATTACCGAAGACGAAGCCATAACCAAGCAGTTTACCATAACGGTACTGGCTTTTATTATTCCTATTAGCGATACATTAACGGTCATTATCAATCGATTGCGCCGAGGACAAAGCCCATTTGTAGGAGGAAAAGACCACACCACCCATCATTTGAATTACCTGGGGTTAACCGATCGTAATGTAGCTCGGGTATACATTGTTATTGGATTTATTTCCTTCATTTTGATCTATTTGATTGTTAATAAATTTCACATTTGGAGCCATATGCTCACAGCCCTTTTTCTATCTTTCTTCGTGATAGTTTTTGGAACTTTATTTGCAATTACGCAATTGCCAAAAACAAAAGAAAAATTTAAAAAGAGCAATGGAAATAAGTAAAACGTTAAGTAAGTTATCCTTCTTTGGTGCTGGAATTGGCTTAGCTGCAGTTGTATTTTACCTTTTCACCTATTCTACCTACGAAGAGAAAGAAAATGTTTCTCATCAGCGTATGTTCAATCAGAACTACCAGATTTATACCCTTAATTTGCCTTCAGAAATTGATTTTGCGGGAGAACAGGTTCCTACTCAGCTAATCGATGTTGGCGAAAAGCTAGACCGGGAATTGTTAGTTAATACCTACTGGCAATCCAACGGTTTTCTGCTCATGAAAAGGGCCAATCGATGGTTTCCCGTTATTGAACCGATCTTGAAAAAGAACAATGTTCCCGATGATTTTAAATACCTGGCCTTAATCGAAAGTGGACTCACCCCCATTGTATCTCCTGCCGGTGCTACCGGGTTTTGGCAAATCATGAAATCGACCGGAAAGGAATATGGACTTACCATCAACGATCAGATTGATGAAAGATACCATGTAGAAAAATCGACAGAGGCAGCCTGTCAGTACTTGTTGGAAGCCAAAGAAAAATTTGGATCATGGACCTCAGCTGCTTCGAGTTACAACATGGGCATGAACGGAATGCAACGTCAGATGGAAAAACAGCGCGTATCCAGCTATTACGATTTACTGTTAAATGAAGAAACATCGCGTTATGTTTTCCGCATCATTGCTTTGAAATACATTCTTGCTAACCCACAGCAGTTTGGATTCAATTACCGAATGAAAGACCTGTACCCGTCAATTCCGACTGAAGAAATTCAATTGGATAGTTCCGTTACCAACTTTGCTTATTATGCCAAGGAAATTGGTATTAATTACAAGGTACTGAAGTATTTCAATCCTTGGTTGCGAAAACCCTATCTAAAAAACTCGTCCAATAAGACCTACACATTGCTTATTCCAACGGAAGAATACCGAAATAAACTCATGTTAGAAACTCCGAATTTTAAACCGGATACCACCAATTCCGATTCCCTATAACCTGAATAAAATTGAGTGAGTTTCTAGAAGTTTATGGTGCCAGAGAGCATAATCTGAAAAATATTTCAGTCACTATTCCCAGGGATAAACTGGTTGTTGTTACCGGTTTTAGCGGGAGCGGAAAATCCTCATTGGCCTTCGATACCATTTATGCAGAAGGACAACGCAGGTACATTGAAAGTTTTGCCAGCTATGCACGGCAATTCATTGGCACCCTGGAACGGCCCGATGTAGACAAAATTAATGGCTTAAGCCCTGTAATATCCATTGAACAGAAGACGGTAAATAAAAGCCCCCGTTCAACGGTGGGAACCATAACAGAAATCTATGACTTTATACGTCTGTTGTATGCCAGGGCCTCCGATGCCTACTCTTACAATACCGGTGAAAAAATGGTTCAGTACTCCGACCCGGAAATTCTGGATTTGATTTATAGCCTGTTTCCGGATAAGAAGTTATTGCTATTGGCCCCCGTGGTTCGAGGCAGAAAAGGTCATTACCGGGAACTGTTTCAAAGCATTCGAAAGAAAGGCTTCCTTAGGGTTCGGGTCGATGGCGAGATCATGGAAATTGAGCCCAAAATGCAGGTCGATCGTTACAAAACCCATGATATTGAAGTAGTAGTAGATCGGGTTAAAGTGGAAGACAATGCGCGTCCGCGAATTGCTGAATCACTGAAATTGGCCATGCGCATGGGTAAGAATGTGATTATGGTACTGGAACCCGAATCGGGGCAAAACCGATACCTCAGTAGAAACCTCATGTGTCCTACCACCGGTATTGCGTACGACCTGCCTGCCCCTAATCTTTTCAGTTTCAATTCACCCAAGGGTGCTTGTCCCAACTGCAACGGATTAGGTGAAGTTTCTGAAATTGACCTGAAAAAGATTATTCCAAACGACAAATTGAGCATTAAGCAGGGTGGAATTGCACCGCTTGGAAAATTTAAAAGTTCATGGATTTTTAAGCAGGTAGAAGCTATAGGAGAAAAATACAATTTCAAGCTTACCGACCCCATCAATAAGTTACCGCCAGAAGCCATAAACGAAATCCTGTATGGCTCAAATGAATCACTCGTAATTAAAAGTAAAATGGCCGGTGTTACCAGTTCCTATTCAAGTTTGTTTGAAGGAGTGGTCAACTTTATTACCAACGCTATTGGCGAAGATTTTGGTGCCGGCTACCAACGATGGGCCAGCGGGTTTATGAACAAGGTGGAATGTCCAGAGTGCCATGGAAGCCGGTTGAAAAAAGAAGCCCTCTATTTTAAAATAGGTGATAAAAATATAGGCGATTTGGCTTCGATGAACATTGTCCACCTCAAGGAATGGTTCAATGGCATTGAAAGTCGATTGGATGAAAAGCAAAATGTAATCGCCCATGACGTATTAAAAGAGATTAGGACCCGAATTGATTTCCTTTTTAGTGTCGGGCTGGATTATTTGACCCTGAACCGATCGGCAAAAACCCTAAGCGGTGGAGAAGCACAGCGGATTCGACTGGCCACCCAAATTGGGTCGCAGCTGGTTGGGGTACTTTACATTTTGGACGAACCCAGTATTGGTTTACACCAGCGTGACAACGATCGGTTGATTCAGGCGCTAAAAAACCTGAGAGACGTTGGTAATTCGGTTATGGTGGTGGAACATGATAAAGACATGATTCTTAATGCCGATCACGTGCTGGACATTGGTCCCGGAGCCGGTGTACACGGAGGAGAAATTGTGGCCGAAGGTAGTCCTGATCAAATTTTAGGTGCTCCCACGGTTACCGCTGATTATTTAAGCGGAAGAAAGGAAATAGAAATTCCAAAAAAGGTTAGAAAAGGAAGCGGCAAAAAACTAACACTTACAGGAGCAAAGGGAAACAACCTAAACAACGTAACCGTAAACTTTCCATTGGGCAAATTCATTGTGGTTACGGGTGTTTCGGGCTCTGGAAAATCCACCCTTATCAACTCCACCCTCTACCCCATTTTGAACCACCACTTTTTTAGAGCGGTTAAAAAACCACTGGAGTACAAATCAATAAAAGGACTTGAGCACATTGATAAGGTTATAGAAATTGATCAAAAGGCCATTGGTAGAACCCCACGTTCAAACCCGGCTACCTACAGCGGAGTTTTCACCGATATCCGATCCTTGTTTTCCAGGCTACCAGAAGCTCAAATCAGAGGTTATAAACCGGGTCGTTTTTCCTTTAATGTTAAAGGCGGACGTTGTGAAACCTGTAAGGGAGCTGGAGTAAAAACCATTGAAATGAACTTTTTGCCCGACGTGTATGTTCATTGCGAAGAATGTGATGGTAAAAGGTACAACCGCGAAACGCTTGAGGTCCGTTACAAAGGAAAGTCCATTTCCGATGTACTCAACATGACAATAGAAGATGCAGTGGAATTTTTTGAGCACATTCCTTCTATTCTGCAAAAAATTAAAACCCTTAAGGATGTAGGCTTGGGTTACATTACCCTGGGCCAAAGCAGTACTACCCTTTCGGGTGGTGAAGCTCAACGGGTAAAACTAGCTGCTGAATTGTCGAAACGGGATACAGGAAACACCTTCTACATCCTCGACGAACCTACTACAGGCTTGCATTTTGAAGACATTCGGGTATTGCTTGAAGTGCTTAACAAATTGGTCGATCATGGGAATACGGTTTTGGTGATTGAACACAACATGGACATCATAAAAATTGCCGATCACATCATTGACCTGGGCCCTGAAGGAGGAGACAAAGGGGGACAACTGGTTTTCCACGGAACGGTTAAAAACCTATTACAAGCTAAAGACTCCTATACCGGAGAATATTTGAAAAAGGACCTGGGTTAAGGTTTAATCAACCAAATTCCCTTAAAATCACTGTTCGTAAATCTCCGATTCCGGATAAAAGGTTAACCAGGCAAAAGCAAAATGGTTGCTGTAGCGCTCCGGTGTAAGTTCCTTTCCCTTCAATTTACCACTGATGCAGCGCCCCGTTATATCCCAAGAACTTCCTGTTTCCTGGTCTACAAAAACTTCTTTTTCTTTTTTGAAAGTTAGAACACTTCCATCAACTTCCGAAGAGAACATGGTAACCGAGCCTACCGCTTTGGATTTGGAAATATCCTTCTGATCCAGTATGGAAATCAACCCCGGTTTATAGAATATTACTATGTTCTTATCGTCATAGGAATCGTTAATCACTCCCTTTTGAGCAATAGCTGAATAGGGATAAATTTTATATCCGTTCTTTCCCTCCAAATCAATAACTCTTTCCATGGCCGGTAGCCTTTTGTCCAGTTTGGAATAATCGTAGTAACGACTATAGGGTTTGTTCAATTGATTGTCGTAACTCTCGTATGGGTTTGTTCCATATTGTTCTTCAGACGATGTGCCATTCTTAGGAGACAGAATCTTACCATCCGGGTACCTTTCAAAAAATTCCCTGACCGAAATTACCATGGACGGAATTACCTTCAACTCCACTCCGGAAAGTTCTCCAACCAACCCCTTACCGGTCAATTGCTGCCACCAGGTTTCGGTCTGTTTATCGGCCATAACCATATCGCTGTTTCTTAGCATTCCCGATACTTCAAACTCAAAAACATATTCCTTTCCTTTATACGTCAATCTTCTATCGTAAACCACACTGGAATTACACAAGGGACAATAAGTTGGGAGAATGGGAATTCCTCCCAAACTGTCGTTTGACATTTCATGCATGGTTAGCATGTTCATTGGGTAGGCCTTACTCTCCCCATTAATTGATACCGCTATTACAGGTTCATATTGGTAAAAGCTGGCCAGTCCTGACTCTTTTTCCAGGAAATCGGGATAATTAATCGTTGGAAAGGAATGCCTGGGAAGAACGGAAATTAATTCAGATAAAACAATATTTCGCTTCGAAGTGTCCGTATTCCATTTGTAGGGTACTTTTCTTGTATTCTGAATTTGAGCCAGCCCACTGTAACCTTGAATCAGGCATATTGCAATAACCCCAATAAATGGAATGATGTGTTTCATAGGACCGGTAAAATCAATTCTATTTTGATTCCAGGTACCCTTTAATATCATTTAGATCCTTGAGTAAGGCCTTCTTCATCGATCCCTTCATCATGGAACCCATTAATACCGAAAACACCTTGGCAAAAAAGGATTGTGCCTGGCCCTCGAAGGACATGGTCAGCTGTGATTTGTCGCCTACTTGTTCAATGGATAACCAGGATTTATAAATGGAGCCATGGCTCTCTGCACGTGTCTGATAATACTCATTTTCTACATAGTCGGTTATCCACATGGTTTCAGTCGCCTCCTTGCCAAACAGTACCCGGGTTTCCTTCCACTTAAACCCAATGAGGGTATCAGCCGGTTTTTCCAAAACTTGCAGGTCTGTGATGCTTTCAATGTAATTGGAGCAATTTTCGAAATCAACAATAGCTTTCCAAACCTCTTCTCGTGGTTTATTTATTTCTACAGAGACTGATAATTCCATAATGTCCATTTTCCTGTTAATTAACTAATATTGAAACCCTTCTGGCATTCTTAACCGGTATCAAATTTAGTGTTTTCACCATTTAGTATTCGGTTAAGCCATCAGAATTTGATTCGTGTATTTTTGATTCCTGATGATTTTTGAAACTAAAACCCCTAAAGGAATACTTGGTAAATATGTAGAAACCCTGATCTATTTCAAGCACTTTAATCCCGATCATTCCATGGAAAGAGTGGTGCCTACCGGACATTCTTTCCTCATTTTTGAACTGGATAATTTGCTTAGAAACGTATATGACAACCTTAGCTTAAAGCCGATTGCCGAATATCGGGAGGCCTGGTACAGTGGAGCATTTGAAGATTATCTTTCCATTTCGGCCCATCCGAATTCAGAAATGCTGGCGATTCAGTTTAAACCCTATGGTGCTTTTCCCTTTATAAACAAAGACATTTCCGATTACACCAATCAGGTGGTTGATGCACAGCAGGTATTTAATGGGAACACTACTACCATTCGTAACCAAATTATGCTGGCAGATTCTCCAGCTAACAAGTTTAATACAATAGAGGACTGGCTATTAAAGCAGTTCAACGCAATGAATGAACCACCTGAAGTACTCATTAATTGTATCCATATCATGGATACCGAAAATGGAGTTTTCGAGAAGGTTAAAACCGATTATCCCACCTCGCAAAAACACATGATTCAGCAGTTTAAGAAATTCGTAGGCCTAACTCCAAAAACCTATCTGCGTATCGTTCGGTTCAATCAAATATTCCAGCGATTAATGAAGGAAGAAAAAATTTCGTGGGCAGAAATTGCTTATTCATGCGGCTATTCCGATCAATCGCATTTCATTAAAGAATTTAAGCGTTTCTCGGGGTTCAACCCTACGGAGTTTATCGAATTGGAGCATTACAAATCTGAACCTAATTTCTTTCCACTGGACTAATATTTCACCAGGTAAATATTTTACAATACATCGTTTTCTTTTGCTTTTATCCTTGTATAAAATATTGAATACATGGAAAAAGGACTGTTAGAAAAAACCGGCAAAGGTTTAAATCATTGGAAGGGTATTGTACGTCAATCCGGATTAGAGAAACACGGACAAATTGTTTCCTACCTTAAATCGGAACATGGTTTTACACACGGCTTTGCCAATTTTGTTTCGCTAAAAGCGAGGGAAGCTGATGCGGCCTCGAACAACCCTACTGAACTCATTGACAACCAATACCAAGGAAAAGAACACTTAAGGCCCATACTGGAAAAGATAATATCGACGGTAGATCAATTTGGAAGTGATATCACCAAAACTCCAAAAAAGGATAGCGTAAGCCTGATTCGAAAAAGGCAGTTTGCCTTGGTAAAGCCAGCAACTAAAACGCGAGTTGATTTAGGATTAAAGCTTAAAGATAAACCCACTACCGATCGACTGGGTAATTCAGGTCCCTTTGGCACTATGTGCACCCATCGGGTGCAGCTAACCGATATAAATCAGATTGATGAGGAACTAATAAACTGGTTAATGGAAGCCTATGAACGTGCAAATTAGAATGTTATGACACAAGAAAACAAAACACCTTTATCCTTTTGGATTATCTCAGGAATTGCAACTGTATGGAATTTAATTGGAGTACTCAGCTTTGTATCCAGCCTAAGCCCTACTCCGGAAACCTTAAGTTCCTTTACGGAAGAACAACAATCCCTGCTTCTGAATAAACCCGTATGGGCCATTTTCGGATTCGGGCTAGCTGTTTTTGCCGGGTTAGGAGGTTCACTTGCGCTATTGTTTCGAAAGAAAATGACAACTTCCATGTTCATTGCTTCATTGGCTGGAATTGCGGTACAATATACCCATGCCTACATGGTAGAAGACGGGATTAGCATTTTTGGAGCATTGGTATTGCCCGCACTCGTGGTTATCGTGGGAGTATTTCTATTGTGGTACGGTCAGGGGCAGGCCCAAAAAGGCAGATTGAATTAAAGTTTAGTAAATCGTTTTTCAGTTACTAAACCACTTCCTCCAACCAATTGTAGAATATAAACACCGGCATTAAGTTCACTAAGATCTATGGAATCGAACCAACCATTGGGTAAATGAGTTTTGACCGTCTGCCCCAGGTTATTAATAATTCTCAGTTCAACTTCCTGGAGATTCACTTCTTCTAAATTGATATGTACCACGTCAGAAGCGGGGTTGGGAAATAAACTCAATCGGATTGCAGCTGCAGCATAATGGTCATTCACAGAAGTAATTCCTGAAGGCAATCCGGCCGTAGCAATTTCAAAGGCTCCTATATCGTAGCCGCCGTCCATGGGACGCGAATTTCCATTAAAATCCGTATTTATTCCCAACGTAGTTAACCCAATATCGTTTCCCAGGCTGGTTAACTGTTCACCTGTTCCAAGGTTAACAAAGTTCTGACTGGGAGGAGCAATCGACTTAAGCCCAAAACCCTTTTGCCTCCATCCATTTATATCATAGTTTACCGCAAAATGTGTCAATTTATTGGGATCTGCTGTCACATGTAACAGGTTAAAATCGGAACCTATTGCCCCTGCTGAGCTAGCAAAATAAAGGGCGTAATGCGGACCACCAACGTTTGAAGAATGATTGGCAAACAGGTTGTTTGATATTTTACGAGTAGCGTTGTTGTTCTTGTAGTAACAGGCTGTTCTACCCTGCCCTCCTGGTATAAAGTTTACCTTTAAATCCACCGTATTGTGCAGAATAAAAATGTCACCAGCGTTAGCAAAATCATAGATGCCATAAGCTTGCTGAGAAGAAACCTGAACATTTGTACCGTGCAATATCACATTGTTATGGATATTCGCACGCACACAAGAGTTAATTATTATTCCCTGAAATAATGCACTCGAGTCCACCACTCCCAGGGTAATTTCCGAGATGTAATTTTCCGATATGCTAAATGTTGAGGACGGACCATAGGTAAAAATTCCTATTGCGTTTTGCGATTCATTTTGATCACGTCTTAGAGTTATTTTTTCTATTCTATTATTTCTAATTTCATGGCTTGAATTTTTCTCGGCCACATAAAGACCCCAAAATTGATCTCCAATTTTCGAGCTTAAAACAAGGACATTATTAACCTTATTGCCAAGGAGATGCGTATTGTTGTTATCGGTATAAATTCCTGTAAATTCTTTTTCTCCACTTCCATCAATATGAAGGTCGGATAAAGTATTATTAGATATCCATAAATCACCTATTGCCGTACCTTTTGTAGATCGTATTCCATAAACTTTAGCATCAGAATTCATTGCCATAAACTGTACTCCGGCAATACTGTTGTTTCTTATAATGGCACTCGTTAATCCATCGGGCAAATCAAAATACATGAGGTATTCAAATTCCGAATGATTATTGAAAACCATATTTCTTAACCCATTCCTATTACCTATAGCATTATTCTCAACAACAAGGCTATCTCTGACTCCTCCTACCAAAATTGGAATAAATGGCAATTCTCTTCCACTCGAATTAGAATAAACTCCACCAACCGCGTTATTATCAATTAGCACAACGTTGGTGGGTTCAGAAACACGAATCCCAAATGCCGTTTTGGATTTACCCGAAGCCCCACCACTAAGCTTAATTGCTGAAATAGTGAAGTTCACATTTAAGGATGTATCTCCAATAAGGTTATTCTGTATTTCGAACCGGTTAGTATGAGTCACTTTTCCGGCAACGTCGATCCCGATAAGCTCGTTTTCAAAGAAATTACTTGTCGATGCTTTTACACGATTGCCTCTGATTTTAGCATTTGAACTATTCGGAGAAGCTACATCAATGCATACGAATTCTCCATTCGATTCCTGTGACCCCGAAATAAAGTTACTATCAATTCTATAGGAGCCACTGGACTCAACCGTAGGCTTAATTCCAAATAAATGCGTCACCTTGCTGGCGTCATCGGCCTTTGTATTTAACTTATCAAATGCATTGCCAACTACAATTATTCCCGTAGCATTACCTCCTGAGATAAGTATTCCATAGAGCGACTTCTCAGCAGTACTGCTATTTTTAGAAACAATCGAATTTATTCCACCTACCTGGTTGGAAATCACATTTACTTCCTTTCCGTCCGGATCAATAGAAATCAGGCTTAAATCGTCAGCAAAAGAACCTTTGGCGTTAATTCCATCAATGGAATTGTCCGATACGGTTGACTTTCCTTTTGAATAAATCAATCGCAACATTCCCTTGCTGGTTTTTACCACATTATCAGTTGCTAATCCAATCTGGTTGCTTACAATGCTGTATTCCGAACCTCCGTTGCAATACATCAACTGACAAGCTAATCCAAAAGTGCTGTTGTTTTCCATAAGGATACCTCCGATGCTGTTATTTCCTATTACGTGTTTAGCACTTCCTTCCAGTTGGAAAGCATAAACCACATTGTTAGTCGAATTCAGCCGCTCTTTGATATATATATTCGCACTCGCCTGTGTATTAGAGTTACTGTTATTGCTGCCAACCACATTCCCATCGGCAGCTATTGTCTCGCTTCCAAACGTGATAGGGACAGAACAAGCCGAATTGACCTTAAACATGCTCAGGTGCATTGCCAACCCTGACGAACCAATTACTTGCAGGTTTTTTATGGTATTCTTTTTAAACACAATGGCATTAGCCCCGCTTACACCAGATCCCACCCGAAACAGGAAGAGTTTATCGGAAAATTGAGCCAAATCCAGGTTCATTTTGCCTCCACCTGCCTGGGCTTGTTGGCCTCCAAAATAATTGCCGTCAATCACATGTTCTTCACCGTTGTTTAGGTAGACAAAGCTCATCGCCTGTGCATCGTTGCTTCCTATCCAAGCTGAATCCGCATAGAAACTATTGCCCTGAACGACAGCTTTTTTAACCTTACCTACACCTGCGGTTAATTCAATTCCACGAAAAGCAACGTTATTAAATTCATTATCCTTAATAAGCAGGTTTTCAACCTCCTGTCCCGATAAATTAGGAGGACTTACCAGGATACCGTGTGATAGTTTCGCTCCACCCGGATTATTCTCAATCAGGTTGTTTTCAATGGTAATGTCATCGTTTCCTGTTTTTCCAAAACTTCTCAGGTTGATGGCCCCTGCAAAAATGGGAGAGGTATTGGCATTATCCGAGCGAATTTCACAGTTTAGAATCGATACCTTTTTACAATCGTTATTCAGTTCTATAACCGTATGTGCCGTTTGTGCGGATACAAACCGAAGGTAACGACCCGATCCGGAAACGGATCCATTAATAGTAAGATTAGAAACAGAATCCAGTTTGAGTAAAATACCAGCGGTTGAATTGGAATAGGTTATGGTTTTGGTGCTTGCACCGGATGGCCTAATGGTAAGGGTGTGCGGTGTTGCCCACGAAGACAATTTTACAACACCGGTTTCATTGGCCAGATCGGTAGTTACCTCAAAAACCACATTGCCCGAAAGGTTGCTATCGGCAATTGCCTGGAAAGCACCATTTGCACAGGTTAGGCAGCTATAATCATCGCCGGTGCCTGACCCTATTTTATAGGTTCCTGCCAGCTGGGCCAATCCATTTGAAGCGATTAAAAGAAGAGGAAGTAGTAAGGTATATGCAGATTTCATTTATTAATACTTTGACTGCTAAAGTATTGATTTTTGAGGCTTGATTTTCTGGTGAGAAGCCAACAGAGTTTATAACCGTTGAACAGCAGAATTGAGGCTGTTTATTTTAGTTGTAATTTGCCTTAAGATTGGTTCGCCTCATGCCTTGCTTTGGTGAAACTACTCGAAGGCGATGACTGAGATTTACCGTAATTCTGGTGGGGATTGACTTCATTGAGCACGCAAGTTCGGTTTGAAATCCGCACCAGATATGAGGACAGCATACGTCATTCCTGAGAGGAGGAACGACGATTCAGGAACTGACGAAGGAACTCAGCGGAGCTAATCTCTTTGATCGTATGAGATTCCCGACTCACTCCGTTCCCGGGAATGACGTTTAAGAAGGAGTTTGTACTGAACCTAAATAGATTAAGTCCAAGTAGTAATTCAATAAGACTAATGCTGTCTATTTCAATATCTGGGCGGTATGTTCCTTGGTTTTAACCTTAGCAATCACCTCTTCAATTACCCCATTTTCGTCAATAACAAAAGTGGTTCGGTGAATGCCATCGAACTCCCTTCCCATAAACTTTTTAGGTCCCCAAACGCCATAAGCATTCAACACCGTATGGTCTTCATCGGCCAATAGGGAGAATGGTAAATCGTACTTTTCTATGAATTTTTGATGCCTCTTTTCGCTATCGGCACTTACGCCTAAAACAGCATATCCGTTTTTGAGCAACATATCGTAGTTGTCCCTAAGGTTGCAGGACTGGGTAGTGCATCCTGGAGTCATGTCCTTGGGATAAAAGTAGAGTACCAGTTTTTTTCCAGCAAAGTCATTCAATGAAACCATGCTTCCGTTTTCAATTTTTCCAGAGAAATCA
Source organism: Crocinitomicaceae bacterium (assembly GCA_002713215.1). Lineage (GTDB taxonomy): Bacteria > Bacteroidota > Bacteroidia > Flavobacteriales_G > Salibacteraceae > UBA2108. Next base: position 245,015 of record PAVO01000039.1, read on the forward strand.
GGGGCCTTATCACCCGCTTTTAATGTTGTCATGTTTTTTTATTTATTACGTAATAGTCTTCGACGAACGATCTTTCGCTCGATCTGGCTCAATTCTCCCCCGGAGAATTGCCCTTCCAGGTTTTAAAAAGTTCTTCCTGTTTAGGTCTATTAACAGGCAACTCGGTAAGAGGTTCACACTCCTTCAAGGTATTTTTACAATCTGCAGGCAATTGCTGGTACAATTCAGTTCCTTTTGTTTTCCAGGCAATCATTTCGTCGGACACATCCTTAACTGCTTTGGCCGGATTACCAACAATAATCTTTCGATTGGGAAAATTGGATTCGGCCGCTACAAAACTTAATGCTCCAACAATACACTCATCGCCTATGGTTGCATTATCCATAATTACCGCATTCATACCAATCAGGCAATTTTTGCCAATGGTGCCTCCATGTACAATGGCTCCGTGTCCAATGTGAGCGGATTCCTTAAGTAGGGTAGTAGTTCCGGGAAACATGTGGATCACACAGTTTTCCTGAACGTTACAACCGTCTTCGATTATTATTTCACCCCAATCGCCGCGAATGGCAGCACCAGGCCCAACATATACATCCTTACCGATAATTACGTTACCGGTAACATTGGCCTGTGGGTGAACAAAAGAAGAGGGATGAACCACTGGTTTGTATCCGTTAAACTCGTAGATCATACTAGCACTTTTCGATAATTACGGCATAACCCTGCCCTACTCCAATACACATGGTACACAGCGCATACTTTTTGTTTTGCTTGTGCAATTCTATGGCAGCTGTTTGAGTAATTCGGGTACCGCTCATTCCCAAGGGATGGCCAATGGAAATAGCTCCTCCGTTGGGATTTATTCTTGGGTCGTCATCGGCCAATCCCAGTTCTCGGGTACAAGCCAACGATTGAGCAGCAAATGCCTCGTTTAACTCAATAATGTCCATGTCGTTTAAGCTGAGTCCAGCTTTTTTTAGTGCTTCGCGGGAAGCACCTACCGGACCAATTCCCATAATACGAGGTTCTACACCCACTACTGCCCAGCTTACCACTCGCGCAAGCGGAGTGAGGTTGTGATTTTTAAGTCCCTGGTCGGATGCCAATAACATAGCCGCCGCGCCATCATTCAATCCTGAAGAATTACCGGCAGTTACACTTCCATCCTTTTTAAATGCGGTTCTCAACTTGGCCAATATTTCCAGCGACGAATTAGGCTTTATAAATTCATCCTGAGCAAATACAATTGGGTCCTTTTTTCGTTGTGGAATTTCCACCGATACAATTTCTTCGGCATGTCTTCCGGCAGCGGTTGCCTTGGCCGCTTTTTGCTGCGACCAATAAGCGAACTTATCCTGATCTTCCCTGGAAATGGAAAATTTTTCGGCCAGGTTCTCCGCGGTTTGCCCCATGCCTTCCGTACCGTATAGTTCTTCCATTTTGGGATTGATAAATCGCCATCCAAAAGAAGAATCGTGCATTTCAACATCACGTCCAAAGGCCTTGGAAGCCTTGGAAATTACCCAGGGTCCACGGGTCATATTCTCCACTCCCCCTGCAATAAACAGGTCACCATCACCTACCCGAATCGCACGCGATCCGTGAACAATGGCCGACATTCCACTCGCACACAGGCGATTTACGGTTTCGCCCGGTACACTCCAGGGCAAACCCGCCAACAGTAAGGACATTCGAGCCACATTTCGATTATCCTCTCCGGCCTGGTTGGCACAACCCATTACCACATCCTTAATTTCAGCAGGATCAATGGAAGCGTTTCTCTTAACCAATTCCTTAATAACCAGGGCTCCCAAATCATCGGTTCTTACCGTAGCCAGGGTTCCACCAAAATTACCGACCGGTGTTCTTATAGCATCTACAATATATGCTTCGTTCATTTCGTTTTCTTTAATGAGATTTCAAAAGTATTCATTCCCTTCCACGCACCGTATATCGATTAGCTGGTTTGGAATGTTCCTTGCATTTGTCATTAAAAATTGATCACCCTGTCCATGAAAAACGGCTTGTTTGTTCTTCTTTTTGTATTGCTAAGCGGAAGTTCCAAAGCTCAGTTATACTCCCCATCCAAGAAGTTAAGCATGATTCAGATTAATGGCTACCGCTACCCGGCTCCATCGTTCTACAACTTACTTTGGTTAGCCGCTATGCCGGAAGCGAGTTTTATCAAAGAAGTGGAGCTTTTCGATTTTCGCTCGATGGACATTCACCAGGACTACTGCGTTTATTTTTCCTCTGAAAATCAATTACCCCGAGCGCACTACTACGTTCAAAAATGCGAAGACGGAGAGGTTAACATATACTGGACCATGGACCCCGGCAGAATAGAGCGAATAAGCATAGCCGACCGTTTAAAGAAGGATTTAACAGACTACCAACCGCTCCAGGAAAACGGGGCTACGATTTATAAAATCTGGTATTCCAAGTGGTACATTATAATTAAAATAACGGTAACCGAAGATAAGGAGGTGATTAGTGTAAGGCATTATACTGAGCCACAGTGAATACTCGTTATATTCTGGTGCAGATTTAAAACCCCATTCATCTCTAAAAATAGGGGTTTCCCCCTATTGATTTTTGAAACATTTGTTTCTTCTTTTACCATGGCTAAAATGGGTTCATGTGTTTATTAAAAAAAAGGAAGATAAAGGAAATAAGCATCAGCATTATAACTCTTCCGGAAAGAATGAGACAACGAATTCCTTGGTCCAATTCAAAGACGAACGAGCCTCAACCAAGCGAATTACTCAACTACAATCTTTAGCAAAAGTTTCAGCTTCCAGGCAACAGGTTCCCATTCAGAAAAAAGAGGAGCCAGTAGCAGACAACAGGGAAAACAATACTGGATTACCCGATCAGTTAAAAGCAGGAATTGAGAATCTATCCGGAATATCAATGGATGATGTTAAGGTATATCGCAACTCGGATAAACCAGCTCAATTACAGGCTCATGCCTATGCGCAGGGAACCGATATTCATCTTGGACCGGGTCAGGAAAAACATTTGCCGCATGAGGCCTGGCATGTGGTACAGCAAAAGCAAGGAAGAGTACAGCCAACCGTACAGTTGAATAGTGGAGCTAATGTAAACGATAATATCGATCTGGAAAATGAAGCTGATGCCATGGGAAAGAAAGCTTTGCAGATGAAAAGTTTCGTAAAAAGTCCTTCCGAACCTCCCCTCCATTTTCCTTTGATTCAAAAACGGGCATTCTCTTCAGTAATACAACGGGTTACATCAATTACCCACACCTATAGTTATGTTACGCCCGATATTGGAGATAAAAAGACAAACTATAAAGTAGGGCGAAAAGTAGTAGCATTGCTTGATCCCAAGGATCCCATTAAAGGATCGGCAACCGGTGCTCACTGGGACTGGATGAGACCCATGCGAGAAAAATATGGCAACATTGTTAAAGGGCACCTGCTTAACCACGACCTGGGAGGTTTTGCCAAGGAGGAAAACCTCTACCCCATTACGAGCAAAGCAAACCACGAACACAGCTCCCAGGTTGAACAGAAGGTGAAAAAAGAACTTTTTGAGAGAAAGAATAATGATAAACGTCGGTTGCGCTACGAAGTAACCGTCAAGGAGGCTAAAGCCCACGATCCCAAAAAAGCTCAGTTTCATTGTTGGTGGGGCTGGGAAGCAGAATATCTGGAATCCGATGAGGAATTAGGTAAAGCCATTATAGATTCTAACATGAAGCCTGGCATCAACTATGGTGGATTTCAGGGTACACTGGCCAACAAATACGACATGAACAGTGACAATAAGGTTGCGGCAAATTGGTACCACGGATCTCGTGCAGAAGAACAGTACCAGGTAAATGCCGATTGGGAAAAGCATCAAAAGAACTGGCCATACAGCCATAAGATCAGCGTATGGGGAGCAGCAGATACCTACGGAATACCAAAAATAAGACAGACGCCAAAAATTAACGATGCCGAAAAGTTAGCGTACAATAACACTTCACAGGTTGTTAAAAACAACAGGGAAGCCATAGAACCATATAATTTCACGTTGGATTTTAAGAAGCGCTTAGAAAAAGACGGCTATGAAGAAACGTTGATCAACCAATTTATGCCGACAATAGATTCGGCTTTTGATTTCAACCTACATGTTGGGGAAGGCAAGGCCCAAAAGATTAAGAAATTACTTGCCCAAAATCCTGATGGTCTCGAAAATAAACTAAAAAAAATGGTTGAGGGCATTACAGATGAATTACTATCAATTACAAACAATGCCAGGAATAAGTTGCAAACCAGTTGGGACCAGAAACCGAGCAATAAGCCCAAGTCAGCCTTTATTAAGAAATACTGGGATGAAGAAATAATAGATGAAGCTAAAACTAAGATTTCTGGTGTCGTTGAAATTGCCGTCGATCAGGAAAAATGGGAAGGAATCTGAGGATCTGCACAACAGAGGTTTTGAAAATTTTAGTTTTCGTGCTATTCTAACCTGAATGTCTTCTGTTACGCGATTGGTGTCTTCTGGTAACCAAGGGAATACCTTATGAAATATCAAGTATATAAAACAAAACTCCATTCCCAATGCCGGAGTTAGGGGAAGTACAATGCGGCATTTGTCCGACGGCAATGTGGTGGATTTTAGAACGTATCAGTATCGGGATAGTACTGGAATTCGAAGCTATTCCTGGCTAATAAAATTGAATGCCGTTGGAGACACCCTTTGGACCAAAAGTTTCCTGGACTCTACTGTTCACAATACCTATGCAAGAACCTTGACAGAGACCTCTGATTCGGGACTGATGTTAGTTTGTGATAGAAACAGGTACCCCGATTACGATCCTTTAATTATACGGATTGATAAAAAAGGAAAAGAGCTTTGGAGGAAATTTATAGATACTCCGGGGCGTGAGGTAGCCTATTCCATTGTTCAACACCCAAACGGTGATTTTTACTTAGGAGGATTTCGAAATACGGGTGGAACCTATAGAAGTTGGGTAGCTCGTGTGGATGATTCCGCCAATATAAAGTTTGAAAAAAGGTATCATATGACCGGGTGGACGTGCAGCTTTTCTCTCAATAACTGAAGACTCTAATTTGGTTTTTGGAACCGATACCTTCATTTACAAACAAAAGGATGACTATTTTAGGAAGCAGATCATCAAAATAGAACCCAAAAAAGGGGGATATTATCTGGCGACAAATCCATGATAGTGTAATGTCTGGTGTTGGATACAAAAAGGTGGTTGAAGGAGATAGCAATGAATTGTATGTAATTGGACGACACGATAATGTTGGTTGGCCTAGCTATACCCTAACCCGAATGACGTCCACCGGATATACCGTATGGATGCACAATTATGCCTACAAAAATTTTGACCGTTCGAACCACCTCTGGGATTTTATCCGAACTTCGGACAAGGGTTTTATTTTTTGTGGCGATGTCAATCCAGACAACAGCAACCAGGATGTATGGGTACTCAAAGTAGATAGTAATGGCTGTATGAGTCCCGAATGCAAAAGCCGGGTTTATGATATTCGCTTAGGTATAGATCGAACAAAAGCATTCGATGTTAATATCAAGATTTTTCCCAATCCCATGGTCGATGAATTACACGTTGATTTTACAGAACCAAAAAATATTACCTGGCACTACCAGCTTATTGACCAAAAAGGACGTATATTAAAACAAGGAGACGTAGACCCAGATGAATCGGTGATTGATACACAACAACTTTCTACAGGAGTTTATCTGTTGCAACTGGAAAGTGAATGGGGATATCGGGTTTTTCGGGTAGTAAAGGAATAACGAATATTTAATAGGGAACCGACGAATGATGAAGGAATATTTGGATGTTGGATGTTGGATGTTGGATGTTAGATATTTGATGGATTCGATCCAAAACCAAACATCAAATATCAAGTCCACTTCAGCCTTCCTTGTTCGATGTTCATTATTCGATAGGATGTTTAGGGTCGAAATGAAAATTAAAAACATGAGTTATTGGTTTTGGTTACTTTTTTGTTTGTTCATGGTGTTAGTATCATGTAAAAAAGAAGAAATAAATGTTGAAAAAGACAAAGAACTTCGGGTTGTTATCACTACCCTTAACCCACCTCATACCATTGTTGAGTATAGTAAAGCCTTGTTTAAGGATTCAATTGATAAAACCTATCGACTTGATATAGACAGCGATTATGTTCCGGATTTTGCTTTTAGGATTATTGAATATGAAACGCCATGTTGGCGATATAATGATGTAATAACTCCACATCAAGAGGCAATCTTTTCAAGTCTCAATAAAAATTACAAGTTTCTGTATGGTTCGGTACGAATTAATAATCCCGGGCATCCATATATATTATTCACTTCGAAAGGAAGGTCTATTGGTTATTTTTCTGATTCACTGAATAATGTAAGCTGGCAGGTTGGTTCTGTATGGTTTGCAGATTTTAATGCGTGTTATGGACGTGTGTGGGGGTTAAAAGATAATGATTATGTCGTTCCGTTTCGTAAGGAAGGAGAGTTCGGATATTATTATGGCTGGATAAGAATATCACTTAATGGAACATACCCTGAATTGGAGCAGCATATTGAATTAAAAATTCATCAATATGCAATAAGTAAAATTGCTAATGCAACAATCGTAGTAGAATGAAAATAAAAAACATATGAGATACTGTATTGGGTTGGTCCTTGGCTTACTGGTTCAATTGAATGGGTTTGGTCAAAACTGTTCAAGTCTATTCTCCTATGGTGCCCAGTTTGAAAAAGTGGCGTTTATCAATCACTCCACAGGTTCAAACCTCCATTACTGGTGGAATTTTGGTGATGGGACGGGTTCAAATTTTAAAAATCCAATCCACACATTCCCAGAAACAGGAACCTATTTAACTACCCTCTTTTTGTTAGACACAATTACCGGTTGCTCGGATCACTACGAAATTTGGATTGATCTTACTAAGTATTCAACGGATACTTGTGATTCCAAAATAACTGATTCACTATACACTTACAATGGCGAGTCCTATATAAAAGTAGTGGATTTATCCAAAAACTGTGATAGTCATGTAAGATTTATTGATGCTGGTTCTGCTGCTAATTTTAGGTCGGGTATGCCAATATTAATAAATGACTACTGGAATCATGGAAGATTTCTATCTCGCATGCGGTACATGCATTTTGACACTTCCACTTCGATATATACAAAAAAAAGGGAGGCTTATAAATCTACCCCTTACAAGTACTCAAGCAATTCTAATTACACTGATTGCTCGGCAAACTTTGAGTTTGTTGTAGCTGCAGAATCAAGCCATGGTCAATTAATAAAATGTAAAGCCATGAATAATTCGGCGAAATCATACCAGTGGTCTATAACTGGATTTGGAGTCCCTATTCTCTACTACACAGATACCATGAGTCACTTTTATCCTTTTAACTCAGTTGACATAAGGAGTATTACCCTAACTACAATTGGATTCAACGGTTGTAAAGATACAGTTCACCAGCATGTTCTGGTGAGGCCGGGGTTAAACACAATTGCATCTGTTGATGATTATGAACCAGATGAGAATATACATATTTATCCGAACCCCACCAGCTCCCGGTTGCATATCGATCTGGAAGGCGAAGCCAGTTACCAGCTATTGGATATCAGCGGTAGGGAGCTACTATCAGGTAAAATAACACCTGAAGTAAATGCGCTCGCAGTGGATGGGTTAAGTAACGGAACTTATGTGCTATGGTTACGGCAAGAAGGTAAAATAGCGACGGTTAAGTTTATTAAAAAGTAGGAACGTATTTTTTTGATTTTGTTGGAACTAACGGCGCGATATAACCTGAGAGTTATGCGGTACGGTCGAAGACACTGCTAGGCAAATCCCATCTCTGATTCAATGGGATTCCTGCCTTATGCTTCCGCAAAAGCTTCAGCAACACGCAGACGCAGGAATGACGGTCGGAAATGGAGAGATGATTTGGAGTTGGATACTTATCAAGTATACCACTAAAAAAGGGATGCTCCCTAAGAAACATCCCCTGCATGGGAAGTGCAGATTTTAGAACCGAGCTTACGAACTCGACTAAGTCAATCTGCAATTGCTTAGATCGCATCGATCTCAACAATTCGGTCTGCTCTTTTCTGCGACGCAAAGGCCAACTCGTCCAAACCCATTTGCTGGAGTATGGCATCGGTTGGGCTTACGTAGCTGGAGCTGAGGCCAAAGGCATCCAACTCCGATTGCAGCTCTGCTATAACCGCATCTTGCGCAGCTATAAGGGCAGCATCGGCATTGTTGGCCACCAACACACCACGTACCGATTCGGCATGCGTTATGTCGGCCTGAAGCGTGGCTTTAGCCGCGGCGTCATCGCCTTGGCTTTCCAGCCTGGCCTCCAGCCTTTCCTGCTTTCGCGCCTTCTCTTTGTCTATCTCCGTTATTTCGGAGGCCCACTTCGAGCGTACGTATTGTAGCTCTTCAGTGGTTAGATCATTTAACGTAATCATAATTGACATTGGTTTTAATTAAACCTCTTTGCTGTTGTTTCTCATCCTTGAAGGATTTCCGGATGCTGCACTTCCCTTGTTATCTTAATCTATATTGTATTCTGCGTTTGTCTTTGTACGCCCTTTGAATGAGTTCGATAAAATTTTCGGCTCCCATCATGGAAACCAACCGAGCTTTTAATGCGGCATTGGGTCGGTGTTCTCCCCGTACATAGCGGTGCCAGGTAGTAAAATGAATGCCCAACTTTTTAGCCAATGCCCGCCCACTTATCTTTTTTTCTATCATTACATATCCGCATACTACGGCGGTGGTTTTGTATTTCATTCTTTTTACTTGCTTTTTCATATTCTCTGTGCTTTGTCTGCTGTTGGTATAGAAGGTAGGTTTTAGCTGCCTTGAATGCTGTAGCAGGTTTTTGTATTTATGTTGTCAGGTGGCCAGTGTACCGAATTTTGGTGAAAGGTTGCTTATTGGTGCTGACTAAGAATAAAACATGGTGTAGCCCGTTTTTATTTTCCCACCAATTCCCAAATAATGTAAAAAACTCAGTGTAGCAGGGGGCTTCCAGACCTGCTACCGGTTAAAATTTTTAAAAACCGGCTACACTTTTTATCTGAGTTGCATGTAGCACCCCCCAAAGGGTAGTGCTACACTTAAAAAATTTCAAAAACGTGCTACACTTATTTTTAAAACGGGTGTAGCATCTTTTAAAAAAATGGTGGTGCTACACTAAAAATTTTTTAGACCTGCTACACCAAAAAACTAAAAGGCCTGCTACAGGTTGATTTTTTCAAAAACCGGATACGCTTTATTTACTAAAGGGTGTAGCACCCTTATATGGGTATAGCTACGCTTTTAGATTTCAATACATGGGCGTTTTAGAGGAAAAACTAAGCGATGCCTTACTCCAAATAAGCGAACCCTTAAAAAAACTAAGGTTTGCCTTAGATTAAGAGAGGTGTCACCTCCAATCTAAAAACGACTCAAACCGTTTGACTAAAAGGCTTTAAACCAATTTAAGCAGGAAATTTAGCTCCAATTATAAATCGAAGAATGGTTCACGTTGATCCATGTTCTAGGAATTGAATTGAGGATGAATGAGATTTGAAAGAAATAATATTCCATGAAGTACATTCTTCTCATTGTTTTTCCCTTACTCTTGATTTCTGGTGCTTGCAACAAAGACGAATCCTGTTCGAACACCAATTGCGCAGACTATTCCACACAGGCAGCTGCTCAAACAGATTTTGATAGTGATCGAGATTGTCATTCAGATTTAGATAGTGATAATGATGGGATAGCTTGTGAACATCTCCCAAACTCTACATCTTGTCCTACAACTGCAAAGTGCGGCTGTTCAGGGCATAACAAAACAGAATGTGATGGCGACCCTTGTTGTAAATGGACAACGGGGCAAGGATGTGGGTGTAAATAGAAGACTATCTTAGCAAAGATAAGGTTATTAAAAATGAAAATGAGTAAGTTAAAAATAAATACAACAACGTAAATAGGTTACGATCAAGATAATTAACTATGTCCAAAAAATTAAAAAGCTCGCAAGCGAATCCCGAAGAACATTCTGAAATAAAGGTTCAATTGCTAAAGAAGTACATGGAGGCTTATGTAAATATACTTTCGAATTCTCCCTACATTGATGGGGTGATTCTTCATGACTTATTCTGTGGACCAGGAAAATATCCGAACGACAAGTTGGGTAGTCCTTTAATTTTTTTGAACGAAATAATAGATGCACATAACAGAGATGATCTTCAATTGAAGTCCTCAACAACATTTGAGTGCTACTTCAATGACCTAGATTCTGAAAAAACGGAACACCTTAAAGGTCAAGTTCATGCTAATAGTTCTGTTGACAGTTTACCCATTTTTATAACTATTTCAAATGAAGATTATAGAAATATTCTACCTCAGGTGATCGAGAAATATTCTACACTAACTTCTAAAAGAGCATTTGCATTCATTGACCCTTATGGATATAAGGACATACGTGTAGAAGATATCCGGTCACTACTTGAAAGTGGTAAATCTGAAGTACTTCTGTTTTTACCAACTCAGTTTATGTATAGGTTTAGTGAAAATGGAACACCCGTAAGTTTATCTGCATTTATTAAAGAATTAGGTATTAAGGTTTCTCCAACGGAAACAGGAATAAGCTTTATAGAAAAGGTCAAAGAAGGATTTAGGAATCAACTTGGCACCAATCATTTCGTAGATTCATTTATTATTCAACGAGACAAAAACCAATTCTTTGCGTTGTTTTTCTTTACAAGCCATATCTTGGGTTATGAAAAAATGCTTAAAGCAAAATGGTCTCTTGATGAACACGAGGGAAGAGGCTGGCAACCAAAAATTCAACCAGACCTGTTCACCGAAGTTGATGAACAACCCGAAATTAGACCACTTGAAGATAGGTTACAGGAATTTCTAGCTCAACCAAGGTCAAATGGAGGAATTTATGAATTTACTCTTAGAGCTGGATTTTTACCAACGCATACAATTACTGCCTTAAAACAACTAGATAGTGTAGGAAAATTAAATATCGCATTTAAAGAAAGATCAAGAAAAAGAAAAGGTGCGTATTACATTAATTACGATAATTGGAAAAAGGATTTTGATAAGATACATATAAAACTTAAGTAATATGGCAAACTCAAGCATTGAATGGACGGAAATGACATGGAATCCAACGACAGGTTGCAACAAGATTTCACAAGGCTGCAAATTCTGCTATGCCGAAGTAATGAGCCGAAGGCTTCAAGCCATGGGTGTACAAAAATACAAGGACAATTTTGAACTACGTACACATGATTTTGAATTAGACACACCTTATTCCTGGAAAAAACCAAGAGTTGTGTTTGTAAACTCCATGAGCGATTTATTTCATCAAGAAGTTCCTATCGATTTTATTCAAAAGGTATTTAAGGTTATGCGTGACAACCCTCAACACGTATTTCAGGTATTGACCAAAAGAGCTGACTTATTGCGTTACTATGACAGCGAAGGATGGTTGCAATGGAGTCATAATATATGGATGGGTGTATCAGTTGAAGATAACCGTGTAATGGAACGGGTTGATTTGTTAAGCCAAACTGGTGCTCGGGTTAAGTTCTTAAGCTGTGAACCTCTAATTGGCCCACTACCTAATCTAAACTTGCAATACATCGACTGGGTAATCGTAGGTGGTGAAAGTGGTCGAAAACCGAGACCCATGAAACCAGAATGGGTAACAGAAATTAAAGACCAGTGTTTGAAAGCTGATGTTCCATTCTTCTTTAAACAATGGGGCGGAACTAACAAAAAGAAGGCAGGTAGGGAGCTGGAAGGCCAATTTTGGAATGAAATGCCTGTACTTGTAAACCACTTGTAACCAATGAAAAGAACCAAATGGACAAAATACTGGGTTGGATTAGGGATGCTTGTCGTTTCATTCTGTTTTGTGTTTATAAAATATCCAGACGAATCTTGGACTGAAAATGTTCTTCAAACCATTGGAACTGTTACAGGAATATATTTAACTCTCCTAGTTTTTTTAAAGTCTAAGGACGACTCAGATCAGCAGTTTAAACAAAATTTAGAGCATTTACAAAAGTTAAGTCAAGATCAAATATTAGCAGTTCAAAAGTCCAGTCAACAACAAATACAACTACTCCAAGATTTAAACAACAAACAAATACAAGTTTTACAAGATTCAACGGAAAAGCAGGTCAAAGCATTATTTGATGCTAATCAAGTGGAAATAGCTGCTTTTAAAGATGCTACAGAAAAACAAATAAACGCAATTCAATTATCAACCGAAAAACAAATTGATGCGTTACAATCTACTACCTACGAACAAATTTCTTCGTTTGAAAATAATATCAGTGAAGTAACAAATAAGCTGAGCGACACCTCAATTTTATTGGCTGAAATTCTTGGTCGTGAATTAGAGAAAGCTATGGACTTATATCACACTACACTGAATAAAGAAAAATCAAGATATAGAAGCATGTCTGGTTGGAAATTAGGTCGTACACCTGAAGAACGAGAAGAACAATTAAAAGCCCAACTAACGAAAATAGAGCAATTTGAAAGTGCAGTGAATTATATTCGAGAAAAGTACAACCAATTAAAGCAAATGTTTGGATTGGGACAGAAGAGGTTGAAGAGGTAGTTTATATATGAAAAGAGGTTGTGGAGTTGTTGTTGAAATTAGCGAAGTCAGTAAAATAAATATTAGACAATCACCACAATCTTCTAATAACATTAAAGAACCGGTATATCGTATGTTTTTTCAAGTAAAAGCTGAATTTATAGAACGTTTTACTGCGCCAGTTAAAAGATGTCTAGCTGTACATCAAAGTGATATTCGTTTAACAGATGGAATACCGGCAAGAGTACGGTTGAAAAGAATTAAAAAGTAGAAATCGAAAAACTAAACGATGTACTATTATTATTACTACGCAAAAAGGTTTAATGGATTCAAAATTGGAAACCTTGAAGTCACCAATAATGAAGTATTAGGCACTAATACTTTTGAATTCGTTGACATGGACAGCAGTCCAGAGTCAATATATTTTTCTGTTGTAATTGGCCCAAACGGTACTGGTAAAAGTGAATTATTAAGAGTCTTATTACTCTTACTCCGTAATATTTGCCTCATTGAACAAGGAAAACCACCTACCCCAATTAGCGGAACTTATCGCTTAGCATATGCGAACAATGGTAAAGACTACATTTTCACCAATATATCTGAAAATTCAGTAGACTTAAAAAGAAAGAAGGCGTACTCCAAAACAAAACCATATTTGAGAGAAAATCTGGAACGAAGAAGCTTTGAAAATGCTTCGGATACTTTGCCAAAATCAATTGTCGCAAATTCTATAATGCTTACTGACAAATTTATAGTTCCACGTAATAAGGAAGAAGAAAGCAGCTTCCCAATGTACAAATATTTAGGAGTACGAAATAGACCGCAACAGGCAAGTGCTCGATATTATGTTCGTAAAACGGTTGAATTTATTGTTCAGCAAGTAAACTCTGAACCTTTTAAATTAGGAATGGAAAAACTAACTGAATTTTTAGAGCTTAAGAAGTCGATTAAGATTTCTTACAAAACTGCACTTAGCCCGAAGTTTTGGAAGGCCGATGTTTCGAAAGATGATTTTGATAATTATTTTTTGACTATAGACAAAAAGTATAAAAAATCTGGTAAAATAGCTCCTTTCAAAGTATCCCAATACAAATCATTTTCAAAACTAGAATACGCAGTAGAAAATATTTGCAAATTCATCCAAAACCTGGTTAAGAATAATCGCTTACAACATATTGCTTACAGCCCTGCGAAGTATCTTATTTATGATATAATAGATAACGATTCTCATGCGGAATTAAAAGAACATTATAAGTTTCTCGACCAATTAAGACAATTGGGGCTAGTTCATGCACCGGAAGTTCTAGTAACAAAAGATCAAGAGGTAGAATTACAAAATACCAGTTCTGGTGAGTTTCACCTGTTTAGTACTATGGTTGCTTTAATGGCAACCGTGAACGAAAATAGCCTTATTCTAATTGATGAACCGGAAATTAGTTTGCACCCTAACTGGCAGATGAAGTATAATACATTTATTCGTCAGCTATTTTCAGAAACTTTATTTAGTACTTGCCATGTGATCATTGCAACCCATTCTCATTTTTTAATCTCCGATTTACCAGGTGACTATTCAAATATCATTGGACTTAAAAAAGAAAATGATAAAATTGAAACAGTTAAACTTGAATCTAATACTTATGGTTGGTCCGCGGAGCAGGTTTTACTTGATATCTTTCAAGTTCCAACTACGAGAAATTATTTCATAGCTGAAAAACTGGCATCTATAATGAAAAAAGCTAGTTTAAACAACTTCAAGGCTATAGAAGAGCATAAGGCTGATTTATTAGATTGGAGAGGCTCCCTCACAGACAATGACCCGCTTAAATATGCAATTGTCAAACTCATAGAGAAAGCAGGATGGCAAGATTAAGTGAGAGACAGAAGAAAGAAATCCAAACTCCTTATAAACTATCAATTAAAGAACATAAGGAGATAAAGAGTTTTAATGGAAATTGGAATGATAATAAATTGAAGTCTATAAAGGATAAAATTAGGAAACATTATAAACATGAACAAGGTAAGCTATGTTGTTTCTGCAAACTACCATTTAGAGATGTGGTTGAGGTAGAACATTTTGTCCCAAAAAAAGGCTCTAAAGGTAGAATTGAATTTTCATTTTACTCAAAGAACCTTGGTGTTGCATGTAGACACTGTAATTCCAAAAAATCCACCAATAATGATATGATTCCTTGGGATAGATCTCCTTACCCTTCAGCAGGTCAGTATTTCAAAATAATCCATCCACAATTTGATAAATATTTAGATCATATAGCAATTGAAGATAAATCTAGATATGTTGCTAAATCTTTGAAAGGATACAATACAATTGAAAGGTGTAAACTTTACGACACAAATATTACCGATGTACTTGTAAAGTACATGAAATATGAGGATGACCCACTAATTCAAGGAATACTAAGAATTAGAGAACTTCAAGGTGAATGGGGTCAAATCACCAACAAAATTGACAGACTGTTTAATTTGCTATTTTAAAGAGATTAAAGAAGCGTTGAATAAGAATAGCAACTAATCCACCTTCGCCCCCAACAACTCATCTCCCCAATTCAACAGTTCGGTCAATATTTTTTTCGGGCACAGTACCTCCACTTTAGTTTCGTCGAGAATTTTAAAAACAAAAACGATGAATACACGACTTACTCTATTTACAATCTTACTATCAGGAATTACCTTTGCATACGCCGGAATGGCGCACGCGCAAAACCCTATCCTTACCGGACTGGAAAGTTTTGAAACCTGGAAACCTGCTGAGGCAGGACAATTGCCCCAATACTGGGACGGATTTAACCGCGATGTGGTGGTTCAGGGTAGGGTCATTGGACAAGTGGCTTGTGTAGAAAAAGACAGCTCGCATCCGGTAGAAGGAGAATATTCTGTAAAGCTAACCAGCAAACCCATTCTGGGTGGGCCGGCTGTTCCGGGAATACTTACCGTTGGTCAACTTATGGTCGATTTCGACCAACGAATTGGAGATGTGGTGGGAGGCATTCCTACCCAAATTAAACCCGATCGCCTGGTAGGTTCTTATAAATATTCTCCCAGCGGTTCCGATACCGGTATGGTAAGTGTTTGGTTTCTGGAAAAAGGGAAACAAGTGGGTGTTGGAAACCTACACCTGCTTAAAACTACCGGAGGTTGGGCCAAATTTACAGTAGACATTGCCTTTGATGCCGGTGCAAAACCCGATTCCATGAATATCATGTTTAGTACGTCGCTGGAAGATACCCTGGCTCCTGCTGGCTCGGTCCTGGAACTGGATGCCATTTCGTTTGACTTTAATTCATCTGTTGAGCAATATAACCAACAGCACTTTCAGGTATTTCCCAACCCGGCAAGCACAATCCTAAACGTTAAGGCCGAACACCAGGGAGAGGCGTTAATACAACTCATAGACAACAGCGGTAGAATATGCCTGGAAATGAATGAGGCACCTTTAAACCAACAAATCGATGTTTCTGGCTTCGACCCTGGCCTTTATCACCTTCGGGTAGTGTACCAAAACCAGCAATATACTTCTGTCCTAATTGTAGAATAGATAATTTAGCTTAACAAGAGATCGTATGAAGGTTACAAGTAAAATGAAAAAGCATACCGTTAACATGTCCGTTATTATATTGATAAGCGTTGGTATTACCTTTTTCATTGCTGGTTTAGAAAGTAATATAGTCAGTATTGTTCTAAATGTACTTTACGGCGTTATCATAGGTACCAGCATTGCCATCGGTTCCGGTTTAATCTCCGGCTATTTCTTTAATCAGGAAAACTGGATGGAAAAACCGAGCAGGATGTTTACCCGGGTTGTATGGGTTGTTGCAACCTTCATTCTGATCGACGTAATACTGGTAAACTCCATTTGGTACTACACCACCCAGGGAGCCAATCCCCTCGAACTGATCGATCATCCCTATGGGCTAAATGTTATGCTCATTGAGTTTATTATTGGTATGGTGATCTACCTCTTTATTCTTTCAAAGAAGTATGCAAAGGTCCTCGAAGAAAACTACATACGCCTGGCGTCGATAGAGAAAGAAGCGGAAAAATACCGCTATGCAACCCTGATCAACCAGATTAACCCGCACTTTTTATTCAACACCCTCAATACCCTAAACGGGTTAATCTACATAGATGTAAAGCGGTCGGAAGAATTTATCCATCATTTTGCAAGTATCTATCGCTATGTGCTGGATGTGCAGCAAATGGACGTGGTGGAAATGGAGAAAGAAATTGCCTTTGTACAGGATTATATCTACCTCAACAACATTCGCTTCAACAACCAGATAAAATTGAATATCGACCTAACTGATAAGCAGCACTACCTGGTTCCGATGTCGTTGCAGTTATTGATCGAAAATGCCATTAAACACAACACCATCAATGAAGAACATGCGTTGCACCTCGACATCTTTGAAAAGGGTTCCATGCTATTTGTTGAGAACAATTTAAACCCCAAGGATTACAAAGAATCCTCCCACCAACTGGGTTTGGATAATTTAAAGAAACGCTATGCCAGTGTATCTGACGTGGAGATAATAATCAAACAAAATGAGACTGCGTTTACCGTTGGTTTGCCCCTATTGAGAAATGAAGACTAGCTTAAAAATAATATTGGTTGAAGATGAGCAAATAGCTCGTTCCAAGCTGGCTACGCTGCTGCAAGAAATTGACCCGAGCATTGAAATTGTTGGGCAGGCCGATTCGGTAAAACAAGCCGTACAAATTATAAGAGAACAGCCCGAAATTGATTTGGGTTATTTCGATATACAACTCTCCGATGGGTTGAGCTTTGGCATTTTTGAGCAAATGGATATCGAATTTCCGGTGGTGTTTACCACGGCCTATGAACAATATGCCATTCAGGCCTTTCGGCATCACAGCATTGGTTATGTGCTAAAACCCATTCGAAAATCGGACCTGGAGCAAACCCTTATCAAATACAAGGGATACTGGAAACCAAGTGGTTCCAAACAACTGCTGGCTGCACTTCAGCAACTGAATACTAATAACTATAAAAAACGATTTACTGTAAAGGTCGGCCCAAGGATTAAGATCATTGAAACAGAGGAAATTAGTG
This sequence comes from Crocinitomicaceae bacterium, assembly GCA_002713215.1. GTDB lineage: Bacteria > Bacteroidota > Bacteroidia > Flavobacteriales_G > Salibacteraceae > UBA2108. Next base: position 262,746 of record PAVO01000039.1, read on the forward strand.
CTTTCTACAGCCGGTTTAAAGGCACTTTTATCCTCACCCCATCGGGTAAATCTTATGTGATTGATCAAGCGCTGGATTCGGTATTAAATCTAATAAACCCCAACTTGTTCTTTCGGGTCAATCGAAAGCATGTTATTAACCTTAGTTCCATTCAATCAGTTGTTCAGTATTCCAACTCGCGACTTAAAATTGAATTACACTCCCCTTTTGATGAGGAGGTTATTGTGGCCAGGGAAAGGGTAAAGGAATTTAAGGAATGGTTGGAAGGTTTGTCATCCTGATTTCTATGACAGAGCCAAACGATTTTCGAATAAATCTTGCTTCTTGATCAAAGCATAAACAATATGAATGATTTTATTTCTAACAGC
>PAVO01000040.1 GCA_002713215.1 Crocinitomicaceae bacterium
AGTCGTTAGCAGTATCTACATAAAGCGCCCGGGCTTCCCTGTTTACTTCCATTAGTGTACCTACCTGTTCCCAGTTTTGGGCTTGTGCCAGGGTGCTTAGTGCAAGTAGCAAGTATATTATGTAATTTTTCATTTTAACCAAAAAAGTAGGCGCGAAATCAAGAATGTCTGAATCAAGGTACTGGTATACCCCTACAAAAACAAACCGACCCGCGCCATGACGCGAGCTTCGGCTATTATTGTTTTTGTATTAAAAATTACCAGTTTTAGATTCAAACAATCAACAGCTTCCGCTATCAATATTTATATGTAAGGGTTTTCTTTTCCTTTCTTTTCTTATCGTTTATGGATTAATAAACTCAAAGGAAGTAAAAAATGTTGTTCAATTTTTTGAAATTAGCTAAAAGGACAAAAAACCCGTGGTTTCAATTTAAGGAATTTTACAGTAAGCCTTTACAGGCCTACCTTGCAGGAGTTAACCAATCTATGACCGTTTAAATTTTCTAAGCTACACCTTATCTTGACTAAGCTACACCTTAGTTTTTTTGGGGTTTGCCTTAGTTTAAGGTGCAAGCCCATTTTGTAAAAACCGCCCAAAACCCGCTTCAGTGCTCGTTCTAACTCTTTTATTAGAACATGTGCTTTGAGTAGCCAATTGTCCCATCTGTTTTACCTCCTTGTTTCGGGCAATAAAGAAGTCTAGGTTTGAGGTAGAAACCCTTTTACAGGTGAAATACAATATGAATGCATTTGGGAACGAAGAGCAGCGGTACGAAGAATTACGCAAACGATTATTAAGGGCCGTGGAAGAGCAGGAGCGGGCCATTGAATTGGAGGAGTTGGCCAAAAAGCATATTCAGGTGAATAACGACCTAAAAGTGAAGCTCGCTAATGCGCTGGAAAAGAATATAGATGACCAGGTAATTACCCAACAGGAATGGGATGAAATGGACCAACTGACCTCCCAACAAGGAAACTACTATAAAAAAATGGTGGATAAGCTTTTAAGGAATGATGAGTGACAAGCGGTAAATTTTAGAATTAAAAAAGACCATAAATACAATTATGAAAATCGAAAGAATCCTAGACAACCTTAACTCATTTGAAAAAAACTCATTTCTAAAAATAATAGATAACCTGATCTCTGATAGACCCATTCAAATAAGAGAAATTGATAAAATCCTTAACGATACAAGCGGTGATCTTAAATCAATGGATAATATCAATATTGGACGAGTGTTTCGATTACTTTCAAAAGAATTTGAACGTTATTTGGAAAATGAGTTTATGAATTCTTCTGGCCAGGTTTCAATCGTATCTGACATTCTAATAAGGGATGGCAATTGTATCATGAAACAGGATTGGCTCTCCAGGTTGTATGAAACGGAACTTAAAAATCTCAAGAAAAAAGTTAAAGACTTCAAGTTGCAAATTGAGGCTGAAAAATCTTCATTAGATACCAACAGACAAAAGTTTTATAGAATTTACAAAGCATGCCTGGAAACAGCATTTACCAACAATGATTTGAATAATCAGGATCGTAAGATATCGTTTAATGAGCAAACGATATTAAACACCTTGTCGGATCAGCTAGAGTTATCAAATGAAGAAACCAAGCTTATTCGGTATATGATTGTTCCATTGGAAACACTTACAGTAGAGAATGTAATTTCCGAATTAAAAAATTACGGAATTGTTTTCTTCTCAAAAAAGAACAACATTGTTTACATCCCGGATGAAATTGTTGCCACATTGAGAAAACTTAAGGGAAAACAAATAGCTGATAAGTATTTTAGAAGAGTTCTAAGATATCTTAGAGAACCTCAGATTAATCTGGTTTGCCGTAAGCATGGAATCGACTGGAAGAAACCTCGTGAGTTTAAAATTAATGAGATAATAAATGAAGGAATTTCCTTCAAGGGCTTATTGAAACAGGACATTCATAAACCAGGTACTAACCTTACTGAAATAAAGAAGGTTATAACAGAGTTAGCTACATCAAAACTTAAGATTTCTTCTTTAAAGGGGGCGACCGTGGACGAAAAGATTGGAAGTCTTATATCCTATTTTGAAGATTTAGAGCGCGATGAAAAAGTAGGTATTTCGATTGATGGTTATGAAAAAATGTTGCTGGAAATAGAGCAATTAATTCCACAGGCAAAAGAACTTGTAAAGAAGGATTTTGAGTTACAGGAAGAGCAGATTATGAAGAGCTCATTTCTACTTGATTATAACATAAAGCCTGCGGATGTACTGGAGGTTATACCTCAGAAGGACTTAAACAGGTTTTGCGAAAAATCTGAAATAAAAACCAGGGGAGATTTGATATCCAATATCCTGGACAATTACAAAGATGCGGATAATCTTTATTTGGAAAACTATCATCACATCGGTTACAGAGATTTAAAGTCTTTAAAAGAGAATGGAATTCATTTAAAAGAAAGTCAATTGGGAGTGAAGTTTGAGGATCTCACCAAGAAGGTATTCCGTGGTCTAGGTTTTAATGTTGACGAGAAACTTAGGAGAAAACTAAATACAGCCAAGGACAAAATCGATATTGTAGTCTCTTTATCGGAAGAAGAGCTAATCATTATTGAATGCAAATCTGTGAAAGAAAGCGGGTATAATAAATTCAGCTCGGTGTCGCGTCAAATTAAGGCTTACATGAAGCTAGCGGAGAAGAACGGATTTAAAGTGACTAAAAGTATTCTAGTCGCTCCAGATTTTTCTGATGAATTTGTAAGAGATTGCGGCTATGATTTTGAATTGAATTTGTCGCTGGTAAAGGCAAATTCCTTAAAGCTTATTCTTGATGCTTTTAAACATTCCAAATTGAAAACCTTTTCTCATAATCTTTTAATGCGAGATGTATTAATCCAAGAGGATCGAATTATTAAGGCTATTGCTAAATAAAGGTAAGCAGTTCTTCCTAGTTATAACCCCATTTCTGCAACCCCCATTACATTTTCATACATCTTAAATCAAACCTATTTGGAACGAACATTCTAATAAGTATACATTTGTTTTGGAATGAGCGTTCCAATAATAAAAAACTTAAAACGTATATCATGAATAAGACAGTACTTATTACCGGTGCAAATGCCGGACTAGGCAAAGAAACCGCCCGACAGCTGGCGCTAAAAAAAGAAACTGAAAAAATCTACCTGGCTTGTAGAAACCCCCAAAAGGCGGAAGCTGCCAAACAGGAGCTGGAAGCCGAAACGAGTCGCTCCATTTTTGAAATTGTAATTCTGGATGTATCCGATCTGGATTCGGTAGAACAGACGGTGGCTCAATTGCCGGAAGCGGTAGATGCCATTGTAATGAATGCCGGAGGAATTGGAGGACTTACTCCCAATGCCGTAACCAAATACGGTGTAAACGATACCACGGCAATTAATGTGCTCGGCCATGTTCATTTGGTGGATAAGCTTATTGAAAACAATAAGTTAAACAAGGTGGCTCTTTATGTGGGTTCTGAAGCGGTAAGGGGCGTTGCCCTTATGGGTATGAAACCGGTTAAACTCAACAATTCTTCTGCCGATGAATTTGCAAGCATTGCTACTGGTTCCTTTTTTAAAGCCAATGTAGATCCCATGGTATCCTACGGTTATGTAAAGTACCTGGCCATTATGAACTTTTTTGCTATGGCTCGTAAGCATCCCGAAATCAAATTCTTATCCATGAGTCCCGGTGGAACCAGTGGTACCAATGCAGCAGATAATTTAAAAGGGCCTATGAAGTTTATGTTCAAAACCATGAGCAATACACTTATGCCTATAATGGGATTGATGCACAACCTCGATGTGGGAGCGAAGCGGCTCGTGGATGCCATTTCTGACAATAAATACGAAAGCGGTAAGTTTTACGCCAGTAAAAAGAAAACGACCGGTGAAGTAGCGGATCAGATAAGCTGGTTTCCCGATTTAAACAATACCATGTATCAAGATAATGCCTACGAGGCGATTCACCGATTTATAAATTAGGCATCTTTGTTTCAAATGGAATTGAGAATAAAATTGTCAGTCTGAGTGTTTTCTTTGTCCCGATATAGCTATCGGGAGCAAAGAAGATGTATCTAAGGCGGCGATTTTTCAATATTAAAATTTGATGGTTTATTCACCTTTCGATACAACTCTTCTTACGAAGAGCCACTCAAGATGACAAACTATAAGATAAGCGGTAAATGCCAAGGACAAAACAGTTTGATACGGAGAACACCCTCGTAAAGGCCAGGGACCTTTTTTGGTCGAAGGGGTATTACAATACTTCCATACAAGACCTGGTTAATGCCCTGGGCATTAACCGGGCCAGTATTTATGATACGTATGGAGGTAAAAAGGAATTGTTCGATTTGGCGTTTAAGCAATACCAGGAATCTAATTTTCGATGGTTAAAAGCCTATTTGGAATCAAGGAGCAAAACAGTTGAAACCTTGCGGGAGTTTTTTTACGGAACCATTGAGTCCGGATGCACTGATCCCGAGAATAAAGGATGTTTTGGAGTAAACACCACTACAGAACTAATTCCTTCAGATGAATGGATTCAAAAATTGATGCTTAAACAAAAAAAGCGAGTTGAGGAAGTATTTGAATCCTTTTTAGAACAAGGCAAAGCAGAAGGGGAATTTAATAAGTCCGTTGATGCTAAAAACGCGGCAAGATTACTATTTACCCTCCTTTCCGGATTTCGTGTGGTTGGTAAAATAAAGCCCAGGAAAGAAGAGATGCAAGCTTCTATGGATTTGGTGCTTTCACTGTTGAAATGAACTGAATAATGCTAATTCATTATTCGTCATTCCTTATTCAATATTCGATGTTCTTATTCAGTCTTCATAAAACACTTCCATATCCAACTCGCCAATCACCCGAAAAGTAGTTCGTCGGTTTTTGGCTCTTCCTTTCGGATTGTCCGAACCATCCGGATTCGCATTAGGAGCAATGGGTTTCGATTCTCCATATCCACGGGCTTTCATTCGCTTTCGTTTAATTCCCTTTTTCGCCAGGTAATTCATTACCGATTGCGCGCGCTGTTGCGATAAATGTTGGTTGTATTTCTCGCTTCCTTTGCTGTCCGTATGCGAACTCAGCTCCACAATGAGTGTAGGGTTTTCCACCAGAATTTCATAAATACTGGTGTCAATCGCAATCATAGCTTCAGGGGTTAAGTAAGACTTATCGAAAGGGTAGTAGATGTTTGGAATAATAATTTCCTCGTTGGGTATAGGCTTTAGTTTAATGGTTTCCGTAGTTGTTTTTGATTCCTTTACGCCCACTGTAGAATAATCCAGTTTCCGGTTAAAATGCATGTCCGATTCCACTATCAGTTTATAATCAATTCCAGGTTCCAGCTTAAAATTAACGCGCCCCATACTGTCCGTTCTAATTCGTTGTAGTACAATGCGATCCCCTTCGGGGGAATCACGGGCCGTTACAACAATATCCACATTTTTTAATGCTTTGTTGCTCGCCAAATCCTTAAAATCAAGATTATATTCTATATCCAGCATTTGCTTCCAGTTTACCTCAAAGAGGTCGTCGCAGCAATGGGGGTGTTTTAGAGCAATACTTCCTTCGCGATTGCTTACCATAATCGCACGTCTTCGGTTTTTTGGAAAGGGTTTGTAATAGAGGTCGTCGTAAGACGAATTGATTTCCTTTCCCGCATTTTTGGCCGGATACATCCATTTTGTACGCTCGCCAATGGCTTCAAAAAGATCGAAACCACCAATGCCCGGCCTTCCATTGGAACTGAAATAGAGCTTGTTCGACTCAAAATCGAAACTTGGTGCAATCTCATCGCCAATGGTATTTATTTTTTTTCCAGCATTTCTTGCTTTGTCAAATCGGTGCTTGCTAATCCGATAGCGGGTATACCATATATCGTAGCCTCCTTTTCCACCTTGTTTGTCGCTTACAAAATAGATGATCTCCCTGTCGGGTTTAGAAGATAACCCTACCGTGGGATGGGTATATGTATGCTTGCTCTGGTGAATCTCCTCCGGCAAAATTTCAGGTTCGCTCCATTCCTTATTCTCCCAACGACTCAGGTAGATCTTGCAAATCATTTTGTTCTGCATATTGGGTTTGCACAAGGTAAAGTACATACGCTGTCCGTCTTGCGAAAGGGTAAAGCTCCCTATGTGTTCCTTTCCATCGTTCGACGGATGATCCAGCATATTATCCACCACCCAGTTTCCTTCCTTTTCATGCGCAACATAGATTCGTCTTCGCGGCATGGAGTCCGATTCTAAGAAAACAATTTCATCGCTGGGCAGGCTTACATACCACAACGTTCGATAATCCACAATGTGTGGTGAGAACTCAATATTCGATCGGTTTACATTTCCCTTTAGCGGAAAAATTTCCGTTTTGGGCGCATTCATGGATTTTTCCATTCCCATTTTACAACCTTCGAGTTCAGCCTTTACCAATTTTTTGTAGTGTTTGCTTTCTTTCGAATGGTTATGTTTATCAATGAATTGGTTAAAGTATAAAGTGGCAAGTTTGTATTGTTCCCGCATTTTCATAATGCGCCCCATGTGGTAAATGGCCATTGCATATTTTTCGCTGTTGGCATAAAATACTTTGGAGTATTCTTCCAAGGCTCGTTGGTAGTTTCGGGATTCATCGTAGGCACGAGCCAGCTCGTATTTGAATTTGAGATTTTCGGGTTTTCGTTCCGTCAGTTCTTCTAAAAAATCAATTTGCGAATAGTGGTCGTTAGCGCGTAAGGCTCCTTTCAATTGCTTCTTTAGCTCATTGGTTTTCATCGATTTTACATCATGGTGTTGTCCCAAAACACCAAAGCTGATCAATAAGAAGAAGGGGAGGAGTAGTCTAGAAACGGTCACAGGGAACAGCTGTTTTGTTAAGGATGGAACTTGCTCCTGTATATACGATCGAAATTTCGTAGGCGCCTCTGCTTTGAGTGGCGTACTTCAAATCGGAGATATTAAAGTCGTAATTAAAACCTACTTCCAGATGTTTAAACTTAAGTCCAACAATGGCAATGGCCGCATCCGTATTTCGTTGCAATCCGTTTCGAATGATAACTCCAACGTATGCACCGGTAGCCTTGGCTTTGTTTTGTTCGAGCAACAGCATTAGGTTTAGTCCCATAAGCATTTCCGATGCCTTTCTCTGATTCATGTGCAGGAAATGGGGGTAGAGGATTAGTTTTTCCGTCATGTTCCATTCTGCCCCAATGGTGAGTACATTGCGAACCGGGAGTACATTTTCCTGGCCATAAAACGATTCATTGGGTTTGTTCAGGTGAAACATGCTGTAGCCCAACTCGGTTTTCAGTTTCTTCAATTTTAGGGTATAGTTAAAACCCGCATTAAAATCGAAGAAGGTAATGTTTTCGTTCAGCAAGGGCTCCGAACTGGCCAGGTTAGAGTTATATCCTCCCGTATTTCTGTCGTATTGTTCAGGAAGACTGGAGCCGTTCAGGTTTATCGACTTGAACACCATACCCGGTTGAAACCCCAGGTGAAACTGATGTTTTCCATACCGCTTGTGGTAAGCTCCACTAAGCATAATTTTGTCGTACTTAAGGTCAACAATTCCAGATTGATCGTGTAAGTAGAGCAACCCTCCACTAAATTTTTCGTTGTATAAATAGAAGTTTTGTTCAAATCCGAGCGAAGTTGTGGAGTAGGGTTTCCCAATTATATTCCACTGGTTTCTATGATTGGCGGTAAATCTCCAGTCGGCAGGTGTATGCCCGGTAAGAGCAGGATTAGTAGTTAAAGGGCTGAGGTAGAATTGAGTAAAGTGAACATCTTGAGCAATACCCATTTGCTGGCACAAGGTCAGGCAAACAATCAAAAGGAATATTGCTGTTGATTTTATCACAGATTCAAATAAAACTAAAATTATTGAATTTGGCTCTTGAGCTTAATTAATTCATGAATTGAAAGTAGTTATTAATAAAATGAAGATAGAGTTCTGCTGTATTTTTAGGCTACATTTGATTATGCCTTTAAAGCGACTGATATTGCCTGCTTGCTGCCTTTTTTTAGCCCTGAATCTGGAGGCTCAATTGAAGGCTGATTTTAAGGCAGATACAACCCGGGCATGTGCTCCCAAGCAGATTCAGTTTACCGATTTAAGTACAGGCCCCAGAACCATAATTTATTGGAGTTGGAGCTTTGGCAATAGGGGATACTCCACGCTTCAAAACCCGAGCAGAGTCTATACAACGCCTGGTACCTATACCGTTACGCTTGTTGTTTCGGACGGAATTGATACCGCCAAAATTACCAAGACAGCCTACCTTCATTTATTTAAAACACCCAAGGCCGATTATACCCTGGTAGAAATAACCAAATGTACTCCTGTGGAAATTCAGTTTACCGATAAAACGGTATTGGGCGATGCTCCCATATTGACGTATAAATGGGATTTTGGGGATTTATCTCCTCCCGGAACCGGAAAAAATGCCCGGCATAAATATAATTTCCCGGGAACGTATTCCGTTTTATTTACGGTGGTCGATACCAATGGTTGTACCAATACTTCTACACCTAAAAACGTTTCGGTAGGAGCACCAAAAGCCAATTTTACCGGAACCCCTAGAGACGATTGCCTACCCCCCCTTACAACCACTTTTAAGAACCTAAGCACATTCAGGCCACCGGAAACCTACCTGTGGAAATTTGGAGATGGTGGAACGTCAACACAGAAGACGCCGTCGTATACTTACAATTCTTCCGGTAGCTTCGATGTGCAATTAATTGTAACCGATAAATTTGGTTGTAAGGACACCCTGATAAGAAAAAAGTACGTTAACATCGGTTCCATCAATGCCGACTTTGATATTCCCGATACGCTGTGTATTAACTCAACTGATAGTGCCATTAACCTTTCTAAAGGTGCCCAAAACTTTAAGTGGTATTATGGTACAAGCGGATACAGTACCGATAGATATCCGATTCTTACATTTACAAAGGCAGGATATACCACCATTAAGTTGGTTGCCAGTTCAGGTGTTTCCTGCGTAGATTCCATTACCAAAACGGTATACATCGAAAAGGTTCAGGCCGGGTTCACCATCAGCTATAAAGATATTTGCGATCCAAACACCATAAACTTTAAGGACTCAAGTAGTGGCGATGTAAAGTCGGTAAGATACCATTTGGATATGGGGGTTCGGTTAAACCACAAATACTTTAATACTAAAAATGCTACCTTTAAATACCCTATTAGTTACTGTACAAATACTTTTTGGAAGGTAAATTACGAAGTGAGGTCTTCCAGAGGCTGTACTTCCAAAGTCACCAAGCAAGTAAAAATATTTAATGATCAGTTGAATGGGTTGGCTACTACCAGCAGCAACTGTACACCGGCAGATGTTACTTTTGATGCTACTCCATGCATGCGATTTCCAGCCGTAAAATGGAAGTGGAATTTTGGAACCGGAAATCCTGCAGATACTAGTAACTTAAGGACTCCTACGAATGTTATTCGTGTAACCAAAGGTGGAAGATATATAGCTGATGTAACGGTGGTTGATTCCGCAGGGTGTGTCTACACGCACAATGTTCCGTACGAGGTTGGAGAAAAGCAGAAAGCCGATTTTAAAATGGACGATGATACGGTTTGCTATAAGGATACCGTACACTTTACAAATCTGAGTGTCGATACTTCAAAGATTCATACTTATTCATGGAGCTTTGGCGATTTTACTTTTGATTATAAGAAGGATACAAAACATGCCTATGAAAGCCTGGGAAGGAAAAAAGTTCAATTGTTAATTTGGAATTATACCTGTGACGATACTATTTCGAAATACGTATACGTAAGCGGGCCAATTGCTTCTATCATTTCTTTTCCCGACTGTAAGGATAAATTAAATCAAACCTTTGAGGTTGGAATTGGAGGAAGCTACAACCGATTTAAATGGGACTTTGGTGATACTACAGGCATTGATTCTGTCAATAAAAAAGTAAAACACAGGTATAAATATCCGTTGCCTTATATAGTTACCTTGGTTGCGTACAACGATACTACCGGATGCACCGATACGGCCAAAGTTCAGGTGTCTCCCGGAACACTTAAGGCAAATTTTAATTTTAGACCAGCAGGAAGTTCAATTTGCCGGGGTACGGAACTGGAGTTTGACGCTACCCTGTCGCAAGGCAGCATCAATGGAAGGTATTTCTGGGATTTTGGAGACGGTGGAACGGATAATTACAGTCGAAAAACCAAACATCAGTTTAATAAATCAGGAATATTTTTAGTACGACTAATTGTTGTATCCACTGACAGTTGTATGGATACGACTATGGTTCCCATAAAGGTGTTTTCTCCAAACCCTGACTTTAAATTACTGAATGCCAACATTTGTAACGGCGATAGTTTGTTTGTTCAGAATTTAAGTAAGCCGGATACAACTATTTCACTTTATAGGTGGCAGTATGGGCCAACCCTCATTAGCCAGGATTCGAACCTGCGTTATCGTTTTAGTCTGCCCGATAGCACCATAGATTCCAGTAAGTTGATCAATAGTGATACCATGGATTTAATGTTGAGGCTCACCGACGTTTTTGGCTGTATTGAAGAATTTAAAGTGCCCCTTAGTATTTTATATCCGCGTGCCGTCTACGAAACCACGGATTCCACCCTTTGCAGAGGCAATGAAATAACATTTATTGATAGCCGACTACCGTCCAGTGTTTCCCACCGATGGTATTTTGGAGATGGCGATAGTAGTTTAATAGATGAACCAAAGCATGTATATAATAAATCTGGCAATTTCCTGGCCAGGTATGTGGTTGAAAGCGCTCCTTGTTCTGATACAATGACAATTCCCATATCGGTTCAGGCGATTGATTCGGTGTTGTTTGATGCATCGATTAGAGATACCAATTGTTATCCGGCTACTATCTTTTTCAATGATTACTCCAAGGGTGATTCCATTACGTGGAGAACATGGGATTTTGGGGATGGAATTGCCCCCATTCGAAGCCCTTTAAAGGATTCCCTAACCAAAACCTTCTTGGCTCCGGGTAAGTTCGATATCAAAGTGGTGGTAGAAACCTCTAACGGTTGTAAAGATTCAGTTACTTACTTTGAATACATTGAAATTAGAGGCCCATACTCTCGTTTTAGTGTATCGCCTGATTCGGTGTGTATTAATGAACCTATTACATTTTATCACGATACGAGTAACTTATATACCTATACGCTTATTTGGGATTTTGCCGATGGAAGGGTAGATAGTACGGGAATTGGTGTGAAACAATTGGATCATAAGTATCAGATGACCGGTATACTGGAAGCAATTCTTTTGTTTAAGGATTCATCAGGTGAATGCGAGTGGTCGTTTAAAAGAGAAATTGTGGTTGAGGATGTACGTGCCGATTTTAAGTTTGATTTAGATTCCGTAGGCTGCCAACCTTTTACAACCAGGTTTAAAGACTTGTCGGTTGATGGAAACCAATGGAGCTGGAATTTTGGAGACGGAAATAGTTCAAATACCCAGGACCCGGCAAATACGTTTAAAGACGATGGTACTTTTCCGGTAACCCTTATCCATACCAATTCCCGGAACGGTTGTAAGGATACCGCAAGCAGGAATGTATTGGTCTACCCATTACCCAAGGTACAGGGCAATGGCGATACGGCATTGTGCCTGGGAGATAGTGTTCAATTGGGTGCTTCCGGCGCCCGAACCTATTTATGGAGCCCGGATTATAAAATAACCCGTTTAGATATCGTCGACCCGAAGGCTGCCCCGGATTCTACATACCAATACAGGGTAGTAGGTACCGATTCCAATAATTGTAAGAATGAATCGGTTGTAAATGTGTTTATTCAGCAGGTTCCAACGATTACCCTGCCCGACGATCAAGTCATTATCATAGGCGAGGAAATTAATGTGAACACTTCGGGAAGATATGGGTCGAGCTATCGCTGGGAACCACCGACGGGTTTATCCTGTTCAGACTGTCCAAACCCAACAGCCAAGCCATTAAAGAATACAACCTATACCTTGTATGTTAGCGATAGTCTGGGGTGTTTTGAAACCAAAGGAACCTTTATAGTTGAGGTACAGCCCAAACTTTCACTGGATGTGCCCGATGTATTTACTCCTAATGGCGATGGTTCCAACGACGTGATTTCGCCTGCCGGTTGGGGAATAAAAGAGCTTCTGGAGTTTAAAGTGTATAACCGATGGGGTGAACTGGTATTTGAAGCTACCAAAGAAACTCCTGGTTGGGATGGGTACTACAAAGGAGAACTCCAAAACATGGAAACCTATGTTTATTATGCAAGAGCTTTGTCCTACGATGACGAAGTAATTTCAAAAGAAGGCTACTTTACCTTAGTCAGATAATTTCCATGTTTTATCTTTGGCTTATTATCACCATTGTATGATTAGATTGCTAAACCTCTTTTTTGTTGTTGTATTAGTCGCCAGCCCGCTTGGGTTATTATCACAAAAGACAGTTAGTGCATTAAACGTTGATTACCGGATAGAAATTGAGTCGGGAAGGGATATTAACCGCCCTGAGATTCGACCCAAGCCAATTGTAGTGTACAATCGAATGTATATTTATAACAATCGCGCGGTTTATGTCGCTTTCGACAGCACTAAAAGTTGGAATGACTATGGCGTAATGGATAAGACCACGATTTGGAAAAAAGGAAAAACCAGCTATAAGCACGAATTTAAGGACAGCAATTGCTGTATTATGTACAATGAAATGAAAAAGCGATACCGATGGGAAAGTACTGTAATTGAGGAGGTTATTGCCGGGAGAAAAACCAATAAAGTAATTATTTACGACGATGTTAACGGCAAGATTTTTTATGTATGGGTCGATCCACTTGTTAAGACCTCAGTATCGCCAATTGGCTTTTTACCTGTAAATGGATTGGTGATGAGATTGAGGAATGAAAACGTTGTATATGAGGTAATTGGAAGGAAAGTGGTGGAGGTTCCGGAGTCATACTTTTCAGTTGACGAAGAAAAATACCGTTTCTCGGAAAAAGCCTTTAGAACGGGCTTTATAGAGTAAGGCTATGATTTTTTAACAGTCATCTCTTTGATTGAAATCATACTGAAAATTTAAGTATTTATTACTTTTGCCTTTTCGTAGAATTCTTGTATGCCTATAGATTTTAGTCAGGAAATTGAGTCGGTAGATACCATAGATTACGCAGAATTTAAAGAGCGTTTTTTTATTCCTCAGAAGCCGGTTAAGATTAAGAATTTACTGAGCGATTCTGACGCGAACAAAAAGTGGTCACCCGATTATTTTAAGGAAAAAATTGGAGATGTTGATGTTGGTGTTTTCTTTAACGATCCCTGTTATTTAGATCGATCACTTAAAGAAGCTCCGCAGAAAATGAAATTCAGCGAGTACATCGATCTCATTACTGCAGGACCTACAGATGCCAGGTTGCATTTGTTCAACGTGTTTAAACATGCTCCGGAAACCCGCGATGATTTTGTAATACCAGATATTACCGACCGGATTTTAAAAACCATGGCTCTTACTTTTTTTGGTGGAGAAGGAACCGTGGCTCGAATGCATCGGGACATGGATAACTCCAATGTATTTCTAACCGAATTTTGGGGCAAGAAGAAGGTGGTGGTTTTTAGCCCGGACTACGATAAATTGCTTTATCGATATCCGTTTACAACTCATACCGGGGTGGAGATCGAAAACCCCGATTACGATCTGTTTCCTGGCTTGCACGATGTACGTGGTCAGCATACCATACTTGAAAAAGGAGAAACCCTGTATATGCCCAGCAGGTATTGGCACTACATTAGATACATGTCTGTTGGTATTGGAATGGCATTTCGAAGTTTGGGAGATGTGAGTAATCTGGTATCCGCAGCCTGGCAAATGGGCGTGGTGTCTCAAGTAGACGATGGAATGAGACAACTTACCGGTGAGTGGTGGTTTCAGAAAAAGCAGAAATGGGCGTTGAAGAACGCGCGCAAAATTCTAAAAAGCGAGGTTTAACTGGCCGTTCTTTTTGAATACTTGATGTTCGATTTTTGATTCATCAAACATTAAACACTCCCTGTCATTTTGAACCACTTATAATTCGGATTCCCAGGTTAAAAGTTTGTCCGGCCCCACTATTCATTCCAAAATAAAAATTGGTATAACTCAATTCAAGTTCCAGCAAACCTTTTATAACCTGAAACTTACTTCCCAGTCCGCCTTGAAGAAAGTAGCTTGTCAAATTGCCATCTGGTGAGAAGGAGGGCCAGAACTCTTGTTGCATATAAAAACTCAACCGGGAGGTTGCAAAATAGTTGAAGAAAACATCAAATGGGGTTTCTAATTTATTCTTTGCCGATTCTCCAGGTTTTTGAATAGTAAACCAGGGAGCCAGTTGCAGAAACAACTGAAATTTATTCCCAAGACTTTGGTCGTAATAAAACTTGGTAATCCAGAGATAAGCATCTTGCGAAAGCCAGGCTCGATCTGACGACTCAGATCCATTTTGGTCAGAGGCAATTGGAATTAAAAAACTACTGTTCAAAGCAAAATGCTTCCAGTTTTTAATGGGTTGAATTCTTATTCTGGGGCCTACAACACTGAGCTCTGTACGGCTTTGTGGAGTTGTCTGAAATTTAAATACTTCCAATGGTGAGCTTCCCGGTTCGTCGTAGAGCACCGCTTTTATCCAAAGGTCGGCTCCTACATTAAATCGTCGGTTAATTCCATAGGTAAACTCATTGATAGATGTAAAAAAAGTACTTCGGTTCCCGTAGTCGATGTATTGAGTGTTTTGGTCGTAGCCTCCTTTTTGAGTATACAAATTCCCAAAAGTTTTAAATTCCCATTGACCCTTGGTTAGCAACACTGAAGGCGTGTATTGCTGAAGATCTATACTTCTGCGATTTGAAGGGGCACTCTCCTTAGGTACTATGCTTCCTTTGCTATTTTTGTCCTCGTTTAGTTTCCAGTCGTACGTGTAGTATCCCAATTTCTCATTCTCTGGAATTTTTGATTTCCGATAGCGATTAATGAATTTTTTTACCGAACCTCCATTTACTTCAAAGTCAGATTTATACCAATTAAATATTTCCGAAATTTGGGTAGCTTCATTATTGCTTTGGATAAATTTTGGATCGTTCAATGCCAAAGACGTTTGTTGTTCCAATTGTTGTTCAATTGTAGACTCCTTGTAGGCTTTATCAATAATTGGAGGGCAGCTCACAGCTCCGCAAACCAGCACAAAATGGAATCGGGGATCGTTGTATTGCTTTCTGATTTTTTCATTTTCCAATGCATTAAGCGTCATTTTTTCTCCGGCTACAAGAAACTTCTTTTGATCAAAGAATCCCCCAACATCCATAACTGATCCTATTGGATAGTTTTCAACCACCTGATGAATCACCAGTAAATTATAAGCATTTACATAAAATGCCTTTTTTGCATTGGGGCTGGCAGTTGAAAGGTTTACACGACCGACTATACCCACCAACTTACCGAGTTCTTGTTTCGACGCAGATAGAGCTAAATAATTGACTTGTCCATTGCTTACGTTCTTTTTAAAGAAGCCATCTGCCAATTCCTCAATTTCTTTGGTCGATTGACCATGAGAATTCCAGGTTAGTAACAAGGACACAAATACAAAAAGTACATTTTTCATTTCATTATTTTCTTGGAACGAAAATCGCCCACCTGTTCATTTATTGTTGTTTACTAGCTTACAAATCCCACAGGAACATTGTTAAGTATGTTTAATTCATGGAATTTAAAGTTGATACGCCTGAATATGTTAAAAAATACGCTGAACAGGTGATTAATGTTATTCTTTCAATGTTATGGTAGTGTTACATTTGCCGCCTACTATCAAAATTAGACTATGCCTACATTAGTATTGGTCCGACACGGACAGTCCCAATGGAATTTAGAGAACAAATTTACCGGATGGGTTGATGTTGATTTAACCGAAAAAGGCGAATCAGAAGCCAAATCAGCGGGTGAAAAACTGGAAGGTTTTCATTTCGAAAATGCATTTACTTCGGTATTAAAAAGGGCCAACAGAACGTTGGACATTATTTTGGAAGAGACCTCCCAAAGAGGTATTCCCGTGTTGAAAGACAAAGCGTTAAACGAAAGAATGTATGGCGATCTTCAGGGAATGGATAAGGATGAAGCGCGTGAGAAATTTGGGGAAGATCAGGTTCATATTTGGAGAAGAAGTTATGATGTACCACCTCCTGGCGGAGAAAGTTTAAAGGATACAAGAGAGCGGGTACTCCCTTTTTACAAAGAACACATTGAACCCATGATAAAAGCAGGGAAAAACGTGTTGGTTGTAGCCCACGGGAACAGTCTAAGGTCATTGGTTATGTTTTTGGAAGATCTTTCTCCTGAGGAAATATTGAAACGGGAGATTCCTACAGGTTCTCCTTACGTCTATGATTTGGACGATAACATAAATGTTATAACTGCTGAATTTATATAGCGGAAAGTTTTGGTTATAGCTGTAGACTTTGACGGAACAATTGTAGAAGATGCCTATCCTGAAATAGGTGAGCCTAAGATTTTTGCTTTTGAAACGTTGATCGAAATGCAAAAGTCGAATCATCAGGTCATTCTATGGACTACTCGTGAAGGTGATAAGTTGGAAGAAGCCGTCGATTTTTGCAGGAAAAATGGTGTTCAATTCTATGCTGTAAATAAGAGCTATCCCGAAGAAAAGTATGACGAGTCTATTAGCCGTAAGTTGAATTGCGACGTTTTTGTAAGTAATAAAAACGTCGGCGGACATTACGGTTGGGGAGAACTTTGGCAGGAAATTAAATCAATTTCCGGCGAAGATCGATTGTACAAAAATGAAAGCCAATTCAATGCAAGCCTTTTCAACAAAATCTCAAATTTCTTTAAACGATGACCATAGCTGTAGATTTTGACGGAACCATTGTTGAGCATCAATACCCCAGAATTGGGAAACCAATTGAAGGAGCTATCCCTGCATTATTAAAATTTCAGGAAGCCGGTCACAGATTAATATTGTGGACCTATAGGAATGGTAGTACACTCGAAGATGCTGTAAATTATTGCGAGGATAACGGAATTAATTTATACGCGGTAAATGCTTCTTCTCCGGGTGAAGTTATTACCGAATCCAATAGCAGGCTTATTAAGGCAGATGTTTTTATCGATGATAGAAATGTAGGCGGATTGTTACCATGGGCCGAAGTCGAAAGCCACATTCTGGGCTCATAGATAGTTTGAAACCAGATAACATTTTGTAAACCCTTTTTAAATTGACTCTACACGGTTTTTTAGTGCATGGTTCATGCTCTTAAATCCGTCCAGTGTGTTTTCTTTAATTGACTTTAATATAATTCCAGACAGTATTCCGCTGAAATACTCTCCTTGAATCAATCTGGTAGAATTGGAGTCAATCGCTTCCAACTTGAAATAGTGCCTTCCATCAAATATGCCTGGAACAAATAGATGTCCCAACCATTCGAAGATTTCATTTTCTTTCAATTGGGTTATCGTGGGGGAAAAAGTCATTTGTTTATTGCCATTCTTCATGGTGTTTTTTATTCGGTTCCCCTTGTTGGCCCTGCCTATGGAACTAATTATAAACGGATTCCATTCTGAGTAGTGTTCTAATTCAGTAAGAACGGACCAAACTTGCTTCCTGGGTGCATTAATTACAATGTGTGTTTCCAATTGTTTTTGCGAATTCATAATATTTAATTTTTAACATTATCTAAAAAACTGTTTTAGCTCTCCATCGTAGGAAAAACAAAGGTTGAGCTATTAACATTGAGTTGTTATTCATTATCCGCCAATCATTTGCCAATTTGCGACAGAGCAATATAAATTCGCCGTATGCCCTTCAATGGAAGATTTCTACATAACACGATAATTCAGTCCGCATCGCGAGGAGCACGGTATTCTGAACTGATCAATAAGTCAGGAAGAACCGAAGATCAGCTATTGGAAGAAAACTCTAAAATTGAATTCAAAGACTTTAATTCAACCTTCGAACTGGCCTTAAAACAGGTGAAGGATCCCTTGCTTGGAATTCATATTTCCCAAACCATGAACTTGTCGGCAGCCGGGTTAATTACACAACTGGCACAAAACAGTGCAACAGTTAAAGAGGCAATAATGTATTCGTGCGAGTATGCCATGCTGGGATGTGAATCAATGCCGATGCGCTTGCATGAAACTGAGTACACTTACGACCTTGTATACTACTGCGATCAGTCGTGGCGGCTGGATTCCGAAGTTACCTTTCAGCATACCCTGGAAGGTTCCATTCAGTTTCTGTTAAAGCAGTTTGAAATTCTGACCAACAAAAAGTTTTCTCCTATTAAGGTTACCCTGGACTACCAACCCCGCGTAAACTTTAAAAAACTTCAGAAGTATTTTAACGCTCCTGTATTTATTCGCGAAGGAAGAAATTCTATTGTGTTTAAAAAGCAAGACCTTAATGCGCGTATTGCCAGTGCCGATCATGAGCTCTTAAAGCATTTATTGAATTTTGCTGAGGAGAGAAAAGATCAATTACAAAAGAGGGATACCATTGTTCAGCAAGTTTCCAAAATCATTATCAATACGCTTCCCGATAGAGCTATGGTTAAAGATGTGGCCATGGCCCTTAATTTATCAGTGCGCAGTTTACAGCGCAGGTTAAATTATGAGGACACTTCGTTTCGCGATTTATTGGAAAGCTTGTTGATGGAGTTCGCCAAAAAAGAAATTCAGAAAGGAAAATATAGTTTAAGTGAGCTGGCTTACATTCTTAATTACTCCGACTTAAGCGCCTTTAGCAGAGCCTATAGAAATTACTTTGGAACTGCACCCACCAAGGGTTAACAATCCATTCTTGGGATAGCGTTTTAGAATGTTTGATGTGAGGTTTCTGCATCATTGATTTGATCTTGGATTTTCGATGTTTGATTTATTTCTTTATCTAACATTCTTTTATGATCTTATAACGATCACCGATTCAATTATTTTATTTCTTGTAGGTTCCTTTTAACCATTAATACTTCATTCATGAAACGAGTTATAGCCATTGCAATTTTACTCCAGCTCTCTGTATTGGCCTATTGCTGTACCACCTTCGTTTTAAAAGACAAGGACAAATTGGTTTTCGGCAGAAATTTAGACTGGGTATCAGATGATGGTTTAGTTGTTATCAATAAGAGGGGAGTGAGCAAAACATCGTTGGTGTTTCCTCCAGAAAAGCCGGTTAAATGGACTTCTCTATGGGGAAGTGTCACCTTCAATCAGTTTGGGAAAGAATTTCCCTATGGAGGAATCAACGAAAAAGGGTTGGTGGTTGAGATTATGCGTGTAGCCGGCAGTTATCCAAAGCCAGATGATCGGGCAGCGGTTAACGAGTTGCAATGGATTCAGTACCAATTAGACAATGCGACAACCATTGACGACGTTATTCGGTCCGATCAAAAAATCAGAATCAGTAAGGTCAATCAAAACCTTCATTTCCTGGTTTGTGATAAGCGAGGTGGGGTAGCTGTTATTGAGTTTACCAGGAAAGGAATGTTAGTTTATAAGGAAAATGACCTTCCGGTTTCTGTGTTGGAAAATGATCCTTATTCCAAGTCTCTGACAAATTATAAAGAGGGAGCTAGTTGTAGGTTTACCACAGCGGCAAACATGGTTAAGCTATACGACTCAAATTCCGGGTCAATGGTCGACTATTCTTTTCAGATATTGGATCGTGTTGCCTTACAAGGGTCCTGGTCTATTGTTTATGATATTCAAAACATGGAAATACACTTTAAAACAAAATCTCTGAATAGTATTCGATCCATTGATATCAGCGCATTTAACTTTGATTGTAAAGCCCCTAGCTTACTTTATGATCTTCTGGGCCGAAGCGAAAAGGAAGTTAATGAAAGCTTTGTTGCATACTCGGATAAGCTAAACAAGAAAAAGTTTTATGCCGGTATAAAGAGCAACCAAATTGGCTTACCCCAACAGATAATTACCGTATTTGCCAACTATAATAATTCGTGCACCTGTACACAATAGATTTTCATTGAATCTTCTTCAGTTCTCCCCCTGTTAATTAACCAATCCTATCCTATATTTGGTACCCTTAAAAAATTCAAGAATGGAAAGTCCGTGGTACCGTGTTAATTCGTTTGAACATTACAAACAACTTTATAGTCAATCCGTTGAAAATCCAGACAAATTTTGGGGAGATGTGGCCGAGAGTTTTCGCTGGCGCAAAAAGTGGGATTCGGTTTGTGAATGGGATTTTAACCAGGCAAACATAAGCTGGTTTAAAAACGGAAAACTTAATATTACTGAGAATTGCCTGGATAGGCATCTTTCGGAAAATGGAGATAAAGTTGCCTTAATCTGGGAACCAAATGATCCCAAGGAAAAATACATTCAATGGACTTATCGGGAGTTACACAATAGAGTGTGTCGATTTGCCAACGTTTTAAAAGAAAATGGGTGTAAAAAAGGAGATGTTGTCGCCATTTACATGCCTATGATTCCGGAACTCACCGTTGCCGTATTGGCCTGTGCAAGAATTGGTGCTGTACACTCGGTTGTATTCGCCGGTTTTTCGGCACATGCTTTGGCAGACCGAATAAACGATGCTCAGGCAAAAATGGTATTGACTTCCGATGGATTGTATCGTGGGTTAAAAGAAATACCCGTTAAGCGGGTGGTAGACGAAGCCTTGTTAATCTGTTCTTCTGTTTCTAAAGTAGTTGTAGTTCAGCGAACCAGTTGGGCGGTGAAAATGAAACCGGGAAGGGATGTATGGCTCCATGAAGAATTAGATAAAGTAGATAGTGATTGTCCCGCAGAACCTATGGATAGTGAGGATATGCTATTTATTCTTTACACTTCAGGGTCGACCGGTAAGCCCAAAGGAATTGTTCATACCTGTGGAGGTTATATGGTATATGCCGATTTCTCTTTCAGAAATGTATTTCAATACGACGAGAATGATATTTACTGGTGTACTGCTGACATAGGCTGGGTAACCGGGCATACATATATTGTTTATGGTCCGTTGCTTTCAGGGGCTACAACAGTAATGTTTGAAGGTGTTCCTACCTATCCCGATCCGGGTAGATTCTGGCAAATCTGCGATAAATATGGTGTAAATCAGTTTTATACAGCGCCTACGGCCATTCGTGCTTTAATGGCTCAGGGAGACGAACATGTGCTTTCATACAGCCTTGATTCGCTGAAGGTTATTGGTACGGTTGGAGAACCCATTAATGAAGAAGCCTGGTATTGGTATCACGTGCATGTGGGTAAAGAAAGATGTCCGGTGGTGGATACCTGGTGGCAAACCGAAACCGGTGGAATTATGATCTCCGCTTTGGGAGATCATGGTCCTCATAAACCTACTTACGCCGGTTATCCATTACCTGGTATACAGCCTGTGTTACTGGATGGTGAAGGAAATGAGTTTTCTGATAGCGATAAGGAGGGATACCTGGCGATTAAACATCCCTGGCCAAGTATGTTGCGCACCACCTACGGAGACCACCAGCGATGTATAAATACCTACTTCAGTCATTATAACGGATATTATTTTACCGGTGATGGAGCCAAGCGCGATGAGAACGGTATGTTTCGAATTATTGGTAGGGTTGACGATGTAATTAATGTATCGGGTCATCGATTCGGAACAGCAGAAATTGAAGATGCCATTAACAGAAACCCCCAGGTAGCTGAAAGTGCTGTGGTTGGATATCCGCATGATATTAAGGGACAGGGCATTTATGCTTATGTAATAGTTCGGGATCGAATTGACGACGATGAAGTGCTAAGAGCCGAAATAGTTGAAACTGTTGTAGAAGAAATTGGCAAGATTGCGAAACCTGATAAGATTCAACTCGTAAGTGGATTACCTAAAACACGTTCGGGTAAAATTATGCGAAGAATTTTAAGAAAGGTGGCTGAAGGCGATACAACCAATTTGGGAGATACTTCAACACTTTTGGACCCGAAAATTGTTGATGAAATAACAGAAGGTGCGATATAGAAATACAATAAATACTAGCCCGCTCTTATGTTAAGGGCACTGGTTTCCATAGTTCTGACTTCGGTACTGTTTACTGAAGTTATGGCCCAGGATAAGGAATCTTACTCCTATTTCGAAAAGGAAGTTTTTTTTAGCGAAAAGTTCCAGGACAATCAAAATTCATGGAGGATTTTCTACAAGAAGATCAAAAAGGAAAGATATATAGTTGAGACCATTGGGAAAGATTTGCCTTTGGTATCAACCATACCCATTAAAATTGATCAAGGTGAGAATTACGAAATAGAAGTAGTGGTTTCCAACGATTGGAATAAATCTAAAGACTACATGGGATTGGTTTGGAACAGGGATGCCAATAACGGATATTATATTGGATTCAATAAGGAGATGTCCACTAAGCTCTTTTTTATTGAGGAAGGGAATAGGGTTGTAATTGAAGAAAAGTCACGACCTGAAATTCTTTACCCCATGTATGAGAAAAATATCATTACAGTCCGTAAGGTTGGAAGGGAGTTTACCTTATTCATCAATAAGGTTTTGATAAAAACTATACCTATGGATATGGGGTATAGAGATCATGTTGGATTTTTTGTTGGCAGTTCATCTGAACTTAGAGCCTACAGTTTAACCATCTCTTACCTGGATTAATTGAACACGTTTAAGTTAGCGATATGTCGAGAACATTTAGAGCCTATAGAATTTTTGAGGCAGCAGATGGAAAGTTTGAACGGAAAATCGTTGAGCGAAAAACCGATGATCTTCCTGCCGGAGATGTTTTGATTCAGGTTCATTATGCCGGATTAAACTATAAAGATGGACTTTCCAGTTCCGGTCACAAAGGAATTACCAAGGAATTTCCGCACACCCCTGGGTTGGATGCCAGTGGCGTAGTTGTCGAATCAAATGTTCCCCAGTTTCATACTGGTGATCGGGTATTGGTTACTGGGTACGACATGGGAATGAATACCGATGGAGGGTTTGGAGAATACATTCGGGTTCCTGCCGGTTGGGTGGTCCCACTGCCGTCCGCTTTTAACCTGAGACAAGCTATGATTGTTGGTACTGCCGGTTTTACGGCATCACTGGCCTTATATAAAATGGAAATGGCAGGCCAACAGCCCAAAATGGGAGAGTTGGTTGTTACTGGTGCAACTGGTGGAGTTGGAAGTATGGCTGTTGCCATATTTTCTAAGGCAGGGTATGATGTGGTAGCATCAACGGGTAAGTCAGAAGAGTATGAATACCTGAAAAAATTAGGTGCCGTTCGGTGCGAGGGTAGGGAATATTGTAACGATGAAAAAAAGCGCCCTATTTCACGCAGTAAGTGGGCCGGAGGACTCGATACCGTTGGAGGAAATACATTAGCGACCTTAATGGCAGGATGTGGAAAAAATGGTTCCATTGGTGTCTGTGGTTTAGTGGAATCGCCCAAGCTGGAAACCACGGTTTATCCATTTCTATTGAATGGGGTGAATTTGATTGGTGTAGAGTCAGCGGAAACTCCAATGGAAACGCGCCTGATTATTTGGGATAAATTATCGACTATATGGAA
Organism: Crocinitomicaceae bacterium; assembly: GCA_002713215.1. Lineage (GTDB taxonomy): Bacteria > Bacteroidota > Bacteroidia > Flavobacteriales_G > Salibacteraceae > UBA2108. The sequence goes on from PAVO01000040.1 coordinate 23,554, forward strand.
ACCCGATAACCTGGAAGATATGGCCATTGATACAACACTCGACCAACTCGATGGCTACGTAGTAAAAATACTGGCAGGTAAAACCAGGGGTCGTGTTGTAGTAAAACATCAGCATTAGAATGGGCAGGCTATTATCGTTAGTTAGTTTATTGGTTTTGTTGTGGAGTTGCGGGGAACTGCATTCTCAACACCTTGAAGTTCAATTAGGGGGCGGAGTAGGAGAAACCTATTTGGTAGAGCAGAATGAGGCAAGAGACGTTAACTTTAACCGAACCGCAGTAGTTTTTGGTGCAATTAAATTGATGCCCGATTCATCTTATTTCAACTTGAAATTACTGTTTCAGTATGTTAGTTCCAGAGTAAACGGTGAGGATTGGGAGGGTAAATCCAATACTTACGACTTTAGGGGATTACCCATTGGTGTTTCAACTCTGGAAGGTGAGGTTTCATCCATAACCTCATTTTTGGTACTTGAACATTTGTCTCAAGACAAGAAGTTTAATCTCGGTTATGATATAGGGATTGGATTTACCAAAGAAAGGTTGGTTAGATCGTCGAACAACGATGCCGAATTTAGATCATTCGCTTCCTTTAGACTGGGTGGAATAGCTAGTTATTCGTTTGGTAAGAGAAGTCGCATTTCATTTGAGCCTTCTATCTATTGGACCGATATCGTAAATTCATTTCGTCCGGAAAATTATAAACTGGCAGGAGAAGATGTAAGCCTCCTATTCAACCTTGGATATTCGTATCGGCTGTTTTGAAGTTGATAAGCAACTTCGGTCAATTTCCTACATGGCTAATTCCAATGTTGTTATTTGGAGGAGTTATACATAGTCAGCCTATTGTAACCAGTTCCGATTCTATTTCCATTAAAAAAGAAGCTTCAGTTTCTGGTTTAAGTTTAAGTGCAGGTCAGGATGCTTTTTATCCCCCTAAAAATGAAGACCGTGATTACACTTTTGGAATTGGCCTTGGCCTTGGGGGAGCCTGGGTAAATAATAAATACAACCCTTTTTCCTGGCCTTTAAAATGGTTGCATTACTATCCGCGCAAGTTGTTTATCACGAGGGGGTTTACTGATTTTCATTATTTTCAGACCTCGCTCAAAGCCTATACGCCTGATTTAATTCAGGCTGATACCGTTGTAAAAAACGATCGCCCTTATTCCAGCATTTGGTTTTTCTCTTTCGGAAAAAAATCCATTGATAAAGACGAAAAAATATTTGTGCAATCTGACTTTAGAATAGGAATTCTTGGAATGCATATGGCGCGCGAAATTCAAACCTGGTTCCACCAGACCGAGCGTTCCACAAAAGGAAGGCAGGAACCCTATGATCCTATGGGTTGGCACAATCAAATTTCCAATGGAGGGGAACTTACCGGAGCCTATCGCCTGACTGTCGGGTTTGATCCGACAAAAAACCTGAATTCAAACATAATCCAGGTGATTCCAAAAATTGAATTGAGTTTGGGGTATCAAACTTACCTGGGTACTTCTGCCGGGTTTAGGCTTGGAAAACTTCATTCCCCCTGGTGGTCATTTCATTCCAATCCAATGGAATTTGGAAATACGTATTACAAGCAAGATGATAAATGGTTTGAGGTTTATGGATTTGTAAATGGTTCTTTTCGATATGTATTCTACGATGCATTGCTGCAGGGACAATTTAAAAACAGCTATCACACACTGGATGCTTCTGATGTAGTACCACTGCAGGCATGGTTAGAAACAGGCTTGGTGTTTCGAGTAGGCTTTTTTGAAACCTGGGCAGCGTTGAACATTACAACACCCAGCAATCGTTTGGTAACCCGCGATCACTATTGGATGAGTTTAACCGGGCAGTTTTACTTTTGAAGCCCGGTCGTATACATAACTTATTAGCATTTTTTAGGGATGCTTTAAAGGCTCCATTCGAGGATTAAATTTTACCTTCGAGGCACAAACCCTAACAATGAATAATGTTGCTAATCTCCCTGAAAAAAGAGGGAAAAGAGTAGTAATTATTGGTGCAGGATTTGCCGGTTTAAAATTGGCAAGATCGCTTTCTGAAAAGCACTTTCAGGTGGTACTGTTGGACAAAAACAATTACCACCAGTTTCAACCCTTGTTCTATCAGGTAGCTACCTCTGGCTTGGAGCCCAGCTCCATTTCCTTTCCTATTCGTAAGATTCTTCAACACAAAAAACACGTCCACTTTAGAGTTGCCGAACTGCAAAAAGTAAGATGGGAAGAAAAAACAATTGAAACCAGTATTGGTGAAATGGGATATGATTACCTGGTGTTGGCATTGGGCGCAAACACCAATTTTTTTGGTAATCAAAACATCGAGCGGCACGCCATTTCCATGAAATCAGTTTCAGAGGCCCTTCTCTTACGGAATCGAATTTTGGAAAACTACGAAAGAGCTTTAAATACTTCCCATGGTATGGAGCAAGAGTCGTTGATGAATGTTGTAATAACCGGTGGTGGACCCACCGGAGTGGAATTAGCTGGGGCCATCGCGGAAATGCGGCAATACGTCCTGCCTAAGGATTACCCGCAGCTCGATTTTTCAAAAATGACAATAACGCTACTCGAAGGGTCAGGGCGTTTGCTCAATGGAATGTCTGATCACTCAGGGAACAACGCACTCAAGTATTTGGGAGGGCTGAATGTAAAAGTTAGATTGAATTGCCTAGTTGAAGATTATGATGGTAAAGAAGTAAAACTAAAAGGAGGAGAAAGAATCCTTTCAAATACACTTATTTGGGCTGCCGGAGTTAGGGCCAATGGAATAGCTGGATTTCCAGATAATTCAATGGGTTTTGGAGGAAGATATAAGGTCGATTCTTTTTCAAGAGTTGAATTTAATAATGATGTATTTGTGATTGGTGATCAGTCGATTATGATTACCGAGGACAGGCCAAACGGTGACCCTCAGGTAGCGCAGGTAGCCATTCAACAGGCCATCCGTTTGAATAAGAATTTAACTCGACTCCAACAAGGGAAAGAGCTTGATACCTTTGAATATGATGATAAGGGATCAATGGCCACGGTGGGGAGGAATTTAGCAGTTTGCGATTTACCATATATGAAGATGAAAGGATTTCTTGCCTGGTTGCTCTGGTTATTTGTTCATTTAATGTCCATTTTAGGTGCTAAGAATAAGGTGTTTGTTTTTATCAATTGGGCATGGAGTTATGTTACCTACGACCAATCTTTAAGATTATTGATTAAACCCGTCGAAAAGAAGAAATATGATAATTAAATTTTCGGATAACAGAATAAAGCAGATTTATGGAATTGTAAAAAACAATTACAAAGCAATACTGATCTTTTTTGCTATTGATTTTGTTGTCTATTTGGCTCACGTTCGTTTTGGAATCAACTTTCACGTGCCTGCTATTCCCGTAAGTATTATGGGTGGAGCCCTGGCTATATTTCTGGCTTTTAGAAACAACAGCGCCTACGATCGGTGGTGGGAAGCTAGAAAAATCTGGGGAGCAATTGTGAATCACAGTAGGACTTTTGCGGCCGAAATATTGGCCATAGTCGGAAAAAATGAACAAAGTAAGGAGATCGTTTATCGGCACCTGGCATGGCTGCATGGACTTAAGCTCCAATTGAGAAAGCAGGAAGATTTTTCAGAGGCCAAATCATTTCTTAATCAGGCAGAAGTCGACGAGTTTCCAAGCTGGAAAAACAAGGCCAGTCAGTTGCTTCGTGTGCAATCAGAACAAATTGCAAAGCTTAAGCGTGAAAACAAAATATCAGATTTCGAGCAAAAGCAATTCTTCGAAACCATCAAACAACTGTATGATTGCCAGGGTAAGGCCGAGCGTATTAAGTCCACCGTGTTTCCTTATTACTACACTTACTTCACAGATCTTTTCTTGTGGACTTTTATAGTGTTTCTACCCATGATTATTGTAGACGAAATGGGTTGGCAGGTTATTCCTATGAGTATGGCTGTTTCATTTGTGTTTTACATACTGGATAAAACCGGATTGGTAACCGAAGATCCTTTTGAGAATAGAGCGGCTGACACACCTATGTCTACCATTTCCAGAACCATTGAAATTGATTTAAAGCAAATGCTTGGAGAGGAGAACCTTCCCGAACCTTATCCAATTGAATATACCAGTTATAGAGCAAAATACAGGATGTAGCTTTGTTTGTTGAGCCTCTAATTCAATATTCAGCTTATGTTTGTGTCTTATTATTTAGAACATCATGAGAAGAACACTAATATTTTTTGTTTGGGTTATGGTTTTAATCCAATTTATAAGGGTAGAATACACCAATCCGCCAAGTAAACCGGAAAATGATTTAATTGCCATTACAAACCCACCTGAAGAGGTTCAAAAAATACTAAAAAGTTCCTGCTACCATTGTCATTCCAATAATACGGTTTGGCCTTGGTATAGTCAAATTGCACCTGCAAGTTGGTGGATTAAGCACCACGTTGATGAGGGAAGGCGCCATTTTAATTTTTCAGAGTGGCATGAAATGGATGCCCGACACGTTGAGCGTTTTGTTGAGGAAGCAGAATATGAAGTGTTGGAGGGAGATATGCCTTTACCACCTTTTACTCTCATGCACAAAGGTACCAAATTGACGGAGCAACAAAAGGATGTCCTAATTACATGGCTTAGTTCGCTTTAACCAATATCTTAAACAAATGTTGATTTTTTATTTAAATGGATTGGTAACCTTTTACCAGGTGCTATATTCACGAGGTTTTTAATTTTCGTTGAACTACACGTATATACGACTAGGAATTTGATGTGTTTTATTGCCACTACTATTTTTGAGGCCAAAGAAACCCTCTTTCTGATTTCTAACGGGAATTGCCTGTGGTTGAAAGATAGATTTATGACAAAGAAGTTAGGTGTTGCAATCTTGATTGCGTTCCTGTCGCTCAGCATTTTAACCGTAAATGGAGCTGATAGGTATTGGGTAGGTACCACTAATAACAATTGGAACGATACTGGTAACTGGTCCACTACCTCCGGTGGGGCCAGTGGTGCTTCAGTTCCCGGATCAGGCGATCGTGCCCTGTTTAATTCATCTGGTAATATCAACTGTACTTTGGATATTGCCCCAACGGTTGAATCAATTGATATTTCTGTCGGATACTCCGCCACCATCGATTTAAATGGAAACAACCTTACCATTAACGGTGCAACTACCAATGATTTTGAAGATGGGACTTTTAATAATACCTCCGGTGGTTCTATAAGCCTAACCTGTACGGGTACTACTTACTTTAGAGGGTCAACTTTTAATCCTGCAGTTACGGCTAGTTCGGGAAGACTTTATCTCAATGGTTCCAGATTCAATGGTACGGCAACTATGACAAAAACCGGTGCAAATAGTGATGCCGGGTTGGGTGGTAATGTATTCGTTTCCGGGTTGACTATGAACAATTCAGGATCGGGGTACTTTATGTTGGGCAATGGTACTCAGGATACAATTACCGGGAACCTGATAATGAACAACACCGGAAGCCATAATATGTACTTGGCATACAACAGTTCCGGATCATACGTTAGTGGAGATCTTACCATTAACAATAATGGAGCAAGTGGCAGTAACTATATTTATGTAGCCGATGTTGTAGGCTCGGGAATAACAATTGCTGGAAATGTTGCTATCAATAATATTGGTGCCGGTACTAATACCCGTGTGTATTTTGCTGATGATGGAACTGCTAATGTAACTGGAACAACAACTATAACCAATAACGCAACAGGTGCTAATGCCTATGTATATGTTGGAACCAATACAAATTCCTCGGCAACCCTAACAGGGAATGTAACCATAACTAACAGTTCAACTGGAACTACCGTATCATCGGTTTATCTTGGTAATAATGGAACAGTTGTTTGCTCTGGCCAACTTACTGCAACCAATTCTAGTACGGCAACAACACACCAGATTGTTGTGGGTAATGGTGCAAGTTCTTCAGTAACCATTGCCAATGCTACATCGCTAACCAATAGTGGGTCCGGAACAACTGGTCGTTCGTATTTAGGAAATTACGGCGATGTAACTTTCAATGGAACTCTGACTATCGATAATTCAGATGCCTCCACAAATTCCATAGTTTACTGTAATTATCAGTCGGGAAGTGCTAACGTCTACAATCAAAACATTACGCTAACGAATACTAACGCAGCTAGTGATGGAATTTATTTTGGAAGTAACGGTGGCTCATCAACCCTGGCCAGTGGAAGAACTATAGCTATCGGAGGTGGAGGGTTTTCTGCGGGCAATCTTTATTTTAGAAATTTCACTCAATCGGGTAATACTGCGCAATCCTGTACTATAACAGGTACAGGATACATATACAACTACGATTCGGACTGGGGAGGTAACGTAACTTTCACCGCTCCTCGATACATTACCCGAGGGACCCGATATCGAGGCACTGCTTCGATTACAAAGAATGGTGCTACAGATGATCAATCCGCAGGAGGGAATGTATTTGATGGAAACACTACGCTAAACTGTTCCGGAGCCGATTATTTAATGATGGGTAATGGCACCCCGGACACATTTAACCTTGATTTGACTTTGTCTAATACCGGTCAAAATGGAATATACATTGGTTACAACTCAGCGGGAAACTATGTAGGAGGAAATATTACCGCTACTAATTCAGGTACAGGAACATCAACCTGGATTTATTTGTCCGATGCAACAGCATCGACTTTACATGTGGAAGGAAATGTTGATATGACGGTAAATGGTACATCAACAACTTGTGTTGGAAGGATTGGTAATACAGGTGACGTGACCATTGATGGTAATCTGACCTTTACAAAAAGTTCATCTTCTACAACCACCGATTGTTATATAGCTAATGCAACTAATTCGACTGTAATTGTTGGAGGCGACTTAACTTATTCTCAGTCAGGTGCGGGTACGAATGGAAGAGGGTATCTTGGAAATAATGGTGACCTAACTGTTGGAGGTACCCTAAGTATTACTAATGCCTCTTCAGCAACCAATTCGCAGGTTTATTGTAACCACACTTCTAATTCAGTTGGTACCTATAATGGAAATATTGTATTGGTTAGTTCAAATGCCAGCTCCGATGGAGTTTACTTCGGAAATGGTGGAGGTAGTGCTACTCTTGCTGCAACCAGAACGATAACCGTTGGAGGTGGAGGGTTCATTGCCGGGAGCATTTACCTAAGAAATTTTACCCAAACCGGTGCAACTGCACAAACCTTAACTAACACCGGTACAGGCTACATTTATAACTATGATTCGGATTGGGGCGGGGATGTTGTTTTTAGTTCGGGAAGAATAAATACGCGTGGTACCAGGTATCGGGGAACTGCCACATTAACCAAAGACGACGTAAGCGATGATCAGTGTGTTGGTGGAAATCAATTTGACGGAAATACTACATTGAATTGTAGCGGCGGAGGTTACCTAATGATGGGTAATGGTTCTTCAGATGCATTTGGGGCAAACCTTACCCTTAATAATAGTGGTACGAGGGGAATTTATTTAGCTTATAACTCAGCTGGAAATACAGTGGGTGGGGATTTAACTGCAACTAATTCGGGAACGGGTAGTAGTACCTGGATATACTTATCGGATCAAACTGCTTCTACTTTGCAAGTTACTGGAAATGTGAGTATAACGGTGTCGGGGACATCCACTACTTGCGTTGCCCGACTTGGAAATACTGGAGATGTAACCATTAACGGAAATTTGACCTGGACCAGAACATCGTCGGTAACCACTTCTGATTGCTATATAGCTAATTCAGCAGCTTCAGCTGTAAGTATTGGTGGAGACCTTACTTATACGCAAAGTGGTGCAGGAACCAATGGTCGAATGTGGGTTGGAAATTATGGAGATGTAACAGTTACTGGTACCATGACTTTGACTAATTCTTCTACAGCTAACAATAGTCAGATCTATTGTAATTACCGTACGGGAAGCGTTGGAGCTTATAATGGAAACATAGTTTTAAATAGTACCATTGCAGGTTCAGACGGTGTCTTTTTTGGATCTGATGGAGGATCCGGAACCTTGGCCGCAACGAGAACGGTTACGGTTGGAGGAGGCGGATTTTCGTCAGGGGATATCTATTTTAGAAACTTCACTCAGGTTGGTGCTACTGCTCAAACTTTAACCAATACCGGTACCGGCTATATTTATAATTATGATTCGAATTGGGGAGGTGACGTTACCTTCAGTTCAGGAAGAATGTATACCCGTGGTACGACTTACCAGGGAACCACTACGCTATCTAAAACAGGTGCTTCTGACGATGCTTCAGCCGGAGGAAATACGTTTACCGGAAATGCTACCCTAAATAATTCGGGAAGTGGATATTTTGGAATGGGAAATGGATCATCCGATTCCTTTGGAGCTAACCTGAATATGAATAATTCGGGTACCTACCGCATGTACCTGGGGCAGGCCAGCGCAGGTAATACGGTTACTGGTGACCTTACGGTAAACAATTCTGCCAGTGGATCAACTAATACATACGTGTACATATCAAATAATTCGTCTACCACTTTGAGCATTGGCGGGAACGCAGTTCTTAACAATACAGGAAGTTCTCCAGATTGCCGAATTTACTTTGGTTCCGAAGGTGATATAACGCTTACTGGAAATATTACAGCAACCAATTCGGCTAGTGGTGCAGCAGGATATATTCAGGTAGCTAATTCTACTTCTTCCGCAGTTTCAATAGGTGGAACATCCTCTTTTACCAATTCGGGTAGTGGAACCACAAAAAGAATTTACCTGGGCAACAGCGGAGATGTAACATTTACGGGGCAATTGACAATTTCAAATTCTGCAACTGCCACGAATTCACAAGTTTACTGTAATGATGCGTCAAATAGTGTGAATGCTTATAATGGAAATATTATTGTTGAATCTACAAGTGCTTCATGCGATGGAATTCGATTTGGAAATAACCAGGGGTCAGGAACACTGGCTGCTACCCGTACCATAACTGTTGGTGGAGGTGGATTTATTGGGGGTGACTTGTACTTTAGAAACTTTACACAGGTTGGGGCTACGGCGCAAACCCTTACCAATACCGGAACCGGATATATATATAACTACGATTCGGATTGGGGAGGAAATGTGACTTTTAGCTCCGGAAGAATGTATACAAGAGGTACCACCTACCAAGGTACTGCTTCATTAACCAAAACGGGAGCTTCTGATGATGCATCAGCCGGTGGTAATAGTTTTAGCGGTGATGTAACTTTAACCAACTCGGGTTCCAGGTATTTTGGAATGGGTAGTGGCACGGCCGATACTTATGGCGCTAATGTTACAATGAACAACTCAGGAACTTACAATATGTACCTGGCTCAAGGAAGTGCAGGAAATACCATCGCCGGAACCCTTACCGTAAACAACAACGGAAGTGGTACAACCAATACAACTTACATTTCAAATTCATCCACTTCCTCATTGACGGTAACGGGGGTGAGCACTTTTACAAATACGAGTACAGCTACTACGAGCTATATATATGTTGGTGAACAGGGGGATATAACCTTTAACAACAATGTGACTTTAACTAATTCCGGAACAGGTACAAGTGGTTATATACGCCTGGCAAACAATACGGCAAGTACGGTTTCCATTACCGGGAATCTTACTGCAACAAACTCCGGAAGTGGTACCAACAGAAATTTATGGGTTGGTAATTCAGGTGATGTGACGGTATCTGGCACTTTTGACGCTACCAATAGTGCTTCTTCTACCAATGGCTATCTCTACGTTGCAAGTGGTTCGGCGTCGACCGTTTCAATAGGAGGAAATGCGACCAGTAGCAATTCCGGTGCGAGCACAACCAAAAGGACTTATTTGGGATATTATGGGGATGTTACCTTCTCGGGAACCCTGGACATAACCAACAGTAGCTCTGCAACCAATTCTGAGGTCTATCTAAATGATAGGTCAGGATCGGTTGGGGTATATTCCGGGGATATAACAGTTGAGTCAACCCATGCTTCTTGCGACGGTATTCGCTTTGGACAAAACGGTGGTTCAGGTACGCTGGCAGCTACAAGAACCATTACTGTGGGTGGAGGCGGATTCGTTGCCGGCTATTTGTATTTTAGAAATTTTACGCAAACCGGTGCGACGGCTCAGGCACTTACATTAACAGGAACCGGATTCATTTATAATTACGACAGCCAATGGGGCGGTAACGTAACGTTTAGTTCTCCTCGCTACATTACAAGAGGAACTACTTATAGTGGAACCTCGTCCATTTCGAAAACAGGAGCAACTGACGATGCTTCTGCCGGAGGAAATACGTTTACTGGGGCTTGTACCTTAATTAATTCCGGCTCGGGATATTTGTTAATGGGCAATGGAACAGCAGATACATGGTCTAATAATTTAACCATGACCAACACGGGTACAGATCACATGTATATCGCTCATAACTCTGCAGGTAATTCAATTACCGGTAACCTTATATCAACCAATAACGGAACGGGTTCGGTGATCCATTACTTTAGCACCAATACAGCGAGTACGTTATCAATTGGTGGAGACGCTACCCTTAATAATTCAGGTTCAGGCTCAAGTATTCAGACTGTTTTCGGAAGTAGTGGTGATATTACATTAACCGGAAATCTGGTAGCTTCCAATACAGCTTCCGGAGCTGCGGGTTATATCTATGTCGCAAGCGGAACAAATTCCGCTGTTTCCATAGGCGGAACCGCAACGCTTACCAATAGTGGAGGCTCTACAACCAAGCGATTCTACCTTGGTAGTAGTGGAGATGTTACTGTAACCGGGGATTTAGATATTACCAATTCAGCGTCAGCTAGTAATAGTCAGTTTTATTTGAACTATTCCGGCAATAGTGCAAATGTTTACAATGGTAACATTACCATTGAAGAAACAAATGCTTCCTCCGATGGAGTGTATTTTGGTAGTAATGGGGGATCAGCAACGCTGGCTTCAGGAAGAAACTTTAGTATAGGTGCAGGTGGTTTTGTTGCAGGCGATTTATACATAAGAAATATGACTCAATTAGGCAGCACAGCTTCATTACTTACACTTACCGGAACGGGTCGATATTATCCTTACGATGCGACTTTCGGTGGAAATATGACTGTAACGGCTCCCCGATATTACGGACGTGGAACAACCTATAGCGGTGATTTTAGTTTAACCTATACAGGAACTTCCAGTTCTACGTCCTACGGTTCAAACACGTTTAATGGAAGTGCGGCCTATTCATTAACGGGAAGTGGCCTGTTACGATTAGCAAATAACGTGGCTAACGATTACAACGGAAATGTAAGCCTTACCCGAACAGCAGGTACGCTGCAACCTGCTTACGGACAATCGTGCACGTTTGCTGGAAACATTACCGTTGATGCCAACACAGAAGTAACCCTTGGAGCAGGTAATGGAACCGTTGTATTTGATGGTACAGGAGCACAAGCGTTGAATGATGGAGGGACAACCAGTAACTTTACGTTTAGAAGATTTACTTTAAATAAAGCAAGCGGAGAGTTTACCTTGAATGAACCCTTAAGAATTCAAACCACCGCAACATTTACATCCGGTGTAATGAATACCGATGCAACCAACTTACTCATTTTTGAAGATAATTCGACCGTTTCGGGTGCCAGTGATGCAAGCTTTGTCGATGGTCCTGTAGATAAAATAGGGAATAATGTATTTGAATTTCCGGTTGGTGATAGTGGGAGATATAGACCGATAAGTATTACAGCTCCAAGTTCTAATTCAGCACAATTCAGAGGCCAATACACGGCTTTGGATCCGGTGGACACCTATGGATCGAGTTATAGTGGGGGAATTGACCACATAAGCGTTGAAGAATATTGGAATTTGGACCGAATAGCAAGTACCAATAGTGTAACAGTTACCATTGGCTGGGATGCAAATTCCGGAGGGGTAGATAATTTAAGCGAACTTGTGGTGGCTCGATGGGACGGAGGTACCTGGCAAAATGAAGGAAACGGTGGAACGACTGGGAATACAACTGCGGGTACTATTTCAACTTCAGGTGCGGTTACAAGCTTTAGTCCTTTTACCCTGGGTTCAACTACCAGCAACAACCCCTTGCCCGTTGATTTGGTTGAATTTAAAGCTACAGCCAATGAAACTGAAAAGGTAGTGGATTTGTTTTGGGTTACGTCCAGCGAAATCAACAACGATTATTTTACCGTTGAACGAACCAAAGACCTAAAAGAGTTTGAGGAAGTACTTCAGGTGACCGGACAGGGCACAACCAATGAAAGAACAGAATACCACGAGCGGGATGAGCAACCACTTGAAGGAATCAGTTATTACCGTCTAAGCCAAACCGATTTTGACGGAAAAGTAGAGCATTTTGATGTTGAACAAGTAATGTTTGACCTGGCTCAATCTGTTGGAATTCAAATTGAGCTATATCCTAACCCAAATAGTGGCCAAACCATGTTTATGAAAATTCCGAATGCCAATTCGGAAGAATTGAAAGTACTGGTTAATGATTTTATCGGAAAGGAGTTTTTGGTGGATTTCACGGTCATAGATCAGGGAGACCATTCTGTCGTAGCCATTGAAATGAATGAGCAATTAGCTGCTGGAAGCTACATGGTTAATATTAAAGTAGGTGACGAGGTTCATTCGCACAAATTAATTGTTCAGTAGGGCATAGGGTAGCATATATCGAATTACCATTGGTTTCGTCCATAAACAATAAAGAAAATAGGTGTTTGAGGTAACTTTGAACCAATTGTTTCGTAATCGGTTAATTTATAAGTAGAATATTTACTTAATAAGAAAATGCTGAACAAGTTTGTCTACCTATCCATTTGCATTTGTATGAGCTTAATGGTTGAGGCTCAAACCACCATTTGGTCTGTAGACTTTGAAACTGGCTATTCCGACAATGATGAAACCGCCCAGGACAACAATACTCCAAGTGGTGCCGATTGGACAAAGTCTGGAACAACAAGTAACTGGTGGCGTGTTGAAAGTAACCAAGTACTCAATGGAACGCTTTCCATGAATGGAAGAAACCTGGATAATACAGTTACCTGGACTTCAGAATCCATTTCCATTTCAGGATATTCCAATGTGTCCATTTCAATAAATCTAAAAGAGAGTAACTGTGATAATGGTGGAAACGATAAAATTGAAACCTTTTACAACATTGGATCTGGAAATGTAGAATTTGGAGATGGTAACGGAGATGGTGATTTTAATACGGCTACAAACACGGTAACTGGTTTAAGTGGAACTACCTTAACTATAACTGTAACTATGTTTAACGATGGAAGTGGTGAACGCTCGATTTTTGATGATATTACGGTAACCGGAACTGCAAGTATGGGAAAAGATGGTCCGGGTGGAGTAGGAGATACCGATGGTTCGGGTAGCATGGTGCTGTGGTTGGATGCCAACCAGGGAGTCTCAACTTCGGGTACAGCCGTTACTCAATGGAGCGATCAATCGGGTTATACCAATCATTGTACGCCACCGGCTTCTTCAAATAGACCAACATATAATTCTTCAGGCACGAATTCACATCCCATTATAACCTTTGATGGGAGCAACGATTACCTGACTGCGTCGGATGACAATAGCCTGGATTTGACTACCTGGTCAATCATAGTCGTTGGTATTGTAAATACACATAAAAACTACAATGCTTTTGTAGTAAAAGGAACAGACGCCAATGAGAACTATGAGTTTTTGACCAATTATCCAAGTACAGGAAACTTTCACTATCCGGTAAAGTTTACCGATGCAAGTAGAAGTACCGATTCCGAGTCAGGAGAAACCTTTTCCAATTCAGTTTATGGAGTATATCAGCTCGATTATGACCAAAGCAATTTTGAAATGCATATCAATGGAGATCATACGGAGACCGATAGCGAAACCAAAACCCCGCAGACCAATTCCAATAGTCTGTATATTGGGGATGAACAAAGTACTTCAGGAAGAAACATTAATGCATCATTGGCTGAGGTAATCATTTTCGACTCACCCATTAACACCGCCCAACGATACATTATACACAATGCAATGGCGGCCAAATACGGATTTAGTATGGATGCCAACAGCCTTTACGACGAAGACGATTCCGGATTCGATTTTGATGTAGCAGGAATAGGTCAGGCCTCTGATGGGTCAAGTCACGAAGACGGGCAGGGGACAGGTATTGTTCGTATTCATACACCTTCAGGGCTGGGAAACAGTGAGTTTCTTATATGGGGGCACGATAATGGTGCTTTAAGTTCCGATGGAGTTACTGATCTTCCAACAGGCATAGAGAGCAGATTGGAAAGACAATGGTCAGCCAGTGAGGCCGGAGAAGTGGGTACTGTAACCATTACATTCGACTTGTCTTCGGTTCCGGGTAGTATTACTACATCGGATTTAAGACTTTTAATTGATGGTGATGGAACTTTTGCTTCAGGTGCTACTTCAACCAGCGGAGCGACTCATCTTGGAAGCAATGTTTACCAATGGACTGGAATAGATATAGATAACAACGATCATTTTACAATTGGATCAATTGATTTTAGTCAAACTCCGCTTCCGGTTGAATTGGTTGAGTTTAGTGCAACCCCTGACCCCGATGAGAAGGTGGTTGACCTCTTTTGGGTTACGTCCAGCGAGATTAACAACGACTATTTTACGGTAGAGCGTTCAACCGACTTAAGCACTTTTGAAGAAGTAGTTCAGGTTACCGGTCAGGGTACAACCAATGAAGAAACGGAATATCATGAAACCGATATGAATCCAGTGGATGGAGTTAGTTACTATCGATTGAGCCAAACGGATTATGATGGTAAACGGGAATACTTCAATTTGGAAAAAGTATTGTTGGATATGAACCTGCTGGAAGAAGTTCAAATTGAACTCTATCCCAATCCGAACAGTGGACAAACCATGTTTATGAAGATTCCCAATACGGAATCAAGCGAATTGCAGGTGCTTGTCAATAATTTCATTGGAACCGAGTTCCTGATCGATTTTACTGTAATTAATCATGGAGATCATTCCGTTATTGCCATTGATATGAACGAGGCATTAGCAGCAGGAAGTTACCTTGTTAATGTAAAGATTGGAGACAAGGTCCACACGCACAAGTTGATCGTACAATAACCTTAGTTGTTTCTCTTGTAAACCCGAATGTGCCAGGGAAAAGATCTGGATTGGGATATGAGGTCAAAACCCGATTCACTAATCACCCTTTCAATTTCTCTTACCGGATGCACATATGGACGAAAAGGATTGTTTTTGATGTACTTCATAAACATTATTCCAAGCCATTGAGCGAATTCAGCTATTATTCCATCCATCGGAAACGATACTGCCAGAAGTTCTTTGCTTTTCGAACTTGCTGTTTTTATAAGCGTCTTATAATCAGGGTAGCAACAAATAACTTTGTCCATAGTTACAAAATCGTGTTCAGGAATATCAGCATGGACATCGAGGAAATCACCAAACAGAAACCTGGTTTTATCACTTAGTCCTTTTTCATTAGCAACTTCTTCTGCAATATTTAAATATCCCGATGAGGCATCAACGCCTGTTGTATCCCGTCCATTATTTTCCAAATGATTCCATTGTAGAATGCCAATTCCACCTCCAATGTCAAGTAATGATTTGTCCTTGAAAGACTCTTCTTCCAAAAGTTCAATTAGATGCCTGGTTGCCTTAAGGGCTCCACGTTTTTTATAAACCTTAAGCTCCTTTTTGGCCCCTTTTAAATCGAACAGGCGATCTGCTCCTTCACAATGTTCACATGCCATTCGTAACCAGATTGGGTAATACTTCAAAAATAACGATCATTGGCCATTTGGATGGCAATTCAAAGATGAGTAAACCTAAGGTTGTTCTATTCAAATGACTACGAATTAAAAGCATTCCAACCAATTAATTAAACGTACCTTCGCGCCCTAATACAATTACTGTGGTAAAATTCACTGATTTAGACCTTTCTGAAGAACTGATAAAGGTTCTTCCGGAGTTAGGTTTTGAAAATCCAACTGAAATTCAAGCTCAATCCATTCCAATTTTGAATCAACAAGATTCGGACTTTATTGGACTTGCTCAAACTGGAACAGGTAAAACCTGTGCTTTTGGTTTCCCATTGTTGGATTACGTTGATCCCGAGAGGCAGGTAACCCAGTCATTGGTGGTTGCACCTACCCGTGAATTGAGTATGCAGATTGCAGAGCAACTAAAAGCATACGCTAAATATAAAAGGGGCTTAAAAATTACAGTTGTTTATGGCGGGGCTAACATTGTACCCCAAATGAAAGAACTAAGATCGAACCCACAAGTAATTGTTGCTACACCGGGAAGGTTGATAGACCTGGTGAACCGAAAAGCAATTAATTTGGGTAAGGTTGGAGTAGTGGTACTCGATGAAGCCGATGAAATGCTCAACATGGGTTTTAAAGAGGATATTGATATTATTCTGTCACACACTCCTGATTCTAAAATGACCTGGTTGTTTTCTGCTACCATGCCTAACGAAATACGGCGTATTTCTAATGAATACATGGTTGATCCTATTGAGATAAGGGTAACCAGCGGAGAGGAAACCAATAAAAACATTGAACATCAGTTTGCTCAGTTGAAAACATCGGATAAGATGGAGGGGTTAAAACGATTCCTGGATCGCGACCCGGACATGAGGGGTGTTATTTTCTGCAGGACCAAAATTGATACGCAAAATGTGGCTGAGAAACTGGCAAAAGATGATTACAAGGTTGAGCCTCTGCATGGAGACATGTCGCAGGCGCAGCGTGAGCGGGTTATGCGTCGTTTTAAAAGTCACGAGCTCCAGGTTGTTGTGGCCACAGATGTTGCTGCCCGAGGTATTGATGTAAACAACCTAACCCATGTCATTCATTATTCATTGCCCGATTCGCGCGAGTACTATACCCACCGAAGTGGAAGAACTGCACGTGCAGGAAAGAAGGGAATCTCATTGGCGTTGGTCAATAGTCGAGAGGTTCAAAAACTTAAAGAATATGAGTCTCGTCTTAAAATTAAGTTCGAGAAGGTAAAAGTACCTTCGGTTTCAGACGTACAGATTAATCGAATGCAGTTGCATTTCGAATCCATTCGGGATACCAAAAAGTCTGTTCATCTTACCGAAGAAATTTTAGATGCTGCCTACGAAACCTGGCACGGGATGGAAATCGATGAGTTGATTGATAAGTTGGTGAGCCACGAATTAAATAAACTCAATTACAAGAAAGACCACAAAGACCTTAACGATACGTCCAGATCAAGAGATAGAGGTGATCGGGGCGATCGCCGTGGTGATAGAAGGAGAGAGAGTAGAAGAGATAGGGAAAGAGCATCCAGGAAGCCAGGCAAAAAAGATCCAAACGTAGTTAGCTTCTTCATTAACCTGGGAGAGAAGGATGGTATGGATCAGTCCAAGCTAAGAAACTTCATCAGCAGGGAATCGGGCATTAAAAAATCAGATATTTTAGATGTCAGAATGAGAAACCTCAATGCTTATTTTGACATCAATAAAAAGCATTCAAGTACCGTTTCGTCTTCTTTTAGAGGGAAGGAAATGAACGGTAGGGAATTAAGGGTAAATCGAGACAACAGTTAATACAATAAGATCATGACTAAGACCATATTATCCGCATTATTTATAGCCTTCAGTTTTGGGCTATTCGCACAAGAAAAAGAAAGTACAGGATTTTTGGACAAGGGAGCTCAGCAAATTGGAGCTTCCATTGCAGATATGACTTCGGCAGAAGCCTATGGAACTCAATTGTATTTGCGATACGGTTATTTCGTGGTAAACCGGTTTCAGGTGGGCTTGGATGTTAATGCTGGCGTTCGCGACTACAACATTGCTTACGGTAGTTTTGGTCCTTTTCTAAAACTTCACTTAACTGACAATTGGTTTTCTCCTTTCGCAGTTGTAAGCACCGATTTTGGATTGTGTGACTTTACCGATAACAGGCCCAAGCATTACATGTCTGGAAAACTCTCCTGGGACAAATATTTTGTTGGTGCCGGAATTGGTTTTTACGGTTTAAAAGAACATTGGGGATTTGAAGCCTCAGCTGGATACCAGCATGAAAATTATATTCGACGAGACAATGGTGCTCCTGAGTCTTTTACTAACCAATGGACGTTACCCATTAAATGGAGAATTAGTTATTCTTTTTAAGAAGAATTGAAATAATTAAAAGGGCATTTCTTTTTGACCTTTTACATTTTTCTTTTTAATCTTTACATTTAATTCTTCCTCCAAAAGAACGGAGTAATTAGAATTAACACCGTAAATAACTCAAGCCTTCCCAACAACATAAGAAAGGAAAGGAACCATTTTCCGGGCATCGGTATTTGTGCGTAGTTGTCAATCGGGCCTACATCTCCTAGTCCAGGGCCAATGTTGCCAATACAGGCAATGGAAGCACCAATTGCCGTTTTAAAATCCAACCCCAGTGCAGACATTACAAAGGCACCGAATATGAAAATCAGTAAGTAGATGAGGATGAAGGAAAGTACATTAAAGACAATCTCTTCGGGTACCGCCTTCTTATTGAGCTTAACCGGAATAATTGCAGAAGGGTGGATGAGTTTTTTTAGTTCCAACAAGCTGTTCTTAAAGATGATTAGATGCCTCACCACTTTAACCCCACCTGAAGTGGACCCAGCGGATGCTCCCATAAACATGAGCCAAAAGAAAATGATAACAACAAGGTGAGACCAGGCGGTGTAATCGGCCGTAACGAAGCCCGTACTGGTTCCGATGGCAACCACCATAAAAAAGCCTTCCCGAAAGGCTTGTTCTAAAGGATATCCGTTAACGAAAGCTACCAAAAGGGAAACGACAATTCCACTTCCAACCGCCGCTAGTGAGTAGAACTTAAATTCTTCATTTCTCAGGAGTCGGTTGAAGTTTCCTTTTAGTGCAAAGTAGGTCATGGTAAAGTTGATGCCCGCAATAAACATAAACACAGTAATCACCCAATGAATGTAATCCGATTCAAAATAGGCTATGCTTGCATTTTTGGTTGAAAATCCTCCAGTGGAAATGGTTGACATGGCATGGTTAACTGCGTCAAAAACTGTCATTCCTCCCACCATAAGTAATATGGTTTGAAGCATGGTCAGGAATACATAAATAGCCCACAAGCGCTTAGCCGTTTCCTTAATACGCGGGTGCATTTTGTCTGTACTTGGCCCGGGAGATTCGGCGGCAAACAGCTGCATACCTCCAATTCCCAAAAGTGGAAGAATGGCAATGGTAAGCACAATAATACCCATACCACCAATCCAATGAGTGATGCTCCTCCAAAACAAAATGCCATGGGGCAGCACTTCAATGTTGGTGAGTATAGTTGCACCGGTTGTGGTATACCCACTAATGGTTTCAAAAAAGGCGTTGGTAAATGAAGGAATGGTTCCCGAAACAAGGTAGGGCAGGGTTCCCGAAAAGGAAAGCATAAGCCAACCCAGTGTAACAATGAGGTAGCCCTCCCGTTTTTTGAGTTCCTTTTTGTGGTTTTTGGTAAGTATCATCATTAGTAAACCAACCGCAAAGCAGATGACGCTGGAATACATGAAGGTGGTCATATCCTCATTATAGGAGTAGGCCACAGGAATGCAAAACATCATGAAAATGCCATTGATAGAAGAGAGGAGTCCCAGGACATTGATAATGATGCCCCAATTGAGCATTCTTTTATTTGAAAAAAGCTTCAACTTTTCTTACGGATTCTGGTAAACAAAATACGATGAGTTTATCGTTGGGCTTGGCCTGAAAGTCACCCATAGTTATCAGGGTTTTTCCATTTCGAACCGCGCCACCCACTACAGCAGATTTTGGAAACTTGAGGTCCCGCAATGGCTTTTGGGTGATCTTAGAATTGCGGGTAACTTCAAAGTCATAAATCTCTGCGTCAATTCCCCGAAGCATGGTGGAGCTAATAACATTCCCCTGTCTTACGTGCTGGAAAATGCTACTGGCCGCAATTAGTTTTTTGTTTAGGAAGACATCAATACCCACCGTTTTCGACAGGTGAATGTACTCCATGTTTTCTACCAGAGCTATGGTTTTTGGAACACCATGTGCTTTGGCCACCAGGCAACTCATAATGTTGGTTTCGCTGTTACCAGTAACGGCGATAAAAACGCCCATTTGCTCGATGTTTTCTTCTTCCAACAATTCCACATCACGAGCATCGCCTTGAATTACCAAAACCTTTTCCAATTGGTCGGCCAATTCAAAAGCTTTTTCCCGGTTTTGCTCTATGAGTTTTATTTTATAGTCCTTGCATAGTGCCTGGCAGGTTTTGATACCAATTTTACTCCCTCCAAGTACCATTACATTCTTAAAAGACATAGATTGATTACCCGTAAGGTTCAACACCCGGTTGATTCCTTCCTTTTGGGCTATAAAGTAACAGTCGTCGCCCTTTAAAATTTTTGTATCGGCACGGGGAATTACCGTTTCACCATTGCGGTGAAGGGCTACCGCCATAAAGTTGAGGTGTGGGTTTAAGTCTGCCGCCTCGCGAATGGTTTTATCGATAATGGGAGCGGTGTCACCCAGGTGAATTCCAATCAGGTTGAGCTTTCCTTTTTCGAACTGGAAGGCATCAGTAAAGGCACTTTGCTTCACTAAAAAGGCAATTTCTTCCGAAGCCAGCTTTTCAGGAGAAATCAATGAGTCAATTCCCAAAGATTCGAATCCTAATTTATCGTAGTTGTTAATCAGTTCCGTATTGGCAATCCGGGCAATGGTTTTACCCGCACCCAGCTTTTTTCCCAAAATGGCTACGGTCAGGTTAGTGGTTTCAGAATCTGTTGCGGCGATAAGCAGGTCACAGTTACCAACTCCAACTTCTTCAAGCACCCCAACCGAGGTTACATCTCCTCTGCTTACCAGCACGTCGGTATGCGCTTCGGCGTATTTAAGTCGGGATTTGTTTCGGTCAATTAAAATTATATCCTGAGCCTGGTCTGCTAATAACTTAGCTAAATGAACTCCTACTTCACCAGCTCCCGCAATTACAATCTTCATTTAAAGTTGAATATTCTACGTGCAAATTTAAATGGATTGTAAGGATATGGATAAGTTCTTTGATTATAAATCGCAACATTTCAATGTTGGTTGATTTTAATCTCACCGACTTGCTAAACTTTAGCTACTCGCATGGTTGCTTGTGAGAATTATCTATAAATCAGATTCCATGTTCTCTCCTTTGAACACGTACTCTATGAGGTTGGCCCCCATTTTTAGGGCCTGGATTCTTTTAGATTCAGGATCGTTGTGAACACTTGGGTCTTCCCAGCCATCGCCTAAATCACTTTCGAAGCTATAGAAGCATAACAACCTTCCATTATAGATTAAGCCGTATCCCTTGGGGTAACTGTTGTCGTGCTCATGGATTTTAGGTAAGCCGTTCTTAAATTCATAGGTCTGATGGTAGATGGGATGCGAAAAGGGAAGTTCTACAAAATCGAGTTCGGGAAATACTTTTTTCATTTCTAAACGAATGAACTTATCCAATCCATAATTGTCGTCTATGTGAAGGAACCCACCGGCCAGCAGGTATTTCCTTAGGTTTTCAGCTTCCGCATTACTAAAAACCACGTTGCCATGACCGGTCATATGAATAAAGGGATAATTGAATATTTCTCGATTATTCACTTCGATAATTGCCTGCTCCGGATGTATGGAAGTATGTAGGTTATTGTTAGTGAATTTAATCAGATTAGGTAAAGAAGTTTCCAGGTTGGCATACCAGTCTCCACCACCATTATACTTTAACAGGCCCAGCTGAACATCCTGCGAAAATCCATTGCCGGATACAATAAGTAGTAAAATGATCAGTAATTGTTTCATTTTGAATTTACAATTGAACATACATAAACTCCTGCAGTTTCTGTTCTTAAAACCGACGGACCCAACTTTACAAAAGTGTATCCGTTGTTAGCGGCTAAATTAATTTCATCCGGCGTAAAATCACCCTCCGGTCCTATAAGGATCGTTAATTTTTTGTGTTTTTCAATGGCTTTTGACAGTTGCGGTGTGTTTTCATCGGTATCCACGTAAGCCATAAAACCATTTGGATTATCCTCAATAAACGATTTAATAGGAGTAAGTTCATCCAGTTGAGGTAAAAACAACTGACCCGACTGTTTCATAGCTGAAATCAGAATTTTATTTATCCGCTCGGTTTTTAAATGTTTTCGTTCGCTTCTTGAACACAAAACAGGAACAATTCTGTCTACGCCAATCTCGGTTGCTTTTTCAACAAACCATTCAAACCGGCTTATGTTTTTAGTAGGGGCTATGGCCAGTGTTAGGTGCGTGTTGGCTCTCCGTTCTTCATTTTCAATCTCCAATATGTTAATCGTACAGTTTTTTTTATTGATCAAATCAATCCGACCCTTTGCTTTGGCTCCTTCACCATTCAAAACCAAAAGTTGGTCGCCTTGTTTCATGCGTATAACTTTTAGCGCATGTTTGCTTTCTGCTTCAGGTAGAATAATGTTACCGTTGAATTCTCCTTTGTAATACACTTTGTGCATGACGCAAATGTATTTCAGAAGTAACTACTATTCTACCCAAGAAGGAAGTCATAAGTTTAATTGAGTTCGTCTAATGAAGTTGCAAAAAATAAAAAAGCCCCACAACGTTAGTTATGAGGCCTTTCCAAAAAATAGAGATGAAATCTATTTAGCAGTAAATACGTAGTCTTTATCCTTTGCCGCAGCATGACAACCTTGGCAGGCCAAAAGGTTGGCGCCTCGTTGTTCGTTGCCATCAGCATCCTTTGAAATGCTTCCATCGGCAGCAAGTAGAAAATATTCCCATCCAGCTGTAGCCGTAGCGAAATTTCCTCCGCGTTTTGCCATACCCGTATATACGTGAACCGAATCGTTTCCACTGGCAGAGTGTTTAAATACTAAACTACCCTGAGGGTAAGTTCCACCAGACAACTTTGCATTGTCCTTTATATAAATCTTTCTAGTGAAAGTGGTATCCTTTCCACCATGTGCTTTCTCACCAAGAGCGGGATCAGCACCCTTTTTTGTTTCGTGCAGGGTCCAACTTGCCCATCCGCTAAACGTGGAATTATCCGCTACAAATTCAGAAGGTGTTTCAGGTGCTGGGTCATCGTCATCCTTCTTACAGGAATTAAAAATAAACGTTCCACATAATCCGGCACAGGCCAGTAACATTAAATTCTTTTTCATAGGCGATAATTTTGAGTTTAAACTCAATTTTAAAAAATGCATGTTACTTACCAATGTCAGATGAATTACAGAAATATACGTTCGATTTTAAGAATGCTTTTTTTGTCGGTTATTTGACATAAAAAAAGCCTTCCCGAATTCGGGAAGGCTTTCATCCATTTGCTATTTAAAAACGCTATACGCTTTCAACTACTTTAGGTGAAGCAGCCATAATTTCATCGTTTGCAAATTCTTCAAATTGCTTGAAGTTGTTTACAAACTTAGAAGCCAATTCATTCGCCTTTTTATCATAAGCTGACTTGTCTCCCCAGGTGTTTTTAGGATTCAATACTTCATCAGGAACGTTTGGACAAGAAGTAGGGAAATTAAGTCCAAATATTTCATGTGTATTGTAATCCATGTTGTTCAATTCTCCATTAAGAGCAGCGGTAATTAATGAACGGGTAATTTTTAAACTCATTCTTTCACCAACTCCGTAAGACCCACCTGACCAGCCCGTATTTACTAACCAAACTGTTACACCGGATTCCTGCATTTTCTTACTCAACATCTCACCATACACGGTAGGGTGTAGCGGCATGAATGGAGCACCAAAACATGCAGAAAATGCGGTTACCGGTTCTGTAATTCCAGCCTCAGTACCAGCAACCTTTGCCGTATAACCAGAAATAAACTGGTAAGCGGCTTGCCCCGGAGTCAATTTGCTTATTGGAGGCAATACACCAAAAGCATCACAGGTTAGGAAGAAAATATTCTTTGGGTTTTTACCAATTGACGGCGTAATGATATTGTTAATGTGATACAACGGATAAGAAACACGCGTGTTTTCAGTTACATCCGAGTTGTGATAATCAACTTCGTTGCTTCCATTCACAAATCGAATATTCTCAAGCAACGCACCAGGCTTAATAGCATGGTAAATATCCGGCTCTTTTTCTTCGCTTAGGTCAATACACTTTGCATAGCAACCACCTTCGAAGTTAAACACAGTATTCTCATCCGACCAACCGTGCTCATCATCCCCAATTAACTGACGATTTGGATCAGCTGAAAGGGTAGTTTTACCTGTACCCGAAAGACCGAAGAAAATAGCAGTATCACCCGCTTCGCCAACGTTGGCAGAGCAGTGCATTGAAAGCGTGTTCTTTTGGTGTGGAAGAATAAAATTAAGTGCAGAGAAAATTCCTTTCTTAATTTCTCCGGTATATCCTGTACCACCTACAAGAGCAATTTTTCTTGTAAAGTTTAGAATGGCAAAGTTGTGCTGACGTGTTCCGTCAATTTCAGGATTTGCCATAAACCCCGGAGCGTTAATTACGGTCCATTCAGGATCGAAGCTTTTTACCTCTTCTTCCGTTGGACGAATAAACATGTTGTAAACAAACATGTTTGACCAGGGGTACTCATTCACCACCCTTAAGTTCATCTTATATGAGGGATCAGCACATGCAATGGCATCTCTTACATATATTTCTTTTCCGGATAAGTAGTCTACTACTTTGTCGTAAAGTTTGTCAAATGCGTCTGGCCCAAAGGGAATGTTTATGTTACCCCACCAAATTGCATCTTCTGTAATTGAGTCTTTTACTATGAATCGATCTTGAGGAGATCGACCCGTAAATTCACCAGTATCAACGGTTATTGCACCTGTACTGGTTTCTTTGGCCTGACCTAAGTCAATTGATCTTTTCGCTAGCTCATCTGGGGATAAATTCCAATGCGATGTAGCATTCTTTATCCCATACTCTTCAACTGTTGCATTGTCTGCTTTCAGTCCTGTTTCATTCATGATTTTTAATTTTCTGAATTGTGGCTGCAAAGATAGACTTAATGAAACCTTAACCTAGAAATATTATAACTTGGTTTGTTAACAATTACGGTTGAAAAATCATTCGCTTTTTGAAATATTTAAAGCCAAAAAGACCCAGCCTAAAATAAATAGAACTCCACCAATGGGAGTTACAGGCCCAAGCCATTTGGTCCAGACCAGGCTATGCAATGGCAGGGTGCTTAGCACATAAATGGAACCCGAAAAGAGAATGATGCCCCATTGAAAAAAACGGTAACTCCAGTTGGAAACGGAGAAATTATTTTTTGCCAGAAGGACCACTAGAATAATCGCTATTGAATGAATCATTTGGTAGCGAACGGCGGTTTGAAAACTCTCTAATTTTTGTGGTGGAAGAAAGGTTTTTAATGCGTGGGCGGCTAATGCTCCAAGAACAACGGCTATAGCCATACTGATAAATGCAAATTTTAATTGCCCGGTGTTGTTAACTTGTGAAGAAGTAGTCATGAAAGTATAGAAGTTAATCGAGGTGAGTCATCAAATTTGTACGACAAAGATAAATGTGATCAAGTTTAAACTTGCCTGAAAATAGATTATGAGTAAAAATATATTGCTTCTTGGAGCTGGTAGGTCTACAGCCAGTCTTATTCATTATTTGCTCGACGAGAGCAAAAAGAATGACTGGAACATTACCCTGGTGGAGAGAAATGCAAAATTTGCCAAAGCAAAAACCAATGGACATAGTAATGCGAGAATTCTGTCCTTTGATATTGAAGACCAGAAACTGAGAGAAAAACACATTTCGGAAGCGGATATCGTCATAAGTATGTTGCCCGTAAGGTTTCATGCATTGGTTATTGAAGATTGTATTGCGCTTAAAAAGAATATGGTTACAGCTAGCTACATCTCACCTAAGATTGCCGAACTAAATAGTAAGGCTGTAGAAGCCGGTATAACGGTTGTTATGGAAATGGGAGTAGATCCTGGAATAGACCACATGTCTGCCATGCAATTAATCGATAGAATCCGGAACAACGGAGGAAAAATGTTGCTTTTCGAGTCATTTACTGGTGGACTGGTTGCACCGGAAAGCGACAATAATCCATGGAATTACAAATTCACGTGGAACCCGAGAAATGTAGTTTTAGCGGGGCAGGGCTCGGCAGCTAAGTTTATTCAGAAGGGCAAGTACAAGTACATTCCTTACCACCAGTTGTTCAGAAGAACCGAGTACATTACCATAGATGGGTATGGTAAGTTCGAAGGATATGCAAACCGGGATAGTTTGAATTATAGAAGCGTTTATGCACTTGATGATATTCAAACCTTGTACAGAGGAACCCTGAGAAGGCCAGGGTTCTCAAGGGCCTGGGATTTCTTTGTAAAATTGGGAGCTACAGATGATAGTTATATTATGGAGGGATCAAAAAATATGACCCACCGGGAGTTTATTAATTCCTTTCTGGCTTACGATACGCACAATTCTGTTGAGCTAAAATTCAGGCACTATTTAAATATTCCTCAGGATGATCCCATTATTGAAAAATTTGAATGGCTGGGCATATTTGAAGATACGGCAATTGGTATTAACGAAGACAAGACGCCAGCCCAAATATTGCAACATATTTTGGAGCAAAAATGGAACCTGGCCGATGACGATAAAGACATGATTGTGATGTGGCATAAGTTGGGTTGGAAGTCTAAAGATGGTTCCATGAAAGCAATGACATCGAGCATGGTTGTAAAAGGAGAGGATCGAACCTATACTTCCATGGCCAAAACGGTAGGATTACCAGTTGCCATTGCTACAAAAATGGTACTGGAAGGAAAGATTAATAACCCCGGTATCCACCGCCCGGTTACTCCGGATATTTATGAGCCTATATTGAATGAACTAAAAGAGTTTGGGATTTCTTTTGTAGAAACAGAAACTGCCTAGAAATACAGACTAGTCGTTAAGAATCAGTTGGTATCCAATACCACGGATATTTGAAATTTTAATACTTGGATCGGGTTCAAGTTTTTTTCGAAGCTTCGAAATAAAAACGTCCAGTGTTCTTCCGACATAAACTCCTTCATCTCCCCATACTTCACTTAGTAGGGTTTCGCGAGTAACTGTTTTATTTGCAGATGAGTGGAGTAGAGACAATACTTCGGTTTCTTTGTAGGTTAATTCGGTCTTTTCTTCTTCATAAAGTAATTCCATGTTCTTTTTGTCAAACAAAAAAGCTCCCAGGGTTATCAGATTAGAATTCCCGGGTGAATGATTCTTTCGTTTCCGATAATACAGGACTAATGCAACCAATAGAACCAATCCGACTACAATTAGAATCAGGCTTGCATTGGACTTAATTTCGGATTGATTATTTGAATTTGCAGGTATTATAGCATTGGCCTTGTTTTGCTTGTCTTCATTTAATAAGGTAAACAGAATTTGATAACAACCCAATGGTAAAACCCTTCCCTTGCAGGGAATAAAATCCTTCGATTCAGTATTTCGAATTGCATAACTATAAACTACTTCTTTTGAGGCACAGGATTGTACTTCCACCACATAACTGTTCGAAACTCGGGTTTGCGCCATCACCTGTTGAACACAGGTGACCAGTTTGTCCGGATCAAATTCGAATTCGGTATCAAACTGAATGAGGTAGTGTCCGTTTTCCGTTTTAAAGTTATATCCATGGTTGGGAGAATACTCCGAGATCAATTGATCTTCTATTTTTTTAATAGGCAATACCCTCGAAGTACTGTCATTGTTGTTTAGAAGAAATTCATGGCCAATCATTCGCATTGCCACTTTGATTTCTTTTTCCTTTAAGGGGCTATTAGAATACCCGACGATTGACCAAACAAATAGAAAAAGCAGTATAAAATGATAGCGATTTACCACAATGTAAATCTATTGGATTCCTCTGCCATAACAAGTGAAAGAAGCTTAATTTACATTAATTTACAATCTCAAATTACAGGAAATTACATTGGAATTACCTTAATTTACATTGCATAAGTCTTCTTCTGAATTGCCACAGGTAGATTTGGTGTAAAGATTTTAATTATGAAGAAAAGTACATTATTCATTGGATTTACAATTTCTTTCCTGGGACTTTGGGCATTAGTAAGTATTAATCCTATTGATATAGGGGCATCAACTAATCTGACCTGTAAACCGGGTTCGGTCTCTGGGGCTTATCATTCTTGGAATTGGGGCATTCCCATTGTCCAGAATAAATTGAAGAATGTAGAAGTGGAGTACTACCTTAATAGTGTATATGGAAAACAGGTGGAATTTGAAAAACTGCAGGCAGCAAATTCACTGGAAGATTTTATTGTCGATTATCCCTCTAATTGGATTAAAGAATATACATCGGTCGATTTAAGTGTCGACGAAAGCAGTGATGTTGTTTCCGGTAGTAACAGTAAATTTACTCCGGACCAGAAGAAGCTCATTCAATCGGTTGAGGTAGGGGACCGAATATTGTTGGAGGTTAACTACAAGGTGTCTAATTCGGTAACCGGTGTAACCGAAGATCGAAAAATGGTTTCCCAATTTATTGTAGTTCCCGATAAACAGGCACATTATCCTGGAGATATGGAAGCTTTACTCAACTATTTGAGAGAAAATAGTTACGATCAAATCGAAGACAAGGAAAGACTCGTGGCCTTGTCACCGGCAACCACCGTTTCCTTCACCATTAATGAAGAGGGAAAAGCTTCGGATGTAGAAATGGCCGTGTCGAGTGAGAATAAAATATTGGATAAATTACTGATGAAAATAATCTCTGAAATGCCCACCTGGATTCCAGCAGAAAATGCGGATGGTAAAAAAATAAGCCAGAAATTCCAGTTTATACTGGGCAAGCAAGGGTGTTAAATTTTCGCCCTGTTGTTTTAGTTAACTGGCAATATATTCGGCGCTAGGCGTTAACCTGGTCCAATGCTTCAGCCAGAGTAGATCCGATTGTGGCAGGAGATTCACTTACGTAAATACCACATTCTCTCATAATTCTCATTTTAGCGGCAGCAGTATCATCAGCACCTCCAATTATGGCTCCGGCATGTCCCATTCTCTTGCCCTTAGGAGCAGTTTGGCCGGCAATAAAACCAACAACCGGTTTTGGATTCCCCTTGCTTTGAATGTATCGGGCAGCTTCAGCTTCGTAGTTTCCACCAATTTCACCAATCATTACTATCGCATCCGTTTCAGGATCATCAAGCAACAACTTAACAGCATCCTTGGTTGAGGTTCCAATAATGGGGTCCCCACCAATTCCGATAGCTGTTGAAACTCCAAAACCAGCTTTTACCACCTGGTCTGCAGCTTCGTAGGTTAAAGTACCCGATTTAGATACAATACCAATTCGCCCTTCTTTGAATACAAACCCGGGCATAATTCCAACCTTTGCCCCATCAGGAGTTATTACTCCAGGGCAGTTAGGGCCAATTAACCTACAATCATAATCGGTAAGGTATTCCTTTACACCAACCATATCAGAAACCGGAATTCCTTCCGTAATGCATATGATTACTTTAATTCCTGCGTTAGCAGCTTCCATAATTGCGTCAGCCGCAAATGCAGGTGGAACAAATATGATGGATACATCAGCGCCGGTTTCATTTACTGCATCTTCAACCGTATTAAATACCGGACGATCCAGATGAGTTTGGCCACCTTTACCGGGAGTAACTCCACCGACAACATTGGTTCCGTAGTCAATCATTTGGCCGGCATGGAATGTACCTTCTCCACCGGTAAATCCTTGTACAACTATTTTAGAATCCTTATTAACGAGTACACTCATTTTAGTCTTTTTTCTGTCTTTTTCTGGGACGCCAAAAGTAATCGAAAGGTGATTAAAAATTCACCTTTCCGCCGTTTAAGTTATAATATGCCGAAACTATCTCTACACCAGAATTTTCTACTGCATTAGCAATTATTTTTGACTGGTTCACGAGTTCTTCTGCCTGTATTGCCGCGTTTATTTTTACAACGTCGTTTACCTCTTTGTTTTCACTTTTATCAACCGCAGGCTGAATCATGTCCAACAGGTGATTCAGGTTTGGTCCGTTATCACCTCCAGCTACAGCGGCACCACAAGCACCACAACTCTCATGTCCAAGAACAACAATTAGTTTAGTTCCTAAATGGGCTACCGCGTATTCAATGGATGCTATCGAAGAGGCATTAGCCGTATTCCCGGCTACGCGAATTACAAACAGATCGCCAATTCCCTGATCGAATATCAGTTCGGGAACTACCCTGGAATCTGCACAACTTAGAACTATGGCAAATGGACTTTGCCCTCCGGTTTGAGATGCTTTTCTGGTATTATCTGAATTGGGATGAGTAAGCACATCTTGTACATACCTTTCGTTACCTTCTTTGATTTTCTTTAGTGAATCTGCTGCTGTCATAATTTGTAAAATTTTAAAGCGTAAAAATAAAAAAGCCCCAATGCATTCAAATAGCATTGAGGCTTTAAATTTAAGATTGGACTATTTCTTATTCCATTTTAACAAATTTGAAATAGGATTTATCAATAATTGCAATGTAGGTTCCTCCATTCAAACCGGAAACGTCCACTTCTACGAACTCCGATTTGTCTTCCAGTTTGAGTTCCTTAGATAGAACCACTTTTCCATTTAGATCAACCACTGTTAAGTCAAAAACGCCAATAATATTAGTAATTGATATGTGGCTTCCATGATGCCAGATTTTTCCCTCTTCCTGAACCAGGTACCGAACCGAGGTTGTGTCTTTGGAAGTATCAATAGGCATTCTTACGATAAAATCCGTTGCGCTGCTGGCAGTAGTAATATCAAAGTCCAGCATTATTTTTCCTGTGGTTGCGCCTACCGGTACTTCTGCCCATACAGTGTCTCCATTCCAGATGACATCAGCTGCAGGAGTTATGGTGCCGTTAAATTTTACAATGGGTTTAGTAATAACATCAGTACAGAGCACTCGAACAGTATCTGTCACAAATGCCGAGTCTGGACTAAAAGAATTAATAACCGGGACTCTAACTGTATATGTGCCAGGCGCAGTGCTGGTTTTTCCAGCTGTGGTTACCGAAATTTTTCCGGAAGTTGCAGTAGCTGGTACAATTATCCGAAGAAAGTTTTTCTCTGCAGAGTCAACCACTGCATTTACACCATTAATCTTTACCACGTTTTGAGTAGCGGTATCGCTAAATCGAAAACCGTCCAGATTGACCTTGCTACCTCTGTAACCTTCTGAAGGTGAAAAGGAAGTAAAGAGAACTCCCGGCGGAGGAAAAACGGTGAATATCTTACACGATGTATCGTTTGCTTTGTTAGGATCTCCACCCAAACCGGTATACGATGGCCAGGCGCAAATTTTAACTGATCCGGAACTGGTGAATACGTGCTTCTCTTTAACCGGGACTACTACGGAAGTTGAAGGAACCAGGTTTGTTCCAATTCCTCTTTTACCAAAGTTTCCTATAAAACTTCCATTGACACTGAAACCTGCCGCGACAGAATCATTGGGGCCAACTAGATTTGATCCTACATTGTAAAGATCAATGGCAAGAGAAACGGTATCGAGAAGAGCGATTGAATCACCTGATACTTTTGTTGGAGGGGTTAGGCTACTATAGACGATTACCTCGTCTACTCTGAAGTCCTGGGCGTTGATATTCCATGATGAAAGTACGATTACCATGGACAGTAAAATTGTCTTTTTCATAGCGTATAAATTTGAGTTTCCCAAATCTAATTACTTGTTTATTAATATACTATGATAATCGTCAGAAAATAAATATGACTTTATAATCCCCAAATTCTGGTTAACGAAGGAGGGCAGCCAGCATTTTTAGTATAGTCTATTGCACCTTACCGCAATTGGAGCAGTACTTCGCTTCCTTGTCAATGATAGCACTGCAACGGTGGCATTTTTTGCTGTCTTCGTCCAGTTTTTCCTGCTTCTTTTTATCGCTGGCTTCTTTAAGGTTAAGCGTAACAATACCGGTGGGAACGGCGATAATAGCATAGGCAATAATCATGGCAACTGCCGCAATGCTCTGTCCGATAGCAGTTTGTGGGGTTATGTCTCCATACCCAACGGTTGACATGGTAACAATGGCCCAGTATATACTCCGCGGAATACTGGTAAATCCATTTTCTGCACCTTCAATTAAGAACATAAGTGTTCCAATTAAAATGTTAATACTGAGCACTACTCCAAAAAAGACAATGATCTTTTGCCTGCTGGCCTTTAATGCATCACCCAATACATTTGCCTGACCAACGTAGCTGGATAGACCCAAAATCCGGAAGATTCTTAAGAGTCTGAATGTTCTGATAATTTGTAAATAATGAGAACCGGCCATAAACAAACCAAGGTAAGTTGGTAGTATCGAAACCAAATCGACCACGCCAAAAAAACTGGTTACGTACTTTCTGGGATTTTTGGCCGTCATAATTCTCAGCACGTATTCAACCGTAAAGAAAGCAGTAAACATCCATTCCAATCCCTGAAGAAGTACTCCATACTCCTGATCCAATTCTTCTATGCTGTCAAGCATTAATACAATTACACTGGCAACAATGGCAATAAGAAGAATGACATCAAACCCCTTTCCGGCGGTTGTGTGATGTCCGAATATTATTTCATGAACTTTGTTCTTCCACGCGGGACGTTCTTGTTCCATAGAAGCAATTATAACAATTTCTATCCATGCATTTTATGCACTCTCAACTACTAATTAACGTTGGAATGCCGATAACAAATACTTTCGGTTTTTAGCCCAATGGAATGATTTGCTTTACTCGTTTGTGTTTTAAATAAGAGGCAATGATGTACCTGCTATCCGGGTTGTCTTCCTTGTAGGAGATTTGCTCAAGAATCTCATCCTTGTTGTTTTGAAATTCAGGGTCGAAAATACCATACCCTATGTATTTGTTGCCTTGAATAAGAATAGCCGACAAACTATCCTCGTCTTTTCCGCGATCTATTATAAGCGCATCCTTACCAAGAACAGTTAGGGATTCCAATGCTTCACGAACCCGTTCGTTATAGCATGTAGGTTCCTCTTCGTAAAGTGCCGCTCCATTACATTCTTCAACGGCTTTGGTTACGCAACCGCTGCCGCATTTTTGTAATCCGCAAAGACCCAGGCACAACCTATACTCTCGGCTTAACTGTTCCAGTCGGTTTTGAGCCGATGCTTTCGTAGTAAAAGTAGAATAGGGGTTATGCGACTGATTGTATTTAACCACTGACAAAGTCATGTATCCGAAAAGGTCTTCCTCCATAATAATTCCAAAGGGGAAATTATTTCTTTTTAAAGCGGAATTAAATTTTGGTTTTATCCTTTTAATTTCTTCTGATTCCACCAGTAAAGCCATCAATTCCGAGCCCGTTACCCTATAATCTACATCCGCAACTTCATTGTGCATTCTCATGGCCTTATTGGTTTTCGGCTGCCTCAGGTGGTTGTTTAACCGGGTACGAATGTTCGTACTTTTTCCAACATAAATAATATCTCCCTTTTCATTGAATAGGTAATACACTCCGGTCTTTTTAGGAGCTTCAAGGATTTTTGAGATGTCAAATTCCGGGTGTAAGTACTTAGACAGTTGCTCGCTAGCTTTACGTTTGGTGCCCAGATCAGAATCAACTTCCAATAATTTTTCAAAGAGGGTAACTGTTGCTCTTGCATCACCGGCTGCGCGGTGTCTGCCTTCTATTGGTATTCCCAGGTCTTTGCATATTCTACCTAGTGAGTATGATCGGTGTCCGGGGAGCAAAAGTTTACTCTGCTTAACCGTACACAGTTTTTTTCGCTTGAAGGTATATCCCAGGTTTTTAAATTCTTCCTGAATAAAGCCATAATCAAAATTTACGTTGTGGGCTACAAATACTGAGTCCTCTGTAATCTCCAGAATCTCCTTCGCCACTTGGTAAAATTTTGGGGCGTCCTCAACCATCTGTGAGCTTATGCCTGTAATTCGGGTAATTTCGTATGGAATGGGAGTTTCCGGATTAATAAGTGTTTGGAATTCCTCCACGATTTTTTCTCCGTCGTGTTTGAAAATAGCAATCTCCGTTATCTTACCTCTTTTACTGTTTAAACCGTTGGTTTCTATATCAATTATTGAATACAAATCAAACTCTGTTTTTAAGACCTAACCCAAAAGCCAAATTAAGTATTTTGAGTCTTAAAATAGTCCTCTTTTAATTGAAAGAAACTCAATTATAATAGCTGTTTCAACAGCGTTAATCGGTTTAAATGGTTAATAAAATTCAGACGCCAACGCCTTATCATTACAATTGTTACTTTTATAGGTTGTTAAAAAATTACAATTAACCTATGGAAAAACGCCTTGGCATAAGCTTGCTATGTTGTGTAGTATTTGCTTTTTTTCTTGAAAAGCAGGTAGTTGCGCAAAGTAAATTGGAGGTAATTTCAACTGCGGGTCAGCAGTTTTCCAATTCAACTTATGCGGTTACCTGGACAGTTGGTGAGCCGATTATCAAAACTATCGGCAATCAAACCCATTTTATGACCCAGGGATTTAATCAATACGAATGGGTAATTGTAGGAGTATGGAACTACATTCCAGCGGACCTCTCGGTTGAGGTTTATCCTAATCCCACTTCAAGAAATTTGAATGTTTCGTTCGAGGGGCTTGAGGAATTAAACGATCAGTACCGGGTGGTGATCTACGATATGCTATACAAACCCGTATTTACTCAGGCAATCGAATCTGATCTTGAGTCATACGATTTATCGGAACTAAGTAATGGAACCTATCTGGTGCACATTATGGACGAAACCGGTAATTTCCTTAAAACTTTTAAAGTTCTAAAAAACAGGTGATCTTTCACTTTCAACTAAAATCTTAAAATTGAATAAGACTTAATTTTTTCATTATGAACCGCATACAAACTATTAAAACTTTTATCCTAATCTCCTTTTTGGTTCTTGGGTCTCATTTTTCGTCCTTTGGACAAAGCTCGTTGGATGGTATGAAGTACCAGGCAATTCTCCGTGATGCGAGTGGAAATGTAATAGGAAACTCCAGTGTTGACATAAAATTTACGATCTATAGAAAAGGTCAGCCCCTGGCTTACGTTGAAACGCACAGTGGTATTCAAACGAACCAATTGGGATTGATTAACCTGGAAATTGGATTAGGTACGGCAACTACGGGTGACTTCAAAACCATTGATTGGGATTTGGGTAAGGTCAGTCCGTACTACATTTTGGTAGAATTGGATCTAAAAGATGGCAATGGTTTTAATCAGATTGGTGAATCAAAGCTTTTAACGGTTCCTTATGCCCAATATGCAAAGTTTGCTGAAAGTGCGGTTAATGTAGACGATGCGGATGCCGATCCCAACAATGAAATTCAGGATTTAAGTTTATCCGGTAATGATTTGACCATAACACAAAATGGAACACCTACCATTATCAATTTAGCACCCTATCTGGACAATACCGATGCCCAGGTATTGAGTTTTAACCAGTCCAACGATTCATTAAAACTGACCAATGGTGGAAGTGTCTATTTGGGAAATTATGCATTGGATGCAGAATTTAAGAGTCATTTGGCCCGCTATCAAATCGATTCTACATCAATAAAATTGAGATTGAAAAGCCTGGGCGATTCTCTGGCTACAGCCTATGATTCATTAGGGAACTACAATACCAGAATAAATACAAATGCAGGGGCCATTTCGAATAATACTTCGGCTATAAGTTCTAATGCCACACAGATTACCGCTGACAGTATTCGAATCAACACAAACACAGCAAACATCACAACAAATGCAGGTAATATCTCGAACAACTCAACGGCAATTACTACCAGCGCAACTCAAATAACTGCTGACAGTATTCGAATCAATACAAATACGACAAACATCACGACAAATGCGGGTAATATTTCAAATAACTCAACCCGAATTAGTACTGATAGCACAAGAATTTCTTCTTTGGAATTGAGGGATACAAGCTCAACCAATGAACTTAATACCGGGGTTGCATTAAATGTGTCCAGTTTAGAAGTTACCGATGCAGGAGGCACAAAGTCTGCCGACTTGTCCGTGTTTCGTGATACTGCGGCAATAAACGTAAACAAGCAAGCCATTATTGATACTGCTGCATCACTGCGGGCTACTGTGGTTTCCGATACGGTCAGAATCTTTAACCTGGAACAACAGGTTGCCGCTGGAGCCTATAAAGATTCCAGTTCTACCAATGAACTTAATACCGGGGTTGCATTAAATGTTTCCAGTTTGGAGGTTACTGATGCAGGGGGTACTAAGTCAGTGGATTTATCTGTATTCAGGGACACCGCTGCAATTAATGTAAACAAGCAGGCGATTATTGATACTGCGGCATCCCTGCGAGCTACAGTAGTATCAGATACAGCTAGGATTTATAACCTGGAACAGCAGGTCGCGGCAGGTGCCTATAAAGATTCCAGTTCAACCAATGAGCTCAATACTGGAGTGGCTTTGAATGTTTCCAGTCTGGAGGTTACCGATGCAGGAGGCACAAAGTCTGCCGACTTGTCCGTGTTTCGTGATACTGCAGCAATAAACATAAACAAGCAAGCCATTATCGATACCGCAACGTCTTTACGTGCTACAGTAGTATCAGATACGGCTAGGATTTATAATTTGGAACAGCAGGTAGCTGCTGGGGCTTATAAAGATTCCAGTTCTACGAATGAACTCAATACCGGAGTGGCTTTAAATGTTTCCAGTTTGGAAGTTACCGATGCTGGAGGTACTAAATCTGCTGACTTATCGGTATTTAGAGATACAGCAGCAATAAACGTAAACAAGCAGGCGATTATTGATACTGCGGCATCCCTGCGAGCTACAGTAGTATCAGATACAGCTAGGATTTATAACCTGGAACAGCAGGTAGCTGCCGGGGCCTATAAAGACTCCAGCTCAACCAATGAGATACAAGCCTTAAGTATTTCTAACGATACTATTAATTTGACTAATGGAGGATTTGTGGTTTTACCAGCCGCAGTGGTTAATTTAGATAATGACTCTACCAACGAAAAAATCACTTCCATTACCATGTTGAACGACACCACCTTTAACTTCGATGAAAATGGTAGGATTACAACTTTGTCTCTTGCGGCTTTAGGTGGAAAAGTTTATACAAATCGGGATAGTATTGATGCGGTAGTCAGCAACCTGGCTGATTCGGTTACTTCACTTAGAACCATAGATTCCGCATTAAATATATATAGGGTATTGGATTCAATACAATTTACCAAGGACATTGATTCGCTCAAACAGGTAGCTTACTTAGACACTAGTGCAACTAATGAGATTCAGGTATTGACGATGTCAAATG
Organism: Crocinitomicaceae bacterium; assembly: GCA_002713215.1. Taxonomy (GTDB): domain Bacteria; phylum Bacteroidota; class Bacteroidia; order Flavobacteriales_G; family Salibacteraceae; genus UBA2108. The sequence goes on from PAVO01000040.1 coordinate 60,920, forward strand.
ATACCATTTATTTGAGCAATGGTGGTTTTGTTGTGTTACCCGCTACTGCTGTTAATCTGGATAATGATTCCACCAATGAGAAGATTACCTCTATAACCATGTTGAACGACACCACATTTACATTCAACGAAAATGGAAAGGTTTCTACCTTATCTATTGCAGCATTAGGAGGTAAGGTGTATACCAACAGGGATAGTATTCAAACCTTAAACACAAATATTGGAACGCTGGAGTCTGCTGTTAATGCTGGTGCCTATAAAGATTCCAGTTCTACGAATGAACTCAATACCGGAGTAGCTCTAAATGTTTCCAGCTTGGAAGTTACCGATGCCGGTGGAACCAAATCTGCCGATCTATCTGTGTTTAGAGATACCGCAGCCATCAATGTAAACAAACAGGCTATTATTGATACCGCGACAAGTTTAAGAACGGCAATTACGAGCTCGACCTATACTACCAAGGGAATTGACTCTGTACTTGCTGCTGGAAGTGATGCCAACAACGATTCAATTAACAACCTGGGCAACCTTAGAATAGGAACAAATACTAAAGTATCCGATGAAGTTTTAACCATTAGAAGTGGCGACCAGAAGTTTGGTTTTATCCATACCAATGGTACGGTAGAGCTTGGAACCTGGTTGTTTAATCCAAACGGGAGCGACCCGGCCGGTGGAGCTCAGATTGGTACTAACTCTCAACACAGGTTGGATTTCTTTACGAACTTTAGTACCCCACAGGTTACCTTAGATACTACTGGATTTTTTGGTATTGGTACATCAGCACCTAAATTTTTGCTGGATGTCAACGGTCACGCTGAGGTTGATAGTTTATCGATAAACGAAAAATACTATTTCCCAACCGTTGATGGTAGTGCAAATCAGGTGTTACAAACCAATGGAAGCGGTGTGGTTACCTGGCAGACTATTGCCGGATACACCACCAAGGGAATAGATTCAGTACTTGCTGCCGGAAGCGATGCTGCGGGAGATTCCATTATCAATTTGGGAGCCTTAAAGTTTGGTTCAAGTGCACCAAATGCAGTAATTGGAATTAATTCTACACGGGACTTTGCCATTAGAACCCTCAATTCAAATTCAAGCTCGGGAGAGAAGAAGGGAGTGTTTACTGAGGTCACCGGTACTGGTTCCGGAGCGAATTTTGGTTTGTACGGTGGGGCTTCAGGATCCACCAGTATTAATTACGGCGCATTTGGTGTTGCAACGGGTTCTTCAGGAAGGAAGTATGGTATTTATGGAACGGCAAGCGGGGGAACATCCGCCAATAATTATGCTGGATATTTTAAAGATGGAAAAGTTTACATTGAAAATAAACTGGGTATTGGAACCGAGACACCAAGCAATAACCTGGAAGTCGATGTAACGGATAGTCTGGGAATTGGCTCGTTTTTGAGCGCCGGCTCAAAAAGCACCGGAGTTGCAGTTGCAATTACTGCTGAGGCTACAGGTGGTTCAGGAACTATGAATTCAGTAGCGGGTGACTTTGAGGCCTCCGGTTCAGGAGATGATAATTATGGTATAGCAGCTTTTGCACAAAGTGGATCGGCGCTAAACGTTGGTGTTGACGGTTCTGCCACTTCAGGTGGTTCAAGTACTGCAATTGGAGTTTCCGGTTCTGCAGATGGAACAGGATCAATCAATTATGGTATTTATGGAGAAGCAACAGGAGCCACTACTAATTGGGCCGGTTATTTTAATTCAGGTAATGTATACATCGCAAATAATTTGGGTATAGGTGTATCCAGCCCAACAAGAAAGTTAGATGTTGGTGGCGATGCGTATATAAATGAATTATTTACTGACTCAATTATAATAGGACCTACTGGAAATCAGTTTGGAATTGGAAAAACCTCCGGAACAAATGGACAAGTTTTGACTTACAATAATGGTGTTGCTAGCTGGACAACTTTAACTGCAGGAAGTAAAATTGCAGACGCTGATGGGAACACTTCTATTGATGCAGAAAAAAATGCTAACGAGGACATTTTAAGGTTTACTACCAATGGAACCGAACGTATGACAATTGCTAAAACGGGTGCGATAACTACATCGGCGAATTTAATTGTAGGTAGTAGTAATCTGCTTTATGCGGATAACATAAACGGAACCGGTGATATTCGTTTTTATCAGGCAATTTTCCCAAATGCGAACGTAACCGAAGACCTTGGAAAATCAGGTAATCGATGGTCAACTATTTATGGTAAAGCATTGGACTTAACTGATGCAGCTTCAGTAAAAACGTTGGTGGTCACAGATGGGGCAGCTGCTGGAAAAGTACTTACTTCAATAGATGGTACAGGTAAGGCTCAATGGTCAACGCTTTCCACCGATACATCTTTAGTATTGGCCAATGCCACCAGAACTTCCTGGATGTATCCGGACGCTGATACTTTCCGTTTATTTGCCAATAATAGAGAATACCTTACGGTTAAGAATGGTAGAATAGGTATAAACATGTCTGATCCTACAGCTCGTCTATGTTTGTGGGATACTATCGATAATAACGTCAATAAGTTCGCGGTAAATGCTCAGGTTTACACGAAGAGTTCCGCGGATACAGCTATGGGTTTCCGTACTTATTTAAGTGGTGATGCTGCCAATAAATTTGGTGTTTATGCCGATGTTTATGGAGGACCACCTTCTGCTAAATATTATGCTCTATGGGGGCGTTCCAATGGACTCGGTAACAATGGAGATTTTTATGGAACTTATTCAGTAGCAGAAGGTACGGGAACTTTCTCAGAATACTGGGGAATATATGCCAAAGCCAATGGGACATCAGGTTCTGCCACCAACTATGGCATTTGGGCAACCGCAAGCGGTGGGACAGATAATTTTGCAGGTTACTTCGATAACGGTAACGTTCAGGTCAACAACAAAATGGTTGTTGGAGGATCATTCGGTAATAGCTATGATTCTACCTTAAATGTAAAAGGTGGTATAAAGACCGATTACTTAAGAATTTATGAAGGAGCCGGTTTAGGTAAGGTTCTAATTTCGGATGCCGCTGGTGGAGCTGCCTGGGCCGATGTAACTACCATTGATACCCTTGTTTGTCCATCGGGTTATGAAAAGGTAAATGGCAGCTATTGCATTTCAAAAGCAGAGAAAACGGCAGCCACCTGGTTCATTGCAACCACTACTTGTTCCTCAGAGGACGCTGAGCTGGCTTCCTTTAGAGATTGGTATGTAGCCACAAGTACCTTATCGTTAACGGATGAAACCGATGACGCAGAGTGGGTAAGCAATGTTTCTCAAAACAACATGATGGTAGTAGGAAATGGCGCTATTACTACTCGGGCATTTAAAGATCCAACAGGAAGTGCTCCTTATCGATGCGTATACAGAAAACACTAATTCTTCCATATAGATAGATTAAGAAGCAGAATGATAGCTATGAAGAATTTGAATTACAATTGGATAAAGGTAATAATCCTGATTTTAGTATTTACTACCTACCGTTTTAATGGCCAGGCTCAGGAGGTACTGATTAATGATACTGGTGGAACACCACACGCGTCTTCAATGTTGGAAGTGTCGTCAACTTCTAAAGGGATGCTGGTACCTCGAATGACAACTACTCAAATGAACGCCATTAGTTCACCGGCTACCGGGTTGCTGATATTCAATACGACTACAGGAGGTTTTTACTTTTATAATGGTACGGTTTGGGTTGACCTATCAGAAGATAACCTGGGTGATCATAAGGCAACTCAAAACATTCAGTTAAATAGCAATTATTTGTCAAACGACGGGGATAACGAAGGTATTCGCATAGACAATTCAGGTAATATTGGTATAGGTACTACCACTCCTACCTCAGCTCTTCACATTAGTAAGGATGGTGGCCCCCAGCTATTGGTTAGCCCGGCATCGACCACAAGCAATGACGGGTCGGTTACCATACGGGGAGCTAGAAATGGGTCAACCAGTAACTTCCAGGCAAAATTAAATTTCGAAAATTATGACAATGATCTTGGTGGTTCTAACAAGCTTGGAAGAATTGCAGGTGTGGTAACCAATGCGAGTACCAATGTGGGCGATTTGGCATTTTATAGTTATTCCAATGGTAGTACGGAAAGTGAATCCATGCGAATTGATAAGGATGGAGAGGTTGGAATAGGCACAAATAATCCTGCTTCCCCTTTTCATGTTTCTGCTTCTCCACCAACCAATGCCAATACCGGCCAAATTCAAATCGATGAATCGACAACAGGTAATTCAATGATGCTGGGAAGAACTCAGACCTATGGATACATACAAAGTCAAAACCTTGAACCTCTCGCTCTTAATCCCCTTTCAAATAATGTTGGAATTGGGACAACGAGTCCGGTTAGAAACTTACACATTCAAGGTTCTGGTACTACCGTATACTCACAAATGACTAACTCGTCAAGTGGAAGTACCAACTCCGATGGATTTCTATTTGGACAGAACGGGAGCAATACTTTCCTCTGGAACTATGAAAATGGTTACATGTCATTTAAAACTAATAATTCTGAAAGAGTTCGAATTGACGCTTCAGGAAATGTAGGAATTGGAACAACAAGCCCGAATAATTTAGTACATATCAATGGTTCCAGCACTACCTCATGGCTTCAGTTTACCAATACATCTACAGGCACCACTTCAAGTGATGGTCTCCGAATTGGGATTACAGGTACCACTTCTTACATCCAGGGATATGAAGCTGGAGATTTAAGATTAAGAACTGCCAATACGGACAGAATGACCATTAAAAGTGATGGTAAAGTAGGTATTGGAACAACCAGTCCCACCTGGCCTTTGGATGTTACCGGAACCTCCAGTACGGTGGCAGAATTCGAAAATACGTCTGGGCATGCATATACCATTCTTAATCCGTCTTCCGGCAACAACTCCTATTCGATATACCGGGAAGGGGGTACCAATCGTGCGATTGTCGGAACCAATGGATCAGACAATTCGTTTCGGGTTTATATAGGAAGCGTCTCGGGTACGCCACTAATAACTGGTTCTTCAGCTGGAAACCTGGGGATCAATACTACCAGCCCCTCGGCCAAATTACACGTAAACGGAACATCGGCTTTGGCTGGTAATACAACGATTACTGGCAATGCTACAGTTTCTAGTAAAACCACAACGGCATCGTTCAAGGTTACTGGTGGTTCACCAGGTAGCAATAAAGTTCTGGTTTCTGATGCTGATGGAGATGCTACGTGGCAGGATGTACCTTCCAAGACCAAGTCCATAATGATTACCCCTGGCATGTTTCCTTCGGAGAGTTTTAGTGGAGCGACAAGGGCGACTCTTGGAAGCTTTGGATTAACAACGATTTATATGACAGATGGTGGTAACCGAGAAATTCGAGTTTCCGTCCCCATACCGGTGGACTGGAATGGTGGAAATTTTACAGCTAAGATTTTATACAGTGCATCAACAAACACTGGAAATATTTACTTCAAAGTGGGTAGAATATATCGCTCATTAAACGAGGATGTTTCCAGTAACACTTCAAGTACAAATCATACCCTGCCTGTATCCTCCACTGTAGAAGGATTACAGGAAGCTTCGATAAATGTTTCCGGAGCAAATTCTTCAGATAAGTTTGTACACATCTATCTCAGAAGAATTGGTACCAACGGATCAGATACCAATACAGGAACCATGTATATTCATGGTGTAAACCTAGAGTACTCAACGAATTAGGAGATGGTGAGAGCAGGAGAGAATATAAGGGAATTTAACTTTCGGAGCAGCTCCAAATGGAAACATCTGATTTTGTTGTCCTTTTTCATGCCTTGTTTGATGGTCTATTCCCAGGATGTCTTAATTAACGAAACAGGAGGTACACCTGATACTTCTGCGGCGTTGGAGGTACAATCCACTTCCAAGGGTGTACTTGTTCCCCGAGTAACTACTACACAAATGAATGCCATTTCAAGTCCTGCCACAGGTTTGTTGGTATTTAACAGTACGCTGGGTTCGTTTTATTTCTACAACGGTTCAGGTTGGGTTGATTTGTCGGAAGATAATTTAGGAGACCATAAAGCAACACAGAATGTTCAATTAAATAATAACTACCTGTCAAATGATGGGGATAATGAGGGCATTCGAATTGATAATTCGGGCAATGTCGGAATTGGAACTACGAGCCCTTCAAATCAGTTGACGGTATTCGGTACTTCGGAAAGTGCCTTAGCGCTGCAATCGAGCAACAACAGTAGCAATCATGGTTTAGCATTTCAGAATAATGGTGGTAATTATACCTGGAGCATATTTAGGACTGATGCAGGGAGTAATGCTGCTGACCTGGTTTTTGCTGGTGGATCATCATCAACCAATGTCACTTCATTAACCGAAAGAATGAGAATTAATAAGGATGGTGAAGTAGGGATTGGAACAAATAACCCCCTATCTCCCTTGCACATTCTAGCTTCACCACCGGCAAATGGAAATGCTGGTCAATTGGAGATTAGAGAATCCACAACAGGAGATGGTATGTACTTGGGGCGTACTCAGACCTACGGTTACGTACAAACTCAAAATGCTGAGCCACTTTCTCTGAACCCTATTTCTAATAATGTAGGAATAGGAATAACAACTCCTTCCTACCTATTAGATATAAAAGGAAAGTCATTTTTTAACAACAGTGGCTATTTAGGGCTCAATAATGCCCCTTCTACTACTTACCCTCTAGCGATAAAGGCACATTCAACTAATGGACTCATCCAGTTTTATGATAATGGTGGAGATGCAGAATGGCATTTTCGAACTCAAGGTACTGGTAACGCAGATCTGGGTTTTACAGAAACTTCAGTTGCCGACAATAGATTGGTTTTACGAGCAGGTGGAAATGTAGGTATTGGTATAGCGAGCCCGGTCCGTAATTTTCATATTCATAATGCTTCCGGAACGACTAATTATACTCAAATAACAAATAGTTCAAGTGGAAGTACAAATAGCGATGGCTTTTTATTTGGGCAATCAGGAAGTAATACACTGCTCTACAATTACGAAAACGGATACATGCAGTTCAGAACAAATAATACCAATCGAATGAGAATAACGAATACAGGATATGTAGGAATAGGAGAGACTAACCCTTCCCATTTTTTGCATATAACGGATAAAACAGATGTTGAAATCTATCTTGAAGCTGATTCTGACAACTCTACAGAAACCGATAATCCCATGATTCGATATCGACAGGATGGAAATTCTGTTGGTATGAATGTAGGTTTTGATGAAAGCAACTTTGGTAGTAATAACTTTGGGATTGGGCGTCGATGGTCAAGTACAGATCAATCGCCGAGTATAGTCGTGGAGGCCCAAACCGGAGATGTTGGTATTAATAATACTAACCCTACGGTGGAATTGGATGTAACAGGCGAGGTAAAGGTTTCGAGCAAGACAACCACCACTTCATTAAAAGTAACTGGAGGATCACCTGCTAGTAATAAGGTGTTAGTATCTGACGCAGATGGAGATGCTACCTGGCAAGACGTACCGTCTAAAACACATTCTATTAGTATGCCGGCGATTACGTACTCGAATGACGTTTTACAGTCAGGAACCAGTTTTGGAACTTATGGTTGGAACTATCGATACGTAGCACTTCCGGATGTTGGAAACAAGGATTTTGTACTTTCTTTAATGCTTCCTACCGGTAGAACGAGTAATACGATAACCATGCGTGTATCCTATACAAGTAATGTAAATGTAGGGAATTTTCGTGTGTTTTTTGCTACGGCACCCAGGACAGATGGAGAAACTATTGGGGCTAATCCAAGTGGCAGCTCGTCTACGCTTGCTGCCCCTTCAACCGCAAATACATTGAAAACCTGGACTAGAACTTTTAGCGTTGCATCTGCCGATACTTATATATTTATGGTATTTCGGAGATCAGGGTCAGATGCTTTGGATACCTCAGTCGGTGATTTAAGAATTCTTGGAGTAACATTCGATTTTGAGATGTAATTCGACCTATATAGTTGAAGCTCACTTTTTAAGCGATGAACTATTATGAAAGCAATTTTTTTACATTCTGGATTTGGCTTCCTTCTTGTGGTTTTTATGGTAATACCAACAATTAGTTACACCCAATGGACGACAAGGCTCCTAGGGAGTCTCGGGCGAAGTAGTGCGTTAGCGTTGATTATTATTTTGTTGGTTGGAAATTCAGTTCAGGCCCAATGGATGAAAATTGACTCCCTGGGAGGAAATCCAGATCCCTCCGCAGCCCTTGAAATTTCTGACACGTCCCGCGGTTTATTACCACCAAGGCTTACAACTGCACAAATGAATGCGATAGGTTCACCTGCGGCAGGTTTGTTTATTTTTAATACCACCGACTCAGTGTATAAATATTTTGATGGAAATACGTGGCAAAGCGTTGGGAGTGGAACTGGTGGTACTACTGTCACTACAGACTGGACATCCTATTCACCAACTTTTATCGGGTTTGGAACCGTAACAATTGACACTTTTTATTGGCGTAGAGACGGCTCTGACCTGTTAATTCGAGGTAAATTCAAAAAAGGTGGTTCAGGTTCTGCGGTTGAAGCCTCTGTAAGCCTACCTTCTGGCCTTACCATCAGTTCAGACCTTGCTTCGGTTGAAAACGCAGGAACTGCCGCCTGGACAGGAGGAGCAACTTCAACATCATATACAGTTCTTATTGAGCCAGGAGATCAGAGTTTTGGTTTTGGATATTCCACTAATTCTTCCGGGGCCTTGGTTAAAACCAATGGTAATGTAATTTTTTCTAATTCCTCAACTCAGGTTTTGAATGCAAGAATTCCAATTCAAGGTTGGACCGGAGGTAGTGGTTCAACGGGTACCTCCATTTCTTCAGTCGATGAATCGGGGGTTTTGATTATGAAGGATGAAAAATCCTCTGGGACCGCAAGTGGGACTTTTACATCCGGAGCGTGGAGAACAAGGGATTTAAACACCAAATATGGAGATACTTCTTTCGCTTCCTTAGCTTCCAACCAATTTACACTTCAACCAGGCGTTTATATGATAGAAGCAACTGCGGTTGCTCATAAAATGACAAGTCACAAAATTCGATTACGCGATATAACAAATTCGAATGATGTTGTTTTAGGATTAAACGCATATAACCATTCAACTGATAACACAGCATCATCCTCCACGTTAGAAGGAGTTTTTACTGTTGCGACATCAACAACCTTCGAAATACAACATCGTGGTTCCTCTACTCAAAGTTCTGATGGTTTTGGCCCTTCTAATTCATTTGGAGTAAATGAAGTTTATGCACAGGTGAAAATTACCAAACTCGATAAAGTTTTTGGGTCTAGTACGAATGGTTCTTCCTCCAGTTCCGCGGATACACTGGATGAAAATGTGTTTAGTGCTAGAATTTCTTCGACAGGAACAGTAATTTCTGAAAATATAGATTGGGTATCCTCAGTTTCTAAAACCGGTACGGGAGAATATACCATAACCTTTAATACAAGTCACTTTACTGCGGCCCCTTCTATGGTGGCCGTAGCTGAAAATTCTTCGCAGTACGATCTGACTGTTGAATCAGTTACGACCACAAGTGCCAAAATTAATATATGGACCAGTTTAGGGATTAGCAGCGATATCTCTTTTAATATCATTGCCCAGCGGCAAGGTAGCGATTATAAATACAACACTTCAGGCGCTTCTTCCAGTACGTTATCATCGAGCAACGGGGACAGTACCCGTATTATTGATAAGGATGCGGATACCTATATCGCCACCGAGAATGCAGGAGGCGTAGATAATGACAACCTTAGGTTTATTACTTCGGGTAACGAAAGAATGAGAATAAAAGCCACCGGTGAAGTTGGGATTGGCACCAGCTCACCCTCGGAAAAACTACATTTATATGGGGGTAATGCTCGTATCGAAAGCAACACGACCGTTGATGCCTATATGGGTTTTTTCGCGAATAACAATGCCGGTGGATATATTTTTCACGACCATTCGACCAATAATTTTGTTTTAAGGCATAATGATGTTATTGGGGATGCTCATTTAGTACTTGATTCGTTGGGAAGCATTGGTATTGGAACAACCACACCGACGGAACTGTTACACCTTTATAAAGCAAGTGATACACCGTACTTACTAATTGAATCGGATGGAAGCTTCGATTCCAAAGTAATTACGGCCAATGGAACCTCATCTTCCTGGGCTATGGGAATTGATGCAAGCGCCAGTGATAACTTTAGTATTGCTTATGACACTGACAGAGACCCTTCTCTAAGCGGTAATTCAAAGTTTGTTATGACTACAGGGGGGAAAGTTGGTATCGGTATGACCCCGACTGACAACCTCAGCGTAATGGGAAATGTACAGTTGCATGTTACCGATCCTGGAACTGGAAATACCGCCTGGAGCTACCTGCACATGAACACCATTGGAAATAATGGGGGGACTGTACGCCAAGGGCAATGGAAAATGGAAGCCAGACCCCTGAATAATTTTGGAGACCCGGTCCTCACCTTTATCAAATCGTATGACGGCGGTGCAGAGACAGAATACATGCGCCTGGACAACACAGGGAAATTAGGGATTGGAACCAATTCTCCTGATTCAATGCTAACGGTAAATGGAGGAATTAAGTCTACATACTTGACCATGACTAATGGTGCAGGTGCCAATAAGGTGCTTACTTCTGATGCGAACGGTGTAGCAAGCTGGCAAGCGCCTTCAAGTTCTCCCTGGAACATTAGCGGCTCAAACCTATACTACACTACCGGAAATGTAGGAATAGGGACGTCATCACCTAATTATTTCTTGCAACTGCATGAGCCATCTTCTGCCCAGTCTCAATTGCAATTTACCAATACAACTACAGGAACAGGAACTAGTGATGGAACAGTGTTAGGATTGTCGGCTAATGAAGATTTCTTGCTATTGCACAGGGAGAATTCATCAGTTATTTTTTATACTAATAATGTCGATCGAATGACTATAACTGGAGCAGGTAATGTGGGCATCAATACGACAACTCCGCTCGAAAAGCTACAAATACAGGGAAATCAGAGTAATTTTCTTTTTACCGGTGGCTCCCCTCATTCGGTTATGTCTCATGGCAGCCTTATAATGGACATTGATGAAAACAATAACGGTACAACCTCCCAGTTTATAGTGAGAAAGGATAGCACTACTGAACTTTTAGTGGTAGAGGAATCAGGCAACATTGGAATGGGTGGAATAACCGCACCAGTTGCCAGTTTAGACATTGATGGTGATATTGGCCTTGATACGAGTCCATCCAGTAATACGTCGGTGAATGGAATTACATCGGTGTCTTCTGTAGATGCATCGACTTCAGGAATTTCCAGGGCGCTCTACATAAAGTCAAATGGAAATTACGATTTTGCAGATGCTGATGCGGCTTCAACTATGCCTTGTGTCGCACTTGCGGTTGAAACAGGTACTGGCTCAAAAAAAATAGTGCATTATGGATTTGCAACTAACTCGTCCTGGTCATGGACTACTGGAGGACTAATCTATGTTTCAACTACCAGTGGTCAACTCACGCAAACACCTCCTACTGGAACTGGAGATCAGGTTCAAATAGTTGGCTACGCAACCAGTGCTACCACCATATTCTTTAATCCGAGCTATGTTACCGTTGAGGTTGGGCCTTAGTTTGATAAATTTTTAGCCAATAAAAGAAGTAGATGGTATAATGTAAAAAAAATGAGCGCTAAGGGACGTAAGTTAAGGATTGAAATAGAAAAATTTAAGACTTGTCTTGAATGCTTTTCTTTTTGCTTTCCCATTATACTTGGTAGCTTATTTTTTCTTGGTCTATCCAACAAGGTTTCCTCTCAATCAGTTATTCGAATATCAACGGTTAAGTCTGACAGCATCAATAAGGTAATGGGGGTTTCTTACGGTAGTACTGGAAAAATTATGGGTCTGTCAACCGGTTCTTCTACAACTAATAATTCTGCATGGTCTCCATCGGACGATTGGTTTGACGTTCGGGATAGTACTGTTTATGGAACCGTAAAGATTGGAAATCAAACATGGATGACAAAAAACCTTATTTACGATTCTCCCGTTGGTAATACCTATTGGTACAACAATGACTCAAGTACAAATTATTCGTATGGGAAACTGTATACCCATGCTGCTGCAATGAATGGATATCGAATATCCAATGCATATCCAAGTGATGTTCAAGGGGCATGTCCGGCCGGTTGGCACTTACCGAGTCAATTGGAATGGGATACTTTGTTGCATCGAACTGAAAATACTTTTGTATCTGGAAATACGAATTGTGGGACCTGTGGTTCTCTTAAGGATTCAACACTTAATTACTGGAGTTCTCCAAATACAGGGGCAGTCAACGAGTTTGCCATGGAAATTCAAGGAGGTGGATATTATAGTGGATCAAATTTTAGCGGCCTGAAAATCAATGGATACTTTTGGACTTCCAGTTTTAACCTTTCCAGCACAAGCACAAACAATTTCAATTACTTTTCTTATAACAATGACAATGCAATAATTACCAGTACCTCAAGCTCAACCATCGCCTATTCAATTCGATGCATAAAAAATTTATTAGAAGCTGACGCTGGTGAAGATCAAACAATTGCTTCAGGAGTATCAACGGTTCTAGATGCCAATGAAAATGTAGTTCCCGAATTCGGTTTTTGGACCATTATTTCTGGAATAGGCGGAAGCGTGGCAATCGATACAGCGTATAATTCAATATTTATTGGAATGGCAGATAGTAGCTATCTACTTCAATGGGCGATTGCATTTGAAGGGGATACGGTTCGTGATACTGTAAAAATTTCTTTTTCGGGCAACAACAAATACTGGGAACCAGGCGATGGTTGGTTGGATACTCGGGACAATGAAATGTATAAAACGGTAAAAATTGGAAACCAAACGTGGATGGCTGAAAACTTAAGGTATAATATCCACTCAACTTCAGATTTTTACAGTGGCGATAGCGCTACCTATCGTGATTTTGGAAGGTTATACACTAAATCTAAAGCTTTAGATGGAGGGCGGGTTAGCCAGGAAACTCCAGGTAAGGTGCAAGGAGCTTGTCCAGTCAGTTGGCATTTACCTTCCGTTGGAGAATTTGATACGCTTATAAGAACAATTAAAAGTTCGCATACAGATGAATCGAGTTGTACAACCTGCGGCGGTGAGTTAAAGGAAGCCACAACATTGTACTGGAGTCAACCTAATACAGCTTCCAATAATTCTACCGGATTCACGGCTAAGGGAGCTGGTTATTATTCCGGTTCCACCTATTCAGGAATTTATACCAACGCGTATTATTGGACGGCAAGTTACCCTAGTTCTAATCCAGGTAACCAGGCTTTTTATTACTTGTCGTACAATAACGATCAAATTATATATACCAGTACTAATTCCGCTTCTATAAGATACTCCATTCGTTGTGTAAAGGATGTGCCAATAGCGTATGCAGGACCCGATCAAAAACTAACCTCCGATACAGTTACCCTGCTGGCAGCAGATTCTGCTGTACTTCCACAGGTTGGTTATTGGACAATTATTTCGGGAGGTGGA
>PAVO01000041.1 GCA_002713215.1 Crocinitomicaceae bacterium
AACTTCATTTTCACGGGTTAAATATACCCATTTTTACATGATCGAAATCATGGTATTTGCCGATTCTTCACATAACGGTGTTAACCGATAATTTGGTCTTTAGTAATTGAGCGTTTACCGCACATATAATTGTACTAATTGCCATAAGTGCAGCTCCAAAAGCGGGAGTAATGATCAAACCAGGTATAAACCCGGTCGCTAAGGGCAAAGCAACCAAGTTATACCCCGTGGCCCAAACCAGGTTTTGAACCATTTTTTGGTAGGTAGCCCTCCCAAATAAAATGATGTTGGCAATGTCTTTTGGGTCACTATCTACTAAAACTATGTCAGCCGTTTCTGCTGCAACATCAGTTCCTGAACCAATGGCAATACCAACATCCGACTGTGCTAATGCTGGAGCATCATTTACGCCATCCCCTGTCATGGCCACAAATTCTCCTTTTACTTGAAGTTCTTTTATTTTATCTTGCTTTTGTTCAGGTAAAACTTCTGCCATGTAATTATCCAGATGAAGTTCTGAAGCAACCGACTGTGCTATGTTGTAATTGTCTCCAGTAAGCAATGAACATTTGATTCCTTTTTCCTGAAGAGTTTTAATGGCCTCATAAGAGCTTTCTCTAATCTGATCGGCGAAAGTGATATACCCAATTAATTTCCCATCAACGATGGTGAAAATTTTAGTTTCTACTATTTCATCATGTTCTTGAGGAGTCTCAATTTGTAGCCTGTCCAATAAAACACTCCCACCAACTTGTATCTTTTTGCCTTCCACTACACCACTTACTCCGATTCCCGCTTGATATTCAAAATCTGTAGCACGAGGATAATCAACCTTGAGTTCTTTCGCCTTTCGTAGCAAACCTTTTGAAATATGGTGTTCAGAAGAACTTTCCACAGCACTAGTTATTTTGAGCAATTCATTTTCAGAATAATTACGATCCAGTACTACAACCCTTGTAACCTCATGAGATCCTTTGGTTAGTGTTCCTGTTTTATCAAAAACTATTGTCGAGATTTTTCGGGCATTTTCAAAGGCCGTTCTGTTACGAATGAGTAAGCCATTTTTTGCGGAGATGCTCGTAGAAATAGATGCTACCAAGGGAATCGCTAATCCTAATGCATGTGGACAACATATCACCATAACGGTGACCATTCTTTCCAAAGCAAAGGAGATTTCTTCTCCAAGAGCTAACCATATAAAAAATGTTCCAAACCCAACAACTAATGCCACCACTGTTAACCATTTAGCTGCAACATCAGCTAAACGCTGGGTTTTTGATTTTTGTTTTTGAGCGGATTGAACCATCGTAATTACTTTCGACAAGTAGGTATCTTCTCCTATTCCCTTCACCTTAACTTTAACGACTCCACTGCCATTAATGGCCCCACCAATCACTTCATCACCTTTCGACTTTCTTACCGGTTTACTTTCGCCTGTAAGCATGGATTCGTTTAAATTACTTTCCCCTTCTATAATAATCCCATCAGCAGGAACCTTCTCACCCGGCTTAATCAATATAATATCGTTTTGTTTCAGTTCGCTAACCTTAATCTTCATGATATGATCACCATGTACCAAATTAGCTTCGTTAGGCATTAAAGCTGCCAAGGCTTCCAGAGCCTTACTTGCTCCTAATACCGACTTCATCTCTAGCCAATGCCCAATTAGCATCACATCAATTAACGTTGCTAGTTCCCAAAAGAATGTTTTACCAGTAAGCCCAAAAATAACCGCCACACTGTAGAAATAGGCTGCTGAAATAGCAATGGCTATCAAAGTCATCATACCTGGTGCAATCTTTTTTAGCTCCTCGACTAAACCTTTTAAAAATGGCCATCCACCGTAGAAGAAGATGATACTCGCAAATGCAAACAAAATATAGTTATCTGCACTAAAAGACCAATCGACTCCTATCCAACTTTGAATCATTGGAGACAAGAGCAGTACGGGTATAGTTAAGAGAGAAGAAACCCAAAATCGTTTCTTGAAGTCCTTTATCATCATTTTATGATGATCATGATGAGAATGACCATCTCCGTGATCATCTGTTCTGTTCCCTCCAGGATGGTCGTGCATTTCATGATGACCTTCATGGTGATGCGTTGTTTGGTTGTCATGTGTATGTTCCATTTCGTTAATCTTTAAATTCATAATTTTTTAAACTCATTTACAAGTAAGTCAGAAACATCTATCTGCTTACTTCATGGGTTATCTCCATGCCTAATTTTTTCAAGAACAATGAAAGATGGTCTGGCATTTTTGACTAATTCTGGTACCCATTGCTTGTTTTCGCTATCAAGTCCCACCACTACCAAGTTTGCAATATTGTCACTTCCCTGATGTAGATAAGGATCAATAGTAACTAACGTTTCGACAAACTGTGAAATCAATAAATCTAGATAGTTGGAAATAATCCCTTCTCCCGTATGAAAATTCTTAACTTGTTTCATATTAGCCAAATAGGGGGCAATTAAATAAGTATAATTCACTTCTAAGTCTTTGGCGCTTTGGAGAGTAAAAAAACAAGGACAGGTGATCATTATCCGGCTTATGGAAAGTATTAACCATCCCCACTCTTTTTCCTTTTGCATCTGATTTTAACCGAACGTATGTTTCACCATCTGTAAATTGTTGGATAGTGGTTTCTCCTGCTTCAGTACGAAGCTGCCCGGTCAGTCTCGCGGTAAGTTCCTCTTTTCCTGAAAGTGCAAAGAATATTGTTTTCACAGCATTAAATTTTTGTCTGAGCTCGTATAATATCGATCTTATTCTGAGCCAGATACATTGTAAAAGTTTCAAAATCTATTATTTCTTCCATAAGTAGTAGACCATTTTTCTTTCCATTTCCATACACTGTTTCAACTATGTAGGAAGCAATAATAGCAGTAGCTCTCGCTTCTTTTTTTCCTTTTGCTAAAAATGTTATTTCATCTTTCTGCGTTATACATGATGTCTGTACAGAGAACATGTCAGATCCTAATGAGAATTTATCGAGCCATTTTTTTACGTGAGAGGGGTTTAACCCAGAGATCCACTTTAGTATCCCAACTATTTTTGCGAGTCTCATTATCTCTGTAATAAACCTTGATCTAAATGCTAATCGGGTTTCGGCCGCATCAATACCCCTATTTAATGCGATAATGTGTTGATCAGCTAAATCAAAACGATAGAATCTCCTTCCTCTGTTTTCATTTAACATGGTTATTTTTTCGCAATCAGTATATGTATCAACTTTTTTTAATCCCTGTTGACTTACAATTGTAAATGATCTGTTGGCATAACTCAACATGAACCGAATGGCATCAAGCCCATGTTTATCACCTAATCCAAGAAGAACAAACGATTTTACTTGAAAGATGTGAGATGCCTTTTTTAATACCTCATGAGCAAATACTCCAGACAAACCTGGCATTAACCCCACTCCCGGAATCAGTTTGATTTTTTTTTCTTCGGCTATTTTCTGGTAGGAAGCTAACCGTTGATATGCTGCATAAGAAGTGCCTAGTTCAATATAATTTACACGACTCGCTATACATTTTTCAACAAACAGATTGTCTTCTAAATATTCCACACAACAAATGACAGTATGAATCTCCTCAAAATTGACTTCATCTATACCGATACCTGAAAGATCAATACAAGCAGCAATTGCCTTAAGCTTACCCTTGTCGATAAATTTTTGTGCCTTCAATTCAGATCTTCCAGCGACAATAACCTTGTTCGGAAATATATTACCTAATTTTTCTGAAATCTTACTACCCACTGTACCGTAACCACCAACAATTAATATTTTATCTTTTGGCTTTTTCATTTAATTGGCACAATACTCTTTTGGGTGTTGTAATACTCCAGAGCATAAGTCTATTCCTGCTGCTTTATTTTCTGGGGTCTCCGCCAACTTCGCTATTTTAGCAAGCTTTCTATTATCTACTTTTAGGTAGTCAAAGTACATATCTATATTGTAACATAGAAAATTGCTTAATAGCCCTAATAAAATCACGGAAATACACGCAGTAACTAATATTGCCTCTATTCCACATTCTACACAAGTTTTTGTGGTATGGGACTGGGCGTTGAGCCGAACCTTTTGTAGTCAGAAGGTAATGTCCTTCTCAGGATACAATAACAGTATTTTGGTGTAAAGTTATGTATCATAATATTTTTCCTTGACACAAATCATTAGCTTCACTCATAATTTTGTGATGACGATTATCTTTTATACCTATTGTACTGAGTATATCATGATTTTCACAAATTTCCTTACATAAAACCATATTCTTTTCCAGTAGTTTTTGTTTCTCTTGTTTAGTTAAAGTTGTCAGACAAGTAACCGGATGCAATCCCGAAAAATCTATACGTTCTTTTAGACTGCCTTTTTTTGGGTAGTCCCAACCTATGAGCATTAATCCTGCACACTTACCGTATTGAATAGCATCACTCGTAAAGCGAGTATTTGTGAATATCCAACCTTGATGAAATTTGGTCTCGTGGCCAGGTCTTGATTTCCATTGCTTTTCAATATCTTTAAATCTAGATTGGATGTATAAAGGGATTTTTACATTACAATGTCTGTTATGTTGGCTGTGAAATTTACACTCTACCATAAAATGCTTGGTGTCTTTTTCGGCAACCACATCAACTTCATGATTCACGCAATGCCCTTTAATAATTACGCCTACTTGAATATCAAACCCTTGATGTCTAAGAATTTCACCTACAAATTTTTCAAATGGATAGCCGGTAGGTCCCAACTCCATTATTGCTTTTTTCAGCTTGTAGCGTGCAGCCGAAGGCCTGGCATTTTTACGAAGAATAGAAAAGGCTTTTTTATAAATCTCTTTAGTTGAAATACCTTCGTATAAAGACTTTTCAACCTCCTTAACTACATCATTAATCAGATCGTCTTTAGCTCCCGAGCGTTCCAGAGAATTCTTTAACCTTTTAACATCAAAAACAGTAGGTTCACCTGAATGCTTTGTAATGTTTATATTCTTCTTCGAAGTCATTCACTAAAAATAGTTACGCTTAAAATCGGGAATGATGAGTGATTTACTAAACCCTCAGCAATACTAGGAGACAACATTTTCATAAAGCCTGTTTTACCATGTGTTGTCAAAGCAATCACATCTGCATTTATAGACTCGCTAAACTTTTGAATTCCCCTCCTTTCATTTAAAGCATTATAAATATTGATAGAGTACGTTCCCCTTGAGCACGTTTCCAGAAAAGCTTTCATATTTGCTTCTGCTTCACCCGTTTCTTTAAAACGGAAAGGCACATTCACATTGAGCAAATGAATTTGTGCTTTCATCAAATCTGCAAATTCAATGATTTTATGAAAAGGTTTGTGAACATCCTCCTCAAATGTGGATGCAAACACAATGTTTTTAATCTCAAAAGGTTGTTTTTCTTTTATAACCAACACCGGAGCCGGTGAATAACGCACTACTTTTTGGGTATTCGATCCAATTATTGATTTTAGTCCACTTATTCCGTGTGAGCCCATCACTACAAAATCATGTTCATGATGTTTAATGTGTGTGTCAATTCCTTCTCGACTTTCATTAAACGTCAAAAAGGTTTCGGCTTTTAAGCCTAATTTTTGAGCTTTATTTTTGAGCTCTGATAATTTAGTTTTTGTCAGAGCAATTAGGTGCTTAGTCTCGGGAAACAACTTTTCCTTTTCTAGAGGTAATTTTATCCAGTTTACCGGTGTGTCAAGTATATGCATAAAATGTATTTCCGCGTTAGCTTTTATAGCTATTTCCAGCGCAATGTTTTCGGCTGCTTGTGCGCAGTCAGAAAAGTCTGTTGGTACTAAGATTTTTTTCATTGTTCTATGCTTTGATTGTTTTTATATTCTTTATTCACGAGCGATTTCGGTATTGGCAGTTTGTTGTGCCATTTATCGAAAACGATACAAGCCGTTAAATCTCCCGTTACATTAATAGCTGTTCGGAACATTCCTAATATTCTTTCTACTCCAATTATGATAACTATACCTTCAGTGGGGATGCCTGCTCCCTGCAATACGGAGGCAAGAATTACCACACCACCTCCAGGTATGGCGGGTGTACCAATTGAGGCAGCCACTATAGTAACCATTACTAATACGATATTCATTAAGCTCATCTCTAATCCGTAGGATTGAGCTATAAATAGTGTTGTGATACATTGATAAATTGCTGTACCATCCATATTGACCGTAGCGCCTACCGGAATTATAAAATTGCTGACAGAGGGTTTAATCTTTAGCTTGTCCTCCGCTGTTTTCAAGGACAAAGGCATCACCGCAGCTGAACTGGTTGTTGAAAAAGCCAGGAGTTGTACATCACGAATCTTATTGAGAAAGTTGAAGGGATTTGACTTACCTAATGTCCCTACGATAATAAGGTATACAATAAGAAGCAGTGACAATCCAAGCAGCACCACAATCATATACAATCCGATTCCTGTAAGCGAGCTTAATCCTACACTCGAACTCAATTGGGCCATAAGACCAAACACTGCTAATGGCACTAATCTCATTGCCCAGTTTACCACAGTCATGCAGATTTCCTGAATAGTACTTAATAGCTTCATAATCGGTTGCTGCATTTGCTGAGATAAAGCTGTGATGGCAATACCAATGATGATGGTGAATATGACGATGCTCAGCATTTCTCCAGTTACCATCGAAGCCAATGGATTGTCTGGCAGGAGTTCAGAAATGGCATTAGGAATATCATTTAATCCGGGCAACGTTCTCTCCGGGGCATCCATGTTGGTCACAATGTCTTTGTGTTCGTCAATAGAAGCCTTATGAATTAAATCACCTGGGCGGAGAATGATAGTAATGAGTGTACCAATTGTAATGGAAATAATAGTGGTGAAAATAAAATAGACTACAACACCTAATCCCATTTTTCGAAGTTGTTCTTCATTGTTGCTTGTGATTCCTCTTATAATAGAAGCGAAAATCAATGGAATCATTATCATCTGCACTAACTTCAGAAATAATTTTCCGGGCAATGCCAGCCAATTTCCAAGTACTTGCGAAATGTTCTCCGGAACCCAATTCAGGCCAGGACTAATTAGTACTCCTAGACCAACTCCCAAGAACAAGGCAATAATTACCTTTAACCACAATCGTTTTTCTACCAGTCTAAGCAGGTATGAATTAAGAGATTTAAGTGTTTTTATTTCGTAGTTAAACATTTGTTTTTGTCTCTTTTAGCTTCGTCTGAAGTCGCATTTATAAGCTCCTCTGCAATACAATTTGTTATAAAGCGCTGTTGGCATCGATATAGCTACCAAACGTACCATGGCCCGGCTATCCACCGTGGAAGGACATTTAATTTCCTTCTTTAGTTGTCTGTACTTATGCCAATATTCTTTAATGGTTTCCTCTATCCCCTCATGGTTGAAATATTGAACATGCATGCTTTGGATTGCTTTAGTCACCTGCATTTTGAACCAATATGGAATTAGCTTTAAAAACATTATTGAGCGTTAGGTTTTATAGAGGCGTTATAAAAGCCAGCTATACAAGCTCCAATTAACCAGCTCAGTATAAATGTCTGGGCAACGCCAACTCCTGCTTCCCAGAGTGGTATTTCCAACCGTAAAATGGAAGATACATCCAGGCCGTGCAAAAGGCTGTTGAAGAATTTTACTGTACCATCATGCCCAACGGTAAGCATTAGAGTCATGCAGCCCAGGTAAAATAAAGCTCCTGTTAGACCAAATGCAAGTCCAAATTTTTTGACATTAATGTGATTCATGCTTATTAGTTTTAGTGGTTCTAGAATGATTGTGGCTGTGCCCATCTTTATGCCCTGTGTGATGCATAGGCATTAATAAATGGCATGCAAACAAGACCATAATAAAAATGAATGTGGATACATTACCATTTATTCCTAATGCGGGAGCAAAAAATATCAGTAATAACGGAAGTCCACATCCAACAACCATCCATAATATGTGCTTTTTCATATCGCTAATATTTATTTCGTTATGTAAATACATGCTAAACGCGAATTACTACTTCAAATACAATAAAAGCACTGTCAGTTTCCTGTGCTCCTTTAGTATACCAATGCTTCTCATAATACTTAAACACCCAGAAACACTGGACTAGTCAATGTCAAGCTTTTCTTAAATATTCTTTACTTCAAACCGATCTCCACTACAAATGCTCAGCAAACTCTATTGTTCAGACTTTGATTTTTTGCGATTAGTTTTTTTTGAAATCATTTCTGCTAATCCGTAAATACTGATATTTCTTTTGCCATGCTTCAACACTTATCTAATTATTCGTCCTTCCTTTTGAGGACTGTTTGTATAATTTCTACACGAATTTCATCATCCAAACCAAAGAGGTCAATGTCAAGGTTGATTTCCTTTAGATTTAGATGAAATGTCATATTAAGAATACACGAGTACACATCTTCAAAAATGTGTTTCAGACGTCCTTTCCCGATTATGTTTTCATTATGGGGAGCACAAGTCAAGTAACCCTCCACTTCAAAATCCTGTGGGGGGTGACTTTGTGTCTGGACATATTCAATTCCCAGTTTTCCTTCATACACAAGTATATTTCCTTCTAACTCTTTCAGCTCTTTGTCCAGTGAATCAATACCAGTCCTTAATGTTGATTTATCCAGTCGCATTTCAAACCGTGCAGTCTCATAATTCAACAGTACAATCAATTCGTTACTTATTGCAGTAATGATAGAATCATTCCATACTCCGGTTATATGAACCGTGCCAATGGTCGAACTGTACACTTCCTGAGCCTTAACATTTGACGCAAAAGGTAAAAGCATAACCAGCATGATATTGAAGAATGTTTTACTACCCATTTTATTTGTATTTAGAGATTAATTGTAACAGCTTATTTTTTCACTTTCCTTTATCTTATAAGACATACCCTCCATTATATGGTCGTGTTGCGTGGAATCATCATTCTCTAATATTTCATCGACTTATTGTTTGGAAAGATCATAGTTTTCAGAAATTACATCCAGTGCATCTTCTTGTTGTTTAGGGTCTTTAAGCATTTCCGCTGGAGATGGGTGATAACTCTTGTTTTTGTGAGCAAGAAGTAAACACTAGAGTTGCTATTAAAAGCCCAAACACGATTTGATTGCAGGGTTCATTTTATTGCTTTTGTATTAAATATTTATTTAAAGATGATATGTTTTATGCATTTTCCGAAGATCTTCCATCTTATAATGACTTTCAATATTATGACCATGTTGATCATCGTCTTCACCGTCACCATGCTCGTCATTTCCATGTTTATGTTCACTTATCGCTGAATGATGATGGTCATCTTCTAAATTATTGTGGCTGTAATTATCATGATGCATTTCGTATGAATCATCAAATTCATGATAAATACTATCACAATACGCTTTAAAGTTTTTAGAACAATTATTTGATATGTTGTTACACCAAACCAGTGAGTCATTATACAGTTTGGCAGTTTCATATCCTTCTTCCATACCTTCTAGAGCTACTTTATCAGCCTCACTTAATTCCCTATTTAGATTGCTTTCCTTTTGGCAGCTAATTAGAATTAGCACACCAAACATTATTGTTAACATGTATCTCATAACTTATTATTAATTAGCGGATTGTAGAAACTCGATTACCTTTTTAGTTTCTTCAGGCGTTAAGTTTGCTCTAACTTGCATGTGCATTGCTACGACATCCCATTCTAGATCCGAAAAAGTTGCCGGATCGGCTGGGTTATGACAACGGATACAAGTCTCACCCCATATTTGAGCTCCTGATTTTGAAGAAATAACAGCAGCTGTTTTACAGCTATTCAATGACGTACCTGCAACAAGAGCTCCTATTACAACGAGTATTATTATATATCTTTTCATGATTATTATTTTAATTATTAAAATCCCATTGCCACGTGGATATAAAACATATTTTGAGTTATTGGAGTAGGAGCATCGTGTTCGCCCAAACCATCAGTAGTTTGGTAACCTAGTTTTAATACTGTTCTCCAGTCAAACCAATAGTTTAATCCCAATGCTGTTTGAGTAGGATTTTGTTCCCAAAGCGCGCCTTCGGGAGTTTGCAACGAACTGTACCTCCCAACCAATTCTAGTTTGCGAAGAAACTCATTGTCTATCATTGAAGGGCGAATCGACAGTTGTACATAATACGAGTTACTTATATTATTGAAATCGTAAAAAAGCCCGGTGGTATCATCAGGAACAATGTAATTGGCGTCACTTATTTGGGAGTAATTATATTGACCTTTCAAATCAATCATACTTTTTAAGAAATTCACATTTCTTACCAATGAAAAATCAATAGCATATAAATTAGCTCTTACATTTTCATAAACTGATCCGTCTGCTCCAACTTTTCCAGTTAAACCAGAAAAACCTAACTCTAACATTCCATTTGAAAAAGGAAATACCCCAATTCTTCCTCCAACCGATTTATCTATATTGTTGTCTTCAAAATATCCGAATTTCAACATGCCTGCTTCTTCCGGTTCGTTAGTTCCATCTTTTAACTGAGGGCCATTAATGACATAAGCTTGATAGTTTATCTTAACACTCCCTGAATAAAAAGCTCCTCTTAATTCAACCCCAACATCTGTAGTCGGGGCAATTCCATCATGTCCAAACCCAAGAGGTCTAGTTGCTAACCTATTAATCCATGCAGGATGCAGTTTTTCCATAAAAGTACCAAATGGGAGTAAGAATTTCCCAGCACGAATTGTCATGTATTTATTCAATACAAAAGACATATTTGCATATTCAATCCCCCATTGAAATTTACCATCTTCAAACTCACCTTCAAATTCAGCTTCAATAAACAATCTATCAGATTGTTTATACATAAGTATGGGAGCTATTTTTCCAAAGTTAAATTGGTTCTTGCTTTCATCTCCTTCTGCTACATTTTCAAATCCTGTATGGTAATAACCTCTTAGCATAAATTTTGACTTACCGGGTTTTAAGCTTTGATAATTTTGCAATGCTTGCCTATCAATGGTACTTAAAGTATCCTGTGCTTGCACGGTAAGCACACCTACAGTCAAAATTGATAATATTATTTTTTTCATGTCGTTACTTTTTAAGAGTTCTCATATAGTTAACTAATTGCCATCGTTGTTCCTCTTCCAAAATATTTCTATAGGATGCCATAGGAGCACGACCTTCTGTAAGTTTCCAATAAATAGCTCCGTCAGTTTGTGACTGAAATTTTTCGGTGGTAAAATTTGACGGTCGTGGATTCAAACTCATTCCTCCCATACCATCACCTTTTCCCGTATTTCCATGACAGACAGTACACATTTGTTTATACAATTTTTTCCCCTCCACTGTGGCAGTCGTATTTCCTATAAATGGATTAGTTATTTTATCAGCACTTGCTGGAGCTTTCCATTCCCCATTTTGCTGAGATACTCCCAAAGTCAATGACAGAATCAGACCGGATGTTATAATTAAAACAGTATTCTTCATTTTAACTTAATTGTTATTTGTTTTTTTAATTCTTCGAATTCCGCCTTTGAAATTTCTTCATTGGCTAACAGCCTTTTGAGAATATCCAAAGGCGAACCTCTCTTTTTTCGTTAACCTGAGATGTCTATAACTCAAAAGAGAAAAAATCGTTTGTAAGACCCACCAAAATCAGCATTCCCCATAAGTGATGCCCATCATAGTGCCCAATAGATTCTGTTTTTAAAAATTAAATATTATGTTCTTTTACTATACAAGTATATACCTATATGAATCGCAGTAATTATCATATTGCAGTTTTTACTTATCATATCTTGTCAATTGGAATCCGTCTACTTACACCAATGTTTTTGTATTCCTTCATCGTCATGCCAGTCTCTCGTTTGAACTGTCTTGATAAAGCAGAGGGGTTTTGATAACCCATTACGTAGGCGATTTCACTGAAGCTCAATTCGCCATTTTCAATCAACTCTTTTATCCGCTCAACTTTTAGCAATATGCCGTAACGTTCAATTGTTTTTCCAAATGCTTTAGAGAAGATTTTACTTAGATGGTCATAGTTATTTCTTAACTGTTTACTTAAATAATCCGAAAGTTTTTCCTGTTGATCGGTATTCCACAGATAATTAATTATCCATCGTTTTGTTTGTTCAGCAAGAATACTTTCTCCGTCCCATATAATTTCAAACTCATTTTCTTTTATAATTTGTTCAATCAGGGATTTACTAATTTTATCTGGATTATATTGGATCACTACCTTCCCAAGTTGTATTTCAATAACCTTTGCACCAGTGGCTTTTAGTTCTGTATTGAGAACCTTTAAGCAACGACTGCAAATCATTCCCTTTATTTTAAATTCTTGAGTAACCGAATTCATTTCCCTTGAGCTGTTTATATGATTGTGATATGTAATCATTTTTCATTGCTAGTTTTTTAAATGCATTTTAGAAATATTTGAAAAAGCAAATACGACGATAAAAAAACTCATGAATGTTTCTGCCATTACCAACAGCTTTGCATAAATAGAAATAGGAACTATGTCTCCATATCCAATTGTGGAAAAAGTAATAAAGCTGAAATAAAAGAAATCAAATAGCTGTTGAAGATAGGAAGATTGTTCTATTTGAATTCCTGAGATAGAAAACGGTTGAACACCTTGTAAGCAATGATAGTCTAATGCAAATGACGCTATGGTTACAAAGATTAACACGAAAAAAGATAAAAACACACTTTGTAAGGAAGAAAACTCACGAAGGTATTCTTTGATCTTGCTAAGGCTAATCCAAATAATAGTGACCATCTTACCCCCTGAGGCCAAAAGAATCATCCAAACAAAATAGTCTTTCGAGTGGTCGGTCGTACTCAAAACCCAATTATAAAGAATTAGGCTTAAGATTAAAGCCAAAAGAGGATAACGATTTATAATCAATATTTTTTTTGGTAAAACCATTTTATTTTTCAGGTTCATTAATCCATAATCATCAACCGCACGAATTTTTCTTCTCTTTCTGTTCGTATTTTTACCAAGTACATTCCTTGTTCAATATTGTTGGTAGTTAGAAAAATTTGATGATTACCTGCTTGTTTAACTCCTTCATTAAATTCGAGAATCAGTTTTCCCTTTAGATCGTAAATATCAATCTTCAAATCGTGTGCTTGTTGAAAAGTATATTCCAGAGTAATATTTCCGTAGGAAGGGTTTGGGTATAGATTAATGTCATAAAGTGATAACGAAACATCAGAAGTGCTTGTCGTAGCCAATGAACCGTCTCCGACATAAATATCATCAATATACAGGTTATTTCCCCCATCAGTTAGATTGACAATTTTTAATTCCATGTATGTTTCACTTCGATAATTGTTAAGTGGTATGAAGGCTTTCTTCCATTGAGTAGAATCTGGAATAAAGGGAGTTGATTGTGTGGGGCCGGTGGCAAGAGCGTTTTGTCTTCTATTAAATACCCGGTTATAGTTTACCCCACAATCGGTTGACAACAGAACTAATAACTCGTCCGAAAATGTTGAGTCAGATTTGGCATAGGCCCATTTGAAACTCATAAATATGTTCGAATCCGGATGTGCTGTCGACAGATTGAAATTTGGCAATACTAATTCATCAGTAGAACCGTAATTGGTATTAATAAGATTATTGATTTTAATGGAATAATTTCCTGATACTGATGCCAAAGAATCTATTTCCCAGGTAACCCCTCCATCGTTATTAACAACAGTGAGAAATAATGGCGGGTATATTCCTGAATCAAAATCTTCTTTATATGATAAAGCATCGCCAACTCCAGGAAGTTTAACGGTTATGTACCCTTGAACTTCTGTACTGTCCATACTGTTGCTGTCAGAAACTACTAGTTTGACGGAGTAGATTCCCGGAGTGCTGTACGTGACGGTGGGGTTTTGATTATTGGAACTTGCAGGGGTTCCACCAGCAAATGTCCATTGCCACGCGTTGGGTTGGTTTAATGATTTGTCCATGAAGTAAACACTATTGCCAATGCATATATTTCTACTTAGTGTTACAAAGTCAGCCGTTACTGGGCAAATAGTCGGGGTTATGTAGTTGCTATCACAACCAGTTGAAACAAGGTTTGAATATTGCCAAATTTGTTTACGAATGGTATCTAATGTTGCCTTAATTCTTAATCGTTGTCCATTGGTAAACATATTTTTACATGTATCGGGTGTATAATTCATGTAATTTTCTTTCTGGTCATTTAGGTCGGGAAAATCATTTGAACAGGTATTTAAAGTATCACAATTATAGCTAGGTAAAGATTGAGGTGGAGTGTCGCATACATAATCTCCATCCGTGCACAAGTCTATCCCACATCCGTTATTAAAAGTGTGGTATAGGCCTAACCAGTGTCCCAATTCGTGTGATGCCGTTCTACCAATACTTGAAGAAGCCGAACCTAAGTTTCCAAATAGGTTATGTCTAACCACAAACCCATCTTCTTCAGCTGGTCCATCAGGAAATGAAGAGTACCCTCCCACATTACCATTAATTGATTTAACTGTATATATGTTTAAATACTTTTCGTTGTCCCAAAAACTCAACTCTTTGAGCATGGCTCTTTGATAGCTTTGATGATTTGTAAGGCTTGACTTGACCCGAACAATACCATTGGTACACCTGCCCTTCGGGTCAATTTTTGCTAAACAAAACCTAATTCTTGTGTCAACACCATTTCCATCACCATTGGTTCCCGAAATTTTTCCATAATCTTCATTCAAAATTTGAATCTGACTTTGAATTTGGGCTTCCGAAATATTTTCGCTTCCTCCATTATGTATAACATGAACTACAACGGGAATCGTTCTGATGATATCTGAAGATTCTGCATGGGACTTCCATTCAGCTTGTTTAATAGCCGCTTGAATTTTTAATTCGGACAATTC
This sequence comes from Crocinitomicaceae bacterium, assembly GCA_002713215.1. GTDB lineage: Bacteria > Bacteroidota > Bacteroidia > Flavobacteriales_G > Salibacteraceae > UBA2108. Next base: position 14,893 of record PAVO01000041.1, read on the forward strand.
AACATGTTTCCGGTTGTTTGTTGTGTGATCAAAAATGCAAGGGTTATCGCTTTCATCAACCTGAGAATACCCTGTTATCACATAAAAACACACTAAAATTCTTAAGATTAAATTTTTCATTTGCAATAAATTTAAAATCGATATGTATTAAAACTAAAATTCATCAACTGGATCAAAATAAATCGTTTAATTCCCCAATTTGTTTTTTTGATAAAACTGCTTCGGGATGCAGTAATAAATATGATGATAAAGGCATTTTTCTTTCTCTCACTTGTTCTGTAATAGCTCTAAGTTTGTTACGTTTTCTCCGTTCGGAGTAATTACCAAACTCGCTAAAATTCAATTCTTCCTGCCCTTCTTTAATATGATAATCCATGATCAATCTAAAGGGTTGAACTTGGCTGTACCAAGGGTAATTGGTAAAGTTGCTATGACAATCATAGCAAGATGTTTCAAGGATATTCATAACATTATCAGGGACTTTATAAACATATCTAATGTCAGTAGCAGGAATACCTTCTTGCTTGTTTACATCAGCCGGGATAAATTGTATCCCGACCAATGCAACCAAACCAACAATCAAAAACCGTTTGAGTATTTTATTCATTTATTCGATCACTCGGTTTATCTTTCCACACTTTGGCATACTACTACCCATATATGGATTGCTTATTTCTTCTATTTGACTGATCCAAATTGCCCCTTCATGGTTGTTTGCCATTGGACAAAAGTCTTCATAAAGTTTTTGTGAAGTACCAATGATGGCAATCAGGTCTTTTACATCAGTACTCAATGAAATCAAATGCTCCCTTTGGTGGCCAATATCGGTAGCACTTTCTGTAATGTGCTCTGAGTTTTCAATGGCACTCTCTAGTATTTCGTCTACTTCTTTTTGTTCTTCGGCCGATAACCCAACTCCTTTAAACGCGATTAAAGCTTGAACTAGCTTTTCAGAACTTTTTGCTGCTGATGACGCATCGTCTTTTACCAGCGATTCATTCATAGAAAAATACTTAGACAAAACTGGTGCTAAATCCCCTTTTAACTCGCTCATGTTTGAAGAAACATTTCTTTCATTCATGTCACCATGTTGATGATTCTTATGATCGTGTTCTATCCCTTCATGTTGCTCGTGCTCCATGTTGTCATGACTATTATGACCTTCTGAATTTTCGCCGTTTCCACAACTTGTGAGAAATAAGCCTCCTACAATTGCCAGGGCAAAAAGTTTTGTGTTTTCCAATTTCATTTTTTTGCGTTTTAGAGTTTAAAAAATTTAATGATTACTATTATGGAGAGGGTTGCGAAAACAGTAAACCAAAAGATTCTACCTGTCCAAATCTTTACCTTGGAAGGTGGTTTCTGATTCCCTGTTTGACAGCAACTCTTCATATGTTATTTACTTTTTAATGTTTGTGTTCGTGTTTGTGATGTTCATTATTACTTTTCGGTCTTTCGTACTGGCAACACCCCGGTAACCCATTGTATGCTTTTTCAGTAGCTCTAACTTCATCCGTATCATAGCCTACATCAGCTATTTTTTGCTTGATTTCTTTCAGGGAAAGAACTTCTGCATCAAAGGTTACCTCTATCATTTTGGTTTCCTTATTCCAGTCAGCTTTTTCTACACCTCTTACATTTTTGAGAGATTCTTCAATGGTTTTTTCGCACATTCCACAGTTGCCGTATACCTTAAAGGTTTCTGTTTTATGCTTTCGATTTACTATTTCCACACTACTTGAAGAACCTGCAATTAATGAGCAGTTAACTCCTATAAGTGCAATTGCGCTTGCTAATCCAATTTTTACGATCGTCTTTTTCATAATTTATTTTATTTTTTTGTGATTTTAATTTATTTTTAATGATTATGACCATCATTTAATGATGGTATTTTCTTTACTGGCTCTGTCACCATCAAAAGTGAAAGCCTTGCTTTTTCTTTTGCTCATAAGATTCCCCTCCTCCATTTTCATTAATCTGTTTGCTGAAAGTTGTTGTATTTTTTATTCAACTTTGCTTGAAGAAAATCTTCCTTTTTAACTTTTGAGGTACTCTGGGCTTGTAATTCACATGGAACTGTCCTGTAGAGATCAATGAGAGGCAAGAAGTATATTTGTGTTTTCATATAACGTTATATTTAGTTAGTTATTTGGAATAATAAACCGCATTGATTTTTCAACAGTATTTGCTTTCATTTTTACTATGTACATTCCTTGTTCAAGCTGTTTTACTGGCAAGAGAAATTGATGACTTCCTTCTTGCTTCATCCCTTCATTAAATACATGTATCAATTTTCCCTCTAAATTGTAAATCCCAACCTCCACATTCCCTTTCCGGTTGAGGGAGTATTCCAGTACACTGCTTCCATTAGTTGGATTGGGATAAATCCGGAAACCGTCAGTTTTAATATTCTCTGATTCAGATAGTCCCGTATTAACATTTGTAAAACTGAAAATATAAAGCCCGTTTTCTTCATCACTGGCAAGAATCTTATTTGTTCCCCAGAATATATAAACTCCAAAATTTCCTCCATAACCTGGGCCACTTAATAAAGAATCAGTGTCGTATTCCGCAGCAAGAAAGATATTTGTAGGATCAGCAATATTAAATACCCGAAACCCAGCCCGGTAATATGACACAAAGGCATAATTTGCTTCCACATATAAATTGTGTACATAGGCATTGGGATCAGAAAAACTATCAACCAATAATGGATTGGTAATATCAGAAATATCCCATACGGTAATGTCATTCTCATTTGGAGAAGCCAACTCATCACAGATAAAAAGATAATTACCATTTGCTGAAGGCCATCCGCTGTGATGAAACATACCTAATGATGGAACTGTTCCTAACGAAATTAATGTGTCCGGCTGACTAATATCAAATATTCTAGTACCGCAGTTGTCTGAAAAATCATACAGCAGTTGATTGACTATTGAAATATCATGCCCATCACACGTACTATCGGTATAAACGAGAGCTGGATTGAGCGGATCACTGTTTAAGTCAAATATTCGGATGCCCGGAGCAGACAGATACATATAACCACTATCGGAAATGGTGATATTATGCCCTCCAGGAAAGGAGCCTGACTGAACCGGACCGGAGGGATTGGTCAGGTCAATAATTTTCCCACTAACTGAAGGTGATTCAGCGACTACATAAGCATAATTTTTCCAGGTTTTTACATCAACGGCTTCTAAACCATTACCGCTAATGGTACCCACCAGAGTAGGATTAGACGGGTCTGAAACATCGATAATACGTAATCCTGAAGTACTTGCACACAACAAGGCATATTGTTTACCTGTAACGGTGTCTACATAGCCCCAAACCTCATGGATAGGTAATCCGGTAATCGATAATTTTCCAATTAGTGTAATGTTTTCCTGAGAAAAGCCAGTCAAAAATTGACTTATAAGGACACATGCAATTATTATCTTTTTCAAAATATTATTTTATTTCCTGTTTCACTTCTCCACATTTAAGCATTGAAGCTCCGAAATATGGATTTTTTATTTCTTTTTCGATACTCAACCATTCAGCTCCTTGGTCGTTGTTTGCCATTGGACAGTAATTAACAAATACTGGCCTGTCAACGGCCCCAAAGGTCTTAAACAACATTACCATTTGATCCGACATGTTTTTAAAGAGTGCTCTCATTTTTCCTATTTCGTTTGTGTTGCTTGCTTTTCTAAGCTCTTTTTCCAACGAATTACTATGCTTCATCCAAACATTATGTGCCTCCCCTTTAAATACACCCATATTTACTTTACTCAATACTATATTCATTTCTTTTGAAGCTGCGATAGCATTCTCTACATTATCATCTACAAGTGCATCTTTTAGCTTGAGATATGTATTCAATAAGGGTTTTAACTCTTCTTTCGCTTTGGGTCCAATGGAAATGCTTTTTGAATGAGCACTATGGTCGGTGTTTTGAGGCGTATTTCCACCTCCATGGTTGTGACCAGTCATAACAACCCCTCCTTCGGGATTCATCATACTTGGTTTACCTGCCAGTTGAGCGGCGGCATCTATACTAAATGTCCCGTTGGTAGCAATTTCTTCACCTGATTCCAACCCTGATAGGACAACATAACTATCACCTAAAGCCGGCCCTAAGGTTACTTCTTTCATCATGAAACTTATCCCTTTTGTATTGGTGATTTTGGTATAAACAACCGAACGCTCACCAGTCCACATTACCGCAGTTTTTGGAACAATCAATGCTTCCTGCTCATTATGAATTGGGCTTTCGATGGTTCCTAACACAAACATATCGGGCTTTAAACGCATACCAGGATTGCTGATTTCCACACGAGCCGAAGCAACGCGAGTTTTAGGATTGATTACAGGATCTATAAACGATATTTTACCGTTGAAGATTTCTCCCGGAATTGATTGAACAGTAAATTGAACTTTGTCTCTATTTTTTACCCAGGGTATATCACTTTCATAGACATCGAACAATACCCAAACCTTATTAAGGTTGGCCACCTCATAAATGGTTTGACCTTTTTTAATGTAGTCGCCTAAGTTCACTTTTTTATTAAGAACAATCCCTGAAACATCAGCTAAAATGGGGAACTGTTCCTGAACAACTCCACCTTTCAAAATTTGGTTAATCTGCTTTTCTGTGAGCTTCCAATTTTTCAATTTTTCGACGGCAGCTTGATACAACCTCGGTTGAGCTTCTTTGATTTTTTGAGCTTCAAATAACTCTTCCTGAGCGGTAACCAATTCAGGGGAATATACATGAGCCAATACCTGCCCTTTTTGAACTGACTCTCCGGTAAAACTCACCATCAATTTTTCAATTCTCCCAGGAATATGAGATGATTGCGAAGTAACATTACGTTCATCAGCCTTAATCTTTCCATTCATGCGGACTTCTTTCACGGGCTTCTTTTTATAGATAATAGAAGTTTGCACATTTGCTAATTGCATAGCAGTTGGTGACATTTTTATTTCCATTGGATTATCGTCACTGCTTCCATCTGAAAGAGGAATTAAATCCATTCCGCAAAGTGGACATTGCCCGGGTTCGTTTTGCCGAATTTGAGGATGCATGGAGCAGGTCCAAATAGTATTTTCAGAATGCTCATGTTTGTTTTCAGCGACTTGTTCATTAGAAGAACCGCCAAATATTAACCAACCCAGAAATAACCCCAATACAAGTGTTCCCAGAGCGGTATAGATTGTCTTTTTATTTATGCTTTTCATTTGTTTTTCTTTTAATTTTCAATTGTTGAATGGAATTCACAAGCTCATTTCATCCTATTCTGTTTTTGAAGTGAGATTATCCAGTTTAGCCAAAGCCACAAAAAATGCTTTAGTTGCGGTAGCAGTAGCTATTTGATATTGTAATAATTCTTGTTGCATTCGAAGGATTTCTTCAAAGTCTTTTCCTGAATTACTATAAGCTATCTCTAATAACGAAATGGCTTGTTTAGTGTTTGAAATTTGCACCTCGTACAATTCAATAAGCTGACGAGCTTTTTCCAATTCATACCATGCTATCTCATAATTTGAAACTAAGATGTTTTCGGTGTTTGTTTTATAATTTACAATGGCATCTTGTTTGAATTGTGCTTCTTTTGTTGCTGCTTTGTATTTTCTCCGATAAATTGGGATACTCATACTTACCATAGGCATAAACACATTCTTACCATTATCAGGTACTACCGCATCGGTTCGATCACCTACAAAAACATAGTCCATTCCGATCCCAAACTTTGGCATACCTTGTTTTTTACTTAACCCCTCTTCTGCTTGAGCAGATTTCATTTTTAGGTCAAGTGATTGCAATAGAGGGTGATTTGTCAATAAACTATCTTTGCGGTAATCTGTTGAAATTTCTATTAAACCGATCTCTTTTTCAACTTTAACTACAACCGAATCAGATCGGTTAAGCAGTTTATTAAAGTGAACATAAAGCGGTCGAAGTTGATCTTGTAACAATTTGATTTCTGTATCCGTGTTTTCAATCATGATATCAACACGAATAACATCAACCATGCTACTTCTGTCATTCTTAAACCCTGTAGTTGCAAGTTGTTTGTAACTCCTTAAGATGGCTCTGTTTTCTTTTTGTAATCCAATCTTTTGATTCACTTCGTAAATTGGATACCAACCAGATTTAACCTGCATGTAAAGTTCATTTTTCGCGTTTATGAACTCTTGATATTTAGCTTGTGCCAGTAATGCATGAACATTACCGGCCGTTTTGAGTGTCCCAAACCACGGAAACATTTGTGTTAGCCCTAGTTTAGCTTGTTGTGGTCCAACACGAGTTTCAACCGGACTGACAAAATATCCAAAAGAAAAGGTTGGGTCGGGCAAGCTATTGACCTGGGCCACCTTTTGCATAGCTGCTTCAAACTCTGCATATTTTGCTTTAAGCAAAGGGTTGTTCTCCGCAGCAATTTTTAAACTCTCCTCTAAAGATTGAGCACTAATGCTTGTACCCATACTACTTAAAAGGAGTGCCGTAATTATTAAAATATATAGTTTCATTTTGATTCCTTTTTAAGTTTATTTTCTTCTCTCCAACAATAAAGTACAGGTACAATAAAATAAGTGATGGATGCTACTATCATTCCTCCAAATGCCGGTATAGCCATGGGTATCATAATATCAGCTCCCCTACCTGTAGAGGTTAAAATCGGTAGTAATGCAATAATGGTCGTTGCTGAAGTCATAATGGCTGGTCTGATTCGTCGTTGACCCGCTATAACCACCGCATTTCTGATTCCCACCAGGGTTATCGTTTTGTTTTTCTCAAAACTCTGATCCAGGTAGGTTCCCATTAAAACACCATCGTCCGTTGCAATCCCAAATAAGGCAATGAACCCTACCCAAACAGCGACACTTAGGTTTATCGAACGCATCTGAAATAAATCCCTCATACTAATATTAAATATGTCAAAACTGAAGAACCAATCTTGTCCATATAGCCATAGCATAACAAAGGCACCACTAAAAGCCATTGCAATACCAGTAAAAATCATTAAGGAGGTGCTTACTGATTTGAATTGGAAATAGAGTATTAAGAAGATGATTACCAATACCAAGGGCACAATGATAGCCAGCCGCTTTTCTGCCCGCACCTGGTTTTCATAACTACCTGAAAACTTATAGCTTACTCCTGAAGGAACGACCAAGGCCCCTTGATCAATTTTATTTTGGATAAATCGTTGAGCCTCTTCTACCACATCCACTTCAGCATATCCTTCTTTTTTATCCAACAACACATAGCCATTTAGGAAAGTGTCTTCACTCTTTATTACCTGAGGACCTCTTACATATTCAATATCCACCAATTCTATCAGTGGTACTTGTACACCTGTAGGTGTTGAGATAAAAACCTTTCCTAGCTTATCCGGATCATCTCTTAGCTCCCTGGGATACCTAACCCGAACAGGAAAACGTTCTCTCCCTTCAACAGTTGAAGTAATTTGCACTCCGCCAATGGCAATTTCTATCGTTTGTTGTACATCTTCAATATTCAATCCATATCGAGAAATAGCATCTCGATTAATGTTAAAATGTAAATAGGGTTTTCCCACAATACGATCCGCAAAAACCGCTTCTGTTTTAACCGATGGAACTTCCTTTAAAATGGCCTCCAGTTCTAATCCAAACTTCTCAATGGTTTTTAAATCGGGCCCGAATACCTTAATTCCCATTGGAGCTCTCATTCCGGTTTGCAACATAACCAAGCGCGTTTCAATGGGTTGTAGTTTCGGAGCCGAAGTAACGCCTGGAATATTCGCCACTTTAACAATTTCATTCCATATATCGTTCGGTGAACGGATATGAGCTCTCCAATTTCTGAAGTATAATCCATTGGCATCAGGAATAAGCTCTTCTTCCGATATGCCCTGCTCCAAAGCCTTTTCATTAGTAATAACATCTCCAGAGGTGAGTACAAAACGATCTTCTTTATCAACTTTAAACCGATCTCTACGCCCTTTTTTGTTAAGCATGTATTCAGGTTTATAATTAATAATGTTCTCATACATGGATATGGGTGCCGGATCCAAAGCAGATTCAACTCTACCCATTTTTCCAACAGTAAGCTCCACTTCAGGAATGTTAGCTAACAACATGTCTAGTTGTTGAACAACAATCTTATTTTGTTCTACTCCAGCGTGAGGCATTGAGGTAGGCATTAAAAGATAACTTCCTTCATCTAATGCAGGCATAAATTCTTTTCCAAGTCCTGGTAAAGAATGGGACAAGCCAGCCCAAACAGAAGTAGTTCTAACATTAACCCCCACTTTATCAAGGCCCAATGCAACAAATCCAAAAATGGAGTTAAAGCCCAACCAGGCGGTTGTACCAAACAACATAACGCTAGTAGGAATAAGCAAGAACTTAACTTTATTGGCTAAACACCAATTCAGGATTTTCACATAGTATTTTTCAAGTGTATAAAACGCTACGAGAATGGTGGTTACGGTTGTTGCAACAAAGACAAAGTTCCAAAGCAATGATACTCCCGCTCCAAGAGGCATCCAATATTTAGCTAACAACCATACCACTGAAACAACTGTGATGATCAGTGCTAAGTTTTTTGTGAAGAAGTTTTGTTTTGGACTGTATTCTGTAATGAACCATGCAGCACCAAAAGCCATTAACGTTAAACCTCCCCAAACGCTTTCCCATATTGCGATAATTAAACCACCAACGATCAACAAAACATTTATTAGCTTCCCTTTCGCATTTTTGTTGATTTTGATTCCAAATACCCAGTGAGCCAAGGTTGGCAATATGATTAAGGCTACAATTAAGGATGCTATCAAGGCAAAAGTTTTTGTAAAAGCCAAGGGTCTAAATAACTTACCTTCAGCCGCTTCCATGGTAAACACGGGTACAAAGCTCACAATTGTAGTTGCCACTGCAGTTACAATAGCAGAACTAACCTCTGCAGCTGAATTATAAATGGTATTGATTAACTTTTGTCCTGGCGAGGCTTCATCAATGTGTTTAATTACATTTTCAGAAAGGACTATTCCTAAATCCACCATGGTGCCAATAGCAATGGCAATTCCTGAAAGCGCAACAATATTTGCATCCACGCCAAAATAACGCATGGCGATAAATACCATTAATACTGCTATTGGCAATAAGGAAGAAATAAGGATGGAAGCTCTTAAATTCAGCACCATCACAATAACAACTAGAATGGTAATAAGTAGCTCTAGTGAAAGTGCCTCTTCCAGTGTACCAAGGGTTTCATAAATTAACTGGGTTCTGTCATAAAAAGGAATAATGGTCAATTGGCTTTCTACGCCGTTAGCTAATGTTTTTTTAGGAAGGCCTGGTGCTATTTCTTTTATTTTTTCCTTTACATTATTTATTACATGTAGGGGATTAGATCCATACCTAGCAATTACAACACCTCCAACCACCTCAGCTCCATCTTTATCTAAAACACCTCTTCTAGTAGCTGGACCAAGAGTAACTACACCAATATCTTTTACTCTAATAGGTACATTGTCATGAACTGCAACTACTGCCTTTTCAATATCTTCCACAGATTTTACATATCCCAAGCCCCTAACTAGGTATTCTGCCTTATTAATCTCTATGGTTTTTGCTCCTACATCGCGGTTTGATTTCTTAACCGCCATCATTACTTTATGAAGCGGGATGTCATAGATTCTTAAAGCATCCGGATTCACATCTATTTGATACTCTTGAACATATCCGCCGATAGAAGCAACTTCAGAAACACCATCGACGGCATTTAATCCATACTTTACGTAAAAGTCCTGAGCAGTTCGGATTTCATGTAAATCCCATCCCCCGGTTGGATTTCCTTCTTTGTCCCTTCCTTCGATGGTGTACCAATACACCTGACCAAGGGCAGTGGCATCCGGGCCTAATGCTGGTTGGACACCTTGTGGTAATAACCCCGAGGGGAGTGAGTTGAGTTTTTCCAGGATTCGAGAACGAGACCAGTAAAAATCTATGTCCTCTTTAAAAATGATAAAAATACTGCTGAAGCCGAAAATGGAAGAGCTCCTAATTGATTTAACTCCAGGAATACCAAGTAAGGAAGTTGTTAATGGATAGGTTATTTGGTCTTCTATATCCTGTGGAGATCGTCCCATCCATTGAGTAAAAACAATTTGTTGATTTTCTCCAATATCTGGAATGGCATCAACAGGTACCGGATCTGAAGGTAACATACCAATTTTCCAACCAAATGGAGCGGTGACAAGACCCCAGCAAACAAACAGTATTATTAGCAATACTGTTACTAATTTATTTTCAAGAAAAAATTTTATTATTCGATTTATCATAGCAATTCAATTAAATGAAAAATGAGAATTTGACCATATATCGGCCAAGAGGATGAGTCATCCTCGCTATGATAATTCTATATCAGAAAAGTTTGGAAAGCAACTTGGAAATCACGAATCAACAACGGAGGTGCTAAACCATGATAAACTTTTTGGTGCCTAGAGAAATTGTTTGGATTAACAAAATATACGGGTTTTACAAATGTAAACTCTACATCATTAATATTGTTTTGCCTTGAAAGTTGGTAATCATGATCCGTATCAATTGAAACGTATAAGTTTTCGCAACACTTTTTAGCAAATGAAGCTTGTTCATCAGAACCGTCTGAAGTTGTTTCCTTTGATCCAGACATACCACAGTCGAGCGAGTGGTTTCCAAACCCTACTGCAACCTCTACAAACTCACCTTCACAAAGATGAGCGGCATAAGATACGTCGCTGCTACTTAATAGTAACAACACAGTAAGAATAATGGAAATTAACTTCTGCATCTTTGCAAAGGTATCAAATTAAAAAGAGTACAGCAAAAGCCATACCGACCATTATAATGTTTTTAACAATTATAACAATGGTCATTGGCAAATTGAAGACAATGGTCAAGTTAGTTCAACTGGAGAATATGATAAGAAGGGTATTAGACTGGTATGTAGGAGCGTTTTAGAAGAGGATTCTAAATTCGGAATTTTCTAAATCATTTCTTTAGCGATCTTTAAGAGATATTACGTTCAATTATCGGAACAATTGACTATTGTTGATATACTGATACATTAATCTCAATTTGATTAATCGCAGTAAACACCCCAAGACCATTTTCAATATTAGAAATTGGTTCAGAAAGACTCAATGAGCTCTGACCAATATTCTCATAAAAGTTCACATATTCTTCATTAAGTTTCATCACCGACAGCTTATACTTTCCAAAGAACAAAAAATGCCTTCGCGTGTCTAAATTGTAGCTGTTAGCGTTTGTTGGATCAGTAGAAACAACTCTGTATTTTGGGAACTCTTCTTCATTCAAAGACTCGTTTATTGGGTTATAGTCAGTTTCCAAATATTCTATAATTATTACATGATAATCATTGTTTGGGTTGTCCCATGTAACTAATGTTTTTGGCTGACTCCCGGGGGTTACGCTTTCAGGGATTCCTAATGCTAAGGGAGTAACCTCAACATTAACAGGAATGGTTGGAACGGTTGTACGGGCCACAATTTGATAAGACTGATAGTTAAACCTTAAAATATATTCTTGCCCTTCTTCCACATACACATTATTGTTGGAAAAAGAACCGGGTAAGGAAGAGTCTGGTACTAAAAGAAAAACCTCTTCTCTATTCTCAATAAATACACTTAATGAATCTAAATCGCCATTGGAAACTTCATCGGTTCCAAAAACCAAAACCTTCGATAAAGTAATTTGAGGATTGCTTCCTGCTTCCAATATCCCTTCTACCACTATTTCCTTTCTAACGGTATCGGCCGTTGAGTCCAATTTTGAGCATCCAACGCTTAACAATAATAGTACAATGAATATTGTGTTTTTCATACTGCTCTTCCCTACCTTAACGATATTGATAAATTGAGGCTAGGCATAAACCCTAAAAGATTGACATTGGTTTCTATTAGTTCACCATTATCAATTTCGAACTCTTTATACCAGGTGTTTTGTCTATTATAAAGGTTATAAATGGAAACTCCAAAACTTCCCTTTGCAGTTTTGCCTACTTTAAATTCTCTATTTGCAGCTATATCCAGCCTGTGATAATCGGGATATCTCGAGTTATTCTTTTCACCAATAGAGACAAAGTCTTGATTGCTTCCATCGGCCATTTGAACGGAATAACCTCCAATGGGCTCGGTGTACGGTTTACCAGTCGCATATATCCAGGTAGCCGCAAATGTCCATTTTCTGAACTTGTAGGTATTTACCACTTTAAATTCATGGGTAACATCATGACCAGCATAGAAAGGTATCTCTCCATAAATGGGGAAATCATAAAGTACTTCACCGATAGTATAACCTAACCACCCATTATACTTCCCATGCTTTTTTTGAATTAAAAACTCTATCCCCTTGGCAGTTCCTGAGCCTGTATAGAAAAATTCATTAAAATCAACATTATTGAAGGATGGGGCAAATTGCAACAAATACTCTGACAACCCGTCTAATTTTTTGTAATAACCTTCAATATCAAATACATACCCATTGGTTTCATACTTAGCTCCCAGAATGAAATGCTCTGAAAAACTAACAGGAATATTATCATCATTAGATAACAACCAGAAGTCTCTGCTACCACTTGAGATATCGTTTCTAATGATTCTATTGGTAAATTGATAATAGTGCCCCCAAGCTCCTTTTAGGTTGATATTGTTAGTCAATTTATAGTTAAAGGAAAATCGAGGTTCATAATAGTCTTTATTAGTAACATCGTAATAAGAAGCTCTAATTCCGGGAGTTAATGTTAATCTATTAAAGAGTTTAATTTTATCCTGGAAGTATCCAGAAAATACGTTTCCAGTTTGTTGGCTTTGCTGAATTGTAATCGTGTCATTTAATGAATAGTTATACTCGATGTTGTAATATGAACTTTGAAAACCGGCTTCAATCGTATTATGCTTCCCTAGATTAATTTCATTGTCGAACTTGATAGAATAATCCTTGAGCAAATTCTTTTCAAAGGAGCCTCGTTTAAATTCAGTTACATCACCGTTCAAATTAGTTACAATACGGGTATTACTTATATCTCTTTCCGATGAATAATCTGACATAGATACCAGTAATTTGGAATAATAGATTGGATTCCATTTTCTAGACCAGGCCGTACTCATTCCAAGGCTACCCCATTTAGTAACATCATTTACTCCACCGCTACTGGTAACTCCATTTCTCGATCGACTTACAACTCTGGAATTATCCAAGTTGTCCAATCCATTAAAAAGACTATAACTAATAATGTCCTTACTCGTTGGCTTATAGGAGATCTTTGCATTGATATCATAGAAGTACGAAGATGGTGTAGTACTTTCCTGCGTCCTCCCTCCTTTTTCTGATGATGAAGTTGTTGTTGGTTCTGCCTCTTGTGCAGCATTAAAGTCTTCAAAAATTTCATTATACAGAAAGCTCTTCCATGATCTTCTGGCGGCAAAGAATACAGTCACCTTATCTTTTATTGGAATCTCAGTGAACAAATTGGCACTTAATAACCCTACTTCAGCTCCAAGATTAAAGTTCTTCTCGTTTCCGTCTTTTCCTACGATTTCCATCACACTTGATATTCTACCGCCAAATTTGGACTCAAAGCCACCCTTATATAGTTGAACATCCTTAACCGCATTAGAGTTAAACGCGCTAAACATTCCAAACAAGTGATCCACATGGTACACCGTAAAACCATCATATAGAATTAGATTTTGATCAGGAGTTCCGCCTCTAACATACATTCCTGAAGAAGACTCGTTACTACCACTCACGCCAGGAAGAAGTTGAAAGGATCGAAAAATATCTTTTTCACCAGCACTTGGCAATTTTGACATTTCTTTTGGAGACATTTTTACCACACTCACTTCTGACGAGGAATACAACATTTCATCATCTTTCTCAGCAGTAATGGCTACCTCTTGAAGATTAAGGGAAAGAGGCTCTACCAGAATTTTTAACGCTTGATAATTAAGGTTGGGGTTTAGGTATATTTCTGTCTTTTTATAGCCAATGTAGGATACTATTAAGGTCGATGTATCGGTGGGAACGCCCACTATTGTGAAATAGCCATCATTGTTTGTGGTAGCACCCAAATTAAAGCCCTTCACAATTATACTGGCAAAAGGAAGGGACTCTCCTGTTTGTGCATCCTTTATAACTCCGGAAACAACAATATTGGTGTTACTAGCATCTCCACTGTATTTTACATTAACAAATTCTTGTTTTGAGTCTTTAATAGATGAAGTGATGTAAATAATTCCATCATCATCTATTTGATAACTCAGTTGTATCATATCCATACAAATAATTTCAAATGCGGTATTTACACTAACTCCAGAAAAACTGAATCTACCTTGATCGCTAAATTTCAACCCTCTAATTAACTGAGAATCGCATTCAATTACCAAAGAATATTTTACTCTAAAATCATTGAATACCTGTGTTAATGGGGTCGCGAAATAATATTCATTAATTATAGTTTCTTCATGCGACTGCGCCATAACTGATGATATAAGTACAGAACACAGAAGACTAAAAATTATCCCTTTATGCTTTTTACGGAAAACAGGTCCTTTCATTCAGCTAATTCATTGAGAAGGCAAATAAATAGGGCTGATTTGGCATCTTCTAATTATTTCAACGAACGACCCAAAAAACTAAATGAACGAGTTAAGGAGCTATTCACGCAATTTTCAATTGTTGATTTTATTCTGACTTTCGTTGAATATTATTCAAGTTTTAAGAAATACTGACTTTATTTGAATAATTATTGATATGGTAAACCATACTTCTAATACTAGAATTCTGCATCTATTACCCTGGACGTTGTATTTTGCACTTCTGGCGGTTACTTATTCCACTCATTTAACTTGGTTTACTTCAGTTGTAAAAGCCTTTGAAACAGTTTTGATACATGGTTTCTTGTTTTATTTCAATGACAAGTTACTGATACCCAAAATTGCTCTGAAGAAGAGTTACACCTTATACATTTTTACGGCTTGTATTAGCATTCTTCTAATTGCCTTTATTCAATATCTATTAGAATTTGAAATGAATCTATCAGAAGGTATTGCAAGGGTTAATCGAGCAAGAGTAATTGAAAATGGAACAGGAATATTACCACGGAGTCATCGTGAAATAGCATGGTTGAAACTTGCCACAAGGTATTTATCACCAATCACTATAATATTCCTTATAAGCACGTTGTACAGTGGTTTCATTAGAAAAAAAGAACAGGATGAAAGGGAACAGTCTCTCATCAACGAACGGATGCAATCGGAATTAAAAATGCTGAAAATGCAGATTAATCCGCACTTCTTATTTAATTCATTAAACAACATATACGCTCTAGTATTAACCAATCATGAGAAAGCTCCGGATATGCTATTAAAATTAGCAGATATACTCCGATATGTTCTTTACGAGTGCAATGAAAAATCCAATAGTTTGGAAAAAGAAATAGATTATATAAACGACTATATTGAACTTCATCGTTTAAAGGGTAGGGAAAAATATAATCTAATGTTTAATTACAACAAAGCCAATAAGGATTTACAAATAGCACCGCTACTTCTAATTTCCTTCATTGAGAATAGCTTTAAGCATAGTAACATTGAAAATAATACAGAAAGTTGGATAAAAATTAACCTATACAGTAAAGGGTCTAAAATTTTCTTTATGGTTAAAAACAGTATTTCCAGCGATAAGAAAGTGAAAGACGGAACCCATGGCATTGGTCTTTCCAATGTAAAAAAGAGATTGGAATTGATTTACGGAAATCGCTTTAAATTATTGGTAACTCAAAAGGCCGAGTCATATGAATCGGAGTTAATAATTGAAACAGATGAAGATTAAGTGCCTTCTGGTTGATGACGAGTATTTAGGGCTGACTGTTTTGGAAACACACATTTCTAAAATTCCGTTTCTAGAAATTGTTGATAAACGTACAAACCCGTTGGAGGCCATCGAAATAATTGAAAACAGAGGTGTTGATCTTTTGTTTTTGGATGTTCAAATGCCGGAAATATCCGGAGTTGATTTCTTGAGGAGCCTTTCTAAACAACCATTAACGATTCTGACTACAGCATATGCCAATTATGCCCTTGAGGGATATTCTTTAAATGTTCAAGACTATCTTCTTAAGCCCATATCTTTTGAACGATTTGTAAAAGCCACTAATAAAGTACGTACCCAATTTGAACTCCTACTTAACAATAGCAATTCAGATAAAGGAAAGTTTATATATGTAAAAGCAGATCACAAAATCCATAAGATCAATTGTTCAAAGATTACCTATATAGAAGGGATGAAAGAATACGTAGCTATTTACGTAAAAGACGAAAAACGAATAATAGCCCTTCAATCATTAAAAAATCTACTAGAATTGTTAGGCTCTAATTTTATTCAAATTCACAGATCTTATATTATAAATAGGCTTTTTGTGAAATCTTTGTATGGAAATAGAATTGAAATTGAGCATAAACAAATTGCCATAGGTAAAACATACCTTAAGAGAGTAAAAGAAGAGCTTTTTGGATTTAAATAGCTGACCGTAAATAATAAATACTCGCTGAAATTTATCCTATTGTATAAACGCTTCTACAATTAGAGGATTAATGGGATCACTTCTCATTTTCACAAACCTCTACTCCACCACAAGTACAATTGGTACAACCACCGGTTCCCAAATGATCGAAATGGTTTTTGGTCTTCATTTTGCGTGCAATCATTTGTACTACCACCCAACCCGCACAAAGTGCCGATAATGCCAAAACCGGTATGATGTATTGTATATAATCCATTATCCTCCCGAAAACAGGCCGGCAAATCCCATAAAACCCATGGATATAATACCGGCAATGATCAAATTTAAAGCAGCTCCCTCTATTACCTTGGGAATATTAAGAATTCTGGTTTCTTCCCGAACTCCAGCAAGCAATACCAGCGCCAGGGTCACTCCTGCTCCCGCTCCCAGGGCATAAACCAATCCTTGCCCAAATCCATAGCCCTTGTTGGTTTGAAAAAGGGCTAGTCCCAAAATGGCGCAGTTGGTTGTTATTAGTGGAAGAAAAATTCCCAGGGCCTTAAACAATTCAGGACTCACCTTTTTAATGGCCATTTCTACAAATTGTACCGTACTGGCTATTACAATAATGAACGAGATAAGCCTAAGATAAGGTGCATAAGGCAATACCCAGGTATTGAGCACATAAGCACAAATGGAAGTAATCAGCATAACGAAGATATTCGCCAGTCCCAATCGAAATGCGGTTATAATTTTTCCTGAAACACCCAAGAATGGGCACAACCCAAGGAAATAAGCCAAAGTAAAGTTGTTGATCAGCAGTGCTGAAACGAAGATGAACAGTATGTTTTCGTTACTACCCATTTATACGTTCATTTTCAGTTAATGCGTCCTGTCGCTTCTTTTTTCTGGCCTCGTACCAATTAAAAAAGAGCAACAAAAATCCCAATGCAAAAAAACCGCCCGGTGGTAGGATCATTACCACCCAGGGTTCGTAATTGGCTCCAAAAAGAGAAATATTAAATAACGAACCATTGCCCAACACTTCACGGATAATTCCAATACAGAGCAAAGCGAAGGTAAAGCCAACACTCATTCCCAATGCATCCAATATGGAGCGTCCAACCGGGTTTTTACTAGCAAAGGCTTCCTGCCTACCCAGGATAAGGCAATTGACCACTATTAGGGCAATAAATGCTCCCAGTTCCTTATGAATGGCTGGGGCCAAAGCGGCCAAACCAAAGTCGACAACCGTAACGAAGGTGGCAATGATAATGATGTAACTGGTAATTCGTACCTGCTTGGGGATTACGTTACGCGCAAGTGAAACCAGTATACTGGAACACAGCAACACAAAGGTGGTGGCCAGCCCCATAGCCAATCCGTTGATGGCTGAATTGGTAACCGCCAGGGCCGGGCACATTCCAAGTAAGGCAACAAAAACCGGGTTTTCGTTCCAAAGTCCTTTTACAAAGTCAGCTCGTTTCTGAGCGTTGTCTTCCAGATTACCCATTTACCTACGGTTTTCCCAGTTTTTCCGATTCAACATAAGCTTCTATTAGTTTCTTCCATTCCTCCATGGATTTATTGAGCAATCGCACCACCGCCTTTGATGAAATGGTGGCACCAGTAATGGCTTCCACTTCATTGTCATTCGCTTTTTGTCCATTTTTTACAATGACAATTTCGGGTGATACCCGAAGGGCCTTAAAGTTTTCCTGAAAGGCCAGATCCTTAAAGATCTTATCCCCTAAACCAGGGGTCTCCTTGCTCTCTAATACCTCAAAACCAACTATTATTTCCTCGTGTGGATTATAACCATAGATCACTCCTATAATATCCTGAAAGCCAGGTTCGGCACCGGGTATAGCAAAACCTACAAATTCTTTGTTTTTATCATACCCCACAAAAACCTGCTTTACATCTCCCCCATCTTTTGTTTTGTCACCAGCTGGTTTCAAAACACCATCTACCAGAACCAGTTCTTCGAATGAGTCGCAATTTGCCAACACTTTAAAAATGGCACGTTGCAATGCTTCCGCTTTGTTCTGCTCAATGAGGGGCTTGGTAAAAATGAAGGTCCCCACCAGTACAATACCAGCCAGTAATCCGGCAATGCCCAGGGTAATCACCAACAAAGCTGATGCTGGCTCTTTGGCTTCATCTGCCGCTCCTTGTTCTATTTCAGTTTCACTACTCACTTCATTAATTCCTATTTGGCCTTCTCGTGCCCATAAGTTCTAATCTTCGTGTATTTATTAATCAATGGTGTTGCTGCATTCATCAGCAGTATGGCATACATTACTCCCTCGGGCAGTCCACCCCAGTTTCGAATCAGGACTATAAGTAATCCTATTCCAATTCCAAATACCCAGCATCCCTTGGGCGTAAGTGGTGATGTTACCAGATCGGTTGCCATATAGACCGTACCCAATAACATACCTCCGGATAATATCATAAATACTGGAGAAGGATATCGTGCCGGATCAATCATCCAAAAAATACCGGAGAAAATGCTAACCGTCAATACAATGGATAATGGAATTCTCCAATTAATAATCTTGCGAACGAGTAAAAATATTCCTGCCAGGATCAATAGAATTCCACAGGTTTCACCCAATGAACCGCCTGTGTTCCCCAAGAGCAGATCCATGGTATCCGTACCCACCTGTTCAAATTTCATTTTGGCTAGGGGTGTCGCACCTGTGGCACCATCTATGTTTTTCCCCTGCATCATAGGCATGGCCAGGTTGGTTCCCCTTAAACCAAAGAAGCGACCATCGGGTGGCGACCACGTGGTAATGGCTGTAGGAAATGCCGCCTGAAGAAATGCACGCCCCAACAATGCCGGGTTAAAGACGTTTTGTCCGAGTCCGCCCCAAATTACCTTTCCCATACCAATGGCAACTACACCGCCTAAAAACACCATCCAAAGTGGAAAGCCAGGTGGCAAGGTCAAGGCCAAAAGCAAACCGGTAATTAATCCACTGCCATCTTTTAGGCTTCTGGAACGGTCGCCCGACGTATTAAACACCCATTCGGTAAACATGCAGGAAAAAACTGAGGTTATGGTTACCAGTATAGCGGCTAATCCAAAGAAATAAAACGATACAGCCACTACGGGCATCAAGGTATAAACCACCAAAAACATAATTTTCGGTGTACTGTCATCGTCCTTTAGGAAAGGAGCTGTGGAAATGGATAACTTATCTCCTATCATGCATTCTCCTCCATTTCTTTTTCACGTGCCCATTTTTCCCGAAGCATTCCTTTGGCCACCCTAAAGCTTTGCACCAATGGTATATTGGAAGGACAAACAAACGAACAACTCGCACATTCAAAGCAGTCCATTACGTTGTAATCCATCATTTCATCCCAGAGTCCTTTTTTGGCCAGAAGGCCCATCATACTAGGGTTTAGAAATATGGGACAAGCGTCCACACAGCGGCTGCACCGTATACAACTGTATTGGTCCAGGTCTTTTACCTCGTTGTTGGTTAATACCAAAATTCCGGAGGTGCCTTTTACCACCGGAGTATCAATGCTTTTTTGAACCACTCCCATCATGGGGCCACCGAGTAATATCCGAACGGCATCCTGGGTAATTCCTCCACAAAGCTCTATAACATCCCTCATGGGAGTACCTATAGGCACCAATACGTTTCCGGGTCGTTTTATAGCTGTACCGGTAACGGTGACAACCCGTTCGGTTAGCGGCTTTCCTTTTCTGTAATAGTCGGATAAACAGGCAATGGTTCCCACGTTGCTTACCAGTACGCCCAGGTCCAGCGGTAATTTGCCACTGGGAACTTCTTTGCCCAAAATGGCGGTGATCATCATTTTTTCAGCACCTTGTGGATACTTAACCTTAAGAGGCACTACCTCTACTGGAAAATCGCTTTTTTTAGCCTCCTCGGCCAATATCTCTATGGCGTCAGGTTTATTGGCTTCAATTCCAATATAGGCCTTCTCCGCACCTACAAATCGATTGAGAATTCCAATTCCGTCAATCACCTCTTTTGCGTGCTCCACCATTACCCGATGATCGGCGGTTAGGAAAGGTTCGCACTCGCAGCCGTTGAGCATAATGTAACGGCATTTCTTGTCTTCTGGTATTTTGAATTTTACATGAGCCGGAAATGCTGCTCCTCCCAGGCCAACGATACCTGCATCCTGGATACTGGATATAAATGATTTGGTGTCCATTTGCTCAAAGTCAATGGGACTGCTCTCTCTAATTTGAGGACTAAATGGATCGCACTTGATTTTTATTGCGGGCAATACCTTACCATTGGGATGTGGAAAAATATCAATATCCGAAACAGTACCATCAACCGGGGAATGCAATGCCACGGATATAAAACCTCCGGCATCTGCAATTTTCTGCCCTCGCTTAACCTGCTGACCTTTTACAACAATGGCTTTGCTCGGCGCACCAATATGCTGACTCAACGGTAGTGTATATTCTTCTACAAAAGGCATTCGCTCAATAGAACAATGGTCGCTTAGGCTTTTGAACTCCCTGGGGTGAACCCCGTGTTTGAATGTAAGTTTCTTATCCAACAATTCAGTTTTTGCGTTGTTTGGAGAGTTCAACCAATTTGCTTCGGATTTTCAAACGAATTTCCTCTTGCTGCACCTGAGCCTGCTCGTGCAATTGGCTTTCGTAATCCGTCTTTAGTTGTTGCATTTCACGTTCATACTTTTCGGATAATTCGGCACTCACCTGTTGTTTGAGTTTCTTAGGAAACTCTGTGATCATTCCTGCCAGTTCGCGCCAGGTATTCCAATTGTCAGCGCATTTTTCGCATATGGAAATAATGTGTTCGGAAACGGAATACATTCGAATGTCCTTGTTCTGAATTCGAATAACAACAGGGGTTTTTCCTTTTCTTCCGCTTTCTTCCAACTCCAGGTATTCAGCTACCTGTACTCCATCGCTGCCTTCATATTTCTCAAAGTGTTTACCGCTTACCTTCATACTAAATGCCCAGTCGGCCCAGGTAACCCGATAATCGAGTTCCTTTGATTCTTCATCCAACACATAAGGCAATTTTTCGCTGTGCCAGGCTTCATTGGGCGATGGGTTTGATTCAAGATCGATAGAGCTTCCGAAAAAATCTGATTTGGGTTTGTATTTAATAAACGGAAACGCCCGACTTGATAGAGCCAGCGCAGAAAGCTGTTTAAATGCCCCATAACCGTGGTGAAGACCTGCATTACTGGTGTGTAAACAGAAAAGCGCAGGTTTCGAGGAATGTAAACCTTCGTGAAGGCCATCGAACATGTTGGAAGAAGAGCCCAAACTGCCTTGCATAACGTAGGCGTTCTTTTGTACAACAGCAGTCAATACACTTTCTGTTGTGGTAAAGGATCCATCTTCTGCGGTATCAATAATTACTAATTTAAAGGGATATTCACTGGCCAGAAGTCGGCTTGTGCCCTGCCTGTTTTGCTCACTTAAGGAATGGTGTGAAGCCACTATAAGCACGGGTGGGACAATTGCACGCTCTTCTTCGGTAAGGTCCTTCCAGCTTAAATTGGCGATTTCCTCATCGTGTTGGTGCTGATCGTATTTGTTCTTAACCTCCAATTTGGCCCTTCGCAGCAGTTTAATGTTATCGAGTACATACCGCAATTGACCAAGAAACACACCTTCTGCACGTTCTGCCAGGGATTCGTTCTTGTTGCATACTTGAACGGGTACCGTAAACACGTTAAAAGGAAAACTGTTAACCCAGCCTAGATTGTCTTCTGCATTAACAACCATGCTGTATCGTGCTCTGCCAGTACCAGTTGGCCCCTCTTCAATCAGCCATTGCAAGCTTTTTAAATTGTCAAGCAGTTCAATCTTCCTTCGTACCAAAAAGGTGTCTATCTGCTTCATGAGCTCCCGATCTCCCAATTGCCCGATTACCTGGTCGAAAGGAGTCATTTTCCCACTGCTACCTCCCACAACCTCTTTTAAACTATCGAATTGGTCTTTGGGAAGTGCCTCTACAAGCATGCTATGAACATTTTCGTTCAACCCCTTGATCAAGGTTTTGACTTCCTTTACTTCTTCTACAACCTGGGTTTGAGTGACGGATTCGGTCAGTGCCGTTACCAGGTGGAGTATTTGCTTGCTGGGAGCAGCTTCCAAATCTGCTGTTCCACCGGTCATTGATAAGTAGAAGTTACGACTTAGTAGAATAGCGGCAAAAGAATCATAATCGGGTTCGCTGTGTAAGCGTTTAATGGTTTCACCACTTGTATCCGGGAGTAATTCCCACAAATCGAATGACTTCTGAGTTTCATTTAATAACTCAGGAGTTTGAGTTGACATAACCAAAGCTTCATCTTTACAAACGTTGCTGCAAATACCACAGCCGGTACAGGCTCCGGGGTCAATGGCCAGTGTAAATAGTTCTCCACTTCCCTGCTCCCTGGCCTCGGAAATCTCAAAAAATGTAGAGGTAATAGCTACTGGTAATGAAGCAATCTCTTCCAGGATTGTTTTAAAGTCCGAAGTGATATTACTGGCTTTTTCCTCCGGCCAACCTGCTTGTTCAGATAAGGCATCAAAACCAGATTGGAGAAAAGCTCCAACTTCAGTTTGTTGCTCACTGTTTTCGGAGATTTTAGTGGCCGTCATCTTCGCCAACATTTTTACAACGGGAGTAATGTGTATGGTGGTTTGGCCTTTTTTACCAGCAAGGGATGCTCCGGCTTTCATCAGTTCTTCCAGACTGATAACCAAAGGCGGAATGGCTGAATGAGGGCAGCTTACGAAACAATCGCCACAGCCGGTGCACTTATCGGGTATAAATTGGGGGATGCTTTCTCTTTGGCTGGAATAACTGGCAAGACTAGCAGAAGCCGCCGGTATATTATCCAATGCTTGGTAAGGATCGGCAACCAACTCCATGTGGACCCGGTCATCCTTAACTCCATAGAATATAGCCGTATCGTTGTAAAACCTCGACAACTTCGTATATTCTGGTCCCTGATCTTTATAATGCCTGATGGTTAATGGGAGTTTTTTGGGGAAGTTCGTTGAAGAAGCATTTTGCCTGTTTCCGGTTAACGACAAGGAAGATAAGTTTGGATATTTACGCTTTATATTTCCCAGAAGAACATCGTGTTTAGGAAAACTGCTTGAATTATGGGTAAACTCTATCCCGAGGTAAAACAAATCCTTTTTAGCTCCACTCATGTTTTCCACAGCAGCCTTTACATCACTTTTGTGGAGTTCGTTGTTGTATAAGCCACCCAGGAGTTTAGTATTGCTATTGCTTTGGCGCAATAAAGCCAGTAATTCCAGAAAGAGAGGCGTTTTCCCCAATGCTCCGTTTACCACGTTTTCCAGAAGTGTCAGTTGTCGAACTCCCTTCAATGCTTGGATCAATTCACTTTCAGGAAGTGGATTTACAACATTTAAATCTATACATCCAGTATTCAAGCGCTTGTCTGCTTGTGCCATTTCCTTAATACCCCCTGTTACCGTTTCGGAGGCCATACCCGTGGATATAATAATTTGACGTGATCCAGGTGAATTATAAGTGTCTATTGCAGAGTAATTTCTACCGGTTAATTGATTGTATTCTTTAATTGCTTTTTTGGTAAGGTCCGGTGTGTGAGAATGGAAATATTCATTTTTAGCGGATGCTGAAAATGCTTTGAAAAGTCCATTCTTTTCAATGCCGTTTGTGGCGGGGAAGTTTAGGTTAAACCAGTTGGGGACACTTCTTCTCTTGTCTCCAAAAATCATTTCCTGGGCAGGAGTTGGTGTGTCGATCATTATTGATGGGGCTCCCAGGTAACTTGAGATCAATTCAGTTGTTGGAATTTCAGGGGCAGCTTTTTGGAATGAATCCGAGACCAATATTACTGGAACCAGGGCCAGTTCCGCAATTCTATGGGCAATTAGCGTAAAATCTGCCTGCTGCTGTTCGTTGGAAGCTAAAAGAATAACGCAGCCTGCTGCTGCTAAAGGCTGAAGATTGACCTGTGAGTTCGTATTGGTATGCACTACCAAGGCTATATGCTGCCGGGCGGCATTTGCTATGGCATTGGTATTCTTAGCTAAATCGGAAGACTCCACTTCAACGGCTATCCTTAAACCGGTTGAACACATGCCTATGGCCGTACTTATGTCGGTTGATTCAATTGACGTAACCGGGCGCCCAAAAATGTTAAGTCCTGCAGGCTTGAACTTTCCGGTACTGTATTGATACCCTTCGCAAACCCGGGATTCAATCTCTCTTATTGTCGTTCTATTCATCAATGCCTTCAATTCGTTAAGACCTTTCGGTAACTATTATTTTTTCACCACTACTCATATTTGTTTCTACTCCCCCTAAGGCCAGGGTTTTTTCCCTGGGTTTTTCAAACTGAGCTTCACCTTCTAGCCAAACAATGGCATTGGTGGGACAGCGCATGGTAGCCAGCGGGGTAGCCAAATCATTGTGGTTGTAATTGATTACGGCCAGGTTATTCTTTATTTCTATAACACCTTCTTCTGCATCTGCAACACACCTGGCGCAAGCAGTGCATGCAACGGAGCACTTCGACTCTGCCAGGTCACCTTCAAGCAGCGAACGGCACTGAACGATTAGTTTTTGCTCAACCGGCATAAGCACAAACAACTCCTTGGGGCAAGCATCTACACAATCGCTACAAGCGGTACATTTTTCCGGGATAACCTCAGGAAGTCCGTTTGAATTCATAAACAGGGCATCAAAATCGCACGATACAGCACAATCGCCCAAACCCAGGCAACCCCAGGAACAGTCCTTAGACCCTCCGGTAACTACTGCTTCTCCTCTACACGTTCCAATTCCTCCTTTGTAATTGGCCAGGTTATGTGCTTCGTTTTTACCTCCGGCACACAGCAATCGAGCTACCCGCTTATTGGCCTCTCCGGCATCTACGCCAAGAAACTCTGCAATATTTTCAATGCCTTCGGGAGAGCTAACCGTACAACCCGAAGGAACCAACTCATTAGCAATCAGCTTTTCAGCAAATGCTCTGCATCCGGGAACTCCACAAGCACCACAGTTTGTATTGGGAAGCATTTCTTCAACAGTATCCAACCGGGGATCTTCATACACCTTCAGTTTTTTATACGAAACCGCCAGAATGACTCCAAACAGAAGTCCAAGTCCCGTAATAATTACTAGCGCTATGATGATCTCGTTTGTCATTCTTACCTGAGCAACCCGTTTTTATGAATTACATTCCCAATTAATTAAACTTTTTGGCTCTTTCAATTAATGCGTCCAATCCGGGTTCATTGTTATTGACTGGGTCACCGGGATGAATTATTCCTACCGGACATAATTCGGCGGCTTCCACCAATTCCTCAAAAGTTCCGGCATTAATGTCCGCTATGAATGCCATTTTATCGTCGTTGTAATTGAACAGGCTACCGTTAAGGTTGGTGCATTCGTTACAGGAAGTACAAAGTGCTGTATCAATGTAGGCTTCTGCTGCCATTGAAATTGCAGGGCTATCCGCTTCAGTAGGTACTTCCGGAGTATCTGATTCCTCAGACGCCGCAGGTTTTTCTATTGCCTTACCAGGAGCAGAACTCCCAGAGCCCGGAACAAAGGTTCCGGCATCCATATCCAGTAATACTGCTGAAAGGTTATCCATTGCCTGTCCTGCAGCTTCATCAACAGCAGCTTGCAGTTCTACCTGATGTTCGGCTTTTAACGCCTCCATCTTTTCAGCCGCAATAACCCCTAAAGATTCTTCCGCTTTTGCGATTGCATTTTTAACGTGGTAATTATTCACCCCGCTGCTCTCCTGAAGAAAACGCCAGAAATCCTGCCTTTCTCTGCACTTTAAAACCAAAGGCCAGGCAACGGCTACTTTTTTAAGATGTAGTTTTTCATCGGCCATCCAAATGAATGGTACCTTGCCTACAGCCTCTTCCTTATCTAATTTAAGGTATTGGGCGAGTTCCAATAGGTTTTCATTCCAATAACACTGTTCTACATCCTGAAAGAAGGATGTGTATTTCGGAAGAAAGGTTGCAAAATCGGCATAAGTAAAATGAGCGGTTATCGTTTCATCCTCTTTTCCCTTTTGAGCAATAACCTCTTCAATTGGCCATACATTCTCCGCTTGAAAATTGTTATCAATATTGAATCGGCTACCCCAGTGGCTATTCATATTTCCACTAAAAGTAAAACCTGGGTATTCCCGACCAGAAACCGCTGCACTAACCCACATGTATGAGTCTACCGGTTTTTTGCGAATACTGGACAACAGAAAAAATGCACCAGGTGAAGCAACCGTTAGTCCATTTTTCAATTCGTTGTACAACACCAAAGGCTTAATGGCCGTCGATTGACATACAAATGCATTTCTGTGGGAAATTACAAAGGCACCCAGTTCCTGGTGATAGCTGAAATTGCTTTCAGTTTCAACACCGTTGCTTTTGTAAGCATCTTCTATATCATTTTTTAATACCAGTGATCGAATGGGTATTCCCTTTGAAAGGATTTTAGAGAACTCACCCATTTCTGAGTCTGCTATGTACTCCTCGCTGGCGATGAGTACAAATGGAGGGCAAGAAGTGATTTCGTCTTCTGAAAAATCTCGCCATGTAAGGCTCTCGAAATATTCGTCGTGTACATCCTCCATATAACGACCAGCCAGTTCTAACTCAGCAATCTGAATTCCTACTATAACAAGAGTCCATTGTTCTATTTCTTGTTCAAAGGCTTTCTTAATGGTAGTATACCCTGCCCCTTTTTTGAAGCTCTTAATATTTACGTCTCCCAATAGCAATTTCCAATCGGGTGATTCGGGTGTCTTTTGGTCATCACCTATAAAAACAAAAGCCTTGTTTTTCAACAATTTGTCGGCTATTTCAAGTTTTGCAATCGTATCCTCAAGTCTCTTTTTCCTGGAAGCAGACATTTGTACTGCACCTGCATCAGGCAATACCTTTGAGACTTTTTCAAAGTCCAACAACTCGGAAGCAAAAGATAAAGTTGATTCTAATTCCTTTGGGTCTTGCTCTTCCTTTTCATGGTCAATAGCCAACTGCCCCTGAAGTTTACATTTGAGCTTAAGAATTTTATCGGAAAGCTGCTGACTTCTTCTACCTGTTTCTTGCTGGAGCATAGCTCCAAAAATTTGAAAGCCTGCATTGGAATTGTACGGAACCAAAATCCCATGGGTTGGAATAACTTTTCGTAAGCGTTTCAGGTGCTTGTCAAACTTTTTACCGTCATCACCTGGTATGCTCAACCTTTTTGCGAGATCGTCTAAGGCAGCTAGAATACAGGAATAAAATGTGGTTACTTCCCCACTTTTAGCCAAACTCTCGTCCACTGTCTTTACAATTCTGGCAATATTGTTTTTAAGAATGGAAGATTCTACACCCCCGGTAGCTTCGCTAACCGCTTCGGTAAGTAATTCCTGTAAAGACCTACAGCAGCTTTCATCTCCTACGACATCGGAGATCCAAATAGGGTAATCACTTGCAGTAAAAGCGTCACTCTGGTATGGAAGAGATAATAATGGAGTGGAATTTTTAATTGATTTCTTGCTGTTACCGTTTCTAAAAAAGGATCGAATGCTCTTCCATGCCTTTTTCATTTCTACTTCATCGGCCGGCTCAACCTCTCTTAAAACCGGCACAGTAATATCACTAGTAAAATCGGATGAAATGAGGGGAACATCTTCTGTCCCAATCACCTTTTGAATTTCCGGGGCATCCTCGATAAAAAAAGAACCAATATTTGTCGTGTCGCTCATTTTTTCTATTCTCTAATTGTTGAAATTCAAATTATTGAACCAATTAAATACCATACTTATCAAATTCGGCGTTTAGCATTGCTGTTTTTTCTTCCACTGTAACTCCCAGGTTATGCGCACCATAATCGTCGTAGTTTTCCTTGTTTTTGCCCTGGTAAAACAAGCCCAGGTAAATTTTTTCCTCACTTGCAGCCAGTTGCCTTGCACCATTAATGTCTGAAGGGTCATGAGGCGCAGAATGCTTAAACGTTTTCTCAATATCCTCTGAAACGGTGATACCGTTGTCGTCTTTTAGATAACAAATATTGTCCCTGTTGGAGGTTAGCTCATTCACCAACTCAGGCTGAAATATTGGACAACGTTGTAAAATGTGTACGAAAGAAAAACCCTTATGTGCATGGGCTGCCTTTATGGTAGCATGCATGTGTGCAGGGTTCCAGTCAGCCGTCTGAGCTACAAAAGATGCATTTGCCACGCCAAGCGTTACCTGCATAGGATCAAGCGGTGGTAAAATGGATCCTCTTGGAGTGGTGTTGGAAACTGTTCCGATTCTCGATGTAGGAGACTGTTGTTTCTTCGTTAAACCATAGATTTCGTTGTTGAAGAGCATAACGGTGAGGTTTACGTTGTACCGTATAGCATGAATCCAAGCCCCGGCACCAATGGAACAGCAATCACCGTCGCCGGTAATGACAAAAACATCCAAATCGGGTCTACGGTGTTTTATTCCACATGCTACTGGAAAAGCCCGACCGTGCAAGCCATGAAATCCATAGGTATTCATATAATGTGGAAATCGAGAAGAGCATCCAATACCGGAGACAAATACAGTTTTAACGGGATCGAGTTGTTCTTCTCTACACAATTTCTGTACACTAGCTAGTACTGCATGATCGCCACAGCCATCACACCAACGGGCAATTCCCTTCTCGTAATCGTCTAGTACGTAATAATTTTCGGGTAGCTCAAGCGCTGCATCAGGTTTCAATCCAAACATAGGTCCTCTTGTTTACTTGTTAATTCTTTGTTTTATCTCTCTCAGTACTTTTTTGGGCGACAGAGGTTGTCCCATTACGTTAGAATAGCAATCCACATCAACCAATGTTCTTGCTCTTAGTATCCAGGCCAATTGTGCATAACGTCTGTTATCTTCAGTTATGCCATCTGCATCGGCTTTGTCACTGTAATTGATTTCAATTGTCATTACCTTTTTAAAACGACTGAATATTTCTTTTAATCCAG
The DNA here is from genome assembly GCA_002713215.1 of Crocinitomicaceae bacterium. Taxonomy (GTDB): domain Bacteria; phylum Bacteroidota; class Bacteroidia; order Flavobacteriales_G; family Salibacteraceae; genus UBA2108. The sequence continues at coordinate 44,432 of PAVO01000041.1, forward strand.
GTTCTAACGGGCTTAAAAAGCGTAAGTGAATCGAAGACACTTTTAATCCCTCTTTTTGGGCTAAGCCTACAGCCTCTTCAATGGAGCCGAGCGTTGAACCCCAACTCACTATGAGTAAATCACCGGATTCCTCACCATTAATAGTTGGTGGCTTCAACGTACGTTTAAAAGTGGCGAGTTTCTTACTTCTTAACTCGCTCGTTTTTTGGTTGTTATCTGGGTTATACGAAACTTTTCCTTTGGTATCGTGAGCCAAACCAGTAAGCGTATAAATCCCACCAGACTGTCCTGGAATCGGGCGTTTACTCAATCCGGTTTCAGGGTCCCAGTTGAACGGGGTAACTCCCTCCTTCCAGGGGCTTTGATCTACTGGTGGAGCAAACCAATCTCGTTGAATTTTAGGTCTTGCAAATGGTTGTTGACCCGTAGCCAGGTTAGCATCGGTCAATAAGTAAACTGGTGTCCTAAAGGAATCCGCTATTTTTCTAGCGAGAATTACAAAGTGGAAACACTCTTCAATGGTCGCCATTGCCATAACAATTTTTGGAGCATCTCCCGTCTGACCGTACAAAATAGCTAGCAAGTCACTTTGTTCTACCTTGGTAGGAAGCCCTGTGGAAGGACCACCACGCTGAACATCGACAATAACAAGTGGAACTTCCGCCATTGCGGCTAGTCCCAAAAATTCAGTTTTAAGAGCAATCCCAGGTCCTGACGTAATGGTAACAGCAGTTTTGCCTGAATACGAGGAACCAATAGCAAAACCAACAGCAGCAATTTCATCTTCGGCCTGATGAACAACGCCACCAGCAGATTCGAATACGTCGGCCAGATAATGCGAAGCAGAAGTAGCCGGAGTAATTGGATACATGGAACACACCTCCATTCCGGAAGCAATAACTCCCATTCCAACGGCTTCATTTCCATTCATTACAACCAGTTGCTCGTCCAATTCCATGGGAGTGATTTCATACTCGAAATCCAGGTTTTCTTTGGCCCATTTATATCCCGCATGCAGCAAGTCGATGTTGGAATTAATTATGGTATCTGATTTCTTTCTAAAGATTTGCTTGATTTGAGCCTCAGCTCTGCCAATATCCCGGGAATAAATCTCACAAAGCATACCGAGCACCCACATGTTTTTACCTTTCCGTGGGTTCTTTACCAGTTTAAGGCATTCCTTTTCCATTGGAACCTCAATGACCTCGTATCCCCTTTCATTGAAATCCTTTAAAGCTTCAGCGTAACTTTCTCGAATGCTATCTGAAGCCTCTTCCGCCCACTTACTTTCAATAAGCATTATAGTGCCCTCGGTATAAGCGCTCTGGTCTATTCTTCCGTAAGGCACCTGTTCATTAAACGCAACTACCAGATTAGCCTCATTTCCCATGTTGGTTACCTTTTCGGAACCAATTCTAATTCTAATTCCGGAAGCACCCTCTCTAGTTCGTGCCGGTGGTTGAATTTCAGCAGGAATAATTTCTACGGTCCACACTCCATTTCCCATTTTAGCGGATATAGAGGCAAAACTTTGCCCACACTTTTGAGCTCCCTCGCCGGAGTCACTCACAATTTCTACAATGTGCTCGCTTAGGCGAATCGCCTTATTCCCTTTTTGTGTGACCTTTTCTTTCAATTCAGTTGTTACGCTCATCTGATTCTATTAATGATCCATTAATTATTTGTGCGTCATCGTTTTCTACAAAACAATACGCCTTTTCCAATTGGGATAATGACCGGATCTACTCGATCATCATCGAATGCTCGCTCAATCATGGGTGTGAGAATGTCGCTGTGGCTAATTGCATTATCTGCAATTAAAACCCCTCCTTTCTTCATTCGGGGAATTAAAATTTCATAGCACTCGGCATATACATCCTTTTCTGCATCCAAAAAGCAGAATGCCACGTTGTCAAACGAATGAAGGATTTTTCGGGCATCTCCTTTTTTAAGTTTTACAAAATCACTTATTCCAGCCTCTTCGAAGGTTTCGCTGGCTAACTTTTGTTTTTCTTCCAGAATTTCAATGGTAGTTAATGGGGTGTTCTTTTCCATACAAGCCAGCGAAAGCCACATGGTGGAATATCCCGCACTTGTACCTACTTCCAGGTAATTTCCTACGGGAGCCATAGAGGCCATTAATGAAATAAACTTTCCTGTTTCCCTTGGAATTTGTCTCATCCTCTTCAATAATGGAGTCCCATCCTTTTGGTCACGTTCGTCAATACGCTCCAAAAATTGCATTCGGGTAATTATGGATTGAGGAATTCTATCAAACATGTAGCGAGGTGGCAAATACTGTCTTGAAAATCTTTATTTAGCAATTTAACGAGCCATAAAATTAGAGGGCATGGTAATAATTTAATATGAGCCAGATCATATAAATACATGATTTTGTTATGGTTAGGCCGATTACCGACGCACAGTTCAAGGATAATGTGGGAATAGCCGTCATTCTAGGTTTGAAAAGGAACCTAGTGTTATTTCTAGATTCCTGCTTTCGCAGGAATGACGTTTCTTTTTAATTAAGTAGTATGTCTTAACCCACACTATTCTTTAATAGCGCCATTGACGAAGTCAAAATTGATCAGCAATCAAAAATTCAAGCCTGTTATGTGGATCTCACATTCTACTGAAATTTTATTTCTTACCTGAGAAAAAAAGATCAGCACCAAGTATTAATAAAGAGATTATTTGGGTGAAGCATTTCCTTATTTTCGAGGTTCTAACTTGACGAGTTATTAATTCAAATAAGGATTTCAATTCAATTTACCGTTCTCATTGCGATTTGGTATTTAACCTGGCATTGAATTACCTGCATTCGGTACAGGAAGCCGAAGAGCTCACCCAGGATGTTTTCGTAAAGGTTTTTCATGAAGTTGAAAATTTCCGTGGAGAATCTCAAATTAAAACGTGGATCTATCGAATTACCATTAACCTATGCCTTGACCGTATAAAATCAGCACAGCGGAAAAGACGATTCAGTTTGTTGCGATACATTAGCGATGGATTTGTAAGCATTCAACCTGCAGAGTTTAACCACCCCGGAATTCAATTGGAACAGAAAGAAGCCACTGAACTCATCTTAAAGGAGATTCAACAACTTCCGGGTAAACAACAAACCGCACTAATTCTCAAGTCAATAGATGGACTTTCTCAAAAGGAAATTGCAGAAATTATGGATATAAATGTAAAGGCGGTGGAATCTCTTCTATCAAGAGCACGAGCTAAATTGAAAACAAAATTGAAAAATCGCGAAGGATAAAATAAAATTCATCGTCTTAAGAATAAGATCAAATGACAAACGAAAAGAACAATATTGAACAACTACTGGGTAAAATTGAAAAGGTCGATGCTCCTCCCTTTCTCCTAACCCGAATTGAAGCCAGGTTAGAACAAACTCAAGAATTGCTACCAAGACGATGGTCTGTAGCTTATTTGTCTTTGGCTGTGGTTGTTGTTTTATTCAATGTATATGTAATTGTACAAAACAATGACAATCGATCCTCAGTGACCGAAGGGGCTACAGAGTTAGCCTCCAGTTTAAATATGAATACTTCTAACCAAATCTATTATGAGTAAGACCAGACTTCTAAGCATATTGGTGGGCGTGCTGGTGGTACTCAACATAATAATGATGACCTGGGTAATGCTGGGCGGAAAACATCATTACAAACATCCTCCCAGGCACAAAGAAGGGCCAAAACAAATGGTGATTGAAAGCCTTAATTTCTCAACTGAACAGGTTAAACAGTATGAATCGGCCATTAAAAAGCATAGAGCGGCAGTCTCTGACGTGGATCAAAAAATCAGAAGTAAGAAAAATGAATTGTATTCCCTTTTGAAAGAACCTTCTGCTCCGGAAAAAGACTCCATTGTTGAAGAACTTACCCGGTTAATGATAGAAATGGAAAACATTCATTATGCGCACTTTGAAGAGATAAAAAGCATATGCGAACCTAATCAATTAGATGAATTTAATGACCTTACAGAAAAGTTAACCCGTATATTCTTACCACCTAAAGGTAGACGAGGGCCCAGATAATTAACTATTCCACAGTTGAGGTTCTAAACAATCAATCCAGTTTATTGTTAACGGCGAATTTAACCAGTCCGGCAGTGTTTTTACTGGAAGTCTTACTGAGTAAATTGCGTCGATGGGTTTCAACGGTATGGATACTTATAAATAAACGATCTGCAATTTGAGATGTCGACAATTCTTCACAAATCAAGCTCAAAATTTCTTTTTCACGTGGGGTTAATTCCACCGGAAGGATTGACTGTTCAGATTTATAATTTCCAGCCATAACTTCATGGACATCATCTGCAAAATAGCTTTTCCCTCTACTAATCTTTGAAATTGCTTCTAACACCTCCTCTTTTTCTGCTGTTTTATGCAAATAACCCTTGGCGCCTAATTGGATTGCATCTTTAATGGAACTGTAGCTTAGCCGCATGGACAACATAACAATCTTAATATCAGGCAATTGTTGTAGTATGAGTTTGATTGCTTCCAATCCGCTCATTTCAGGCATGTTAATATCCAGCAACAGTATTTCAGGTTGCTGAGATCTTGAATCATTTAAAAATGCTTTGGCGCTGTTATATCCCTGAATTGATTCTATGAGTGGCTCCGATTGAAGCATGGTAATCAATCCTTGTTGAAAAAGGTTGTGGTCGTCAACAAGGGCAATATGAATTCCAGTTTCATGCATCAATGTCTAAAATTACAATAGTTCCTCTCCCCGGCTGCGAGTCGATATGGTATTTTCCGTTTACAAACTCTACGCGAGAGCGAATGTTTCGAGAGCCCATGCCCTCCTGAACTTTATCAGCAACAAAACCAATTCCGTTGTCTTCATAAATCAGGTTGAATTCCTGATTGGTCCCATTGGTCCCATTGGTCTGAATACTAATAATAGAAGCTTTTGCGTGCTTAAGTGTATTGGATACCAATTCCTGAACAATGCGATAGACCTCCAAAGCCAATGACTTATCCAACTTATCGGTTTCTTCGTTTAAATAAAGTTGGAACTGAATTCCAGCTGATTTCTCAACGTTCTGTTTAAGTTCGGCAAGAGCCTGAATAAGGCCATGATTATTTACCTGGTCACTGGAAAGGTTTTCTGCAATTTCACGGACTTCTTTTACCGTTTCATCAATTAGTTCTACCTGGGGGTTCAGGTTTACGTCTTCTCTTCTTAAGGACAATTTTAAAGTTGCCAGTAAATTACCCACCCGATCGTGTAAATCCCGGGCTATTCTATTGCGTTCATGCTCCTGACCATTTAGCATTGCTTTGATGGATTCTGCTTCACTTTTAGCTTGAATTTCAGCCAATTGCTTCTCCTTAACCTCGAGTTTAATTTGACTGATGTAGCGTTTTTGTTGGTAAAAGCGATACCCAAAAGCACCGCTTAAGCTTACTATAAATAGTAAGCCAAATAGAACGTAATTCAATTGTCGACCGGCTTTTGCCTCCGCATTTGAACGAGCAGCCTTTTCCTCGCTAAGAATACGCGCTGCCTCATGTTTTTCAAGTTGATATTTGGCTTCTGTTTCTTGAATGTTTTTTTTGAGTTTTCTTTTATAAAGTAAGTCACTAACCATTTTATAATGGCTTTTTTGCTCTAAAGCCTTATTAGTTTGATTTGTCAAAATATAGAGGCTAGTTAAACTACTAGAAATATCCTTTTCTTCTTCAAGCAGTGTTAAACGTTGTGCAATCTTTAGTGCATTTATTAAGGTAAATTGAGATTTATCATAATCATTATTCTCCATTTGAACGATACCTAACTTATGCATTACCCAAGCTTTTCCATTTTGATCATTTAATGTGTCCTGAATTAATAATACGTTTTTAATAGTTTGCTCCGCTATATCCCATTCATATCGTTTCATGTAGAAGTCCGCTAAATTGCACAACACATCTATTCGATCCTGATCTGAACATTGGTCCGAACTATCAACGATTGCCAATGCCTTCATAAAATACTTCTCAGCTGAATCGAGTTTGTTTAAATAGGCAAAAATTGCTCCAAGACTGTTAAAAGCATTTTTTAATTGAGGGTCAGAACTTTGAGAAATACTTAAATCGATAGTACTTAGCCTTAAATTTACAATTGCTTTATCATATTGGTGCAAGGCATAATATAAATTTCCTAAATTGATTCGAATATTACCCAACAACCTTGGGCTAGACAACTTTTTCCGATTATCCAAACTTTTTTGAAAATAATCTACGGCTATATCATAATCTCCTTTTTGCTGGTACAAAGTACCAGATACGCTTTGCAAGTTTGAAAGTGTAAGAATATCTGTAGGGTTCGGCAGCGATTTATATAAACTCAAGTTTAGTTTTAATCCACTGTCTACATCTATATATTGCAGTTTAAATGCATGAATATTTAGTTGATTAATGCTATCCAACAAAGGTTGCTGAGATCTTGAAGATAGGCATAGCAATAATAATGCTAACAAATTAAGTATAATTGGTTTAGACAAAATATTGTAGGGATGAACATTCATCCCTACAATATATAATTATTCGTACAGATTATTGTTCAATTGTACCACCAATCTCATTAGAGACCTTGCCTAGAGTTTTTTCATGATGTTTAATGTCACCATTTGAATTTACGGCGACCATTAGCCCATTTGTATCCCCTTCTATATTATTTATTCTGTAGAAATCATTTGGCGACAATATAACTTCAGTACACCCCTCGTAAACGGCAATTTCATCGGAAACTCTAATTTTTACAACAAATTGCCAATCCTCACCTAATGTATTGTAGCAAAACGTGTAAAGTGTTGAACCTACTGGAACATGTTCTTTCTTTAAAACTTGAATAAGCTCTGAGAAATGATAATGTTCGTTATACAGTGTCAACCTAATCTTTATTAGTTGACCAACTCCCGCTTCTATTGTTTTAATATCCCAAGACATATTTGATTTATTTAATTATTATACAATTTAATTTTACCCTTTGTTAGCTGATGGTCAAGAACTTGTTGATGACGGAAGTCATAGATTAATATAACTCCATTTGATTTTTGCATTTGATCAACTCCAACTAAATTGGTAAAGGTTATTTCTAGGGAGTTATTTTTTGACTTACTTGACATCTCCACGTAAATAATAGAGACAATCTCTGCCTTGATCTCATTCATTTTTAAATATTCCTTGCAAGCCCCCTCCTCCATATGATCATATAAAAATGAGGGTGTCACAGTTGTAGCTTTGTAAGGAATTGTTGGATATTTTATCATAGCTGTAACAAGGACATCCGATAATTCATTGGTTTTAATGATCCAGTCACTAACCATCATTTTCAATGATTCGGCTTTTTTATACGGATTAAAAGCCACTGTATCCCTGAAAAAAGTCCCTGTACTTCGTTGATCTACCCAATAGGCAGGTTCAACCATATTGGCAAGTACATTATTTAGTAAATGTTGTAATTCAAAATAGTTTCCTTGGAAGGATGTTGAATCAAGTATAGCTAATAAATATTCTGAATAGAAGGTCAATTCAGTATTGGTTCCAAGAATTGAGGGTTTATCCTTTTTACTCGATGCATAATAAAATAAATCAGCATCAAACGTTGGGGGAATCTTCGGATTAACAAACAAATATCTATCCAATAATTTAGAGTAAAAGCTTTTATTTTTATAATAAGCATTTTGTGGTAGAATTGGCATAGTGGTCAAAGCCATAGTTTTTATCAATGCATGCTGTGGTTCAATAATTCCTCCACTATAACAGGAATCTACAATCAATATGATTTTGAATTTGTTAGAAAATTGTGTAAGAGATTCCCTTATTTCATACTCAAGAACCATTCGGTCATAAAAACAAAGGAATTGCCAATTATCCTTGTCTTTTTTATTATCCCTTTTCTCCAGGTTTAAACCATGTCCAGAGAAGGTTATTAATAAATACCCCTCCTCCGTTTGAGATAGAGACGCATATTGATCTAACCGTTTTTTTATATTTTTCCATGTAGCTCTTTTCCCTGTGATAAATTCTATTTGTTCATACCAATTATCCCGTCGTGCGAAATCACAAAAGCTTTTAGCATTTTTATATGCTCTATCTAAGGGTTTGTTGGACTCATAATGTTGACCTTCAACATAATTTACCCCAACAAATATTCCATATCCTTTCATATTCTTTTATTTAAAAATTATAACTCAATCCCAAAAAACCACCGGATTCCCAAACGTCCATAGTAGGAACTTCTCCATCTCCGGTATACAATCCACCTACTTCTAACCCGGATTGAAGCCTTTTTACTTTACCCAAGGCATATCCGCCGTTTAGCACAATCCGTTGTTTTCGTCCAACAAATAGATTAAGGCCTAAGAGGTACTGAATATTCCCTTCGGTATTCAATAAAGCACCAACCCCAAGACCACCGTTAATCCACGAGGTTGTTCTCCAGTAAAAGTGAGCCATTCCTCCAATACTTACTAAAAAGTCGCCATTGTCCTTAAGCAGAATCCGTTTATTAGTTCCCTCGCTTATATCAATAATGCTGTCAGTAGTCACATAGTTTTGATCGCGGTAATAAGTGGTATCTATATAGGTTTCATCCTGGGTCAAAAACTGTTGGTCCTTTAGGGTTGTAAAAAACAACCCGGCACTTCCGTCAATCTTTACTCCTCCGTTGATTCTAACTTTTATCGGTTTTTCATCGGCGGATCGAAGTGCCTTCTCTCCTTCTTTAATTTCTAATTTTAAGTGCAATTCATCGTAAGTATCAGGTGCCGTAGCGTCGAATACTTGATAATTTTTAAGCCCCTTTAACTGATCATACTTATTAGCAGCCTTTGTATACGTTTCAACATAATTTTGATAGTCTTCTACTAGTAAGTAATCCTTAAAATCAGCGATGATATTTTCAGCGGCAGACTCAATGGACTCTTCTGTAAATGCGGCACCCAGGTGGTATAAAAGCTGCCGATTAAGAAAACTCCAGTCTGCACGATAAACGCTTTCATTCCACATGGCGTTACCCTTGATTTCTTCTTCATAACTGTTGAGGTCTTCGTTTAATTGGGAGAACAAAGAAGTCCAATACTGCAATTCCTTCTTTATGGAATCTCGTTGAAATAATATATCATCTCCAGCTATGCCATGCAACCCCTTGACGTGAACCTTATCCTCCTCTTTATCAACTGCATCACTGGTTGACTTTATGCTTCCCATGCCTATGGCCTCGCCTAATTCTGAGGAGATTTCAAATTGATCGTTATTATAGTATTCCTTGGTCAACTTAATGCTATGAGTTATCGGATTCGAGTTTAAAACAATGACTCCCGTAGGAATTCTTGCCCTAGTAGTAAGCTTAGATGTTTGAACAGCATTTAAACCGGACTTATCAACCTTTATCATATAAGGGTCTTTAAGCTTTATGTCGTAGACCACAAATCGGGCTTTCCTCCCTTCCTTATAACTTTGTGTAACTTGTTGCAGTATTTCAGATGTACTCGATACACCTAGCTGACTTAGAGCCTCTAAGCGTTGTTCATAGGTTGGAAAAAATTGCCACGATTGGGCTTGAATATCGAAAGTGAATACTAGGATTAGTGTGGATATTAAAAGTTCTTTTAGTTTCATAGAATGCATTTATCTATATGTTTTCATGTGCTCTTTTATATTTATTTCAACTGATTTATTCTGATGGGCCGGAGTTAAACCGAGGTGCAATAAATATTGCACCTCGGATTATTAGGCTGGACAGATTTTATCCATTGTTTGTCCAAAAACTCTAATGATTTGCTTAATTGTTGGTGTAACAAAAGGAAGCTTAATTAGAATCAACAAGAGTGGTCTGATTTTCTTATATATCCGGCAAATGACCTTTAGTTTTTCATCTGCGGATAGACGTTCAAATGTGGTAGCCTGTTTTTCAAAATCGACTAAGCTACGCTCATCAGCTTCTACTTCCCTTATCTCCTTTGCCAAGGACTCGAATGAATTCTCTTCAAAATTTCCCATAATAATTGTTTTAATTAATAATGGATCAAAGGTGAATCGTTGTTAAACCATTGTTCTCATGGTTTTCCGTGATTCCAGTATAGTTGAAAGGGAGTATTTTGGTTGCTTGGATAAAAAAATGGTTCGGAATACCCCTTCCTGCTTTAAGGTAAGTACACCAAATGAACAATTCTTGGAAACCGGATACAATAGGGGGAAACCCTATTTTCGATCATTGGTCAAAATAGGCGGTAGGAAGGAAGTCTTAAACCCAAAACCAGCCGTGACAACCGGCCACAGTTCCTGCAACAGTTAATAAGCTCAAAAGCAGTAGCGCCCAATGAGCCCTGTGCATAATTGCAAAGGTCTTTGCCGGATTCTTTTCGGCATAGGTTTTAAATAACTTATGCAACACGAGGGGTTCGAGTATAAAAAGTACTACGGTAAACAATACCCACACCAGGGTCATAGCATGAATCCACCAGTATTTGAAATCTAAATACCTACCCCACGCATCCATAACGTAAAGCATATAAAAGCCACTAATACCGGTTAATAGAGTTGTAACCTTGGCCTGTAAAGCAAAACGACCTTCTATTTGTTCAAAGGTCTTTATTTGGTCTTCTTTGGAAGCAAGTTTTTTAATTGCCGGAATAATCACAGTCGTTACCATAGCCACTCCACCAATCCAAAGAACTACGGCCAATACATGCATAACCCTGGCTAAAGCAAAATCATTCATACTTCATCCAAATTTAGAGAAGATTGGGTTAGTTTAACCTCACATGATTGATGTCTCCCACAGGCAACCAATCATCCATATTGCCATATTCACTTCGATCAATTTTAAAAGGGTCCAGAGGCTCAACATCTTCAACCGTAATCAATATTAAATAACGCTTACCTGCGAAACGCTTAAACATGGCCGGGTTAAGTTTTAATGCCACCTGGTTATTTTCAACCAACATAACTGATTCTTCTTTGGTTAGTTTATCGCTTTGTATTAGCTCCCGAATTCCGGCTTTAGCTTTAACCAAACCGTCTCCCTTGTTTTCAATGAAGTAAAGGGTGTCTTCTGAATTGACTCTGCCATATGGCATTTTCCGCCCCATGGCTCCTCTTATTACCATGTTCTTTTCACCAGACAACAAGTTGTCCAATTCCTTCGCCTTGGCATCTAAATAAACAACGTGATCCATCTTTACTCTTAATTCAACTCTTCAGTGCTTCAATAATATCCTGGTATCAACTGCAGTGATCGCCTCCAGATTACCGAGTAACGGATTAATATCCATTTCCTTTATTTCAGGGGCCAGATGAACCAAGGTTGAAACTCTACTTACAAAGTCCGCAAACAACTCCAGATTCACTCCTTCCCTACCTCTAACTCCTTCCAGGATTTTAAAGCCACTCAAACTGGTTATCATTTTCATGCATTCATCCGGCGATAAGGGTGCTAATCCCGATTTTACATCTTTAAGCACTTCTATAAAAATGCCTCCAAGGCCACACAATACTAAATGTCCAAAGCCAGGATCGTGTTTTGCTCCAATGAATAATTCAATTCCTTCAATCATAGGCTGAACTAGAACTCCTTTAGCTCCTTCTATTTGCATCAAACGATTAAAGTGGTACTCAAACCCGGGCTCAGTGGAAACGTTAAGTACAACACCGTTAACATCAGTTTTGTGAACTGGACCCATAACTTTCATAACCAAAGGAAAAGAAAGCTCTGAAGCCCTGGCTTTTAGTTCTGCATAATTATCACCACTAACTTCTGCAACCCTTGTTACACCAACTGCATCAAGAAGTGAATTCACCTTATGGGGTGGTAAAAAACCATCTGCATTGCGACCAATGACCGATCGAATTGTATCAACATCAATATTCTCCAGGTTTGGCTGGTAGACACTTGGTTTTTGTGTTTTATAAACGGCTGGTAAGGCCCTGCCCAATACCACTTCGTCTGGAAAGTTTACATTGCCCCTGGCCAAAAATCCCTGAATTTCTTTTTGCGCATTTATAACAGAAGGTAATACGGGATAAATAGGTTTGGAACAAATGTCCAATTTTACACTAAGCACATTGTACACATTCTCTACATCAAACAGGCCTGGGCTTCCAAACACTACAACCATGGCATCTATGTTGTCAAACTTGTGTTCGCAGAAGTCTATTATAATTCCCAGTTGTTCAGCCGTTCCAGTTGCTAAGAAATCAATTGGATTACTAACCGAAGACCCGGGATGCAAATAACCTAAAAGATTATCCGCTTCGGGCCCTTCTATTGGAGGGATTTCCAGACCACGACTGCTTAGCGCATCGCTTAGCATAACCGCCGACCCTCCAGCGTGGGTAATAATGGCTACATTTTTTCCGGTTAAGGGCTTGTAGTTAAATATGGACGCCACTGTCAATAGCCCTTCCCTACTACTGCAGTATACGATTCCGGCTTTCTTAAATAACGCTCTAACGGTAATATCGGAGTTGGCAATGGCTCCGGTATGTGAAGCAGCCGCTCGCGTACCGGCATCTGAACTACCCGCTTTAATAGCCGCTATTTTTGCTCCCTTACTTATTAGCGAAGAAGCGTGTTTCAATAGTTTTTGAGGATTTGATATGGATTCCAAATAGAGAAGTTTAATGTGCGGATCTTTATCTGAATCAAAATGATTATCCATGTATTCCAAAACATCTTCTACTCCTGTTTGGGCAGCATTTCCGACAGAAAGTACATTGGAAAAATGAATGCCCAATGGTACTCCGGCTTCCATGATAAATACTGCCGTTGCTCCGGATGCCGAAATCAGGTCACAACCTTGTTGGTGCAACTTAGGAATAGGTGTAGTAAAAACTCCACGATAGTTAGCGTTTAAAACACCTATGCAATTGGGACCTATTAAACAGCCTCCCACTTCATCAATAATATGAACAATGTCAGATTCAAGCTTTTTTCCAAGTGCATCAGCTTCTCCAAAGCCTGCTGAGATAATAATAAATGCCTTTGTTTTTTTGGATCGTGTAAGGGTTTGTACTGCCTCCAGGCAGTATTGAGCCGGAATGGCCAAAATAGCCAATTCTACTTCGGGTAAATCTTCAACAGTTGCTACACATTGAATTCCCTGAACTGTTGATTCCTTTGGATTTACAACATGTAATTGATGAGGATACTGGCCGTCAAGAATGTTCTTCAATAACTTGCCTCCGGGCTTTCTTACATCATTGGACCCACCAAGTACAGCAATTGATGTAGGATTTAGCAGTTGTTCGTTAAGCATCTGTGATTTTTTGCAAAGGTCTGCGAATATTCCTCCACAGAAATGATGCATATCATGTGGATCCGATTAATCGGATTAAGAGTATAAAAGAAACTAGATTATTCTTCTAAGCGTATTTTCTTTCTTCACTATGTAATGCTTAACTACACCAACAATATGCATTACCAGTAACAACATCATTAACACAGACATGAGGCCATGTGGTTTTAGGGGTGCAATAGTGCCCCGCTCCATAATTGAATCCGGTGAATTAGTTGATAAGGCCTCTCCATACCCTCCTGTAATAAGAACACTAATGCCGCTAATGCAAATGGCAATTATGAGGAAATAGAAAGTATTATGAATCCAGACAGCCAGTTTGTCGTTAAACTTCGATCCGGTTTTTATGTCTTTGGGTCGCTTGTGTTTAAAAAATAATATGGAGCGAACCAGCGTAAGAATAAAAACCGAAATTCCTAAAGCAGCATGAAGTTTAATAAGTCCCATTTTTTCAGTTGCTTCCATTCCTTCCATGATTTTACCAAGCGGAAATAAGGTAAGAATCAAAATGGCAGTAAGCCAATGAATAACTATGCTTCCTTTGCTGTATTTTTCACCTAAATCATTTAACATACTCCTGGTAAATTACATTTATTTTAATAGATAAGTTTTGCCTTGACTTTAGATTAGATATCCAAAGTACAAAATATTATAAGCTTCTGGTTTTAAATTTGAAAACAAAATGATACTCAATAGATTTGTCGCATGAATTCTGATAAAAAAACTCTGAGCACGGTTTATGTTCCCATTGACTGTAGCTTCCACGATCAGCTCTTGGAATTGGCTACTTTCAGAAAAGAAATTGACATTATCTATATGGACACGAAAGGGCAAAACCAAAGCATTTATGATAGAATTGCTGACGTATATATTAATAAAAGTAAGGAGGAGTTCCTAAAAACGAATTCAGGGTTGGAAATAAGGCTTGATCGAGTTGTTAAGGCAGGCGATTATAACAACCCATATGAATCGTGCTCGATTGACTAAAAAGTCCTTAAGAACAAACAGGGTATAACGCGGCCGGGCGCTTTTGAGAAAACTGGCCAATGCGTATAGCACATAATACTAATAACCAGTTTCAGTGCTGGATTATGATTTTTGAAACCTGCGTAGTCTTGGCATTGGCAGTTTGTAACCAATAAACTCCGGAAGGAAATGTTGAGACATCTACAGTTAACCTTGATGCCTTGCTATACATGTTTTCAAGCATTAAACTACCGGTTTGATCAAATATCCGGATTTGATAGTCCATTTGTTCAGTTTGATCAAGATTCAAGATGATAAAAGAGTTGACTGGATTTGGAAATACCCTTATCTCCTTATAGTTACCGTTATCGCCCGGAATTTTTGGTAGAAAGGTGCTAGTTACACCGGTTTCGTTTTTATAAATGGAACCTGACATGTTAACTACGTATAAATCACCGGTATTGGACAAGGCAATACCATTGAGGTATCTAAAAAAACTGGGACCCAATTTAGTAGTGTCGATTTTCCAATTAGTTCCCCCATCAGTAGTTTTAAGAACAACATCCCTTTCTCCGGTCATTGGATGTCCACCAACTACATATCCCATATTCTCATTCAAAAAGACCACATCTCTTAGGTGAGTTTGGGTGTTGGGTGATTGTTTTACCCAGGTTACGCCCCCATCGCTTGTTTTTACTATCTCCCCTGGCCCACAAGCAAAACCAACTTTGTTATTCACGAAATAAATAGAATAAAAGAAGGAGGTACTTGTTCCATATACTTTTTTCCAGGTACTACCACCATCAGTAGTTCGCACTATGTTTGGGCCAGCAACGAAGCCAGTGCTACCATCAATAAAATCTATTCTTTCGTTTGAACCCTGCCCAGTGTTGTTAAGTGATGACCAGGTATTTCCACCGTCCTCAGTTTTAAGAAACGTCCCACCGTCTCCACTTATAAATCCTATTTTCGCATCAATAAAATAGACCTCAATTATACCAGTGGCGGTGTGATTTAATTTTATCCATGAAACCCCTCCATCGGCAGTCTTTATTACTGTTGATCCTCCTGCTGCATATCCAACCTTATCACTTATAAAGTGAAGACTATACAAGAGATCCGTAGTATTGGTTGTTAGTTTTGTCCAGGAGGCACCTGCATTTATGGTTTTAAGAACAACACCATTATCTCCGGTAGCATAGCCAATTTGATCGTTAACGAAGTCAACTGCATAGAGAGCGGAAGTGATTCCACTGTTATTTTTTTGCCACTGTGCCTTGGTCGAAAAGCCAAGTGTAAACAGGAAGGTAAATAAGGATAAAACAAGTACTGTATTTCTTTTCAATTTCATAACTAAGGTAATTTCTACCATCAAATACTTACCTGTTGCAAACAGGGTTGGACATTTTAGGTGTAGAATAATTATACGTAGCGTCTTTTTGATTAAACGTTGATAATCAGAACATTAAACCAGTTATATCCAGGAGAGTCGTCTTAATACCTGCTCCCTCCTACGGACGGATACCGGAAGTTCAATTCCATTGGTAAGAAGCATTTTGTGCTGATTAGAACGACGGTAAGATTTGATCATATTTATATTGACCAGGTGCGAGCGGTGGATTCGAATAAAACCATCGTTCTTAAGTTCGTTCTCAAATTCTTTCAGGGTTTTTGAAACCACTATTTTTCGTCCATCAATCAAGTAAAACAGGGTATAATTGATATCTGCTTCGCAACGAATTATATCAGCCTTTTGAATCACGTGAATGGCCTCGGCAGTTCGAATAACCATACGATCACTCGATGTTTTACTAATGGAATCCAACAACCCCTGGTGACTACGCAGAATTTCTTCCTTAAATAAGATTTGTTCTTTCGCTCGTTTAATACTTCTTACCAGGTCCTGCTCGGATACAGGCTTAAGCAGATAATCAATGGCATTAAACTTAAAGGCTTTGATAGCGTATTGATCGTATGCCGTAACGAAAACAATTTTTATTGATTTCGATTGCATATTCTTCAACAAATCGAAACCAGAACCATCTCCTAAACGAACGTCTAAAAAAATGAGATCCGGATGGTACTTATTCAATACCTCCAACGCGTTTTTAACCCCATTGGCTTCCGCAATGACCTTTACATCAGGTGAAGAATATTCAATCAACGATCGAATTGCTTTCCGAATTTTTCGTTCGTCATCAACTATAAGTACCTTCATGACTTAACGTAATTGTAGAAAGTAAGCCGGACCAGGGTTCCTGATCTTTTCTCAGGATTCCATCCCAGGTTAATCACTTCCAGTTTATTATCCATTCCCTGCCAACGTTTGAGGTATGCTAGCCTATCCTTAATTAATTGCATTCCTCGAGGTCGCAAACTGTTGCCACTTTCGGCAGTATTTATCCCCTTACCATTGTCCTCTATTTCCAGAATCAGTTGTCTATCGGCCTTCTTTACCTTTACGTGTACCTTACCTCCCGATTTCATTTCCCGAAGCCCATGTTCTATCGCGTTTTCAATAAACGGTTGAATAATCATAGTAGGAATTTTGATCTGATGAGTCCGGAGCTCCCCGTCGACATCAATTTCGTATTTAAATTTCTCTTCAAACCGAAGTTCTTGAAGGCTTAGGTACAACTCCACCAATTTTATTTCCTGAACCAATGTTGTGAAATCGAGCGAGGAGTTCTCTAAAATCATTCGCATAAGGGTTGAAAAACTGGAAAGGTAATTTCCAGCTGTTATTGGATCATTCTCGAAAATCACTCCTTGAATCGCTCCCAGGGAATTGTACAAAAAATGGGGATTAATTTGCGCCCTAAGCAAACGATGTTCAACTTCCATTTGTTTTTTTTCCGACTGAGATTTTGTTAGTCGAAACCGAATAAGGGCAATGGCAATTATCGTTAGCAACAGAATGATAGCCAATATTAAAAGCCAGTTTCGGTATTCCTCTTTTACTTTGGCTAATTCAGCATTAGCCTTTAGGGTTTTTATTTCTTGTTCCTTTTTTTGAATTTCATATTTCTTTTCGAAATTGGCTAGTTCTCTTATTTTTTCAACGGTAGCCAACGAGTCTTTAAGGTTCATCCACAACCGAAGGTATTTGTTAGATAATTCATAGTCTCCATTTTGGTCGTAGTGCAATGAAAGGTTGTCGTAAGCAGAAGAATAGAACTTAAGCTGGTCATATTTCTTAATCACTTCTAAAGCTTTTAAATCATAGTAAACTGCAGAATCTGGCTTTTGGCTGTGGGCGTAAACTCTTGCAATGGTTAGTAGCGTGATCACCCGAGTCTCTGAACCAATACAATCTACAGATTTACAACTCAATGCTTGTTTACAATAAGGAATGGCTTCAGACTGCTTGCCTTTTAAATCCAGAATTTGGCAAATAGCGCTATTCATTGATGCCATAAAATAATTTGCTCCTTCTCTTTTGGCCATTTTGAGCACTCTCTGGTAAACCACCAATGCACTATCGTACTTTTTCTCTATAAGAAAGATATCTCCTAGCTTAGCCAATGGAATCATAGATCGTGCACTATCTTTACGGTAGGTGTCCGTATTAAACGACTCTCTAAGAACCTGCCTGGCCAGGCCATAATCGTTTAGAAATACGTAGTTGGTTGATAAAGACAACAGCGCATCTGATTTGCCTTTCGAATCATCAATGCTGTCATAAATCCCGATCGATTCTAATAGTTCTTGTATGGCTAAGGCATATTGACCTAAAGTAGAATGATATACCCCACCCGATATTTTTAATGCTTCGGCCCGATGGTACAGGTTTTCAGCAGAGTTTGCCAACTCTAAATACCTGGAAACGGTTAAACCCAAACTATCGAAACCGGACATTCTCTGATAACACCTACACAGTGTCCGTAGTCCTCTAAGTTGTACTGCAGTATCATTTTGACTTTCTGCATACAACAGCAATTCTTTTGTTAGCAGCAAAGCACTATCCAAATCACTCAACCACAAAGACTGTATCTCAGTATAAGCCTCTTCTACTCTTGCACTATCACAACCCTGGCTATGGAGGCATTTGAATTGCCCAATCAGTAGTACGATTAGAACTATACATTTTAAATTAGCCATTGCAACAGTTACATTGCAAGGCTAGTGAATTATTTTGATGATATTCAATAAATCGATTTACGCTAAATCAATTTATATCATCGAAAAATAAAACTGGAAAGTGACGATGGAAAGTATATGGAGGCTAACCACCAGGGCTTGCTGTACTCCTTAATTAAATTATGTTTTATCGATTGTTAATATTCAATAGCATCTCCACATTCATCCTTAGACGGATCAATTCCACACGTAGAGCTATCGTCTTTAAAAAACCAGTTAAATTTATTGCACTTTATCTTGTTGATTTTATCGTGTAATTCAATGCCGATATTAGGTTCTGTAATCTCGCCATCCTTGAAATTTTTATTAAACCCGGGTAAGGAAAAGGATTCTACAATCTCGCTTCCATCCCTGGGAAACCGGTCTTGAGCAGCAGCTAAAACGCTGGCACCGCCTCTACCACCTGGAGATGTAGCCATCAAGAAAACGGGTTTTTCTCCAAACACTTTTCTCCCAGGAATTCTGGATAACCAATCGTAGATATTCTTAAAGGCGGCACTGTAACTTCCATTATGTTCAGCCAGGGAAACCAGGAGCAAATCTGCATTATCAATGGCTGAAGCCAACTCACTTATTTTGTTGGGTATTCCACCATCGCGTTCCTTGTCAACACTAAAAATATCAACTTCAAAGTCATTTAAATCCAACAGCTCTACACTTGCGGGGTCAAAAAATGAACTTACATGTTTAACCAACTTTTTATTGATAGACTCCCTACTGCTACTTCCTGCAAAACCTACTATTTTCAAACCGTTGTTCCCCTTTAAAATCTCACGCAATGTTACTCCAATTTAACCAAATTAATTGACTCGGAATTGACACTAAATCTTAAACCATTTTGTTGAGTTTTTCAATTTTAAGAAAGTATTAAGATTTGGTGCCTTTAGCATTGGTAACCAACCGCTGGGAATAATTGTTCAGGCCGAATTTGTGTTCACTCCTATATTCGACACCAATTCTAAAAAATTTAAAACATGCGCTGGTCCATTATTCTATTTATGAGTTTGGTATTGTTCCATTCCAATTCTCTTTTTGCTCAACAAACACTAACTGCTACCACTCCTATGGTAAGCCCTAAGGCTTCAATTTCTCAAACTGTGGGAATTACTAAAATTGAAGTTATCTACTCCCGCCCTGCGGTAAGAGAGCGGCAAGTATGGGGAAAGGTGGTTCGTTTTAGTCAAGAGCCGTCGAAAAGAGAAAAAGGTAAAACCAGGCCGTGGCGTGCCGGTGCTAATGAAAACACAATTATCACTTTTAGTACCGATGCATTCGTTGACAGTATCCCCATAAAAGCAGGTTCTTATGGGGTGTATATGTATATTCAGGAAAGTGGAGATATAGAATGTATATTTTCTTCAAACTATCAGTCCTGGGGCTCTTATTATTACGACCCTGAAAAAACGGTGGCAACGGTAAACACCAAATGGCAGGATCACAAGCATACGGAGAGAATGAAGTTTGATTTTGATAGTTTAACTCAATCCACAGTGCTACTTACCCTAAAATGGGGAAATAAATCCATTCCCGTACCCATTCAGGTCGACATAAAAGCAACAACGCTTAAAAACCTACAGCAGGAAATTCAGAGCCGTCATATGATCAATCATATGGGCCCCCAGGAAGCTGCAGAATGGTGTTTACGAAACGACACTAATTTGGAGCAGGCGCTGCGATGGGCTAACTATTCCATTTCATTCGTGAAGGTTTTTTCCAACCTAAAAATAAAATCAGAAATTCTTGAAAAGCTTGACCGACCTGATGAAGCAGAGGAAATTATGAAAGAAGCCTTATCGATGGGTTCAGTTTTTGAACTTCACAGGTATGGAGGTCAAATGTTAAAACAGAAAAAAATAGACCAGGCCTTTGAAATATTTCAATTCAATGCTAAGAAGCATCCAAATCAATGGCCCGTTAACTATGGATTATCCAAAGCGTATTCGGCTAAATCAGAGTTTAAGACGGCAATTAAATACATGAATAAAGCCATTGAAAATTGTCCAAATGAATCAACCCTAGCCTTCCTCAAGCAAAAATTGGAACTATTGAAGAACGGTGAAGTTATTAGCTAGTTCATTCATTAAATGTTGGATTGTATTTAAGGTTACTCCTCTTTAATCAAATTAATTGACTCTGAATTAATACAATACCGCAAGCCACTTGGTGCCGGACCATCAGGAAAAACATGGCCCAAATGACCATCACAGGTATTACACATAACTTCTACCCGGGTCATTCCAAAAGATGTGTCTTTGTGGTATTTAATGGCATTCTCCTTAATGGGTTGTGTAAAACTGGGCCACCCTGTACCTGACTCAAATTTTATAGTAGAATCGAATAACGGCGCATTGCAGCAAATGCAACTGTACTTACCGGCATCGTGGGCCTCACAATATTCACCCGAACCAGGCCTCTCGGTCCCTTTTTCTCGCGTAATTCTATATTGTTCGGGAGTTAATATGCTTCTCCACTCTTCTTCGGTTTTTTCCACCCTTCTATTCGGGGCTAAATTTCCTTTAGTTGCAAATCGTATTACGTCGTTCCAGTTTATCATTAAGCAATCCTCAAGTTCAATGTCTAATTAAAACACAATTTTACCTCAAAAAAGTTCGATGTAATGGTGTGAAAATGACAAGAACTTATGTCAATAAGGTAAAATACGGTATTTCAGCAAGTTGATTGCCGTATTTTATTCGGTAAAACACAGCCGTCTCATTTACGATTTTAAAGATTTTATAACCTTAACCTCTTCCAATCTGATCTACTTTTAAAAATTATTTTCAAAAAAATGCAAGGAAAAAGAAATCTTGCGTCTTTAGGATTGAACTGCTTAATGTAGTGCTTTACAATGTCACCCAAATCTGAGAATAGAGAAAAGCTGGAATCCTTTTTTAAAGAGGAATATACCACCCTTAAAAATTATGTGGGTTCCCGATTAAAATCCAGTGCTTCAAAAGATACGGAAGACATTGTTCAGGACGTAGCATTTAACTTATTTGCAGGTGCAGACGGGTACGGTCCAATAAGTAATGTAGCCGGCTTTGTTTATCGTTCGGTTAAAAATAAAATCATCGATACTCTGCGCAAAGGCAATCGAGAGATTAACGTAGCCGACGACAACGAAGCTAAATGGTTCGAGTTTGCGGAACTGATGAGCGGAAATTCGGAACAATTGTTTTCGGATGAACTGGTCAAATCCTTAAAGGAAGCCATGGACCATTTAAAACCACTGGATTATGAAATCATTATGGCGGTGGATTTTGAAGGCTATACGTTTAGAGAAATTTCGGAAGAAACCGGAACTCCCGAAGGAACTCTAATGTCCAGACGACATAGAGCACTATCAAAGCTTTATAAAGCATTAAAAGAAAAAAGAAAAATTAGAAATTGAACTTAAAACAAACATTATGAAAGAATATTTTAAACACAAAATGCGCGAAAAAAGCCCCGTTGTTATTATAGGAATGGTGCTATTCGGAATTGTTGCCATAACAGGTCTGGCCATTCTATTTGGTTATATCCTAATGTCCTTGTGGAATTGGTTAATGCCTATGCTATTTGGCTTACCTGTAATAAGCTACTGGCAGGCAGTTGGATTATTCATCCTGGCTAAAATTCTTTTTGGTTTTGGTGGAGGAAGTGGTTCCGGCGGAGGAAAATCTCACAGAAGAAACAAAGAACATTGTAGAGACAAACGAAGGAGATCACGCGATTTTTCCAAATGGGAACACTACGATAAGTTCTGGGAGGAAAAAGGCGAACAGGCTTATGAGGATTACGTGAAAGAGTTGAACACTGATGATGCTGTGGAAATCATAGAGGAAGACCCCAAACAAGATGGAAAATAGTCACGTAATTGTACTTAAGACGGATATTGAGTCGGAGCACATGCTCCGACCTTTATCTTCTTTGTTTGAAAACCACAAATCAATTGGAGATTGGTCGGTTGATTTAGAAGATAGAGATAAGGTACTTCGTGTGGTAGCTACTACGCAATTAAATGAACTGGCGGTAATCCGGTTATTGGCTAAAAACGGATTCCAGGCTGAAGATCTGATGCCGGAGAATTAGTTCTTCGGCCAATTATAGATGTTGATCTATAATTTGTTGAAGTTCCTTTTTACCAATAATTCCGGTATGCCTCCAAACGGCTTTTCCTGATTTATAAAGAATAAATACAGGTACCCCAACCACTTTATAATGGTTTGCGACTTCCTTACTTTTATCAGCGTCCACGCGAAGAACTCCTGCTCTGCCCTTATACTCATTTTGTAGTTCATCAACAATTGGAGCCATTTTCTTACACGGAGCACACCATACGGTATGGAAATCAACTAATACAAGTTGTTGACCTCCAAGTTTACTTCTAAATTCTTCCAGCGACAATGATCTAATGTTCTTATCCGCTTTGGCAGTTGATTTGGTAATCGGAAAATTAGCAGCCTGCCAGGCTCTTATACCACCGTTGAGATTGTATAAATCATTAAATCCCAACTGAGCCATGGTTTTTACTGCACCGGAAGAGCGTCCACCGGAAGCGCAATAAACATAAACGGGCTTATCCTTTTGCATCAAGCCAATTTTTCTCTTAAAATCCGGATCGTAATAATTAATAAAACTAGCTCCTTCAATATACCCACCAGCCACTTCTTCAGGAGTTCTAACGTCGAGAATAATTCCATTATTACTCCCAATTAATTTGCGAAATTCCTCCACTCCGACATTGGATATATTTTGTGCAAAAACCATACTGGTTAGCATAATTATCGCTCCGGTAAATAATGACCTGATCATAACAACTATTTAGGCAACAAATTTACCATGGAACTACGCACACTTAAGTAACCATTGTCACATGAAATGCAAACTCCTATAAACATAATCAAAGGTGATATCTACACTACCCATATTCTCAATTTTAATAAAAAACTGACATTAAACTTACCTCTATCTGATAAAGATCACATCACACTCTTTTTACCCGTTTTAATTTTACAAAACGAAATAAAAGATAAGAAGGTCTTTTTTTATATGAACTAAAATTATTGTTATGCTATCAAAAAGTCAAGCCAAGGTATTTTTCCTGGGTGGTACAGTATTATTTGCCTCACTGTTCTTGGGCCTATCCTTCGATACGGTGAGCAATCGCGTTGGTGAACAAACCAACGAGGATCAATTAACGGAGTCTGCAATTGCTGGCCGGGTTATTTGGGACGAAAACAATTGTATGGGTTGTCATACCCTGCTCGGTGAGGGTGCATATTATGCTCCTGAGCTAACCAAAGTAATAGAACGTAGGGGTGCGGGCTATGTAAAAACGGTTATGATGCAACCCAATTCATGGGCTCCTAATGGTAGGCACATGGTTGCTTATAACCTCTCCGAAGAAGAAGCCAACAATATGGTCGATTTTCTTACCTGGATTGGAAATATGGATCTGAATGGATTTCCTGCCAAGCCCAAGTATGAAGTAAAGAAAAATGAAACTGAAGATTAATTCATTAAAAGATAGAAGTCATGAAATTTAAAAGTCAAAAAATAGCATACTGGTTCTTTTTGTCAGCCCTTCTTTTATTCGGGTTGCAAATGATCTACGGTTTTATTATGGGATTTGCCCACATGGGGTATGACGTATTACACGAATTAGTCCCCTTTAATGCCGCAAGAGCAACACACACCAATTTATTGGTAGTTTGGTTATTACTCGGATTTATGGGTGCCGCATATTACATTATTCCGGAAGAATCTCAGCGTGAGATTTATTCTGTAAAACTTGCGTATATCCAATTGATCTCATTCCTTGTGGTTGGTGTAATTGCCGTAGCAGGATTTCACATGAATTGGTGGGAAGGTCGAAAATTTTTAGAAATTCCAAGACCACTAGACTGGTTAGTGGTTGTTAATGTGTTGGCATTCCTATTTAATATTCTAATGACCTTATTTCAGGGAGTACGACAAACTACTACTGCACTGGTATTAAGTATGGGGCTTTTGTTCGCTGCCCTACTCTACCTCCCAGGTATGATGTGGTTCGACAATCACACACTTGATTCATTCTACAGATGGTACGTAGTACACCTTTGGGTAGAAGGTGTATGGGAATTGATTATGGGCGGTATTCTTGCCTTCCTGTTGATTAAAATAACAGGAGTTGATCGTGAAGTAATTGAAAAATGGTTGTATGTAATCGTTGGACTTACCTTCCTTTCAGGACTACTCGGAACAGGACACCACTACTACTATATTGGAACACCAAGCTACTGGTTGTGGATTGGAGGTATATTCAGTGCAATGGAACCTCTTGCCTTCCTCGCTATGGCATTGTTTGCCATTAACATGTACCGAAAAGGAGAGAAAAGGCATCCCAATAAAACAGCCCTTAACTGGACACTGGGAACCGCAATTGTATCTTTTGTTGGAGCCGGATTACTTGGAGCAGCGCATACCTTACCCAACGTAAACCTATATACCCACGGCACCCTAGTTACTGCCATGCATGGACACATGGCATTCTGGGGAGCCTATGGCATGCTTGTTCTTGCCATTATAGCTTATGCTATGCCTAACCTTACCGGAAGAAAGCTATATGATACAAGTACTACCCGATATGCTTTCTGGTTAAGTAATATTGGTATGGTTGGTATGACCGTTGCCTTTGGAGTTGCTGGAGTTGCACAAGTATATATGGAGCGTATTATGGGAGTTGATTTTATGGAGACCCAAAAAGAAATTGAGCCTCATTTCTTGGTGCTTGTTCTTTGCGCAACCGTTTTTGTTGTGGGAGTTGTTCTCTACATCATTAACTTCTTCAAATATGGACGTCCCACAGACGAGGCGTTAATAACTGAATAATTCGAACTACATTTATTGGCGGAGATCTATGGCCTCCGCCTTTTTTATCTAAACAAATGAGCACACCGTTCTACAGAATTATTGATCAGGAACAAGCCATTTTCAAACATGCCTTTGAAAACAAGCTTCCCTTACTGCTAAAAGGTCCAACGGGTACGGGTAAGTCCCGATTCGTTGAATTTATGGCAGACTCACTGGATAAAAAACTATATACCGTAGCCTGTCATGAAGAGACTTCAGCCACGGATTTAATCGGCCGATACATAATCAAAGGGTCTGAAACCGTATGGATTGACGGCCCCATGACACGAGCCGTTAAGGAAGGAGCAATTCTTTACCTGGACGAAGTGGCTGAAGCCAGGCCGGATATAATTGTGGCCCTGCATTCACTAACGGACCATAGGAGATCGTTGTTTATTGATAAAACCGGTGAAACAATAAAAGCGGAAGACTCTTTTATGTTGGTTGCCACTTATAATCCAGGATACCAAAAAGGGTTTAAGGAGTTAAAACCCTCTACCCGACAACGGTTTATATCCCTGTCATTCAATTATCCGGGCAAAAAAGTAGAGTCTGAAATTGTAGTTGGTGAAACAGGAGTCGATGAAGTCATTGCCAATCAACTGATTTCCATTGGAAAAAAGATAAGGAACTTAACCGAGCTGGGACTGGCGGAAACCGTTTCCACGCGGTTGTTGGTGGATGCAGCTATTCTGATTAAAAGCGGACTTCCTAAACGTCTGTCTTGTAACGTTGCCATAGCAGAGCCGTTAACGGACGATGAAGACACCCTTGAAGCACTGAAAGACCTTATCAGTTTGAGTATCTAATTTAATGAGATGGAATTTGATCAGCTCATATTCAGGCGCATTTACAATTACTACGCTAAGAAGCTGTCAAAATCTGACCCAGAACGCGAAAGCAGAGCGGTTCATCTTTCAACTATAAAACCGAGGTTAACCATTTTAGCCAGAGCCTTAACCGGAATTCCAAATGAAATTTTGACCTCTGAAAGAGAAGGTGGTTTCTCAGGAAGTAAATTCTACCTCCCAAAAAAGGTTGATTTCTTTTCCAGCAGAGAGCAGAACCTAAACTTCTACGTATTTCGGGTACTCTACCTATCGGTTCAGCAACAACAGGAATTAAACTGGAAAGACAACGAAGAACATAAAATTGCTGAGTCTCAACAACAGGCCTACTCCAATTCAAAACTGGTTTTAGAGAGTTTGTTCAAAGAATACCCAAGTACCCAAACCATACATACCGATCTATACCAAGGCCTAACAGAATACTATAAATCCCTGGAGAAGTCCAGCGACTATAGTTGGCTCTATGGTCGTTATATGAAACTCAATCCGCACGAGTTTGTGGCCAAAACCGATCGAAATACGGAGGAAGCAAAATCTAAATTGGAGCCCAACGAAATTACCACTGAGTTGGAAGCCAATGCCAGTGATGAAGTTACCACGGTCGGCCTAAACAAGAAGCAGATTGAAGACAACGTAGTCACTAACAATTTTGAAAAGGTAGAGACTCTTTCGGAGTTTAATGGCAACTTCAGGGAAATGGATGGTGATGATACCCTGAGCGATGATGAAGATGCTATACGTGAACTAAACCTAAAGCATACTGTACGTACCGACGACTCTGCACATTCGGTTTATCGCGCGGAAATGGCGCACAACACATCAGACATATTTGTAGAATCTGATTCACAAAGTGGTCAGTACTTGTACTACGATGAATGGAATTACAAAAACCGTCAATACAAAAAGGATTTCTGCAAGGTTTATCCGAAAACACTTTCAATCAAAAGAGAAGACTTTGCCATAAACGTGCTTAAACAAAGAAGGAAAACAAAAAACGAACTCTTTCGAATGTTTGTAGCTGTACACAATGAATTCGAAAAGGTAAATCGCGTTATTTCGGGAGAAGATATCGACCTGGATAACATGGTTGAGTTTTATACGGACCTACAAGCCAAAAAATCCCCGTCAGACAAAGTCTATTTTAGCAAAAGAAAAAGGAAGAAAGACCTTTCCGTACTCATTCTTATGGATACCAGCCTATCATCAGACGGTTACACCAACAACGAGCATGTGCTAACGGTTGAAAAGGAATCGGTGTTGCTTTTTGGGGAGATATTATCTGCCTTTGATATCCCTTTTCAGATTGACACCTTTTCTTCGAAAACGAGAAATAACTGCTCTTACAATCATGTAAAGACATTTAGAGAAAATTGGGTGCAATCCAGAAATCGAATTGGTGCCATTCAGGCAGAGGGATTTACCCGTATTGGCACAGCATTGAGGCATGCAGGACATTTGGTAAAACAACAGCCGACCAAACGAAAATGGATTGTATTGCTTTCTGACGGCAAACCCAATGATTATGATACCTATGAGGGTAAATACGGAATAGAAGACGTAAAACAAACCTTAAGGGAGTTGGACCAGGACCACATTCATACCTTTTCTTTTGCGGTTGAACATCAAGCCAAATACTACCTGCCACAAATGTTTGGACACAACAACTACAACATACTTCCAAAACCTTCGGATTTGCCTTTGGCTTTTAGTAAGTTTTATCGGAAAATTTTGAATAATTGATTACTTCCAAGTTCATTAAGGTTTAAGGATTTACTTTGGTTACTTTTCCACGATAAACCTCGCCAAATTCATCTTCTACGATATACAAATAAACGCCTGGAGACAAGTGATCCATGCTAAACCTACTCATTCCTTGAGCCGGCATTTCGGAAAAGATGATTTGACCCTTTAAATCGTACAATAGAAGAGTAAATTGAGTTTGGTTTTCGAAACCAATGTTAAGATTATCGGTAAAAGGATTTACTACTCGAATCTTTTTGTAAGCAGTCTTACTCGAATGGACAGAACTAGCCGTGTTACATGTCGTCTTAAATGGAATAAATTTCACCAGTCCATATTGATTATCCTGATGACCGTCCAAAATTTTGCTTCTAATATTTGTTGAATCTTGAGAACACCAGCAGTTATTCATAATGTTGGCATTTCTGTTCGAAGTCCATTTAATATCGTAATCAGTGTTGTTACAGATCTGGTTATCAAAAAACTGAGTGCCTTGAAAGTTCATGAATCCTGAAGCATTTATACCTTTTTGATTGTTTTCAACTACGTTATTGGTAAATATTTTATTTACAGCATTTTGTCCGACCTCTGCCCCAATAACATTGTTTACAATAATATTGTTGGTTGCAATTCCATAAGGTCGCATGGCTAATTCATTATCAGTGAAATAGCAATTCGTTGTTTTCTTCCATCCATCTATTCCTGTTTTATTCCCAATAAAGTTAGATCGGTCAACAATACAATCAAACTGACAATATCGTAAACATACGCCGTTGTTCAAAAAGTTGGTTTCCGAAATTCTGGTCTCAGGTGCACCTGCATCAGAAAAAACGATGTAATTATTTGAAAACTCACATTTCTCGAATACATATGGGCCATCGTACGCAAAATCCAAGTCAATTCCGAGTTTTGAATTGCTAAATTTCACATATTTCATGGTCACCTGGTTTTTGGGAATTTGATCGGTTCCTAATACCTTAATTCCCTGCCAAAAATACGAAGTAAGGTTAGCACCAGATGTTTTGAATTTAATACTATCTCTTTGAGCACCAATTGCAGTTAATGTACCTCTTACTTCTATACTGGACAAGGTGTCGCATAAAATAACAACACCAGGTTCAATGGTTAATGTCACATCTTGAAATACCACTACTTTACCTGTGAGCTTGTACGGACTCCCGGCCTTGGTCAAGGTTTTATTTGAAGTTATACTTGATGGTATTGTAGATTGCGCATAAATAGCTGAGTAAAACAATAGAACTACTAAACTTGATACAGTGAATTTCATGGCATTTCTAGTTAATGGATTCTCTCAAAGTTAAGATTTTTTATTAAAGAAAACTACTAACGCTTTGTTCTATTCCTTAATTACCTTCACTGTTCTGGATATTCCCATTGGAGTTTCAAGGCTTAAAAAGTAGATACCATTCGGAGTATTAATATTTATTTGGACATTTTCTGAAGGTTCAAATTCTTGAGTTGAAATGATTTGTCCAAGACTGTTTCTTAAGGTTGCGGATAGCTTGGTGCTTTGGTAAGTATCCATGTATATAGTACCTGTTGTTGGATTAGGATAAATGGTATATATCTGAGATGATCTAATATCTTTATCTTTAATTCCCACATTACCTGGATTTGAACAATTAATGCTAAACAAAGTTCCAACATCAATATCCGTCCAGTTAGAAACTGAATAGGCAACATTGTCTACTTCTATGCAACTTAAGTCAGGGTTGTATTTTGCTTGAAACATCTGTAAATTGGTATTATTTCCATTTTTTAAATTTAAACTAGTAAGTTGATTTCCCCTACACCCTAAGTTAGTTAAACTTGTATTTTTAGTTAGATCTAAACTGGTAAGTTGATTATTACTACAAACTAATGTAATTAAACTCGTATTTTTAGTTAAATCCAAACTGGTAAGTCGGTTTCCCCCACACCCTAATTCAGTTAAACTTGTATTTTTAGTTACATCTAACTTGGTAAGTTCATTATTCTCACAAACCAAAAAATTTAAAACGCTATTTTGAGACACGTCTAAGCTGGTAAGTTGATTATCACCACAAACTAAGGTATTTAAACTTGTATTTTTAGTTAGATCTAAACTGGTAAGTTGATTATTACTACAAACTAATGTAATTAAACTAGTGTTTTCAGTTAGATCTATACTGGTAAGTTGATTGTGTCTACAGAAGACCCAATTTAAACTTGTATTTTTAGTTAGATCTAAACTGGTAAGTTGATTATTATCACAATTCAAAGCCATTAAAGCCATATTTTGAGTTACATCTAAACTGGTCAGCGGATTCCAATAGCAATGCAAAGAGATTAAGGCCGCATTTTGGGTTACATCTAAACTGGCAAGCTTATTACTATGACAATGCAAAACCATTAAAGATGCATTTTGGGTTACATCTAAACTGGTCAGCCTGTTGCTTTGACAATACAGGGAAGTTAAAGCTTTAAAGTCTTCTATACCTTTCAGTGAAATTATATCTGAACGATCAACAAATAGAATGGAAATTGTATCAATATTGGCAGTCGGTATAATCCCATCAATACTTCCAGTATCATAGCCAAGTGCTATTAACTTTTTCTCAAAATTGGTATCTGGTATCGCAGTGGTTTGTGCTATGGTTAAATTAGCAAAGAGAGATAAAACAAGAAATGAAACTGCTATTTTCATAATTGGAATTTTGAGGGTTTTGAGGATTTTGATTAATAAAATTAGGAACTACCCTGACTACAACATAACCTATCATAGATCGATGAGCCATCGGTTGTTTACCTCGTGTTTTTGGAGTTTAATAATCGAAAGCTAGGAAATAGGCGAACTCGACCAACATCACACCCATACCTCTTCATTTGCCATTGCGCACCAAGCCAAGTAATACCTGGCCCTTATGTTGGTCGCAACATACAACCTCAAATATTGAATTTCAGCTATAACCTACCTCACATTAAACTCACGTAGCCATATTTGATACTGGCGTAGGTATTCCAACAGCTGAAAAGCTTCTTCTTCACTACTTATATCTGAGCCACAATCCATTTCGTATTCTTTACGGGTTAAGAGCGCTAATGAGTCTCTACGAAGCATTTCTTCTTTGTTAAGGATAAAATTTAACACCCAGACTTCCCTTCTGTACGCTAAGATATCACTAATGTCAGGCCCTGAATTCTTGAATTCCATGGTATGGCAGGAAGAACATTTACTATCAAAGAGTGATTTGCCCTGTTGCATCAAGGAATCATTCAATGGCTCTAATTCAATTTCAGTATATGGCCCTACCCCATTTAGATCCCTGGATAGTTGAACCTCGGTGCAAGCCACCATTATAATAATTGCCAATACCGATAACCAAATGTTTAGCTTTCTCATTGAGCCCTTTCTAATAAAGTACCAGGATTCCAATGAAATAAACCGCTGCGAAGAGCAAGCTTACCAGTTTCCAGACTACATGTGCCTGTTTTACTTCTACAAACTGGTGAAGTACCATAAAGAATTTGAAAACCGAAAAACCGGCTATAAGTATATACGAATATGCAAGTCCGTTTTCGGAGAAGAAAGTATTAAGCACAATAATCAATACCAGTATTATCCAGGTGGTTGCATTCCGTCTTGCCTCTGTAACTATTGAATTCGCCATGTGCTTTTAGATTAAGTATAAAACCGGAAATATGAGAATCCAGATCAGATCACACATGTGCCAGTAGGTAGCACTGGATTCTACATCCATCATGTTGGAACTTGTATACTGCCCTTTCCTAATGGCTAAATACATGTAAATCAACAGCCCTACACCAAACAAAACATGTACATAGTGGAACCCGGTCATCAACCAATAAAAGGTAAAAAAGGTATTGTACTCTAAGCCTATTCCAGCATTTAACTTAGTGCCAAATTCAATTCCTTTTATCACTAAAAACAACAAACCAAAAAGAAGAGCAATCAGAATAGCCCTTGAGGACTTTTCCCTTTCATTATTCCTCAACCTCAGCACCGACATAGCCATAAAGTAACCACTCGTGATAAGGATAACTGTATTAATTGTTCCTATTATGGGATCCAGTAATACCTTGTAATTCTGGTATTCCTCCAGGGCCCGTCCCCGATAATACAAAAAGGTAAGGCTTGCCCCCAGGAAGGTAAAGATTTCCACAATTATGATGATCCAAATGAGAATACCACCTGGTGGATAATATACTGAAGCTTTACTTTCGCTGTTTATTGCAACACTCATTAATTCAATAATTTACAATCGTTGAATTTTAAACTTTGGGTATCCCTTCACCCCTTGATCGTTATAAAAATCAGTAAACTGAATTTTATAGTAAATGCCTTTTGTCGATTTAATTATAAAGCTCTTTTTGGAGTCTATAATAAATGAATTGTCCTGACTGTTTCGAATCTTCCAATCATATCCTATTTCATCCCGAATGGCCGTAAAAGTATAGTTGGTTGTATCTGAAAGTCTAATGCCTTCGAAATTTGATTTTAAATCTTCTGCTACCACTACTCGATTTTGATAATTGCTTAATACCTGTGTAAGCACAAAGGGCATGGGTAAATTGCTAAACTTGTGGTAATGGTTGGTAAACAATAAGTCCCAGCTATTCCTTTCAGGTTCCAATTCAAGTAATTCTCCACCGTTATTCATACTAAAGTGGATTACACTTAGATTGTGATTCTTGCGAATGGTAAATTCTTTTCCTTTTTCTTCCTGTAGATCGGAAAACCGGATTTTATAAATATTCTCGTTAACACTGAGTACCTGAAATTTGAAATAACCCAAATGGTTGCCATTAGCGTCATACTGGCGATCCAACACATAGACCATTCTTTTTCCCCTCCAATCTCCAACCGATGTGGAGTCCAGGTTACCACTTGGAGCATCCCACAACCAGGTCAGGTTTTTGGTTGAATTAACCGTCCCAAAAGACACTTCTCCTGCCTGAGCAAGAAATTCACCCTTAGCGGTGTTTAGAAACACCCTAAACCCTTCTGGTGATGATTCAAATGCCAAATCCCAATCGTACCTGGAATTGGTCTTAACCACTCGGTTGGCCCCACAATCATAATAAACCTGATACTTGTATGGATAGCCCATTTCAATTTGAACTGTTTCTATATCTCCTGGTTCAATTGGCGTTACGGGCATATCTTCCTTAAAACAAGCACTGGATAGAACTCCGATTAAACACCAAATTATGTATTTACCAACCTGCATTAAAACCTGGCCTTTAGAGATAAAAAGAAAGTTCTGCCCCACAGTACGCTTAGCGTAGGAGAATTATTTGAATTGGAAACACCATACACATCTCCAATCATTTTTACATCGTTTACATCCAGCAAATTTTTCACTCCGGCAACCACGGTAATCCGTTTTTTCCAAAAAATCTTTTTAGCCGATAAATCGATGTTGTGATAGTCCTGAATATAGCTTGGTAAAATTTCGTTGTTGTCAGTCAGGTAGCTGTTTCTAACCTCACCGGTGTATTTGTAAAAACAACTAAGTTTTACTCCCATTGGTTTAATAAAGTAACTCAATTCCGATGCTAAATCAGAAGAATAGTAAAAAGTGTTTTTGATTTCAGGATGATCAAACATGGAATTGTAGTTTCCGTAATAGCTCCCTGTTACGGAAAAATTGATTTCATTCCATTTATAGTATAAACCCAAAGATATTCCCTTGGTGATCAGGTAGTCTGCATTTTTGTAGGTCCAGTCTACATTGGAAGTCTGAATTAAATCAATCAGGTTATTTATGTGAGAGTAATAGCCCTTGGGTACAATCCTAAACTGGTGATCGTTAAAGTCTTTGTGCCAGTCGACGGACAAATTTATGTGGTTCGAATTTTCTGCTGACAGGTTTTCATTACCCCATAAATTAATGGCTGGACTAAAATGAAATTCGAGGTATAGTTCTTTTAAAGAAGGGGCTCTAAATCCCTTAGCATAAGAAGCTCTGACAATCCATTGTTTATTGGGCTTAAACATAAAAGATATTGACGGAATCAATGGAGCCGTGTATTTGGTATTGTATGAATAGCGTAGTGCCGGCTGAATACTTAAAGCTGTGAAGGGAGTGTATTTAAGGTTGCCGAATACCGAATAATCACCAATTTCCTGATTTTTCCCTTCTATTCTGTTCGCCTGAATAAAATCGTGTTTCGCCTCCATACCAAGCATGTAATTGACTTTGGTACTATCCTTATCCGAATTATAAACCCCTCTTGCTAATAAGGAATTAAATGTTGTGGTATCGTGGTCATTAACCGACGAGGTTGGAATTTCCTCAAGAGATACCAAATCCTTGAAATAAATATTTCTAACCCGTTGATAATAAGAGTGCGATAAAGTAAGATCCAGGTACTTGTTCTTAGAAACCCTCCCTTTTAGCAATACTTTATTGGTTAAACGGTTGGTTTTGTACCGGGTGTCAAATGCCGTTGAATAATAAGGGAATCGTGGTGCACCTTTACTCAGCATGGTTTCTGTAAACCCATCGAATACATACGAAAATCTAAGATGGTTGATGTTTCGTCCAAAAACGAAATTTCCAAAATACTGTTCCCTCGGTTTCCATTCCTGATACCGAGCGGTATCTCCGGAAGTATACCCGGAAAAGAAGTTTCGCCCTGCATTTATTTTAAAGCTGTTTTTCTTGATTTTAAATCCCAGGTTAGCACTAAAATTGTATTGCCCTACCGATTCGTAGTAAGCGTTAAAGCCACCTGAAATTCTCTTCTTCTGTTTTTTATCGGTTATAATATTCACTACACCCCCTAACGCATTGGTACCGTAAGCAACAGAAGTTGGTCCTTCAATTATTTCTACTTTTTTTACTTCGTTAAGGTTAATCTGAGATAAGTCAAGGTTACCGCTAAGCCTTCCCTCTATTGGAACCCCGTCAATCATAATTTTTACATGATTCCCTGAAAGCCCGTTCAGCATAAGTGCGGTTTCATTTGCATGGCCGTTATTGGTCTTAAAATTAACCTCAGTTGTTAGTGCTTCCCTTAGATTATTAGCTCCCTTCTCCTCTATTTTTTCAGGTTTAATTGTCCTGACATCATATAGGTTATTCTGCTTTTCTATGGGAATGAAGCCCGCACTAACGACTACCTCTCCTAATCCCATGCTAATTGCCCTTAGCTGAATCTTCTTTGTTTGCCCGGGTAGCAAAACGATAGCTTGGTTCTGGTAACCCAAATGCGATATTTCAACCAGGGTTGAATCCTTATCGATTACTACAATTTGTCCCAGCTCATCAGTAACCATCCACCTGGTTAAAGGCGCATTTCCTTTGGTGCTGGTGATCTTAACATGCGCCAGAACAATTGGAGTTCCATAATCAGCATCTAAAACCTGAATAAAGCTGGAATCGGATTGGCTGTAAAGTGATAGGGATTGAAGCACTCCAATCAATACCAATACATAGCTCTTTAATCCCAGTTTCACCTTTCTATTTTTTATTCATCCAATCTTCAGGTAATTATCGTACAACTAGTTTTTGAATATCTACCCTATGGCCTACTTGAATTCTTAGAACATAAACTCCAGACTTAAATTCCGCTACTGATATTCCTTTTTGAGTAAACCCATTTGATACTTCAATAGATTCAACCAATACCCTATTTCCTGCTAAATCGATCACTTCTATTGTTCCATGCTCATCAATCGTACTTTCATACAAAACGGTTATGTTGTCATAAGCCGGGTTTGGGTAAACTGCCCATCTTAAACTTCCCTCGGTCTCATTGATTGAGGAAACCACAATCTTTTCTTTAACAAACCTGGTCTTGCCGGTACCCATTCCTT
The DNA here is from genome assembly GCA_002713215.1 of Crocinitomicaceae bacterium. GTDB lineage: Bacteria > Bacteroidota > Bacteroidia > Flavobacteriales_G > Salibacteraceae > UBA2108. Next base: position 80,126 of record PAVO01000041.1, read on the forward strand.
CAAAATCGGTGAATATTAATCGATAATAACCGGAACTGTCTTTATTATCAATAAAGTAAGCTATGTTGTCGCTTACGGTCCATCCAGTAGAAGAGTTGTACTTTTTCCAACTCCTACCAATGGTTGAAATATTATTGCTGGTATTTTGTGGTTCAGCTTTTAAAGCTGCGGCATAATCCACTTCCACTTTTTTATCAACTACCGCATTTCTATGACTAAATACGCTAGTCACCGATTGATACAAACCTGGAGGGTTTAAATAGTCGAGGTGTTTGGTAAAAGTGATGTCCCAAGAATCAATATCGGGTTCACGATTTATCTTTTGGTTCGTTATCATAGAATGATAGACAAAACTTCGGTTTTTATAATTGGCTTTATCGAGGGTAAAAACCTGTTCGTTACTTCCATCCAGGTTGGCGTACTTATACTCCCATTTACCCGACTTTAAACTCACGATCCACAATTTCTTAAGGCTATCATTGCTTAATTTGATTAAGTAAAGCGAATCACCTAGGGTCCAGTAGTTGTTTGCAGGGTTTAGAATGCCCCATCCCATATCAAAGAGGCCTTTTTTTCCACGGTAGCGATTAAAAGCACCATTGGTCCAGGAAGTATCGGAGTTGAGCAAACGTTCCCAGGTAGAATAGCCTGTGGTATCAAAAGTTGACCACTTGCTGGTATCGCACGGACAACTCCACAAAGTGGCATTGGATTCATTGATTAGAATGGCACTACCGGCAGCCCCTCTTCCGGTTACGGAAAACCCAAGGTCCCAATTGTTGTTATCGACTTTGGCTACTTCGCCATTCTCCAGGCTATAAAACACCTGAGACTTATATTGCGGGCCCATTGAGATAGAATCATCAATCAATTGACCATTAGCAAATACTGAGAATAGGACCAGGAATGTAGTAAGGTAGAATGTCTTCATTTTACTGAATTTAAAAGCAAAGATCAATACTTCTCTTTGTTGAAATAATGACCATATGCAGTTTTATAAATGAGAATTAATTTGAAAAAAGAAGGAGGGTTAACCCTCCTTCTTCCCTAATTCAAATACACATAAACATCAACTCAGAGCATTAGTATATGTCGTTGGTAGTATTGTAGATATTAAACTTACCTGTTGGGTTTTGAACCCAATCGCCCTGAATTGATTTTTTAAGCTCTAACGTTTTGTCATCATAGATCAAAATGGCACTATTTACTCCCATAAAGACAGAGATCCAAACTTCATTGCCCGCCTTGTTGTATTCCATGTGCACCATTCTTCCATCGGCCCCTTCAGGCATGGTAATGGTCTTTTTATGTTCCAGCGTTTGAGTGTCGAATACATCAACTACAGAATGCATTGCCTTGTCCGGATTTAAGGTTCTGTCAACCCAAAGATTTTTAGATTTTGGATGAGACTTAACAAACAATGCTCCACCACCATTACCGGGTGCTTTCATTTCCTTTACCACCGTCCATTGTCCTTCACCGGCATCCGTTTTAATGCAAGACAACTTGTTTTCACCCAGGTGAGATGTAACCCATAGCTGCCCCAAATCATTCTTAATATTGGCGCCACGACCAGGATGTGGTTTAATTCCGGTTTCTACTATATCGACCAACTTCTTATTAGGAACATCGATAATTACAATTTTGTTAGCAGCATTAGCCGCAACCAGGAAGTACTTGCCACTGGCATCCCAACCTCCATCATGAAGGAAACGCGCAGAAGGAATTTCGGTAATTTTAGGGTTCTTAGGGTCTGTATAATCAACAATATCAACCATTCCCCTTTCCTTAATGTTACAGATCCAAACCGGATCAGTATGAGAGGCTACAATTGAGGCTACACGAGCTTCTTCTACAAATTCTTTGTCGCCGTCACATGCATTTCCTGCTGTAGGAGTTACACTTATTGGTTCCAGGGTTTGTGCATCGAATATTACAATATGACTTGGACTATACCCTCCAAATACCAGGTATTTGTCTTCGTATCCTTTAAATTTGGATACATCCACAGACCTCGCATCAAATGCACCCCTTACTTCGGCTACAATGGTAGGTGTTTCCGTATAGGTGTCAATCATGGTAATTCTACCGTCACGACCTACTGAGTATATATATCTTCCCGTAGCAGAAGTACGCAGTATATGCACAGCAAAACCCGTTTTTAGTACAGCCAGCTTTTCCTTAGTGTCTCCATCTATTACTGCCACTTTACCTGCATCACGCATAATAACACCAAAATAATTGTCAATGTTCCTGCTATGAACCGGTTTAGTTGGTCGGCCTTCAACAGGTACAATTAGATTCCAGGTGGCGGCTATTTCATCTATACCAAATGGAGGTACCACGGGAGGTTCAACCTGAAGGAACCGAGTCAACAATTCTATTTCTTGTTCGGTTAAAATCCCCCTCCATTCCGGCATCCCACCTGGAGTACCATTTTCAATGAAAGTTCTTATTCCCTGTGCTCCAAGCGCTTTGGTAGCGATTGCTTTACCATCGCCATCTGGTAATAATGATGGCCCGGTTGCCCCTTTTCTTGAAGAACCATGACAACCCGCGCAACGGTCAAAATAAATTGCTGAGCCTTGATCCATTTCAGCTTCGGTGATTTGAATTTCATCTTTTGGTTTTTCTTCCGGAGCTGCTGTTGGTTTCTTTGTTTCTCCCCCACAACTATACAGGGCAACAGAACCAATAATTGCTAAATAAAATATGTGTATTCTCCTCATTACTATGAATTTAATTGATAATTAATTTAATTACTAGCAAAGTTAAATTCACCGAATTCCTTCAAAATAGGATGTGGGTCATGGAGAGTAAGATACAGGTCATATTTATGTTGATGAACCAGTAATTGGTTGCTCTACAAAAAGATCATGTATCAATTGTGTGAATCACCATTCTTAAATACTGATCTGATCAAAAAATTATTCATCAAAACCAATAATTCATGATATTATCGTTGATCTAAATCAAACTCTGTTTACTCTGACTGATATAGAAACGGCATTCCCTAGGTATCTTAAGAAATATGGATTCTACGTTCTTTGGCTAACCATAAATATTACTCAGGCCGCAGTTACTCAATTAGCAGACGATGAAGCCTATTACTGGGTATACTCAGAGCATCTATCCTGGGGGTATTTTGATCACCCTCCCATGATAGCCGGTTTAATAAAATCGGGGTATTACTTCTGGCCTTCGGAATTCGGCGTACGAGTATTTACCATTCTTTTAACCACCCTGGCCATTGTCATTCTCGAAAAATTAGTTCAACCCTGTCGAAAAACGCTTTTCTATTTAGTCATCCTCTCCCTGCTACCCCTTCACATATATGGTTTCATTGCTGTTCCGGATGCTCCTTTGTTATTCTTTACGGCATTGTTTTTCTACACCTACCGGAGATATACGATCAACGATAATACTAAGAATGTAATTTTCCTGGCTTTCGCCATTGCGGGTCTGCTCTACAGCAAATACCATGGGCTTTTAATAATAGTGTTTACGCTGTTATCCAATTTAAGATTACTACGAAAAAGGTCTTTTTATCTAATTCTTCTCTCCACCATATTGTTCTACCTACCTCACATTATCTGGCAGATACAAAATGACTATCCCTCCTTTCAATACCATATTCAGAACAAGTCTCAGAAGCCCTACGATTCAATGGATTCCATTAATTACATTCTGGGACAGATTCTCATTTTTGGACCACTCATAAGCTGGTTTCTGTTTTATAGTCTATTTAAGTCCAGAAAGTTAAATGACTGGGAACGCAGCTTACAATTTACAGGAATAGGTTTCTTGCTTTTTTTCCTGGGATCGAGCTTTAATTCAAGGGTTGAACCAAACTGGACCGTTGCGATTTTGATTCCCCTTGTAGTTTTAGGTTGGAAGTATATGTTCGATAACCCGAAATACCAGTCCATAATCCTAAAGTTGTGCATACCATCGATAATGGTGGTCTTTACAGCCAGGCTACTGTTGGTTTTTAATTTAATTCCATCCATCACAACCCATGAATTCTTTTCGTGGAAGGAACGCTCGGCTATGATTAAGAATAAAACTGATGGATTGCCCGTTGCATTTAAAAGTACTTACCAGGCCGCTTCTAAGTATTCATTTTATGCAGGAGTACCCACGGTAAGTCTAAACAGCTGGAACTACCGTAGAAATCAATTCGACCTATGGGGAATACTAGATAGTTTAAAACACCAGAAAGTTGCAATTATACATGACTGGGGAAAAGATGAGAATGGAGTTGAGAAACTCGATTTCGAAGTAGTTGATGATTTTGTCAGGTATAATCGACTGATTATTGAAGCCAGCCGGGAATCCTATAAGTTCCCTGCGGACTCAATGGCTTATATTGAACTAAAGGTGATAAACACATCCCGCCAACCAACTAATTTCCAACTGGATTATCAGCATCCTTTCGTGGGCTATAAAATTGAACACTTTGGTCGGGTATATAGTCATAATGAAAAAGGTTATTCCCTTGATGGAGATACACTTAACATGATACTCCATGTTAAACTACCCATTAAAACACCAAAGGAAAGTGGGATATACTTTATTCAGTTCGGAATTAATTCTGATCATTCGGAAACCGGCCACAATAGCCGCAGGTACATGCTGGAAGTTGAGTAAATCGAAGGCGAACTGAATTAAAACCAGTCGTTTTCCCTGGACCGCAACCACAACGCACATACAAAACCACCGCAAGCTGCTAAAAAGAGAAGTAAAAAGATAACCTGGTGGCCATAAGCTCCCGGATAAGTATCCAACGCGTAACCCATTAAAGGACTCATAAATACATCAGGTAAATATCCAATGACCGACATGATTCCCACGGCTGTTCCTGTAGCCTCTTCCTTAATTGCCGCTTCTTTAAACAAGGCAAAATAGACTCCCCGAATTCCATATACACCAATAAGGGAGATTCCCAGAATAATGAGGCTAATGCTAGCTGTACTATATGCAGGTTGATTGTAAATCAAAAAGCCGGCAAGCATCATAGTAATAAATCCCAGCAGGAGTACCTGTCGGCCGGAAAATCGATCGGCCATAAGCCCCGCCAACAGCGCAAACACAGGCCTTAACCACAATGCTGCATTGCTAACCCCTGCCGATTGCGTCTCATCAAAGCCCAGCACATCATAAGCAAAAAGAGAATAATCGTCGGTTATTTTATATCCTATATAAGCGCATAATATGATAATGGACAACCTCCAAACATCAGGATTCTTCAACAGGTGTAAAATCTGCTCTCGGTTGTGAACGTGACGGGTCATATACTGCTCATCTTCGGTTTCCGGAATAAAAAACCAGGTAAGTGCACCTATAACCATTACGGCAACCGATGTAAAAAGCAGAACCGTTAGGTAACTGGAAGCAGAGGACTCATGTGAAGACGCAAATAACAAAATGGAAAAGGTGCCGAGCAGTGCTGCAGTAAGCCCTCTACCCGATTCCAAACTTCCAAATGCTCTCCCCTGAAAACCATCACCTCCCCAAAGTCGCGTAGCTTTTATCAAAGGAGCCCAAAACAATAGAATAGTTGTTATACCCCAAAGAGCATAGACTCCATACATAGTGGTTAAGGTTGGAAATAAATAGAGGGTAAATCCACCCAGGCCGGTAGTCCACAATCCCAGTGAGAGCATCTTTCTGGCAGAAAACTGATCGGCCAATGGCCCTCCGAAAAAGTAGGAAGCTACTGCAATAAAACCATAGATTGAAAAGCAGATTCCAAGTTCCAAATTCGTGATTTCAAACGTTTTTAGAACTGTTGGCCTAAAGATTCTAGCCAACACAAAGGGAAGAAAAAAGATACCCTCTCCGGCTAAAATCAATATGGCCAATACAAGCCAATTGTGCTTCGTCTTTTCCACGATATTATTCATTGTTTTGAAATGACAATCTGATTTTATTTATAGGGTGGGTAGTTCTTTAGCAATCAAACATACACCAAAAAACAGAGAAGAAAAAGACACAGGAAGTGCTCTTCTATAATGTGGTGGGATTTACGTTGTAATGAAAGCCAGCCGAAAAGGTGACAGCTAGTAAAGAAAGTGGAAATTAGTTTTACTAGTTCTGTTGCCCTTTGTTTTGCAGAATTTTATTTGCATTCGCGATAAAGGTAGATTCCTCTTGGCCTTGAGGGCTTCTGGGATAGCCTAAATTTCCTAAAGCATTAATCTCGTAGGTATTTGTTTCGGTATTCAAATCCATATTAAAAATCCATACCGTTGGAAATCCCTGAGGTCTGAAAAAGGCGCGCAATTCATTGTTTTGTTGCGCAAGTTCAGCTGGGAGTTGTTTTCTCCTTGGAAAGTCAAGCTCCAACAAAACCACGTGCTCATTGGCCCAGGCTTTGAATCCTGGTTTATGAAATACATTGGCCTGTAATCTCATGCACCAGCCACACCAATCACTTCCGGTAAAAAATGCAAAAATGGGCTTGTTCGTTTTCTTAGAAATAGCCTGAGCCTCCTGCAATTTCACATGCCATTCGGGTTCAGCTATTTGAGGGGTGTAATCTTCGATAAATGCCGTATTTGTAAATGCGGTTATCAATAATATGCTAAGTGTTGCCAGGTACTTCATGCTCGCTATTTTGGATTCAAAAACTTAATGCTGCTACAATTAGCATTCCATTTTCAACTAACAATTGTAAGGATTTCTCTTTAATTAATATGTCTTGAAACTGCAAATTAGCGTTAAAGGGTTTATAAACCTCCAATCCAATTTATCCAGCCTTAGTTTTTCTTGAAGTAAACACCAAACTACCAGAAATCCGAGCTATATGACCACGACTTTACAAGATAAAACCACATGTAAATTTTGCACAGAAACAGTGATTTCTCTTGCTATCAAGGAAGACCTGGTATAAACAAGCCATCATTTAAAACTGTACCTTACCCCTAAACCAACTCGGGTATCTGAATACAAAGTTGAGAGGGAATTAGAAAATTCATCGTCAGGATCCAGCTTATCCGAATCAGCCACTTGAAAGGCACCTTCAAAAAATTGAGAAACATTTACATTAAACACAAATCGCTCGTTAAGTGGTAAATCCAATCCGGTAGTTAGCATAAGCCCTGTGGTTATGAAGTGTCTTTTAATTCTGGAATAATCACCTGGGTCTGAATATTCAACTTTCTGGTACCAAGTCCCGTTCTTATTAAGGGTATCACTATAAATACGGTTTGATTCTTTGCTTAGGCGATAACCCAGGATTATATTTGCTCCAAGGTACCACATAGGCCATTTTTCGATGCTTTTTTCTATACCAAACCTTAAGTTGGCTCTACTTATTTTGCTTTCGTATTGTTTAAACGTTACAAGTGAATCGCTGGCATTAATAATGTTTGGAGAAGGATCTATGAATTGTTCGGAACTGTAATCAGCTCCAATAACCCATTTTAATGATTCCTTGAATGGTTTTCTGTACTCCAGGGAAAATTGTCGTGAAGTACCAAAAGAAAGCCTCGCTGTCATATCTGGGGTAGACTGGGAATAAGCCCCAATACTTAATAATATTAACGTAAAAACCGAACCAAACCTTACTCCTATTTTCATGATTCTCAGTTCAAATACCAAAACCAATAAACTGCATGTTTTACAAATTATTATATCACAATTGTTGACTAGTTACTGAAAAGAATGTGTTTTGATTGTTTATTTGCCTGAAAAAGCGGAAATATGAAGAACACAGAAAAGGCTATTGAATTTTATAGAATGGCCTACCTTGGAGAACCAAGGAAGGCAGTAGAATTATATGTAGGTGAAGAATACATTCAACACAACCCCATTGTTGCTGATGGCAAGGAAGCGTTTATTCAATATTTTGAGAGGATGCATACTAAGTACCCTGAAAAATCAATTGAGTTTGTTCGCCATGTCGAACAAGGAGGTTTGGTAGCTCTTCATACCCACCAAACCTGGCCAGATGGTGACCAATACGTAACCATGGATTTCTTTCGCTTTGACCAGAATGACAAGATTGTTGAGCATTGGGATGCCATACAGGAAGTACCGGAAACGATGGCTCATGACAATGGAATGTTCTAGCCATTTTGGTTGATAAACTTCCTATTGACCTATTAAAACCCAGGTTATAGGGTAGCGGGCAATAAAAAGTCCTGGGTTTAACAAGTAAACCCAGGATTCTTCATCGTAGGTCCCGTGAGTATTATTGGTTACTTATAAATGGAGTACGTTATATCTTGCCGTTGGTTCTAGTGAACTTCGAAAAAAAGTATTTACTGCAATAGACAAGCAGGAAAAATGAAAACCCTTTTTACACTCCAGTCTTTTACATTTGAGATTTGACGTTTCCCTTTTTACATTTCTCAGTCCTTAACGAATTTAACCGTAGCAACCTTACCCTCTTGCTGCAAACGCAGCAAATAAGTTCCAGTGCTTAACCAACCAACGGAAACGGCGTTTACTTCTTGCGAAATTTTACCCGATTGCAATTCCATTCCGCTAATATCTAGCAATTGGTAGGTAGCTTCTCCCTTTAGGTCTACATGCAACCAGGAACTGGCCGGATTGGGGTAGGCTTTTAGGTTCCAATCGTTCGATTCAATCTTTTCTACAAAAAGGTTTAAGTTGGAGTTGAACCAATTGACCATAGCACCGCTTGTTCCGCTTATGTTTCCCTGGTAGTGCGAACCCGCTACATTGAGTTTTCGCAATGGTATTTGGGTAATGTTGCTTTTGCTACTACCTACCGAATACATCCTTTTTTGGCTGGCGTTAAAATGCAGGGCATTGGATTCGTCGCTGTTTCCACCCCCAAACCACGTACTCCATTTCATGTTGTTGTTTTTATCGAAAGCCATGTAAAAGGCATCGCTTGGATTAAGCGTATTGCTGCTGGTACTGTTTTGAAAGAAGAGTTGAGAACCGTTGTCGCACAGTGGGAATTTGTTTGGTACAAATTGCGTGGTTTGGCAATATATTCCACTGGGCGCAGGAATGGTACAACGCGTAGCCCCGGTTAAGAACACGTTTTCTTTATCGTCCATTTCGAGGCTTGGATTACCCGTAGGTGCCCCGGAACAGCCTAAAGCCGTATGCCAGTTTAATGCCCCGTTTACAAACTTTAGAAGCATAACGTGGTCCATTTGAGTAGTGGGGTTTAAAATAAAACCACCGGTGGCTGCACTCTTTGTAAAATTCTTTGGCTTCTCTGTTGCCATAGCTACATAGAGTACGCTCGGTTGGTTATTGTCGACCTTAATGTCTGCTCCTGCAAACCCACCCGTACTGGTCTTGTCGGCCTCGGGACTTCCCAGCCAGGTACTCCACTTCAATTGCATGCCCGAATTAAACTCGGCCAGGTAATAATCGTCCGAACCAACCGGGCCGTCCGGGTGTTTTCCGGTGGCAGTGCAATGCGGAAGTGTATTATTACTGGTAACCCCACATGTGCTTTGCGAAGCATTGGCACTTTGTTCGGTTTTCATAAGTGCGTAAATGGTTCCTGAATTGTCGATGTCAAGTGCAAGAAATTGATCGTTTTGGTCGCCCCCAAACCAGGTGCTGTGGTCGAAAGTTCCGCTGAGGTTCATTCGGGCAATAAAACCATCGACCCCTCCATTGATGGTGGTATGCGGATTGCTCTGGTAGTAGGCCCCACTTCCCAGGTTGGTTAGCAGAAGGTTGCCCGTACCTTGCCGTTGCGCGTAACCGACAATAACCAGCCGGTTGCTGTTGTCTATTTCCATGTCAGTGATGTAGGTGCCGAGATTGGTTCCATACCACTGAGAACCCAGAATTTTAAGATCGAAACCAAATGTGGAAATATAGCCCGAATAGTACATGGAAGACGAGGGTTTCGATCCCGAAACGCCCTGGATGGTTGGCCCCAGGGCATGGCCCGCTACGTGTACGTTACCAAAATTATCGATCACCAGCGCACTGCCCACATCCTTTTTTTGTGTCCCCAGGTAGGCATATTCTTCTGGTCTCATATCTTCATCGAAATGAAAGAGAATAACATCGTTTTTGTTTTTGTATGTTGCCTTTTTACCCTTTAGCACTGGAAAATTATCACTGGTTGTTTCTCCCAACATATAAATGTGGCCGTTGCTGCTTCGGGTTTCTATTTCCTTAACCTCATCGCGTTTGTCTGCTGTTAGGTAAGAGCTGTATTCCATACTGCCTGGGTTGGTGGCACCCGAGGTAGTTACGTTGGGCGCACCCAGTTGGATGACCAGTGTGTTGCTGGTGTTGTACGTTCCGGTGCTTATGGTAATGCTCCCGTTGCCTTCGTCTACAAAGGTGGGCGCCCAGGAAAGGGCTACCACCTGGTTGCTCCCATCGATTTCGTAGGCCAGGGCATTGTCGAGGGTCATCATCATTTGGTCGATGTAGAAATCGAGTTTGGTCGGGCTTACGGTCATCTGGTCTTGCCCGGTAAACTGGATGTTGATATCATCGGGGTCGCCACCGGGTTCTACAATGTAGTAGTACTTAAAACCCGTATTGTTGCTATATACCTGTTGGTGAATATCGGGGTATATGTTGGGCCAGGTAATGCGCTGGTATTGCTCCACGTCTTCTATGCCGTTGGTACCGCAATGGGGCAGATAATAATGGCCCAGTGCGCCGGTCGGTTCTTCGGCTACTATGCTTTCCCCGGTGTTTATGGGCGATGCTTCCATATAGGGTTGCATATCGATGCGGTAGAGCGTATCGGGTAGCGTATCTTCCACAGCTTCCTTAAGGGCCGTCCAGCTTACCAGGCCTTCTTCCTGAATCCAAATATTACTCTCCATTTGGGTACAATAGAATTTTATTTCGGGTACACTGTCGAGGCTGTCGTTTTGTACCTGTCCCCTATTTTCCTTAAAACTGAGGTAGCTGGCGTCTTCGCCATAACCGTCCAGTATAATATAGGAGGTTTGAGCCTGTACCTGAAATGCCAGGAAAAGGCTTATAAATGATATAATGTATTTTGTGTTCATGATCTTAATTGTTAATGGAACCTTAACACACCAATGGGTTCATTGTCATCCTGATTTCTATGACAGAGCCAAACGATTTTCGAATAAATCTTGCTTCTTGATCAAAGCATAAACAATATGAATGATTTTATTTCTAACAGC
>PAVO01000042.1 GCA_002713215.1 Crocinitomicaceae bacterium
AATAATGTTCTTCTTTGTACTTAAACCTGTAGAGCTAATGATTTGAAGTCCAATTCTTGGCCAAATTTGAGCGCTCATAATTTGGTTGCCATATACTTCGACTCCACCGGCGGTTTCCTCAAGTTGAATTGCCGCTACACCCTGGTAGGTGCTGTTCGATTTCAGATTATTAGAAGTTACATTAATATTTTCACCGTATTTAATCCAAATTCCAGATCGATACTGGTTCTCGAACTTATTGTTTTTGAATGTAAGGTTTGATTGAAGTTTACTTTTCTCTCCTTCCATTCTCACTGCCCAGGATCCGCCTATGAAACTACAGTTGCCAAACTCAAGATCACTGGTTAAGCCCTTGTTTCCAGATCCAACTAAATAGGCATTTGCACTAGAGCCAGAATAAGACGACAAAATGTGACAATTTTCAAAAGAGAGGTTGTTTGCCCCATTTCTTATATCAATTACACCCGAATAAGAACTTCTGGATCCATTCGTAATACCAAGGTCTGTAAATTTCAAGTAAGAAGCCCCATTATCAAATATTAATGAATAATTAGTATTTGCATTCGTAGATGTATCTGTTATGAAGCATGTTGTAGGATCAGCTGACGCAGAGGTAAATGTGACCAGCCTGGCTTTAGAAGCTCCATAAAAACTTTGAATTGAAACGTTGGCCTTATTAATGGTGTCGTTTAACTTAAAAATAACCGGACCACAAACGCCTCTTAAGTTTAGGTCTATAATTGCCGAGTCTATAGTTGCATAATCAGGAGAGATGCCACCTACTTTATAGGTTCCATTTAATCCTTCAATAAGCACAAAATTAAGTGTATCATTTGATGCTAAGCTGTCTGGAACTCCATTAGGCATAGTTGTCCATGCTTTTAAGGTATCTCCATTTGCCAGATTTCTGAAGAATTTTAACGAAGCAGTTCCAGTTAGACCCGGAGTCAGAGTCCCGCTATACTTTACAGGAGCTTGCAAGGAATCATTAATTGACCAATTAACAATACAACTATCCATGGGAAGAAAACCATAGTTAGTAACAGCCAAAGAAAGAGAATCGGTTAATGTAGCACACACTGGAATTCCTGGATAAGGCATTCCTGAAATACCCGCGTCATTATTGAATCCATAAACTTCATAATCAACCCAGCCCAAAAAACCCCTTGGGTGAAAGCTCATTGCAGCCTTACCACCACCATAACCAACTCCGGGTCCGGTAATAATGGTCAGCTCATTACTATTAGTAAATGATGTAGGAGTTGAACTAGGCCAACTTGTACCTGTATTAAAGTAGCTCATCGAACCGTCAATAACAAACCCCCAAGTTGTGTTGGCAGGTATAACCAGATTCATTAAACCTTTGGTTATAGCAACGGGGCCTGATCCGGTTCCTGATACCGAATAACTTCCATAGGAAGTCCAACCTCCACCATTTGCATTCCAACCTGTAGTTGGATTATTAATTGGTGTTTGATTGTATAGAATTTCTGTACTGATTGTACCACTGTTTAAGTACACTCCCATATCTTTAATAACTATTGGTGCACTTCCGGTCTTTAGATTAAAGGCCACACCTCCAGAGCCATTGTTGTTAATTAATGGTGGCATTGTGCCTACTCTTTTTGTCTGAGCAAAAAGGCTGGAAATGATAAGTAGTGATAGAGCTGTTCCTAGTAGAATTTTCTTCATAGACGTTGTTTTAGAAATTAATATTTACCCATTTTAACTCTCAAATATAGCAACTTAAAATTTGCATTGTTGAAATATTTGTAAAATATGTTAAGGCTTTGTAAAAAGCCCGTACAACCTTATTTAACGAGTCCAATAATTTGTGGTTGGGTATTATTCTTTCCTAAAACTAAGTATCGATCGTTGGATTTGTTCTTTATAAGTAGTGCAGATTTCGTGTCTCCCGGCGCATACAAACCAGATTTTAAATAAGGTATGGAAACCCATTTCTTTTCACTATTAAGCTTCAATAATGAACCAATTGATGCATCAGCTCTTGGAGTTTCAACTTCAGAAGAATATAGATTGCCTAAAAGAATTGCTTCATTTTTTCCGTCCTTGTCGACGTCAGTAACTACAATAGAATTTACCATTGAAAATTGAGCTTCTACCGGTAAGCTGGTAATTTTAAATTTTCCATTTCCAAGATTTTCCACATATACCGATGAGAAATTTGTAGCCTGGTAGTTTAGCGCTTTGTCAAGTTTGTCGCCATAAACATCCTGAATGGTTGCTACGGCAAACTCGTTGTATGTTGGGAATTTTTGTTTAATGAAAGGCATTTGCTCGGAGCTACATTGTCTTCCTCTTACCGGATAACATGCGCCATGATCGTAATAGCCTAGAACAATATCCAAGGTGCCATTATCATCAAAGTCATGACACCATATTTGGAACGGTGTTTCAGGTGTTGCCTTATACTTATAGTTTAATCCAAGATTACCAATCATGAAGTCCATATCTCCATCGTTGTCAAAATCATTGACAGCTAATCCACTCCACCATCCAACTTCTTTAGAAAGGTTGAGTTCTTTTTGCCAGGTTAGTTTTCCATTATCATTATTCATTAACATAATTGGCATCCATTCACCAACTACAATTAGATCAAGGTCACTATCTCCATCGTAGTCTACCCATTGGCTATTAGTTACCAGCCCAGGATTCTTAAGTTCTGGAGCCACTTCAGAAGTAACATCCGAGTATTTCCCGTTTTCATATTTCAGCAACATACTTTGAGGGGCAAAAGGGTAAGTCTTTGGAACAAGTCTTCCCCCAACGAAAAGATCCAAATCCCCATCATTATCATAGTCTCCTGCGGAAACACTTTTTCCACTAATCTGGAAATCTGGCAGAACCCCATTTGTCTTCCGAAACTTTCCATTGCCTAGGTTTTCATACAGCCTATGCGTAAATAATGAGTTTCCAGATTCAAACTCATTCCCGCCGCTTGCCACGTATAAGTCATTGTCGCCATCACCATCAAAGTCATAAATGAGTGCGCCAACATCTTCATTTTTACTATCAATCTCAAGAATTTCGGGAAATTTGCGGGTAAAGGTTCCGTTTTGGCTTTGGAAGAACATTCCTCCACGTTGATTTAATGCTCCTCCCATATAAACATCATCCAGTCCATCTCCATTTAAATCGCCCTTTGCGAGAGCCGGACCCATATTGGAATTTCCATGTGGCAGAAGGGTTTCCAATTCAAAATCATTGTACTTATTTTCTACATGAGTGAAATTAAGACCCAGTTGGTTTTCGGCATCCTTAAATAAAAAACCTTTTGAATTATCTGGAGCTGCTTTTGCGGTGTTTCTTGCCTGATTAACCTTAATGCGTTTATTTACATCCGATTCATAATTTGAAACCGTTCCGTTAAGCCAGGATACCTCAACGTTGACTTTTCCTGCATACTTACCAAGTCCAAAATGGAGAACAGGCTCCACACTTGATATGTATCCCCTGGTTGTATGATATTGTTGTACTTGTATACCTTGATTCGTGGTTACTTTAACAACCGCTCCGGAACTAACCGCATCCGGGTCTTCGAACTCAACGTATAAGTGATTGTTTTCTAATTGTTCGGCTTTGTTTTCATAAACCCAGGCAACGGACTCCATATTATTCATTACCAAATCAAGATCTCCATCGTTATCCAAATCTCCAAAAGCGGCACCTTGGGTAAACCCCTTTTTATGGAGTCCCCACTCGTAGGTTTTTTTCGAAAAAGTTAAGTCACCATTGTTCCTATAGATGTAGTTTGGCAATGGAGTGCTGGGTGTATTTTTAAACCTGTCCATAAGTTCAGCCTCGGTTAGGTTGGCCCTGTTGCTAAACTTTTTCTGAACTTGCCTGGAGTAGTCGTTGTCCCTGTCGTCCAGTCTATATCCATTGGTAACCAAAAGATCTTTGTGACCATCGTTGTCAAAATCAGCGAAAAGAGGAGCCCAACTCCAGTCTGTACTTTGAACTCCAGCCAGCTGTCCAATTTCTGAAAAAGTTCCATTTCCATTATTAAACTGAAGAGTATTATACATGTATTGGTGTGGAAGCCCGAAGTCAACCAACTCGTTAAAAGCAATAGGGTTCATTCCGCTCATTTGAGTTTTGGTTCTAACATGATCTTCTGCCGACATGTCCAAGGCCATGATATCCATTAATCCGTCATTGTTAAAATCAGCAATATCGTTACCCATACTGTATAGTGCAATATGATTGGTTCGCTTTTTAATTTCCTCCTTAAATGTCTTATCTCCTTGATTCATATAAAGGAAATCGGGTGAAGAATAATCATTGGATACATATATATCCGTATATCCGTTTTGGTCTAAATCACCAATCACAACACCAAGACCGTACCCTCCAAATGATTCGAGCTTTAATCCAACTTTTTTGGTAACATTTTTAAATTTCCCGTTTTCATTTTCATAAAACTGGTCTGCTCCAATTACCGCTCGTTTATAATGATCGCGTGACATTTTTTCATCTCCTTCCCAGCGATTGGGATGATTCAATACAAATAAATCCAAATCGCCATCGTTGTCATAATCAAAGAACACACTCTGGGTACTCCAACCTGTGTCTGCTATTCCCATCTCATCAGCTTTGTCTGTAAATGTTAAATCGCCATTATTGATGAGCATGGCATTTTTCTTTTCTTCCGCACTTTTCATTCCACCTTTACTAACATATATATCGGTAAGGCCGTCGCCATTGATGTCAATCAAACAGACCCCGTTACTCCAGGAGTTGGGAAGTCCTGTTCCCGATTTTTCAGTGATATCTTCAAATGCAAGATCTCCTTTATTCAAGTATAGTTTGTTCTCAACTTCGTTGCCAGTAAAAAAAACATCGTTTTTTCCATCATTGTTGAAATCGGCAATTCCTACTCCACCGCCATTGAATTGGTATTGAAATTCATAAAATTTAAGTTCGGCTTCTGCGGTGAAACTATTGTTAAAGGTAACACCGGTTTTTTCAGCGGGTAAGAATTCAAATAGTTCAGTCGCTTTCTTTTTTTCTTGCTTTTTATCATCGACAATTTCCTTCTTTTTATCGTCGAAACAGGAGCTTAGGAATAGGACTAGAGTTAATAAAAGTATGCCGTTAAATTTCATAGCCAATCTATTTTGGATTCGAATACATGAGAATATCGTTTGCTTCGATTTTCTCGTCGCACAAAATTATAAGTCTTTCAATTATGTTTCTTAATTCACGGATGTTTCCTGTCCAGTTTATTTGCTCTAACTCCTTGATAGCCTTATCGCTAATTTTTTTAGGCGCAAGACCCATTTCACCACAAATCAAATTCATGAAATGATTACTTAAGAGGGCAATGTCTTGTTTGCGATCGTTAAGTGAAGGGACCTTTATAAGAATAACGCTTAACCGATGGTATAAATCTTCTCGAAAGTTCCCTTTCTCAATTTCTTTTTGCAGGTCTTTGTTGGTCGCTGCTAGAACCCTCACATCAACCTTAATGTCTTTTTCACTTCCAACCCTTGATATTTTGTGTTCTTGAAGAGCCCTCAAAACTTTGGCTTGGGCCGATAGACTCATATCACCAATTTCATCCAAAAACAAGGTACCGTTTTGAGCTTGTTCAAACTTCCCTTTTTTCATTTTGACAGCGGAAGTAAACGCACCTTTTTCATGCCCGAACAGTTCACTTTCAATAAGTTCTGAAGGAATTGCTGCGCAATTAACCTCTACAAACGGGAGTTTTTTTCGCTTGCTTTGATCGTGAATTTCTCGTGCGACTAACTCCTTGCCTGATCCATTTGGCCCAGTTATCATTACCCTGGCAGCGGTAGGAGCAACTTTGCCAATCATTTCATGCACGCTTTTAATCTCCTTACTTTCACCAATAATGCTTCCTCCGTTAAACGACTGGACTTTCTTTCTTAGGGTACGGGTTTCCTTTACTAACTCTTCTTTTTCGAGGCCATTACGAACAATAACCAGTAGTCGGTTTAAATCCAGTGGCTTGGCCAGGTAATCGTATGCGCCTTTTTTAATTGCTTCGACTGCGGTTTCAATGGTTCCATGGCCAGAAATCATGATAACGTTTAAATCGGGGTTGGTTTCGAAAGCCATCTCCAGGAATTCCAGCCCATCAAGCTTTGGCATTTTTACGTCGCATAGCACCAGGTCGTATTCATTTTTACGAGCCAGAGCTAATCCTGTCATTCCGTCTTCTGCTTCATCGATTGAATGACCTTCATATTCCAGGACATCCTTTAATGAATTCCGAATACTTTTTTCATCGTCAACTACTAAAATTCTAGCCATAACCTATTTGTTGCTATACCTTAACCATTTCCAGAGTTCTTTATAGGACGGTTTCTTTCCATACATCAGGATTCCTACTCTATAAATTTTAGCCGCAATCCATACCACCAGGATAAACCCTAGAACTAATAAAACCATACTCAAGGCTACTTCCCAGATTGGGATTCCGCCTTCTCCAACCCCTAAAGCCACACGAACCAGCATAATGATAGGTGAAGTCAGAGGGAAAATTGAAAGCCAAAATGCGATTGGGCCTTCCGGGTTTTTAATAATGGCCGCGGAAAAAATATAAGCAATGCCCAGGGGTGCGGTTATAGGAATCATAAACTGCTGAGTATCCGTTTCATTATCTACAGCGGCTCCTACAGCAGCAAATAAGGCACTGTAAAGGAAGTATCCACCAAAGAAATAGAACAAGAATAAGCTAATCATAACTGTCCAATTGGTTCTGTTTATGATACTGTTGGGGTCCATTATTCCTGATTTCGCGGCCCCTTCTGCCTGTAATTCTTCCATCACTTCTGGTGTCGCCTGTACTTGCTCGGTTAGCTTTTCGGGTGAATAGTAATTGTCGAGGATGGTTGCCTGAGCAATTCCAAAAATGCCCAGGGTGAGTGTAATCCACAGAACAATTTGTGTAAGACTAACCAAACCCACCCCAATTATTTTTCCCATCATTAGGTGAAATGGGCGAACCGATGTAATAATTACCTCAACAATCCGATTGGTTTTTTCTTCAATTACTCCTCGCATTACCTGAACACCGTATAGAAAAATGAACATGTAAATAAGAATGCCAAATCCAAAACCAATGTATGTGGCTCCTTTGTCCAACTCTTCCTCATCACCCGTTTCGCTATACTTAACTGGGTTTAGGGTAAAGTTGGTTTTAACATCATAGAATTCCTTCCGGTCAATTTTATATTGATCCAACTTTAATTCTTCTACAACTGCTTCAACTTTATCTTCAATTCCCCGAATGACACTGGCACTTGGTTGTTTTTTGTAGTATAGTATGGCTATATTACCTGCTTCTATGTTTTTAGGTATGTACAGAATACATGAATAGTCGGAGTCGTAAAACATTTCTTTGGATTGTTGCAAATCCATGTTGTTGGCATAGTTAAATTTAATGTTTTGTGTGTTCGAAATACTATTGAAAGCAGGAGCCTTTTCATCAACAATAAGTACCTTATGTATTACATCTTCAGAAAGGCTTAAATAGATAATTACCGATAGCCCTAAGGCAAGTGCAATAGGGCCAAGAAGAGTAATTAATATAAAAGACATTTTTCGCACCCGGGTCAGGTATTCTCTCTCTACGATTAACCAAATTTTATTCATACAGCTTCTACCTCCAATTCTGCTTTATTAATTTCATTAACTCGCTGAATAAATACGTCATTCATTGAAGGGATTTCTTCGTGTAATCCATGAATTTCCACATGAGGAATCAGTGCTTTTAATAGATCGTTCGGAGTTTTGTTGTTCAGCATTTTCACCTTGGCGACGTTGAGTTTTCCTTCGGTACTTGTCTCCAGCAGTTCCGCATCAATCCAAAGTGCTTGTGAGAATTTCATTTTATCGCCGGAAAAAGATACGTTGTAAATATTTTCTTTACGTGCAGCCTTCACTTCCTTAACTCCACCTGAAAGAATTTTCTTTGACCGATAGATCAGGGCTATGTCGTCACATATTTCCTCAACGGATGACATGTTATGCGTAGACAATATTACGGTGGCTCCATTCTCTTTTAATCGGAGTATTTCATCTCGAATGAGGGAGGCATTTATAGGGTCGAATCCCGAAAATGGCTCATCAAGAATCAATAATTCAGGCTCGTGTAACACGGTTACAATGAACTGAACTTTCTGTTGCATTCCCTTGGATAGTTCTTCAATTTTTTTGTCCCACCAGGAAGTAATCTCAAATTTTTCGAACCAGAATTTTAGTAATTCCATGGCTCTTTTTTTGGGAAGCCCTTTTAATCGAGCCAGGTAGAGGGCCTGTTCACCAACCTTCATCTTTTTATACAGCCCACGTTCTTCTGGTAAGTAACCAATTCTGGTTTCGTGAGATAGCGAAAGCTGTTCTCCATTAAATAGTATCTGACCTTCGTCGGGAGCGGTGATTTGATTAATGATTCGGATTAGACTGGTTTTACCAGCTCCATTAGGGCCTAACAATCCAAAAATTTTGTTTTGGGGAACATCAATTGAAATCGAATCTAAAGCGGTGTGTTGTGCATACCGCTTGGTTACGCCTTGAATTGATAAAATGGGACTTGAGTTCATTTAACTACAAAAAATAAGCGCCATCCAATCTGTTTGGACAGCGCTCAAATATAGTAAGTCTAGCGTTGTTATTTCTTAATGAAAATAATCTTTCATTCTGTTGAAAAAACCTCCTTCCTTTCGGCTTTCATCGGGGTGAAAATTTTCGGATTCCCTCAGTTTTTCCAGCATCGATTTTTCTTCTTTAGTAAGAGTCTTTGGTGTCCAGACATTTACGTTGACCAACTGATCGCCATGTCCGTAAGAATTAACGCTTGGAAGTCCTTTTCCTTTTAATCGTAGGATTTTACCAGCTTGTGTGCCTGGAGCAATTTTGATCTTAACTTTTCCACCAAGTGTTGGTATTTCGGTATTGATTCCAAGTGCAGCATCAGCAAAATTCAAATACAGGTCGTAGTATAAATTTTGTCCATCCCTCATTAGACTCTCGTGCTGTGTTTCTTCAACTACAATAATGAGGTCACCAGGGATACCACCAAATGGTCCTTCATTGCCCTTTCCTCTAAGGGAAAGTTGCATGCCATCTTCAACACCTGCAGGAATTTCAATTGATTCGATCAATTCCTTTCGAATTTGACCGTTGCTATCTGTTCCGGCACCTTTACTCGTTACTTTTTTACCTGTACCGTGACAGCTTGGACAAGTTGAAGCGGTTTGCATCTGTCCAAGAATAGTGTTTGAGATTCGGGTTACCTGTCCGCTTCCACCACACTGAGAACAAGTTCCAAATTTAGTGTCCGAACTATTTACCAGTTTGTTAAGCTTTATCTTTTTGGTTACTCCATTGGCAATGTCCTCCAGGGTGAGCTTGACTTTTATTCTAAGGTTAGATCCTTTTACGCGAGCACTTCTTGCGCCTCCGCCGAATCCTCCGAAACCACCTCCGCCAAAGATGTCACCAAACTGGCTGAAGATATCGTCCATGTTCATTCCGCTTCCGAAGCCTCCGCCTCCGGCAGCGCCGCTCATACCTGCATGACCAAATTGATCGTAGCGCGCCCTTTTGTTATCGTCGTTTAAGACTTCGTAGGCTTCAGCAGCTTCCTTAAATTTTTCTTCAGCTGCAGTATCGCCAGGGTTTTTATCAGGGTGATACTTGATGGCCATCTTTCGATAAGCTTTTTTGAGCTCATCTTTGGTTGCACTTTGAGATACACCTAATATCTCGTAAAAGTCTCTTTTCGCCATAATTATTCTCCAACTACAACTTTGGCGTACCGCACAACTTTGTCATTCAGTTTATATCCTTTCTCGATAACGTCAACTACTCTTCCCTTTAACTTCTTATTGGGTGCAGGAATTTTGGTTAAGGCTTCATGCTCATCAATGTTAAATTCTTTGCCCATTGAATTCATTTCCTGAAGTCCTTTGCTTTTTAGGATGGAATGAAACTTTTGATGTACCAGGGTCATTCCCTCTCGAATTGCATCGATATCATCAGATTCCTTATTGGTTTTTATTGCCCGGTCAAAGTCATCAAGTACAGGAATGATTTCAGACATCAGGCCCTCTGATGCGCTGGAGATCAGCTCCAGTTTTTCCTTTGCGGTTCTTCTTCTGAAATTTTCAAATTCAGAATAAATTCTCAGGTATTTGTCGTTAGCCACTTTCAATTCCTCCTCTAGTGCTGAAAATTTATCCAACTCGGGTTCCTTAGTCTCATTGCCGTCAGCGTTTTCAGAGGCTTCAAGATCTGCATTCTCTTGTTCATCCATTACTGCCTCATTCTCCTCTTTAAGCTCTTTTTCATCTGCCATTTTTTCCTCACTCATCGTTGAATTGTATTTCTTTCGTGGCATAACTAAAATGCTGCCAAACGAAATAATTGTCAAACTGACATAAAATAAAAAAAGGCGGACATAACGTCTGCCTTTTTATCCGATAAAATATTTTTTTAGAGTTCTTTTACTAAAGCATCAATTGTTGTGTGTAGTCCCTGTCCCCGGAGCGAATTACCGGATGCCAGAATAATTCCATTCCCATCAATCAAGTAGCTCATCGGAATGCCTTGTACGCCATAGTCTACGGCCGCTTTACAGTTCCAGAATTGCAAGTCACTCACATGATTTGGCCAATCTAGTTTATCCTGCTGAATTGCTGCTAACCAAGCATTTTTTTGACGATCAAGGCTTACACTATATACGGTAAAACCATCTGCGTTTTTAAACTTAGCGTCCTTATATTTATTGTAAGCTGCCACTATATTGGGGTTTTCCGCTCTACAAGGTCTGCACCAGCTAGCCCAAAAGTCGATAAGTACAATTTTTCCCCTGAGCGAACTCAATGGGATAACCTTACCATCAGGATCTTGCAAAACAATTTCAGGAGCCCTGTCATTTACCCTTGTGCCTACAAGTGCCTTTTGTTCAGGATTACCACTGAATACCGTGTTACATGGCATAATAAGAAAGAGTCCCAAGGCCAGGAAAGTTGCGGTTATTATTGTTTTAATTTTCATAATGTCTGTTTTTCGAAAAGCTTAGCACCTAACAATTTCCGCACCAATGTCATTTAGTCGCTTATCTATGTTTTCGTACCCCCGATCAATTTGTTCAATGTTGTGGATGGTACTTACACCTTCAGCGCTTAGAGCGGCAATAAGCAAAGATACACCAGCTCGAATATCAGGTGATGTCATCTCTATTGCTCTTAATGGGTATTGACGATTTAATCCGATAACGGTTGCCCGGTGTGGGTCACATAATATAATTTGGGCCCCCATATCGATCAACTTATCGACAAAAAACAGGCGACTTTCGAACATCTTTTGGTGAACCAACATACTGCCCTTGGCTTGTGTAGCTACAACCAAAATAATACTTAACAAATCAGGAGTAAAGCCAGGCCAGGGTGCATCTGCTACAGTCATTATTGACCCGTCGATAAACGTATCAATTTCATAGTTTTTCTGTGATGGAACAATTATGTCATCATCCTTTTTTATGATGATGATGCCCATTCGTCTAAATATTTCAGGAATTATTCCCAGATGTTCAAATCCTACATTTTTGATGGTTATTTCTGATCCGGTCATGGCAGCGAGACCAATGATACTTCCAATTTCAATCATGTCTGGCAAAACAGAGTGCTCACAACCGTGTAACTCTTCCACGCCTTCTATGGTAAGTAAATTGGAGCCAATACCGGTAATCTTAGCGCCCATGCTATTCAACATGCGACATAATTGCTGAATATAGGGTTCGCAAGCTGCATTATAGATCGTCGTTTTTCCTTCGGCAAGAACTGCCGCCATCAAAATATTAGCAGTACCGGTTACACTAGCTTCGTCCAAAAGCATGTAAGTGCCGGTTAGTTTTTTAGCATGAGCCCGATAGATGTGATTTTCGGCTTCGAAGCTAAAAGTGGCTCCTAATTTTTCAAAACCAATGAAGTGAGTATCAACTCTTCTTCTTCCGATTTTGTCGCCACCAGGCTTAGGAATATAGCCTTTGCCAAATCGACCCAAAAGTGGACCAACCAACATAATGGACCCTCTTAACCCTCCACCGCGTTTCAGGTATTCAGGCGAATGCATAAACTCTATATCAACTTCCTTTGCTTCAAACGAATAAGAATTTGCTTTAAGCTTTTCGACCTTTACGTTTAATGCACTTAATAAGTCAATTAGCTTATTGACATCAACAATATTTGGAATATTGTTGATGATTACTTTTTCCTTAGTTAGTAGAACAGCGCACAGTATTTGAAGTGCTTCATTCTTGGCTCCTTGCGGTTGAAAATCTCCTCTAAGTTTACGACCGCCTGTTATTTTAAAAGTTCCCATTGATGGTGTGTTATTTTCTTCTTTTCTTTTTTTGTTTATGGTTTTTGCGTTTAGGTCTGGGTGTGGAAACTTGTTCAGCCCTCACCAATTCTACGTCAGCATCAATGGTTAGTTTTCCTTCTGATAATCTCTTTAAATCATTGAAGATTTCTACATCTGTCACAGTAGCCTTATTAAAGGTTACGTATGCCTTTTTCATCATATTGGCGATATAATAAACCAGGGCCTTTTTTTCTTCAGGGTCTTCAATTTTAATAGCCGCAGCAATGTATTTTCCAATGATTTGACCATAGTGTTTATTTTTTATGCGTGTTTCATTATAGGGTAACCTCGAAGGTGCTGTTGCTACGGATTCCGGTGTTGGCTTGGGGTAGGGGGAGTCCACATCCAACCCAAAGTTGGATATAATTTGAAGGTGATCCCACAATTTATGGCTGAAATCGTCCACATCCCTTAGGCTTGGATTCAGTTGACCCATTACCTTGATGATGCTTTTGGCTGCTTTATTTCTTTCTTCCCGGTCTTCAATTTCAATGGCCAGGTTCACCATTTTTTGAATGTGCCTTCCGTATTCCGGAATGATTAATTTTTCTCTACTTGTATTGTACTCCATGTGAAGATATTATGAGTTTCCAAAATTAGCCAATTGAGCTTGGCATGACTATAGAATTTGAAGTTTGGCAAATTTTAATAATAAATTCTTGGAGCCAACCTGGTCAAACTCCACCGTTGCTTTCAAATTGCCTGAACTTCCTTCAAGTTTAATCACTTCACCTTTGCCAAATCGTTGGTGAAGTACCCGATCTCCTTTTTTTAAGTTAGATAAATCTGCTGCCTGGAAATTAGGGTCGGTCGGTTGGGCAGTCGCAACCTTTTTCAAGTTTCGTGTTTTGTTAATAAATGAGGGATTGGGTTTCTGATTTAACCCACTGGTTGAAGGCTTAGGACTATAATTGAATTCAAAATCACTTCGACCTCTTTTTTCTACGGCTTGATCAATGTAACGGACATCCAATTCCTGTAAAAATCGACTTGGTTCTGCATAGGTTAGATTGCCCCATCGGTACCTTGTGGTAGAATAGGAAAGAGTTGCTTTAGTCTCAGCCCGGGTTAATGCAACATAAAACAAACGACGTTCTTCTTCCAATTCAGTTCTTGAATTGATTGATAGTTGCGAGGGAAAGAGATTTTCTTCCATGCCAACTATATATACATACGGAAATTCCAATCCTTTTGATGCATGTATAGTCATTAACGAAACCACATTGCTATCACCTTTATTTTTGTCGGTGTCCGTAAGTAGTGCAATATCCTGCATATAGATATCCAGGGTCCTTTTGTCATTCCCCTCCGGTAAATCTATTCCGTCCTCGATGGTATCCTGTTCGGTAAATTCTTTAATGCCGCTTAAGATCTCCTGAATGTTGTCGTACCTAGCAACACCCTCCACGGATTTATCTACATAAAGTTCTTTTAATATTCCTGAGGAACTGGCAATCTTGCTCGCCACATTAAAGGCATCTCCCTTGTCAATTATTTTATGGTAGGAATCAATGAGGTCGCTAAACGACTTTAGTTTAGTAATCACTGCAGAAGAAAGTTGAACACCAAATTGCATCGGATTATGTACAACATCCAATACTGAAACTTCATTAGCATTGGCTGCAAGTAAAATCTTGTCCATGGTTGTTTTGCCAATACCACGTTTTGGGTAATTAATTACCCGCTTTAAAGCTTCTTCATCTTTAGGGTTTATAGCTAATCGAAAATAGGCGAGTAGGTCTTTGATTTCCTTTCTATGATAAAATGAAAGCCCACCATAGATTCGGTAAGGGATGTCTTTTTTACGAAGGGCTTCCTCAATCGCTCTTGATTGAGAATTCGTTCGGTATAAAATGGCGAATTCGGAATTTGCACGCTGCTCATTGGCTTTTTTATAAAAGATGTCATTCGCTACCTCAAAGCCTTCTTCATTGTCAGAGAGCGTCTTTATTATCTTTAGCTTTTCACCGACGGTATTTTCCGTCCAGACATCCTTTTTAAGCTGTTCTTTATTTTTTGCAATTAAACCATTTGCGGCGTTTACAATGTTTTGTGTTGATCTATAATTCTGCTCCAATTTAAAGACCTGGGCATCGGAGTATTCCTTTTGGAAGTTCAATATGTTTTGAATATTCGCTCCACGAAATGAATAAATACTTTGAGCATCGTCTCCAACCACACAGATGTTTTCAAAACGCGCCGCCAGCTTTTTTAATATTAGGTATTGGGAGAAATTGGTATCCTGATACTCATCCACTAATATGTATCTGAATTTATCCTGGTATTTTAAGAGTACTTCCTTGAAATCCCGAAACAGAATATTTGTTTTATATAATAGATCATCAAAATCCATGGCGCCCGCCTGAAAGCATCGCTTCTCGTAGATTTGAAAAATCCGTCCCAGTTCAGGTTTTCTCGACTGTGAATCTTCTTGTTGAATTACTGCATTATTGGCATAATTACTGGCTGAAATCAGGTTGTTTTTTGCAGAAGATATTCGACTTAAAACCAGGTTGGGTTTATATACTTTATCATCGAGATTTAATTCCTTTATTATTCTTTTAATAAGGCTCTTTGAGTCGTCCGTATCGTAAATGGTAAAGTTGCTCGGATAACCCAATAATTTTGCTTCTGATCGAAGTATACGGGCGAATACCGAATGGAAGGTGCCCATCCAAATATTGCGTGCTTCTGACTGGCCAATTTTTGAAGAAATTCGATCCTTCATTTCCCTGGCAGCCTTGTTGGTAAAGGTTAGCGCTAAAATGTTGAAAGGGTCGATGTTGTTTTCAATCATGTGGATGATTCGGTAGGTAAGTACCCGGGTTTTACCGGAACCTGCCCCGGCAATCACCATGATAGGACCATCAATCTTGACGACTGCTTTTTTTTGTGCTTCGTTTAATTCATCCAGATAGGACATACTGCAAATCTATCATTAGCAGTGGAAATATGCCCTGCCAAATCAGTAGAGTTTTTAACCACGTTTTATCACCCGTTTTAGGAACAATTTGGTGTTAATTTTTAATCTTAAAATTTGTATTTATTCCATCCTTTTGCTTAGGTCGAAATAATCTGCATCCTTTTCATGGAATTTTAGACGGAATAACTTCTAATGTTAAATCGCTGAAAACCTGAAATTTCAAGGATTAGATCAGTGTTAAATAGTTGGATAAAAAATAGTTCTGAATGAGATGGATTTTAAGAAATAAAAGACATACATTTGCCGGCTCGAAAAAAACATGGGTAATTATTGCCCAAAAATGAAAATTACATTTAGAACTATATGCCTACTATACAGCAGTTAGTTAGAAAAGGAAGGAAGAGCAAGATTAAGACATCTAAATCCGCTGCTCTTGATGCATGCCCGCAAAGACGTGGTGTGTGTGTACGTGTGTACACAACTACTCCAAAGAAACCGAACTCAGCCATGAGGAAAGTGGCTAGGGTCAGATTGTCAAACGGAAACGAAGTAAACAGTTACATTGGTGGTGAAGGGCACAACCTTCAGGAGCACTCGATTGTGCTGGTACGAGGTGGAAGGGTAAAAGATCTTCCAGGGGTTCGTTATCACGTAGTACGTGGTGCATTGGATACCGCTGGTGTTGAAGGTCGTACTCAAAGAAGGTCTAAGTACGGAACTAAGCGTCCTAAAAAATAATTTGGAGGAAGTAAAAAATGAGAAAATCAAGAGCTAGAGGGCATGTAATTGCTCCGGATCCAGTTTATAATGACGTAATGGTTACCACATTCGTGAATAACCTTATGTTAGACGGAAAGAAAAATACTGCATTCAAAATATTCTACTCTGCGTTGGATATTGTTGCTAAAAAAACCGAAGAGGAAGATAGTCTTGCTGTTTGGAAAAAAGCAATAGCTAATGTAACTCCACAAGTTGAGGTTAGAAGTAGAAGAGTAGGTGGTGCTACTTTCCAAATTCCACAAGAAATCAGAAACAGTAGAAAGCTTTCTCAAGCAATGAAATGGATGATCTCTTTTGCTAGAAAAAGAAATGGTCGTTCAATGGCTGAGAAATTAGCTGACGAAATTGTAGCAGCTTCCAGAGAAGAAGGTGGCTCATACAAGAAGAAAGAAGATACACATAGAATGGCGGATGCGAACAAAGCGTTCTCTCATTTTAGATTTTAAGCATAGTATAGAAGACTTAAAATGGCAAAAAGAGATTTAAAACTTACAAGAAACATTGGGATTATGGCTCACGTTGACGCGGGTAAAACCACAACAACGGAGCGTATTCTTTATTACACTGGTATCAGTCACAAAATTGGTGAAGTACACGATGGTGCTGCTACTATGGACTGGATGGAGCAAGAGCAGGAAAGAGGGATTACTATTACTTCTGCTGCAACTACTTGTTCTTGGAACTACCGAGATACTGAGTATAAAATTAACATCATTGACACTCCAGGTCACGTTGACTTTACTGTTGAGGTAGAGCGTTCATTGCGTGTATTGGATGGTGCGGTTGCATTAATATGTGCTGCTTCAGGTGTTGAACCACAATCTGAAACGGTTTGGAGGCAAGCTGATAAATATGGAGTGCCAAGAATCTGTTTTGTAAACAAAATGGATCGTGCCGGTGCTGACTTTTTCAGATGTGTTGAGGAAGTAAAAGAACGATTGGGTGGAAATCCTATTCCGCTTCAAATTCCAATTGGTGCAGAAGATGATTTTGCTGGTGTTGTTGACTTGATCAACAACCGAGGTATTGCTTGGAACGAGCACGATAAGGGAATGACTTGGGAAGAAATTCCAATTCCTGAAGAATTGTTGGATACAGTTGCTGAATGGAGAGAGAAATTGGTTGAGGCGGTTGCTGAAACGAATGATGAGTTGATGGAGAAATTCTTCGAGGATCCGGATTCAATTACGGAGGAGGAGATGTTGGTTGCTATTCGAGAAGCAACGATCAATATGTCAATTCAGCCCGTAATGTGTGGTTCTGCTTTCAAAAACAAAGGAGTTCAGACTATGTTGGATGCGGTTATGGCCTTCTTGCCTTCCCCGTTGGATAAAGGTGCTGTTGAAGGACATGATATTAACGATGAAGAAGTTGTTGTTAAACGTGAGCCAAATGTAGCTGAGCCATTTTCAGCTTTAGCATTTAAGATTGCTACTGATCCTTATGTAGGTCGTTTGTGTTTCTTTAGATGTTATTCTGGAAAATTGGATGCTGGTTCTTACGTGTTGAATACAAGAACAGGAAAGAAAGAGAGAATTTCTCGAATCTTCCAAATGCATTCAAACAAGCAAAATTCTATTCCTGCGATCGAAGCAGGTGATATAGGTGCTGGTGTTGGGTTTAAAGATATCCGAACTGGTGATACTTTATGTGATGAGAAAAAGCCATTGGTTCTTGAATCAATGACGTTCCCAGAGCCCGTAATTGGTGTTGCAATCGAGCCTAAAACTCAAGCTGATGTCGATAAGATGGGAATTGCGTTAGGAAAGCTTTCTGAAGAAGATCCAACTTTTAAAGTGAAGACAGATGATGATTCCGGTCAAACCGTAATTAGCGGTATGGGTGAGCTTCACTTGGAAATTCTTATCGAAAGAATGAGAAGAGAGTTCAACGTTGATTGTAATCAAGGTGCTCCTCAAGTATCATACAAAGAAGCAATTACTACTGGTGTTAAACATCGCGAGATATACAAAAAACAGTCTGGTGGACGTGGTAAGTTTGCCGATATTGACTTTGAAGTAGAGCCAGGAGAAGAAGGTAAAATGGGTCTTGAGTTCATTAATAAAATTAAAGGTGGTAACATTCCTAAAGAATTTATCCCTTCAATTGAAAAAGGATTTAAAGATGCTATGACTAATGGCCCTCTTGCTGGCTATCCTTTGGATTCATTAAAGGTGACATTGAATGACGGGTCTTTCCATGCGGTGGATTCAGATGCACTTTCATTTGAGATCTGTGCGAAACTAGCTTACAGGAATTCACTTAAACAAGCTGGTCCTGTATTGTTAGAGCCTATTATGAAATTGGAAGTAGTAACTCCTGAGGCAAACATGGGAGATATTGTTGCTGACTTGAACAGAAGAAGAGGTCAGGTTCAGGGAATGGATAGTAAAGGTAATTCACAAATTGTAAAAGCAATTGTTCCATTGTCTCAAATGTTTGGTTATGTAACTGCTATTAGAACTATTTCTTCTGGTAGAGCAACTTCAACTATGGAGTTCTCTCACTACGAGGTGGTTCCAAATAATATTGCAAAAGAGGTTGTATCAAAAGTAACTGGAGAGTAATACAAGTAAATCATGGCACAAAAAATTAGAATAAAACTAAAGTCTTACGATCACAATTTGGTAGACAAGTCTGCCGAGAAGATTGTAAAAACGGTAAAGTCAACTGGTGCGGTAGTTAGTGGTCCTATTCCTCTTCCTACTCACAAGAAAATATTTACTGTATTACGTTCACCTCACGTGAATAAAAAGGCAAGAGAGCAATTTGAGTTAAATGCATTTAAGCGTTTGCTTGATATCTATTCTTCGTCTTCAAAAACAGTTGATGCATTAATGAAGCTGGAGTTACCTAGCGGAGTTGATGTTGAGATTAAAGTATAAAGAATAAAAAAGGAATATAATGCCTGGATTAATTGGTAGAAAAATCGGAATGACAAGTGTGTTCAACGAGGCGGGTAAAAACCTCCCTTGTACGGTCATTGCTGCTGGTCCTTGTGTGGTAACACAATTAAGGACTGAGGAGAAAGACGGATACACCGCTGTACAAATCGGGTATGAAGAGAAGTCAGAAAAGCGCTCTTCCGCTGCTCAAAAAGGACATTTTAAGGCTGCTGGTACTACTCCTAAAAAACACGTTATGGAATTTGACGCGTTCGAAGGAGAAGTTAAAACTGGTGATACAGTTGATGTTTCTCTTTTTGAAGAAGGAGAATTTGTTGATGTAACTGGTACCTCTAAAGGAAAAGGTTTCGCAGGTGTAATGAAGCGTTACAATTTCCATGGTGTTGGTGATGCCTCTCACGGAACAAAAGATGTTGGTCGTACGCCAGGTTCTATTGGTATGGCTTCAACTCCTTCTCGTGTAATGAAAGGGATGCGAATGGCAGGTAGAATGGGTTCGGATAAAGTTAAAGTTCAGAACCTATTGGTGTTGAAAGTATTGGCTGATAAAAACCTGTTGGTTGTAAAAGGGGCTGTTCCTGGTCCTAAAGGTTCAATCGTTACAATTGAGAAGTAAGATGAAAGTTGATATTTATAAAGCAGACGGATCGAAAGCGAGTAAAAAAGCTGAGCTTAAGGATTCAATTTTCGGGGCTGAAGTAAACGAACATGCTATTTATTTAGATGTTAAACAATACTTGGCTCACCAAAGACAAGGGACTCATAGTTCGAAAGAACGAGCTCAAATAGTTGGTAGTACTCGAAAGATTAAGAAACAAAAAGGAACTGGAACTGCTCGTGCAGGTAGCATTAAGTCACCGATCTTTAGAGGTGGTGGTAGAGTGTTTGGTCCCGAACCAAGATTTTATGGTTTTAAGGTAAATAAGAAAACCAAGCAAGTTGCCCGTAAATCGGCTTTGTCTTCAAAGGCTAAGGCTGATGAAATTATGGTAGTTGATAAGATTGAGTTGAAAGCTCCAAAAACCAGCGATATGGTTAAGCTGATTGACAATCTAAAGCTATCAGGCAAAAAAACCCTGCTGGTGTTGCCGGAGCCGGATAAAAATGTATATTTGTCGACCCGAAATTTAAGGGCTGTTTCGTACATAACTGCTTCAGAATTAAATACTTACAGTATTTTGAATAATGAAAAAGTTGTTTTTTGCGAAGCTTCAATAGGAACGATTGAATCTATTTTAAGTTAAGAAGCAATGAATATTTTGCTAAAACCGGTTATCACAGAAAAGATGTCTCGCGATGGAGAAGACTTCAATCGTTATGGCTTTGTGGTGCCGAGAAACGTAAATAAAGTTGAAATTAAAAATGCCGTGGAATCCATGTATGGCGTTACTGTTAAGTCAGTAAATACAATGGTTACTCCTGGTAAATCGAAATCCAGATACACCAAGAGGGGTGTTGTTCAGGGAAGTACAAGCACTGTTAAAAAAGCGGTTGTAACCTTGGTTGATGGAGATATAATTGATTTCTATAGTAGTATATAATAAAGGAATAATTCACCGATAATGGCTGTTAGAAAATTTAATCCGGTTACACCTGGTCAACGTCACAAAGTACAAGTTACGTTTGATGACATAACTACAGGTACTCCAGAAAAAAGCTTACTCGTTACGCAAAAAAGAAGCGGCGGGAGAAATAGCGCTGGAAAGATGACCGTTCGATATAAGGGTGGAGGCCACAAAAAGAAATACCGTGTTATTGACTTTAAAAGAGATAATCATGGTATCCCAGGTAAGGTAACTTCAGTTGAATATGATCCAAACCGTACTGCACGTATTGCTTTGGTTGTTTATGCAAATGGAGACAAACGTTACATTGTTGCCCCCGCAGGACTTACTGTTGGACAAGAAATATTAAGTGGAGAAAAAGCTGCTCCTGAAATTGGAAATGCACTTTTCCTAAAAGATATTCCACTTGGTACTGTAATTCATAATATAGAAATGAATCCGGGGCAAGGAGGAAAATTAGCGCGTAGTGCTGGTTCTTATGCACAGTTGAATGCAAAGGACGGTAAGTATGCTATTGTTAAAATGCCTTCTGGGGAAACAAGAATGATTTTGCTTACTTGTTTAGCAACTATTGGATCTGTTTCTAATTCAGAGCACAGTCTTCAAATCAGTGGTAAAGCTGGTAGAAGCCGTTGGCAAGGAAAACGTCCTCGTACCAGAGGAGTTGCAATGAATCCGGTGGATCATCCAATGGGTGGTGGTGAAGGCCGTCAGTCTGGAGGTCATCCTCGTTCAAGAAATGGAATCCCTGCAAAAGGATTCAAAACTAGGTCTAAGAAAAAAGCGAGCAATCGCTATATAATAACAAAGCGCAAGTAATCCAATAGATAAGTTAGCATTATGAGTCGTTCATTAAAAAAGCCACCTTTCGTTCATTACAAACTCCAAAAGAGAGTTGATGATATGCAAGCAGGTGGAAAGAAATCGGTGATCAAAACTTGGAGCAGGGCTTCACTTATTACTCCTGATTTTGTGGGTCTTACTATTGGAGTACACAATGGAAGACAATTCATTCCGGTTTTCGTAACTGAAAATATGGTTGGACACAAATTGGGTGAATTTTCACCTACAAGAAACTGGCGGGGACACGCGGGTAAAAAAGATAAAAGAAAATAGTTTAAGAAATTATGGGAGCCAGAAAAAGACTTAAAGCTGAAGAGCGAAAAGAGGCACGTAAGGAGCAATACATTGCTCGCTTAAACGATTGCCCTTCCTCACCCAGGAAGATGAGATTAGTTGCCGATTTGGTTAGAGGCGAAGAAATTGTAAAAGCTTCAAACATTTTAAAATTCCACAAGCAGGCAGCTTCAGAAAAACTTGAAAAATTACTGTGGTCTGCGGTGTACAACTTCGAAGAGAAATCGGGAGAAAGTTGGGAAAATGCAGGTCTGTTTGTAAAAGAAATTAAAGTCGACGGAGCGCGTACCCTAAAGCGAATTAAACCTCGTGCACAAGGAAGAGCAAATCGAATTAGAAAAAGATCAAATCACGTAACATTGGTTCTTGGAACCCAAGAGCAATAAGATAGTAAGATGGGACAAAAGACAAATCCAATTGCAAACAGATTAGGTTTTATCCGAGGATGGGATTCTAACTGGTACGGAGGAGATAAGTACGAAGACAAGCTAGTCGAAGACTATAACATTCGTCGATATTTAAATGTTCGTCTTCAAAAAGCGAGTGTTTCAAAAATCGTTATTGAGCGTACGCTTAAATTGATTACGGTTACAATTAGAACTGCACGACCTGGTATTATTATCGGAAAAGGTGGATCCGAGGTTGATAAACTGAAAGAGGAGATTAAGAATATTACCAAGAAGGATGTTCAAATAAACATATTTGAGATCAAGAGACCAGAGCTTGACGCTCGTTTGGTTGCTGATAGTATTTCTCGTCAAATTGAAGGACGTATTTCTTTTAGAAGAGCTGCTAAAATGGCGGTTGCTTCAACTATGAGAATGGGTGCCGAAGGAATTAAGATTACCATTTCCGGTAGACTTAACGGAGCTGAGATGGCACGTACCGAGCATGTTAAAGATGGAAGAATTCCATTACATACGTTCAGAGCAGATATTGATTATGCTTTGAGTGAAGCCAAAACTACTTACGGTAGAATTGGTGTTAAAGTATGGATTTGCAACGGTGAAGTTCTTGGAAAGAGAGATTTATCTCCAGTTGTAGAACAACAAAAGAAAGGCCCTGCTAGACAACAGAAGTTCAATAGCAGAAAGAAAAGAAACTAATTGTTTAAATATTAAGCGATAGTAAAATGTTACAACCCAAGAAGGTAAAACACAGAAAGGTTCAAAAGGGCCGAATTAAAGGAAACGCACAAAGAGGTGCTATGCTTGCTTTTGGTTCATTTGGTATTAAAACCACTGTTGAAGGTAGATTAACCGGAAGGCAAATTGAGTCTGCAAGGATTGCGGTAACTCGTTACATGAAAAGAGAGGGGCAGGTATGGATTCGAATCTTTCCTGATACTCCAATAACGAGTAAGCCAGCAGAAGTAAGGATGGGAAAAGGAAAAGGTGCTCTCGATCATTGGGTTGCTAAAATTAAGCCAGGGAGAATTCTTTTTGAAATTGATGGTGTAGATTCTGTTACAGCTAAAGAAGCGTTAAGATTGGCTGCTCAGAAACTTCCTGTAGTTTGCAAATTCGTAACTCGTCGCGATTACGACGGTAAATAAGAGGCAAGATGAAACAGTCGGTAATAAACGAATTAAAAACAGAAGAGCTTTTCGAAAGATTGGAAGATGAGCAAAGCTCTTTGAACAAGCTGAACATTAACCATGTTGTTTCTCAATTGGAAAGCCCAATTGTATTGAGACAAAAGAGAAGAACTATTGCTCGATTGAAAACCGAGATTAGAAAGAGAGAATTAGCGCAATCTAAATAATGGACAAGGTGCAAAGAAATCTTAGAAAAGAAAGAGTTGGGGTTGTAACTAGTGCTTCTATGAATAAATCCATAGTAGTAAAAGTTGAACGTAAAAAGAAACACCCTAAGTACGGAAAATTCGTAAAAATCACGAACAAATTCATGGCTCATGACGAAAAGGAAGAGTGTGGTGTTGGTGATACGGTAAAAATAATGGAAACAAGACCTTTGTCGAAAAGCAAAAGGTGGAGACTTTCCGAGGTATTAGAGAAAGCTAAGTAATTAGAAGCAATGATTCAACAAGAAAGTAGATTGCAGGTTGCCGATAACAGTGGCGCAAAAGAAGTACTTTGTATAAGAGTACTTGGTGGTACCAGGCGTAGATATGCATCTGTAGGAGACAAGATTGTAGTCTCTGTAAAAGATGCAATGCCTTCAGGTAATATCAAAAAAGGTACAGTTTCTCAAGCTGTTGTTGTTAGAACTAAAAAAGAAGTTCGAAGAGCTGATGGATCATATATCCGCTTCGATAACAATGCTTGTGTTTTATTAGGTACTACAGGTGAGATTAGAGGAACCAGGATTTTTGGTCCTGTTGCCCGTGAATTGCGTGAGAAGCAATACATGAAAATTGTGTCATTGGCTCCTGAGGTGCTTTAAGATTTATAGGTGATGAAAATCCATATCAAAAAAGACGATACAGTAAAAGTTCTTGCCGGAGAAGGTAAGGGTAAAACAGGAAGAGTTCTTTCTGTGGATGCTGCTAAGTACAGAGCTCGTGTTGAGGGCGTTAACATGATTAAGAAACATAACAAGCCAAGTGCTGAAAATCCTGACGGTGGAATCGTTGAGATGGAAGGAACTATTCATGTTTCTAACCTTATGTTGGTTGACTCTAGCGGAGAAGCTACTAGAATCAGAAGAGGTAAAAATGACAAAGGAAATTCAGTTAGAATTTCTGTAAAATCAAAATCAGGGGAGGAAATTAAGTAATGTATCAGCCCAGGTTAAAAGCAGATTATAAAGACCGCATTGTAGGTAGTTTGATGGACAAATTCAAATACTCTACTCCCATGCAGGTACCTAAAGTAGAGAAGATTGTTATCAGTCAGGGAATGGGTAAGGCCACTACTGACAAAAAGATTATGGAATCTGCTTTAGAAGAGTTAGCTCTTATAACAGGTCAAAAGGCAATCGCTTGTAAAGCGAAGAAAGACGTTTCTAACTTCAAGATTCGTAAAGGAATGCCAATAGGAACTAAAGTCACTTTAAGGTCTAATCAAATGTATGATTTCTTAGATCGACTAATCTCTTTGGCTTTGCCAAGAACTCGAGATTTCAGAGGAATTAAAAAAGAAGGTTTTGACGGTAGAGGAAACTACACTCTTGGAGTAAAAGAACAGATCATTTTTCCGGAAATTGACATTGATAAGATCAAAGAAATTAATGGAATGGATATCACTTTTGTTACTACGGCAAATACTGACGAAGAGGCAAAAGCATTGTTAACAGAATTTGGATTACCCTTTAAAAAATAAGTAATGGCTAAAGAATCGATGAAAGCTCGCGAAAGAAAACGCGAAAGATTAGTTGCTCAATACGCTGAAAGACGTGCTGCTTTAAAAGCTGAAGGAGATTGGGAAGCCTTGCAAAAACTTCCAAAGAATTCTTCTAAGGTAAGACTACACAACCGTTGTAAACTTACCGGACGTCCAAGAGGATACATGAGAAACTTTGGTATTTCCAGGGTAACGTTTAGAGAAATGGCGACTCAGGGATTAATTCCAGGAGTTAAAAAAGCAAGTTGGTAAAAGCATTATAATACGAGATCATGAATACAGATCCTATAGCAGATTATCTTACACGAATTAGAAACGGCATTGGCGCAGGAAACAAAGTAGTTGAGATTCCTGCATCGAACATAAAAAAGCAGATGACTAAAATCCTTTTTGACAAAGGATACATCTTGAACTATAAGTTTGAAGAAGAAGGTCCTCAGGGAAGTATTAAAATAGCCTTGAAATACTCTCAATCTAACAACACTTCAGCGATTAAATCCTTGCAAAGGGTTTCTACTCCTGGAATGAGACAATATACCAACTCTAAGGAATTGCCTAGAGTGTTAAATGGTTTGGGTATAGCTATTATTTCTACTTCTCAAGGTTTGATGACCGATAAGGAAGCAAGAAAATTGAATGTAGGTGGAGAAGTTCTTTGCCACGTTTATTAATAAATAAAGAGAAAGTAAAATGTCACGGATAGGAAAAGCACCTATTACGATTCCTGAAAGCGCAACAGTTACCATTGAAGGTAATGTTGTTAATGTTAAGGGTCCTAAAGGAGAGTTGTCAGAAACAATCTCCGACCACGTAAGCGTGTCTATTGAAGATAACGTACTTATTGTGAGTAGAAAAGATGAGTCGAAAGATTCAAGGTCAAGACACGGATTGTACCGGTCATTGATCAACAACATGATTGTAGGGGTAACGGAAGGTTACAAAAAAGAACTTGAACTTAATGGTGTGGGTTACCGTGCCGTTGCAAGAGGTCAGGAATTGGAATTAACCATTGGATATTCGCATAACGTTGTATTCCATTTACCACCTGAAATTAAAGTGCAGGCAGAAACTGAAAGAGGTAAGCCGCCATTGGTACACCTTCAATCGCACGATAAGCAATTGGTTGGTATGGTTGCCGCTAAAATCAGATCGTTTAGACCACCTGAGCCTTACAAAGGAAAAGGAATTAAATACGCAGGTGAATACATTAGAAGAAAAGCTGGTAAGTCAGCAGCCAAATAATATATAGCATGGGACTCACTAAGTTAGAAAGAAGAAAAAGAATTAAAAGAAGAGTACGGAAACACATTTCCGGAACTACTTCTATCCCAAGGTTATCTGTGTTCAGAAGTAACAAAGAGTTTTACGCTCAGTTAATCGATGACGAATCTGGGAACACACTTGCAGCGGTATCTTCATTAAACAATAAAGAAGCTGCAAAAGGAAATAAAATTGAAAGAGCTGCCCTTATTGGAAAAGCATTAGCTGAAAAAGCAAGTGGAGCAGGGATTCAAGAAGTAAAATTTGATAGAAACGGTTACTTGTTTCACGGCAGAATTAAAGCATTTGCTGATGCTGCCAGAGAGGCTGGGTTAAAATTCTAGTAATAAAATGGCAAACGATAACATCAAAAGAGTACGGTCAAGCGAGATCGAGTTAAAAGATAAGCTTGTAAACATCCGTAGGGTTACTAAGGTAACCAAGGGTGGACGTACATTCGGATTCTCTGCATTGGTTGTTGTAGGAGACGAAAACGGAGTAGTTGGCTTTGGTACTGGAAAAGCAAAAGAAGTAACCAGTGCAATTGCTAAGGGAATTGACGACGCAAAAAAGAACTTGGTAAAAGTTCCGATTTTGAATGGTACCATTCCTCATCAACAAACTGCACGTTTCGGTGGAGCAAGCATTTATATTCAGCCTGCTTCTCATGGTACCGGTGTAATCGCTGGTGGTGCAATGAGGGCCGTTTTAGAGAGTGTTGGAGTTACAGACGTATTAGCAAAATCTAAAGGATCTTCAAATCCTCAGAATGTT
The DNA here is from genome assembly GCA_002713215.1 of Crocinitomicaceae bacterium. Lineage (GTDB taxonomy): Bacteria > Bacteroidota > Bacteroidia > Flavobacteriales_G > Salibacteraceae > UBA2108. Next base: position 27,073 of record PAVO01000042.1, read on the forward strand.
GTTAAAGCTACTGTAAAAGCACTTACTGAATTGAGAGATGGAGTAACTGTCGCTAATCACAGGGGAGTTAGTTTAAGTAAAGTTTATAACGGCTAAATCGTAGAGGAAATGGCTAAGATAAAAGTAACTCAGGTAAGGTCGAATATTAAACGACCAGAAGGACAGAAAAGAACGCTTGTAGCTCTTGGGCTCAAGAAAATTAATCAGTCGGTTGAGCATGAGGCTACTCCTCAAATCAAAGGAATGATTAATACAGTTAAGCATTTGGTGAAAACTGAAGAAGTTAAATAAGAAATTTCGCTTTCGCAATGAAATTACATGAATTAAAACCCGCAAAAGGGGCTGTCAAAGACGGAAAAAGAATTGGTCGAGGAGAAGGAAGCGGAAGAGGCGGTACTTCTACTAGAGGACATAAAGGTGCTCAGTCAAGATCTGGCTATTCAAGAAAAATCGGATTTGAGGGAGGGCAAATGCCACTTCAAAGAAGAGTGCCAAAATTTGGTTTCAAAAATATTAACCGTGTTGAGTATCGTGCAATTAACCTTTCTACACTCCAAGATTTGGTAGATAGAAAGAAAATTACTGAGGTAAACAAAGAGGTTCTTATGGACAATGGTCTGGTTGCTAAAAATGATTTAGTGAAGATTTTGGGTTCTGGAGAACTAAAAGCTAAACTTAAGGTTACAGCAAACGCATACTCGGTAAGTGCTAAAAAAGCGATAGAAGATAACGGAGGAGAAGCCATTACACTATAAAGAATCATTTGAATGAAGCGTTTAATTACAACAATCCAAAACATTTATAAAATTGACGACCTAAGAATTCGTATTCTGAACACCTTAGGTTTTCTACTTATATACCGATTAGGATCATTCGTTGTTTTACCCGGAGTTGACTCTGTGGTACTGGAAGCTAATGCTCAACAGGCAACTGGATTGGCAGCATTGATTAACATGTTTGCCGGTGGTGCTTTTAGTAGAGCTTCTATATTCGCTTTAGGTATAATGCCTTATATCTCTGCTTCAATTGTTATGCAGCTTATGGGCATAGCAGTTCCTCAATTTGCTAAAATGCAGAAAGAAGGAGAAAGCGGTAGAAAGAAAATTACACAATGGACTCGATTTTTGACCATTGGTATTTGCCTGGCTCAGGCGCCATCCTACATTGCTACTTCTGTAGACCCTAGGGCAATCATTGAGAATACACCTTTCTTTTGGATTAGTTCTACCGTTCTTTTAATTACCGGAACCATGTTCGTAATGTGGTTGGGAGAAAGAATTACCGATAAGGGATTAGGAAATGGTATTTCATTGTTGATAATGATCGGAATCATTGCCAACTTCCCTACAGCGCTTGTGTTTGAATTCCAATCACAAAATAGTGTTGAAGGTGGTGGTTTGGTTATGTTCTTAGTTGAGTTGGTATTCTTGTTACTCGTTACTATTGCCACTATATTGTTGGTGCAGGGGGTAAGAAGAGTTCCAGTGAATTTTGCTAAAAACGTTGTTGGAAGTCGTCAAATTGGTGGTGCTCGTCAGTACATTCCTTTAAAGGTAAATGCTGCAGGTGTAATGCCAATTATCTTTGCTCAGGCGTTGATGTTTATTCCAATGAGTTTTGTAAGCATTACCGATTCAGATGCTGCAACAAGCTTTGCGTCGTTGTTTGCTGACATAACTGGCTTCTGGTACAATTTGGTATTCTTTGTAATGATTATTGCGTTTACGTATTTCTATACTGCAATTACGGTGAATCCAAATCAGATGGCTGATGATTTAAAGAAAAATGGTGGGTTTGTTCCAGGCATTCGTCCTGGGAAGGATACCTCTGATTTCTTGGATAATATCATTTCAAAAATTACACTTCCAGGGTCTATTTTCCTTGGAATTATTTCAATCTTACCTGCATTTGCGATGATCGCAGGTGTAAACAACAACTTCGCGTATTTCTTCGGGGGTACCAGTTTGTTGATTATGGTAGGAGTTATATTAGACACATTACAACAAGTAGAAAGTTATTTGTTGATGCGTGAATACGATGGTTTGATGAAGTCTGGTCGCATAAGCGGTCGTTCAAATGCCGGGAGTTACGGAGTTGCTCAATAATGAGTCAGATCTTTTATAAGACTGACGAAGAAATTGAGATTCTTCGGGAGAGTTGTTTGCTTGTTGGAAAAACCTTGGCTGAAGTAGCTAAGTTAATTGAACCTGGTGCTGATCCGCTGAAGCTCGATAGAGTAGCGGAGGAGTTTATTAGGGACAATGGAGCTAAGCCGGGTTTTAAAGGATATGGAGGTTTTCCAAATACACTTTGCTTTTCTGTGAATGAGCAGGTTGTACATGGAATTCCAACAGAAAGACCACTTGAAAGCGGAGATGTTGTTTCCGTTGATTGTGGAGTTGTTCTTAATGATTTTTGTGGAGATTCTGCTTACACTTTTGAAGTAGGTGAGGTTGACCCTGAAGTAAAAAAATTACTGCAGGTTACTAAAGAATCTTTGTATTTGGGTATTGAAGCTGCTGTTTCAGGAAACAGAACCGGTGATATTGGTAATGCGGTTCAAACTCATGCAGAATCTCACGGGTATGGTGTTGTTCGCGAATTGGTTGGACACGGTTTAGGTCGAAGTTTGCACGAAGGTCCTGAAGTTCCAAATTATGGAAAGAGGGGGAGAGGCAAGCAGTTAAAACGAGGATTAACCATTGCCATTGAACCCATGATTAATATGGGAGGAAAGGCAGTGAAACAATTAAACGATGGCTGGACCATTGTTACCCGGGATGGGAAACCATCAGCACATTTTGAGCACGACGTGGCAATTAGAGATGGAAAGGCAGATATTCTGTCAAGTTTTGAAGAAATTGAAAAAGTATTAGAAAATAAAAAATAAGTATGGCCAAACAGGCATCGATAGAGCAGGACGGTAAAATTATTGAGGCATTGTCAAACGCAATGTTCAGAGTAGAACTCGAAAATGGACACGTTATAACTGCACACATTTCAGGTAAAATGAGAATGTTTTACATTAAAATTTTGCCCGGAGACAAAGTGAAAGTAGAGATGTCACCATATGATTTAACAAAAGGAAGAATTACCTTCAGATACAAATAAGATGAAGACAAGAGCATCGATAAAAAAGAGAAGTGAAGACTGTAAAATAGTCCGGAGAAAAGGACGCCTTTACGTCATCAACAAGAAGAATCCGAAATTTAAACAAAGACAAGGTTAATTTAGAATTATGGCTCGTATAGCAGGAATAGATTTACCAAAGAATAAAAGAGGAGTTATAGGTCTAACCTATATCTATGGAATTGGTCCCTCTAAGGCTAAAGAAATTTTGAACGAAGCTGGAGTAGATCCAAGCATTCGTGTTCAAGATTGGGACGACAGTCAGTTGTCTGCCATTAGAAACTACATTAACTCTACGTTTAAAGTTGAAGGTGCCCTTCGATCTGAAGTTCAGTTAAACATCAAGCGTTTAATGGACATCGGTTGTTATCGTGGTATTCGTCATCGTTCTGGTCTTCCATTAAGAGGACAAAGAACCAAGAACAACTGTAGAACAAGAAAAGGAAAAAGAAAAACAGTAGCGAACAAAAAAATTGCTTCTAAATAATAAGTAGTTATGGCAAAGTCTAGCGCTAAAAAACTTAAAGTAAAAATTGATGCAGTTGGAGAAGCTCATATCAAAGCTTCATTCAATAACATCATCATAACCCTTACCAATGCACAAGGTCAAACCATTTCATGGTCTTCAGCTGGTAAATTAGGGTTTAGAGGTTCTAAAAAGAATACTCCTTATGCTGCTCAACAAGCAGCTCAGGATGCTTCTCAAGCTGCGTACGATGCTGGGTTGAGAAAGGTTAAGTTGTATGTAAAAGGACCTGGATCAGGTCGTGAATCTGCAATTAGAACCATTCACAATACCGGGATTCAAGTAATGGAAATTGTTGATGTGACTCCATTGCCACACAATGGTTGCAGACCTCCAAAAAGAAGAAGAGTATAATAATTAATAACTGGGAAGGAATCAGGTTGTCGAAGGAAATGCCTTAATTCATAACCCCTTTCTAAAAAACAGATAGATGGCAAGATACAGAGGACCCAAGTCCAAAATCGCAAGAAAGTTTCAGGATCCAATTTTTGGACCTGACAAAGTGTTAGACCGAAAGAACTACCCTCCAGGGCAGCACGGTCCTAACAGAAGACGTCAAAAGAAATCGGAATATTCGGTTCAGTTGGCAGAGAAACAAAAAGCAAAGTATACCTATGGTATCCTTGAGCGTCAATTCGCTAACTTGTTTAACAAAGCATCCCGATCAAAAGGGATTACTGGTGAAAACTTGTTGAAATTGTGTGAAGCAAGGTTAGACAATACCGTTTTCCGAATGGGTATTTCTCCTACAAGAGATGGAGCTCGTCAATTGGTATCGCACAGACACATTACCGTGAATGGAAATATTGTAAATATTCCTTCATACCATGTGCGTCCGGGTGATGTGGTTGGTGTTCGTGAAAAATCGAAAGGTATGGAAGCTATTCGAAGCTCAATTGCGTCTTCGAATACAGCTAACTACCCTTGGATCGAGTTTAACCGCGAAACAATGTCCGGTACATTCATTCAGAACCCAGAAAGAGAGGAAATTCCTGAGAACATCAAGGAACAACTGATCGTCGAATTATATTCTAAATAAAACTTTAAATCATAACTTAAGATATGGCAATTTTAGATTTTCAAAAGCCTGATAAAGTAATCATGATCGAGTCTGACGATAAAGTCGGACAATTCGAATTCAGACCTCTTGAACCTGGATACGGAATAACTATTGGAAATGCTCTTAGAAGAATCTTATTATCTTCTCTAGAAGGGTTTGCAATCACCAGTATTAAGATTGACGGTGTGGATCATGAATTTTCAACTGTACCTGGTGTAGTTGAAGATGTTACCGAAGTTATCCTTGCGTTGAAACAAGTTCGTTTCAAACAACAAATAGAAGACATTAACAGCGAAAGAGTAATCGTAAAAGTTTCAGGTAAAAATGAAATTACCGCTGGCGATATAGGTCAGTTTACTTCTGCATTTCAGGTATTAAACCCTGAGCACGTTATTGCTACCATTGATGAGGGTGCTGATTTCCAAATGGAACTTACAGTTGGAAAAGGTCGTGGTTATGTGCCTGCTGAAGAAAACAACAGCGAAGGTGCTTTGGGATTGATTCCAATTGATTCAATTTACACTCCAATCAGGAACGTAAAATATTCAGTTGAGAATTATCGTGTTGAGCAAAAAACCGATTACGAAAAGTTGGTTTTCGAAATTGAATCTGACGGATCAGTTCATCCTAAAGATGCACTTAAGGAAGCTGCTAAAATTTTGATTCACCACTTCATGCTTTTCTCTGATGAGAAAATCACATTGGATACAGAGGAGCAAGCTGCTGAAGAAGAATTTGACGAAACTTCACTTCACATGCGTCAATTGCTTAAAACTAAGTTGGTTGATTTGGATTTAAGTGTTCGTGCATTGAACTGCTTAAAAGCTGCTGAGATTGAAACTCTTGGTGACTTGGTTCAATTTGACAAAAACGACATGTTGAAATTCAGAAACTTTGGTAAGAAATCTCTTACTGAGTTAGAAGAATTGGTTGAGAATAAAGGCTTGTCTTTCGGAATGAACCTTTCGAAGTATAAGCTAGATAAGGATTAAGATCCATCATTTATTGAATAGGAATAAAAATGAGACATAATAATAAAACCAAGAGCTTAGGTAGATTAGCAGGTCATAGAAAGGCCATGCTGGCGAATATGGCTTGCTCGCTAATTGAGCACAAGCGTATTAATACCACTGTTGCTAAGGGTAAAGTTCTTCGTCGCTATATAGAGCCTCTTCTTACAAAAGCTAAGACAGATACTACTCACTCTCGAAGAGTTGTATTCAGCTACTTGCAAAACAAAGAAGTAGTTTCTGAATTATTTGGTGAGGTTGCTTCAAAAATTGCAGATCGTCCGGGCGGTTATACCCGAATTATCAAAACCGGATCAAGGGTTGGTGATGCTGCAGATATGTGTATGATTGAGTTGGTTGATTTCAACGAGATCTACGGAAAAGAAGAGAAGAAGAAAACACGCCGTAAGAGAAGAAGCGGAGCTAAGAATCAAGATACACCTGCAACTAAAGCTGCAGCAGTTGAAACACCTGCTGAAGAGCCGGTTGTTGAAGACGCAGTTGTGGTTGAAGAAGAGACCGTGGCTGAAAGTGCTCCTGCTGCTGAGGCTAGTGCCCCTGCTGAAGCTACAGACGACGCGGAGAAGGAAGAAAAAGCTCCTGAGACTGAAGCGAAGGTAGAAACACCAGAAGCTGAAGCTCCAGTGGTTGAAGAGCCAAAAGCTGAAGCTGATGACGCCGAAGATAGTGCCTCTGCTGAAGCTAATGGTGATACGCAGAAAAAGGAAGAAGGAAAAGAGTAAAGTTGAAATTTTTCAGATTGCAATAACATTTAGAAAAGGATAAGGCGTTAAGTCTTGTCCTTTTTTTTTATCTAAAAACGAATGAAATTTAAACACAGACCTGACGCAGTACTACTTCTACAAGATGGTACTGTATTTCGTGGCAAAGCCGTAGGACAAATTGGTACAGCTACCGGAGAAATTGCTTTTAATACTGGAATGTATGGCTATCAAGAAATATTTACCGATCCTTCCTATTATGGGCAGATGTTGTTGCTAACAACATCGCATGTTGGGAATTACGGAATAGCCGCTGATGAAATTGAGTCTGAATCCATTAAAATTGAGGGGTTAGTTTGCAAGAAGTTCTCTGAGAATTACTCTCGGCCAGCAGCAGTGGAGAGCTTACAGGATTACTTCGTTAAGAATAACCGGGTAGGGATTTCCGATGTGGATACAAGAGCCTTAACTCGACATATTCGTTCCCAGGGGGCTATGAATGCCATTGTGTCTTCTGAAACTTCTGATATCGAAGAATTGAAGGCCAAGCTGAAGGAAGTACCTTCGATGGAGGGCCTTGAATTGTCTTCAAAGGTGTCAACCAAGGAGGCGTTTTTCTTTGGAGACGAAAGCGCCAGTCACAGGGTAGCAGTGCTTGATTTAGGAGTTAAAAAGAACATTTTGCGATGTTTGGCTGAACGGGATTGCTACTTAAATGTATTTCCACATGACGCTTCTTTTGAAGAAATGGAAAAATGGAACCCAGATGCTTATATGTTGTCTAATGGTCCTGGAGATCCTTCTGTAATGGAAGAACAGATAAAAACCGTTGGAAAAATTATTGATTCCGGGAAACCTACTTTCGGTATTTGCCTCGGTCATCAGGTGTTGGCTTTAAGTCAGGGACTAACTACTTCCAAGATGCACAATGGGCATCGTGGGGTAAACCATCCGGTAAAAAACCTGGCAACAAGCCGTTGTGAAGTTACTTCACAGAATCATGGATTTGTGGTTGATTGGGCGTCAGCAGAAGCCAATGAAAATATTGAGATTACGCATCAGCATCTAAATGATGATACCCTGGCAGGAATAAAGGTATTAAATAAGAATGCTTTTTCAGTTCAGTATCACCCCGAGTCTTCAGCAGGACCAAACGATTCTCGTTATTTATTCGATCAGTTTATAAACAACATTAAAAAACATAAATCATAATATTTTAGGAGGTCATGAGTACAATCATTGATGTATTTGGAAGACAAATTTTAGACTCAAGGGGTAATCCAACCGTTGAAGTTGAAGTATTAACCGAAGAAGGAGCTTTTGGAAGAGCCGCTGTACCAAGCGGTGCTTCTACCGGAGTTCATGAAGCCGTTGAATTGCGAGATGGTGATAAAAACACCTACCTGGGCAAAGGAGTAAAGCATGCCGTGGAATTCGTTAACTCGGAAATTCTGGAAGCTTTGGTTGGGTTGGATGTAACCAACCAAAATGAAATTGATAGAACCATGTTGGCTCTGGATGGGACGCCAAATAAAAGCCGTCTTGGGGCCAATGCAATTTTAGGGGCATCCCTGGCTTGTGCAAAAGCAGGAGCAGAGTATCATGGACTATCCTTGTATCGTTATGTAGGTGGAACCAATGCCAATACTTTGCCGGTTCCAATGATGAACATCTTAAATGGGGGTTCACATGCCGATAACAAAATTGACTTCCAGGAATTTATGGTAATGCCTTTTGGAGCTGATACTTTTAGCGAGTCACTGCGTATGGGAGTTGAAATTTTCCATGCGTTAAAAAGTGACCTAAAAAAATCAGGATACTCTACCAATGTAGGAGATGAAGGTGGTTTTGCACCTAACCTGGGGTCGAACGAAGAGGCTATAGAGTTTGTAATAAAAGCAATAGAAAGCGCTGGATATAGAGCTGGAGAAGACGTTTATATCGCTTTAGACCCTGCTTCAAGTGAGTTCTTTAATATAGACGAAGGCATGTATCACTTTCACAAAAGTGATGGCCGAAAATTGGAGCCTGAAGCTATGGCCCAGTACTGGACCGATTGGGTAAATAAATATCCCATTGTTTCCATTGAGGACGGTATGGCAGAAGATGACTGGGCCGGTTGGAAAAGTTTGACCGATAAAGTAGGTGAAAGATGTCAGTTGGTTGGTGATGATTTATTTGTTACCAATACAGAGCGCCTTTCTAAGGGAATTTCAGAGGGCATAGCCAATTCTATCCTAATTAAAGTGAATCAAATTGGGTCATTGACTGAGACCATTGATGCGGTTGCAATGGCTACTCGAAACTCTTATTCAAGTGTGATGAGTCATCGTTCTGGCGAGACAGAAGATACTACCATTGCAGATCTTGCGGTTGCTTTAAATACGGGGCAAATTAAAACCGGATCCGCATCCAGAAGTGATCGTATTGCAAAGTACAATCAGTTAATTCGAATTGAAGAGGAATTAGGTGCCGATGCCTATTTCCCCGGAAAGAATTTCAAATTTTTGAAGTAGGCCCTTTTCAATCTTATTAGAAGGCAATTCTAATTGAATATTGGCTAGGAAAAATGCGTGTTGCGATGTATATTCGCAATATGGCAGAATTCGCCTATAAATTACTTTGTAAAAATATAAGTAATTGATTTATAACACTAAACGAGGAGAGTAGCATGGGAGATACAGCATCAATTTCATACAACGGAGAGACTTACGAGTTTCCTGTAATTGAAGGAACGGAAAATGAAAAAGGAATTGACATTTCCAAGTTGCGTGCAAGTACCGGTTTGGTTACCTTGGATTTAGGGTTTAAAAACACGGGCTCTACTAAAAGTGCGATTACCTACCTTGATGGTGAAAATGGTATTTTAAGGTACCGTGGCTACTCCATTGAAGACCTTGCTGAAAACTCTTCCTTTTTGGAAGTTTCTTACCTTGTAATATTTGGTGAGCTTCCTACCAAAGAGCAATTTGAAAAATTCAACAGAGACATTACCCAGCATACATTGGTTCATGAGGAGATTAAAAACATCCTGGATGGATTTCCTTCCAATGCGCATCCCATGGGAGTGTTGTCCGCATTGATATCGTCATTAACTGCTTTTTATCCTTCTTCGTTAGACCCTAATCGTTCCGCTGATGAAGTGTATATGAGCATTATACGAATTGTTGCTAAACTTCCAACAATTGCAGCGTGGGCTTTTAAAAACGAATTGGGGCATCCTGTAAATTATCCGGATAACAGTTTGGAGTATTGTTCAAACTTCCTGAAAATGATGTTTGCAATTCCTTCTGAAGAGTATAAACCCGATCCCGTGGTTGCTGATGCATTGAATAAGTTGTTGATTCTACATGTAGATCACGAGCAAAACTGTTCAACTTCTACCGTAAGAATTGTAGGCTCAAGTCATGCCAGTTTATATTCTTCAATTTCAGCAGGTATTTCGGCCTTATGGGGTCCACTTCATGGTGGAGCAAATCAGGCTGTAATTGAAATGCTTGAGGCAATAAGAGCCGATGGAGGAGATGTGGAGAAATACATGGCTAAAGCTAAAGATAAAGACGATCCTTTCAGACTTATGGGCTTTGGACACAGGGTATATAAAAACTTTGACCCAAGGGCTCGTATCATCAAGAAAGCTGCTGATACGGTATTGGCTAAATTGGGCGTAAACGATCCGGTTCTAGAAATTGCTAAAGGGCTGGAAGAAGTGGCTCTTAAGGACCCGTATTTCGTTGAGCGTAAGCTATATCCTAATGTGGACTTTTATTCAGGAATTATTTACCGAGCGCTTGGAATTCCAACTCAAATGTTCACCGTGATGTTTGCCTTAGGTCGACTTCCTGGCTGGATTGCTCAGTGGAAGGAAATGCGTGAGAATAATGAACCCATTGGCCGCCCTCGTCAAATTTATACAGGAGCGACAGAGCGTCCATTTGTAAATATGGGAGACCGATAGTCTTCGAAAAAACACTAATAATAGAAAGGCTGCCTATGGCGGCCTTTTTTATGAATATTGGTTGACTCTGTTTAGCTCCACATCTCTTTTATTGATTTGGGATTGGTTAAACGTTTATTGACGAAGAAGAATTGATAGAGTTCGAAAAACCAGACCCGTTTCCCAATGTTGTTGTACCAGAACATCGCCTTTCGAAGCCTTCGATCGCGATGAAAAAGCCATCTTCCAATGGCCTTTGGTCTTATTTGCATGAGTACTTCCATAAGTTTGACCAGGAGAATAACCTTCCAGGGTTTTACATAAGGAGTTTCTAAAACCTGGTGTTTATAGTCCCAAAGCGATTGATCATCCAAAATAATATTCTTGGATTCTACTTCTTTAAAGTAGGGAGTCCATTGGTGAGGCGTTACATAGAGTAACTGAACCTGGTCGGGATCGTAGGCCAGCAGTTGCCTGAAACTGTTGTAAAAATCAATGAGTTTTTCTTCTCCAAAGCCAACAACATAAGTAGCCATAGATAAAATATCGTACTTTCTGAGCAATTCAATGGCCTTCTTGTCTTTTACCGCTGAACCAGCCTTCTTGATTTTTTCAAGAACAACCTCATCGTAGTTTTCGATGCCAAGCAGAAATCGTTCAAACCCTGCCTGTTTATACAAATGAAGATGCTTTTCGTCTCGAACAATGTTGTCTGCTCGTATGGAACCTACCAGAATCATATTCAGGTTTTTCCGGATTAATGCTTCCAGGAATAATTTCCATTCATGTTTGTTCGTTGAAGGGTTTTCGTCGGCAAAATTGATAACCTCTATTCCGTAATCATGGTGTAGCATTTCAATTTCATCCGCTAACAACTGAGGGTTTCGGTTTCTCCATTTTTTCCAAAACAGGCTTTGCCCACAATAGTTGCAAGGGTAGGGGCAGCCTCTTGAAAATTGCAACACAACTGCTTTCTTTTTGCCCCAGTAGGTATAATGGTAACCTTCCATTAACTCCCATGCGATTCTATAATTGTCTAATTTCTCAATAAGGGGCCTGGCTTTTGATTTTATTGTTTCGGTTTTTGCTCGGTAGGCAATCCCCATAACGTTCTCTATACGTTCCGATTTATTTAACGCTTGGATCAATTGCAAGGTCGTTTCTTCTCCTTCACCACATACAACATAATCAATGTGCTCATTTTCTACCAGGATTTGTTTCCAGTGGTAGGTGGGAAATACGCCGCCTATAATAACCTTAATGGTTGAATTGATACCTTTTATTTCTTGTGCCAGTTCATTAATTATTGGCTGTGCCGAAGTGGAACCCGAATGTCCCATTAAAACGATATCAGGCTGGATTTGGTTGACATTATTAAGGATTTTATTAACCTTCATATTGCTATAATCGGCATCCAATAATTCGGGTTGAAAACCTGCATCAATTAATGGGCCGGCTATGGATAGTAGACCGAGTGGAGGTAAGTGTTCATTAGGGATTCTACTTCCAATTGATTTATGAGGTGGATTGATGAGTAGAATTTTGAAGTTGCTTTTCAATACGTGCATGAGCAATTTGGTTGTGGTTGACGGCCCAACCAACTATTGATTAGGCCCAACCAATTTCATGTACATAGCCCATCAGTTATCGTTCAAAAGGATTGTAAAAATTAACAAGTAAATTATTATGATTTTCAGATCTACAATTAGCAGGTGTATCAGAAGTGTATGGTAGCCTTGGGTAATTTTTTGCGAATCAAGTCTTTTTGTTCCTGATTCAGTGGGTTTTTTTCTAGGTTAATTAGCTTTAGCTTCAGCTGGTAAAACTCAGGTGGCAGTACTTTTAAGTCATTCTTTATCAATGATATTTCCCGTAGTTTTTTCAGATTTATGATTTCCGAGGGGAGGTTTTGAATTCTACAATCATCGAGGATTAAATATTTGAGCGACTTTAGTTTACAAATTGGGATCAAAGCTGTATTGGAATACAAATTACAATGGCTTGCATCCAGGTATTCCAGTTTTGGAAAAGAGCTGGCCGTTATCTGTTTGAGATCAATGGGGTTATCTCCAAGAACCAATTTAAGAATTCGCCCAAAAACTAAATTCTTAGGGATACTATCCAGCTTGGTTCGAAATAAGCTTAGCCTCTCTAATTGTGTTGAATAGGTAAATGCTTGTTCAGCATTTCTAAGTGGATTAGCATCCATATTAAAATGCTGAAGTCTCGATAAACTAATTTGGTTTGGTGGCAATTGAGTTATGTAGTTATAGTTTAACGAAAGAGTTGTAAGCTCCATTAGTTCGTTGTTCAATTCAGGAAATTCCAGTAGTTGATTAAAATCAAGATGGAGCTCTTTTAATTGTGTTAAGCAATTGTCCGGAATTTCTATTTCGCGAATCTTGTTGTTTTTTATACTTAAGTAGACCAAGTTATTGAGTTGGTTGCTCCTCAATGGAATTTGCTCAATTTCGTTCTCATTAAGAACCAAGTATTGAAGGTTTTCAAATTGAAAGATTTCCTGTGGAAACGATTTTAATTCTTGTCGACTAAGATTAAGACGATGAACCAACTCCTTCGATTGCAAGGCAATTCGTAAATCGGTGTACACTTTTTCTGTTATGGTGGATGCATAAAAAGACTGACTTTCCTGAGAAAACCCGGAGTGCAAAAACACCAATAAAAGGAAGTTTATTTGTACTAGCCTTAGTAACATATTGTGAAAGTAAAAATAGTTGTTTCCATTCTGGTAGGTTTCCTTCTATTGGGATTGAACTATCTTTTTTTTCCAAAGATTATAAGCGGAGAATCGCGCAATAACTATTGGAAACTGATTAAGAAATAGATTCAGATGTTGGGGATATCATTTTGGCTCTTAGTGCTGAATTTAATCCAGTACTTGGAACAGTAGAAAGACAATAAAGAGGGAGTACTTAAAGATTTTACACACCTGGTGTTTCTATAATCAATCAAGCTACTTAACTATATTATTCAATTGTTCGAGCTCTTTTTTATTGATTAGAAACTTTTTGCCGGAATTACCACCAACATCACCAAACAAGCCTAATTCCAAAGATAGGGCAGGACCGTCAAGCGCACCATAAACCTCTCCGGTTGCCGCATCGCTAATATATACTCTATGAAAATGTTTTCCACCCATTGCAGCGATTATATAATAGGCAACTGCAACTTCCGTATTTTTTTCAAGAATAGCATCTTCTACTTCCGACAATTCTACAAATTCTAAATCGTAAGGGTAGGCTTTCAAAATTTCCGCTCTTGTCAATTTCGGATTTAGATATGCTTTTGGAATGTAGAGCGTTTTTTCTGCGACTTTATGCCCAATAGACTTTACATATCCCCTTGATTTCATAAGGCTGGAAAACTTCTCTTCATACAAGTTGGTAAACAGAATATTCATCTGCTGTACGGCAAATGCTGCAGTAGCATTGGACATAGGTCCTTCGTATCGAGGAAGCCAGGCATTAGAAATTGGTTTAGGTGTATAAACACTTAGTTTTTCCGCATATGAAACCCATTTATAGGTGGGCCCGATACTTCCAGGTGTATTATTTCTTGTAGTTGATTTAGATTCTCCAATATCAATAGTAATGTAGCAGAATCCATCATTGGCTTCAATATATGCTTTGGCATCATCAAGTGTCATGAAATCGTGAATTTCGTTGAAATCCCAAAAATTCTTCATGGCAAACTCAAGTGCTTTATTTGTTGAGTCCACAAGTGCCTTTTTCTCGTCATCCGCGTCTTCGGGATAATCCTGGTAGGCTACAATAATCTTCTTGGCTTTAACCTCTTTGGCATGATTGGAGTTGGTGTTTTGAGCATTAGTCAATAGGGAAGTAAGTAATAGTATTATACTAGTTAGTAATAAACTCGCGAAATTTTTCATGATATAAATCTATTTGGTTTTGTTAATTCAAAGTGCTTTCAAAAATATGTAAACGGATGGAATACGATGTGCATCCATTGGCAAAGATTCCCCCCCTAAAAAAAATGATTACTTGCCTTTACCCTGAGTATTATGGTTTTTGCCCTTGCCTTTGAACGGCTTCTTCCCCTTATTCTTGAATTTTCTGAAAGGTTTTTTTCTTCTGCCTTTATTCTTGTCCCTGGACTTTCGAATTTGTGCCGAAGGATCATACACCGGACTTTCTCCAATTTCAACAGGGGTGTCCAATTTGTCCAGGGTTCTTTCAATTAATTCCTCGACATTCATCATTTTGGTTTGATCTTCTTCATTAACGAATGAAATGGCAGTACCCTTTTTAGCCGCCCGTGCAGTTCTACCAATTCGATGAACATAATCTGCTGCATCATTAGGCATGTCAAAATTGAGTACGTGGCTCAAATCATCAATATCGATTCCCCGACTCAGTACATCGGTGGCCACCAAAACTTTAATCTTACCAGCCTTAAAATCGCGCAATCGCGCCTGGCGTACATCCTGATCCCTTCCTGAGTGAAGGCTTTTTACGGAAACCTTAGCCTGAATTAATTTCCGTTCAATCTGATCGACCATTTCCTTTCGCGAGGCAAATACAATCATGTTACCAACCTCGGTGTTTTTGATAATGTGAATAAGGAGGTCTATCTTATTGGGATTGTACACGTTGTATATGACCTGATTTACTCCTTCGGCCGGCTTGGCTATGGCCAGGTTTATTTGCTTGGGGTGATGCAATATCTGCTTGGCCAATATGCGAATCTGAGTTGCCATGGTTGCTGAAAACATCAGTGTTTGCCTTTTTTGAGGACAGGACTTAATTATCTTTTGAATGTCTTCAATGAATCCCATATCCAACATTCGGTCAGCCTCATCAAGAATAAGTACCTCCAATTTTGATAAATCTACATAACCCAGGTTCATATGTGCAATTAGCCTCCCTGGTGTTGCTATTAAGATATCTGCACCCTCCTGAATGGCCTTTTTCTGTACAGCAAAATCACTTCCTGCACCTCCCCCATAAATGGGAATAGAACTTACGCCTAAAAAATATCCAATGGCCTGTACTTGTTCATCAATTTGTGACGCCAATTCCCTGGTGGGAACTACAATTAATGACTTTATGGTATCGTGATCATTGGTTCTTAGTTTCTCAAGAATGGGGATTAAAAATGCGGCTGTTTTTCCGGTTCCGGTTTGGGCGCAACCAATCAGGTCTTTGCCATCGAGAATTGCTGGTATTGCTTCGGCTTGTATAGGGGTACATTCTTCAAACCCCATGTATCCGACAGCCTCCTCAAGTTCAGAGGAAATGTTTAGTTCTTTAAATTTCATATTTGCCAAAGATGCGGTAAAAAGAAAGAAAGTATACAGTTTCTATTTAATGTTATGGAGGCTTATTCCAATAATATTCTTAGTCTTTCATTTCAGGGACAGTATTACTAATACAATCAGAATGATTTTTTGTTGATAATTTAGATTAGGACCAGATAAATTTGAATTAAAGATGAACGAATATGAATTGATCCGCCAAGTTTTCAAACGGCTACTTTAAGTTTATCCTGAGTTTGTTTTTAAGGAAACAGGACCTTAATTCTCTGCTTTGTCCGGGTATTTTGATAGTCTGTTAATTGCTCAGGATGAGCCAAATAAAAATAAAATGTACCTTTCACCTAAATCAATCCCAATTGTATGAAGAAAACTCTTCTTATATTCTCGTCCTTATTAGTCTCGTTTTTTGCTTTTTCCCAACTTCCTTCATTATTAAATACGGAAGTATTAACAAAGCCCAATTGCTAAAAATGGGATAGCGCATCCATTAAACTGGTGTTTTCTTCAGGTGTAGACACAACTGATGCAATTTGTTTGAACCGTCAGTTTGACACCATTATTTATTCTGCAAATCGCGATACGGCTACCGTGTTGAATTTAAGGTATGATTCTTCTACCGTCTTTAGTCCTAAAGGAGTAAATGGATGGGATTCGAATTACTCGAAATATGCTTTATATACTTATGGTTGGTTGCATGATGAGCTTAAAATTTATATTGACAGTTCAAGTAGCAATTGTAGTTTAAAAATTCCAATTGATACGGTGAAAATCAAAAGTGGGGCTCGATGGTTAAGTGGTACCCCTTTTTATGCAAACGCTTGTGGTAGAAAAGATAGCATTGATTTGGATTTTTTGGGCCCTTCACCTGTATTACTTACGGTAAAAAATCAATCAAATGTGTATCAAACTTTTCATAAATTCTCAGCGCATGACCTATGCTTTGGAAGCAATGGAGTAACCATTTATAGAACATGTACAAATTATAAATTTTCGGTAAAAATGGCTGATGGATGCCCGGCAGTTGAAGGTGGTCAATTATATAATGCAGGTAATTGGGCATTTCACGTTTACGTGCAACCTGTTTATGATCCCGATACGGTTCATCACCTAGTTTGCAAGGGCGATTCCATTCAGTTTTCGAATTATAAAATGGAGGCTACGAAATCGACTTTTGTTACTGATTACGTTGAATATAGTATGGGCTGCGATACAAATCGAACCCACAGTATTAAGGTAATTGAACATTTGGATAGTGCTGTTTTCGACACCATTAGAATTTGCCCGGGCGATACTGCTTTTTTTGCGGATAGTAGTTATTCTCTTCAGGCTACTTCCGACACTACCGTTATAAATTCTAATGCGATCTGTGACAGCGTTATAATTACCATGGTATTAATGCAGCCAACCTTTGTTCAGAACATTCAGGATAGTATTTGCCATGGTCAGACCTACTATTTTCCGGATGGGGATAGTGCTACAGAGTCGGTTGTTGACACTAGTATTTTACAAACCGTTAATGGCTGTGACAGTTCCATCATTACTTCATTGACTGTATTTTACACAAGATCTAATGACACGCTGCAACATTTGATTTGCAAGGGTGATAGTGTGCTGATTGGAAATAAATACATTACTAATTCATCTTTTGTAACGGATACGGTTAATTCATTTTGTGATACAATAAAGGTTCATCAGGTAGAGGTTTTCGATCCCTATAAAACCCCTCATTTTGTTCAATTAAATATTTGTCCCGGAGACACCGCATATTTTGCTGACTCTACTTATGCAACAACTGCGGTTACTGATACGGCGGTGCTTAAGGGTGCTAACCAATGTGACAGCATTATCATAGCCACTGTGAACATGCTAACTCCAGGGTTTTATCAATTTTCCGACACCATATGTTCAGGAAATACCTACACATTTCCAGACGGTGACACCTCTTCCACGACTAAAATAGATACAAGTGTTTTCGTTGGAGCAAATGGTTGTGATAGCATTGTGGTTGTTGACTTAAAGGTAAACCCAACCTCCTTAATTCAGTTTAATGCAGCAATTTGTTTGGGATCGTGGTACGTCTTTCCTGATGGCGATAGTTCTAACTCAAATGGAATAGATACAAGTACATTTTTAAATCAATTTGGTTGTGACAGCCTTATTATCGTAAACCTAAAAATAAATCAGCCCTCCCTTACTAATTTACAGGCTGATGTTTGCCAGGGGGATTGGTATATTTTTCCCGATGGAGATAGTTCAAATAAGGCCGTAACCGATACCAGTATATTATCAAATCAGTTTGGTTGTGATAGCGTTATTTATGCTCAAACAAAGATCATTAACATAGACTCATCAATTAAAGTAGTTGCAGATACAATTGAAGCAATCTCTGGTTATGATTCGTACCAATGGTTAAGCTGTTTTGGGGGAGGGTATGCAGTGGTAGTTGGGGATACCACTCACAAATTGGTGCCTAGTTCTTCAGGTAACTACGCTGTGAAAATAGGAGAGAAGCATTGTGTTGATGCTTCAAGTTGCCTGGCAATATCACTATCTCCGATTATTATAAAAAGTGTTGGTGAGGTAAAACATGGTCCATCAAGGTTTGTCTATCCAAATCCTTTTAGCGAACTGTTAACTTTTGATCCTGCCTTAGAAAAAGCTAGAATTATAATTTACAATTCACTGGGGCAAAAGGTCTTTGAAAAGACAGATGTTAGCGGGGAAGTTCTAGAACTTCAATTGCCCGAGGGAAAATATGTATTGGAAATCCAGGAAGATGGAATTAGTGAGAGATTTAGGTTAATAAGGAATTAATAACAGTACTTATTCTCTTCAATCATTTTCAACGCAATGCCTTGTCTGGCAGCTTTTGAATTGAATGGATCAACCTTGGTAAAACGCTTCATTCCCATAAGCTGCATTCTCAATTCGTCTCCTTCTGCAAAAGCATTCAGTGCATCCTTACCTGCCTTATTTATTTTATCGGCAACATCGTAGACATAGGTTTGTACCATGGCTTTTTGAAGATCAATACCGTCTTCGCCATTAATTTGAGCCATTTTCTCTACACGAAGCAACACACTTTCTGCCGCGTAAACCCAGATTACCATGTCAGCAATATTCAACAGAATTTCCTGTTCCTTTGCTAAAGTCATCATTAGCTTTTGAGCAGCAGAACCGGCAACCATTAATATCGCTTTCTTAAAGTTCCCCAGGTATTTCTTTTCTTTTTCAAAGAGTGCATCACCTGGCTCAGAAAAATCGGGAATGGACATGAGTTCATCGGCCACTTTCATGGCGGGAGTCATTAAATCCAAAGTTCCCTTCATGGCCTTTTTTAGCAACATGTCTACAATGAGCATGCGATTGATTTCATTGGTACCTTCAAATATTCTGTTGATTCTTGCATCGCGATAAGCTCGATCCATAGGGGCTTCAGCTGAAAAGCCCATACCACCAAAAATCTGTACGCCTTCATCCATGACGTAATCAGCAACTTCAGAACCCAACACTTTTAGAATAGCTGCTTCAGTAGCAAATTGCTCTACACCTTTCAAAATGGCTTCACCATGGTCCATTCCTCCTGCTTCCAATTCGCGAATGGCGTTTCCCATATCCCGGGTGCAGCGGTAAAGTGCTGACTCAACAACAAAGGTTTGAATGGCTTGCTCTGCCATTTTATAGCGAATGGCCCCGTACTTAGAAATTGGCCTCCCGAATTGGTTCCTTTCGTTGGCATAATTCACGGAGATATCAATGCCTTTTTTACATCCACCCAAACAAGCTCCGGCAAGTTTAATTCTACCAATGTTAAGAATGTTCAGGGCAATTTTGAACCCCTTGCTTCTTTCATAAAGAAGGTTTTCTACGGGAACTTTACAATCATTAAAAAACACCTGAACCGTGGAGGAACCTTTAATCCCCATCTTCTTTTCTTCTGCACCAAGGGTTATTCCCTCATGCCCACGTTCTACAATAAATGCAGATAAATCCTCATCGTCATCGATCTTGGCAAACACCGTATAAACGTCAGCAAACCCGCCATTTGTAATCCACATTTTTTGACCGTTGATGAGGTAGTGCTTCCCATCTTCCGTTAAGGTAGCTTTGGTTTTTCCTGAGTTAGCGTCGGACCCTGAGCTGGGTTCTGTAAGGCAATAAGAAGCTTTCCATTCTCCCGAAGCGAGCTTTGGAATATATTTCTGCTTTTGGTCTTTGTTACCATAATACAGAATGGGAAGTGTGCCTATTCCGGAATGTGCAGATAGTGCTACTGCAAAAGAATGACCAGCACCAGTACATTCTGTAACCAGCATTCCCGTTACGAAGTCTTTTCCAAAACCGCCATATTCTTCCGGTACCGAAATGCCAAGCAATCCCAGTTCACCGGCCTTATCCAATAAAGAGGGCATAAGACCTTCTTCCATGGCATCAATTCTGTCCAGGTTTGGAAATACTTCCTGCTCTAAAAAATCACGACACGTTTGAGCAATCATTTTTTGCTCTTCATCCCATTCTTCCGGAATGAAAATATCTTTAGCTTCAGTTTCACGGATTAGAAATTCTCCACCTTTTATCGCACTCATTGCTTTAGTTTTTATTTGCGAATGTTTAACGTGAATGGCTGATTATTGTTTGTTAAAGTTGCTGGTTGTTTATTCCACATACTACATTCTTCATTCAACATTATAATAGTTCATATACTCCAGCAGCACCTTGCCCGGTTCCCACACACATGGTCACCATACCATATTTTTGCTTTCTTCTTCTCATTTCATCAAACAATTGGACAGATAGTTTAGCTCCGGTACACCCTAACGGATGTCCCAGGGCAATAGCTCCCCCGTTTACGTTTACAATTTCAGGATCAAGTCCTAACTCTCGAATAACAGCTACGCTTTGAGAAGCAAATGCTTCGTTCAATTCAATTTGCTCGATATCATTTAAGGACATTCCGGCTAACTCCAACGCCTTTGGAACCGCCTTTACGGGACCAATTCCCATGATCTTTGGTTCTACACCCACCGGTGCATAAGAAACCAACCGGGCAATGGGTGTAAGCTCCAATTCTTTAACCATTCGCTCGCTCATAACAACCACAAAGGCAGCTCCATCACTGGTTTGCGAAGAATTCCCTGCGGTTACCGACCCCTTGGCATTAAAAACGGGTCTTAGTTTGGCAAGAACTTCTGTCTTGGTATTGGCACGAACACCTTCATCAGTATCTACAGTAAATGTTCGTTTTTCCCGCTTTCCATCTTTAAGGAATACCTCTTCAACTTCAATCGGTACAATACCATTTTTAAAGTTTCCATTCTTGATCGCTTCTGCTGCTTTTCGGTGTGAATGAAAGGCAAACTCATCCTGAGCTTCCCGGCTAATCTCAAATCGCTTAGCTACCTCTTCTGCTGTAAGACCCATTCCCCAATACCAGCCTGGGTTTTCTTTACCAATTCTTTGATTAGGAACTACTCTCCAGCCACCCATGGGGATTAAACTCATGCTTTCTGTTCCACCAGCAATAATGCAGTCGGCCATTCCTGCTCTAATTTTAGCAGTGGCAATGGCAATTGTTTCCAACCCTGAACTACAATATCTATTGACGGTTTGCCCTGGGATTTTATCGGTGTCAAAGCTCATGAGAGAAATTAGGCGACCTACGTTTAATCCCTGCTCTGCTTCCGGCATTGCATTTCCAACGATGAGGTCATCAATGCGATTTACGTCAAGCTGAGGAACTTCCTTAAGGAGCCCTTTTATAACCTGAGCCGCTAAGTCATCTGGTCTCAAGAATCTAAAACCACCGCGGTTCGCTTTACCAACGGCACTTCTTTTTGCTGCTACAATATATGCTTCCATTGTTTTGCTGTACTATGTACAACGTACCTCGCTAGTGCGTTATAGTACGTTGTAGCTTGTATGACATATTCTTTATTTTATCAATTCGATCATTAATGATCTCATTTCTTTCTTTTTCCAAGTAATCCAACCTAAATGCAATTTCTAACTGAGTTTCAATTTCGTAGCATGACCCGAGCGCTATTCCGATAAATTGATTAAACTCTTTGGGATTATTGCGGCCAGTACCTTCTGTAATATTGGAAGGGACAGATACAGCTGCCCTTCTTAACTGCGAACCAAGAGCATATTTCTCAAACTCTGGAAATGAAGCAACCACATTATAGATTTCAACTACCATGTCCAATTGATTCTTGCCAAACTCTTAATTCTTTATATCTATTCATTTCTTTCTATAATGGTAATACATGATACGTTGTACATAATGCAACTAATTCCTTAACACCTTTCCGGTTTTGATTATACTTTGTAATCTTTCCAAAGTCTTTCTTTCAGCACATAGCTCCAGAAATGCTCTACGCTCCATATCCAGTAGATATTGTTCACTCACTTCGGTTTCTTCTGATAAATCTCCACCGCATAGTACCCATCCTAACTTTTCTGAGATGAGTTGGTCGTGTTCTGAGATATAATCTCCTGATTTCATGGAGTTGGCGCCTACGTACACAATTCCCAATCCTTCCTGGCCGAGTACGGTAATGTCAGTTCTTGGTTGTGGCTGGGTATATCCCTTCTTAGCCATTTGAAGGGCCGCTTCTTTTGCTCTACTGAGTTGGAGCTTTCTGCTTACTACGACCTCGTCAATTCCTTCTCTTAAGTATCCCAGGTCGAAAGCCTCATAAGCTGAAGTTGCAACTTTGGCCTGACCAATGGTTAAGAATTTGTTCCTAAGTGTATTGATTTTAACATCACCTTCCCGGAACTCATCACTGCATCTTAATGCAAATTCTTTAGTGCCTCCACCTCCGGGAATAACACCAACTCCAAACTCAACCAGCCCCATATAAAGCTCTGCATGGGTTACGACTTTATCAGCGTGCATACTCATTTCACACCCGCCTCCAAGTGCTAAATTATGAGGTGCTACAACCACAGGGATACTTGAAAACCTTAAGCGGGTCATTGTTTTTTGAAAGGCCCGGATGGCAAAGTCCAATTCATCCCATTCCTGTTCCACCGCCATCATGAAGATCATTCCAACATTGGCCCCGGCAGAAAAATTGTCGCCGGTATTGGATATAACCAAACCTTCGTAATTAGATTCAGCCAGATCAATCGCCTTGTTAATTCCAGCTAAAACCTCACCGCCAATGGTATTCATTTTAGTGTGAAACTCCAGGTTGAGAATTCCATCTCCAAGGTTGGTAATAGTAGTGCCAGAGTTTTTCCAAACTGTATTGGACTCTCGAATGACATCCAAATCCAGAATTTGATCTGCACCGGGAATCAATGTCTGAGTTTTACTTGTTATATCATAGAACGACTTTGACCCTTCCAGGCTTGAATAAAAACCAGGAGAGCCGGACGCTAACATTTCTTCAACCCAGGGAGCGGGAGAGAAACCCTCGGCTTTCATTTGCTTCAAAGTAGATTCTACACCCAGGACATCCCAGGTGGCAAATGGGCCTAGTTTCCATCCAAATCCGGCACAAACCGCATCGTCAATTTTATAGAGTTCATCAGAAATTTCCGGAATTCGATTGGTCGCATATTCAAATATGGAAAAGAACATTTTTCTATAGAACTCACCAGCCTTATCCTTGCCTTGAAGCAACATTGGAAGACGTTTTAGTATATCGTCAACCGGTTTGGTCATTTCTAATGTGGCGAATTTTACTTTTTGTTTAGGCTCATATTCTAGGCTTTTTAGGTTGAGAGACAGAATCTGCGATTTTCCGTCATCGCCCTTAACCTTCTTGTAAAACCCTTGTTTTGATTTGCTCCCCAACCAACCGTTTTCAACCATTTTGGAAACATAATCAGGAACCAAAAAGGTGTTGTTCTTTTCATCTTTTGGTGCTGCAGCCTTAAGACCATTGGCAACGTGAACCAGGGTATCTAATCCAACTACGTCGCAGGTACGAAACGTAGCTGATTTGGGACGACCAATAACTGGTCCAGTAAGTTTATCCACCTCGTCAACCGTAAGTCCCATTTCTTCAACCAAATGAAAAAGAGCCATAATGGAATAAACGCCAACACGATTGGCAATAAATGCTGGAGTGTCTTTACACAAAACAGTTTCCTTTCCAAGAAACCGTTGTCCGTAATCCATTAAAAAGTCAGTGACCTCTGGTGAAGTATATTTAGAGGGGATAATTTCCAACAAGGGCAAATACCTTGGCGGATTAAAAAAGTGGGTTCCGCAAAAGTGTTTTTTGAAATCTTCACTTCTGCCTTCAGCCATAAAATTGATAGGAATCCCAGAAGTGTTTGAAGTAATTAGTGTCCCCGGAGTTCGAATGTTTTCGACCTTCTCGAAGAGGGATTTCTTAATGTTCAGATTCTCGATAATTACCTCCACAATCCAATCGCAATCTTTGACCTTTTTTAAATCATCGTCAAAGTTTCCGGTAGAGATTTTTTTGGCAAACGATTTTCTGTAAATGGGTGAGGGGTTACTCTTTAAGGCAAATTGAAGTGAATCGTTAACAATTCGATTTCGAACTGCCTTACTATCTACGGTTAACCCCTTTGACAATTCTTTTTCATTGGGCTCTTTTGGTATAATATCCAATAAGAGAACTTTGAGCCCAACGTTTGCAAAATGACATGCAATCCGGGAGCCCATCACTCCCGAACCCAAGACTGCTACTTTTTTAATTCGTCGTTTCATATTTTGATAATTCTTCAAATATGTTTTCGTTTTTCAATGTGTCGTTTATGATTTCCATTACCTCGAAGAACTTCTTCTTCAAAGCTGGAGGAACTTTTTGATCGAGGTATTCATTAAAGTGTAGTACCGCTTGTCTTGATACCTCTCGTTTTTCTTTTCCTAATTCAGTCAGGCATATTCTTACTCGTCTGCCATCGGTTTCATCTCCTGCTTTGCAGATGTAGCCTTTTTCTTCCATTGTTTTTAGAGTTCTGGTAAGGCTTCCGGGTTCCATTCCAATCTTTGGCCCTAACTGGGTACTTGGTGTACCATCGCTCATGTCAATGTTTAGTAGAACATAACCCATTGTCATAGTAAGGTCATGTCTAGAGGCAATTAAATTGTAATGCCTTTGCACTCCGTGCCATGCCCATCGCAGAGGAAAATCAAAAGTTTCTTCAGGTTTCATTGATCCCAAAGCTAGGAAAAAATACTATGCGCGCATAGTATTTTATGATATTTTTTGAGAATAACTATCCTTCGAACGTAAAGGACACCAAAAAGATTCTGGATTTAAGATACTGGAGAGGCCCAGCGAACATGGTTCCATCCTGAACCAGGTTGTTATTTAGTCCCATTGAAAGCTTAAACTCAGGGCTAAATTTAAAATACTCCAGGAAGAAATCGAAACCTACACCTACCTGATAGCTGTACATATTCTTGTTTACTGCAACAATAATATCATCGGGATTAAAGGATTCATTTTTTACGCCTTCCTGGCTGGTAAGGTCATAGCTATACATAAAACCTCCAACGACATAAGCCGCAAAGTTTCCGGATCGCAAGCTTTTCAGCTTTAGATTCAATGGAAAGTCGAGGTAAGTAGACTCGACCGGTTTGGAAAAGAAAGTAGACTTTTCATTGCCAGGGGTTCTAAAAGTGTATTCCAGGTTACGTTGGCAAAAAGAAAGGGTGGGAATAAATCGAAAATCAAAGAAACGACCCATATGAAGGTCAACAACAATCCCTAGGTTAAAGCCCAATGTTGGATTAGATTCTACTTTTAATAAACTGTCATTCTTACTAACATCGGCTTCCAGCAGGAAATCGGCTGAGTTTATTCCGAGTGAAAACCCAAAATGGATGAATTTGTCTTCAAACCGATCCAGGTTTTCAATTTTTTTCTTTCTATAGGTATTTCGCTGTGCGGATAGATGGATGCCAAAACTCAACAGAAGAATCAGGACAAATGAGGTATGTAGAATTCGTTTGAGCATCATTTTTTGCTTGCAAAGTAAATGGAAGCAATGCCTAAAGCTAACGGAATTGCCTTTGCTTCATTGTAACCGACCTTATTTAATACGTCTAAAAACTCTTTACCGTGTGGAAATGCCCCAACTGACTCAGGTAAATAGGTGTATGCCCGGGCATCTTTACTGACCATTCTTCCAATTCCAGGCAGAATTTTGTTGAAGTAGAAGTTATAGATTTGCTTTATTGGAAATTTCTGAGGTTGAGAAAATTCAATGATTGCCACGTGACCGCCCGGCTTAACCACTCGAAGCATTTCCGAAAGTCCCTGTTCTAGGTTTTCGAAATTCCTAACGCCGAACGCGACTGTAAGTGCATCAAAAGTATTTGATTCAAATTCGAGCTCTTCCGAGTCACCATATTTTAATTCGATTTTTTCGCCAAGGTTCTTGCGTTTGATTTTTTCGCATCCAACGGCTACCATATCCCGGCTTATGTCAACCCCAATTACTTTGTCGGGGTTTAAGGACAAGGACTCAATTGCAAAATCGCCGGTGCCTGTGGCTACGTCCAATATCATTTTTGGAGCGTAGGGTTTAAACAACCGAATGGCCTTTTTCCTCCACAGAATATCTATTCCCATGGATAGAAAGTGGTTTAGAAAATCATAATTTCCAGCAATGTTGTCAAACATTTCTGCAACCTGGACTTTTTTTCCAGCACTATTCTGGTATGGAGTAATCTGCTTATTCATGTTCACCGTCGCATAAGGAAATGCACTCTTTCAATAAGGTTTGCTTATCCACAGGAACTACTCCTACTTTTTCACAAACTAGTCCTCCGGCCAAGTTGGACATTTTTGCAATCCATACGCCTGGTATTTTTTTAGCTAGACACAGGCTTGCGACGGAAATTACTGTATCTCCTGCACCAGATACATCAGCGATTCTTCTAATGTGAGCAGGCAGTATTTCTGCGCCGTTCTCATCGCCAACAAATACACCCAGTTCCGACATGGTAATTAGAGATATTTTATGGTTGAGATGCTCAGTTAGCTTTAGATTGGCCTGAATTAGTTCTTCTACTGATCGGGTAGGTAAGTCAATATTCAATCCTTCCGCCAACTCTTTAAGGTTAGGTTTGAACAAATCAACAAAATGATAGTCCAGAAAGTTGTTCTTTTTAGGGTCAACTGCAACAGGAATATCGTTTATGTGGGCATAACTAACTACTGCTTTAATTAAGCTGGCATCAATTAATCCTTTGTCGTAATCTTCAAACATGATTACATCAATATCATATCGATCGATCAGCTCTTTAATCTTGTTTTCGAAGTGTACCTTTTCTTCATTAGAAAGTGGTTTAATCTCTTCCTCGTCAACACGAATCATCTGTTGACTACCAGACATAATTCTGGTTTTAACCGTCGTAATTCTTTCTTTCGAGGTTAGGATTCCGTCTGCAGGAAGTGCTTCTTTTTCCAAAATATCGAAGAACCGGGAACCTGATAAATCATTTCCAATTACTGAACATAGAATTGGAGTTGCTCCCAACGCCTTAATATTTCTCGCCACATTTGCAGCACCACCAAGTCTTTTTTCACTTCTGTTTACATGAACAACCGGAACAGGCGCTTCCGGGCTTATTCGGTCAACTTTTCCTCTGAAATAGGAATCAATCATAACGTCGCCGATAACAAGCACACGCATATGATCAAATGATTCAAAAAGACGGGTAATATCGTTTCTCGTCATAGGTTTATTTTAGCAATGCGAGCGTGTTTTTAATTCTACTCACAGCTTCAATTAATTCTGAGTCGCTTGCCGCGTATGAAATTCTAACACATTCGGGATTTCCAAAGGCTTCACCAGTTACCAGTGCAACCCTTCCTTCTTCAAGCAAAAACATACAAAGATCTCCGGCATTTTGAATGGGTCTTCCTTGATACGATTTACCAAAGTAAAAGCTTATATCGGGAAATAAATAAAATGCACCGGTTGGAATAGCGCAATCAATTCCTTCAATCTCATTTAATAATTTGAGCATTAAATCCCTTCTTTTTTTGAAAGTGATTTTCATATGCTCTACTTGTTTTGGATCAGCTTCAATACCAGCCTGGGCCGCTTTTTGCGAAATTCCTGAAGTAGCACTTGTAAACTGTCCCTGCATTTTTGTACAGGCCTTTGCAATCCAGGTAGGTGCTCCAATGTAGCCAACCCTCCAGCCCGTCATAGCAAATCCTTTGGAGACTCCGTTTACCGTTATCACCTGATTATAGATATCATCAAACGATGCCAAAGAAGTATGCTTAGATTCAAAGTTGATCATTTCATAAATCTCGTCAGAAATCACAAAAAATCCTGGGTGCTGGACAATTACATTTTTTAATCCTTCCAATTCAGCCTGGGAATAAACAGCGCCACTGGGGTTACATGGAGAGCTGAAAATCATCAATTTCGATTTTTCAGTGATCGCATTTTTAAGCTGTTCCGGTCTAATCTTAAACTCGTTTTCAATACTTGAGGGAACAAATACAGGAACACCCCCGGCTAGTTTTATCAGCTCCAGATAACTCACCCAATATGGAGTGGGTAAGATCACCTCATCCCCTTCGTTCACCAGACTTAAAATTACATTGGCAAGTGATTGCTTAGCTCCCGTAGAAACTACGATTTGTTCCGCAGAATAGTTCAGGTTATTATCTCTCTTGAACTTAGCAGATATGACCTGGCGCAATTCTAAATAACCGGGAACAGGTGGATAGTGTGAGTAGTCTTCATTTATGGCTTCAATTGCCGCTTCTTTAATAAACTCCGGCGTGTTGAAATCGGGTTCGCCAAGGCTTAAACTTATAACATCAATTCCGTTCTGTTTCATCTCCCGACTCTTGGCTGACATCGCTATGGTTTGCGATTCTGAGAGTGATTTTATTCTGATTGAAAGATGTTTATCCATATTGCACGCAAAACTATAAAATTGGCTATTGTAATAATCATTGTTCTCGGTCGTTTGTATTTGTTTTTATTATTGATTTGCGAAAGATTGTTGTACTTATCATTTTGACATGGAAATAATACTGGAATTATTAAAAATTACAATACCAGCAGTTGCCGTTATGGTGACTTCATACTTTGTTATTAAACACATGCTTGATGCGCAATACCGAAGGCAGGAATTGGAGCTAAGAAGGGAGATTTCGAAGTCCATTACTCCTAATAAGATAAACGCATATGAACGAATTGTTCTTTTTCTCGAGCGAATTCATCCTGCAGAACTAGTATTGCGAGTTCATCGCAAGGGAATGAACTCGCAAAAGTTCCAGGCCGAATTGGTAAAAACGGTACGGGAAGAGTTTCAGCACAATTTGACGCAACAACTTTATGTATCAAATACGGCATGGGGATACATTAGAAATTCGAAAGAAGAGACCATTAAGCTAATTAATGTAGCAAGTTCAAAAGTTCCTGACAATGCCTCTGCCATCGACTTGAGTAATATGATCTTTCAGATAATGGGCAAAATTGAACAACATCCGGTTGATATTGCAAAAGATTATCTGAAGCAGGAGTTGAGAAAAGTGCTCAGGTAAAGCTTTTGGCAAAAGCTTCGATAATTTCATCTACTGCCTGAAAGGGACTTATTTGCCCGGAGAGGATCTTAGTTTCATTGGTTTTTATTAAATCAGAAATCTCAGGTTTTCCAATAATTAGCTCCTGAAATTGGGTTGACAGGGTCTTTTGAAACCAATCGCTATTCTGCTGACTTCTGTTGGAAATTAAATATCCGTTTTTTAGCTGTTGTTTTTCAAAGTCCAGGCAGGTTTGCCATATTTCGTCGATTCCGACATTTTCCAATGCTGAGCAGGTCATTGTCTTTACAGCCCACCCTGATTTATGCGGAGGGAAATAGTGCAAAGCACTTTGCAAAAGTTTCTTGGCTCCTTTGGCCTTGGTTACATTAGTCCCATCAGCTTTATTAATTACAATGAGGTCTGCCATTTCCATGATGCCTCGTTTTATGCCTTGCAGTTCATCTCCTGCACCTGCGAGCATAAGCAGTAGAAAGAAATCTACCATGGAGTGTACTTCGGTTTCTGACTGACCTACACCAACTGTTTCTATCAAAATGATATCAAAACCAGCAGCTTCGCAGAGGAGAATGCTTTCTCTGGTACTTCGGGCAACGCCTCCCAGGTTTTTACCAGAAGGTGAGGGGCGAATAAAAACCCTGGGGTTTCTTCCCAGCTGTTCCATTCTGGTTTTATCTCCAAGAATACTTCCTCCCGTGTGTTGACTACTTGGGTCAACGGCGAGAACCGCTATTTTTTTGTTGGATTTAGTGATTAATTCTCCAAATGACTCAATAAACGTGCTTTTACCGACACCTGGAACTCCTGTAATTCCAATCCGTAACGATGGGTTTGTTTTGGTGCTACAAAGCTGGATTAGCTCGTTGGAAATTTGTTTATCAGCAGGTTTACAACTTTCCGTAATTGTTATCGCACGGGACAGTGATGAAATATCACCATTTGTAATGCCCTTATAGATTTCTTGGGTAGTGGAGGCAGTCTTTTTTTTTAAAATGTAATTCTTGTTCGTTGCCACCAATCAAATTTAGAAGATTTATCGAAGTTTTTGGTCAAATGAAATTATAGGCGAATCACAATTTCCATCTTCCGTTTCGTTAATCAGGCCCGTAAATGAATTCCCTTTGAATGCCTGGTTGGCTTTGATTTTGTCTTTTGTAAATTGTGTGTTTCTAAGTTTCCCCAAATCTTGCATTTCTCTACTGAGACTTCCTGAACTGAATTCAACCCAAACAGTGAAAATACTATCGCCCTCTACAATTTCACCATTGAATTCATGCGAATGAACCGTTGCATAAAATTTATTTTGCGTCCATTCACAGGGAGCCTCGCTCGATCCTCCGCAAGCGGAAATTGTGATGACACTTAAGAATAAAACTAACCACTTCATTTTAGGGAATCTTAAAAATACAATTTGATAACGGAGTTGCATAAATAGTAAATCAATTAAGAAAAACCTTTAAAAAATGTGTTAATGTGTGCCTTAGATTACTAAACAACTTGAATAACAAAATTTACATTTGCACACTTATTTTGAGAAACGATAAACAATGGAAATAAAAGAACATCACAAGTGTGTTATAATTGGCTCAGGGCCAGCAGGATATACGGCGGCAATTTATGCTGCCAGGGCAGATATGAGCCCGGTTATGATTACGGGAATGCAACCTGGTGGTCAACTAATGGATACCACGGAAGTGGATAATTTTCCAGGTTATCCTGAGGGGATCACCGGTCCGGTTATGATGGAAGACCTTAAAAAACAAGCTGAACGCTTTGATACTGAGGTACGTTCTGGTTTTGTGACTGAGGTTGATTTTTCGGGACCTGTGCATAAAATTCAAGTAGAAAATGGAGATTGGGTTTCAGCGGACTCAGTAATTATTTCTACAGGAGCTTCTGCCAAATGGTTAGGGCTTGAAAGCGAATTGAGATTGCGAGATGCCGGTGGTGGGGTTTCGGCCTGTGCAGTATGCGATGGGTTTTTCTATAGAGGAAAGGATGTGGCCATAGTTGGAGCCGGAGATACTGCAGCAGAGGAAGCTACCTACCTGGCTAAACTTTGCAATAAGGTTTATATGATTGTTCGCAGGGATGAGTTTAGAGCATCGAAGGCCATGCAACACCGGGTTGAAAAAGCGGAGAACATTGAAGTGATTTTCAATAGCGAAACAGTAGAAGTATTAGGTGATGAATATGTTGTTGGAGCTAAGATTAAGAACAACGTTACGAATGAAGAAGGTACGTTAAAAATAGACGGTTTTTTTGTTGCAATTGGCCATAAGCCCAATACGGACATCTTTAAAAATTGGCTAAAAATGGACGATGTCGGATACCTTTTGAATAAACCAGGTACCGCTCAAACGAATGTAGATGGAGTTTTTGTGTCGGGAGATGCAGCGGATAAGACTTATAGGCAGGCAATTACAGCCGCAGGAACCGGGTGTATGGCAGCCTTGGATGCTGAACGGTACCTTGCTTCTAAAGGAATTCATTGAGAATAAACTTAAACTATGTTTAAAAGCAGCCCAACGGCTGCTTTTTTTTTGACGTTTTATAGGGTTAAGAACGCATTTTACTGGTAAACAATAATTTAATTTGTTTCTTTGGTAAATAATGCTAAAATTTGGATTGTTTAAAACCATTTAATTTTTTGAAATGAAAAAGTTTTTATTAGTCTTTGTTGCTGCCTGTTTTTCATCAATTTCATTTGCCCAAATGAGTGGGTCATATACGATTGGTGGAACCGGAGCAAACTTTAGTTCGGTAGTTCAAGCTGTTGATACACTTAATGCAAATGGTGTGAACGGTGCCGTTGTTTTTAATATTCGTTCTGGTACGTATACTGGCCAGGCTAAAATAAATAACCCTACCGGTACTTCTGCTACCAATACGGTTTTATTCCGGCCCGATACTGGGAATACGGCTGCGGTTATAATTCAGCATAGCAGTACTTCTACTACAAATAACGGTACTGTAATTTTAAATGGTTCTAAGTATATCTCATTCGATAGTTTGACAATAAGGGCCAGGGGATCTTCTTATTCAACAGTGGTAGGGTTTCAAGGTGCTCCGGAAAAAATTACCTTCAATGGTTGTAAGCTTGAAGGTTATGCGTTCGCAACCACTAGTACTTGGCAGTCAATTATTTACGACAATTCAGGCTCAAATAATCAGGCTAAGGACATTACGTTCAAAGACAATGACATAAAAAATGGCTCATATGGAGTTTATTCCCGGGGTGCTAGTACGTCCAATCAGCAAACTGGTTGGAAAATTACCAATAACCGATTTACCAACCAGTATTACATGGGGGCATATTTTTATTATACCAATGTAAGCTTTAACGGTAATAGCGTAAAATCTCCATCAACAGGAGGATACAGATACCCTTATGGAGCATATTTCTACTATTGCTATAATACTGAGGTAAGAAAAAACAACATTCAAATGGTTAGTTCAGGGGCTACCTATTCTTATGGAGTATACATGTATTACTGCCATGCTACAAGTTCTTCCAGAAAGTTCGTGGCAAATAATATGGTTTACTGTTCCAAGTCTTACTATGCCTTCTATTTTTACCGTCCAAATTATGTGGACTTCGTGCATAATACAGTAAAATCAGGAACGGGTTATAACTGCCTTTATACTCTTTATTATTATCCTGGGACTAACAATAATAACCGCAACAACATTTTCTACAATTCAACCGGTGGTTACGCTATGTATCAAATTAGTAACCCAAGTGCTCGTACGCACAACAATTATTACTCAACGGGAACTGCCACGAATTTCACAAGGGGAAGTACGGAAAAAACGTTAGACCCTATGTTTGTGAGTACATCTGATTTACACATCACAAATATTGCTTTGAATAATTCAGGAACTAACATTTCTGCGATTACTACTGATATTGATGGTGATGCTCGTACTTCTTCAAGAGATATGGGTGCTGATGAGGTCACACCAGATACACTGGATTTAAAACTTTTATCCTTAAAGCAAACCTACTGTTCAGGAAGTCAGAGTGTGAAGCTCGATGTTATGAATTTTGGGTTGGATACAATTAAATCAGCTAAGATTAGCTGGAAGTTGGCCAAAAACGGAGGGACACCAGTTACACAGACACCCTATGCGTTTAGTGGAAATTTAGTATCAGGTGCGGTTGCGTCTTGGACTCTAGGAACGTTTACATTCAATCTAGATACGACTTATCAAATTTGGGCATATATCGATACGGTTAATTCTAGAAAGGACTTGGATTTGACTAACGATACAACTCAAACAGATACCTTTAGAACGGCACTCAGTGGTGTGTATACAGTAGGAGGTTCAATGCCGGATTATGCGACACCAGCATTGGCAGTTGCTGCAGCAAAAGCCTATGGTTTATGTGGAGCGACAACATTTAAGATAAGAAGTGGTACATACAATGCTGCATTAACCATTAATAATATTCCCGGCATATCATCTACTAATACACTAAGGTTTACAAGTGATACGGGTGCAACTCAACCGGTTATTACGAGTACAACCATGACTCCTACACTAAGATTTGATGGGATTTCGTATGTAACCTTCGACCGACTTTCACTTACGAGTCGGGTTAGTGGTGGTACTGTTGCCGAGTTTACCAAGAAGAACACAAAAATCACATTCGATAGCTGTTATATGCGCACGGATACAAATTCTACTGGATTTAATTGTAGAGTTATATCCAACCTTAACAATAACCCGCTGCATGGCTTAACAGTAAAAAATTCAAAACTTATTGGAGGGTACTATAGTGTTTATTTGAGAGGAAATAATACAACTGCATTAGATAGTAGCTTCACATTGACTAATTCTGAATTACTTCAGTTTTATTATTACGGAATCTACCAGTTTTACTGTACTAAACCAGTAATTACTAAAAATAAAATAGATAACTGGGGTCGTAGACTTGCACCATCCTTTACTTATGGTGTTTACATGTATTACACCGATCATTTTAAATTAAACGGAAACTACATCCGTACTTCGGCAACACAAACGCCTTATAGCTTATACATATATTATTGTGATGGAACCTCTTCGAGCAGAAGTGAACTTCGAAACAATATGATTACGGCTCCTCGTAAGACCTACTTAACCAGTAGAACATTCTATAATATTAGAATTTATAATTCAAGGTATATGGATTTTCAATACAACAATATCTTGCTGAATAGTGGAGGTGCAGGAGCATATTGTGCTTATGTATATGGCCCTAATATGAACCTTAAAAATAATAACATCACGAATTTGAGTAGTGGATATGCTTACTACCGTTTAAGTACAGGTATTACTGAAACCTATAATAACATATACGCTCCAAATGGTACCCGATCCAATGTAGGTTTTGGTACAGGAACTATTAATGTTGACCCCGAATACATTTCAGATCATGATTTGCACGTACAGTCGATTTCCTTAAATAATACTGGAAATAGAATTACCGGAATTACTACGGATTACGATGGAGATACTCGTGCTACTACCCCTGATATTGGTGCTGATGAGTTTACGCCACCTGCAAACGACCTTCGTCCGTATGCCGTAATCTCGCCGGAGTTTGGTGCTTGTGGTCAAGACAGTGCAGATGTAATTATTCTGGTTAAAAACAACGGTACAGCGACTCAAACAACGCAACCAACTACCGTAATCGTAACGTCTCCAATACGGGATACTTTAACTGCTACAGGAAGTAAAACAATCGCAACGAACAGAATTGATACGGTTAGACTTGGTAAAATCAATACTTCAATAGGTGGTAACTTTACTTTTAAGTTGATCACAAGCCTTTCTGGTGATCAGAGAAAGGAGAATGATACCCTGGAGATTACAGGACATAAAATATTTAAGTCTCCCAGGAACCCTGTGGTTGGTAACAATATTGTTGTTTGTAATAACATTGATACCGGATTGTTTGCCAATACCAATGCGAATCGGGTATACTGGTATGAACACCCCGATAGTGCATCGTTTTATACTGGAGATACACTTGTAGTTAACAAGAATAGCAGAGATACGTTGTGGGTTCGAGGTTCTGATGATTATAAATCAAGGCTTGGAATACTAAATAATAGCGTTGGATTTGGTAACTACCTAACCGTTAATTCAAACTATGGATTAAGGTTTGATGTTGTTAAAACATTGACTATCGATACAGTTACGGTGTATCAGCAAACAGCTGGAAATGTTAGGGTCAGGTTATACAGTTCCGGGGGTACAACCTTGGAGGATACAACTTTTGCAGTAAATTCTGCAGGTATTGCAAAACTCCCAATTGGATTTAAGGTAATTCCGGGTAAAGGTTATAAACTAGATGCTACCGGTTCAAACACCAGGTTATATTATACATATAGTGGAGTAAATTATCCTTATCGTGATATTGATTCGGCCATATTTATTACGGCAGCTTCGAATGGTTCTACCAGACAATACTACTTCTTCTACGATTGGAAAATAAGTGTAGAAGGTTGTGAGTCTGATTTGGTAAAAGTTCCTATTGATGTCCGTCCTTCATTAACGGTCAATATTGGTCCGGATACAGGGTATTGTGTTGGTTCTACATTTAATTATACGCTTAATGCAACCACTACAGGTGGCGTTGTATATAAATGGCAAAACAATACTACCGCTGCAACTTATACGGTAAACAGCGGCGGAACATATTGGGTAGATGTTACTTCCGGTAATGGTTGTGTTAGCAGGGATTCTGTTGTAGTATCTGTCGTGCCAATTCCAACGGTTACATTTACTGGTGGACATTATTGTACGAACCAGGGTGGACTGGCTATTAATGGAAGTCCCGGACCAGGAAGAATATCCGGCTCGGGTGTTTCAAATAACCTGTATTACCCAGGTGTAGTTGGAGTTGGAAGTCATAGTTTAACATATACTTATACAGACAGTATTGGTTGCTCGAATAGTGCTGTGGGAACCATGGTTGTGGATACGGCACCGGCAGTAACTTTAACGCCACCCCCGACTATTTGTCAAAATAAATTATCCGTTCCTTTGTCCGGAGGTGCTCCAGCTGGAGGTTACTACTTCGGTAAAAACATTCAGGGAAATAAAATTCTTCCCAAGACCCTGGGAGTAGATACTATAAACTACGTGTATTACTCACTAAATGGATGTCATGATACTGCTCAAAAGACAGTGACTATCATTTCATCTCCTCAAGTTACGTGGGCAAATATCCCTGATCAGTGTCAAAATACTCCACCATTTACAT
Organism: Crocinitomicaceae bacterium; assembly: GCA_002713215.1. Taxonomy (GTDB): domain Bacteria; phylum Bacteroidota; class Bacteroidia; order Flavobacteriales_G; family Salibacteraceae; genus UBA2108. The sequence continues at coordinate 63,525 of PAVO01000042.1, forward strand.
TAAATGGTAGTCCGGCAGGTGGAATCTATTCGGGCCCAGGTATATCAGGTAGTACTTATGATCCTGCAGCTGGTGGTGTAGGTCTTCAGAAATTGTCCTACACCGTTACCGGAGGAAATGGTTGTTCTACTGTTGAAACAAAAGAGGTTAGGGTATATCCAAAACCTTATGTAAGCTTTGGAAGTCTGGTGAGTGCATGTGAGCACGAAAAGACCTATAAATTAGTTACTGGTGGCCCAGGTGGTGGAACTTATTCCGGCGCTCATGTTGATCCGGTAACCAGAACCTTTGATGTTCAGGCTGCAGGACCAGGAACTTATCCAATTGTTTATATGAGGAGCAATCAATACGGTTGTAAGGATTCACTTACGCAGAATCTGGTTATTAATCCTACACCCAAAGCAAATTTTGGTGGAGATAAGCAAATTTGTGGTGGTCAAACTGTAACACTAGATGCTCAAAACACAGGAGGCAAGTTCCTTTGGAATACTGGTGATACAACACAAACTCTGACTATAAGTGGAAATTCGGGTAGCTTTATCGTAACCATTACAGCGAATGGTTGTAGAGGTGTTGATAGTGTTAAGGTTTCTTATGAAGCTACCTGTGTTGGTATCGATCAAAAACTGCTGAACAAAGTTGGTGTTAATATTTATCCTAATCCGTCAAATGGAGTAGTTAACCTTAAAATGACCGGATTTGAAAACATGGATGTTGAGTTTGTTATTCATGCTGTCAATGGTCAAAAGGTATTTGAAGTAGATCGATCTAATTTGGATCCGGTTCACAACGATCAAATTGACCTAACCGGATTTAATGATGGAGTTTATCTCTTATATATTAATACCTCTGAGGGTAGTCTGGTTTACAGATTAACCATAAGTAGGTAGCTGGAATAGAATTTACTAAAAAGCCGTATGGACTTCTCCATACGGCTTTTTTATTTTTCGGTATCTTGGCTAAGGTCGTTTTCTAACCTTAATTTTGTTTTAGCGTATAGTTTAAAGCCGGTATGAATAAAACAATTGGTGCTCTTATTTTATGTCTCCTATTTATTGGTCAATTTTCATTTGGCCAAAACGGTAGGGACCTTAAAATGGAGTCATTTGTAACACCGTTAGATAGTTGCTCAGTTGGAAATGCTTCGATAATTGTAGCAATTAAGAACAACTCATCAAAAAAAATTCTATTCTCAACCGATACATGCGTTGTACAGGTACAAACTAGTGGGGCGGTTAGTGCAAATTATTTCAAAACCTTTAATCAGGATTCACTTAATGCGATGGATACCATGCACGTGGTATTGACTACATCCTACAACAAGTCAATTGTTGGTATTCATAATTTTTTGGCTAGAGTTACTACGGCTAATGATACGGTACCATCCAATGACACCTTGCTTCATAAATTATCAATTGATACAGCTACAGGAGCCAGCCTGGCATCGGTACCAGATTTATGTGTAAATAGTGGTCCGGTGCCGTTGATTGGGACAGGAACTCCTGTCGGTGGTACAGGAGTTTATTCCGGGGTTGGTGTGAGTGGTGCACAATTCAATCCGGCCACCTCAGGGCCCGGTAATCATCTGGCTAAGTTTGTTTATACCGATGTACATGGTTGCATCGACTCTTTTTCTATACCGATTAAAGTGGATTCGGTTCCCACAGTTGGATTAGGGAACTTTAATTCGATCTGCAAAGGGGCACCACCGATACTATTAAATTCAGGGATACCTTCCGGCGGAGTTTATTTTGGGGATAATGTTGGTTTAGGCCAGTTTGTTCCATTTAGATCTGGAATAGATACGATCTACTACACTTTTAAGGACGGTAATAATTGTTCCGATACCGTTTTTAAGACCATTGTTGTTGATACCATTCCTGTAGTGTCATTTAGTACCCTACCAAACCTTTGTGTTAATTCACCTGCTTTTACCTTAACCGGAGGATTTCCTTTGGGTGGAGTTTATAAGGGAAATCAAGTCAGCGGGGGAAAGTACACTCCTCTGAAAATAGGGGCGGATACCTTGCTATATGTATTTACTGACTCAAACAAGTGTAAGGATTCCGCGACCTCTATTTTAAGAGTAGATTCAGTACCAATAGTCAGCCTCAACTTTCCAATTTCGCAAACATGTACAAACTCAGGTAAAACTATGGTTGGAGGTGGTAGCCCACAAAATGGTATTTACAAAGGCGATAAAATTGCAGGTAATTATTTTGATCCCTCCATTGGTCCTCCGGGTACTACTCAAGTCAATTATATTTTTACCGATGGCAATAATTGCAGCGATTCTGTATTTGCTTCAGTTACGGTTGATACTATCCAACCCGTTAGTATGACCTCTCTTGGAGCAATTTGCAACTACGATGATATTACCTTATTAACAGCAGGAGCGCCTGTTGGTGGAGTATATTCGGGCAAGCATGTTAATAGTTCAACCTCTGAATTTGACCCTACCGGTGCAGTACAAGGTGCAAACATCATTACTTATACATATACCACTGCAACCGGATGCATGGATAGTGTACAAGGAAATATAATGGTGGAAGCAAATCCGGTATTTAATTTGGGGAGCGATACTGCAATTTGTGGTGATGCCTTACTCAAATTGGATATTGGTATAGCTGCTTTGGTTTACAATTGGAGTACCGGAGATTCCTCTCGATCTATCCAACTACAAAAAAGTGCAATTGTAATTGCAAGTGCTACCGATACAAGTACCGTAACAAAATGCAGTTATAGTGATACTATTCGGGTGGATTACGACGAGGTTTGTGTTGGGCTAAATGAATTGCATAGAAGCGGCGGTGATGTTAAGCTATTTCCAAATCCAAATGATGGAGTGTTTCGAATTGAACTGAAAAACCTTGATGTTACAAAACTGGTGGTTCAGGTTCTTTCAATGGAAGGGAAGGAGGTGTATCGAGATGAATTTAATGGACAATACAAAAGCTATCAAGGTCAAATTGATTTAAAGGCGCAAACTCCAGGGGTATACATTATCAAACTAGCTTCCGAGAGGGGTGTGTTATTCGGGCGAATAATAATTAGATAGACCATAAGTGGGGCTATTTTCAGCCCCTTTTTTATTTCACTTGGTTTGTAGATATTTGGGCACTCAAAAAAATAGCTTATGAAAATTAGAGATATTATTATTTGTGGTGCAGCCACCATTTTTATGGGGGCATGTGGACAACAAGCATCGCAGGAACCGGTAGAAAATAGTTCAGAGATGGCGTCAGAAAAAAAGGCAGAAGGTGATTTTGAATATTTGGCAGAGCAATTTGCTGATCTTAAAATAATCAGATACAAGGTGGAGAGCTTCGATCAGCTTACACCCAAGCAAAAGGAATTGGTGTATTACCTCTACCAGGTTAGTCTATCAGGCCGTGATATTATCTACGATCAAAACTACAAGCACAACCTGGTGATTCGGAAGGCATTGGAAAATATAGTTTCTACTTATTCAGGAGATATGGAAAGCGAAGAATGGAAGAATTTTATGGTGTATACAAAAAGGGTTTGGTTTTCAAACGGGATACACCATCATTACTCAACAGCCAAACTGAAGCCGGAATGCTCTAAAGAATACTTCAATAAGTTATTGTCAGAGACCAATACTAATCTGGATGCAGGTATTGTAGACATTATGTTTGATGATGTTACAGCCATGAAAAGGGTAAACCTGGACCCACAAAAGGATTTGATAGCCGGAAGCGCAAACAACTTTTACCAAGATGGAATAACTCAGGCCGAAGTTGAAGCATATTATACAGCCAAGATCGATAAGAATGATGCTGAGCCGATTTCTTATGGTCTTAATTCAACGATGATCAGGGATGAAAATGGCAATCTCACAGAGGATGTCTGGAAAGTAGGCGGTCGTTATTCTGCACCGATTGAAAAAATGATCTATTGGTTAGAAAAAGCCATTACGGTTGCTGAAAGTGATGACCAGCGAAAGGGATTTGAATTACTGATTGAGTATTACAAAACCGGAGACCTAAAAATCTGGGATGATTACAACATTCAGTGGGCGAAAACCACTGGCGATGTGGTTGATTACATCAATGGGTTTATTGAAGTTTATGGAGATGCCATGGGATATCGTGCTACTTATGAGTCTATTATTCAAATCAAGGATTTCGATGCCTCCGCCCGTATGAAGGTGGTTGAAGACAATGTTCAGTGGTTTGAGGATAATTCGTCAATTGCAGAAGAGCATAAAAAGGAGAGTGTAGTTGGTGTTACCTACAAGGTAATCAATGTTGCCGTGGAAAGTGGTGATGCTTCTCCAAGTACTCCAATAGGTGTTAACCTGCCCAATGCCAACTGGATTCGCGCCAAGCATGGTTCCAAGTCGGTATCGTTAGGAAATATTGTTGAAGCATATTCTCTGGCCGGGGGTAAGTCCATGTTGAAGGAATTTTGTTATTCCGATGAAGAATTTGAAAGGGCTGATAAGCACGGTAAGCTTGCTTCAAAATTACACACCGCTTTACACGAAGTTGTGGGCCACGCTTCAGGAAAATTAGAAGAGGGAGTGGGTACCCCTAAAGAAACTTTGAAAAGTTATGCCAGCACCCTGGAAGAAGGAAGAGCTGATTTGGTTGCGCTGTATTATCTATTGGATCCAAAACTGATTGAATTGGGTTTAATGGAAAGCCTTGACGTAGGTAAGGCCGAATACGATAGCTACATTAGAAACGGACTTATGGCTCAGTTGAGAAGGCTTGACCTTGGAGATGATATTGAAGAGGCTCACATGAGGAATCGCCAGTTGGTTGCAGCCTGGGTATACGAAAAGGGACAGGACGAAAACGTAATCGAAAAGAAGACCAAAGACGGTAAGACCTATTTTGTGGTAAATGATTATGAAAAATTGCGTGTCTTGTTTGGTCAGTTGTTAAAGGAAATACAACGTATAAAGTCAACCGGAGACTATGATGCAGGAATGGCTTTGGTAGAAAACTATGGGGTTAAGGTTGACCCGGTGATTCATCAAGAAGTATTGGATAGAAGCGAGAAGCTAAATATTCCTCCTTATGGTGGGTTTATAAACCCTAGAATAATAGCTGTTGAAGAAGAAGGTAAGGTTGTGGATGTCAAAATTGAGTATCCAGCCGATTTCACTGAGCAAATGTTGGAGTATGGAAAGAATTATTCGTTCTAAGAAAACGTAAAATCTCAAATACGAAGCCCGTTATTGAATTTCAATTTCGGGCTTTTTTGTTGTTCGTCGATTTATTTGATAAATTATACACTCAAATGGCGTGATTGTAAAGTCAAACAGGAGTATTATTAATCGATCTGGTGTTTTTAACAATTAATTGTCAAGAAACTTCAATGTCTTTAAAGAATAGGAATAATTGAGTGAATTTTCGTTAAAATTTAACAAAATCACAAATCAAATTATGCACCTTTTTATGCTATTAGTGTCAGAAAACCAGCAAGTTATATAAAGGTTTGGTCGCTTATTGGTATTTAACATTTTTATCCTCATATTTGGAGGGACTTTAAAATTAAAATTGTTTGAATATGAGAAAGTTTCTATCCTTAGTGCTAGTTGCATCAATTAGTATTGTAATATCTAAATCGACACAAGCTCAATATTGTACTCCTACTCATTCTTCTACGTGGGATGGAATTACCAAGGTAACTTCTACTGGAAGTGCCATTAATATTAACAAGTCAACCACTGCCAGTGCTACCCATAAAAATTATACTTCAACCGATAGTATTTCAACGGGTCCTGGCCGGACAATTAATTTGTCGATTTCTCACTATCGGGCGTTGGCCGTTTGGGTAGACTGGAATGACGATGGAGATTTTACCGATACAGGTGAACAAATGTACCGGGATGTTACTAATGTAGGAGGTGGCACAACGAACCTTAGTTTTACGGTTCCAGTAACAACTAGTACAGGTTCGCTAAGGATGCGTGTCATGAATGGATATTATTCACCTTTTTTGGCGCCATGTGGAACTTCACGATCAGGAGAATCAGAAGATTATAGAATTTATGTAGACCCTCCTAAAACCAGGGATGCGGAAATGGCAGGAATTTTTCCCACTAATATTTGTCCGGGATCACAGGACGTAAATGTTAAGCTTACCAATAGAGGGATTGATTCAATTGCTTCCATAATTATAAAAGGTAATATTGGAACTACCACGTTTGGACCAACTACATTCACGGGATTGGATGTAAAATATAATAAGGATACGGTGCTGAAGTTAGGTACTTTCAATTTTTCGGCAAGCTCAACCTATAACATGCAGTTTCTATCGTATACCGTAAATGGTGCTTCCGATCAGAAAACATCAAACGATACGGCAAACTATACAGGGTTTAAAACTTCCATGGGCGGCACATATACCATTGGTGGAACCTCGCCGGATTTTGCAACATTTAACGCGGCTAGAACAGCGCTGTATGCAAATGGTGTTTGTGCACCTGTTACCTTTAACGTTCGGTCTGGTACTTATACTGAACGAGTTGATTTCCAGGGTGCTATTAACGGATCTTCTTCTACCAATACAATTCGCTTTAGGCCGGACCCTGCAAATACTGCTTCTGCAACCCTAACCTTTAACAGTGACTATACCATTCGATTTGGTGGTGGAGTCAGTTATGTAGCATTCGATAGCCTTAATTTGGAGACCAGTGGTTTTGCCAATGTGGTTGAAATGAATTCAGCCAATGATAACATTTCATTTACTGGAAATACATTCAAAGGGCTTAATACCACAAGCTCGTCGTTTAGCTATGCCATAGTTTACGACTGGACTGGTTTAAATAATACCACTAATTTCTCCTTCATAGGCAATACAACCAATTACGGATCCATGGCAGTGTTACTGTATGGGCAATCTACTAGCTTAGCTACCATGCAGGATGGTTTCACCATTAAAAACAATACAGTTCGAAATGCAGGGTACTTTGGTTTTTACTTAAGATATGTGAAGAACGGAACTGTAGAAGGAAATGATGTTCGCACCAGAGCTACGGGTACCGCTACGGTTACTTATGGCTTATATGGTTATTACAACTATTTTGTTGATGTAGTTTCGAATCAGTTTGTTGCATACGCATCAAGTTATACCAGAGGCTTATACTGGTACAGATGTTATGGTACTTCTTCAAACCGGGCATTATTTGCCAACAACATGTTCTCTTCTCCCAATAGCTCTACAAGCAGTAACAATTACAATTATTTCTACTACGACAACTACACTGATATTGTATTTAATAGTTTTTACGGTAAAAGAGCCTCTACCAGTACTTCAGGAGGGATGGTTTATCTTATTGGAGGTACTTCAGTGGTGTTTAGAAACAACTGTTTATTTAACGATGCTGCTGGTTATGCACTTGATTTATCAGGTTCACATACAAAATCATACAACAACTTGTACGGTGGAAGTGGCTCACGAAATGTTACCGGGGGTACCCAGGGTGCTAATGGATTGAACATTAATCCAAGTTATATCTCAGCGACTGATTTACATACTACTTCCATTCCGCTGTACCAAAAAGGTACTCCGTTTACGGGGGTAACGACCGATATCGATGGAGAAACACGACATGCTACCACTCCTACCATGGGGGCTGATGAATATGTCTTGGTAGCTAATGATGCCGGTGTTCAGGCCGTGGTGCTACCCACCGCATGCCCAGGTACGGTTACAGTAAAAGCCAGGATAAAAAATTATGGTGTTCAAAAGTTAGGGACGTTTGCGGCCAATTGGACTGTTAAAACGGGTTCAGGTTCTCCAGTAGTTCAAACACCGGTTAGCAATACAGATACTATTGCTATTGCTGGTGATACGCTGTTAACACTAGGTACATTTACCGTGGTTAAAGGCAGTGTTTATGATATTAATGTTTACACTTCTTCACCCAACGGTGTTACCGATCAAAAGACCTCTAACGATACCATGGGTGTTACGGGGTATAAGTCTTCCATGAATGGTACCTATACCATTGGAGGTACTACACCTGATTTTGCAACATTTAATGCTGCACTTACCGCCTTGAAAGCTGATGGAATTTGTGCTCCAGTTGTTTTCAACGTTCGTTCAGGTACTTACACCGAACAGGTGGATTTTAATACGGCAATTACTGGTAGTGATTCTACCAATACTATTCGCTTCCGTCCGGACCCTGCGAATACTTCGGCTGCAACGTTGACCTTTAATAATGACTACACCATCCGATTTGGTGGAGGAGTTAGTTACGTTGCGTTTGACAGCTTAAATCTGGAAACAAGTGGATTTGCAAATGTGGTTGAGATGAACTCCAACAACGATCACATATCATTTACCGGTAATACGTTTAAAGGAGTTAATACTACTAGTTCTTTCAACGGGTATGCCATTGTATATGATTGGGCAGGCAGTAACAATACCACCAATTTCTCCTTCATTGGCAATACCACCAATATGGGTTCTATGGCCGTATATTTATATGGTCAAAGTACTTCCGTGGCTACGAATCAGGATGGTTTTACTATTAAAAATAACACAGTTCGAGATGCCGGTTATTATGGTTTCTACTTAAGGTATGTAAAGAACGGTATAGTAGAGGGCAACGACATTCGTACAAAGACCTCATCTACTGCTGGTATTACTTATGGAATTTATGGATACTACAACAATTTTGTAGATATAATTGGTAATAAAATTGAATTGTATGCAACCAGCTATACCAGAGGTTTATACTTGTACAGATGTTATGGTAGCAGTTCGAATCGTGCGTTAATTGCCAATAACATGATATCCAGCCAAACCAGTGGTACAAGTACCGCTTATTACACGTATTTCTATTACGATAATTACACGGATATTATCAACAACAGTTTCTATGGAAAAAGAGCTACTACCAGTACCAATGGTGGGTTAGTCTATCTTTACTCGGGTACGTCAGTTGCGTTTAGGAACAACAGTGTGTTTAACGATGCAGCAGGTTACGCACTTGATTTAATTGGTTCTCACACTAAATCGAACAACAACCTGTATGGAGGCGGTGGTTCCAGAAACGTTACCGGTGGTTCTCAAGGAGCCAACGGTAAAAACGTAGATCCTAAGTATAAATCTGCTACTGATTTGCATACCGAGAGTGTAGACTTATATAGATCAGGAATAGCTTTTAGCGGTGTAACCAAGGATATTGATGGCGATACTCGATACACCACTCCTTGTATTGGTGCTGATGAATACACCATACCGGGAATAGATGTGGCTCCAACCGAAGTATACTTTCCACCTTCTTGTCCTGGTGTTGTTGTGTTAAAAGCACGTATTGAAAACAAAGGATTGGATACCCTTACTTCCTTTACCGTGAACTGGTCGGTGGCAGTTAATTCAGGCTCTGCAGTTACCAAGTCTCCAGTTAGCTGGAGCGGGTCATTACTACCCGGACAGGATACACTAATTACATTAGGTAACCAAAGTATGGCAGTTGGTTCTGTTTATCATGTAGAAGCCAGAACCAGTAATCCAAATGCAACCACGGATCAAAGAACCATTAACGATACGGTTAGAAGTTCGTTGAGAACTGCACTAAACGGTACTTATACCGTTGGAGGGCTAACTCCAGACTATACTACCATTGCTGATGCGATAGCCGACTTAAATGCAAAGGGTATTTGTGGAGTGGTAGTATTTGATATCCGTCCAGGTACCTATACCGGATTAATGAAAATGGGTGAAATAGCAGGTGCTAGCGCTACTAATACAATAACATGGAAAGGTTCTGGGGTTTCTAATACAACAATAAGTTATGCCGGTAATAATACCAATTATGCAACGGTAGAACTCGAAGGAACGGATTTTATGACATTTAAAAATCTTAAGATAACGAATACCTATACCGGTACTTACTCAACGGCAATTCGGTTGCATGATGGCGCTAATAACATTACTGTAGATTCATGTGAATTAAGCACAAGTTCTAATGGTACTTCATATGGCTTGGTAGCGTCGCCACAATACTATGCCACTACCGGTGCTGTAAATAATAATATAACCGTTTCAAACTCAGTTATAAATAACGTAGGTGATGGAATACACATGCGGTCAAACAATAGTACAAACCGAAGTACGAACATTAGAATCGAGAATAACACGTTTACCAATATCGCAAATACCGGAATCTACGTGAATTGGTATTTCGATAGTGTTCAGGTCATTAACAATAATTTGAGCGATTTCGGCGGTAATACTTATGGGTTGTATTGTTATTATGTTAAAAACCTTACGGTTGATAGAAATAATATAGTTGCTGGAGGTAACTATGCTATGTATTTATATCGAATTAATTACACTGGGGCTACTTCTTCTAACATATGTAGGGTTACCAATAACATGGTATCCCAAACAGGTAGTAATTATGCCATGTATCTGTATTATGCAAATTACGCAGATGTATACCACAATTCTGCCAGGTCTGAAAGTAATTTTGCAATGTACGACCGTTTTGGAACTGGTAAAGAAATCAAAAACAACATCTTTTATTCAGGAACAAACTATGCCTATTACTCAGGAAGTACAAGTACGTCATACCTAACGTCTTTAGATAACAATGTTTACTATAGAGGAAATGGTACTTTAATAGCCTATCATGGGGGAGGAAGAACACTTGCTACATGGAAAACCTATCGTAGCTCGTTGAATACCAACTCCGTTGTTGGAGATCCTAAATTCGTCGCAAAGGATGATCTTAGAATAGCAAATGGTAAACCTGCTGATAGCTTAGGGGTAACAGGTACAGGAGTTCTAAAAGATATTTTCGATTCTACTCGAAGTACTACTAACCCGGATGCAGGAGCACATGAATTTGATTATCAACCCATTGATGGTTATTTAGTTGGTATGTCTCGTCCTACTGGTTTGTGTTTAACCTCTAGTGACACCTTAGAATTTGAAGTTGTTAACGTTGGTGGTGATACCATTCAATTAGGAACAAATGGGGTTAGTATTGCCTGGTCTGTTACAGGGCCAAATACGGCTAGTGGAACTGATGCAATTAACGTAGGTACTGTTCCTCCCGGTGACACGGTTCGAATTAAGACGGCGAACTCAACCATTAACCTAAGCACACCAGGTACTTATACGGTAACAGCGTATATTACTTCCAGCTGGGACAAGTATGATGAGAACGATACTCTGGTTACTACAATTACCAGACTTAAAACGGATGTATTAACCGCGGTTAAAGATACTACGGTATATTATAAAGATTCATTAGACGTAACGGTTGAAACAGATCTAGGAAGAGCAGATGTGGTAATTTCTGAGGCTAGTCAGTTTAATTCCGGTACTGGTGCACCTTCAGGTGGACGTCCAAGCTATATGAATCAGGATGATTACGTGGAAATTAGTACTGCTAAACCCAACATTGATTTGGAAGGTTACCGATTCGAACGCTGGAGAGGTACTGCTACTAATATTACTTATACCTTCCCGTCTGGTGTTGGAACTGGTCCTGCAGGTACACTTATTCTGGGAGAAGGTACTGGAACTTCAAGTCCGTCTAACTACTACTGGACGACTGGTGGGATAGGCAATGGAACTTCTTCCTCTACTCCAGCGGGTTACATTCTGAAAGATCCTTCCGGTAAAATCATTGATGTTACTGCAACAAACGGTTATACGTTCCCAGCAGTTGCAGGTGTTTCTGCTACCGATTGGACAGGTGGTTCAACAGGTAGTTCGGGAAGTACACATGGAATTCGAAGAACTTCAGGTCCGGATAACAATGGTCCATCAAACTGGACGGTTTCCAATAGCGGTGCAAACAGGCAAACGCCAAATATCTTCAACCCAAATATGGGGTTGGTTAGCACTTCACCTCCTCAATTCTTTTGGTCTTATTTAGGATCATTTAAAGATTCTAGTATAACCACTAAAGCCGGACCATGGACCGCTAAAGGAATTAAAGATTACATTGCTCAGTTCAAGTCTCCTTGTACAAACAACATCATCAGAGATACGGCTACAATTACTGCCTTCCAAAAGAATGCTGTTCTTTCAGGAAACGCACCGGAATACTATTCTTATCCACTTTCACAAGCAAGTGGTATTGGATTTAGTGGTTCGGTAAACAACCTGGGAGATTCAATTACAAACATTAGAGTGTATGCTCGATTGGGAGGTTCAGCCGCCGGAGATTCTCTTGCTTCAAGTGCATTGGCTCGATTTGGTACCGCTAATTATACTATTAATAATGGGGCTACCGTAACAACAACCGGTAATAAAGACATTACTTATTACCTGAGTACTACCGATGACTTCCCTAATGATGATACGGTTAAGAAAATGGTTAACGTTTCGGATACGGTAATGGCTAGAGAAGGTGGAATGTTGAATGAAAATGTAACGGCTGCTGGATTTGCTGAAGTTGCTCAGAAATTCGAAGTATTCAATAATGATACAGTCACTGGTGCTATGGTTTACGTTAAAACAGCATTCCCGGGAGATAAATTTAAAGCTGTTCTTTATAATTTGCCAGGAAGTACACCTAGCGGTGCCATGCTAAATGAAACAGTTGAAATTACCTTGACGTCTACTTCGGATACCGGATGGAAATACTTAAGATTTAAATGTCTTTCAGTATTGAACGCGGGTAACTACGCTCTTTCTGTTAAGAAGACAAGTACCGTATTTAGCTCTGGATTGGGAGGGTCAAAAATGAACGCAACTATCGGTACCGCTTTTGCACATAACGGAACCAATTGGATTATTGTAAACTTAGGTGGAGATGCATTTAATGCCGGAATCAGAATGGTATTTGGGTCTTACGATTACCCAACTTTTGCCGCTGTTCCTCCTGTATGTACCTCTGGTGCTAAGTTCCCATTAAGTGGAGGTGCTCCAGGTGGAGGTTCTTACTTCGGAACGGGTGTTAGTGGAGATTCATTGAATCCTGCATCGCTAACAGTTGGTTCTAACACCATTTATTATACAGTGGCTAACGCATTGGGATGTTCTGATACAATTGCTAGTACGGTAGATGTAAAAGCTGAGCCTATTGTTAGTTCAACATTTACTCAGCTTACTTCTTGCATTGTTAACAATGCAAGCATAAGTGTTACTGCAACTAATGGATTTGGGACTTTCTCTTATTCTAACAATGGAGGAACCAGTTACCAGTCTTCAAGTTCATTCCCGAATCTTGGATCAGGATCGTACACGGTAATGGTTAAGGATAGTGTTTGTGTGGTAACGGATACTACATATACGGCTACTCCTCCTGGTGCTCCACCAAAGCCAACAGCTGCAGGTGGGTCTACTTACTGTAAAGGTGATACCATTGCTAAATTAAATGTTACTAGTACTGGTACCGGTGGAACATACAAGTGGTATACCGATGGTTCTTTAACTCAGTTAAAAGATACCGGAGCGACAATTTCGGCTTTCGATTCTACCACAACTTTGGTATACTATGTAATTGAAGATAAGGCCGGTTGTACCAGTGCCGCTGATACTACCAGTGTAACGGTTAATCCGTTGCCAACAGTTACTAACACCGCTCTTAGCAATCGTTGTACAAATGTTGGTTCTGTAGTTTTGAATACAGGTACGCCTAGTGGTGGTGTCTATACAGGAAGCGGAGTTTCCGGAGGTAGTTTCTACCCCGATTCTGCTGGAGCTGGAACACATTCCATTAAGTATACTTATACCGATGGTAATAATTGTAAGAACTCTGACTCTGCAAGTGTTATCATTTATCAGGCACCGGTGGTTACTTTGGCCGTATTGGATTCTCAATGTACCAATACACCTAAATACAATTTAACTGGTGGATTACCTACTGGTGGAACTTACAGTGGCTTTGGTGTAGTTAGTGGTCAGTTTGATCCTAATATCTCAGGACAAGGTCTTCATACGGTACAGTATAAAGTTACGAATACAAACTGTGCTGATTCTGCTTCTTCAAACATAAGGGTACATACTTCTCCAGTGGTTAAGTTAAGTTCAATAGCAGACCGCTGTCTTGATGCTGCTACGCTCACTTTAACAGGTGGTACTCCAACAGGCGGTACTTACATTGGAAATGGGGTTGCTGCTGGTATTTTTAGCCCATCAGGTGCGGGTGCGGGTACTCACTCTATCAAATATATCTATACCGACAATAATAGGTGTACCGATTCGGCGAGTACAAATGCACACGTAGATTCGCTTCCTGTAGTGACGTTTACTACTCTTCCTGCAGTTTGTGCAAATACTCCGAGATTTGCCTTTACTCAGGCTAGTGCTTCACCATCGGGTGGTACAGGTACTTACTTTGGTACAGGTGTAACGTCGGGTATCGACTTCACTGCCAGTACCGCAGGTTCGGGAACAACTGCAATTGGATATGCCTATGTTGATGGAAATGGTTGTAGAGATAGTGCTTATCAAAATCAACGGGTTGATACAGTTCCGGTTTCCGGTTGGAGCGCTCTTAATGACCTATGTATTGATGCTCCACCTTTTACCTCTGCAGGTGGTACACCTACAGGTGGTGTTTATAAAGGCCCTGGTACGCAGTCCAGTGGTATGTACATTGCCGACTCTGCAGGAGTAGGTACACATACACTTTACTACGTGATTACCGATGGAAATAACTGCATGGATTCAACGTCTCAGACACAAGTAGTGCATGCGCTTCCTGTGGTTAAGATGACCTTAGCGGCAAACTGGTGTTTAAATGCTGCGCCAATTAAGCTAACATCGGGTACTCCAAAGGGTGGTACATATACGGTTAATGGTGTAGTTGATACCGTGTATAAGGCTACTGTTTCTAAAATGGATACTGTTATTTATAGCTATACAGACTCTAATACTTGTGTTAACACTGCTACAGCTGCAATTAAGGCAGATACGGTTCCGGTGGTAAGCTTTAGCGCAATTACAAGCAGTTGTATCGGGTACCGTGACTTCACACTAAATCAGGGTGCTCCTGTAGGTGGAATTTATTCAGGTAATAACATCAGACTTGGAAAAATTTATATGCCGAAAGTGGTAACTGTAGATACGTTGACCTACACATTTGTAGATTCAAACATGTGTGCGGATAGTGCTAAACAAACCATGACGGTTAACGCGCTTCCTGTGGTTACTATTACTGCCCAGGCAGATGTTTGTGAAAACGCTCCTACGTTTGCTATGACAGGAGGATCTCCTGTAGGTGGAACCTACTCAGGTGGCGGTGTATCTGGTGGTAATTATACCGCATCAACCTTTGGGGTTGGTACGGATCAAATCACTTATGTGTACACGGACGCAAACAATTGTACGGATTCTAACATTACTCCTTTGGTTGTTCATGCTGTTACAAAAGCCGGAATGCATTGGTTGGGTTATACTTGTGATAACTCAGTGCCAACTAATCTGGCTCCAAGTGGATTACCTAACGGAGGTGTGTTCTCCGGAACAGGAGTAACCGGTAACGATTTCGATCCTACAGTTGCAGGTGTTGGTACACATAACCTTAAGTATGTATATACAAACGGCAACAGCTGTCAGGATTCTATTCGCGGTGATATCATTGTTGAAGCTTCTCCAGTGTTCAAAATCCAGTACACTGATACAGTAGGATGCGGTAAGGAAGGAGTTAAACTTTGGACTAACTTACCAGGAATGACCTATAAGTGGAGTGATGGTGATAGAACTGATACTGCCAGGGTTCATAGAAATGGATTGATTTGGGTTAAAGTTACCAATGGTACTACTCAAAGACTGTGCTCTAACAGCGATTCAATTTCGGTTAGGTACGATGCGGTTTGTGTTGGTATGGATGAAGCATTGTATGGTACTTCTGTGCGTTACTTCCCAAATCCAAACGATGGTAACTTCTACTACGAGTTAGAAGGTTTCGATGGAATGGACGTTGATGTAACTATTCAATCCATGAGTGGACAAGTAGTTTATGAAACTTCCTGGAGTCAGATTTCTGCACTTCATACCGGTGAAATTCAGGTAGAAGTATTTGAAAGCGGAGTTTACTTCATTAATCTTAAAACTGATCGAGGAAACGTAATGCATCGCATTACCATAAACAAATAGAGATTAAGTAAATAACATACTTATTGGAAAGCCTTCTCCATTGATTTGGGGGAGGCTTTTTTTGTTTGCCGGCCTACGTAGATCACCGTAGATTTATAAGGAGTAAATCGTATTTTCTGGGTCATACGAAACTGGCTCAGGGTTAATTAATTACCTTTATCTAACTTGCTTAAACTATAAGTATACGCCCTTAAAATTTGACGACTATGAATTGTTTTAAATCGCACTCAACACTGATTTCAAAACCAATGGTTTTCTTTAAATCTTGTTTAGTAGTTTCCCTGTTAGTTGTAACAACTCAACTGTTCGCACAATTAAATGGTACCTATACCATTGGAGGAACGAGTCCGAACTACACTTCAATTTCAGCAGCAGTTAGTGCTCTTAATTCTTCTGGTGTTAATGGAAGCGTAAAGTTTCATATCAGGCAGGGCACGTACACCGATAGAATTGCAATTAACAGCATTTCCGGGGTTAACGCAACAAGAACGGTAACCTTTAAGCCTGATCCGGCCAATACAGGAAGTGTTACCATTCAGTATACCAATTCCAGTAGTTCGTTGAATTATATCGTTAAGCTAAACGGAACCAAATACGTGAGCTTTAGCAACCTTAAATTTAAGGCAGCTGGCTCTACTTATTCTACCGTGTTTGAACTCAGGGGGTTAAATGACCACATAACCATTGACAGTTGTACACTGGAAATGAATTCCACGCTAACTGGCAGTACAACCGCTCGGGCAGGAATTTACGAGTTATCGGGTTCGGCTCATAGAACAAGCAATCTAACCGTAAGTAATTCAACCATTACAGGTGGAAGCTATGGTATGTATGCTTATGGCTATTCCACAGGTACCTGGTTCCAAAAAGACTGGAAAATCACAAAAAATAAGATCGAGGATTTCTATTATGCTGGCCTTTATTTAAGCAACTATTTTGATACTGTTCAAATAGAAGGAAACGAAGTACTTCAAAGAACGAATGCATCAGGAACCAGCTATGGTATATATACGTTTAGATGCTATAAAACCAATGTAGAAGGCAACAAGGTAGTGATGACCGCCAACAGTCCTTTTGGATTGTATTTGGGGTATCAGTATGGATTAAGCTCCTACCGTCAGCGAGTAGCCAACAATATGATTTCATTGACAAACACGACAACTTCCGGAACCAGATACGGCTTGTATACCAATTATTGTAATTATACCGATGTCGTATTTAATAGCATATATCAGTCAAACGGTTATGGCTTAACCTTATATGGTCGGTATGGTGCTGGGAACGTATATAGAAATAACGCCATATCTAATATGGCTACCTCAACAACTGGATATGCAAGTTATTACCTGGGAACATCAACGAGATCAAACAATTGCCTTTGGAATCCAAATGGAAATTTGAACAACAATACTTTGGGTACTGGCTCAAAAAATAAAAACCCCTTATTTACTTCATCCACTAACCTGCATTCTTCATCCATTGATCTTAACAATGCCGGGACTTCGGTAACCGGTGTAACTAAGGATTTTGATAGGCAAACCCGAAGTACTACGGTTCCGGACATTGGCGCTGATGAGTTTACTCCTCCGGCCAATGATGCGGGCATTGAAGAAATTGCCAACCACACCGTTTGTGTTGGTAGTAATTCGATAAAAGTTCGCCTACGAAACTTTGGAAGCAATACTTTGACCAGTGCCTTGATTAACTGGTCGGTTAAGGTGAATTCCGGTTCACCGGTAACCCAAACTGCCTATAGTTTTAATGGAAGCCTAAGTTCAGGAAAAGATACGGTTATCAGTATTGGTACGTACAGCTTGGTTAGTACCAATTCCTACACCATTAAAGCCTGGTCTTCCTCACCCAATAGTTCTACCGATGGAAATACGACAAACGATACAGCCAGTAAAGCTTATGTAACTTCATTGAATGGGATATATACGGTTGGAGGATCCAGCCCTGACTATTCTACCATTCAGGCTGCAGCTACAGCATTAAAGAACAAAGGGGTATGCGGCCCGGTAACTTTTAGAATAAGGCCTGGGTCATACAATGAGGCTGTAACCATCGATTCGGGAAAAGGAATGAGTGCGACTAATACGGTAACCTTTACCAAGGACCCCACTTCCTCTGGCAACGTGAACTGGTATCGATCAGGTATTCCTCTGACCATTTCTAATACCAAATACCTCACCATTAAGAATGTATCTCTTGAGACCAAAAGCTTTACCAGCGTTGTTATGTTGAATGGTACCAACAGACATCTTACGATTAAAAACAATACACTTAGGGGTGTATTGACATCCAGTTCGAGTACAAATTATGCAGTTATAAGAAAGACATCGTCATTAACTAATAGACTTTATCATTTAACCCTTGACTCAAATAAAGTTCGAAAAGGATCGGCAATGGCAGCTCTGTTTGGATATAGCAGTGGTTCCGGTGGCAGGGATGAAAACATTAAAATATTAAATAACGATTACGATTCAGCTGGGTATTATGGAATTTATATTCAGAATGCGGATACTGTTAATCTGAAGGGAAACAAAATAGAAGATAAAGGAAATGCAGGCAATTATTATGGGGTTTATGCCAATTATGCATACAATTTTTCTATTGAAGCAAATTCCATAATTCAAAATGTTCGAACTTCTACTTATGGAATGTATTTACAACGAGGAGGAGGAACAACTGGTACAGCGTCGACTTTGTTTAACAATTTCGTGCATTGCAAGAAAGGGGCTTATGGATTGTATGTTCAATTTTGTGGCAACACCAACCTATATTTCAATACGGTTCGCCTGGAAGGAACCAATTCAAACAGTTGGGCTGCCTACATTGATCGGGGGCAGACTACCTATTTCTATAATAATTTTGTAAATGAGGCGGATGGTTACGTAATTTACATTTACAACACAGGTTACAACAGCTGGGCCAATCACAACAATTTATATACAACATCAAAGACAAAATTTGGATATCATTCCGGATATCGAAATTCATTTTCTGCATATAGCACCTATCATTTTAGAATTGACCCCAACTCAATTTCAGTTTACCCTTATTGGCGATCTCAGAATGGACCTGTACCTAATAATGGGGCCTTGGATGAAAAGGTTAATTCTATTAACGCAGTTCAAAAGGATATTTACGGTGTTTCACGAGGTACAAAATCAGACCTTGGTTGCGTGGAATTTACGCCGAGCACCAACGACGCTGGAATTGATTCTATTATTTCTTTATCCGTTTGTCCGGGAAGTACTCCAGTTAGAGTAAGGCTTCGCAACTATGGAAGCAATACCTTAACCCAGGCCCGCATTCAATGGACGGTTAAAACCAATTCAGGAAGTCCGGTAGCGCAAACCGCTAAAACCTGGACAGGGTCACTAGCAAGTTATTCTGATACGGTTATCAATTTGGGTAATTACACCTTTGTGGGCAGCAGTACCTACTCGATTACAGCATATACGGATCAGGCAAACAGCACAAGCGATGTGGTGAAAGTAAATGACACAGCGTCAATTAGTTCAGTGAGTCCAAAAATGAAAGGAACCTATACAGTTGGTGGGGTGAGCCCAAATTATTCTACCCTAAGATTGGCTATGTCTGCCTTACAAACTAAAGGGATTTGCGGACCGGTAACTTTAAATATAAGAGGGGGGTCATACAGTGGTAGAACAAATTTCTACAATATTCCAGGTGTAAGCACAACCAATAGTATCACTGTTCAAACTGATCCGTCTTCTTCAACTCAGGCGGATCTATACCATTCGTCCTATCCATTTTATATGGTTGGTGCAAAACACATAATTTTTAAAAACCTGAAAATCAGAACTACCGGATCTTCAAGTGTTGTTTATATGGGAGGAGTGAATTCAAATATAAAATTTGAAAATGATTCCCTTATAGGAAGTTTAATTAATACAACCTCAGCAGGATATTCTGTGTTTTATGATATTCCTTCAAGTTCAGGTACTCTTGAGAACTTTACAGTTCAAAATTGTGTTGTTCTAAACGGGTCTTATGGTTTTTGTTTGCAAGGGGCAAATACCACTACTTATTCTCAGCATGGAATTGAGATTAAGAATAACATTATTGCAAATAGCTATTATTTTGGAATATTCGGTCGGTATTGTCCGGGAGCTATAATAAAGGGAAATACAATCAAGGATCGTGGTATCTACGCCTCGTCAATTGGTATTCAACTTATTTATAGTGATTCTTCTGAAATTTCAGCAAATAAAGTTCAGGTATATGGACTTAGAGGTGTTGACATACAGTACTGTAACGGTAGCGCTCTAAGGCCAGGGGTAAAGATTTTAAACAATTTTATCACATTTACGGATACGAATAACACGAGGACTCAATATGGAATCTATCATTATTGGAGTACTTATTCATTAGTTGCATTTAATTCAGTAAATATTACTTCCGGAAGCGCAAGTTCGAGTTGTGTTTATAGCCGATATGGGAACAATCAAAAAATACTGGATAATAATTTCGTTAATACGGGATTGGGTTACGCCCAGTATTTACTTACGCCTTCGGCGGTTACACAATTGGATTACAACAATAACTATGTAAAAGGAACCAATTTAGGATATTATAACGGAAACAGGACTTCTCTTGCGGCTTGGAAAACGGGCACAGGAACTGGGAAGGCCAACAACTCAATAAGTGTAGACCCGTTGTATGTTGCTCTTGATGATTTGCATGCTCAAAACAATGTTTTGGATGGTGCAGGTACACCCGTAGCTGGAATTACAAAGGATATAGATGGAGATACTAGAAATACCACCACTCCGGACATTGGTGCTGACGAGTTCACCGTTTTTGCCAGGGACGCAGGAATAACCTCGGTAAACCCTAGCTCAGTATGTTTAGGGAGCCAATCGGTCAAAGTTACTATTAGAAATTATGGAACCACAACACTAACTTCAACATCCATTCCCTGGAGGGTATCCGTTAATGGAGGAACGGCTATAAATCAAACGGCTTTCAGTTTTACAGGAACCTTAGCGAGTGGAAAAGATACGGTTGTCTCAATCGGCTCATACACTTTTTTCAAGGGAAATTCTTATGTAATTGAGGCCAATACGAGTGGGTTTAACAGTAGTTCCGATCAAAATACTTCGAATGATTCAGCCAAAACCCCTTCATTGTCTCCTTCCATGTCTGGGCTCTATACCGTTGGAACAGCATCTGGTAATGATTGGAGAACCATAAATTCTGCTATAACGGCACTGGAAACGGTTGGAGTTTGTGCACCGGTGACCATATATGTGAAATCGGGAAGTTATGTGGAAACGGTAGTCTTTAATGCTATACCTGGTGTAAGCGCTTCTAACAAGGTCACTGTAATGGGTGATACTTCAGGAACAGGTGCCGATTGGTATTCTTCGAGCATTCCCCTTTCATTGTATGGGGTGAATCATGTGACCTTTAAAAACTTAAGAATCAGAACAACGGGATTCACTAATGCCATTCGTTTTTATACTAATAATTCTCATTTGACCTTTGATGACAATCAAATTGAAGGAAGAAATACTAACAGTGCCAATAGAAATTATTCGGTTGTATATAACGATAATTCACAACAACAACAACAAAATAACATAACATTTAATGGTAATACGATTAAAAATGGCTCTTATTCATTTTACTGGTACGGTTGGAATTCTGGTGTAAATGCAGAAAAGGGCAATCAATTTATTGGGAACAAATTAGTAGATCAGTACTACATGGGGTTTGCTTTAAGCTTGCAAGATTCAATAGTAATTAAGGGTAATACGATCAATGCAAAACCTATATATACAGGTAGTTATGGAATATTTACGCTAGGAACCTCAAACTTCCAGTTTATAGAAAATACAATAAACCTAAGAAGGGGAGGAATTGGATTATACATGTCTAGTTCATATGGCACATCTTCAGATAGTTGTGAAGTAATTAATAACTTTATAACAGTAGGTGGAACAGGAACATCTTATGGAATTCAAACCAATACTAGTAACTACGTTCGATTCTATCACAATTCGATAAACCTGTATAATTCGTCAACAGGATCCTATTGTTTCTACCACAACAATGGATTGGGTGTTGAAGTGAAGAACAACACTTTCTATAACTCTGGAAATGGTCGTGTAATCCGAATTTCGAACCGTAACTATTACACAGGTGACTACAACAACCTTAAAACCAATGGCTCCATATTTGGTTACTATGCTGGAAATAGAAGCACTTTCGCACTTTGGAAATCAAGTACGCTGGACGATGCCAATTCGGTTTCTGTGAACCCCAACTATAAAGATACATTCGATCTGCATACAACAAGTGCCACCTTAAATAATGCCGGTACACCCCTAGGAGTGTTAACTGATATTGATGGAGATTCAAGATCTTCATCCTCACCGGATATTGGTGCTGATGAGTTTAATTCTGTTCCTCGCGACCTGGGCTTACTCTCAGTAATTAAAGGAACCTGCGAAGGAAACCAGAAAGTTGAAGTAAAGATCAGGAACAATGGAACCTCAACCATTACTAAAGCAAGAATCAAATGGTCAGCAGCTACCAATGGAGGAACTCCGGTTTCTCAAACCGATTTTGTCCTAAATGCCAATTTGGTTTCATTAAAAGATAGTACTGTATCCCTGGGCAATGTAACCTTTAATAGAAACAACTATTACGATATTCTTATTTATGTCGATTCGGTTAACAATGGCCTGGATCAGAATAAATCCAACGATACCCTTACTGTAGATTCAAGTTATGCGGCCATGGCGGGAACTTATACCGTTGGAGGTACAAGCCCCGATTTTAGTACAATCTCTCTGGCCTCTTCCGCCTTGCAAAGCCGAGGGGTTTGCGGCAAAGTGTTTATCAATATCAGGCCTGGTATTTACACGGAGAGAGTCTATTTACCCAATGCGATTAATGGGGCAGATACGGCCTCAACCATAACTTTCCAAACGGATACGGCAAGTACCGGTCAGGCAGAGTTAAGATACTCATCCATTGTAGTATACATACAAAATGCTGATTATGTAAGAATCAATAACCTGAAAATTAAGACAACAGGTGCTTCCAATGCGGTATATTGTTGGAACGCTAACGATATTGAAATTACCAATAACACGATTGAAGCCTATTTGAACAACAGTACAAGTGTGAGTTATAGTGCGATTCGATACTACAAATCACAAACTGGTTCTAAGAATTTACTGATTAAAAAGAATACAATTAAGAATGGTTCGAATGGTATTACACTTGATGGTAATGCAAGAACAGCCGGAGTTGAAATAAGTGACAATTCAATTACGGATTTCAATATTTATGGAATTTCAACTTACCGGGTAGACTCAGCAAATTTCTCAGGAAATACGATTAAAAATAACCATTCTAAGACTTTTTACTCTTACGGAATACACCATTCATATGGGTTTGTATTCGATATCTACAACAATAAAATTGAGCTTGATGGTATTAATACAGGTGGCAATGGATTTTCGGGAATTCATACCCACTATTCGGATGGACTTAGCTCCAGAAGGGCAAACATTTATAACAATTTTATTTCGATTGGTGGAAGTGCAACTCAAGATCTTGGGCTTAATATTTATTATTCCGATTACATTAATGTTGACCATAACTCTGTTAATGTCCACAACACTTCAAGTAGCTCTTATGCGATGTCAATCTATTTTGGTTCTAATCTTAATATGAGAAATAATAGTTTCGTAAATACAGGTGGCGGTCGTGTTATTACTACCAACCGTACGCCATCAATAAGCAACTACAATAATTTGTATACAACTGGATCGGTTTTAGGAAGTTACAATGGAAATAGAAATACACTTGCAGCCTGGAGGAGTTATACTTCAAGAGATCAACAATCGATTTCCAGTAACCCTAATTATTTTTCGAAAACAGATTTGCATACTTCGTCGGCGGCACTTAACAGCAGAGGAGTAAACCTAACCTACATCACTACCGATATTGATGGTGATACTCGTTCTTCAACACGAGATATTGGAGCAGATGAATTTACTCCTATTGCGCGTGATATTGCATTGACTAATAACATCGGGATAATTTGTCCTGGCTCCAATGCGGTTCAGGTTCAATTGAAAAATGTGGGCTCCTCAACGGTAACTTCGGCCAAAGTCAAATGGTATATAAGTACCAATGGTGGTGCATTTGTAAGCCAGTCAAAGGCAAATTATTCGGGTAGTTTAACCAGTGGAAATTCAACTACGTTAAATCTTGGGAACTTTACCTTCCTCGATGGCAATGTATATTCCATTCGAGCCATTGTAGACACCGTTAATAATCAATTGGATGGGAATGCGGTAAATGACACAACTTCCAGGATGAACCTCAGGCCTGCACTTTCAGGGATTTATTCCGTGGGAAGTGGAGGAGATTATGCAACCATTGCTGCAGCTGATTCCGCATTGGATAATGCAGGTGTTTGCGGTCCGGTTGTGCTGGAATTAAACCAGGGTACCTACGCCGAATCCGTTACCATGGGAAATTATACAGGGGTTTCTTCGGTAAATACGATTACGCTTCGCCCTGATTCTAGCAATACTGCACCTGTATACTGGACAAATACGTCAACCCCAATTACCTTAACAGATGCATCTTACATTACCTATGAGGGACTAAATATTTCCGCCTCGACTTCATCCAATGCGGTTTATATGAGTGGAGATATCAATACTGTTCAATTTAAGAACAACGTCATAACCGGGTCATCTACCAGCAATTCAAGCTTTGTATACTCAAGCGTCAGGTACCAGGGGGCATCAAGTAAAAAACTGCGGAATGTTACATTCGATAATAATACGTTTAACAGAGGGACTTATGGAATCTACCTGGCAGGATCTTCTACCAGCAGATCAGCAAAACTGATTGTGAAGAATAACTCGTTTACCAACTACAGATATATGGGCGTCTATTGTAATTATTCCGACACAATTACCATTGAAAACAACAACTTTAAGAATGGAACCAACGGAGGAATCTATGGAATTCAGATGTTAAATGCGAACCAATTCTCTATTCGCAAAAATAAAATTGATAATACCTCGCTTTCAGGAACCGCAGCTATATACCTGGGTTCTTGCCGTGGCACCAATACCAGTCCCGGGGTTATTTCCAATAATTTCTTTGCTAGCAAGGCTAATAATTTTATTAGTTGTGTGGATTTACGGAATAATACGAACACACATTTCTACTACAACAGCATAAACTTACTCGGAACCGGCAACACAAGTAGAGCCTTGTATTGTTCCAATGGTGCTAATAACCGATACATCAATAACAATGTGGTTAACAAGGCTGGGGGATATGCCATTTACGTTATTGGAACCAACGAATATGCAAATGCCAATTACAACAACTATTATTCTTCTTCAACTTCCCGATTGGGTTATTACAAAGGGAATAATTACAATACCTTAACTACATGGAGAAGTGGCTCGTCCAGGGACATGCAATCGGTTAATGGTGATCCGTTCTTTAAAGGAAATGGTGACCTACATGCCCTTGGCATTGTAACAAATAACAGTGGAACAAGTTTGGTTGGGTTTACCACGGACATTGATGGTGAATCCAGGGGTACAACTCCCGATATAGGAGCCGATGAATATACCGCATCACCTGATGATGCCGGTTTGGATAGTATTTCGAATTCACTATTCTGCCTGGGTTCAAACAACGTATACGTTACTCTAACCAATTACGGTACCGATACCTTAAAAAGTGCTACCATTAACTGGAGCGTAACTTCTACTCCTGGTGCTGTTGCTACTCAAACGCCTTATTCTTGGACAGGAAGTTTGCCTACCGGTAAGAGTGCTGTGGTGAGCATTGGGTCGTTTAGTCTTGGTACTGATACCAATTACCAGGTGAGTGCCTATACCAGTTCTCCCAATGCTAAAACCGATGGGTTTACCGGAAATGATTCAACACAAAACCTAAGTCGCGAAGCGGCCATGTCGGGTACCTACATTGTGGCTCAAAGTGGAACCCGTGATTACAGCTCAGTATTATCCGCAGTAAACGATTTAAACACCCAGGGAGTATGTGGGCCCGTTACCATTCGGGTAAAATCAGGGACCTATTCAGGAGCTGTCACTATTAAGAACATTGAAGGTACTTCGTCTACAAATCGAGTGGTGCTTGAGTCCGACACCTCCAATACTACACCTGCGGTGCTAACTGCTTCTTCATACACGGTTTCGATACAAGGTGCTGACTATATTACCATTCGTGCATTTGAAATTAAGTCAAGCAGGTATGCGGCAGTTTACGCTACCGGGGCCAATAACTTCATTACGATTGAAAACAATACCATTCAGAATAACTATGGCGTAAATTATTACAACTATTACTACAATGCCGCAGTAGCAGTATATAATACAACCAACAAACCCAATACGAACATTAGCATTCTTAAGAATACCATCTCAGGAGGTCAATACGGAATCTATAGCTATAGTTCAACAACGGCGAATAAGGGTGTTATTGATGGAAATCATATTAGCAATTTCCGAAATACAGGAATCTATGTTCGAAACGATTACGATTTGGACATCACCAACAACTCGGTATTTGATTCGACCTATAGTTACGGATATTATGGAATTCATACCCTTAATTGTGCGGTTGATTTAATAGCAAACAAAGTAGCCATTCATTCTACCAGTGGTGGTAATGGGGTATATATTCAAAGCAGCAGGGATACATCGCAGGCCCGAAAAAAGATCGTGAACAATGCCATTTCATTTGTTCAAAAGAACAATGGCTCGAGCAACAACTGGGGAATGTATTTGTATTTCTGTGATTACCAGGATGTATATTATAACTCTGTTCATATGGATGGAGGAATCAATGCGAATTCAAGAGCCTTTATGGTTCATTCCGGAACCAGTGCAGCGCTCCGAAACAACTCTTTTGTAAACAGCAATGGAGGGTATGCATTGTTTGCATCAACATCTGGTCAAATCACCTCTTCTGATTATAATAACCTGTATTCTTCCGGAAATAATGTGGCTTATCGCAGTGGTTCCAATTATGCGACCTTGTCCAATTGGAGAACAGGAACTGGATTAGATGCTAACTCCACCTCGGCCAATGCCAACTACATGTCGGCATACAATATGGCTCCCAACCATATCGCATTGGATGGAAACGCTACTTCGTTGTCTAGCGTTCCAACCGATGTAGATGGAGTAAGTAGGGGAAGCAGTCCGGATATTGGTGCCTACCAATTCAATACAAGAAAAGATGATGCCGGATCGGTTGCGTTGGTGACTAAACAACTATGCAACGGTACGCAATCGGTGGTTTTGGCTGTTAAAAACTTTGGTGGCGATACGCTTAAATCGGCCAGGGTGAATTGGCAAATTTCCAGAAATGGAGGAGCCTTTGTAACGCAACCGATTTACAACTGGACCGGGGTAATGCCTCCAGGTGAAGTTGATTCCAATGTGGTTGTAGGTACCTTCAATTTTATTGGTGGATCCTATAAGTTAAGGTCATTTACTTCTTTACCCAATACCAAAACCGATGAGTTGCAAAGCAATGATACCCTGCTCGATAATCTTTACATCAAGTTAAATGGAACCTATACATTAGGAGATACATCTTCTGATTTTAAAACCTGGAACTCTTTTGCAAGTGCGATAAATGCAGCAGGCGTGTGTGGGCCAGTTACAATTAAAGCTAAGCCAGACACCTATCACGAGCACATTGTTCTGGATAATGTTGCAGGTCTCAATTCGACGGATAGGTTGGTGATTACTGCAGATACCGGAAGTGGTTTGGTAATGCTAAGCGATTCAATAACACCGTTGGCATTGAATGATATGAAGCACGTAACCATTAGAAGTATTGGAATTAAGTCAACCGGAAGTGAGGCTGCCCTGAGAATGGATGGTTATAACCATCACATTAGCGTGGATAGTAACCGAATTGTTGGCCCGGTTTCGTATGGGAATTCCGGAATTGAAAGTGCGATTTATGTCAATTCCAATACCACTACTTCAAATCACGACTTAAGCTTCATTGGAAACGATATTGAAAATGGTTCTTCAGGAATATACTTCACTGGAACCAGTATCAATAAACCACAAACTAGCATGGAAATTAAAGGCAATAACTTGAGCAAATTCTATGCTAATGGAATTTATGCCTACGCTGTGGATAGTTTGGACATAACACTTAATAAGATTTCAAGTTCTGCCGGAGCTGCATCGAATGCCATCTACCTGCATTATTCAGATTTGTTCTCCATTCAGCGAAACAAAATGGAGATCAGCAGCACGGGTGCCGGGAATGGAATCACTGTAATCAGAAGCAGTGGCATTAGTTCCGGATATTCTAACATTGTCAACAACTTCATTCAGGTAGCAGGAGGCAACGGACTGAACATAAGCTATTCCAATTACATCAACGCATTCTACAATTCGGTACACATTAATCCAAACCTGGTTAGTTCTACAGCCGGGAATGCGGTAAGAACTTTTGCGGTATCTAGTCTCGATTTTAAGAATAACTCCTTTGCCAATTTCGCCAAGGGATATGTCTATGATAGAACCGGTGGGTTTACATCGAACTACAACAACCTGTACACTACCGGATCGCTATTATCCAGGAACAATGTTCAGGATTTGGCCGGGTGGAGAACCGCTTCCGGCCAGGATGCTAATTCAGTAAGCGCCGACCCTATTTATTTGAGTCAAACCGATCTGCATGCCAACCAAACACTTATGGATAGTTCGGCAACCGTTCTTGGGTCATTTAGCATTGATATCGATGGCCAAAACAGGGACATCAATTACCCGGATATGGGTGCTGATGAGTTTACCTTAATCAAAAACGTGGGTATTGTTGAGGTTACACTTCCTGAAACCTTTAGAGCCAGGAAATGGACAACAACTGCATTTAGTAAGACGCAATCGATTGAGATCGTAGTTCGAAATTTCGGGCCGGATGTAACCGATATACCTGTTGTGTATGAGTTTAACGGAACCCGGGTTCAAGATACCGTACGGGGTACATTGGTCGCCGGTAAGCTGGATACCTTTAAATTCCCGGCAACCGTAAATATGGATACAGTAGGGAATCATCTGTTGAGGGTGTTTACCGCTATGCCCAACGATCAATACATTCAAAACGATACCCTGGACGTTACCGTTGTTACCCTTGAAAACGGGAAGTATAAGCTACCCTTTGTCGAAGATTTCGAAGGGGTAAAAGACACTGCCATTTTTGAGCATTACCTGGGATTATGGGATCTGGAAGAATGGGATTTCAATACCAATGGAGGCCGCCTACAAACCAAAAGCGGTAAAAAAGTGGGAGGTGAGCAGGCCATAACGTTGGATAGAACTCCAAATGGTCCGATCAAGAAAAATGAACTGGTATTGAACCTAAACCTAAGTCGATACGATTTAAAAGATTCTGTATTCCTCGATTTCGATTACATCGATCATCGCGATGAGCGGCACAAAGGGGATAGTGTTTGGGTAAGAGGATCAGATACTTCGGCCTGGATAGGTGTCTATGACCTTTGGAGAAACCGAAGAGCCAACCGGGTAAAAGAAGTCCGAAACATTCAAATTACTCCGCTTCTCGTTGCGACCAATCAGAAATTTACCGAAAGTTTCCAGGTTAAATTTGGTCAGGAGGATAATCAACGACTTCCTGGGGACGGAAGGACTTTTGATAACATTGTATTAAGGGCATTATTGCCTTATGACTTAACCATTAAAGATGCCGTGGTGGAGTACCGCCAGGTTCCTAAGGAAATGGCTAACAACCGATATCATGCAACGGTTGGAAACAAAGGTTATTTAACCGCCGATAGTGTTAAGTTTAGAGTGGATGTAGCCGGGGCAATAAACTATGCCATGGTCGATTCACTCATGAAGGATCAGGATACCTTGCTAAGTACAACCGATAGCATGCACACCAACCTGGCGGGAACCTATACCGCTTATATGAGTGCCGCATTTAATGGAATTGATAAGTGCTGGGAAAACGACTCTATTGATATCAATTTTAGTCTAACTGATACGGTACTGGCTCGCGATGATAATGTCGTGGATAGCACCTTCGGATTTATCGGATCAACTGGTAAAATGGGAACCGTATTGGAAGTGTTTAAGCCCGACACCCTAACTTCCGTAAGTTTCTATTTGAATTTCCCTACCATTGGAGATACGCTGAAAGCGGAAATTTACCAGATGGTTCAGGATACTGTAGGAGCAAGAATACTGAGCACATCCAATATTGTTGTAACCAGCAATGCGTCAGCCTGGTATACCTTACCCATTAAATGTATGGAGGTGCTACAACTGGGCAAGTATATGGTAGCTGTTGAACAATCCTCTACCAACTACCTGACCCTGGGAGTAACTAAGAACAATTACATCAAAGGCGTTTCATGGATTAATACATCGAGCAACTGGTCGGCATTTGAAGATTCGTTGGGTGGTTATTTGTTTAACATTCATGCAAACTTTGGTAATTACGACTTACCCTCTATTAGTGCACCTTCAGCACTTTGTACCAATGACAATCCTGTCGTACTAAAATCGAACAGACCTGGAGGTAAGTTCCATGGAACCGGTGTGGTAAACGATAGCATTTTCGACCCTTCTGTAAGTGGATATGGTACCCACGTTGTTACCTATGGAATTGCATTACCCAATGGATGTTTCGATAGCAACGGAGTTTCCATTTTGGTAGATTCTCTTCCGGTGGTAAGCTTTGCAAAACCCGCTGATGTTTGTAACAACGATGCTATAACCACATTAACTGGCGGTCAGCCAGGTGGAGGTACTTACTTTGGAAATGGAGTTACCGCTAACCGATTGGACCCATCAGCTCTTACACCTGGAGTTCACACCATTAAATACCGCTATGCAAAACCCATTAGCGGTTGTGCCGATACTGCTGATGCCCAGGTTCGAATAAAGGCTGTTCCCGCAGTAAGTTTTGTAGCGATCAACGATTTCTGTATCGACGATAGCATCTACACATTCACCCAAGGAAGCCCGGTAGGCGGAAAATACAGTGGTACTGGAGTCGTACTAGATTCTACGTTTAATGCTACGATTGCAGGACTTGGATCGCATAAAATCACCTACACTTTCGTGGATACCAATGCGTGTTCCGATACGGCTTCTACACTTGTAATGGTTAACGATACTCCAAGTAACAACCTGGGAGCAGATACTGCACTTTGCCCGGATCATTCACTTACCTTATCGGCGATCTCTTTCGGATCTTACTTGTGGAATACCGGTGATACTACCGAGCATTTAAAAGTTACTTCTAAGGGAGATTATTGGTTGGTAATTACTAATCAGTACGGTTGTACCAATAGAGATACAATTCGAGTGACCTTCGATGCTGTTTGTATAGGAATAGATCAGGCATTGGTTTCTAATGCTCAAATCAATTACTATCCAAACCCCAATAACGGAAGGTTTTTGCTAAAACTTAATTCCAAAGCAGAAGGTGAAGTGAAACTCATTGTTCGAAACATGCAGGGGCAAATCGTTTCTACTCAATCCTGGGAAAAAGTGGGCAATGAATTGCTCGAGGAAATTGATTTGAGTAATCAATCATCAGGAGTTTACTTCCTTGATTTAATGACGCCGCAGGGGAGGGCACAGCACAGAATAACATTGGATAGATAAACTTCCTCTCTAATTTATTGTCGAATTTATTTGAGCTAAAAGATTCCTTGATTATGTAATTGATAGGTTTTTATAAGTACTGTTAGAAGTTATATTTGCACGCAAATCAATAACCATGAAAAAGCTTTTATTACTCGTTTGTATAATATTTTCTTTAAGTTCTTTTGCTCAATTATCTGGAACTTATACCATTGGTGGAACCTCACCCAATTATAGTACTATAGATTCCGCTGTTACCGATTTGGAAATCAAAGGAGTCAGTGGACATGTTACTTTTAAGATCAGGCAGGGAACCTATAAACAGCAAGTAAGTCTGGATTCCATTCCCGGTTCTGATACCAACAAAACGGTTACATTTCTTCCAGATTCAAACAAGAAAAGCGGGGTTATTCTCGAGTATACCGGTAGCTCCACAACAACCAATTATGTTTTCAGGGTTAATGGGGTTAAATACGTTACCTTCAAACATCTTCATTTTATAAAGAAGGGGAGTAATTTCGGACGCTGTTTGCTCTTTGAAGGAGCCAACTCTAATATTCTGCTGGACAGTAATGAATTTACTGGAATTAAGAAGGACTATGGCCTAAATAGTATGATTATTTATGATGCTGGCGGATCTACAAACCAATCTCATAATGTGGTAATATCTCACAACACCTTCAATTTTGGGGCAGGAGCAGTTATGGTTGTAGGAGAGTCAACTTCAAAGAAACAAAATGGTTGGGAGATCCGAGGAAACAAGGTTCAGAACTACGAAGGAATTAGCTTTGTATTTACCAAATGTCATAAAATTATTATTTCAAATAATGAAGTTGCCACTTTATCCAATAGTTTAAATGGCAATGGCATATCGGGCGAGTATTCCAGCGAAATAAAAATCTATGATAATCATATCGTAGTTTCAACCAAAAACTCAAGTACAAATGGAATTATTCTGAGAAGTTGCAGTGGAGTATCCGCTAATCGTTCTGATATCTACAACAACATGATTGCCTTTCCAGATACCGCTAAGAGCAAGGCCATTTATGGTATTCGACTTATATTGTGTAATTATACTAGTGTGATGTTTAATAGCCTCTCCGCTACTTCGGGTGCTGGTTATTTGTTTCATTCTACTACCGTTCCAACATCTGTATATTTCTGGAACAACATTGCAGCCCACTATGGAACCGGTTACGCTATGTACTTCGGATCAAACGGTTATTTCTATAGCTATAACTGTTTGCACGCAACGACCAATCGGATTTGCAATCGATCGTATAACAGCACCAACATAGTCGCCAATCCAAAATTCACTTCCAGTACTGACCTTCACACCAACGCTACCGCGGTTAATGGTAAGGCTTATTATGTAAAAAGAATTAAATACGATATAGACGGGGAAGTAAGGGACACTGCCAAGCCAGATATTGGAGCGGATGAGTTTAGTTCCTCTCCATCGAACGATGCTGGAATTACAGGAATTACTAACAGCATAGCCTGCACTGGGAGCAACGATGTGTTTGTGAAATTGAAAAATTATGGAGGTGACACACTAACTGCCGTTCGATTAAATTGGTCAGTTGCTGTCAATGGAGGAACCCCGGTTGTTCAATCTTTTGGAACCTTTTCGGGAAGCCTATTATCAGGAAAAGACACGACGCTAAAAATTGGGTCCTATGTCGCCAGTAAGAATGATACGCTTACTATTCTAGCCTGGACGAGTGGGCCAAACAATAAAGCGGATACCGATTCAACCAATGATTCAACCAGTAAAATAATACGTGTTGCCATGTCAGGTATTTATACCATTGGGGGGGCAAGTCCTGATTATACTTCATTAACAACGGCTTTGGCTGAATTGAAAAGCAAAGGTGTTTGTGGCCACGTCACTTTTAATTTACGTCCGGGAACTTATCAATATTATTTTCTTATTGACAATGCCCCAGGGGTTTCACCTACATCTACTTTTACTTTGCAGTCAGATCCAGCATATTCTGGTCGTGCCATTCTCAATGTACCTAATAATTTGGCTTTGAACTGGATTCACGACGTGGTCATTCAGAACCTGGAAATTCGTGGTAAGATTCAATTTCATGGTGATTGTTATCGCGTAAAAATTAGGAATAATAAAATTGTAGGTAAGCTTTCAAACTCTAAAAATTTGATTGATGGAACCATTCAAAATACAACCTACTTTGCAACTCGGTTAACCGACATTGCAATTGACAGCAATCACATCATGAGAGGCTCGGGAGCGGTTTATTTTCAGGGGAAATACAATAACTCAATCAGTCGTATTAAAGTAACCAACAATCAAATTGATAGTATGGGGCATTATGGAATTGCCCTTAAAACCCTAGATAGTTCCCTGATTGAATCCAATACGATTATTGACACCAACTGGTCCGGGTCATCCGCAATTTATTTGAACCTTGCAACCGCCAAAATTTCAAGAAACAAACTAATTCTAAATTCTGATTCAAGCTTTGATGCCATATTTTGTTATGGAAATAGTTCACGCGATACTATCCTATTAGAGAATAATTTCATTCATCTCGACAGTGCTGCAAATGGAATTCACTTGTTTGGATCCGAGTACTCCCGATTGACTTACAATACAGTTATTATGCACAGTGTTATCGGGAAAGCACTACTCAGCTATCAAAACAAACATTTGTACCTGAGAAATAACAATTTTGCGAAGTTCAATGCTGGCTATTTAATTGAGTTTAATGTAAGCATTGGTGTGGATTCCGATCACAATAACTTTTATTATGGTAAGGCTCCATTTATGAGAAATGTGATCGATTTAAATCGTTGGAGGACCTCGAAGAACGATTCCAATTCGCACCATGTCAATCCCTATTTTTACCAACCGTATTCTCCTCGCCCGGCGCACGCTTTATTAAATGGAAATGCGATACCTATACCTGGAGTGAAGTACGATCTCTATCGAGTTAAAAGAGACAGCCTTAATCCAGATATTGGAGCCGTTGAATTTGCCACCATGTATAATGATGCAGCTGCTAAATCTGTAGATACTTCCAGCATTTGTCCCGGTATCAGTAGTGTTAGATTTTCGTTTTCCAATGTAGGCTCTAACAAAATTTATTCTGCTAAGATTAAATGGGCCGTATCGGTAAATAGCGGAACTCCAGTGTTTCAGACTCCTTTTCATTTTCAAGATTCCCTTACTTCCTATACCGACACTACTGTTATACTAGGCAACTATAACTTCCTATCCAACAATTCTTACCAGATTATTGCCATGATAGACAGTGTCAATGGAGTGAAGGACTCTTCGTCCATAAATGATTCAGCAAGAACCAAGGTATTAAAACCAAAGCTGTCAGGTACATACACGGTTGGTGGGACAAGTCCTGATTTTGCCAATTTAGATACTGCATTAAAGACACTTATAAAGGTTGGTATTTGTGGGCCGGTTATTCTCAACTTAAGACAGGGTGCTTACAAGGCATACCACAAGTTGGCTTATGTAAGGGGGACAAATTCCGTTAATACAATAACCATTCAAACGGAACCAAGTTATTCTGGACAAGCTGAAATTTCAAATGCTGGGATTGCTGTTAAGTTGACCGGTGAAAATTACATACTTAAAAACCTAAAGATCAAAACCACCAAAGGGGGGCACGTAATTGACATAACGGGCAGCCCAAAGAATAACACCATAAGAGGGAATACAATTCAAGGGTACGATACCAATTCAACCTGGTCGTATTTTTCTGTGATTAAGTTAGACCTTGTAACTCTGGTTGATTCGAATTATTTGACAATCGATTCAAACATCGTTCTCAATGGTTCTTATGGCTTTGAGTTTTCGATTCGGGGTGCAGCTAATGATCACTTTATAGTTATAAAAGATAATGTATTTAAGGATTTTTATTCAAGAGGAGTTCATTGTACAGGAGCAACAAACCTTAAAATTATCAGGAATAATTTCTACGTAAAGAAAGTTTCAAAAAGCGTTAGAGTTATTTTCTTAAGTGCTATCACGCATCCTATTATTTCCAGAAATAAAATCTACTACGATCATGGTACTGCAATCCATTGCAATGGAAACATGGGGAGTGTGCTTTACCCTCCGTTAATCTCCAATAACTTTATCATTCAGAAAGACAGAAATGCAACGTTGAGTACCGGTATTTATCTTGGTGGCGGTCGCCACGAGTTGGTTTTAAATAATACGGTTAGCATTGTTCAGGACGCGGGATATTCTATTTGTTTTTATGGTAATCGAGGGTTTCTTAACACCGAGATAAAAAACAATATTTTTTATTCTCGAAGCGGTTTGGTTTATTACTTAGATAGATGGGGATCCACTGTCAATAGTTTCGATCATAACAATTTATACACTGGTGGATCCAATGCGGTTAGTTTTAATTCGGTTTTATACAAGGATGTAGGTTCCTGGAAAAAATTTGCGAAGGTTCTGGATCAGAATTCCTTGGATGTTAATCCATTTTTTACAAATGATACAATCCCGCGACCCAATAATTCAGCATTAAATGG
This sequence comes from Crocinitomicaceae bacterium, assembly GCA_002713215.1. Taxonomy (GTDB): domain Bacteria; phylum Bacteroidota; class Bacteroidia; order Flavobacteriales_G; family Salibacteraceae; genus UBA2108. The sequence continues at coordinate 99,803 of PAVO01000042.1, forward strand.
TAAGGCGGATACAACTCGTTGGGTAGTAATAGATATCGATGGTGAACCAAGAGATACCCTTAACCCAGATATTGGTGCCGATGAGTTTTTACTTAAAAAGAATGATGTTGGAATTTCCGATTTATCCAAAAGTATTTGTGCAAGTTCGGGAGTTGTAAAAGTTAAATTGGTCAACCATGGAAGTATCAAGGCAACTGGCATTAAAGTCAACTGGGGATTTTCAGTTAACGGTGGAGCGTATGCCTATCAAACACCATATTGGTTTAATGATACTTTAGGCCCCGGGGCCGACACGCTGCTAGCTATAGGTACTTATGCGTTTTCAGTAAAAGACAGTTACGCAGGAATTGCATTTACCGATTCGGTAAATGGAGTGTTAGATTCGAATAATTTAAATGATACTGTAAGGGTAGATACTCTTATGCAAAACATGTCTGGAATCTATAATGTGGATTCTGCCGGCGGTGCCCATTGGAAAACCATTGATTCAGCCGTTTCAGCTCTATTGCAATATGGTGTTTGCGGCCCGGTTGTTATTTACGTTAAATCGGGAACCTATAATGAACGGTCGGTAATCAAGAGAATTAAAGGAAGTTCAAAAATTAATACCATTACTTTTCTTGGGGATACGAGTACTCGAAGGCCCAAATGGACCAATGGCATTGCACCTATTACGTTTGCTGCTACGCAATTCGTCACGGTAAAAAACTTCAACCTTGTAACTACTGGCCGGTCAACGATTCTTTTTGAGGGAAGCAGTTCTAATATCATAATTGACAGTAATAGAATTGTTGGGAAACCTACTTTTTCAAGTTCATTGTTTGAGTCAACCATTTTATCCAACCCTGCTTCTTACCGCAGATCGGATACCAATATTCATATTATAAATAACGAAATTTTGTATGGAGCAAACGGGATTTACCTCCCTCAGAACCTGAGCACAGGCTCAAACCACAGAATTGAGAACAACAAAATAACCAGTTTTCAACATGTTGGCATTTACGCAGCCAACATGGATAGTTTGCTGGTGTCAGGAAATGTGATTAGTACAGATCTTTCAGTAGTGGGGCCATTTGGAATTAAAATGACCGGAAGCCTTAGGGGAACAGTGATTAAGAAGAATGATGTTCAATTTAGTAAAGGAGGAACTGGAATACAGGTAGAAAAAAGCCTTTCTACCGGAAACAATACCATTATCGAAAACAACTTTATTTCAATAAGACATACTTCAGGCTCTGTTGGCATAGCTGTACAAGGAGATTCATTGCACGTTGTCCATAATTCTATTCATCTTTATGGAAAATCTATTGTTGGAGTTGGTTTTCGACAATATGGATATGGTACCAGTACTACCTTGTTCAAAAACAATATTGTGTCCAATACAGGAGGTGGGTTAGCCATTGATGTTAACGTACTATCGGATTATTATGGCGATTACAATAATTATTACACTCCCAACAGTTCCAGATTTGGGCGTCAGGGTACAGCTTACAAAACAAGTTTTGCTTCATGGAAATCCAGTTCTCAGAAAGACTCCAATTCCATCAGCGTAAACCCCTTCTTTACTGATTCGGTAAACCTTCATGTATACAGCAAAGTGATAAAAGCTAAAGGAACACCATTAGGATTGAGATACGATATCGATAATGACTTGAGAAATCTTAGCGCACCGGATATGGGAGCCGATGAATTTACAGCCTACGCGGTTGAAGGAGGATTGTTAAGAAAGGACATAAACGTATGTCGTGGTAAATACCCGGTTTATGCCACTCTAATAAATCATGGAGACTCAAGCATTACTGGTGCAAGGGTTGCCTGGCAACTATCGGTTAATGGTGGCGCCTATGTTCAGCAAACTACAGTTTCATGGACCGGGAATTTATCTTCTGCCAAAGACACATTGCTGTTTTTAGATTCCATAGGGGTTTCTAAGTCGGCTTCTTATAAAATTAGAGCCTATTTGATTGACGTTAACGGAAAACTGGATAACAATGCAGTTAATGACACTTCCATTTTTAATGTGAGAATTGATAGTTCCAAAAGCGCCAAGGTGAACCTGCCATCGGCTTTGTGTTATAATACATTACCTTTTTCAGTCAATGCTACCCCCATCGGAGGTGTTTTAATTGGTAATGGCATTACCAGCGGAGTATTAAATCCAAGAAGTGTAGGAGTAGGTAGCGATAGTTTAATGTATATAGCTATTGATACCAATTCGTGCCGCGATTCAGTTGTGGTTCATTACTCAGTTGATTCCGTTCCAAAAGTTGGATTAAGCATTCCTGACAGTATGTGCTTAAATGGAGGGCGCTTGACCTTGAATGGAGGTTCTCCTTCCGGTGGATTATACTATGGAAAAAATGTCACGTCAAATTCCTATTTGCCGTTTACTTCGGGGTTGGATACCATACATTATTCCTATACAGATGGAAATGGATGTTCAGACAGTACTATGGAAACGATTCGGGTTGATCCAATTCCAACCGTTAGTTTAACCGTTCCGGACAGCGTATGCTTGAATATTTCTTCAATCTTGCTTCAAACCGGTAGACCTGTTGGTGGTGTATATTCGGGTAATGGAGTCATTTTGGGGACTTATAAGCCTATAAATACTGGTGTAGATACCATTCGATATACGGCAACCAACAAGTTCAATTGTTCGGCCACGGCGTTTAAGTTGATTACTGTAAATCCGGTAACCAAGGCAAGTTTTTTCGCCATTGGCAATTTGTGTCTTAATGCGTCGCCTTTACTGCTTAATTATGGAAGTCCACTTGGAGGGGTATATGCCGGAAAAGGGGTGAATGGTAATAATTACAAGCCCATTCAAATTGGGACGGATACCTTACAATACATTTACACCAATGGTTTTTCTTGCTCCGATACGGCCTACCAAACCGTAACTGTGGATTCTATTCCAGTAGTTTCTATTCTCAGTTGGGCCGACCAATGCCTTAACTCACCGCCGTTTGCCTTATTTGGAGGGCACCCGGCTGGAGGAAGTTATTTCGGTAGTGGAATTTCCGGCAACCAATACGATCCCTCAACGGCAACGGTAGGATTAAATACCATTGCCTATCATTTTCTAGATGCCAGAGGCTGTTCCGATACGGCTGAGACCAAGTTTGTTATACATGCCTTGCCAACGGTAAGTATGGACTCAGCGGTATACGCTTGCGAATTGGATAGCACGCTTTTACTTTCAAGTGGGAGACCGCTTAATGGCCAGTATTCAGGATCGTTTATTAACGGGAATACTTTCGACCCAAGGTTGGCTGGTTTGGGTAGGCATGAGGTTTATTATGAGTTTACTGATGCCAATACTTGTACGAATGTGGATACCGGTAAAGTAGTTGTTGAAGCTAATCCTGTATTTAACCTGGGGAATGATAAGGCTTTTTGTGGGAGTAATGTATTGGAACTGAATCCAGGCATAAATAACATGACCTACCTGTGGAACACCGGGGACACTTCTAAAACCATTAAGCTTAACCAGGGTGGTGCGTATTCAATTGTAGTTACCGATACGAGCACACATAAAAACTGTTCCCAATCCGATACCATCAACGTATCCTACAAAGCCATTTGTGTTGGAATTGATGAAAACCTTCTTTCCAGGGCTTCCATTCAGTATTATCCAAACCCCAATAACGGAAGGTTCTTCCTAAAACTGGACTCCGAAGAGGAAGGTGAGGTAAAACTTATTATTCGAAACATGCAGGGGCAAATTGTTTCTACTCAATCCTGGGAAAAAACCAGCAAGGAATTGCTACAGGAAATTGATTTGAGTGATCAATCGTCAGGAGTATATTATTTAAATTTAAGCACTGAAAAAGGCAGGGCTGTCCATCGAATTACTTTGAATCGATAAATGAGGAAATGACCAAGCACGAATGGAGAAAAAAGGAAAAGGGAATCTATTTGCCAAAGGCTCGTCCTGAAACCATTGATGTACCTAATTTTAAGTTCCTGACCATTCATGGAGAAGGCAATCCCAATAGCGAACATTTTGTAGATTACGTTACAGCCTTGTATGCCCTTTCTTATGGGATAAAAATGAGCGCTAAGAAGGGAATGGAACCTCCCGATTATTTTGATTATACTGTCTACCCGTTGGAAGGCGTTTGGGACATTACCGATGAAGCCAAGAAGGTTTTTGACGGAACCATAAATAAGGATGATTTGGTTTTTACCCTCATGATCCGGCAACCCGATTTTGTGGAGAATGACTTTGTGGAAACCATTCGCGAAATCACCCTAAAGAAGAAGCCTCTAGCCTTATTGAGACAGGTTTTGTTTGAAGAAATAGAGGAGGGTAAGTGTGTTCAAATGTTGCACAACGGAAGCTATAACAATGAACCCGAAAGTTTTGCAATTATGGAAGAATATGCCGAGACCAATGGGTTGAAGAGGTTGTCTAAAATTCACCGAGAGATTTATTTGACCGATGCCCGAAAAGTAGCACCGGAAAAACTAAAAACCGTTTTACGGTTTAAGGTTGAATAACTTCACAATTAACCAATAGGTAAAAATTTTTAAGTCGGTTTTTAGTAGATTCTATTCTATACAAGAACTAAGGTCTACCTTATACTTGATAGTATCACTTTAATGGATATTACAAATAACAATGAATCTTATTATAAACTAATCCAAGAATTGGGGAATGATTCATTAATAAGGGATTACAATGGGACATATAAAGACACTATTATTAATTCCAATTACATAAATGATTACCCTATCGAATTGAAAAATAAAAACTAATGCCAATAAAGGCTAAAATGTATGCTCAACCAACCTGACGTGTTGCACGACATTTTAGCAGGGACGTTAGTGTCTATAAAAACTCAGCTCCTCACCTTTTTCGGTTCAATACGTAATTTGAAATCAAATAAGAAATCACACCTATTGTTATGCCAGCTCCCAAGTCAAGAAATACATGCCTTCGAGTTTGAATGATTGCATAAAACATGAGCAGTGTAATACTGAGTATTATAATGCTTCGAAGGTTACTTCCTCGGTGTATTAGCCCTAAAGTACAAATGGTTATTAGCGAACCGTGTAAGGAAGGAAAACAATTGTTTCGTGTATCGTTTAGCGCCACGAAGTTTAATACTTCGGCGCTAAAACTATCAAGTTGAATTTCCGGATAAATCATACTACTCGGAAAGAAAACAAATACAACACCGCTAATGGAGGCGCTCAGAAGAAAAGCATAGGACATTGGACGCAACGTTGATTTGTCTGAGACGAAAAAGGCATATGGAACAAACAAATAAAACAGAAGGTATAGCCAAATACCTATATAGTTGAACGGGATAAGACCATCTATTCTAGTTTCTGGGACGATCCAAACTGGCTCAGACACATAACTTGTTACATAATAAATGGCACCTGTTGGTATCCAACCTGCCAATAACAAAATCAACCTTCTATTGAATGACACAAATGAATTTTAGAGGTATTTTAGATTCTAGAAAAGTATAACCAAATAGGATATCGTAAAGTAACAAATTCAAATGCCATCTATTTTATCAGAAGTTACAAAACGAACCAAAGACTACCCCAATAAAACCATGTACTCTTTCCTTGATAGCCAAGGAAACATAACCGAATCATATACTTATCAATCATTTGAGGATCGAACGAAGGCCATCGCATCCTACCTTCATACTCACTATTCCCTAAAAAAGGGAGATCGGGTTCTCTTGGCGTACCCTCCAGGTCTTGAAATGATAACAGCCTTTTTTGCATGTGCGAGATTGGGAATAATTCCGGTTCCGGTTTATTCACCTTCGGTACACGGTATGAATGCTTCAGTTCTTAAAATGAACTTTATTGCTCAAGATTGTGAGGCTAACGCGGTTTTTACTGACAGTAGTTTCTTCTGGTCTTTCAAAATCAATTTGAAAAAAAACAAGAATCGCCTCTCAGAATTATTCTGGATAAATACCACAGAGATTAGCCATTCCAATATGGCTCCACCCCCTGAGGTTCATAATGATATTTTGTTTTTACAATACACATCAGGCTCAACGAGTAATCCCAAAGGAGTTGTTGTGACCCACCATAATATTCTGCAAAATTGCAAGAACGTCGCGGACCATATGCCTATTGGAGTGTCTTGGTTGCCACAATATCACGATATGGGGCTAATTGGATACTACCTCTTCTTTGCTATAAAAGGTGGAACCACCTATGGTTTTTCACCCTCCGATTTTATTAAACGGCCCGCTCTGTGGCTAGAAACCATTTCGAAGTACCATGCAACAGCCTCCTCAGCGCCAAACTTTGCTTTCGAATATTGTCTACTTCCGGGAAAAATAAGCGATGACGTTTTAAAAAAAATAGATTTGAGTTCGCTGAAGTTTTTAATGACTGCAGCAGAGGCCATAAAACCGAGTACCTACCAAAATTTTAAGGAAAAATTTAGCCGTTACGGTTTAAAACCCAAGTCCTTTTTCGCTGCATATGGTCTGGCAGAGTTTACGCTGGCGGTGACCAATTATGGTAGAACATCGTTTTGTTTTAACTCAGAACTATTGCTACATAATAAAGCTCAGGCACTTTCCGAAGAGGACGACAAAAGCAAGTCAACCTCAATAATGAGTTGCGGTAAACCCTTGGCAAATACTTGCCTTAAAATTGTTGACCCTCACCATGAAAATAATGAATTAGAAAGTGGTAGAGTTGGCGAAATTTGGCTACAAGGGGAAAGTAAATGTGATGGTTATTGGAACAAAAAAAAATTGAGCCAACAAGTCTTTGAGGCAGAAATCACAGGAACAAATCAGAATAATAAATGGTTAAGGACGGGCGATCTAGGTTTTATTTATCACGAAGAGTTATTTGTTTGTGGACGGTTAAAAGACTTAATAATTATTCGAGGAAATAACTACTATCCACATGACATTGAGCACCTTGTTGAAAGTGACCCATTAATTAGAGTGGGTTGCGTCGCTGCTTTCTCTGTTAGTAAATCGGGAAATGAATCTGTGGTTGTTGTAGCTGGAATAAAAAACCGAAGGAAGATCCCAGATGCTACAACAATTCGTGATCGGATAAGTCACCTGCTGGGTATCAGCCTTTCTGAAATCGTTTTTGTGCTTGCGAAGGATGTATCCAAAACAAGCTCTGGAAAAATTCAACGGTATAGAAACAAAGAAAGGCTTGTCGAAGGTACGTTACCCGTTATTGAACACGTGCGCTTTAGCGAAAAAGAAGTAAAACGTGGAGCATTAACGGAAAGAAATACCAGTACTTATCCTCCTTTCACAAAAGACTACTGGGAACTGTTACGATACTACAAACTAAGTGGTAAGGAGAATACTACATTGACTAACTCAGGCCTGGATTCTATTCAGTTAGCGGAATTTAGCCACGATCTTGAAATTTACCTGAGAAACAAAGGGTTTAATGATTTATCGCATGACGTAGATATAAAACTACTTCAGAAAATGGTGGTTTCCGATTTATTCGAAATTCTCGGTGTTTTTGAAACGAAATCGAAACTTGCACGATTCAAGTTCAAAAAGGCATTTATGGATCTCCGTTCGGAATATCAAAAGGCAGAACTGAGCTTAATGGCAAGCGATGTTCTTTTGAGCCATTCAAAAGAAATGCTCAGTGAATCAGAACTATCTGGCTCAATGCAAAACTCAATATTATTAACTGGTGGAACCGGTTTTTTTGGCCCATTTCTTATTAAGTCATTGCTGGAACAGACCGCCGAAAGCATTTATGTTCTGGTTCGAGCAAATTCTAAAGAACAAGCAGTAAATCGATTAAGAAAATCGTTTAACACCTTGCATATTGAAAGCCAAAAACTCTCAGACTCCTTTGAAAAAAGAGTAATCCCAGTTTGCGGAGATTTGAGCAAAGAAAACTTGGGCTTAAGTGAGAAAGATTGGAACTTTTTAAGCGTTAATGTAAAGACCATTTATCACAACGGGGCATCGGTCAATTATCTCAAAGACTACCATACACTTCGAGGCGCCAATGTATTGGGAACCAAAGAAGTAATTGAACTTGCACTTTGTAATCGAGCGAAAACCGTAAACCACATTTCCACCACGTTTATTTTCGGTTGGTCCATTAAGGATACTCTTTTTGAAACTGACTCCAATAAGGATATGAAATTTCTGGATTTCGGTTACAGCCAAAGCAAATGGGCATCGGATCAGATGGTACTAAAAGCTATGGAAAATGGACTCGAAGCACGAGTTTTTAGGCCAGCCTTAATTTCTCCTTCTGCCCATGGAGAGGGCTATAATTTTGATATTTCAATTCGATTGCTGGCATTCATGGTAAAACATGGAATTGGAACCACAGCCAAAAATCAGGTCAGTTTTACACCAGCAGATATAGCAGCAAATAACATTGTGGCCATAGCTGGAATTGAATCGTCAGTAAATCAAACGTTTCATGTCACCCGGGATGAATACTCCAGCATGCAAGACGTTACCGGTATTTTAAGCAAGCTTGTTGGAATGGATTTTACCGATTATAAACTGAAAGAATTTGTTCCTGAAGTAGTTAGTAGATGCACCAAAAAAGACCCGTTATTCCCCTTGCTCAATTTCTTGGTAAAATCCGTTGATAATATTGGTAACATGGAGTTTAAAAGATACGACAACAGTAATTATAAAAAGTTTAGAGATCTATCTACCTTCGGAAAACCGGATTTACCATTGGAAGACGTGGTGCAAGGGATATATAAGTTTATGAATTGCAATAAATTAATAGAAGCATAAGTTGGGAAACCGGAATCAACATACGGTCTCAAGCATAGAATCTTTACTCGATACCACCGAAATGGTAAAGAACCCAGTTCAGGTATTCGAAAAGTACCGTCAAAAGCATGGGGCTACCTTTAAATTCAATTTTGGAGGATTTAGAAAAACGGTCGTGACTGCCGACCCAGATTTTTTGAAATACATATTAAAGGATAACAATTCGAATTACCATAAATCTCACATTCAAGTAAAACGATTTGTCGAATTTCAAGGAAAAGGGTTAACCAACAGCCATGGTGATTATTGGCTACGACAACGGAAATTACTGAGTTTAGGATTTACTCGTTCAAGGCTTTCTGAAATGTTGCCCATTCAGATTAAGGTGCTCAATGATTTTATGGACGACTTTGATAAGGAGGCCACCAAGGGCCCTGTGGATATTCACCAGCAAATGGTAAACTTTACGCTACGGTCGGTTGGCAAATCGCTTTTTGGGAGTCAAATGAGTAATCAGGAGCTTGAACAGTTTGCCAGCACCATTGCCAGTATTCAAAGCTTTATTGTGAGGAAAGTGGTTCAACCTTATCTTATGCCCTGGTACGCCATCAGTGGACAAAATAAGAAGTACCAGGAAATGCGAATAAAGGGGGATCAAATCGTGTTGAATTACATAGAAAAGCGGCGAACTGAAAACAATCAGGAACGAGATATACTTCGGCTCATTTTAACTACTCCGTATAAGGATACGGGAGAATTTATGTCGGATGAGACCGTAAAAGTAGAAATATTACAACTGCTTGTAGCTGGCAATGAAACGTCGACCACTGCTGCAACCTGGGCATTTTATCTCTTAGCAAAACACCCAGAGTACATCGCAAAAATGAGAAATGAAATTGAAGCTGTTTTTGCCGGAGATGAAGTCAATTATTCAAAACTGCACGATCTCAAGTATACCATTGCCGTGTTGAACGAGACCATGAGAATGAGACCTCCGTTTTGGATGATTGACCGTGAAGCTTTGCAAGATGACGAATACAATGGAATTAAAATTCCAGCAGGCACCACTGTAGTCCCCTATATTTTTGGAGTACATCATAACGACCGGGTATGGGAAGATCCTGAAAAGTTTAACCCGAACAGATTCACAGATGGAAACGACAAAAAGGTACACCCATTTGCTTTTATTCCTTTTGGCGGAGGGCCCAGAGTGTGTATAGGCCAAAATATGGCCATCATGCAAATACTGCTGGTTATGAGTCGTATTATTCGCAACTATGATCTGGAGTTAAGTGAAGATAAAATGGTTGGAATGCATGCCATGATGCTGTTAAAACCAGATGGACCTATTCATATAAACTTTAAACGGATAAACTTTTAGTTAACCTCCTATGAAAGGTCCAAAGTATTCAAATAGCATTAACGAAGACCTGTCGAGAACTCTAAATAAAAGGGTGAATCAATACTTCAAAGAAAATGGATTAAGTAAAGAAGCTGATACGTCCATGGCGGTTAAAACGCTGCTCCTTTTTGGTGCGTATTTTTCTATTTATCTCATCATACTATCCAACGTAATTACCAATATCCCCGTGCTATTTGTCCTTTGGGCTATCCTGGGCCTTCTGCAAGCTTTTATTGGAATGTCTATTATGCATGATACCGTGCATGGTGCTTACACTAAAAACAAGATGGTTCGATTTGTTTTGCAGGTTCCAATTGTTGCTATTGGTGTTGAGCCTAAAATTTGGCATATAGAACATAACGTTTTGCATCATAATTATCCTAATGTCGGAGGTATAGATCAAGATATAAACCCACGGGTATTGTTTAGGTTCACCAAACATCAACCTCGGCAGTGGTTTCATCGCTTTCAGCATATATATGCTACTTTTTTATATGGCTTGCTGGTGATTGAATGGCTTACCATTAAAGACCTGCGCAGCGCAGTAAAGTATTTTCAGCAGGGTTTTATCCAAACTCGAATGGCTGCCGTACAGTTGGCTCTTACCATAGTATTTAAAAAACTGATATTTTACCTTTTCTTTTTGGCAATCCCCCTGATGATATTGCCCTTTGACTATGCTGTTAGTGTCGGAATGTTTCTAACCATGCTGGTGGTTGCTGGAATTACGTTGACACTCGTTTTTCAACTGGCACATGTAGTACCAGATTGCAAAACAGAAAAAAACGCCGAAAACCTTCAAGATCAGAACTGGCATGCCCACCAGTTACAAACCACATCAAATTTTGCGCATAATAACAAGCTCCTTTCGTATTTAATTGGTGGGCTTAACTATCAAATTGAGCATCATTTGTTTCCAGGAATTTGTCACATTCACTATCCTCAAATTTCTAAAATTGTAAAACAAACGGCTATGGAATTTTCCCTGCCCTATCATTATGAAGAAACAGTTTCAGATGCCATCAGGTCCCATTATCGGTTGTTGAGAGATTTAGGTAGGGAGGAAGGTTAGATTCGTCTTGGAAAAAATAAGTGTTAATAGGCTGTGAATACTTAAAATTCAGGATTTCAGGAGAGGTTTAATCCACCATGCCTATGCGGTAATTTTAAAACAAATGAAATTTAGAAATCCAACCCAAACCCAAGTCCCGAAGAATGTAACGCGGCCTACTAATCATGGCTGCGGGGTGTTGCATTATATTAAACAAACCAATTCGATGTATCGGTTGTAATGTTAAGATAATCCTACTTTCGTTCTATTTTAGTCACTCAGCTCACAAACTATGGCTTCAGGAATTTTTGCGCTTTTAGACGATATCGGTACCTTGATGGATGACGTGGCCACCATGGGAAAAGTTGCTGGGAAAAATACAGCAGGTATTCTGGGTGACGACCTTGCTGTTAATGCAGAAAAGGCTTCCGGTTTTCTCTCCTCCAGGGAATTGCCAGTATTGTGGGCCATTTCAAAAGGTTCGTTACTCAACAAGTTGATAATTCTTCCATTTGCCTTTTTACTGAGTGCATACTTTCCTACGGCTATTACTGTGATCCTGATTTTAGGAGGTCTGTTTCTGGCTTTCGAAGGAGTGGAAAAGGTGTACGAATTTATTGTTCCTCATAATCATAAAGAAAACTCGACAAAATCAACGGATCTTCCCGAAGAGGAGTTGATAGTGATTGAAAAGAAGAAAGTAAAATCTGCTATCATTACCGATTTTATCCTTTCAGTGGAGATTGTAATTATCACGTTGGGTTCTGTATCGTCTGAACCTTTAACCATTCAAATACCGGTGGTTTCTTTGATCGCTTTACTGGCAACTATTGGTGTCTATGGTGTAGTAGCGCTGATTGTTCGAATGGATGACTTTGGATTGAAGCTCATTCGCCTCAACCCGGAAGACAATACGCTTTCAGATAAAGTGGGACGGTTTCTCATACGAGCTTTACCGTGGGTGATCAAGAGCCTGGGAGTAATTGGTACGGTGGCCTTATTCCTGGTTTCGGGTGGACTATTTGTGCACAATTTGCACTTCTTTCATCACCTGGAAGAAATGCTGCCCATTCCCAGCGTTCTTTTTGAACTGTTAGCAGGGCTTGTAGTCGGAACTATTGTTTTGATGGTGGTGTCCGGTATAAAATGGACATGGAGAAAATTGAGATAACCAGTCGTGCACTGTTTTAGGATTACTAATAGTTTAGGTTAACCTTTCCAAAACCGAATTCATCAAGTTCAGGTTATAACTGTTTACCTTTTGATGCGAAGGCATCCAACCTAATAAGAAACGGGTAAAATCGGTACAGGCAATGGGGTAGAGGGTCCTCCATTCCTGTTCAAGTGCTGTAAAATCAATCTGGTACTCAGAAGCTTCCAAAGCCGTTTGTAATTCTGCAAAATAGAAATCCAATAACGGTGTTTCGTAGCGTTTGCACTCCGAACTAGAGAGGCAACTTCCTAAGAAGTAGGCAACGTCTTTCATTCCGCTGCCACCTCCAACGTATTGAAAATCTACCGCAGCCACTTGTTCTCCATTTTCCGAAAAGCAAAAGTTAGCGAGTTTAGCATCTCCATGAATCAGGGTTTGGTATTCGCATTGGTTCAATAGATCATCAATTGCATGCGCCTTCGATTTTAGTTCGTGGTGTTCCATTTTTTCGAATTCATCAGGCCGGGTAGCCAAATGCCAGTAAGTACCCACTTCCCACAAGCCAGTTGGTTGTTGGTTGAGGAAAGTAGCATGAAAATGAGCCAGCCATTTCAAACAAACTTTAACCCCTGAAAGGTCAATTTGCTGTTGAATTAAAGGAAAGTTGGTTTTTAAATCTTCCAGAATAATCCATTGCTGGTTGCCTTCGGAAAAGGAACCCAAAAAATGAGGGATTCTACAGGAATTGGAACATTGTTGACTCCAGTGCTTGTACCAATGTGTTTCTACCTGATACGATTTTACTTTTCGATTGTGTGAGGTATTCGTATTCCAACCTCTGGGATGCTGGTCAGCCGCTTCCAGCGAGATGCATTTAACCACTATGGTCTTACGCGATGAATTGACTAACTGATATCGGGAAATCTTTCCGTAACCACTCCACAACGATTGAATGACTTCCATCTCTTTGCAATCAGTAGATTCCGTAATATTTAATAAGTAATTCTTGAACGCCGAATGCATGAATTAATCCATCAAATTATGGGAAAGTAGGGAGCAAAAATAAATGGAACGGAACCTTAACGTAGGCTTTGCTTCCGAATAAATAAAAGGAGGCCGAAGCCTCCTTTTAATGCCATACAACTGAATAAGCCGGATTCTGTTTTAATCTACCATTTGTCTACGCAACCTACCCTCCGAAATCGGGCGAGCAGCCCTTCATAATCTCCGTAGCCGAAGCGTAGGAGATCAAACTTCGGTTTACATGGTCTTGCACCCTGCAAGGTTTACCAAGCTATTGCAATTTCTTGCAATACTGGTGCGCTCTTACCGCACCTTTTCACCTTTTCCAAAAAGCTGCCTTCGACTACGCTCAGGCAGCCTTTTGGTAGTCTATTTTCTGCGGCCCTATCTGTCACTCAAGAATTCCTTCAAAAGTGCCCATGGTTTCTCATGGTACAGTACTCTATGGTGTCCGGACTTTCCTCCCCTTCAACAAGTTGAAGCAGCGATAGAACGAAATACAGCGAAGCAAAACTAAGTTGAATTATTAGACGTCGATATTAAAATAGCGTTTCATTCCGTATTTATCATTGGTTTTTTTCGCCTTCCACGGGTCGGAGGTTTGAAGCATGACCCATTTTATAATCGGGGCAAAAAGCCTGGCCGAGAACTTCTGCCATTCGGGAATGGCCTTACTCATCATATTGAAATAATCCTCTTTGCTATCCTGCCTAAAGCGTAGAATATTTTCGAGATCATCACCATCAGCATAGTATCCACAGTGAAAATTGGCGGTAGCAAAAGCCCCTTCTGGAAAGTTCAATTTACCCAGACCGCTTATGCCAAATGCCGTACGTAGAATCTCGTGGAAGGGTGCCCGGCATGATTCACCTCCGGCAAGGTTAAAAATGGTATTTTCCAATACTGCCTGATGATCCAGGGCGTTCGCAAAAGCCCTACCACAATCTCGGGTTGTACACAATTCGAAAGAGGTTTCCAGTGGCATATGAAACATCAATGCATTTGGCTTGTTGAGTTCTGCGTCCATAATTCCCGTAAGCCTGAATATACTCCACTTGATGTTGGACTCCTGAATGGCTTTTTCCGTATCGATTTTAGTTTGACCGTATTCATCACCCATACTGGCTTTAAGCGGATCACCTACTTTTATATTCGGTGTGTTGAGTCGGTCGCCGTATACCGAAATACTACTCGCATACAGCATAAATACATTGGGAGAATTCTTTTCAATGAGCTCAATTATGTTTTTTGTGCCTTCAAAATTTACGGCTCTGGCCAAATCAGGTTTTTCGTCGGCCAGGGGAGGAATAATTGCTGCTAAGTGGATCACGTAATCCAAATCCTTGATTACCGGTTCGAGTGTTTTAATATTGGTAATATCGGCCTGGACAAAGGAAACATCGTTTTTGAATTTCCCAAGCCTTTGCTGAGTTCGTTTGGTATTGTGGTCGAGGCAAATAATGTCAAATCGATCTTTTCTTTCAACCAGAAATCGAACCGCTTCTTTTCCAACTGCGCCATTGGCACCAGTAACTAAAACACGTTTTTTCATTAACCCAAATGTATGGTAAATAAAAAGCGGCCAATTGGCCGCTTTTCAATTCGTTCAATAATTACTCGATTACCTGGGAGGAATGCTTTGACCTGAAGAACCGGAGTTTATAAACTCCTCCATTTCTTCTTTGCTTTTTTCAACCTTAATGGGTTTGAACATGGATTTTGATTCGTCCTGTCCGTACGCTTCAGGATGCAGGTAAAGTCCTCTGTCTTTTGAATCCTTCTCAACCACGGGATTAATTCTATTCTTATTGGAATAAGGGTCGTTTCGAATTCCGGTAACCTGCCAACTCACTTCCACGTTGGGTTTGTCTGTTTTAATTACAAATTGGTTCCCAGTTACCTTTTCCAGAATTATAGCCTGTGCAAACTGACCCACCACAGTAAGCTGATATCGGAAGTCCATGTTTAGTGCCTCAAAATAATCAGGTAGTTGTACTGTTGCCAGCCCATCTCCATCAGTAACAACGTTTCCATTATAGACATTCATCATATCGGGACTTTCCACAAATGAATGCACCAGCATTTTATTTTCAGGATCTTGAGGGTGGTCAATTTTAAATGTACCAGAGCCCTTGGAAATGCTTCCGGTAATTGATAGGTTCCCAGTAATGGCAACATTACCAATAAAATACCCAGCTAATCCAGTTGAGCCACTGATTCGGCTAACAATTCCATAATTTACATCTCCTGTATCTTGTGCAGCCAAAGCCGAAACAGCAATATTAGTATCGGCGAATCCAGCATAATTGTGAGATCCATAATTAATTAAACCAGTAGAAGGGTTGCCAAAGGCATAAAAAGCACCGCCATAATTTCTGCTACCCGTTCCTCCTGTAAAACCAAGGATGCCAAAATTTTCATTAGAATGTCCAGATCCTTCTCCCATGACACCAGTATTATAAGTCTGTCCTGTGGCTGTACGGGCAACTACTACTTCACCGTGTACCCCTCTATTGTAGGTAGCATTGCTGGAGTTTGAGATCCCGGCAACCCCAGTACTATATGTACCACCTTCACTTAATCCATACACTCCGTAATGGAGTCCTGTTCCCGCAGTACCTGAAGTTCCTAATGCCTGACCCCGGACACCATATTGAATATTGTTGTTTGTTGCAGAAGAGCGACCAATTCCTTCAATTGCCAAATTAAAGCCACTTGAAGTTGAACTCGATACAATACCCTTACCACCAGTTGCATCTTCGATATACAATGGTCCGTTGGATGTGGTGGACCCAATGCTAATAGTCCCCAGCGTATAAGCCAAGTTGTTACCCGTTTTATCCCAGTAATTTATAAGTGAAATATCCGCAGAGTCGATAAGTTTGCTCTTTGACTGAGAGACGTAAATCTGCGTTCCGCTGAAGTATATACTGTCTATGTATTCGTTGGTTGAGTCATTATCATTATTGGAAGCCGTAGCAGGAAGTACGGCAAACCCTCCATTGGTTAAGAAAATGGTGTCATTCGAAATACTCAGTACCTGAATTTCATTGGTAGTATCCAAATCAAAATCAGTAGAAGTATGGTTCGCTAAATTGGTGCTGTCTGCGGTAATTCTTGCATCCAATCCAGCCACAATAGTGCTTTGGTCCAGGGGTGAAAGATCTACCGATTTTGCTCCACCTGCATCGGTTACCGATAATGTAGTTCCAATTAACTGGACCCTGTTATTCAACTCATTGGTAGAATCATTGTCGTTATTAGCTGTAGCTGCAGGAAGTACTGCAAACCCACCATTCGTTAAGTATATGGTATCGTTCGAGATGCTTATTACCTGAATTTCATTGGTCGTATCTAAATCAAAATCGGTAGCTGTATGGTTTGCCAAATTGGTACTGTCTGCTGTAATTCTGGCATCCAATCCTGCCACAATAGTACTTTGATCCAATGCCGATAGGTCAGCAGATTTCGCTCCACCGGCATCTGTAACGGACAACATAGTCCCGGTTAATGAGACCGAAGTATTTAATTCATTGGTAGAATCATTATCATTGTTGGTTGCCACAGGAAGAACGGCAAACCCACCGTTGGTCAGGTAAATGGTATCGTTCGAGATGCTTATTACCTGAATTTCATTGGTAGTATCTAAATCAAAATCAGCAGTTATGTGGTTTGCTAAATTGGTGCTGTCTGCTGTAATTCTCGTATCTAGTCCTGCAACAGCTGCACTTTGATCCAATGCCGATAGGTCAGCAGATTTCGCTCCACCGGCATCAGTTACCGATAATGTAGTTCCGGTTAATGAGACCGAAGTATTTAATTCATTGGTAGAATCATTATCATTATTGGTTGCCACGGGAAGAACGGCAAATCCACCGTTGGTAAGGTAAATGGTGTCGTTCGAGATGCTTAGTACCTGAATTTCATTGGTAGTATCTAAATCAAAATCGGTAGCCATATGGTTTGCTAAATTGGTACTATCGGCTGCAATTCTGGCATCTAATCCAGCAACATTAGCACTTTGATCCAATGCCGATAGGTCAGTTGACTGAGCACCCCCTGCATCGGTAACTGACAGCAAAGTTCCGGTTAAAGAGACTGAAGTATTCAACTCATTGGTCGAGTCATTATCATTGTTAACCGTACCAGCCGGAAGAACCACAAATCCGCCATTGGTAAGGTAAATGGTATCGTTTGAAATACTTAATGCCTGGATTTCATTGGTAGTATCCAAATCAAAATCGGTAGCTGTATGGTTTGCCAAATTGGTACTGTCTGCTGCAATTCGGGCATCTAATCCAGCAACATTTGCACTTTGATCCAATGCCGAAAGGTCAGTTGACTGAGCACCCCCTGCATCGGTAACTGACAACAAGGTTCCGGTTAAAGAGACAGAAGTATTCAACTCATTGGTCGAGTCGTTATCATTGTTAACGGTGCCAGATGGAAGAACAACAAACCCGCCATTGGTAAGGTAGATCGTGTCATTTGAAATACTTAGCAATTGAATCTCGTTGGTAGCACTTAAATCCTGATCGGCAGTAGTGTGACTAGTTAATGCTGCGCTTTGATCCAAAGACGATAGATTCGCTGTTTTAGCTCCACCTGCATCGGTAACCGAAAGTGTGGTTCCGGTTAAAGAAACAGAAGTATTTAATTCGTTGGTTGAATCATTGTCGTTATTTATTCCACCGGAAGGAGGAAGTTTCACCATTCCACCATTGGTTAGAAAGATGGTATCATTCGATATACTCAATACCTGAATTTCATTGGTTGCGCTTAAATCCTGATCGGCCGTCGTATGACTTGTTAGCGCTGCGCTTTGATCCAAAGACGACAGATTGGCCGATTTGGTACCCCCTGCATCTGTAACCTCCAAAGTAGTTCCTGTTAAAGAAACCGAGGTATTTAATTCATTCGTTGAATCATTGTCGTTATTGACAGAGCCCGATGGTAAGACCACAAAACCACCATCGGTTAGAAACAAGGTATCCGCTGAAATACTTAGGCTTTGTAATTCATTGGTCGTATCAGCATCTTCATCCCTTCCATAGCTGGCGGTGTTTGCATGCATTGCGTATGGTACTGAAACCAGTTGATTGGTGCTCAATCGCTCCCAATTAGTTCCACCATTCGGGTCCATTTCAACAATTACCACATGAACCTCCTGTCCCCAAAGAATGCTTGACATCGATCCACTGACCACCGTTCCTTCACCAATTTTAAAAGTGATAAGCCCAAAGCTATTGGTGGTGTCCAGGTGTGTTTCCTGGTATTTTAGAAAACCAACCGACGAAGTTTCGTGAATGCTAATTCGCAACTGTACCGTTTTATTGGTAAGTACCTGGCCTGAAGCGTCTCTAAGAACAGCCTGATAATTAAACTTCTCTGGTGCTTGTGCACGTGTGAGCGTGACAAAGAATAATATAAGTCCTAATAATATGTATTTCATTATGCTTGTCTAATTGATATAGTATTTAAAGTAATGCAACAAAAAGGACATTTTCCATGATCAAGAGCATTAATCCATACAATACTCCAGTGCAACAATTGCCGGATAAATTAGCTTTTACCTGGCACTTCCTTCACCAATTGCGGCTCTTTTTTCTCTCTCTGCTTCAGAAGATTTTTTAAGCATTTCTACTTCTTCATTAGCATTACCTAAATCCAACGGTTGGTAAATGTTATAAGATTCATTTTTACCATATGCAGCCGGATGTAAGTATTTTCCTTTTTCGTCTCCGGTTTTGTTTACTATGGGTTGAATTCGATTTGCCTTAGCATAAGGATCATTACGAATTCCGGTCACCTGCCAGCTGATTTTTACATTTGGCTTGTCCGATTGAATAATAAACTTGTTGCCTTTAATTTCTTCCTTAACAATGGCCTGAGCAAATTGCCCAATAACCGTTAATTGATATCGGAAATCTTTATTACTTCCTTCAACATAGTTAGGCAACTGAACGGTAGCATATCCCGAAGCATCAGTAGTTACGTTGCCGTTGTATACATTCATCATGTCAGGGCTTTCAACAAAACTGTGTACCAAAAACTTGTTTTCCGGATCCATAGGGTGGTCAATTTTGAATGTACCTGACCCCTTGCTAATTGAACCAGTTACCACTAAATTTCCTTCAACTCGAGTATTACCAATAAATCGACCGGCTAGAGAAGAAGATAACCCTGCTACCTCAGAATAGAATCCATAGTTAACTGCTGTAAGATCATCTTTTGCATAAGCACGAACCGCAATATTGGTGTCTGCTCCCCAGGCATATCCATAAGAACCAATATTCTTTTTGGTTCCCGAAACGTTTCCATACGCAAAGTCTGCTCCACCATAGTTATTGTTTCCAGTTGCACCGTTTAAACTTAGAATCCCATAGTTTAGGATGGTATGATTTGCTGCTTCACCCAGAACACCAGCATTATAACCATTGCTATTTGATCCGGCACCCAATGCATACCCGAAAACTCCTTGATTGTATTGAGTTGAAGTGCTTAGAGCTCTACCCTCAACTCCTCTGCTTAGGGTTCCACTTCCGTTTGCTGTTCCATAAACTCCTCTATGAATTCCGGTACCAGTACCGCTACTTCCTTCAGCATGCCCTTGAATACCATATTGATCCTGATTGTTACTACTGCTTGATCTTGCGTAAGCCATAATTCCAGTATTGGAACTGTCGTTGTTGGATTCTGCATAAATTGCATTACCGGTTCTGGTTCCTGTGGATTTTGCCCAAAGAGCAGTTCCCAATCCATTTTTGGCTTCAATTTCAGCCAGCACACCTACATGTTTATCAGCTGAATCTGTCTTGGCCCGTGCATAACCTCTAACTCCATAGTTACGCGTTCCGTTCCAGGAATAACCATCCAAGCCATAATTAATTTTGTTAGTTCCGTAAGAAAAAGCTTCAACTCCCACATTGGTAGCCGCATTGTTGGCATAACCTCCTAAACCGTAGTTGGTTCCGGTTGAAACACCATCAGAAGTACCATCGACAGCCGTATTGTATGCCGCCGATCCTTTAACTTCGGAGAAAATGCCAGCATAGTTAGCTCCTGCCGAGTTTGTTACTCTTGATTGTAGCAACATTCCGTTTGCATAAGTGGACGAACTAGTATGGATAAGGCTATCATAAACCTGTAATGGAAAGTCAGCAGAATCCCTTCCAATTGCAACGTTTCCTGCAGTATAGTGAAGCCCCTTAGAATCTTTTATCCATGTAATTAAATCTGTGAAGGTTACAAATCCACCACCATTGTTTAGATAAAGCGTATCATTAGAAGAGGATAAAACCTGAATCTCATTAGTAGAATCATTATCAAGATTGGGTGCAACGGCTGGTAATACGGCCATACCACCGTTAGTAAGGAATATAGTGTCATTGGAAATGCTCAGTATTTGTATTTCATTGGTAGAATCCGCGTCATCATCATTCTTATTCGTTACGGTTTCTGCGTGTAAAGCGTAAGGAACCGAAACCAATTGTGTGTTGCTAAGCAATTCAAAAGTTCCTCCGCCTGAAGGGTCTACCTCAATCTTTATGTAGTTTTTCTTGGTCGACCATTGAATGGACGCAAAGCTACCATTGGTAAGGGTTCCGTTTCCAATAGAGAATGAAACTAATCCATGTCCGTTAGTGGTTGCCGAATGGGTTTCTTCAAACATAAGCGTACCGGCTGTTGAGTCCTGGAGAATTCCAATCTTAAATTGTACCGATTGATTAGCTAGAACTTTTCCATTTCCATCCCTAACTACGGCCTGGTAGTTAAAGTTATCGGGAGATTGTGCAAACAGTTGCGCAACCCAAAACAGCGACAATAGAAGTAGAATTTTTTTCATGATAAATAAGATTTAGTGAGATTTAATTAGGGAGAATTTTTCGAAATAAGAATTGTCTTTGGAATTTAGAATCAAATGATATTGAGATCCGCTGTACATAGACATATCCAATTGCGAACGTTGTTCAGTAAGTGAAGTTTCAAAAACCAACCGACCACGACCGTCATAGATTTTGGCAGTTACAACTTCATTATCATTTCCTGAAAGTTCAATATTAAGTTCATTGACCATTGGATTTGGAAATACCCTGGCTTGAATGGACGATTCCGTATTGATTAGTTCAACGGATGAAACAACAAAGTCGGATTGTTCAAAGCCTTGAGTAACAGAACCGTTGGTTGTAGTGCCTGTTTCAGTTACCACTTCTCCAATGTTCCAACTAACCTGAGTATTTGTAACCTGATTCGACTGTCCTGAGGACCCGAGCACTTCTTGTGCAATACCACCATAGGATAAAATCGAAATTGAAATTGTGAGTAAGAGTAGTTTCATGATTAATCAAATTATGTATATACCAAAAATAACGAATAATGTTTATTGTGGTTTGCTTATACAGCAATACTTTGTGCGTGTGAACGAGTTTTTATTAGTTTCGCTTTTTATACATGTATATCTATGGGAAGAGCGTTCGAATTTAGGAAAGCACGTAAGATGAAAAGATGGTCCGCCATGTCAAAAACCTTTACCCGAATTGGTAAAGACATTGTAATGGCGATTAAGGAAGGTGGATCCGACCCTGAAAACAACGCCAAGTTAAGGGCAGTTATGCAAAATGCTAAGGCTGCCAATATGCCTAAAGATAATGTGGAACGGGCCATTAAAAAGGCTTCCGACAAGGATACTTCCAATTACAAGGAAATGGTTTATGAGGGATATGGACCTCATGGAATAGCAATATTGATTGAAACGGCTACGGACAATACAACACGAACAGTTGCTAATGTGAGGAGTTATTTCAATAAATGCAATGGCAGTTTGGGAACCACCGGAAGTGTCGATTTTATGTTCGACCGAAAGTGCTTCTTTAAGATTAACCCTGAAGGACTGGATTTGGAAGAAATTGAATTGGAATTGATTGACTTTGGTGCCGAAGAAATCGAATCGGACGAGGAAGAGGCTATCGTTTATGGACCATTTGTTGAATATGGTAATTTGCAAAAAGCAATTGAAGAAAGGGGGTTGGAAATTATAGAATCGGGCTCTGAGCGATTCCCTCACGACACTAAAACCTTAAGCGAAGAAGAAAAAACCGATCTTGAGAAGCTACTTGAGAAAATTGAAGAGGACGATGATGTACAAAACGTATATCATACGATGGCGGATTAAATTACATGGCTTAATGAAGGTTAAAGCTATACTGGTCAGTTGGGTTTGAGCCATGGACACTGGCTTCTGCATTGCTGAAATATCATTTCTAAATTTCAAGTGTAGGATTTCGAACCCATCTTGCATATTACTCCTGTACTTCTATGCGGTAATTATAAACTGCATAAGAGGCTAATTCTCTAAAATTTGGACTTCTCTTATTAAAAAGAGAATTTCTACCAAAACCAACCAGGAACTCTACACTTATTTCATTGACAAAGATATCTCTAACCGACCAGTAACGCGCATAGGATTTCGACTCCAAATCGCCAGATTCTTGCTTGGTTTGACCCAGAAATATTTGATTTCTGACGTCTAATTTGACATTTAGATTTTTGCTTGTTACCATGGAGAAGTTGGTGTCGTTAACTACGGTTAATTCAAAATAACTTGGGGTTCTTGGATAATTTGACTGTTGGATAGAAAAATTATAGAGCCTTTCACCTATCCTTAGATTGATTCGGCCTTTATGATTTCCTGCAAATTCACCTGGTGAAATTGAACACCGGAAGTAAATTTGACTTATTCTATCAATACGCAGTTCTTTGGCGTAAACCTTTTTAACTCCTAAATCTCCATATGAAAATAGGTCGAGGTACCCATTTCGAATGACAGGCTGTTCATATGAGTTGATACTATCGGCTGTTACAATATTTCCACTTGATGAAACCCAGCCATCAGCTTTGTCAAATGATTCCGTGATGGTAAATCTAAATTTATCGATTTCAGGTTGATTTAATTCATTATCCAAGCCATCTTCTTTGTTACATCCAGAAAGAAGGACAAAGATTGAAGTAGTAAAGAGGAAAACAATTCTGCATAGCTTCATAATAACTTGGTTTGAAGTTAATTGGAATAAACTCCAGCCGCTCACAATTATTATAGGAAGATGAGAAGTTTAGATATTATCTTTTTAGTTTAGTAATCACCCTTTTTTGAAAAAAGGTTCCAAATGGAACAAGGGCTAAAACAAATAGTACCACCGGAGTAATCCATTTCCATTTCATTTTACCCCAACTCTCGAATAAAAAATAGACATAGGCGCAAAACAAAATACCATGAATGGTTCCAACAATTCTAGTTGCTTCGGGGTAACCATACATGTATTTTAATGGCATGGCTATAAATAGAAGCAGGAGGTAGGAAACACCTTCAATGTGTCCTGTAATAATTAAATTGTGTTCGGGTAACTTAGCCATAATAAAAACTAATCTGGTGAAGTGCAGAACGAATCCTTAAAGTTAACTGCAACGGGGTTTCCATTCTCAATAGCCTTATTGATATATCGACAGGCAGCTTTTGATTTGCCCAGTTCGTTTGCACAAACGGCAAGCTGAAACAACACTTCATGGTTTTTGGGGTCTCTTGGATATAATTGCTTAAGCTCAGCATATGCAGATTTGAAATCCTTATTTTTTATTAAATCCACTGCCTTTAAGTATTGAGTTTTAAAAGCTTCATCTGAAAAACTTGGAACTTTTTCACTGTGCTCCTTGTATGTTACCCATCTCCATGAATAATATGAATGAGGTGAATATAGTTTTCTCTCCGGGTGCTCGAAGTATTTTTGGTCAAAGCTATACCCCCCGGCATGCAATTGAAAAATGAAAACAAAATTTACCTGCGAAGTATCCTTGACCCCATTTATTGTACCCGGTTTCCATGATACAATGTCAATCATTCTCCTCGCTTCATTTGTAAGCGAAGAATGAGACGATTCCCATTCTATGAATTTAAATATTTTGCCATTTTCATCAAGTAAGAAAGAAATATAAACTGGGCCATCTTTATCATTGTCATACGCATGTTGGGGATATTGCATATGGCTGGCCGCTACGTTGGTGAAGTTAGCATATCCACCAGATGGTTCTGGATAAGTAAACTGCTGACTATAAGAAGAAAAGTAGCTGGGGATCAAAAGCACTACAACAAAAATGCGGAAGACAGTCATTGGTACATATGGTTAAAAATTTAATCGATAACCCAGGTATTGTTTCCCGCCAGCAATGAATCGAGGTCACCTTTACCTAAAGCTTCTGTGGCTTCGGCAATTTGTGCTTCCATAGCCGATTCGTAAGTTCCGCGATCTGTAGAATAGAAAACACCGAATGGTCGAGGCATTGAATCTTTAGAAGGAGCATCGAACATTCTCGAAAGAAGTGTGGCTTTCATATAATCTTGCTCATCATGAATCCATAAGTCGTTAAGGGAATGGCCATCGTCGAGATTTACAATAACGGGTTTAAATCCGTCGAGTTTAATTCCTAGATTCTTATCATTTCCAAAAATCAGAGGTTGATTGTGCTCCACAAATATTGCATTGCCCGCTTTGGTCTCTTTATCAGTGAATGTAAAGAAAGCACCATCATTAAATACGTTACAATTCTGGTAAATCTCTATAAGAGAAGCCCCTTTGTGTTCATTTCCCCTTTTTAAGATTTCCTTCATGTGTTTGGGATCACGATCGAGGGTTCTTGCGAAAAACGAAGAGTCGGCACCCAGGGCCACTGCAGAAGGGTTAAAAGCGTGATCCAACACACCAAAAGGGCTCGATTTGGTAACTTTTCCTTCGTGCGAAGTAGGTGAGTACTGCCCCTTGGTTAGTCCATAAATTTCGTTGTTAAAGAGGAGAATATTGACGTCAAAATTTCTTCTCAACAGGTGAATCAAATGATTTCCACCAATGGAGAGAGAATCCCCATCACCGGTAATGATCCATACATCCAATTCAGGGCGCGCAGCTTTTAATCCGCTGGCAATAGCGGTCGCTCGCCCGTGGATGGAGTGCATGCCATAGGTGTCCATGTAATATGGAAATCTACTAGAGCATCCAATACCTGAAATAAATACGATGTCTTCCCGCTTTCGGCCTAAATCCGCAACCACAGATTGAACCTGTTTTAATATGGAATAATCACCACATCCGGGACACCATCGAATATCCTGATCAGTAACTAAGTCTTTTGCTGTTAAAGCCATGATTAATAAATCTCCTTTACTTTTTCAATAATTTCATTGGTTGTAAACGGCAGGCCTTTTATCTTACACAAACGAATAGAAGGGATTAAGTATTTATTTCGGATTAAAATATCCAGCTGTCCATCGTTAATCTCCGGTATGAGAACCTTATCATAATTGTTAAGTATTTCTCCGAGATTTTTTGGAAATGGATTGAGGTAACGCAGCTGAGCATGGCTAACTTCATAACCTTCTTCTAATAGGATCTTCGTCGCCGATTTAATGGCTCCATAGGGCGACCCCCAGCCCAATACCAATACTTTTCCTGTTGACTGTCCCTGGTCAATTTCCTGGAGAGGAATGTCATTCGCTATTCTATCAATTTTAGCCGCCCGGGTTTTTACCATGTGCTGGTGATTATCGGGGTCGTAGGATATGTTTCCGGTTAAGTCCTCCTTTTCAATTCCGCCAACCCGATGTTCTAATCCGGGCATTCCGGGAACAGCCCATTCGCGAACCAGGTTTTCATCCCTCTTATAAGGCATATACGGTTCTTCCTCGTAATCTTTTGGGTTAGGGAATTTGGGTTTAAACGGTTTCAGTTCAGAAGATTTTGGAAACGCCCAGGGTTCAGCTCCATTGGCAATGTAACCATCACTCAACAACATTACGGGAATCATATGGCAGACTGCCAGTCGACAAGCTTCGTATGCGGCTTCAAAAGCATCTTTAGGTGATCTTGGCGCTACCACAACGGTTTGTGCTTCACCATTTCTTCCGAATAATGCCTGCATTAAGTCAGATTGTTCAGTCTTTGTTGGTAATCCTGTGGATGGCCCGCCTCGTTGAACATTTACAACCACCAAAGGTATTTCCAGCATTACCGCCAGTCCAAGAGCTTCTCCTTTAATGGCTATTCCTGGCCCTGATGACCCTGTTGTTGCCATAGCACCACCAAAAGCGGCTCCAATACAAGCGGTTACAGCGGCAATTTCATCCTCGGCCTGAAATGTCTTAACGCCAAAATTTTTGTGTTTGGCTAATTCATGAAGAATATCTGAAGCAGGAGTAATCGGGTATGACCCATAAAACAATTGCAACCCCGATTTTTTAGCAGCAGCAATAAGCCCCATGGCAGTAGCTTGATTTCCCATAATGGATCGGTAAGTACCGGTAGGAAGCTCCGCCTTTTTTACATCATATCGGGTGGTAAAAGTCTCGGTGGTATCTCCGTAGTGATAACCAGCCTTAAGCACTTTAATGTTAGCTTCCAGAATTTCGGGCTTTTTACTGAATTTCTGGTTAAGGAAGGTAATAGACTCCTTCATTTCCCGATTAAACATCCAATAGAGGTAACCGAGCACAAACATGTTTTTTGAGCGTTCAATATCCTTGCGACCAAGGGCTGAATCTTTAAGCGTTTCTTGCGTAAGTTTACTGATGTCAATTTGCTGGACCGTATAGTTAGCAAGGGATTCATCTTCCAGTGGATTGGTTTCTACCTGGGCAAGTTTTAAATTTTTACGGTCAAACCCTGAAATATTGGCAACAATTATTCCATTCTTTTTTACCTTATGCAAACTGGATTTTAGCCCTGCAGCGTTCATGGCTACCAAAACATCACATTCGTCACCTGGTGTGTAAATTTCTGTACTTCCAAATTTCATTTGAAAACCCGAAACACCCGCTACAGTTCCAATAGGTGCACGTATTTCCGCAGGATAATTGGGGAATGTAGCCAGGTCGTTACCAAAGTTGGCATTGGTGTCAGCGAACTGATTTCCTGTTAGTTGCATTCCATCGCCGGAATCTCCTGCAAATAGGATTGTAATTTCTTTTAACTCGTTTTTTTTCGCTTCCATGCTTGCTAAAAATCGCGTGCAAAAATAGCCGAAATAGGCATATTTAGTTTGTGATATTAGGTACAATTGGAGGCATTATTGGTTCAAGTGCCATTAGCCGCAAACTACAACGTTTAATTCTTGTTTTAATTAGAAATGGCATGAATCAAACACCAAAACATTGGATACGGATTGTAATGAGCCTGTTAGCAGTTCTAATGCTGCTCCTTTCCTATGAGGGGAAGTCTCAGATTGATTCTATAAAGTTTATCAACGAATTCTCAGTTACCGGAAACTATACAGCCTCATTCAATAATGAAATTATGGGCAAACCCGGGTTTGGTATTGGGGGTTATGTCTTTCCTGGAAGTGATAATTGGGTTTCCCCTGTCTTTGGAATTGAATACAATTATTCCCAACACTTTCGGTCATATTACGCAAATGATGATGAGGTTACTCACTTTGGAAGGACAAGCTGGACCGATGTATCTTTGAATTCCAAGCACTTACCATTCCAGTAAGCATCCGATTTTCATATGGTAATTCTTTCAAATTATTCATGGAAACAGGCATGTATATACAGTTTATTCTGGCTTCAAAAATGAGCGGGCTATATTGCTCTTATAGGTTAAATAACATGGGTACTCAGAATCAAAATACTACATTTCATGAGGACTAATAGGTCTTCTGATCCGCAAATTAGACCATTGCCAATTGGCTTTTTGCTGAACGCTGGTGTAAGAATTCCTTTTGGTAATTCAGAATTTATTGTTGCTCCTTATTGTTGCTCCTGGCATAAGAACAGGGATTCCTTTTCCTAGCCTGGGCAATCGGTTTTTTGAATCTTTGTTCAACTTGTCTCTAAGATTTAAGATAAAGGATTACAAGATTAATCCGCACTGATTTTACCTAGAGATAGGTGTCAATTCGGATAAGTCATTTATCAGTTTCACAAGCTAATCATATGCTTTTGGTTGCCGTGAGGAGACAATTTTTCATACTCTCCCACAGAAGACCGGTCGTTTTATCCCATGAAAAATCATTCGCCCGTTTAAAACCTTTTTCTATAATGGACTCTGCCAATTGAGGTTCATGAATCAAGCGTTTCATCTGTTCCGATATAGAATCACTACTAAGAGGGTTACATAACAGGGAAGCGTCACCTGCTATTTCAGGCATGGAACTTACATCTGAAGTAATCACCGGCACACCACACTTCATGGATTCGATAATAGGGATTCCAAAACCCTCAAAAGTGGAGACGTAGAGCATGGCCTCAGCCGAACCAACAGCCTGTGCAACCTCAGTTCCCGATAAATTGTCTTCGAAAACAACCTGCTCCTTATATTTCATATTGTTCAGCGTACTTTCCATTTCCGAAGTCCACCATTTCCTTTTGCCAGCCAACAATAAATTATGCTGGTAGTTACCTGAGCTTTTGAATTTTTCAAAGGCATCCAATAATCGGGCGATGTTTTTTCGGGGATGTAAGGCACCAACAAACACAAAGTAGGGGTTACCATTGGTGTGTTTTTTTTGAACCATCGTTTTTTCTTCTTTGGTCAATGGCTTAAAACGATCCGAAACTCCATTATAAACCACATCAATTTTACTACTGTCTACTCCATATTGGTCAACAATATCTTTTTTTGAGAATTCACTAACCGTGGCAATTCGAGTAGCCTTCCTTGCATATTTTGGAAAGTAGTGGCGGTAGTATTTTCGATACCAAAAAGGTAGATCCCGTGGATAATGTTCAAAATTGATATCATGAATAACCGGCAAGTTGGGTACCGAGGAATTGATTGATAGGTATCCATCAGGTGATAAAAAGAGATCGGGCTGATGTTTTTTTAAGACAGTTGGAATTGATTGCTCGAACCACAAATACCAAAGAAACGGATGACGACTGGGCGGACCAACCTTTACCGGGGTTACGTTATTACCAAATATGAAGTCCTGATGCCAAGGACGATCGAAGATGAAAATAAATTCATCATTTGTTCGTTGTTGCGTAATTCTTTTTAGAGTTTCATAGCTAAACCACCCGATTCCTTCGAGTCTGTTCTTTAAGAGAAGACGGGTGTTAACAGCTATTTTCATAAGTGGCTAAACTAAACGAATTCTGTTACTTTTGGCGCCCCTAAATTGCTTTTAATGAGTATAGAAAATAATTCAGAACAGTTCGACAGCACGAATTTATTAGTCTTCCTACTTAAATGGAAAAAACCGCTAATTATTGTTTCATTATCTGCTGCGGTGTTATCTGCTATAGTATCGTTAATTATTCCGGAAAAATTTGAATCTACCTACGTGTTCTTCCCGGCATACTCTGGTTCCATTTCCAAAGGGGTAATGACTGAAGATGCAGGAGCGAAAAACGACATTGTTCAGTTTGGTGAAGAAGAACAGGCAGAGCAGATGCTTCAAATCTTAAACTCGGAATGGATTCGAAACAAGGTAGTCAATAAATATGGATTGTACGACCATTATGAGTTGTACGAAGACGTTGCCTACCGAAATACCAAATTGGTAAAAATGTGGGAGGACAATGTTTCTTTTAAGAGAACCGAATTTCAATCCATTGAGATCAGGGTGTTGGATACCGATCCGAAGATGGCTGCCAATATTGCAAACGATGTAGCCATGCTGCTGGATAGTGCTAAGAATAAAATGATCCATGAAAGAGCAAGTCAGGCATTTTTGGTAATTGAAAAGGAATATTTGGCCATGGAAAAAAGGATGGCTGAAATTGATGATACCTTAAAATGGTTAGGAGCCAAAGGAATTGCCAATGCGGAAAAGCAGGCAGAAATGCTTTCTCAGGAATACTATAAGGCACTTGGTAGGGGAGATAAGTTAGCCTCTGCCAAATTGAAGGATAAACTCGATACCCTGGGGAAATATGGACCATTTCAGGAGAAGCTAATCGATCAGCGTGAGTTTGATATGGAAAGGTTGTTCCTGTTGAAGGCTAAGTACGAAGAGCTTAAAGTGGATAAAAGCCAGAACGTAACCCATAAATTTACGGTGAATAAAGCCTGGCCTTCTGAGAAAAAAGCTTATCCCATTCGTTGGCTAATCGTGGTAGTTTCTACCGTTTCCTCCTTTATTCTTGGGGTACTGGTCATCATTGGAATTGAGAACTACCGCAGGGTAGTTAAGCAAGAAGTTTAATTCTTCATCTCAATGAATTTTAGTCTTTCAACGCAAACTGGAAAGGAGAACGTATTTTATGCAATTCTTTCGCTATTTGTGTTGATAGCATGTGTAGCAACCGGATTCGAATTTTACTATTTGTGGGGAATACCAGCCGCAGTTCTGGTTGTTGGACTCGCTTTATTTAAGCTGGATTGGTTACTGCTTACCATCGTTTTTTTTACGCCGCTTTCATTAAATCTCGAAAAACTCGAATTTGGATTAGGAGTATACCTTCCTACCGAACCGCTCATGTTTGGCGCCATGCTCATCTTTTTTGCCAAGGTGGCCTACGATTGGAAATTCGATATGGCCGTTCTTAAACATCCTTTGAGCATCGCCATTCTATTTAATCTAATTTGGATATTCATTTGCGTGTTTCCAAGTGAGCTTCCGCTGGTCAGTTTTAAATTTTTTGTGTCCAGAATGTGGTTTGTTGTGCCATTTTATTTTGTGGCAACCCATCTCTTTAAGGATCACAAAAACATCGACCGGTTCATTTGGGCATACATCATTCCCTTTTGCGCGGTTATTATCTGGACCTTGGTAAATCACGCGATTAGAGGATTCGAAGAAAAACCGGCACACTGGGTTATGGAGCCGTTTTATAAAGACCACACCAGTTATGGCGCAATGATCGCCTTTTTTATCCCGATAATTACATTGTATCTTTTCGTTAAAAAAATTAGAATCACGGCTAAGTTTCAGTTTTTCCTGGTACTGGTTCTGTTTATCGTTGCCGTTATCTTTAGCTATACCCGTGCTGCCTGGGTCAGCTTATTGGGTGTATTGGTTATCTATTACATCATTCGTTTAAGAGTTCATATCCGATACCTTTTAATGTTAGGTGCATTTGCCCTTTTTGTTCTGTACAATGTTCAGGATACCATTATTCAAAAGCTGGAAAAAAACCGACAGGATTCATCCAGTGACCTGTCAGAACATGTAGAGTCAATCTCCAATGTTGCCACCGATGCGAGTAATGTAGAGCGAATGAACCGATGGTCGGCAGCATTAAAAATGTGGCAGGAAAGACCTGTTTTTGGGCATGGCCCGGGAACCTATTCATTTCTATATGCACCTTATCAGCACTCAAGTTTATTGACTATTATTTCTACCAACTTTGGAGATGGAGGCAATGCGCACAGTGAATACATTGGCCCCCTGGCTGAAACAGGAATCTTAGGATTGCTTACGTTTCTGGTCATTGTGTTTTTATTTTACTATACAGCAATTCCATTGTATTATCGGCTTAAAGACCAAAAACTAAAGCTGATCTTAATGGGAGTGATCTTAGGTCAAACCACCTACCTCATTCATGGATTCCTTAATAATTTCCTGGATACAGATAAAGCTGCCGTTCCATTTTGGGGTTTTATAGCCATAGTGGTGGCACTTGACGTATTTCAAAAGAGGCAAAAAACTTCGGAGGTATAGAAGGAATTATTTCTTTAAGGGCAACTTTTTGCCTAACTTGGCGTCTTATTGTAAGAAATAAGTAAAATCAGGGCCATGAGACATTTTATTATATTATTTCTTTTTCTATTCGGGAGTCAAGTCATAAATGCTCAAGATAAAGATCGGAAACTTGAAGTTGGAGTAACCGCTTTAACACTAATGAATGACCCCTACATTCTTATTGATGTACCGAATTATGAGGATCATAAAAATGCATTAGATAATAGAGCATTCACTCAGTATTTCAATGAAGTTTTTCTAAGATATCGTATTAATAGGTTAAGTATTAGGGCTAATTCCAGCTACTTTCAGTTTCGCAATACCTGGAGTGAGGATTGTCCCGATTGTAGCGTTGGTGAAATTGAGTATAAAGATTTTAAGATTGGCCTTGGAGTCCAATATTCTTTGATTAAAGAAAAGGAGTGGCTGTATACCTATTTGAATGCATCGTATCACCATCTGTCGCAATTAGGTTGGTATGAGGGAGGAATTACAGGTGGATTTCATCCAGTTGATTACCAGTATCATGGAGTTTATTCAACATTAGGAGTAGGATTTAAAAAGACCTTCTTCAAAAGAATAAATGTATCTCCGGAACTGGGTTATAGTTTTGATATTATCGAACTCGCTAATTTTAATAACACCAGTTGGTATCATGAACTAATCTTTAAACTTCCTGTAACCGTCTCATTTTAGCCGGCCATCTGCTCATAGAAGCCATAGGTTATCGTCAAGAAATAGATTACTAACTTCCTCACTATCCACCGTTAATAATTCGGCCCGAAGATTGATTTACGGCTATTTGGCGCGCGTACCTTTATTGCGCTATAATACGTAGATGATACTTCTATGCTTCGATTAAAGATTCTTCTCTCGTTCATGTTGATTGGACTTTTGTCAAATGCCCAGTTTACTGGCGTGACTGATGATCCCGATTCCAAGTCTTTGCTTTCTTCCTATAAAACACCGCCCTTTCTTTTGGATAGTTCTGCCAATTGGGTGGATAAAACCATGAAAAACCTTAGTTCGGAAGAGCGTATAGCACAGCTATTTATGGTCGCAGCCTATTCCAACAAAGGGCAAGATCATGTAAAATCAATTTCAAAACTGATTGACAAATACAAAATTGGTGGATTAATCTTTTTTCAGGGTGGTCCGGTACGGCAGGCCGAACTGACCAATAAATATCAAGCCGATTCCAAAGTTCCACTACTTATTGCAATGGACGCAGAATGGGGGTTAGCAATGAGGTTAGACTCCACCGTTACATATCCTCGTCAAATGGCATTGGGTGCTTTGCAGGATAACCTACCCATTTATGATATGGGGCTTTCATTGGCTAACCAATGTCGACGATTGGGAGTGCATGTAAATTTTGCTCCTGTAATTGATATCAATAACAATCCAAATAACCCGGTTATCAATTCGCGTTCATTTGGAGAAAACAAAGAACTGGTTGCAAAAAAAGGCATTGCCTATATGAAGGGAATGCAGGATGGAGGGGTAATTGCCTGTGGAAAACACTTTCCGGGACACGGAGATACAGACAAAGATTCTCACAAAGCATTGCCTGTAATAAACCATTCCAGGGATCGACTTACTGAGGTGGAATTGTATCCCTTTCGCGAGTTAATCAACGCTGGTTTGGGAAGTATAATGGTTGCCCACCTGAGCGTTCCGGCCCTGGACTCAGGCAAGGCTAAAGCAACCACGCTGTCCAAAGAAGTGGTGACTGACTTACTAAAAGACGAAATGGGATTTAAGGGATTGGTATTTACCGATGCCTTAAATATGAAGGGAGTAAGTGCTTATTACAAACCCGGCGAAGTGGATGTAAAGGCATTATTAGCGGGAAATGATGTTTTATTGTTTGCTGAAGATGTACCAACGGCCATTAAGAAAATAAAAGAGGCGATTGCCGCAGGCGAGATTACCCAGGAAGAGATCGACCTTAGGTGTAAGAAAATTTTACTTGCTAAAAAGTGGGTCGGACTGGATAAGACAAAGCCAGTAGAAATTGAAGGCTTAGTAGAAGACCTGAATGCTTTAAAAAACATTCAGCCCAAAAGAGAGATCATCAAGAACTCTCTTACCCTGCTCAATAACACGCATAAACTATTGCCATTGACCAATTTGGATAGTTATAGAATTGCAAGTGTTGTCATCGGCGAATCAGAGAAAAATGAATTTCAACGAACCATTGATGCATATGCAAAAGCAACTCATTTTCAAGTAGGCAAATCCCCTGATTTTGAATCAATCATCGAAATGAATAAACAACTGGCTGAATTTGATTTGGTTATTGTAGGGTTGCATGGGCTTTCGCAGTATCCGGGTAGAAGGTTTGGAATTACCAAGGAAGCTGCTAACTTGTTGAAGTTGTTGGATGGGAAAGGAAAGATGGTGCTGGCTTATTTTGGCAATCCTTATGGGTTGAAGTACATAGAAAACGCTCGGGAAATTGAAAGCCTGCTTATTGCATACCACGATGATGATTTAACTCAAAACCTTACTGCTCAGGCCATTTTTGGTGCCAATGACATAAAAGGGGTTTTGCCAGTGAGTGCAACAGAAATATACAAGTCTGGGGAGGGTATTAATCGAAAGTCATTGGGAAGGTTTCAATACGGAGCACCCGAAGAAGTAGGGATAAAAACCGGTTGGTTACAACAGATAGATTCAATTGCGCTTGAAGGAGTTCACGAAAAGGCGTACCCAGGATGCCAGATTTTGGTGGCCAAGTCGGGAAAGGTTATTTACCGTAAGAATTTTGGATACCATACTTATGACAATAAACTGCCGGTTACGGATGATGATATTTATGACTTAGCCTCCATCACTAAGGTGGCTTCCACCACATTCAGTGTAATGAAATTGGTTGATGAAGGTAAAATTGACCTCGATTATAGTTTATGCGATTACATTCCGGAGTATACCGATACCTCGGATAATTTGTATAGCGATATTGTATTGAGAGAAATGCTTTCTCACCAGGCAGGGCTGGTTCCATGGATTCCATTTTATAAACGTACCCTCGCCAATGGATATCCCATGTATAATTATTATTCTCTTGTTCAATCCGAGACTTATCCGTTTGAAGTGGCAGATAAAATATACATGTACAAAGACTACAAAGAACAAGTACTTTCCGAAATAATTAATACGCCACTCCGGGATGAAAAGGATTACAAATACAGTGATTTAGGGTATTATTTTTTGCAACGAATCGTTGAAAAACAAACCAAAAAAACCTTAGATGAATATGCATATCAATCCTTTTACAAACCCATGGGGTTGTCGACTGCTGGTTATTTGCCGTTGAACAATTTTGAAAAAGACCGATTGATTCCAACTGAAAACGATAAAATTTTCAGACGGCAATTGGTGCATGGTTATACGCACGATCCCGGGGCAGCAATGATTGGTGGAGTAGGTGGGCATGCAGGTCTGTTTTCTAATTCCAATGATTTGGCCAAGATTATGCAATGCTTTTTGCAAATGGGTGAGTATGGTGGTAGAAGGTATATTTCTGAAGCTACCGTTAAAGAATTTACCAAATGCCAGTTTTGCGCCGATGATAACCGAAGAGGAGCGGGATTTGATAAACCCGTTAGAAATGGGAATGGAGGACCAACTTGTTCCTGTGTATCCTACGAAAGTTTTGGACATTCGGGATTTACCGGAACCCTGGCCTGGGCTGACCCGGAAGAAGAGGTGGTTTACATTTTTCTTTCCAACAGGGTATATCCGGATGCTTCCAATTACAAGTTAATCCAGATGGATATTAGAACCCGAATTATGGAAGTAATTTACGATGCCGTTGAAAAAGCTAAGGCCGAAAAGGACAGCTAACATTTGGCGGTAATTAGGTTTTGGGTATGGTCGTCTGTGAGTTTTTTAGAATTGCTGGTAAAATGGTAAATGTAAAAGAGTGAAATGTAAAATGTAAAAAGTGGGTAAACAGGCCCTTTACATTTTATTCTTTCTCCTTTAAATTTTACATTGCTACACCATCGGTATAAGTCAATCCAACGCAGCAACTATCTTCGCAACTTCAAAATTTTAAAACTATGATCAGGAAGATTATTCTAGGCTTTTTAGTTGTTGTTTTTGCCGGGCAGGTTCATTCTCAAGTTCAGAATCTTACTCTGGAAGATGCTATTGTTGGGCGTTACACTAAATTCAGAGCAAAGAGTCCTTCTCAGTTGGGGTGGATTCCAAATGAAAGCAGCATTTATTGGGTTACCAAAGACACAGCCAATCCAAAAATGGTAAAACAAGCTGTTGATGGTAAAGAAGCGGTTGAAGTATGTTCCCTGGATGACCTAAAAAAATATGACGCCCTTACAGAACTAAAGCGATTTCCACGGGTGAAGTGGATTTCAGATAAAACATTTCGTTTTAAGTCGAAGCAGACCGTCTACAAGGTTGATGTAAGCGACAAGATGCCAGTTGTATTATTCGATATGCCTAAGGGAGCTAATGCCGACTGGGCCAATGAAAATACCATTGCCTATACCAGAGATAATAATCTATACATATGGGCCAACAACAAGGAAATTCAGGTTACCGATGATACGCTTGACGGTCTGGTTCACGGTCAATCCGTTCACCGATTCGAATTTGGGATTCATAAGGGTACCTTTTGGTCGAACAATGCAAGCTTACTGGCATTTTATAGCAAGGACGAAACCATGGTTACCAAGTATCCACTAACCAATTTTACTACAAAACCGGCAAGTTTAAATTCGGTACGTTATCCCATGGCTGGTATGACAAGCCACGAAGTGAGAGTGGGTATATACGATGTGAAGAACAGTAGGAAACAATACCTGGATATTGAAGGACCAAAAGATCAATACCTCACCAACATTGCCTGGGGACCAGAGGATAAGTTCATTTATATTGCTGTTTTGAACAGAGATCAGAATCACGTGAAATTGAACCAGTATGATGTGTCAACTGGTAAACTCGTTAAAACGATTTTAGAGGAAAAACACGCCAATTATGTCCAGCCACTGCATGCTATGGAATTTATTCCAGATCAAGACGATAAATTCATTTGGCAAAGTGAAAAAGATGGTTACAATCATATTTATACCTACAACTTAAAAGGCAAAATGCTAAAACAGGTAACCCAGGGAGAATGGGTGGTTACCGGAACTCATGGGTTTGACAGTGAAGGTAATGTAATCGTAACGCGGGCAGATAACCGAGGAATGGATCGGGTGTGTTACAAATACAACCCTATGAATGGGAAATCTACCTCTTTGGGTTCAGTTTCTGGGGTGCACTATATAGCACCAAGTACCTCGGGCCAGTATTTTATAGATCGGTATACCAATATTTCAAGTCCGTTGACCATTAACCTTATTGACTCAAAGGGTGCTGTGTTAAGAGAAATATCGAATGCTAAAAATACCCTGGAAGGTTATGATGTTTCTATGCCCGAGTTAGGAGTGATTAAAACCAATGAAGGGATTGAATTGAATACAAGAGTGTTTAAACCATTTGATTTCGACCCCAATAAAAAATACAAGGCGTTGGTGTATGTATACAATGGACCCGGTGTTCAATTAATCACCAATTCATGGATGGCTGGAGCACCTCTTTGGATGCCCTATTTTGCCAACAAGGGGTATATCATTTTTACTGTTGACGGCCGTGGGTCTGAAAATAGGGGCCGAGAATTTGAACAAGCCGTTTTTAGAAGATTAGGGGAGCTTGAATTGGTTGATCAACTTTCAGGATTGGAGTATTTACGTGGACTGGATTATGTAAACCCGGATAAAGTTGCTGTATACGGTTGGAGCTATGGTGGATTTATGACAACCTCCTTAATGCTAAAAGCCCCTGGATTGTTTCAGGTAGGGGTTGCAGGCGGTCCTGTAATAGATTGGAAGTATTACGAAGTTATGTATACCGAAAGGTATATGGATACTCCTGAAACCAACGAGGCTGGATATGCCCGTGCTTC
The DNA here is from genome assembly GCA_002713215.1 of Crocinitomicaceae bacterium. GTDB lineage: Bacteria > Bacteroidota > Bacteroidia > Flavobacteriales_G > Salibacteraceae > UBA2108. The sequence continues at coordinate 137,807 of PAVO01000042.1, forward strand.
TTTATTGGACAAAGTTCAAAACTTAAAAGGGGATCTTCTGATTATTCATGGAGCCGATGACGATGTAGTTGTTCCTCAACACAGTATCGATTTTCTAAAGCAATCCGTAGACAAGGGGGTACAGGTTGATTTCTTCATTTACCCAGATCATAAACACAACGTAAGAGGTAAAGATCGCATCCACTTAATGCGTAAGGTACTCGACTACATTGATGAGAAAATGGAGTAGGTAATTCTTAAAGCGGCCTAATCAGGAAGTGCCAAAGAATTATAGCTTTGGGATTCCTGAGCATGAAAGTACAAGGCGATCTTTTTGTTTGTTCTTCAAAACCATTAAGGTACAAGGTTCTCGCTGGAGAATATGTTATAATTACCTGTGCGTTTCTTATCCTTTCTTTATTTGTTGGGGCCCAAAAGCTATCAGTTAAGTTCTACGAATTAAATAACAGGAATGGATTATCGCAGAATTCGGTTTATGGGGTACTGCAGGACTCAAAAGGCTTTATTTGGGTAGCTACCGAATTTGGCTTAAACAAATACGATGGTTATCAATTTACAACTTACCTGAGCGACCCGGATGCCCCCAGGTCTTTGTCCAATAGCTTTCTAAATACGCTGTTTGAAGATTCAAAGGGAAACCTTTGGATTGGAACCAATGGGAGCGGAATCTCGAAATTCAATAAAACAACCGAAACATTTGTCAATTATTCTGCTCCGGCAGCTGTAGACAGTTTTTTTAAGAATAACTCGGTTTGGTCGATTGCAGAAGAAAATGAGTCCCTCTGGCTAGGGACTTTTGGAGGTGGATTAAAGCAGTTTATTCCGGAAACTGGTGAATGGAATACGCATAAATTACCCTCCAATGATATCCGATGTTTGGTTCCGGATGGGAGTGGAAAGATTTGGGTTGGCACCTTTGGTACAGGAATTTATCGGTTTGATCCCAACAATGGAGATGCTGAGCATTTCCGCTTAACCAATTCATTGGAGAAATCGTTAAAAGTATTGTGCCTGTTGGATGAGGATTCAATTCTGTGGGTTGGTACTCAGGATAACGGTTTATTTATGCTGAATAAAAACAACCGTTCGGTAATCAATTATCGGAACAAAACAGGTGATAGAAACTCGCTATCCGGGAATTTTATTCGCTCAATTGTAGCCGATCCTCACGATGCAAACTCATATTGGGTTGGTATCTGGGGAGAGGGGCTGTGTCGGCTAAACCGGGCCACACAATCCATTTTACGATTTAGTAAAAAACCAACAGGTGAACCATCGTTTCCGGACAAGGAAGTTTTAAATCTATACGTTGACAACAGTGGACTAATATGGTGTGGGACTTACAAATCCGGATTGGTTCGTTTCAGGTCAAATGGTGAAAAATTCGAAACCATGTATTGTAATTTACAAGCCGAGGATCCTATAAACGGGCTGCTGTATAACGCTTCCGGTTTATGGTTGGCGAATAGTTTCAATGGCCTGCAACGCTACAATGAGAATGAATTTGAATTAGTTATGCCGGCAAAACAATCCCTGGACGGACTCTATTTTGTTATGGCTGAAAACGATTCCATTCTTTGGATGGGTACTTTAGGAAATGGTTTAATCCGATTCGAAATAAACTCGAAACGTTACCAATCGTTTCAAAGTGATGAATCCGATCCCAATTCTCTATCATTAAATTCTGTCTACAGTGGATTGAAAGACAGCGAAGGGCGATTGTGGTTTGGAACCTATGGAGAGGGGTTAAACCAATACGATTCTTATACAGGGAACTTTATTCATTACAAGAACGATCCTGAAGACACAAACTCCTTATCCGATAATTCGGTGATGGTTCTTTTTGAAGACAGTAAGAAGAATATATGGGTAGGTACAGGAACCGGTGGGCTTAATCGATTTGATCCAATCGCTGAAAAATTCTATCGCCTTCAATCGAAAAATGCACCAGGCCCTACCACTAGTATTACCAGTATCCAGGAAGATAGTCAGGGGCAAATATGGGTAGGGAGCACCAGCGGATTATTTCGGATTGAATATAATGGGAATAATTCCAGGTACATCAAGTACACCAGTAAAGACGGACTTCCTTCGGATCGCATTTATGGATTATTGATTGATTCGAAGGACACTAAATGGTTGAGTACAACAAAGGGTATATGTAAATTTTCAAATTCTTACACATCAGAAGATTCCATAGAGGTTGAGTTGTTTGATAAGTTTAATGGTGTAAGCTTAAAAGAGTTTTCTACCGGTTCGTATTATAAAGATAAAGACGGTGTTTTTTATTTTGGAGGAGTTGGAGGGTTTGTAAAATTTCATCCCGACAGTATTTACTTTAATGATAAACCACCCCGATTAGCTTTTACCAACCTCAAGATCATGAATAAATCCGTTTTAATCGACTCCATTTCCGATGGCTCCAATGGAGTTGAATTAAGAGGTGGTAAGTACTATATGCCCTCAAGTATTAGCCTCATGGATCATCTTAAATTATCCTATAATGAAAGGGTAATTACAATAGAATTTGCAGCTCTTGATTTCAATCATTCCGAAAAAAATCAATACTACCACAAACTCGAAGGTTTTGACCAGGAATGGGTTTCAGACAAAAACAAAAGGAGAGTTACTTACACCAATTTGCCGGCAGGTTCATATTCGCTAATGGTTAAAGGGTCTAACGATCGGGGAGTTTGGTCTTCCGATAACCTGGTGCTTGGATTAACCATTACTCCTCCTTTTTGGAAAACGTGGTGGTTTATCCTGGGAGTTAGTTCCTTTCTATTGGGTCTAATTGTGGTTTACATCAAATCCAGATTCAATCGCATTAAAAGAGAGAAGGTTGTACTCGAGCAAAAAGTTGACGAACGCACTGCAGAAATAAATGCACAACGGTTGGAAATTGAGCAAAAAGCAACTGAATTATTTAACGCGAACGAAAAGTTGGTTGCCATGGGTGAGTTTAAAGAGACCTTAACAAGTATGCTTGTGCACGACTTAAAAAATCCGTTAAGCGGTATTATTAGTGTGGCCAATTCAGGCAAGGAGAAGGATAAGGTAGTAGAACACTCGGCCAAGCTCATGCTCAATTTGGTAATGAACATCCTGGATGTACAAAAACTCCAGGACGATAAAATTGCACTGGAAAAAAAGGAGGTTGCGCTGACTTTTCTTGTTGAAAATGCAATTGCCTATGTTGGCTTTGCTGCCAAACAAAAGAATATCAATATTTTAAATCAGGTTGATTCCAAAATCAGAGTGCTTTGTGACGTATCCTTAATCGAGCGGGTACTGATAAACTTACTTTCCAACGCGGTACAATATTCTCCATCCAATGGGGAAATAAGGATTTTTGCCAATTCTTTGGATTCAGAGTTTATTGAGGTAGGTGTGTCCGATAATGGCAAGGGAATGTCCGAGAATAAAATAGAGGAGTTACTGAGTAATTCAAACAAGATAAGAAGGGGAGAGGATAAGTATTCTACCGGTATTGGGCTACAGTATGTCCAATTGGCTATCCAAGCTCATGGATCAACCCTTGAAATTCAATCAGTGGAAGGCGAGGGGGCTTCGTTCCTGTTTAAGTTACCTCTTAAAATCATTGACTCCCATTCGGGCAATCCCAAAAACATTTCGTTGGATAAATCAACTGGCCTTACCAGAGAGTCAGTTCGGGTGCTTAAGCCCGTCGCTGAAAAACTTCAGGGGTTTCAGGTTTATGAGGGAAGTAAAATTCTAAAGTTGTTGGAATCTATAGAGACTGAAGATTCGAGCTGTCAGGAATGGATAGATCAAGTTAAGAATGCATTATTTACAAGTAACGAAGCTGGATTTATTGAATTAATTCAATTAGTATTGAATTATGAATCTTAAGACCATACTCATTGTTGATGACGACCCGTTAAACATCAAAGTCATCAATGACATTGTTTTGGAAATTAGTCCTCCAAAATATGAGGTACTTAATGCAAGCAACGCGTCACTGGCACTCAAAATAGCAAAGTCTGTGGCTCCCGATCTGATTGTAACCGATTGGGAGATGCCAGAAATGAACGGGATTGAGTTTATTAGGAAATTAAAAGAAGATCCACAAACCCGGGAAATTCCTGTTATTATGGCTTCTGGCATCATGATCAATTCCGAGGATTTGGATTTGGCATTGTCTTCCGGTGCTATTGATTACATTAGAAAACCCATTGATAAGATTGAGTTTATAGCAAGGGTTAGAACCGTACTGGAGCTTTCCGAGTACGTTCAGGAAATAAAAAACCAAAAGGAGGTCATTTTAAAACAACAGGAAGAAATTCACCAACTCGACCTGCTCCAACTGTCAAACGAGTTAACTAGTAAGGAGCAAGAGGTCATTTCGGGACTTAATTTCCTTACCCAGAACGAGAATGAAAAAAGAATACTGCTTGAAATTATTGAATCCTTAAAACCACATTTAAGTGAGCAGGGAAAGTCTATTTTGAGATCTGCTATGCTTGATGTTGAATTGCAAAAGACACAAACCTCATTGGTAGAATTGGAACACAAGTTCGATCAAATTAATACTCAATTCTACGAAAAGCTAAGTACTCATTCAGCTGAAATTACCAAGAACGAAAAGGTGCTTGCGGCTTATATGGCTATGAATTTGTCTCCAACCGAAATCGCCCACATAACTAAAAAGAGTTTAAATAGTGTAAATGTGGCGTTCTCCAGAATTAGAAATAAACTGGACATTCCTGACAACAAGGCATTAAAACTATACCTGGTAAACCTTAAATCAAGCTAGACACCTTCTAGATCTGTCCCTTAGGTTGACCCAATGTAATGTAATTGTAAGGTTGGGCTAATTGTATTGTAATTGCTTGTTTCTCTTCCCTTTACTTCAGGCAAGCTAGATTTGATTTTATAAAACTCACGAAACTAAAATTCTCTGTTATGAAAGCATCTTTATATACAAGAAAGATCATGTTGGGCTATTTACTGGCCATTTTCTTTTTGATTATTGGCATTGCACTTTTTGCCCAGGCACCGGGATCGCTGGATCACCGATTCAATACTAATGATAGAGGAGAGCGGGGAGGATATGGATTTCAGAATGTGGTCTATGCCTCTGATATGTTGAGTGATGGAAGTTTATTTGCAGGAGGGCAGTTTACTTCCTATGATGGTCAGGCAGTAGGCCGTGTCGCCAAATTAACCCCAGATGGAAAACTCGATACTACATTTAAATCAGCAATAGGTGCCAATAGTGCAGTAACAGCCCTTACGGTGCAACCAGATGGTAAGGTAATAATTGGCGGTGCTTTTACTACTTACAATAATGTCTCCAGCAAATACTTGGCTCGAATCAATACTGATGGAAGTATCGATACCTCATTTAAGATCGGAACAGGATTCAATAATCGGGTATACAGTATTGCTGTTCAGGCGGATGGTAAAATTCTTGTCGGGGGTTGGTTTACCACCTATAAGGGTACAACAGCTAACCGAATTGTTCGATTGGAATCCAATGGGTCAGTCGATGCTAGCTTCAATGCCTACGGAGGAGTTAATGCTAATGTGGAAGATATTGATTTTCAGTCCAATGGTAAAATTATTGTTGCTGGTTGGTTTACAACACATGGCACAAGCAATACTTCAGTGTACCGAATGTGTCGCCTGGACACTACAGGTGGCCTTGATACTACTTTCAAGTTTCAAAATGGTGGTTTCAATTATGTCGTTTCCGAAATAAACATTCAACCTGATGGCAAAATATTGGCGATTGGTGCGTATACCAAAGTTGAGAATTTGAACATTAACAAAATTGCTCGAATTAAAGCTGACGGAGGATTAGATTCTGCTTTCTATAACAAAACACAACCGGGTTTTGCAGCAAGAAACCCAAACGATATCAAGACATTGCCCAACGGCGATATTATAGTTGCGGGTGATTTTTTAAAATACAAAAACGTAACAGTATCACGACTCATTCGATTGAGTTCCGATGGTACATGGGATCAGAATTCAGGAACCGAAATCGGCGGTACAATTGCCTCGGTTCATTATCAACCGAATTCTAAAAAACTCATCATTTTAGGGTCCTTTGGTCAGGTCGCCGGTATCCAGCGTGTATACGTTACCCGGTTGGCCAGTGATTGGACTAATGACCTAACTTATGCTCCCGTGACAGGAATGAATAACTCAGCTTATGCCATGACCTTCCAAGCGGATGGGAAAATTCTTATAGGTGGTGCATTCACAACTTACAATGGCAAACCAGCAAAAATGCTGGTTAGGATAGATTCAGCAAAAGGTGAAATTGATCCAACATTTAATTCGGGTGGATTTACACTGTCAAATTCTGCTAGTCAAATTGCAGTACAAGCCGACGGAAAAATAGTCGTTGGTGGGTGGATTAGTACTTATAATGGCCAATCTGCCGGAAATATTCTTCGATTGGAAACCAATGGAGACAAGGATACTTCTTTTCCAAAAGGCAGTGGCTTTAACAGTACGGTTCAAAACCTGGTTATTCAACCCGACAGTAAGGTTGTTTGCATTGGAAATTTCACCTCATATAATGGAACCGCACGCAAGTACGTTGCAAGGCTAAACCCTGATGGAACCCTGGACAATAGTTTTTCATACACTTCCGGATTCAATAATGTTCCCTATGAAATCGCCTTACAGGCTGACGGTAAAATTATAATCGCTGGTTCTTTTACCAATTATAATGGAACCACCGTAAACCGATTGGTCAGGTTGAACACCAATGGTACGGTTGATGCTACTTTTAATTCCAATGTCGGCTCAGGTGCCAACAACCATATCTGGAGCGGATTGCTTGTGCAACCCGATGGGAAAATTCTACTCGCAGGGGCATTTTCTCAGTGGAAAGGGGTTAGTGCCAATCGAATTGTGAGGCTAGATTCTAATGGGAACAGAGACAACACATTTACCACCTCAGGCCCCAATAATAATATATTGCACATAGCACGCCAGTCCGATGGTAAATACGTAATTATAGGAGCCTTTTCCACCTTTGGAGGAACGACCCGACAAAAGATTGTTCGATTGAATGCTAATGGAAGTGTGGATAATAGCTACGATCCGGGCACTGGATTCGTCAACAAAATTCAACAAGGAGCACTATTGCTCTACCCGGACAACAAGGCCCTGGTGAGTGCCAGCAATAATTACAGCTATCAAGGCTTTGGCAAAAACCAATTGTTTAGAATAACAGCCGACTCGGGTTGTGTGATGGGGTCCGCTATTTCACATAAAAACATTTCTTGTAACGGGTTAAGCGATGGGAGTGCTCAAGTAGTTGTTTCAGGAAACACGGGTCCTGCAACCTATTTGTGGAACAATTCAGGTTCCTCAACCGCATCTACCATTTCAGCATTATCAGCGGGAACATACAAAGTGGTTGTTACTGATTCTATTGGATGCAAGGACAGTACGGAAGTATCCATTGTCAACCCCTCTAAAGTCTCAGCGAGTGCTAATGTTTCCAAAGGAATTTCCAGTGTCGGAGGATCTAATGGTGAAGCGACTGGTAGTGCAACAGGTGGAACAAGCCCCTATGCCTTCAAGTGGAGTAATGGGTCAAATTGGAAAATCAACATTGGATTAAATGCCGGTTCATACAAAGTTACCGTCACTGATGATCGAGGTTGTACAGATACCGCTACGGTAAATCTAGAAGACCCTCCCGGTCCTCCGACAATCACCTCATTTTCTCCGGTAAAAGCACAAGTTGGAGACACAATTACCATTACAGGGACCAATTTTAGTGCAACTCTTTCTGAAAACACAGCATACTTTGGCGGGAGTAAAGCAGTTTTAGCAAGTGCTTCGGCTACTCAAATTAAAGCGGTAGTACCCAGTGGAGCGACCTATTCATTTATTTCTATAACTACATCGGATTCCAATTGGATAGCCTACAGCAGACTACCTTTTATGCCAACTTTCTCCGGGAAATCAACTTTAACTGCCACCGATTTTGATTCAAGAGTAAACATTGGATTGGGGTCCTTTTCAAACTCTTATGGATTAGCAGTTGCAGACCTCAATAACGATGGAAAAAATGAATTTGTAGTTTGTAGGGAGAATAATGCAAAAGTTTCGATCTATCCTAATAATTCAACCAGCGGATCAATCACGACCAGTTCGTTTGGAACTGCTATAGACCTATCAGTTGCGAGTGGTAATTATCCCACCCAAATAGCTACTGGTGACATGGATGGCGATGGATTGCAAGACCTTGTTGTGGTATGTCGACTTTCGAATAAGCTGGTTGTTTTCAGAAACACAACAAGCGGAAGCACAATTACAATGGCTTCACCAGTCTATTTCAGTTTTGGAACAGCCAATCCGACAAACCCGGATGTTCGTGATATTGATGGAGATGGAAAACTAGATGTTACCATTAATAGTTACGCTGGAAAAATTTTGATATTCAGAAATACAAGTACCGGATCGGGGAATATAAATTTCGCCTCGTATCAAACCCATATTGCCCATACCGGGTCTTATTATCAAAAACTTGGGGACATAGACGGAGATGGAAAACCCGATTTGGTGGTTTCCAATTCCGACCATGGTCCTTCTATATCTTTATATAGAAACATAAGCACATCTGGGAACATTAGCTTTGCAAGTGAGGTTAGATTTAATGGTAGTCCGGGGTATTTTTTCGACATCGAAGTAGGAGACTTGGATGGTGATGGAAAGCTGGATGTTTTTGTTGCCGACCAGTCTAAAAAACGAATTGCAGTATGGCGAAATACAGCGAGTAGCGGCACAATTAACTCGGCCTCCCTTGCCACAGTGCAATATTTTACTTCTACGGTTACTGGATTGTATATGATATCTGCAGGAGATTTGAATGGAGATGGAAAGATTGATATTGTGGTAAACAATGGACATCCAAATTTGAATAAAATTACCATCTGGCCCAATACAAGTACATCGGGGTCAATTTCATTTGCCTCTTCCTTTCAAATGTCCACAGGAAATTACAGCGCAAGAGTTAAAGTAGCGGATTTCGATTCAGATGGAAAATCGGATATTGCCGTTATTGGAAATCCTTATCTCGGGATATTTAGAAACAATCCTCCTGCTCCGGTTATTGCGAATAATACCATCGATTCTACGCAAACCTTATGCGCTGGTGATACAGCAAAAATACTTACTGGTTCAAGTCCTACGGGTGGAAATGGAAGTTACACCTATGTATGGCTGTCTTCAACAACGAGTTCTAGCGCCGGTTTTACGTCTGCGGCCGGAACCAACAACACCAACGATTACTTACCTTCTCCTGTACCAACACAAACATTTTGGTACAAAAGGGCCGTAGCTTCAGGGATTATGCACGATACTTCCAATGTGGTAGCAATAGCTGTAAATCCCGTTCCCACCAATCAGACCGTTACGGCTGCCGACACAAGCAAGTGTGATACATCAGGCACCACCTTTACTTTGGGAGGATCACAATCAGGGTTCGTATACACACTATATGATTCCAGCAATACAATGATTGATGGGCCGAAAAGTGGCATAGGCTCTAGCTTAACCTTTTCAACCGGCACCCTTACGGCTACTAAATCTTTTTATATCAAAGGTGAGAAACCTACTTCGGCATTGAAGTGTAATGGTTCTAATACGCGTATCACTATAAATGGATTAGACATTAGTCCGAGCAAATTTCCTTCATTCACGGCTGAGGCATGGGTTAAGATTAACTCAACTACAGGCTTACAAACAATTGTTGGAAATGATAATGGAGGCTACGATCGGGGAATTGTCATCTGGAATGGCAAGTATCACATTTTTGCAGGCCGAGACATCAACACGAATATCACGCCTGTCACAGGCTCATGGCAGCATGTTGCTATCAGCTGGACCACAACTGGAATAACCATGTTCGTGAATGGTGTAAGTGTTTATACAACTTCTGCAGAGTCTGCTAGTACGGGTCCAAATGCGACTTATATAAGTGGCATCTACACTTTTAATGGTGTAGTAGATGAAGTTCGAATGTGGAGCACAGCTAGAACAGCAAGCCAGATCTCAGCTAATATGAACAAATCGCTGTCCGGTTCTGAATCTGGATTAATCGCGTATTACGACCTCAACGAAGGATCCGGAACCACTGCGAATGACAAAACATCAAATTCGCGTAACGGTACCATTACGAATATCAATCAAAGTACGGATTGGGTAGCTGGATATGGAAGTGGAGGAGGATGTTCTAAAGTCATGAACAATGGAAAAATGACACGAATCCTGGTGAATCCTTTCTTCACTGCAAGTGCCAAAGTAGATTCTAATGTAACCTGCTTTGGATTGTCAAATGGAGGTGCTTCTGCTTCTAAGACTGGTGGTACCTCTCCCGTGAAGTATTCTTGGTCAAACAACGACACAACTTCTTCTATTCAAAATCTTGTAGCAGGTAAATACTACGTTACGGTAACTGATGGAAATGCCTGTACCGATTCTGCTTCTATAACCATAAGCCAACCTGCTAAACTGATTGCAACAGCTAAGGTTGATTCCAACATTTCCTGTAAGGATAAAACGGATGGGGTTTTGAGTGTCTCTGTCTCAGGAGGAACTACTTCCTATGCTTATAAGTGGTCGAACAATAAAACCACCATGTCAATTAACAATCTCGCAATAGGAAGCTATTTGGTTACGGTAACAGATAGCAAAGGATGTGTTGATACAGATTCAATTTTTGTTGGCTATAAAGGATCTTATGTTCCGCCAATTGTCAATTTTCCTAATCCTTCTGCAACCTGTAATAATGCACCTCCTATCACTCTTTCAGGTGCAACTCCCACAGGAGGGGTTTATTCGGGTAAGAATGTTACTTCCGGAGATTTCCTTGGCTCAAGCGCAGGATCAGGTACCGATACTTTGTATTATACCTATACCGATTCAATAGGGTGTAAGACGGCGGATACTGCTTACATTGTAGTGAACGGAGCACCGACTGTTACTCTTAATTTATTGAGTAAAATCTGTGCAGATAACGGGGTAAAACCACTCACAGGAGCCAGCCCAGCGGGTGGTACATATAAAGGAAATGGAGTTTATTTGAGCAACTTTTACCCGGATACTGCCGGGGTTGGTTCTCACACCATTACTTACGTGTATACCAATACAAACAGTTGTACTGATTCAGTATCACAATCTCAGGTGGTTAACGCATTACCTACGGTTAGTTTTTCAACTCAGAATAACTGGTGTTTGAATGCGGCTCCGATAAATCTAACTACCGGAACACCAACAGGTGGATCCTAT
>PAVO01000043.1 GCA_002713215.1 Crocinitomicaceae bacterium
CCAACATTTCAAAACAACTTTTGCTGTATCCACTTTTTCCTGAAAGCGGTATTTCGAGTTTCTTGTCATTGACCTCAGCTATTAAAATGGATTCAGACTCCTTTGCCTCATTTTTTGATCCAAGAATATACTTTCCCGGAACCAATTCTTTGATCCAGAATGAGCAATCGGAAATGGATGAAGAGTGATCTTCAATGGTTAACGAAGAAGCATCAAGTTTATACAACCCACCTCCAATTATTGTGGATAACCACACGTTATTTTGATCGTCAACGACAATACAATTGGTCATGTTGGTTCCAACCCGTTCGGTCATTTGTTCATTTAGGGCGATTTCATTAAACCCACCATCCCTCAAATTGTATAATCTACCATCTGATGAATAAGACCAAACATCATTATTGGGTGCCTTTTGAAATCCAACTAAAAAGTCTGTTTTTCTTTTTAATGGTATTCCTCTAAAGTCAAACCCCTCTAATACAATAAGGCCTGAACTAGCCGCAAACCAAATTCTACCCATGTTATCTTCAACAGCTGCATACACCTGATTACTTGGGAGTCCATTATCATCTGAGAAGTGATTAAACAAAGCATCCTGCGCTTGTGAATGGCCAGCCAGGACAGAAATCAATATGACTAAAAGGCGTCTCAATTATTCAATTTGAAAGGAGGAAATTAGAACAATTTTTGACTTTTCAGATGACGAACGGTCGGTTTATTGAAATGAAATATATAAAGGGTTGGTTATTGTAAATGAAGGGTGCGTCAGGAAATTTGAGCGGTGATTATTTTCTTGGTCTTTTATAAACAGGCACGGTTGAACACGGTTCTCCATACATAAGGGATTTCACTACCGGTTGTAGTTTATTGGTAATAGCTACCCAGGCCGATTCAGAAACATCCCGGTCACCACAGCCTTTTATTACGATTCTTGAATCAAGAAATTCCTGAGCATTTATCTCATTTATGGAATCGATCAAAAGCTTTTGTTCAACTGCGTTCTTAGTACCGTAATTAATCGATAACGCTTTACCTAGCAGTGCTGTTGAAAGTAGCATATAGGCCCAGGATGGAATTATGGCATCGGCAGAACAATGTATAGCCACATGCTTATTATTAAATTGGTCCCAGTTGTAAGTCTTAATGAACTCCCTGAAATCCTTTTCCTTAAGAGCTAATCCTTGCCAGAGATTTTGAGCTAAATCGTATTCTACAATTTCCTCTTCTGGAAAAAATTCTGCCATTTCAAGCTGAATTAACCCTGATTTTGCAACACGGTTTTCTATTTTTAATTCCTCAGGCATTCAGATATTTTACATAAATCCCAATTCTAACTGGGCTTCTTCGCTCATCATGTCTTTCTCCCAAGCTGGTTCAAAAGTCATAGTAACCTTTGCCTTTTGTACAGCTTCGATTCCTCCAACTTTTTCTTCAACCTCTACAGGCAAACTCTCTGCAACCGGACAGCTGGGAGAGGTTAAAGTCATTAGAATTTCTGCATTAAAGTCATCATCAATCTTAATATCATAAATTAATCCCAGCTCATAAATGTCAACTGGAATCTCCGGATCGTAGATCGTTTTTATTACCTCAATGATTGTATTTTCAAGAACTCGTTTGTCCATTGTTTTATTCTTTTGCTGAGTATATCAGCGCATATGTTTTTATCTTTTTTATCATGGAAACCAATCCATTAGACCGTGTTGGAGAAAGGTGTTCCCTCAGCCCTATTTTGTCAACAAAATAAAGATCGGCATCCAGAATTTCGGCAGGTGTATTGTCCGAGAGAACCCGTACAACCATCCCAACAATTCCTTTTGTAATTATTGCATCCGAATCGGCTTCAAAATGTAGCTTCCCTTGGCTAAAGGCAGGTATCATCCATACCCTGCTCTGGCACCCCTTAACCAAAAACTCTTCAGTTTTTTTAGGTTCTTCGAGGCCTTCCACTTCTTTTCCAAGATCAATGATGTATTCGTATTTCTCCATCCAGTCATCGAACATGGAAAACTCCTCAACTAATTCGTCTTGTCTTTCGTTTATCGTCATCTTTAGTGCCTCAGAGTTACGCCAAGAAGGCGCAAAGAACCGCTAGAGTTTATTTACCATCCTTTTTATTCCACGGGTCATTTTAGACACATGAAAGTTTAACAACAATCCTAATTTATAGTCCCCGAGTTTTAAATAAGTTAAGAGCTGAGCTTCGTGAACCGGCGTAAATGCTTCCACAGTTTTAAGCTCAAGTACAACCTTGTCTTCCACCAAAATATCCATTCTGTACCCATGGTCCAGCTTAATGTCCTCATAAATAATGGGCATTGGCATTTCCTGATGGATTTTAAAACTCTCTTTCTTTAACTCGTAAGCAAGACATTCGCGGTAAGCCGACTCCAAAAGCCCAGGACCTAGTGCTTTGTGTACCTTAATGGCACAACCAATCACTATTTCAGATATCCTATTTTCATCCATTTCTCTGCGCTTCTTTGCGGCCCTTTGCGTAACAATACTTACCCAAACATCTTTTTAACCCGTTTCAACCCTTCAATTAACCGATCGACTTCTTCGAACGTATTATAAAACGAAAAGGATGCACGAACAGTTCCCGGGATCTCATATCGATCCATAATGGGTTCAGTACAATGATGTCCTGTGCGAACAGCAATTCCCAATTTATCCAATATGGTTCCGGTATCATAAGGATGAACTCCTTTCAGCAAAAACGAAATCACGGAAGCTTTGTTTTTTGAAGTTCCATAGAATTCCATGTCTCCCGATAGCCCTTCACTTTCAAACTGTTTCATTGCGTAATCAAGCAGTTCACCTTCATATTGGCCAATACTTTCAAAACCAATTTCAGGTTGGTTACAATAATCTAAAGCTGCTTTTAAGCCAAGTGCTCCGGCAATATGAGGTGTTCCGGCTTCAAACTTAAATGGGAGTTCATTGTAAGTTGTCTTTTCAAAGCTTACCGATTTAATCATATCACCCCCGCCCTGATAGGGTGGTAATTTGTTCAACCATTCCTCTTTTCCATAAAGTACGCCAATTCCTGTTGGGCCATAAAGTTTGTGCCCCGAAAACGCATAAAACTCGCAATCCAAATCTTGTACATCTACCTTCATATGAGGCAGAGCTTGTGCACCGTCGAGCAATACCGGAGCTCCTTTTTTATGAGCTAGTTCAATAAGTTCCTTTACGGGATTTATGGTTCCTAGTGTATTAGAAACGTGATTTAAGGCGACCAGCTTTGTTCGTTCTGAAACAAGGCTTTCATATTCCTCAAGAATAATTTCGCCAATGTCATTAATGGGGATTACTCTGAGTGTGGCACCAGTGTATTCACAAAGCATTTGCCAGGGAACAATGTTAGAATGGTGTTCTAATCCCGAAATAATGACTTCATCTCCCGAACTTAAAATACCTCTAAATCCATTTGCGATTAAGTTTATCCCATCGGTTGTTCCTTTGGTAAAAATTACTTCGTGATCAAACGAAGCATTAATGTGTTCTTGTATGGTCTTACGTGCAGCCTCATATTTTACAGTGGCTTCAGCCGAGAGATGGTGTACTCCCCTATGAATGTTACTGTGCTCATACGAATAATAATGACTGATGGTATCAATTACCAACTGTGGTTTTTGGGCTGAGGCCGCATTGTCCATGTATACCAATGGATATCCATTTACTTCCTGGTGAAGAACGGGAAAATCCTTTCTGATTTTGTCAATATTTAATGGAGTAGTGTTCATATTTGAATATTGAACAAGGAACAAGGAATTTCGAATGTTGAAAGCTTACTCATTATTCATGTTTTTCTTGGCAGTTTCAATGCTTTTGACAAAAATTGAAATGAGCTGGTTATTTTCATCAAGTATTGATGTCAGCTTTCCTGTGTCTGATAGAAATTGAGAACGCTCAATAATTTTTAGGTTCATTCGAGTTTCTCTTAATTCTTTTAATGCAATTTTCATCTTGTGAACGAAATCTTTTCTGGATTCCGCTCCTTGGGCCTCAGCATAGTTTAATGAAGGAGAAAGCCCGGAGCGCACAAGTTGGTTAGAAAGATAGTTTGAGACATAGTCTTTAGACATTGATCTCGTCAACTCTATAATAAGCGCAGAATATTCTATTAATCTATCTTCTAAATCAAAATTCATTTAACTTCCTTGTTCCTTGTTCCTTGTTCCTTGTTCCTTGTTTCTTGTTCCTTGTTCCTTGTTGATATTCTAAAGCTTAAACTTTTCTTCAACCAGTCCTTCTACATGTTCTTTAAACGACTCCAATTTAATCTCTTCCAGCACGTCAAATACAAATGCCCGTATCATCATTTTTTTTGCACTTACTTCACTCACTCCTCTCGACCTTAAATAAAATACCGCTTCCTCATCCAGTTGCCCGGTGGTAGAACCATGAGAGCATTGAACATCGTCAGCATAAATCTCAAGTTCGGGTTTGGAGTTTATGGTGGCATCGTCCGAAAGCAAAATGTTTTGATTGCTCTGAAACGCATTAATCTTTTGAGCATTGGGCTGAACCATAACCTTACCATTAAAAACGGCTGTTGATTTATCGTCCATCACCCCTTTGTAGTTTTCACTTGAATAGCAATTCGGAGCAATGTGATCAACGTAAGTATGATTATCAAAGTGCTGGGAGCCATAGGCCAAGTAGACCCCGTTAAGAATTGATTCGCAATTCTCCCCTTCTACAGCTATATTCAGGTTGTTTCGTAAAACTTTACCTTCTAGACTGATGGTATGAATGGCGAATTTGCTGTCCCGTTGCTGATTCACCTGGGTAGTATTGATCAGAAAATTTTCATCACCACCTGCCTGAAGTTGATGCAAGCTTAGCTGAGCATTTTCATGAAGTTTTAGTTCGGATACAACGTTGTAAAAATTTCCTTCCTGCCCATTGTGATGCCAGTTAAAAATAAAATTAGCGGAGGCATTTGGCTCCAATTCAATTTCAATCCGTGGCTGCACCTGAATGTTGTTATTGACGGAAAGAAAATTAACCTGGATTGACTTGTCAATTTCAACACCAGCCTTTATCTTGATTTTTATTCCAGAAGTAAAATAGGCCGTATTAAGCGCACTGAAAAATTCGTTTTGATAATCGACCAAAGCTTCTTCAACCTCTTCCACCGATGTTATTTCAATGCCCTCTTGTATTTCTCCAACAGGTGACTGGAAATAACCATTGATACACTCAATGTGAAGCGCACGTTCATTAATAGAAACTACTTCCTCGCTTCCCTCAAACGGTTCAACCGAGAATCTACCATTGAGAATTTTAGTAAGACGGGTATATTTCCAGTATTCATCACGAGTAGTGGGGAAATCCAAATTTTCCAAAGCCAACTCTGCTGCCTTACTTACTCCGGAAATCCCTTCGGAAACCCGAAATGATTCTAAGAACAATTCTTTCTTATCCGCTGTCAAAGTCTGCGACATTAGGCTGTTTCTTTTTCCGGTTTAGTTAACCAGTCGTATCCCTTTTCCTCTAACTCCAATGCCAGGTCTTTGCCTCCTGTTTTTACAATTTTCCCCTTGTAAAGTACGTGCACAAAGTCGGGAACTATGTAATCCAATAACCTTTGGTAATGTGTAATTACAATGGTTGCATTGTCCTTGGTTTTTAATCGATTAACACCATTGGCAACAATTCGAAGTGCATCGATATCCAACCCTGAATCTGTTTCATCCAGTATGGCAAGTTTTGGCTCTAACATAGCCATTTGAAAGATTTCGTTTCTTTTCTTTTCACCTCCGGAAAACCCAACATTAACAGATCTATTGGCCAGGTTTTCTTTTAGCTCAACCATTTCCTTCTTTTCCTTAACCCTGCCCAGAAATTCCTTGGCCGACATTTTACCCAACCCTTTGTAATCCCGAATTTCATTAATCGCGGTCTTGAGGAAGTTAATGTTACTTACCCCAGGAATTTCAATGGGGTATTGGAATGCCAAAAACATTCCTTCGGCGGCCCTTTCCTCCGGTTCCAATTCCATAATATCTTTCCCGTTAAAGGTTATTTCTCCACCTTCAATTTCGTACTCAGACCTCCCGGCAATAACTGAAGCCAGTGTACTTTTTCCGGAACCGTTCGGCCCCATAATGGCATGAACTTCTCCAGCTTTCACCTCAAGGTCTAATCCATTAAGGATATTCTTCCCTTCTATACTTGCTTTTAAATTCCTAATTGATAGCATATTTTGTTGTTTCGCAGAGATACGCAAAGTATTCGCAGAGGTACGCAGAGGTTTTTCTTTGCGTCTTCTTTGCGGTTCTTCGCGTTATAACTCTCATTTGCTTGAAAACTGATCTTCTTTGTTTTTAAATAAAACATTGAAAGTAGTTAAACTTCCATAGCTTCTCGTAATGTATTGCTGAAGGTGAACCTTCTCCTCGTCTGTTAATTTGGAATGACTGTTTATGTTTTGTTCCAATACCCTTAACCGATCCCGAACCATTACAATTTTGTGAAAAAACTGCTGAATAGGAATTTCCTTGGATTGCAAATCCGGGTTTCCCGGATTTAGAACCATAATTCCTCCTTCCCATTTGTCACCAAGATCTACAACCTCTTGCAGCCCATTAAATTCTTCCAGTATGTTCTTAAGAAGGCTTGCAACTTCAGTAACTGACTTACCATCTGCCTGAGGGGCTTCACCATCTCCTTCTTCCAAAACTTCAAAATCGTCTGTCAGCCTGGAAAAAGTCATTTCACCGGCTCGCTTAAAGATTACTGTAAACCCTGAAACCGAACTAGAGGTGATTACCCCTTCTCCATATCTTTCATGATCTACCTTCGTTCCTGTTTTGATTTCCATTGTTTGATTTTTTATCCTACGCTTCCTTCCAACGAAATATCCAAAAGCTTTTGCGCCTCCACCGCAAATTCCATTGGCAATTGATTCAGTACGTCCTTGCAATAACCGTTGACAATTAAACCTATGGCCTTCTCCGTATCTATCCCTCGTTGGTTACAATAAAATATTTGATCCTCGCCAATTTTAGAAGTGGTAGCTTCATGCTCCACTTTGGCGCTTTTGTTTTGAGTTTCTATGTAGGGAAAAGTATGTGCACCGCAGGTATCTCCCAAGAGCAATGAATCGCACTGCGAAAAATTTCTCGCATTATGCGCACTTTTATTGATCTTCACCAATCCACGGTAGGAGTTATTGCTTTTACCCGCCGAAATTCCCTTAGATATAATGGTTGACTTGGTGTTTTTTCCAATGTGTACCATTTTGGTTCCTGTATCGGCCTGCTGAAAATTATTGGTTACGGCTACACTGTAAAACTCACCCACTGAATGGTCTCCTTTTAGCACACAACTTGGGTATTTCCAGGTAACCGCAGAGCCAGTTTCTACCTGAGTCCAGGAGATTTTGGAATTACTTCCTTCGCACAAACCTCGTTTAGTTACAAAATTGTAAATCCCCCCTACTCCGTTTTTATCACCAGGATACCAGTTTTGAACCGTACTGTATTTTACTTCAGCATCTTTGTGCGCAACAATTTCGACGATAGCAGCGTGCAATTGATTTTCGTCGCGCATGGGTGCCGTACAGCCCTCCAAATAGCTTACATAGCTACCCTCATCAGCAATAATTAATGTCCTTTCAAACTGGCCCGTATTGGCTTCATTAATCCTAAAATAAGTGGACAATTCCATGGGGCAACGAACCCCCTTTGGGATATAGCAAAACGATCCGTCAGTAAATACTGCCGAATTCAATGTAGCGTAATAATTGTCATTAACAGGAACAACCGTTCCCATGTATTTTCTTACCAGATCCGGATGGTTTTTAACCGCTTCCGAAAACGAACAAAATATAATTCCCTTTTCTGCCAGTGTTTCCTTAAAGGTAGTGGCTACCGATACTGAATCCATAACCACGTCTACGGCAACACCCGAAAGTCGCTTTTGTTCTTCCAATGATATTCCCAGTTTATTAAATGTGTCCAGCAATTCCGGATCAACCTCATCGAGGCTATTTAGTTTCTTTTTGGGCTTTGGGGCTGCATAAAAATGCAATTCCTGAAGGTCTATTTTGGGATAATTGACATGGGCCCATTCAGGTTCCTGAAGCGATTCAAACTTCTCTAGGGCAGCCAGTCTAAATTCCAATAACCATTGAGGTTCATTTTTCTTAGCCGAAATGTATTTAATGATATCTGCATTTAACCCTTTGGGGGCTAAATCAGATTCAATATCGGTGGTAAAACCGTATTTGTAGTCCGAGTTTATTTGCTCATCAAGAGCGGCATCTTGCTGTGCGAGTTTATCAGCCATGGCACGAAATTAAATAGAGAAACTCTCTCCGCAACCACAGGTTCGTGAGGCATTGGGGTTGTTAAATTCAAAGCCTTTTCCATTTAATCCACCACTGTATTCCAGGGTAGTTCCTGCCAAATACAAAAAGCTTTTTTTATCTACTGCGATTTTAATTCCCTGATCTTCAAAGATTTTATCGTCCGCTTCTGCAGCTTCCGCAAAATCCATTTTATAAGTCAATCCGGAACAACCGCCTCCTTCTACACCAACCCGAATTATGGAACCAGCAGGAATTTTATCCTCTGCCATCAACCGGGATACTTCTGTTTTTGCTTCTTCTGATACTTTAATCATACGCACAATTCTATTACCAATCAGCTTTAGATAAGCGTTTGCAAAGTTATTTAGAATAGTTCTAAATAAAAACTTTTAGCACAAATAAAATACCTAATTGTAGGTATATGAATATTGAATGACGAACAAGGAATTTTGAACTGGATGGTTCATTATTCGATAACTTCGACATCAACAAACTACTGAACTAAACTTTAAATTTGAGAAGTGGAAGCAAAATACAAAAATTGGCCAAAGCTTATTCTTCCTGCATCAATGCTGGTGTGCCTACTCTTCTACCTGAAACAAGGTTGGTTTTTTAGAAACAACGACTGGGTGTGTTGGATTCACTTGCCCATACTGATGATCCATCAATTTGACGAGTATGTTTTTCCCGGTGGATTTAAGGAGTGGTTCAACCTTCACTTCTGGAAGTCGAATGACGTAGATTTCCCATTGGACTGGAAGACATCAGCCAAGGTTAATGTGTTGGGCTGGATTCCGGTAACGTTGATGGCATTGGTTGGAAGCAAATGGAGCGGTATGTTCCTGTTCTTCCCCTTCATTGGTATTATGGGGGGCCTTCCACAATGCCTGGTATCATGTCACTCTTACAGTGGTTGACAAATACTCTCCAGGAGTAATTACCAGCTTGCTATTGTATATTCCCCTGGCAGTGTATAGCTCTTATCTTTTTTACTCGACTGGTTCGATTTCGGTTTGGGAGTTAATAATAGCATTTTCCGTTGCCGGGATAATTCATTTCCGTCTTGTTAAACGGTTTCGAAATAAGATGGAAAACAATAAATGATCTAAAGTTACTATCGTTGAATAGTAATTCTCTCAAAATAGACCTGCTCCCCAATTTCTATTTTTAAAACATAGACGCCTGAAAACACTTTTTTCATGTTAAATACCATTGCGTTGTAACCCATCCGGGTTAATGCCGAGTGTTCAACTATAGTTCTTCCCCTAGAATCATAAATTGTCACCTGAATTTTTTCTTCCTCTACACCTTCAAAACGTAAGGTGAACTGGCCATTGTTTGGGTTTGGATATAAACTAAACTCCAAACCGCAATTTTTGGTTGTAATTTCATAATTCGACTCATTGGAACAGCCATTTACGTCAACCACCTTTAGTGTTACAGAAGAGGTTCCCAACGGTACAGAATAAAAAGGTAAGCTGAAATTCATTCCTGTAGTATCCTTATTCCAGATGTAGAATTTCATTCCTCGATTGGCAAAAAGCTTCAATGAATCACCCTGACAAAATGAAGTATCTCCACCAATTGTTGGGATAGGTTTGGTAAACACATTGATGAATTGGGTTTTTGAAGACTGACACAAATTAGAGTCTGTGTATTGATATTCAAAATAGTATTTGGTCTTATTGGGTAAAACATCAACTTGCGTAACGGCCTTGCCATTTACCAAATAAGTGCCGCCTTTTGGCAAGCCATTAGATAATTCAATGGATGTTTCGTTAGAAATACAAAATGGTGGTAAGGAGTCAAGTGTTATCACCGGATTACCATTTATTCTAAAAACCACGGAGGAGGTGTCCATACCACATTCACTGGCTAATGTGTAGTGAAGTGTGGTACTTCCTAGCTTTAACTGAGTGGCTGAAAAGAGGGTATCTTCAAATACACCGGCACCAAAATATTTTCCACCGGAGGGAATTCCACCTTTCAACTTCACTGAATCCTGACCTTCACAAACATCGGGTTGTATTAGTGATGTTATTTTCAAAATTGAATCTACAACTACATTTCTAAATGCACTGTCAGAACACATTCTTGAATTTGTATATACATACTTCAATTTGAAATTCCCATAACCTGCAGTTTTAGCGTGAAACTCGTTGCTAACAACTCCAACACCATAATAAACCCCACCGGAGGGCTGACCTTGTGAAAGGCGATAAGATGCAGCTTCTATGCATTGAATTGGTAAAGAATCAAGGGAAACAATGGGTACCGAATCAATAGTTACAACTATGGAGTTGGAATCGCTACAACCATTGGAATCTACAAAAACGTATTTCAGGGTATCATTTCCTACACCAACTAAAACCGGATTATATAAAGAATCGTTCAAAACACCTCGCCCCTTATACTTCCCTCCTGTTGGAGTACCATTGTTCAACTTAAAATATGGAGTATTTAAGCAAACCGATCCCAACGTAGTTAGGTTAACCTGTGGTAGTTCATTTACCCTAACCAACGAGAAAGATGAGTCAGAGCAGCCAAAAGAATTGCTAAACTTATATTGCAGGCGATAGAGACCTGTATCAGCCGGACTAAAGATTCCACCTGAAACATTTTTCCCAGAATAATTTCCACCCAAAGGAGCGCCTCCGGAAAGTACCATGCTTTCGTTTTCACACATCGGAGAAATACTGGAGAAAGCAACAACAGCAACACTGTCAACTCTTACCGATTCAGCAACAGAATCGGAACAACCAAAGGCATTGGTGAAGGTATATTTTACTGTATCAGTAGCATTCCCTAATAATGTAGGAGTATAAATACCCGATAACACTTGTGTACCACTGTAATTACCTCCTAACGGAAGGCCCCCAGCCAACATCACCGGACTCGCATTTGCACAAATTGAATCAAATAATGAAAAACTTAAACTGGTTACTGAGTCGACACGAATGGAATCGGTAACATTATTTGTGCACCCATTTCCTCCAACCATAGAATAGCTAATGGATTGATATCCGGATGAAACTATTCCGGGATTAAAGTAATTCCCCGATACACCGCTACCTGAAAACTGTCCTCCAGATGGTTGGGTAGTTAATAATAGCGAATCAGCATTGGCACAAATGCTATCATTTAAAGAGAAGGTAATTTGAGGCAGGGTATCTACAAGTATGGATTGGCTAGCAGAGTCTTTACATCCTTTACTATTCTCATAGACGTACTTAATGGAATACGAGCCGGGGCCGGCGAGTTGGGAACTAAAAATCGTATCGTTAATCACCCCCGTTCCAGAATATTTTCCACCGACTGGTGTTGCAGCTTTTAATGTAAAGACTGGTGCTCCGAAACATAGGTTTGCCAATCTACTGAAAACAACTGTTGGTGTAGAATCAACCGTTAGGTTTTGGGTAGCACTGTCGGTACACGCATTCAAGTCGGTGTACACATAGGAAATGGTGTGTGTCCCAATTCCTAGAGAACCAGGGTTAACAGAAGTAGTTGTAGCGCCATTTAACCGGTAAGAACCACCAGAAGGCGAACCACCGGCTAGATTAAACGAAGGAGTATTTATACAAACACCTGCCATGCTCGAAAGTGTGACCATAGGCTGGGCATATACCTGAATTATTGAACTGGCTGTATCGGAGCATGAATTGGTATCAATAAGGGTGTAGGTAACCCAATGAAAGCCGGACCCCGCGATGGAGGGTGAAAATACATTGGACGAAACCCCAGTACCGCTATAGGTACCTCCACCCGGACTTCCTCCCGCAATAGCAAAGCTTTGAGAACCGGCACAAACACTTGACAAAGATGCCATGGATACACTGGGTGCCAAATTAACAACCTGAATTGAAGTATCGGAGTTAGAACAATTGTTAGAGTCGGTAAAGGAATAGCTTATTGTGTGCGTGCCTACTCCAGCTATATTGGGCTTAAAACTACCTGAGCTAACACCAGTTCCCGAGTATATACCAGAACCGGGAGACCCACCGCTAAGAACAAGGGAATCCAGGTTAGAACATACAGGATTTAAAGGGCCAAACGAAACAGTCGGCAATGGATTTACAGTTATCCATTTGGAAGCACTGTCCTGACAATTATTGCTGTCGGTATATGAATATTTTATTGAATGTGTCCCTATACCAGCTACCACTGGATTAAAGTTTACACCACTCACACCTTTTCCAGAATAGGTCCCCGAAATTGGGCTACCTCCGGAAAGGGTCAAAATTCCATTGTCAATACAAATTGCTCCTAAACTTGTAAATGATACGGTTGGCTGCCCATAGACCACTTGCGAAGACGTATCTGAATTGGTACAATTATTTGTATCGGTAAAAATGTAGCTGAGCAAATGGGTCCCTGATTTAGCTGACGAAGGACTAAAATCACCTGAAAACACTCCAAATCCGGTATATATTCCTCCACTTGGGCTACCAGTGTTTAAAGAGAAATCTTGGGCGTTTTCACAAACAGGTGTCAGAGTTCCAAATGATACTGTAGGCAATGGATTTACAGTGATGGATTTAACTGAGGTATCTGAACAACCTTTCGAATCAGTGAATTTATAGGTAATCGCGTGGGTTCCTATACCAGCTATCGCCGGGTCGAACATACCTGCACTTACACCACTCCCGGAAAAAGTTCCTCCTGAAGGGCTCCCTCCACTCAGAGTAAATTTTACCTGATCAATACATACATCATTCTGGTTTGAGAGATTAACGGTAGGTAAGCCAAAAACCTGGATGGTATTAGTAGAACTGTCAGTGCACCCGTTGGAATCGCTATGCTTGTACGTAATGGTATGGGTTCCTATTCCTGTAGACGCAGGGTTGAAATTGGAACCTACCACCCCATTTCCTGAATAGGTCCCAGGTGTGGGAGCCCCCCCGGACAAAGCAACTAAGCCATTGTCGATACAAACATGGGCAATGGCAGCCAGACTTACGGTTGGTTGTGCATGAACCAGTTGAGGCTGAACGGCTTTATTAGAACATGAATTAGCATCAGAATAGGTATATGTAATGGTATGGGTTCCCGCACCTGCAGTTGAAGGACTAAAGCCACCTAAACTTACCCCCGTCCCCGAGAACACTCCTCCGCTTGGACTTCCACCTCCTAAAGAAAAGCCGGGCGCTCCTGCACATATGGGTGACAATGAACTCAGGATAACATTGGGTATGCTATCAACCTGGATATACTTTGTTGATGTATCTGCACCACAGCTACTAATAACATATTTTACCTCATGATTGCCGACACCATGAAAAGCCGGATTAAAAACGGTGAAACCGGTATTATTAATATAGTAGGTGCCTCCTACCGGTAGGCCACCGGATAAAGTAAAACTGGAATCATTGAAACATACATTGGGGAAGGTATCGAGGGAACTGGTAGGCGCACCAACCATAACAGTTGTATAGGCTGTATCGGGACATTGTCCATTATTATTGGTGTAGCCCACAGCAAAAGTCCCAGTCCCGGAAATTGAGGGATAAAAATTGGAACCTATTACTGCTGAACCAAAATACACTCCTCCACTTGGGCTTCCGTAGGGCAATAAACTCACCGAAAAGGTACTTACGCATTGGACTGGTACACCAGAAAGGGATGAGCCAGGTGTAGAGTCTACCTGTATGGTTTGAGTAGCAGTATCGCTGCAGCCAAAATCTGTATAAACATAATGGATATTGTGTGCTCCGGAACCTGCTACACCCGGATCAAATATGGAGTCGTTGATCATTCCAGGACCAACATAACGACCACCTAAAGGGAAACCTCCGGTTAGCTTATAACTTGGTGCATTTTCACATACAGCTGATAGAGCCGCAAAATATGCAGTGGTACCCCCTACCCCTAAACTCTTTGTTGCCGAATCGGTACATCCTATTGAATCGGAATAGACATAGGTTATTGAATGGGTTCCTAGGCCAGCAAAATTGGGATTAAAAATACTATCCGAAGTAATTCCCTTCCCCTTGTAGATTCCACCTTTGGGAATACCTTGATTTAAAGTAACATTAGATTGACCAAGGCATATCGACGGAAAAGAGGATATAGAAACAGTTGGCAGTGGATTAATAGTAACTTTTATAGATTGTGAAGTATCCAAACAGCCTTCATCAGACACTAAAACTGAATACTCAGCCTTTAACTTTGCATTGTAAACACTATCCGTCTGAAGAAATAATGGCCCACCATTTCCTAGCCACTGGTACTTTAAATTCGGGTCGTTATTCGACCATAACTTAACGGAATCGCCAACACAAACCTGAGTCACTCCCGAATATATCTCCGCCGTATCCGCATCACTACAATCGGTAATTTTTACAATGAAAGCATCGGTATTACCTGCCCCAAAAGCATGTAGCTTTCCGCTAAAAACAAATGGTGGTGATGCAGCTGCCGTCACGTAAACATTATTGGAAGTATCAATTGCTATATCCTCGGCTAAATTTTGTAAAAATGTTTGGCTGGTACCGGTAACAGTCCACTTAAAGTTACCACTCGAATCGACTAACGAAATAAATATGTTAGGTGCCGCATTCGCACCTAAAACTGTATCCTTTCCAAATTTACCTAAACTAGCTCCAAACATCCCACTTAAACCAGCATTTCCTTGGTTGTCAACCCCTACTATAAAACATCGGTCATTGTAATTAGAGGTTGAAGGTGTACCTAACCCACCAAAGGCCTTTGCCCATTTCGCGGTACCACTGGTATCGAACATAACCACATAATTGTCCCAGCTGTTGCCGCTATAAGTATTAGTGCTTAGGTTTATGGTGCCGAATTTGACAGTATAGTTGAAACGACCCGAAACAAAAAGGTGGTTAAATTTATCCACGGCGATTCCAAAAGCCTCATCGAAGTTATTGGTTCCATGCTTTTTTGCCCATACCGCATTTCCTGCTGTATCAAACTTCGCAACAAATATTCTAGATGTAGTAGTTCCTCCAGTCGTAAGTGTCACATTCCCCAACTTGAGAGTATCAAAGAAATTTCCACTGGTATAAAAGTTTCCGCTTGCGTCACTCGTCACATTGAATGTACGATCAATGCTCTTGGAAATTAGAGATTTAGCCCATTTGAGGTTGCCGTCTTTATCATAGGATGCGAAAGCAGAATGATAGCTTGAACCGCCTGTAAGTGTTGTGGAGCCAAATTTTATAGAAGTTTTATAGGAAACACTCAGTACAATATCACCATTAGCACTGACTGAAACTTTAGGCCTGTTTCTA
Source organism: Crocinitomicaceae bacterium (assembly GCA_002713215.1). Lineage (GTDB taxonomy): Bacteria > Bacteroidota > Bacteroidia > Flavobacteriales_G > Salibacteraceae > UBA2108. Next base: position 15,580 of record PAVO01000043.1, read on the forward strand.
TTATTCACCGGAGCAGTATTTACTCCTTTGTACACTTGTGCGGTTCTTAACCAATAAATATGGCCTGAAGTATCATACTTGGCAATAAAAATAACACCTTCATTATTTGGTGCCGGCGCATTTATTGTATCAAACTTAGCATCGATACTTGTATAAGAACCAACTAAGATAAATGTCGAATCAGACAACATTTCAATGTCGGATCCTATGTCATTACCTGTGCCGCCAAAGGATACTGTCCAAAGGTTATTTCCTGAATAATCATGTTTAACAATGTAGCCTTCAAGTAGACGTCTGGACCAGGGCCAAATGGTATCATTTCCCCATTTTGGGTAATCGTAACTAATGTAAATTCCACCAGTTGAATAAGAGTTCCCTGCTTCATCTACGGTAATTCCCAAACCACCGTCATAACTGATTCCTCCACCTGCTTTCAACCAGTCAACTTGTTGTGTATGACCAGCATAGCTAAAGCTTAGCAGCAAAGTCCAAAAGAATAGAGTTCGAAGCATTTAGTACAGTTGAAGCAAGGAATTTACTATTATTTTTTGACATTAAACCAAAATTTACTCACTGATTAATCTCCATTTTTGTGAATCCCTGCTTCCAATGTATGAGTGTGACAAATACTCTGAATTTCAGTCTATTAACAGGCGATAATGAAAAATTAAACATCATTATTATAAGCTAAAAATGATGGATTTTATACCAACCCTCAGCCACCTACTTCCTTGTTCACTAACCAATATTCAATACCTTCGATTCCTAATTATGGCGAAAACAAAATCACTCGAAAAAAGGCACAGGACCTTTATTGAAGATCAAAAAATGTTCTTTGTAGCAACCACACCCGATTCAGGGCGCATTAACCTATCTCCAAAGGGCATGGACTCGTTTAGAATAGTTGATGAAACCACCGTGCTCTGGATGAACTTAACCGGCAGTGGGAACGAAACCCAGGCCCATGTTGCAGAAAATGGTAGAATGACCATTATGTTTTGCGCATTTGAAGGTGCACCTAATATTTTGAGACTTTATGGGGAGGCCTCTTTTATTCTACCTGGTGATAACCGGTGGGATGACTGTATTTCAAAATTCCCAAAAATGCTTGGAACAAGGCAATTTTTTGAATTGAAAATAGATCTTATCCAGACGTCTTGCGGGTTTGCAGTTCCCTTGTATGAATACGAAGGCCAGAGAGATACATTAACCAAATGGTCGGAACACAAAGGCGAGCAGGGAATTCGGGACTATTGGGACAAAAAAAATAAGATAAGCCTGGACGACAAACCGATCAAATTTTGATGTCGATTTTATTCTATGCAGTATTCAGCTATAACTTAGATGGGCTATTGCACCAAATCTTTAATCAACAACTAGTTTAACGGTTTGAACTTGCTCACCAGAAATGGTCAAAAAATACAGCCCTGCTGACAGATTCATTGCATCCAAATTAATTGCTTCGCCTCTTTGCAATGAGCCCTTGCAAAGTAATTTACCCGTATAGGATGTTAGGAAAACTTCACCGTGAATATTCCCGGTAAAGTAAACCTGACCACTTCGGGAAACCGGGTTGGGATAGGCCATTATCCTGATATCTTCAACAGGTCTGCCAATGGAAAGGTCCTTATCCTCCACAACAAAAACATTAACTGTTCCTGCAGAATACATGGTAGTACCATTGGACTCCAACAAGGTCAGGCCAAATTTCTCTTTATGACTGATAGACCAGGTTTTACCCCCGTCAATAGTCATATATATATAACCTTTGGTTGTGGCCAGGTAACCAATTTTTGGGTCTCTAAAATAAAAGTCGGAGGCATTATCGGAGCTATCCTTTAGAAATGAAAGTGTAACCGTATCCCAGGACGCCCCCTGATTGAAGGTCTTATAAATCCGCTGACCATAAAACCAGTTGTTCTCTTCCATGGCTATCGCCAGGTTGTTGCTCACCTGTTGCACTTTTCCAATGGAAGTATTTGATGAATCAAAAACAAGTGAGTCCCATGTGTTACCTCCATTAGAAGTAGTATAGATGGCTCCTTTATAGGCAAAAGAGCCATCCCATGCTCCTACAATTCCATAATCATTATCGTAAAAATCCATATCCTTTACTCCTCCATAACTAAACCCGGCAAGCGTTTTAGTTTTCCAGGAACTCCCCCCGTTCTTTGTGCTAAAGACTTTGTTTGCAGTTGCATAATAGCCAACCTGTTCGCTTGGGAAATTGACCCGGGCAACCCCCGATCCATTTTGTGTTGCTCCCGGGCCAATGCTATCCCAAGAATTTCCACCATCTTTCGTTTTATACAAGTAGGTGGATCTACGAGGTGAAAATTTTGCAAAGGCAATAAAGCCAATGTCTTCATTTACAAAAGACAAATTGTGCAGGTTAGAATTTTTGAAGACAATTGTGTCCGATGATATTTTTGTCCAGCTTAATCCAGCGTCTGTACTTTTATAAAGCAATTGTTGTCCCGATCCGCGATCCATGTAACTATAGGCTACATCGCGGCTTGGAAAAGTGATCTCGTTTACTCGCAATCCCTCTTGCGTAGAGATGTTTCTCCATTGAGCATTTGCAACATTTCCCATGAATAATAGTCCTATGGCTATTAGTTTACACAACAAAAATTTAGAGTACTTCATAATGCCGTTGTTTTATTTGAAAGACAAATTACGCCACTTCATATTCAAACCTATGGTGTTTTTACACCAATGGGTTGCACAAATTCCCGTAAAGGGTTTCGTTCATAAGTAAACTTTCGATATTGGATATTGGATATTGGATAATCTTACCTATTTCTAGGTATTGCCTAATGCCAGAATAACATAAACTTTGCACACCCATGTTTTTGGAGCAAGCACCTATAAAAATTGAGCTTTGTCTGGAAGATGTATCGGATACAACGCTTCAGGTTAAACTACTGGAAATGGGTTTCTCTATTGGTTCCAAAATCCAACTAATTCGACGTGCTCCATTCAATGGACCATATACCATTGGAAACCATAAATCACAAGTTATTCTGCGCAAAGAGGACGCCAGGCTTATTTCTGTTTCTAAGCTCAATTGATGGACGCACTTTTAGTAGGCAATCCCAATTGTGGTAAAACATCACTGTTTAATCAGCTTACCGGGCTCAATCAAAAAGTAGGAAACTACCCTGGGATAACGGTTGAAAAGCGTGAAGGTTATTTCAAGCAGAACGACGAGGAAATCAGCGTAACGGACCTTCCTGGTATTTATAGCCTGTATCCCGGAAGCGAGGATGAAAAAATTGCTGTACAGGCTCTTCTTGCTGCTGTTAATAAACCCTCCACGTTGGTGCTTTGCGTAATTGATATCAAAACTCCTCATAAAAATCTGCTGCTTTTATCCCAAATCGCTGAATTTGGGATTCCCCTGGTTGGAATACTTAATTACAGAAGAAAGAGCAAACCCGAGGAAATCGATAACTGGCATAAAAACCTGACAACTCATTATAACCTTTCCTTTGTTAAGGTAAATGCCAATAGCGGAAAAGGAATCGACGACTTAAAAAGTACCATAGTAGATCAACAAGCATGGGCACAACCAGAAATTAAAACATCAATACAAAACCTACCTTATGATCAATGGATCAAAAAAGCACTGGAAGAATCAGGGAAGCAGACAGTTCAGAGCATTACGCAAGACCTAAGAAAAAAACTGGAATGGATCGATGCTATCTTTCCTTCTAGTGAAAATGCGATTGAAACAAAAGGTGCTAATCCAAGTTTCAACCGATCAGCAAAACTCGACTCCCTCCTTATGCATCCATTGTGGGGATACGTTCTGTTTTCTGCTTTTCTACTGATTATTTTTCAGGCGATTTTCTCCTGGTCAGCCTATCCCATGGACCTTATTGAGTATGGATTTGGTGCCTTGTCAACCCAACTTCAAAACATACTTCCCTCCAACTTTATCACCAATTCAATTACTGATGGAATTATCCCGGGACTTGCCGGGGTAGTTGTTTTTGTTCCGCAAATTGCCTTCCTCTTTTTATTCATCGCCCTTTTTGAAGAATCGGGTTATATGAGCCGGGTCGTCTATTTGATGGATCGGCTGGTAAAACCATTTGGGCTTTCGGGTAAAAGCGTAGTGCCTTTAATTTCAGGATATGCCTGCGCCATACCGGCTATTATGTCAACACGAACCATTAAACATCCACGCGAGCGGCTTATTACCATGTTGGTCATCCCCTTTATGACCTGCTCGGCGAGAATTCCTGTTTACACCACATTAATAGCCCTGATGGTTTCCTCCGAAGCGAAGCTGGGGTTTCTTAATGTTCAGGGGCTGGTACTTTTTGCAATGTACTTTTTTGGGGCTTTCATGTCCTTTTTTATTGCTCTTATTTCTAACAAAATATTGGCAGGAAAGGGGCGGTCCTTATTGTTAATGGAATTACCCAATTACAAGATTCCTTCTTTTAAAACCATTACGCTAACCATGTACGAAAAAAGTAAATCCTTTGTCCTGCAGGCCGGTAAAGTGATTTTGCTCGTTTCATTGGTTTTATACTTTATGGCCAACATTGGATTCAACGAAACATTTGAAAGAATTGAGAACAACGACCCGACGTTAGTTCAGAATTTAAGCCCCAATGAAGTTGCCAAACTAAAATTGGAAAATAGCCTTATTGGTCAACTTGGTAAGGGCATTGAACCAGCCATTAAACCATTGGGTTATGATTGGAAAATTGGTATTTCCTTAATTACCTCCTTCGCAGCACGCGAAGTTTTTGTGGGGACAATGGCTACCATTTATGCATTGGAGGAAGATGGAGAAGATACAAGCTCCATTGTGCAACAGATGAGAAACGACCGGGATGAAAATGGTGACCCGAAATATTCATTGGCCGTTATTCTAAGCTTACTGGTTTTCTATGCTTTAGCGATGCAATGCCTGGGAACGGTTGCGGTAATGAATAAAGAAACCCAGGGATGGAAATGGCCAATAATTCAATTGGTAGTTGCGAGTGGAACGGCCTATGTGCTTGCTTTCATCGTATTTCAAATCTTTAAATAGCGGTTGCTAACAATAAACCTACTTTTGCAGCAAAATTGAACACCATGTTGGCAGGGTCAGAAGATAGAACAGAGCTGGAAGAGCTTGGAGAATTTGGATTAATCGATCATTTAACCAAAGGCTTGGAAAATGTAAATTCCTCAACCGTTAAAGGGGTTGGTGACGATGCGGCGGTAATTGATTCTGGTGACAAGTACACCCTGGTAAGCACAGACATGTTAATAGAGGGAGTACACTTCGATTTGATGTATGCCCCCATGAAACATCTAGGCTACAAAGCTGTGGTCGTTAATTTTTCTGACATCTACGCCATGAATGGACATCCGAAACAAATCACAGTTTCCTTGGCTATAAGCAATCGGTTTTCAGTCGAAGCGCTAGATGAGTTCTATGCAGGCGTTAAGCTGGCATGTGAATTATACAAAGTTGACTTGGTGGGTGGTGATACAACTTCATCATTAAGCGGGCTGTGTGTTTCCATTACTGCCATTGGAGAAGTAGAAAAGGATAAAATAGTATACCGAAACGGAGCCAATGAAAATGACTTGATCTGCGTAAGTGGAGATTTAGGTGCTGCATATGTGGGGCTTCAGTTGTTGGAAAGAGAAAAGCAAATTTTCAAAGAGAACTCAAACATTCAGCCTGATTTAGAAGGTATGGACTATGTACTTGAAAGGCAATTGAAACCAGAGGCTAGAAAGGCAGTGGTAGAAATGCTAGAAAAGGCTGAAGTATTGCCTACCTCAATGATTGATGTTTCCGATGGGTTGGCTTCTGAATTGCTGCACATTGCCAGTCATTCGAATTGTGGCGTTGCCATTTACGAAGACAAATTACCCATTGATCCTGCAACCGTTTCAGGTGCTGAAAACTTAGGCCTTGATGGCACCGTTGCAGCTCTTAACGGGGGTGAAGATTATGAGTTGTTGTTTACCATTCCTCAAATTCATTTTGAAACCGTTCGTGTCATGGAAGGAATATCAATCATTGGCCACATTAATGACCGCGAATCGGGTTACAACATGATTTCTAAGGGAAATAGCATTATTCCGCTCACAGCGCAAGGGTGGGATTCTTTTTTGAGCAACAATTAGTAACCCTGACGGGGTTCTAACCTTTTTTTACATTGGCCAGAATGGATAGCAATTGATTCGGGTCGAAGGGCTTTGAAATATAACCATCCATTCCTGCCTGATTTACTTTCTCCTTTACATCTCCCAGTGCATCGGCTGACATGGCAATTATTTTAAGGGATTTGAAATAGCTCCCATCCATTGACCGGATGGTTCGGGAAGTTTCATAACCATCCATTTCCGGCATCTGAAGGTCCATTAAAACGGCATCAACGTTCTTTTCACGAACTATGTTTAGTGAATCCTCTCCGGAATCAACAACCACAACGTCGGCTCCCCATCGGGTCAAAAACTTGTGGGCTACCTTCTGATTGATAGGATTATCTTCAACCAGCAGAATTTTTAATCCATCCAAGTTTGCCAAGTCCGCATTTTCGTTCAATACTTCTATTGGTTTTTCGGTTGTTTCAAAAGTTAACCGAATGTAAAAGGTCGATCCTTTTCCTTTTTCACTTTCGAGCCAAATTTTACCTCCCTGCAATTCTACCAGCATTCTGGTAATAGCCAATCCTAAACCAGTTCCACCATATTCACGAGTTGTTTTTGAATCAGCCTGTGAGAAATTCTTGAAAATTAATTCCTGTTTACTTGCCTCGATTCCTATTCCGGTATCCTTAAACCAAATCAGAACAGTTTCTTTATTACCATCCGAGTTCTCCAGTTTGCTGCCAATTTCAACAGAACCCTTTGAAGTAAACTTAACAGCGTTGCTTAATATGTTATATATAATCTGATTCAATCGATTGTAGTCGCCCAGAAAATGACTAGAAATGGTATCGTCTACTTTTAAGTTGATGGTGATTCCTTTATCCTTTGCACTTTGAGCAAATACCTCGTGAGCTCGTTGCAGTTTTTCATTTAATCGGAATGGGATTTTTTCAAATTGGATTCCACCGGATTCAATTTTTGTCAGGTCTAGAATATCGTTGATTAAGCTCAGCAGAGAATCTGCTGAATATTTGAGTGGAAGCAGTTGCTCCTTTTGTTCTTCTCTCGGATTCTCTTCCAGCAACAAATTGGCAAACCCAACAATTGAATTTAATGGTGTTCTTATTTCGTGACTCATGGTAGAAAGGAAATTCTCCTTTTCCTTGGCTCCCTCCAGCGCTCGCTCTTTGGCACGTTTTAGTTCTGCAATCTCATTCTTTCTATCCGTAATATCTCTAAATGCCCATATTCGTCCAAAATTGTGTCCCGTTTCATCAACTATAGCCGAAGAATAGAAGTCGTAAATCTTTCCGCTATTCAAGTGAATTTCTTCCTGTACCTCAGTGACCGAATTCATTCGAATTAAACCCTTTAACTCATTGGCCATTGCCGGATCTTCCAGCATTTTACATACGGAATCAAGGTATAACCTAGAGTCAGCCCCTTTGATTAATTTCTCGTCAAATTCAACCATGTTAGCGAACCGTTTGTTAAACGAAATAATTCGAAAATCTTCGTCAGCTACAATTAATCCATCACGCGAAGTTTCCTGCTGCTCTTCAAGTATAGTTAAGGCTCTGGCTAACCCTTCCCGACTCTTTTCCAGCTCATCAGTATTTCTGGATATATCCCTCAGGTTGATAACAAATACTACAATAACCAGCGTAATGATGGCAAAAAATGAAATGAAAATAATCTGCAATTTGCTTCTAACCGGTTCGATGAAGTCCTTGTCAGAAACCGAAAAAATGAGGCCATATCGTTCGGAAAAGATTTCAATGGGATGATAGATGGTAAGGAACACATTAGCCCGGTTTGACCCCGAATGAATCAACTCCCCCTTTTGATGTTCCAATAAATCGTTTACAATCCGTTGTCGGTGTTTTCTTATTAAGCCAAAATCACTATCAACCTGTTCTCCCTGATGCGCTATCCGAAATCCCATGTTTTCACTAAAGACCACTTTATATCCATGATCTCCAATAAACTGATGCTTGCTCTCAGACTTAATTAGATTAAATACATTAATCAGTGCTGCTAAATAAACCTTGTTAGTGTCTTCAGGAGAACTGGTTGGAATAATTGCCAGTGACTTATTACCTTTTAAATGTACAATCTTCGGAGAGGTAGAAAACTGCAGCGGGTACGAACTATTGGCCAAAGGTAAATAGCCTTCTTCGGCATTTTCATGCTCATCAACGTCAACAAAATAAATTTGACTTTCATCATAAATAAACAACGTATCAACAAACTCTCCATACCTTTTACTCAAATTCTGGATTCGATATCTGAGCTTTTTAGCATTTTCAGATTCCAAGTCAAATACCTGTCCAAAATCGTCAATTTCCGCTATAAACGGAATTTCGTTATTGAACTCCCTGATCAACTGATCAATTTTATCAATAGAAATTTCAACTTGTCGGTCCAAGTATTTCGAGCGTGCTTCAATCTGCTGAGTTAGCAAAGTGCTATACAGGAAGTAACTAAGAATCAATAGCCCGATGATTATAATGGGAAGTGAAAAAAAAGTAACCGGGCTTGTTTTCGCGAAATCTCTCAGCATATGCTACAAAAGCAGTAATTGACGAATTTAAACTAAATCGTATTCAATTGCACCTTACTACAACTAAATTACGGCTGCTAACGTCGAAACATAAACCTTCGCCGAAGAGATTTTATTAATGGCTCTTGCGCATGCAGCTATGGTAGACCCTGTGGTTATTACATCATCAATTAGTAAAATATTTCTCCCATTCAGTTCTTTTGGGTTGCACACTTCAAATATGTTTTCAACATTTTTATGCCTTTCATAGTGGCCCTTATTGGTTTGAGAAGTATTTGCATGCTTCCTTTTTACTGAATGATTTAGCACATCAACACGCAATTGTTCTGACAATCCTTTCGCTATTGGATCACATTGGTTATATCCTCTTAACCTTAACTTGGATTTGTGCAAGGGTAATGGAATAATAGCATCTATCTTATTATAAATAGTGGAACACTTCAATTCCCTGGCCATAAGAGCTCCTAATTCTTCTCCCAGTTCTTTCTTGCCCTTATATTTTAATTGATGCATCAGCTTTTGAATTCGGTTGCCCTTTTTAAAATAGAATGCGCTTGAGGCATGCTCAATATGTGCTTTTCCCCACAATAGTTTAACTACCGGGTTTTCAATCCGCTGTGAAAATTTGGTCTTGGGTAAATGGCTTTTGCATTTAAGGCATATGTTTTGATCGTATTTGCGAAGAGGTTCAGCGCAGCTTAAGCAAACATGTGGATAGATTAATGATATAATTTCTTTAAGCACGTTGAATTCAATAATGGCTTTAATATTTTTGCCCGAATAAGCAGTCTATAAATCTATGGAAAATACTGAATATAACGAGTTTAATCAAGATAAAAACAACTCAAACAAGCTAATTATAGCACTCCTCGCTCTTTCAATTGTGATAAATGGAGTTCTTGGTTTTGTACTAATGCAAAAAAATGATGCCATAGAACAATTGACAGGTACTAACGTGGAGGTTACAGCGGAAAAGGACAAACTTGAAGTTGAACTTAACGACATGCTTGCCCAATACGATAGCCTGGAAACATCGAACGATACGCTTATGGAACAATTAGGAGAAGAGCGTGCCAAAGTAGAAGAACTAATTGCCAAGGTAAAAAGTGGCAACTGGACCATTTATAAATTGAAAAAAGAGACAGAAAGCCTAAGAAAAATTATGAAGGGCTTTGTTGTTACTATCGATTCACTCAATACGGCCAATCAACAGTTGATGAGTGAGAATGAAAAAATAAGCGGCGAACTTGGTAAGGAAAGGGATCGCTCCAGCAAGCTTGAATCGGATAAAGATCAATTGTCGAAAAAAGTAGCGATCGGAGAACGAATGTCTTCCGTTTTTATAGAAGCTTATGCGCAGCGGGTCAAAGGAAACACCATTCATAAACGAACGGAGAAAGCAAGTAGAGCGGACAAAATAAAATGCTGCTTTACCATTGCTGCGAACGAATTAACCAAATCAGGTAAGAAAATGGTTTATCTCCGGGTCATAGGTCCAAGTGGCAAAGTGCTTACCTTAAAAGACAATCAGGATAACATGTTTGAGTTTGACGGTGTACGTGGGCTGTACTCGGTTAAAAAAGAAATCATATACGAGAATGTAGAAATTGATGTTTGCATGTATTGGGTAGTTCAAAACGAATTGGCCTCAGGAAAGTACATTGTATATGCTTATGCCGATGGCCATGAAATAGGCGTTACCGAATTCTCTCTAAAATAAACCCCATTTTTCCATCCTAACCAGCAACCAGGATGTAAGGTATATACCGTAGTGATATCCGACGTTTAACGGATTGTCGTTAAGTTTAAAGTGCTTTATATTTGAATAGCTCAATTTAATTGAAGGTATTTTCATTTTAAAACTGTTAGTTATGAAGAACTTAGCTATCTCCCTGGTTTTTATTTTGGCATTTTTATTTGGTTATAGTCAAACCGCAACCTGGGTTAAAGGAATAGGCACATCTGCTGATGACAAAATAAATGATATTGCTATTGACGGTTCCGGAAACGTGTACTCGGCTGGTCAAATGGGTACTGGTTCAGTAACTATTGGGAGCGACATATTAAATAATAATGGGAGTGGGAGTGCAAACGGAATTCTAACAAAATATAATAGCTCCGGTGTAGCCCAGTGGGGTATTCTGTTCGACAATTATATGGGTGGTCAGGTTGCCGCGGTCGAAGTTGATGGTTCGGGCAATGTGTATGTCGTCGGTGAATTTACCGATAGTCTGCAAATGAATCCCAAGGGGACATCCAATTACATTCGAACTCAATCAGGCTATCAGGGAGCAAAAAACTTTTACGTAGCCAAGTACAATTCAAGTGGCATTCTACAATGGTCTAATTTTATGCAAAGTACAGGTGAATGGGATGCCAGAAGCCTTGTACTTGACGGCTCAAGAAATGTTTACGTGGCTGGCTCTGGTTATGGAAATCTGGTTAATAATAATGCGACAGATTCCGCCATAGATCTAACCCAGGGAACTGAAATGCCATTTTTGGCTAAGTTCACATCCTCAGGAGCTTACGAGGAAGTTATTATCATTAGAACCGCAGCTGACAACCTTGGAGCAAAAGCATACGGTATTGCCATAGGTGACGACGGACGTTTGGTTATTTGTGGTAGCACGGAGGATTCCATTTCATTTGGATCAAGTAAACTGGTTCCCGACTTAACGAATTCAAAACCGGATGTTTTTGTAGCCAAATACAACAATCAATTACAGGCCGTTTGGGGAAAAATTATTGGTGGAGAAGATGACGATGAAGCCTTCGGTATTGTAACCCTGGATACTTCCAAAATACTGATTGTAGGTTCCATGCAAAATAGTTTTTCAATAGGCACCGACAATTTAAGTTCAAATGGTGCTAAAGATATTCTGATTGCCAAGCTGGACTCGAACGGAACTCCCCTTGGCGGTTTCAACATTGGTGGAAGCGGTGATGATCTGGCAAGGTCAATTGACGCCAAAAATTCTTCTGTATGGGTAACAGGAATATTTACAGGATCGAATGTTGACTTTGATCCGGGTACCGGAAGTAAGACCTTAAATGGGGGTTCAAGTGAAGAAGCTTTTCTTGCCAACTACAACCATGTTAATGCAAGTTTAATTGATGCTATAGCAATCGGTGATGCAGGCTCGGGAACGGATCAGGGGTTTTCATTGGAACTGGCCGGGTCAAACGATTTGTACCTTGGAGGATATTTTGGAAATAACAGCTCCGAATTTAACCCCAAAGGAAGTTCCAAAAAATTGAGCAATTCAGGGAACAAGGATGCCTTTTTCGGAAAATACAATACGGCTTCCTGCCCGGTTGGAAATGCAACCACGATTAACGGAAGTAATAAATTGTGTCTTGGAAGCAGAAGGACATACACTACACCTGCTGTTACTGGAGCAACAACTTATACCTGGACCATTACCGGCGACCCTCAAACCATTGTGAGTGGGCAAGGCACCCGAACGATTGTATTAGAGGGATTAAACACCGGTGGATCAACCCTTGAAGTAACACCTGGTAATGGAAGCTGTACGGGAGCTAAAGCAACATTGGCTATTAACGTCAGCGCAAACCCGACATTTGACAACATTACACCTACCAATCCAACTTGTGGTAAGGGCAATGGATCAGTAACCATATCAATGAACGGAGCAGGACCATTTGATTATTCCTGGTCGAGCGGGGATACATCAACTACAGCAGATTCGTTGGTCAGCGGTACATATTACATAACCGTAACCAATACAACCTCAACCTGTAGTTCAGACACTTTCGTTACACTTAATGATAATGGTGCACCTCAATTCGATGCGAGTACTTCGGTCACAAACCTAACTTGTAATTCAAGTGAGGACGGATCCATTGACGTTACACTAACCGGAGGCACTAAACCATATACCATTAATTGGTCTTCCGGAGACACCTCGGAAGACATTACCGGGCTTCAGGCAGGTGGATATCGGGTTATTGTGATGGATTCTGCAGGTTGTTCTGCAGAAAAGATTTTTATAGTTACAGAACCAAGTAAATTAAGCCTATCAATGGCAGTTTCGAAAACTTCGGCTTGCGGGATGTCAAATGGAGACGCAGAAGTAACTGCAACAGGTGGTGCCGTTGGGTATACCTATGCCTGGAGTAACAGCGGAAGTACCAAAAAAATATCGGGTTTAAGTGCCGGTGCCTATTTGATAACTGTAACGGACAGCAAAGGGTGTAAAGATTCTACCTCTGCAGATGTAAACGATACCAATGGACCCACTTTATCATTGGATTCAACGAAAACAGTTACCTGTAAATCCAATGATGGAGCCATATATATAACAGGAAACTTTGGCTCAGCACTCACCTATAAATGGACCGATAATTCAAGTAACGAAGACCTTATCGGAGTTGCAGCTGGAGTATATTCGGTAACGGCAACAGGCGGAACATGTAAGGCAGTTATGACCTATAAGTTGAACATAACACCTCCAATGGATAACGACATATGCGTTCTAACGGTGGACGATAGCTCCAAAAAAGTCATCTGTGCCTTTGAGAAGGTTCAAAGCACCGGAATAAAAGGATATAATGTATATCGCGAAAGTTGGGCTCCAGGGGTATACATTCGCCAGGGGTACGTACATCCCGATTCCATTTCATTTTGGGTTGACCCAACTGCTGACCCGCTTCTTAAGCCTTATAGGTATAAACTATCCGTTGAAAACGACTGCGGAATCCATTCCAATTTAAGCCCTTACCATCAACCCATTCATTTGGTTGTTCAAAAAAGTGATACCACGGAAGCCAATCTAACCTGGACCAATTATGAAGGCATTAATTATAGCAAGATTTATATCGATCGATTTACGGATACGAGTGGGTGGAAGACAATAGATTCAGTCAATTTTGGTATAACCACGTACAAGGATGCTAATCCTCCGGTAGATATTACGCTTTCGTATGCAGTTGGGATTAATCACCCGGTGGGATGTTTGGCTACAAGGGCAAATAGTAAAAACTTCAACTCATCGAGATCTAACCGGGCTGCTCCTCCAGGATTAGCGGCAATTAAAGATACTACCCTGCCTGTTGATTCAACCTCAATTTTCGAGACAATTGGAGCAAATAAAGGCGTTATAGTTTATCCAAATCCAAGCCATGGTGAACTTCATATGGTGTTCTTAACTGGTGGAAAATTTAAGGTTCAGGTAACAAGCATTTCAGGTGAAAGAATCGCTGCCTTTAATACTGATAATCTATCAGCTAATGAAGGCTTTCGGTTTGATCTAATTGATGTCGATCCAGGAGTATATTTTATTGGAATTAGGTCAACCGAAGGAGTTAACTCGCCACCCATTTACAAACGAATTGTTATCCAATAGCAAACCTTTGAAATGATTTGAGTTAAAGAACCCTTCTGATTTTTGTCAGGAGGGTTTTTTACATTTGGATCGTGCTAAAACACTTTTCATTTCTTTTATTTATCTCCTGTTTTGCTTTTGCAGGGGTTTCCCAAAAACCAGGAGTTCCACTAATAACCAACTATGAACCCAGTGACTATGTGGCAAGTCCACAAAATTGGGGAGTAACTCAAATGGAATCCGGTGAAATGCTTTTTGCCAACGATTTTGGGCTTTTGATTTATAACGGAAGACAGTGGAAAACCATAGAAGAAGAAGTTGGGTTTAATTCAAAATCCATATTAAAAAAAGGGTCAAGTATATACTTGGGTTGCGAGAACAACGTTTTTAGAATCAAAACAGATTCTGGTGGTTCACTTATTTTCAAATCCATTCTACCCTCCCTACCTGATTCCATAGCTGAATTTGGAATGGTAGATGGATTACTCTCTGTTGGAAATCAAATTGCTTTTCACTCCAAGAATTTTCTTTTTATTCTTAATGACGATGAGTTTGAATATGCATATACTGAGAACAATATCATTTCAATATTTAGTGTAAAAGGTCAGATTTATGCAAGCGTTGAAGACCGAGGATTACTTAGACTCGAAAATGAGCTATTGGTGCCCATTTTGGGCTATCAAAATTTTCTGGATAACCGGCCCATCTCCATGGTGCAAGTCAAAGGAGGAATTAATGTATTGACAGAAAATAATGGAAGTTATTTTATTGAAATTGACACCTATGGTTATGAGCGTAAGGTTACTAAAATAGAAACCGAAATTGATCTCCTATTCGAGAATAAAAAGTTAGCCCGATATTTTAAAATTAATGACCAACTGCAAGGGGTTTCAACTGAAAACTCCGGGTTATACCTGGTTAAAAATTGGAAAACAATTGAATACCATTTGGACATTGATAATGGACTCATTGATGAATATGTACATGATGTTTCTATTGATCGGTTTGGGTCTTTATGGTTGGCACTCAATAATGGTATTTCCAAGGTTGACATCTCCTATCCTATTCAAGTATTTGATAATCGATCTGGCCTGGAAGGTATGGTGGAGTCAATGGTATTACACGAAAACCAGGTATACGCCGCTACACATTCCGGAGTTTATTCCTTAAAAAATGGTGCAAATAAATTTACCGAAGCCCTACCTATTCAGGCATGGGATCTTCTAAGCTTTTCATCCGATGCAGGCTCCAAACTTTTGGTAGCAACCAATGAAGACATTTCTGAATATACTTCTAGCGGACAACTCAAAACCATTGTAGAATGTTATCCCTGGAAACTATACCAACCCACTAAGCCCAAAAACACTGTATTAATCGGAACAGACCCTGGACTTACGGCAATTAAGTGGGAAGGTGAAAAGTGGGTAGTTGGCCACGAAAGCCCGGAAGTACTCTCTGAAATTGGTAATTTTTGTGAGGACAAAAATGGAATCTGGATGGGAACCCGAGGTAGTGAACCCTATCTTCTTGCTGGTTTAAGCTGGAACAACGATTCAACAATTTTTGGAGAATCCACTTCATTTGATCGAAGTTCAACGGAAATAGGAGATGGTGAGGTAAACACTTTTAAATGGAAGGGTGAAGTTCTTTTCGGTACAAGTTCAGGAATCTTCCAGCACAACAATGGAAAATTTCAACTTAACACTTCAATTACTGGCCTTGATTCTCTTGCCTTAGTACACCGTGCATACAATTGGAAAGATCAGGAATTGTGGGCAATTGCCTACACTAACGGACAATTTCAGTATGGTTTTGCAGATCAAAACAACAACTGGAACTATCGTCTTTTTAGCCCCATAGCAAAAGACATTGTGCATTCTATTTTACCTGATCAAGACAATGACATGCTGTTTGGAGGTGCTGGTGGAATCTACAAATACAACAAAGGAGAACCTTTCGATATTGAACAATCCTACAACTGCATTCTAAATAAGGTTACGGTTCTGGAAGACTCCCTCATTCACAATGGGTTTTGGCAAGATACCAGTGGACTATTTTCAACCAACCAACCTGAATGGGCTATCCCAAGGTTCCATTACAAGGTCAATGCAATTGCATTTGAATATTCGAGTGTAACGTTTGGGGATGAGGAAGACATCAGTTACTCCTATTGGTTGGAGGGTAATGACAAACGCTGGAGCAAATGGACCAAAGAACATAAGAAGGAATACACCAATTTACCGCCGGGAAATTATCGATTTAAAGTAAAAGCTATTAACGTGTTGGGTACAGAAAGCCAAATTGCCGAATATCGTTTTACGGTATTAAAACCCTGGTTCCAAAGCCCCTGGTATTATGGAGCTCAAACTGCTGTTTTAGCCCTGTTGGTTTTCCTAACGGTTTTCCTCAATCGAAGCGGGAACCCTAGTCCTTTCTCCAGTGTAATTGCCTTTGTAACTATTATAACCGTATTTGAATTTATTATCATGACCATAGAACCATTTTTTATTGAGTATACGGATGAAATTCCCGTATTCAACCTCATTATGAATATCCTTATGGCCATGTCGCTGGCTCCAGTAGAAAAAATGATTCGAAACTTCTTAGCTAAAAGAAACCATGAATAGAATAATACTTCTGATTTTTCTTCTTCTACCTTTAATTGCAACCGCACAAAAAGCCCGAAAGCTTAAGAAAAAGGAGATTCGATTAATTGAGGCTGGTAATCCATTGGATACGATGCGCGTCCTACTGGTTACGAATAAAAGTGACTCTACATTACTACGTAAATCATGCAAGGATGTAGACCTGGACAAGAATGGCGGAGAGGTTATTTATTTTTCTAAACGCCTGATTGTAACCATGACCCATCCTAAGAACATGGGAGTTGGGATTGCTGCACCACAGGTCGGATTACTTCGTAATATCATTTGTGTTCAGCGCTTTGACAAACCCAATACGCCCAACGAGATTTATATAAACCCGACTATTATTAGCTGTTCCGATTCAACTCAATTAGGGCCAGAAGGTTGCTTATCCATCCCCAATAAAAAAGGAGAAGTAAAGCGTGCCGCCCAAATAACGTTGGAGTATATAGACCTGGATGGCAAAAAACACATCGAAGAAATAGAAGGATTTACGGCTGTAATCTTCCAGCACGAAATTGATCACCTAAGGGGGATTCTATTTACCGACCACTTGCAGGAACACGGGTTGAAACCCAAGGACTAACCTTTGGGTTTTAGGTAATCGGATATAGCCTCTACATACTGCTCAAAAGCCACTCTTCCTTTATTGGTAATTGAACACGTGGTCAAGGGGTAATTGTTTCGGAAAGCTTTGTCCACCTTAATGTATTCCTTATCCTTTAACTTGGTAATTTGAACACTCAGGTTCCCTCGGGTTGATTGAGTTTTTTCCAGCAGCCAATTAAATTCTGCAGACTCCAGGCCAACCAGCAAACTCATAATGGCCAGCCTTAATTCGTTGTGTAAAAGTGGATCTAATTTTTTAAGCATTTCCCCCGCTCTCTTGTTTGTACAGCAAGTACCCAGGAATAAGGTATCCCAGAAAAATAGCACCACTAAAAACCAATCCGGTAAACTCCTTAGCAACAAAAAACGAAAGTATTCCTGCCACCCAAAAAACTATTCCTCCCACTTTTAAGGGGTTAAATTTTGCAATTCCACCGGTAACAAAAGTTGGTAACCCGGTAAGCAATAGCACGTAGGGCGTTGGGTTTTGACGATTCCACACAGAAAGAAGGATGACTAGAAAAAGTGTAATGCCAAACCCTCCCCATAAATAATTGTGCGACAGATCGTAGTAGGTTTTCACTTTTTGTTTTTTGCTTTCTTTTCTGGAGTACCACATGGAAATTACGCCCCCCAATACTCCCATGATACCCCAAACCGCATAGCCTTGTTTTAATCCCATTTGATAAACTATAACATGTTCAGCTATTCCGGAAATAACCAACAGCACCCCCCAAATCAAAAAATAGGGGCTGACCTTGTGAAACGATTGTTTGGCTTCAGCCATCATTGACTGAATAATCTCGAGACTCTTTTCAGGCTTCATTCTTTTCTTTTTTATCATCTTTTTTGGCAATTACTGCAGCCATGGCAGCTACGACTAACCCAACACCTATGCCGATAAACATAAATGCTTTCATATTCCCATAGAGTTGCCCAACGCCCATTCCAATTAATGTTCCTCCTCCTATAATATACCCTGAATTTATGTGCTTCATAACCTTATTATTTAGTTTGTAGAGTGCAAATATAAACTTGTTTATAAAATAAACTATAATGTTGCGAAATAAATTGGATAGGTTAACATAACTATAATTATAGGACAAAAGGGCTAATTTTAAGCTATACGTTGTTATCCAGGATTTGCGCCTAGCTATGCTAGTTAATATAAAATCAGTTATCGGACAACTTGTTGTTCGCTAACGGCTCGATTTTATGTTAAAGCAAATCCTTTAGAATATACGGCAAGGAAATTCTTACACACAAATCTTTTGTCAACTATAATGGATATTATGTCTGCGCTCGCAAACTCGCTTGCTTGTCTTTAGATCAGCCAAGTAAATAGTTTCGCGCACACCAACCGCACGTTACTAGATTTTAATATTCCGTACAATTCTTCAAGTTGTCGTTAGATTTTAAAATCTCGTGAGTTTTAAATTTCGTCTTCGATTTTGGTTTGTCCTATAATTAGACGTTATATTAAATTGCCGCGCACAATTTCCTTGGAGTAAAATTCAGTTTCCTTGTGATTATTTCGGATTACTTTCAAATACGTGATTCTAATCCACCCCGCAAAGCATTCATCTTTAAACTCGTATTGGTTTGGGTTTTTCTAGGCAGCTCACTGGCATGCGTCAAATGAGCTTTGCCTAACTCCGTTTGGCTTTATTTCTCATTTGCCTGTGCTGGCGTTTGCTAAGTCAGTTTGTCTTTCATTTCCTTTTGTCTTGAAACAAAAGAAACGAAACAAAGAAAAATTCAAGGCTGTATTTCCTTACGGGTAAAAGCTACACACAGCTTTTGCTTCACAAGCAAACTCACCCTACGGGCTCAAACATGCTTGCTCTGGCTGCAAGCTTCGCTGCTTTTATCCCTTATGAAATAAGGCCGATCTAGAACCCGATAATCTATTTAACATAATATTTAGGTGTTAGATTTAATTGATCGTTGATATTGTTCTTGTAGCTCTTCTAAGTGTTTATAGCAGATATGAGCCAGGAGTATTGTTGAATCAGGAGCTATTTCAACCAACTCCTTTGGATTTCGATATATAAAACTGGCGTAAGTATCGTACCAATCATCCTTTATGTCTTCTGGTGCTTCCATCAGTTCGCATATGATTGTATTGATTTCAAGATGATACTCCTCTACTCTATCTAAACCCAATTGAGCAAGGCCGTCAATTAATTGGTAGTGTTTTAAATCTTGCTGTATGAGTGCGATAACAATCTGTTTTGTGGTCATTATTCAATGTTTTAATGGTGTTTTTATAGATTATTCCTATACAAACATA
>PAVO01000044.1 GCA_002713215.1 Crocinitomicaceae bacterium
AGAAGGAAAAGGTCTGTATCAGCGTATAAGCTTTGAAGCTTGGAGTGACCTGGTAGTGTACCTTTTCCTTTTTAATTATAATTTCAAGATATCAATAACATCCTTTGCAAGTCTAAAGGAGTGTTCCTGAACCGATAATAATCGGAGCAGGAATGTATCGAAGCGGGCAAAATACTTTACCGCATGTCTATCCTTCGATACGATTTCTTATGTATTCTCAACTTGCCTTGGGGAAAGGTGATGAAATCACACAACATGACAAAATTTGATTCCATACTTAATGGTATTCGTTTTATTCGTTGTCATCCTGAGTGCCCTGAGTTAAGCGAAGGATGTATCGAAGGAAACAACCGATGATAGTTAACCTTTTATCCCTATTTCACCCTTACTTTGGTTTAAAGTAAATATACTTGCTTTATGAGAAGCCTTCTTTTGATTTTCACTTTACTGCTGACACTAAATTCATTGGGTCAGGATTATCGGAGTTACATAAACGATCCTAACCTCTATGCCCGTGAACGTTTTGTTGATTTTGAGCACGCCAACATCTCCCTGGAGTTTGAGCCCGAAGCAGGAAAGGTAATCGGCAAAGTGGTTCATACCTTTAAACCACTTAGAACCGGAGTGGATACGCTTTACCTCGATGGGGTAAACATGGAGATTAAGGCAGTTGATTTAAATGGTACCAGCATTGAACATCGCCTGTATAAAAAAGGACTTACACTATTATTTCCACGATCCTTAAGCAAGGACAGTACTTATAAACTGACTATTAGTTACGAGGCTAAACCACGTAAGGGTCTATATTTTATTGGTTGGGACGATCCTACCAATCGCTGCCGAAAACAAATCTGGACACAGGGGCAGGGCATAGACAACCGACGTTGGGTACCGCTTTTTGACAACATGGCCGATAAAATAAAAACAGATATCCTCATCACCTTCGATTCGTCTTACAAGGTGTTGTCCAATGGAAAACTAATTAATAAAATAGCTGACGGAAATGGTAACTCCACGTGGCACTATCAAATGGAAAAACCCCATTCGCCATACCTAATGATGTTGGGCATTGGAAAGTACGATATAACCACACGTAAGAGCAGCAGTGGAATTCCAATGAACCTTTATTCCTATCCTGAATATCCTGAACGCATTGAACCTACTTATCGTTTTTCGAAAGAAATTTTTGATTTCCTGGAAGAAGAAACTCGAGTACCTTATCCCTGGGGAAGCTACAGCCAGATTCCCGTTCAGGATTTTCCCTATGGGGCCATGGAAAATACTTCGGCTACCGTTTTCGGCGATTTTTACCATGTTGATTCCATTGGCTACAACGACAACAGCTATGTACACGTAAACGGACACGAACTGGCCCACCAGTGGTTTGGCGATTTGGTTACTTCAACCACACCTGCCCATCATTGGTTGCACGAGAGTTTCGCTACCTATTACCATCACCTGGTGGTAAAAGAGTTTGTTGGAGAAGACAAATATTCGGACATGATGCGCCAAAACCGGGATGCTGCGCTAAACGGAACACAATCTGATTTTAAAGGAGTAGGACATTCGCAGAGTGGGAGCCATAGGCATTACCTCAAAGGAAGTTATGTGCTTCGTATGTTGCGTTACGTGGTAGGGGACGAGGATTTTAAAACCGGTATGCAGTACTACCTCGAAAACAATCAATACAAGAACGCAACGACGCAGGACCTGGTTGATGCTTTTTCCATTTCCACCGGACGGTCCATCGGGTGGTTTATCGATCAATGGGTACTTCGCGGCGGTGAACCCAGCTACGAAGTGTCATTCGAAACTCCCAAGAAAGAACATAAGCATCGTTTGATTGTTAAGCAGGTTCAGGATACCACCTCCCTGGTAGCTACTTTTAAAATGCCTATTCAGATTAGGGTGTACTACCACGGCAAGAAAATAGACACCTTTAATCTCATGATTGAAAACAGTGTAGATACGTTCTACCTGCCTAAGCACATTCACCATGTTTTTTATGTGGTGTTCGACCCCAATAGTGAGGTGCTAAAATCTGTAAAATTTGAAAGACCATTGAAGTGGATTCTCGATCAGTCTACTCAGGCCCCTGATATGATTGACCGCTACGATGCATTGGTAGAGTTGCGCACCGTAGAGTATAAAAAGAAACAGGTTGTATTGCATGCTTCCCTTGCCAAAGAACAATTCTCCAAGGTTAGAATTGAAGCCATGAAGCAATTGATTGCCGAAGATCATTTGAGTCATCACGAGCATGTAGTTATTCTTGAGTCCGGCGATATGGAACTGCAAAAGGCCTTACTTCGGGCGCAGAGCAAACTGGAGGAAGACCTACAAGAAGAATACGAAGCCCTGTTAGAAGCTCCATCGTATGAGTTAATGGAATTGGCTTTGATTCGCTTGTGCAGTAGCTACAGGGAAGATGCCGGGAAATATTTGGAACAAACCAGGAATGTATACGGAGGCGCGCGAGGAACTAACTTCAGGGTACAATGGTTGGAAATTAAGTGGTTAACCACCCAAGACCAAAAAGCCATGGATGAACTGGTGGATATGACCTCCAATTCCTATGAATTCCTTACTCGGTTAAAAGCCATTGGTACCATAAAACGCTTAACCTATTGTGATGACAAACTAGTTATGAATCTTTGCCAGGGAATTCAAAAAGCAAATTGGAAATTGGCTGGTTCCTGTGGTAACCTGCTCAAATACTATTATAATCTCCCTGAATACAAGGAATTGGTTGAAACGACCGTTGCCAGCATTAAACTTTCTGATGAAGAGCGAAAGCGGGTTGAACGCTTTGTGGTGAAAATGGAGAAAAAGGATTAATTAGAGCCGGTTTTTTGGAAAATTATTTTGGTTTGGTAAAAGCGATGAGGATAAGGTATTGGAGTTCAGTACTTTTGATCTGTTGTGCAATTACCGGGGTAGGGAGCCCCGTTAATAGTGACTCACTTCTTCACGAGGCTGAACTCTACGATTTAAATGGTAATTACGATGACGAACTTCATATCCTGTTTTACCTGGATAGCATTAGCGTTGCCGAGAACGACTACGATTTAAAGGTAAAAGTTGAACTGAGAAAGGCTGAACTTTTTAGGGGCATTAGAAACTATCAGTTGGCGATAAGTACACTTGATAAACTCAATGGTTTTGTAAAAGATAACGACAGCCGTTCCAGGCTAGAGTCTTTGTCGTTAAGGGCAGGAATTATGCTCGAATTAAAGTATCCCGATTCGGTTCGGACGATTTGCAATAAAATTCTTAGCGAACCATCCAACAGTGATTTCTACCTGGGTAAAAAAGGGGATGCGTTGATATTGTTGGGAGTCGTAGAAAAAGAGCAGAATCCTGATAAAGCCATTCATTTGTTGAATCGGGCCCTCAGTATTTTTGAAAAGCTTGGAAACGAATCGAGAATGGGGTTGGTCTATTTTAATCTTGGTGGTGCTTATTATGAAATTGGAGATATGGATAACGCTCTGAAGTATGCAAGAGAGTTGGAAGCTATTGGGGCAAAAAACAACCTGCACGGCTTTCTTCGAAGTTCTAAAAACATGCAAAGGCGTGTTTACCTTAAGATGGAGAACATTCAGGGGCTCTATCGGGTATCGGTGGAATTGGACAGCTTATACCAGTTCAATTTCGATGCGAAGGGAAAGGCCGAAAAGGAATTGTACAAACGAGCTCAGGAATTGCAACAACAGGAAATTTCCTTGTTGAATGATGTGGTTAAACAAATGTCGGGCTGGGTAACCATTTCCATCGTTGTTGCCATAATCCTGCTTCTAGTGGTGGTTTTCCTAATGTGGAGAAATAACGTCGAGCACAACAAAAACTTAAAAGTTAAGGAGGAGCTCATTCAAACCAAGGACAAAATTCTTTCCGTAATCAGTCACGACTTAAGGTCACCTTTTGCCCACATGTTGACCTTTTTAGCATTTGGTGACGAAGGGCTTACCCAGGAAGAGAAGAAACAGATTAATGAAGAACAGTATAACAGTACTCAGAATGCCTTGTTTATGCTCGATAATCTCTTGTTCTGGGCCCATTCGCAGTCCAATGGAATGCATGTATCTTCAAAATTGATCAACCTAAAACATAGCATACAAAACCTGGTGGAGCAAGCCAATTCCGGTAAGCACCTTAAGGATATAGAAATTATCAATAAGTGCGAAGCTTCGACGGTAAGCATTGATGAAAATATATTGCATATCATCTTGAGGAACTTCCTCTCCAATGCGGTTAAGTACAGCCCTAAGGGCAGTAAAGTGTTTGTCGATTGTGAGTCAACGGAAAAATCCTTAACCATTCGGGTAGTGGATGAGGGGGTGGGAATGCCTCAATCCGTTATTGATTTGCTGGAGAGTAACATAGGTTCCATTGAATCGGAGCGGGGAACGGAAAACGAAAAAGGAGCCGGCCTGGGCTTAAAACTCTGTATTGAATTTGCAGCCAGCATTGGAGCGACCTTAAAATTCAAAAGAAACCCGGAGAAGGGAACTACGGCCATGCTGGTTGTCCCAATCAAGGGCTAAACGCGTGGTTAACCAATAATCATTTTTCATTTTAATGAATGGCTAATTCTAAGGTATCGCTTAGGAAAAACTAAGGTGTCGCTTAGTGTTTAAGGATTTTGTGTGTTATAACTTTGATACATAAATGATTATGTTTAATAAAGTATCAGAGTTATGAGCAAAAAAACAGGACAACGGGGACAAGGAGATCGCGGTGGTTGGCCCTCAACAACAGATAATGAATCAGGAAAAGGAAGAAGCAATAACCCATCGAGAGGAAATCAAACTTCTAGAGAATCCGGTTCTTCAAAGTCTGGGAAGAAGTAGAGTTTTCTTTTTAGATAAAAAGGTAAAGGTTTTGATAACCAACCCTATTGGTAGGTTATAAATACGTTTTGTTACTATAAATACAAGTTATCTGCAAGCTAAATAGAATGACCACAATAGAGGCAATATCAATTTTAAACAAGGTCTTTAAAACCAAAAAATGGACAGAAGCTGATTTAGATGAATTTGTCTTCGATAATTTCTGTGTTCTTCTCGACAATTTGAACGAATCGCAAAGGTCTCTTGTTGTGGAATTAATAGAACGATATTGTTGGATTTCTTTGAGTGAATATCCTGAAAGAATCCTCAAAGCGCTTGAGTATGTTGAAGATGAAAAGTTAAACCAATTAAAGACTGTATACCTATTCCCGATTGTAAAGCCTAAAGATGAAGGAAAATTTAAAAGTGCTCAATTCCTTATGTACCAAATCAAGGTTTTTAAAAGACATTTGAAAAAATACACTCATATTAAATTTAAATTCATTTCGAAGTTTAAGGATTTAACGACACCTTCATTTTCAATTAAAGAAGGAGAAGCCCTTTTTCTGATTGATGATTATATAGGCTCTGGTGAGACTTTTGAAGAATGTATAACTGAAATTAAAAAAAACAAGAATATTACAAACGAACGAATAAATACCGTTACAATCGCTTGCCAAGCTGATACCCTTGATTTATTGAAGGAGGATGGAATTTCCTGTTACACGGATTTTCAATCAGAAAAAGGAATCTCAGATTCAAAACCGTCATCACTAGTTCAAGAAAAAATTGATATAATGCTTGAAATCGAAAAATTAATTCCGGGCGGAAGTCACGTAAGTTTAGGATACAAAGAATCAGAGGCATTAATCACATTAGCTAGAACTCCAGATAATACGTTTCCAATATTTTGGAAAACATATCGAGTGGGAATGCAGAAATATGACGCACCATTTTCGCGAGAAGAAACTGTGGAACTATGACAGAAAAAAAGAAAATACTTTTATTGGATATTATTGACCGAAAGGCTAATATTAAATTAATGATACATGAAGGATCTTCGTTCAAAGAAATTTCACAAATATTGGAAGCTCTTGAAAAAGAAGCCTATATAGAATATCAGAATCAAAAAATTAGATTAACACAAAAAGGTTCGAATTATTTAAATGAAAGTAAAAACTTAATTAAAAAACGAGATAAAGAAACTTGGATTGAACCAGAAAGTAAGAATAAAATACCTAAGCTGGAAAAAGGTTTTATATTTTTACCAAATCAAAATGAAATCCATTTTTAGCTCAATAAAATTCGGGTGGTGATGTCACCGACCCTTGTTGAGAACATTATTTCAAGCTTAAGCAGCTTTTAAAATTTAAAATCAGAGATATTTAAATTTCAAATGCTGCTTTATTCCGAACGGGGGCTGCCTTGCGGTCCCCCGTTCTTTTGGACTAAAAAACTATGGATTACAACAAATACAAGACTCAATTTTCAGCCAAAGCCAAGAATGCTGGCTACTCGGAAGATAATATTAGCAGGTGCCTTGCTTATGCCAAGCCAATTTTAGAAGAGGGATATCCAGTAATTTTTAATACCACTCATTTAAGCTCATTAGTTGGTTATAATAAAAACTATCTAAAAAGAGCGGTTGCCTATCAAAAATACTTTTATCGAGAGTTCTCCATAACGAAGAAAAATGGAGAACTTAGAACTCTACGTGAACCTTTACCAAGCCTAAAGGAAATCCAAAGTTGGATTCTAAATAATATCTTATATAAGCATGAAGTTAGTAGGTATGCTAAAGGTTATATTCCAAAACGCAGTATTAAGGATCATGCTAAATACCACACCAACGAATTGAAGGTATTAACACTGGATATAAAAAGTTTTTTTGATTCTATTTCATTTGGCCAAGTAGAAGCAATTTTTTCAAATATTGGCTATTCCAATATCGTTTCTAACCTTTTGGCTAAGCTTTGCTTTTTGGAAAAAAATCTTCCTCAAGGTGCTCCAACGAGTCCATGTATTTCCAACATTTTATTGTTAGAATTTGATAATGTTATATCAGCTTACTGCTCTGAAAAAAAAATAAAGTATACTAGGTATGCTGATGATTTGGCGTTTTCTGGAGATGTAAAAAAAACAGCTCTAATAAAACTAGTTCGTTCGGAACTAAAAAAACTTGGACTCAGGTTGAATAACCAAAAAATTAAACTGATGAAGCAAAGTCAGCCTCAAATAATTTCAGGGATTATTGTCAACAAGAAAGTTCAAGTTCCTAAAAAGAATAGAAATAAGATTCGTAATGAAATGTTCTATATCAAGAAATTTGGTTTTCAAAGTCACATGGAAAAGACTAAACAAACGAAGAGCAATTATTTAAAACATTTGATTGGAAGAATTAATTATCTACTTACCCTGAACCCAAAGGATACTGAATTCTTGGAATATAAAAAAATATTATACCAACTGGAATCGACAGCAGATAACAGCACCCAAATGAGTAATAGGCCGAGTTAAGATAATTTGAAACGAATGAGATTTAATAACCCAAACCCGAGAACCGGAGATTGTACCCCGAAAGGCCTACTACTCATGGCTGCGGGGCGTTAGCCACAATTATATATTAACCTCGAACCATGATAGTATCTATATAGAAGATTTTGAAAATGAATACGCATTCAAAAACACTTTGGACAGTTCTTGTTTCAAATATTCCACTCAATCAATGGGTAGAGCTAAATGAGCTTTACCAGTTAATGGAAAAGAATTTTAAGTCCTTTACACTTGATGATTATAAACCGGTTTCGAACTCTAACAAGGAACCAACATGGCACAGAAACCTTCGAAATGTCCTTCAACAAAAGAAAAAGAAGGAAATTCTTTGGGATGGAAATGCGCGATACAAAATTGAAAGGCCGTACGTCTGGAGAATGATAAAAGATGCAATCAATTTCTTAGATGGCCGAGCCACAAATCAACAAATCAAGGATTATATTTCTTCTCATTGGGATAATGTTAACAACGAAACAATCAGCGCCCAAATAATTGTTTTAAGCGTAAATCACGAATCTAGAATTCACTATCCTGAGAATGAAAAACCGAGAAAAACAAATGTTAATTCTCCATATGATTTACTATATAAATCTGAGAGAGGGAGTGTAGTAAGGTATCAACCTGACCTACATGGAGTTTGGGAGATTTATGCAAAAAACGAGAATCAACGCGCAATTCGTCAGCTAGCTGAAGGCACTACCGACAAGGTTTTCACGCCAGATGATATCATATGGTTCAAGAATGTAACTAACGAAGAATTTGGAAGAGCCTATTTAGATATTGACTCGAATGAATTTGTATTACATTTTCCCAATAAGCATAAGAATAATGCTTTAAGCCCGAAGGTCAATGAGATAATTTTGATTTACCAAAAAATAAATAATTCGAAATCCCTTACCCATCTGGTTACTCCAGTAGATAATGAACTTATTACCGACCCAAATCGATCAAATTTCAAGTACGGCAGAAAAGTCCAAATTATAGCTATGACCAATTTAGAGAATGCTATTCCTATTTCAAATACTCCATGGAAGAAGATTCCCTTATCAGGAATATCACAAGGAAATGCATGCAAACTTGAAAACGTTAATTCAATTGATAACCTAGAAGAGCTTCAATTTAATACATGGCAATTATTCAATGGCCATTTTAAGTTTAAAGGTGTGGATTCAGCTTTAGTAAATTCCGCAGTAATTAATGAAATTAACCATGCTGATCCTAACCTTGTTGTTCCAGAAGGCAAAACAAAACTTGTTTCTCACGTTGTCCGAGAACGGAACAGAAAAATTATACGCGAAAAGAAGAAATGGGCGATAGAACACGGAAAATTAGAGTGTGAGGTTTGCACTTTTTCCTTCAAGAAAAGATTCAATAAAAATTTTATTGAATGTCATCATGTTATACCAATAGGAAAAACAGGGCCGACCAATACATCGTTAGACGATCTAGCATTAGTTTGCCCAAATTGCCATAGAATGTTGCATACGAAATTTGAAGGGGAGTATTTATCAATTAAACAACTTAAAAAAATCATTTACAACAGTGGCTAACAGCACCCATAAGGAAATTAGGGCAGCTGGCGTAAATTTGAAAGGATAGAAATTTAATAAACATGAACCCAAGCCCGAAGTAAGTACAATGGTCAGCAAGTGTGTTGGTTCCAGCGAACAACATAAGAAGCGCAATAGGAATGAATATTTGGCCAACGTGCCACTTGCTTTCCCTGAAGCCCTACTTGTCTTGGCTGCGGGGTGTTATAATTAAAAGTACCATGAATATATTCCCATTCAACGAGCCTATTAAAGCTCAAATTAAGAAGGTCGTTAACTACTCTCTAGAAAACATATATGACATAGATGATTTATTGGATATGATGAATGGACATTTGGAAGCCCCTGGTTCAAAACCTGAGCATTCGATTCGAATTAATCTGGGGTCTTGGACATGCTATTATGTAGTTGACCACCCAGAATATGGTAAGTGTAATTATTTTCAAATCACTCCTGACTTAAAAGGTAATTTTCCCGATGATTCTGGGTTAGAGTATATTCTTAGCCAATTTGGAATTGAAAATCCTTATCTTGAAAATCAACATAAACTAATTAGAAAAGAAAATGAATTGACGTTGATAATGCCTTAAAAAACTCACCGAACCAAAGACTCCATATTCTAAACCAAACTGGCACAGTTTTTAGTAAATTCGATTCAAATTTTATACTATGAGAGTTTTTGTATTCATGTTATCTCTTGGATTGCTGTTCGCCCAATGCGCCAGCAAACCCTACGGTAAAAAGGTAAAAGAACCTTTTCAGGGATCGTCTTACGAATCCAACAATCGATTTTTTAGAGGTACCGGAAAAGGCGCCAGCAACAGTGAAAACATTGCCCGTGGAAAAGCGGATATTCAGGCCAAAAGCCAGCTGGCCGGCCAGGTAAATACCACCATGAAACAGGTGAGCGATCAATACATGAGTCAGAATGAAAATGCCCGTGCAGCAGACCTCAGTGAGAAATTTGAAAGTTTAATTCGGCAGGTCATGAATACCAATATCTCTGACCTTAGGAAAATAGGAGAGGAGAAGTATTACAACGGTGCAGAATACACGGTTTTTATTGCCTACGAAATAAAAAAGAATGCCATGTTCCGTTTCTTAAAGAAACAAGCTAAAGCTGACGCACGCTTTAATAAGGCGGAGCAAAAAGCGATTGAGGAAATGATTGACGAGGAATTGAAGAAGTTAGAAGAAGACTAATTCGTTTGTGACTGGAAATTAGTTACTGGTCACCAAAAGCTAACCCATCCTCCAGGTAAGAATGGAAATAAATAGGAACCGATCAGTATTACACTTTGAATTCAACCTGCATCCAGTATGATGCCTTAAAATTTGAGTGTTAAATATGAGCTAAGCAACTATAATCCCAAATCAGTTGGTTATACTTACCTTTTGTCCGTATATATGTACAAGCTGGCGACTATACAAAACGTATAAATGAGACTGTTTAATTTCTTCAAAAACAAAGGCAAATCAAAGCCTGCCAAGAAGGTCAAAAAAGAAAAGCCTTCTGACCATGAACTCGCTTTTGCTCAAGTGATACTTAACATTATTGGACCTACAGTTGAGAAACACGATTTTGTACTTCATAACAAAGAGATTAAGAAGTATTCGACTACCA
Organism: Crocinitomicaceae bacterium; assembly: GCA_002713215.1. Lineage (GTDB taxonomy): Bacteria > Bacteroidota > Bacteroidia > Flavobacteriales_G > Salibacteraceae > UBA2108. The sequence goes on from PAVO01000044.1 coordinate 10,560, forward strand.
TAATTTGGAGAAAGAAAAAACAATACGTTAAAGTAAATAGTACGACCTACCCAAGAGACTACCCATACCATTACAACATTATCGTAGGTGAAGGTAACAGTGACGACTTTTTAGAATATGACTGGAACTCTGTGGCCATTTGGGCTTTAGCTAGAGTTACTAATCCTGAAATTGACGTTGCCTCTTATAACTTCCCTTACGATGAGCAGCAGGTTAAACCGAGCGTGGAAATAGCACACAAGCATCTTCTGACTTACGGAATGACATTTCTTAATGGTGACTTGACAATTTTTAATGAAGCGAGAAAAATGATAAACAAGGACCGGGAGCCATACAAAATTCACTCACTAGGCAAGTACGGTAAATATGAAACAACAGACGAGCCAAAGAGTGTTGAACAGAAAAAGAAATACAGTTGAAATTTGAATTACGACTAAATTTTAAAGAAATCGAATCACTTAGAACTTATTCAATAAATCAAATTGAATAATTTATGGATGAAGAAATAACGGAAGAGGGAATCAAAAGAAAAGCGTACCTGGAAGGATTAAAGTTGAAAAATTCGGGGTATGACCTAGAGATTATTTATGCCAGATTAGAGAAAAAGGGATTTTCTGAAGAGCTTGCGAAGGAAGTCGCAACCAATGTATTTTTGGAAGCGAAGAGGGATCAAAGGAAACAGGAAAGACCATTTTATTATGCAGCTTTAATTAAAATTGGGCTTGGTGTTTTATTCGCTATTGTATCTGCATTATTGATTCCCGGCATAATAATTATACCAATTGGATTAATTGCCGGGGGTATAGTTTACGCCATTCTAACTAATAAGAAATAAGTGAATTGGAACAAGGCAACGGATAAAGAGAACACCGATATACCTGAATATGTTCGATCTATTTAAGCGAAATAAGGTGCCAATTAGTGAAGAGCTCCGAAATTATATTGAAGGAAACCTGTTGTGGCTGTTTCAGGAGTTTGAATCGCCCCAGGAAAACCAAATAAGAATTATTACCCCACGTAAATCCGATTTTCCATTTGAATGGGAGAATGATGAAAAGACTGCTCAGAACGCTTGCGGTTTTGTCTCAGATATTATGCAAATTGACACGTCTTCAGTTCAATTGGAGTTTTATAAAAACCCTGTAAATAGGGTCGGGCAGGGAGATCAAACTATATTTCTGGAGTCCGATGAAAGTGACCCCCAGGCTTCGGGATTATATTTCGGTAAAAATGAAGCCGGTAAATTTGTTATAGCAATTGACAAGTCTAACTTAAATAACCCTGAGCTAATCTTATCAACGCTTTCGCACGAATTGGCTCATATAAAGTTGCTTGGCGAAAATAGGATTGAAGAAAATGACGAAATGCTGACTGATTTGACTTCCCTGTACTTTGGATTTGGAATATTTGGTGCGAATACAAGTTTTAGTTTCTACAACACAAATGAGAGTTGGGGATATAGAAAAAATGGTTATTTAACCGATATTGAGTGGGCTTACGCATTGGCATTTTACGGCTTTTTAGTTTATGAAACTAATCCAGCCTGGACCAAGTTTCTTTCACCTTCCATGCAAAAGAACTTCGTTCGTTGTGAAAGGTATATTGCTAAGAACAAAGAGCATATCATGAATAGATATAATATGAGCTAAATTGAAGCTTAATTAAACTAAGAGTCAAAGAAGTAGAATTTATGAATGAAATTGAGTTTATTTTATACGTAAGGGATCAGGGCGCGAGTACTAATTATTATCAAAATCTTTTGCAAATGGAACCTTCCTTACACGTCCCAGGAATGACTGAATTCCTACTGGCTGAAAATGTAAAACTGGGGCTAATGCCCGAAAATAATATTGCAAAAATCATTTCAAATAGCTTACCCCATCCCAATGAGGGAAGTGGAATTCCAAGATGTGAACTGTATTTAAAAGTGAATAATGCACATGAATATATCCGGCGGGGAATAGAACAAGGTGGAAAAGAAATTAGCAAATTGCAGGATAGGGATTGGGGGGATAGAGTGGGGTACATTTCCGATTTGGATGGACATATCATTGTATTCGCGGAAAAGAATCTTTAGTATTGGACTCAGTCAAAACATGAATTTAATGATGAGAATATTGTTTTTCCTGACCATGATGGTTTCGTTGCCTGCATGGGGTCAGGGCCAGGTACTCAAGCGGAAAATCGAAAAACGGTATAATTCAAACGGGCAATTAGCCACGCAGGTTATCAGCGACTTTGATCGTTCCGGGTTTATGATCAAGCGAAGCGTTTTGGATGCAATAGGTCAAATGTTGGGTTATCACACCTACACCAATGATTCAATTGGAATGGTCCTGATTGATTCAGGGTACAACAAAAAGTTGGAGTTGGATGAAATTTGGATTTTCGAATACGACAAGAACAATAATATCATAAAGCAAACCCGGGAATATCCGCTAAGAGGAGATACCTACATTGAATTTTATGAGATTACCTATGATTCTGAAAATAACGTAGTTGAAGAAAAACAATACGATAAAGAAATGGAATTGGATTGGGTTTATAATTATGAATACAATAATGAAAACCGTAGAACCCGATACACTTCCAGGTTCAAAGGAACCATCAGAAATGAAATAACTTATGCTTATAAAAAGGGACTCAAGATTGAAGAATTCCTGTATGATTATGAAAACAAAGAGTTGAGAAAACGTGAAAATACCTTGTACTTCTTTAAATACAATAAGTCTGGACTCCTGCTAAAGAAGACGGCTCGTTCTGTTGCGGAACATTTGCCAAGAGAAATTATAAATGAGTACAAATATTATTACAATAAAAAAGGAGATTTAATTTCCGAGGTAAGGTATGAAGATGGAAAAGTCGATAGAAAGGAGACTTATGAATACACGTATTGGTAGGTTTAAATCTAAACCATACTTTTCGTACCAATCTACTTAACTTCCAACTTACAGTCACTGGTAAAACTACCCGACATGGATACAAATTTCAGGTCGCAAAAGATGACGGTGTACTTATCCTGGCCATTTTTTGTAATGTGGACGGTGTTTCCTCGGTTGGTATAATAAGTTATAGAACTCCATATACTTCCAAACTGCCCTCGAACCGAACAATCGTACTCATTGTTGTACGAACCCCGGTCAACAATGGAATAGGCTGCTGTAATAGGCTCTTGTTTAAATTCCAGGGTTAAGGTTCCATAATCGCCCCGGGCTTCAATAGCATAGTTTCCAAAAGTGGCTCTATCACTTCCCTTTACAGAGGTGAAGGTGATCGGTTGGCCGTTATAATTAAATGTATTGGCATCCGGAGTACAACTAGGTTGGGGAATAACCTTGGTGGTAAACTCGTCATCGGCTCCGTAGGTTATTCCATGCGAATTCTCTCCATAGGCCGCAACGTAGTATTTAGTACCCGGTGTCAATCCCGTAATGAGCAACTGGAAATCTCCCAGGTTTACGGGTTCTGCTAAATAATTGTCACTTTTGGTTGGCTCGCTATGGGTTGCCCAACATATCCCTCGCGAAGTAACATCGGAACTACCGGAAGAAATAATACCACCACCAGCAAGTGCCTTGTAATAACCAACATTCTCGGTAGGCTTGGTACCCACCCTGGGTTTTTCAGCTGAGCTAGCAGAGCTGTCTTCTTTTTTACAGCTTGTATTAAATAGCATTAAAGTACATGCAACAATGAGCGATAAATTTTTTAATAAAGTCATCTTTTGGTTTTTAGACATTAATTTTCAGCGTGGACGAAAGTACTCTTTTACTACTTACTTTCATTTCCTGAAAATTTGATCTTAATTGGAATCTAAAAAATCAAAACAATGAACAATTCAAAATTATTATTGGGAATGTTAATGGGTATTGGAATCACTCTTCTAGTTAGTGCTAGCATGCCCCAAACCGAAAAAGAAACTCCAAGGTATCATTTGACTTTCGCTGGAACTTTAGCTATTGTATATAACTCAACTACAGGTGAATATAAAGATGTAGGAATAAAAGAAGTTAGGCAAAGTAATTCTTTAAAAGAACTTTTGGAGAAAAGGGAAGAAGAAAAATAAGGTTGTCTATTTGTTAGATAGGTAATGAAATTGTAAACAACATGATTTTAGGTTTATCACTGCTTGGAATAATGATAATAATTCTCTATTTGATCTATCTTTTAAAAAGATCTAAAGAGAATAGGCGTGGATGGAAAATTCGGAAAACTGGAAATAATTATCAAGAATATGCTGAATTTGATAGCGGAAAATGGCGATCACTGAATTTTAAATTTGAGATGTATTCAAAAGAGGTGCCGCGGCATGCCATTGTAATTCCCAAGGATTGGAGTAACTTCCCAAGCTGGGCACAGGATAAACGTGAAGTAATTATTCTAAGACTTAAAGAAGTGTTGAAAGAACCTACTTATACACTTCTAGAAAAAGATTAAGAACTATTTTCGGCAAGTACTCGATTATTTCATTTAAAATTGGTAATACTTCAGGTTTGCTTCCTTTAAAAAAATACAACATCAAACGCTACGATTTATCCGAAGATAAATCCCTGCAGGCATGGAGCGCTGCCGACGAATATTTGTTGGAGGCGTTTAACGACATGGAAAACAAACCCAATAACCTGGTCATTTATCACGATCGTTTTGGCTTTTTGGGTAGTCATTTGCATCAGGAAGGTCCAACCCTGATCGTTACCAATAAAAGCCAGGAAAAAGCCATTAATTCCAATTTAAAAGCCAATTACCTGGGACCTTTGAAATTTGCTAATCCCATTTCAAGTCTGGAAAATCAAGTTGATGTTGCCTTACTCAAAACCCCTAAATCGCTGGGGCTTTTTCAGCTCTATTTGGAGCAAATCGTCCAATATTCAAGTGATGAGGTAACCGTGGTCTGTGCTTTTATGACCCGGCATTTTAGTTCCAACATACTGGAAATAGCCAACCAATATTTTGAAGGAGTAGAGCAGAGTAAGGCTGTAAAAAAAGCCCGGTTGTTGGTCCTTACCAAAAAGAAGAAAGCCGTTCAGCAGAAATTGATTCATTCGATAACCTATAATCAAATGGAATATCAACAGTACCTGGGTGTTTTTTCGGAGGGACATATCGATTATGCCACTCAATTTTTTCTGGAGAATATAGAACTTGAGGAGAAAGATCAGAACATTCTTGACCTGGCTTCAGGCAATGGCATTATTGGGAATGAAATACTCAAACAGCAACCCGATGTCGAAATTCACCTGATGGACGATTCATTTTTGGCGGTAGAGTCGGCTAAGCTTAATGTTAAGGGAGAAAACGTTCATCACCATTTCAATAATGAGCTCTCCATTTTTGCCGATGAAACCTTTGATTTGATTGTTAGCAACCCACCTTTTCACTTTGAACATGAAATAAATATTCAGGTACCCCTGGAGCTGTTCAAAGGGTGTTGTCGCTGCCTTAAAGCGGGAGGCAAATTTCAGGTGGTGGCCAGCAGGCATTTGAATTTTAAAACTCACCTTCAACGTCTTTTCCCCCAGGTTGAGATTATTGCTGAAGACAAGAAATTTGTCATTTACCGATGCATGAAGTAGGCATTGACTGCATTTGAATACTATGAAATTGAAACTGATAATACTAATAATCGCCCTGGGAATACTAAGTACAAGCCATGGCCAACAAGAATTTTTTGCAACTGTTCAATTAAAATACCCGGTACCGGATGCCTGTAATCCTGATACAATTTACCTTATGCTGACTTTTATGGGGCAGAAAGGGCAAGTAGAGGCTGTTCCACCACAAACCATAGAGCAAATTGTAAAGCAGGTAAAAGCTACCTCGTTTTACAAAACCGATGTCAAATTGAAAGCCACTATTAAAATTGATTTTGTAATTAGCTGTGAAGGGAATGTAGCTTCGTGTAGGTTTGGCGAAGGGAGGAAGCAGAAGTTTAAAAATGAAGCCTATAACAAGGAAATGTTGGATATATTTTAAACATGGAAGAATGGAAGGCTGCAACTTTTCACGGAGAGGAAGTAGATTCCCATACTTCCTACACCATAGAATTTAAAAAAGGAAAAGTAACTTGTAGGAAGCTTTGAGGCGAAAACCATACACCAATTGAGAAATTCTCTTCTCGTTTTTTAACTGTAGACCATTCTCACCTTGTTCTAGCTCAAATAACACGAATTACATTGCTATTTTTGATAGTTAAGCTGGTTTAAACTCCAGTTGGTAATTCTGAAACATGAAAAAAGTACTCGTTTTATTTCCCAACGACTGGGATAAAGTGGAGTTCTCCAAGGAGAAGTACAAACAGGATTACACGTTTATATACGAAGGCCCAAACCTTTTTAAATTCCCTCATTTATTTCAGCTTCCTTTTTTCAGCACACAACGATTTATTGAGCGAATTACTAAGAAAGTTCAATTGGAAAAAATTGATGCGGTTCTTTCTTCAGACGAATACATTGGGGCTATTATAGCAGCTGTTGTATCACAGCAATTGGGCTTAGCGGGTTCCGACCCTACAAAAATCATATTGGCGCAACACAAGTATTATAGCAGGCTGGAGCAACAAGAACATTGCAAAGAAGCTTCCGTGCAGTGTGAACTAATACCTCAAAAGATTCCGAATGATTTTAAACCTAAACTTTCCTTTCCGTTTTTTGTTAAGCCTGTAAAAGGAACCTTTTCTCTTTTTGCCAAAAAGGTGAACACACCCATCGATTTAAAAAAACACATGGCCTTTAGCTGGTATGAGAGAATTCTTCTAAACATCATAACCCGGCCATTTAATCATCTGATTAGAGATTATACTCAGTTAGAAAAAAAGGCCAACTATTTCATAAGTGAAGAACTAATTGATGGGGTACAGGTTACGTTGGATGGCTATTCGTTAAATAATGAAGTTACCATTTGTGGGGTGGTCGATTCAGTAATGTTTCCCGGAACCAACATTTTTGAGAGGTTTCAGTATCCCTCCAGATTGCCTGCAGAAGTTCAGCAACGTATGGAAACAATTGTTGTAAACCTAATTCAGGGTGCTGACTTCAAAAATGCCCAGTTTAATGTAGAGCTCTTCTATAATCAGGAAACCGACAAAATTCATATCATTGAAATCAATCCTAGACTTTCCTATCAATTTGGAGATTTGTACGAAAATGTTGACGGAATAAATACCTACCAAATATTATTAGATTTAGCTTTGGGAAACAAGCCCCGGTTTAAAAAGGGAAATGGAGAATTTACCCAAACGGCAAGCTTTGTATTGAGAACATTTGAAGGTAAAGAATTGAGGGCAGTACCAGATGAAAAACACATTGCAGATTTTAATAGGCGATATCACGAGTCGAATATAAAAGTCTATGGAAAGAAGGGGACAAAATTATCCGGTGAAATGAGGGCTATAGGAAGTTATCGATATGGGATAGTAAATGTGGGTGCCCATTCCTTACTTGATTTATTTTCCATTTACGAAGATGTGCTTGATAGTCTTCCGTTTAGTTTTAAATAAAAGTGTAACATGATTATATCTAAAAAAGGAACGAACCAGCGAACTGTTTCCATAGAAGAATCCTTTAGAGCTCCTAAGGAAAAAGTGTTTAAAGCATGGACAACACCTGATAGTCTAAAGAAATGGTTTATGGCAGAAGAGGGAGTTGTTGTTCAGGACGCCAAGGTAGATTTACAGGTTGGTGGAGCGTATTTTATTGAAGTTATATATCCGGGATATGATCCAACCTCCATTGATGGTGAGTTTATTCACGTACTTGTTCCAAACGAATTGGAATATACATGGCTTACACCCGTATTGAATGGGAAAACAACCAAAGTGGAAGTCTCATTTGTAGATCAGGAACAGGGGTCAAAAATTCTCTTAAGCCATGGCGAATTCGAAAACGAAGAGCAAATGAAATTGCATATCGAGGGCTGGACAGGCTGTTTGGGCAATTTACATGAATACCTTAATTCACTCATTTAAAATACGGTTATAAGAAAACTCTACTTGTTGCTCTACTTGTGTTAAACGCAGTTGTGCTGTTAGGGCAGTTATGGCCGGAAGGTGCTCCTCCTTTTGCCAGGTTTGTAAATATTGTATTCCTTGCCGGAAGTTTTATTTTCTTCTTGTTTAGCCTGTTAAAAAAAGGGAAGTAATAGAATAACCCCAACACGATATGCAGAAATGAAGTTTGTATTCAGATTATTTATAGTCTGGCTAAGTGTCCAACCGATATGGAGCTATGCACAGACTGATAAACTTTCGCCATTCCTCGTTCAGGATTTATTGAATCATCAGGAGTTTGTTGAGGCCGTAAAAGCAGATTCGGGTTTGTTATGTTCTCAGCAGTTGTTATTATCGCCGCATATAAAAGTGGATTCCATTTCTACTCTGAAATTTGATAACAAACCGGTACTTGTTGGAGACACTTCTATGAATTCAAATTGTCCTTCAGCCTTTATAAATATCGATTCGCGGAATAAAAATAGAATTGAAGTATATGTTATGGTAACTACCGCTTTTGATTATGTCAGTGGTGGTTGTTCATTCTATCGAAGAGTAGAGTACCAGGCAGAAGTTAAGGTAAAAAAGGCCTATTGGAGAATTAAATACGGAGAAGTAAGGCGATCGAGTGGAAACATTAGGTGGTTATAAACTTATGTAAAAGGGCCAGCATTTTGATGCTCTGGTTTCTAAGGCTACGCCATAAAGTTTAATTCCAGAAACGTCGTGCACCCGTAGGAAATGCCGTTGGGTATAACCCGAATCGTATTCAAAGGTTCTGGTTATCGTATTTGGCGAGTTACAACCAGGAAGTTGGTCTTGCCTGTATAGTTGTTTATCAACCACTAATCCACCAATATTTTCATCATTCAGGTAGAGCGTCAATTCTTTAATTTTATTGAAGTTGAACAGCTCTCTGTCTTTACTCCTAAGGTAGAAGACAATTGAACCAGAATACTTACAAGAATTGTTCTCTCGGGTACACTCCTCACAGTAATTATCTGCCCACTCATTCATACACCCATAAATGTATTGGCATGATTGATCATCCTCTTTGGCCTTTTGGTCATAGTTTTCCGCAATAGGATCGGTACAACCTTCCTTTTTACAACTAACAGTTAGATAGATTAGCACGAAAGAAATAGCAATGGTAAAAAACTTCATGGTTATCATTAATTGCATAACAACAATACAAAATCATTCAATAGGGTAATTGATAAAGCTGGTAAGACAAGCCAACCACAGTAATAGATATAATTGTTTACTAAAAAACTAAACAATTATTGTTTTAGTAAAATAAAGTTCCGATTTTTGGTTGGCCAAAATAATCCACCAAAATGCAAAGCAACAACACCAAAAAACTAAAAAAGGGCAGGGGTGCTCAATTCAATGTACACAACCCTTTCGAAAAAAATCAAATCGTTCAGGAACATTGGGAAGGCCTTGATTTGGATACCGAGAAGGAAGCTCCTCATCGAACCGTGTACCAGGAAGTATTTCCCAAATCCATTGTCAACAAGGTTGATAGTCCCGATATTCCCATGAATTGGAGCATGAACCCTTACCAGGGGTGCGAGCATGGTTGTATCTATTGTTATGCCCGAAATACCCACACCTACTGGGGATACAGTTCGGGAACAGAATTTGAAAATGTAATTCTGGTTAAGAAAAATGCGCCGGATCTGTTGGCTCAAAAGTTAAAAAGCAGGTTTTGGAAGGGAGAGTCCATAATGCTTTCGGGCAATACCGATTGCTATCAGCCGGCCGAAAAAAAACTGGAAATTACCCGAAAGTGCCTGGAAGTATTTCTCAAATTCAAGAACCCTGTAGGTATTATTACCAAGAATGACCTGCTGCTTCGCGACATGGACATTCTTAAAGAATTGGCTCAGCTTCGGTTGGTTTCTGTTGCAGTTAGTATAACTACTCTCAATGAAGATTTAAGGCGAGCCATGGAACCCCGAACGTCAACCGGGCAACGGAGGGTGGAAATGGTAGCCAAACTTTCCGAAGCCGGAATAAAAGTAGGTGTATTAATGGCACCCGTTATTCCCTACCTCAATCACGAAGAAATTCCGGATCTGGTAAAAGCGGTATCTGAAGCTGGGGCTGCAAATATCTATCACCTTATGGTTCGGCTCAACAATCAAAACGGAGCGCTTTTTCAGGATTGGGTGAAGCGCCACTTTCCCGAAAGGTCAGAGAAGGTAGTGAATCAGATTCGTGCATTGCATGAGGGTAACCTCAATGATTCCACCTTTGGTCAACGAATGCGTGGAGTAGGTCACGAAGCCGATGCAATTTCCAAACTCATGAAGCTCTCTAAGAAGAAGTATTTTACACCCAAGGCATTTTACCAGCTTCGTAAGGAAAGAATACGTCCGAAACAACTGGGTTTGTTTTAGTGCTTTATACCTTTGACATTGTTGCATAAGTTTGTGCCAGCATGAGACTTTAAACCTTGGAATTGGTTAGAAAAATGAAGATTAGAAAATTGACTCTACTTACTAATAAACTGGAGGAAGAAAAACTGTTTTATTCCAACACACTTGGTTTTGAGCTAAAAAAAGAAGGCAGCGATTCCTTTACTATCAGAGTTGGTTGGAGCGAATTAACCTTCAAAAGATCCAAAGAAAAACACACCTATCATTATTGTTTTCTAATACCGTCGAATCAGCTTCATGAAGCCTTGGAATGGATGGAAGAAAGGGTAGAGATAATTGCCATTGAAAACGAAGGAAAGATTCAATGGTTCGATACCTGGAATGCCCGATCTTTTTATTTCTACGATGCAAGTGGCAATCTCGCAGAATTTATTGTACGCTATGATTTAGAGAATGAGAGCAACCGGGAATTTGGAATTTCAAGTTTGCTGTGTGTTAACGAAATAGGCATGGCTACTACACAGGTCGAACATCTGAATTCGCAATTGGAGCGTCAGTTAAGCACTCAATTTTGGAAGGGAGACCTGGTCAGATTCGCTACCAATGGTTCTCAGGAAGGGTTGTTTTTAATCCCCAATTATGAAATCAAAACGGTTTGGTTTCCGAGCCGGCAACCCATTGTACCGGAGCCATTTGAAACTACCATAGAAAATGAAGGGGTTTTGTACGATTTGAATTTCCGGAACGAACAGCTGGAAATTACTAAGGCCGGGAATCTATGATTACCAAAAACTTAAACCTGCTACGGTTTCTGGCGCTTTATGTGTTGGCCTATACTTTTCCCTTTCCATTTGGGGCCATTCCCTGGACCGACAGTATTGCCGAAAAACTGGACAGTTGGATTGATGTAGTTATCCTTGGGATAGGACACAATATTTTTGGTGTTACAGAAGAAATTCATGTCCATTATTCGGGAAGTGGAGACACCACATGGCATTATTTGCTGTTGCTTTCTATTCTGGTCTTTTCAACCGTGCTTACCTATTTCTGGAACCTTGTCAGATGGCCCCGTTGGAATGCAGCAGCACTGAATTACTGGTTGCTATGGTACACACAATTGTATTTGGCCTTTTGTATGATTCAATATGGCATGGTAAAAATTATGATGGCTCAGTTTACAGAGCTTAGCTTTCAAATGCTCATAGAACCTTATGGCAATTCATCTCCCATGGAATTGGCCTGGGCCTTTTTCGGTTTTTCAAAATCTTATAACCTCATCATTGGATTACTTGAAGTGGTATGCGCTTATCTGCTACTCTTTAGGAAAACAAGGATGTTAGGCGCTCTGACCGGAATGGTAATTATGGCCAACGTGGTTATCGTCAATTTTGTTTTTGACATACCCGTAAAGCTGTACGCTATTCATATTCTTCTATTCCTGGCGGTTGTTTTAGCTCCCGATTTTAAAAGGTTGCTTTCTGTTATTTTACTAAACAAACCTACCGATCGGGTGGAGTACCAGGAAGTTTTTACAGATCAAAAAAAGGTACGAATCCGTCGCTATGTGTTATGGGTCTTTGGCATTCTAGTTTCCATTAACGCAATTATAGGTGCGTTTAACTTTAAATCGAACTGGGGCGACTATGCTCCTGAACCGCCCTTGTATGGACTCTATGAAATTCAACAGTTTGTAATTAATGGCAATACCTTAGAGCCATTGCTTACCGATACTGTGCGATGGAGATACATGGCCATAGACAAACCCAGTACTTTCGAAATATATCGTATGGATAAATCCATGCAACGCTATTCTGGAGTTGTGGATACCAGGGCGAATGAACTGTATTATTCTTCCAATTCACTGAAGGAAGAGCGATACAAGCTGAGCTATCACATTACGGATTCCATCTTTCATTTTGCTACGGTTTACCAGAATGATACGATTGAAGGAAAAGCTAGAATTTGGAACAAGAAAGATTTTCCGTTATTGAATAGAGGATTTTACTGGAGAACCGAATACCCAAACAAGCGATAATTGAATCCATTTCACAGAAGAACCTATTTGTCATAGATAAACAAGGCCCGAATCTTATCCCAAAAATCACCACCGGCGATTATGAAACTGAGAAGAAATAATACATTCATGGTCCATTGAAAGGCAAGAAGGCTGTCGCCCAACCACGTTTGAATAAGGGTGGAGTTCAATTCAACCGCTCCTTCTATAAGGCAGAAGGAAAAAAGTGATACTCCAACATAATACCTTGTTTTTGATACTTTTTGAGGAGAAATAAATTCCAATGCGCCCCAAAGTTTAGATTTAATCCATTCCCAGGTTTCCTTGCCCATTATGGCAATCGCGGCAATCATAAGTACTTCTGGAATGCCAAATACCAGTGCTCCGGAGATTACTGTTTTAACTGCATCAGGCAAATTCATATTCCACACCAGGGGAGTGGCCAGGGGAGCTAAAAAACCAATCACCAGGGTTAAAATTCCAAGGACTATTCGAGGAGTAGATAAGTTGGAACTTTCATTATTCTGCATTTCCCGTCGTTCCTTTTCGTTTGGCAATTCGATTAAAAATGATGCCCAATGGAATTACAGATAGCCAACCAATGGTGTACCACATAACGCCCATAAAGGCAAAGGGAATGGTGATAAGGGCGGTAACAGGCTCCGGCATAAATTTGTAATAAATGGAATATTGTTGGTCAACTTCTAATTCGTCGAATAGCATGTTATTGGTAGCAGCATATCGCCACGAAAAAGCTCCGATGAATCCTCCAATTGCTAAAAAAACACTTTGTAGAAACAGGGCTAATACGTCGCTGTCTGATTCGTTGTCTAATTTTATAAAATAGAGGTAGAGCATGAGTGTGAAAAGCTGAACTATTGCAAGTGCCGATAAGGTTTTAAATGTCTCATAGTAGTAACTAGATGTTTTTTAGATGATGAAAAGATTTGGAAGATTGCATAATTCACAACCCTCAAATTAAATACTGAAACTAAAAGTAGATTTCTTCCTTCAATTGAAGGTGTAAAATGCCATTTATTGGTTACCTAGTCGATAAAAAACGATGTGTGGCAATCTATTTTCTTGAAATGGGTTGATAACTGCATCGCAGTCTACCTCCAAAGTAATTGGTCTTTCCTTTTTGGTAACTAAGACCTATGCATCCAGTTGGACTTATATCAGGGTAAAGTGTTAATGCCCTGTTAAATTGTTTAATGGAGCTTATAAACTGATTTTTTAGCCCGACTTTCGCGTCCAAATCTTTTCGATTGCCGCGATTGAATCATATCCTAATTATTGCAGTTGCTTGTTGGCTAATGTTCCCAAACATCCTTTCTGCCCAAAAACCATCGGGCAAAGGTGGACAGGGAAGGCAGATGGGAAAGGAAGCTAAACTCTCCATTTTGGGAAGGGTAATTGATGAAGAAAAAGAGCCGATTCCTTTTGTTTCTATTGGTGTTTTTAACTCCGTGGACTCTTCTTTGGTTACCGGTGGAACCACAGACGATAAAGGCTATTTTGAGCTAAAAGCACCCAAAGGCTCTTACTATTTGCAACTTAGTTTTTTATCCTTTGATACCCGCGTGATTCCTAATGTGGCCGTTGATAAATCCGATGTAAATCTCAAGACCGTCACAATGAAGCATTCTGCCACTTCTCTGGAGGCTGTGAATATTGAGGCTGAAAAATCGCAGATGGTTTTGAAGCTTGACAAAAGGGTTTTCAATGTAGGTTCAGATTTATCGAATCGTGGTAAAAATGCCATTGATATACTCGAAAATGTTCCTTCTGTTGACGTTGACGTAGAGGGTAATTTAAGCTTGAGAAATAGCCAGAATGTAAGAATCCTTATTGATGGAAAGCCTTCTTCATTGGTTGGAGTAAGTAGTAACGATGCGTTGAGATTGTTGCAAAGTGATATGATCGAGCGGGTGGAGGTGATAACCAATCCGTCGGCTCGGTACGATGCAGAAGGTGAAGTTGGAATTATCAACATTGTACTAAAGAAGGAGAAGAAAAAAGGCCTGAACGGAATATTTGAAGTTAACGCCGGCTACCCCAATCGTTTGGGAACCTCATTCAATGTAAATTACAGAAAGAACAAGCTGAATTTGTTTACAGGATATAGCATTAATTATAGAGAAAGGCCAGGACAGGGAGAAACCTATCATGTTTTCTACCAGCCCGATACTACCTATAGTTATCGATCAACCAGGGATCATAGCAGAAATGGTCTGAATCATAACGTAAGGTTAGGAGGAAGCTACGATTTTAATAAATACAATTCGTTAAGCGTTTCAAGTAATTATTCTTATAGTAGTGGTGTCAATACCGCTAAACTGGTTTACAAAGATTACAGCGAGAACAATGAACTGAGCCAAACATCAGTTCGGGATGAAATCGAAGACCAAAATCGGGAATCGGCCGGTTTGAGATTAAACTATACCAAACTTTTTAAGCGGCCTGATATGAAATGGAGCATTGATGCAAACCACTTCTTTAGTTTTTCCTTCGAGGATGCCCTTATCGATCAAACAAGTGATTTGCCCGGTGTTGCTGCTACACAGCAAAAGGCAAAGACTGAAGAAGACGAAACCAATACCCTGTTTCAATCTGATTTTGAAATGCCAATTGGCAAGGAATCGAATGGAAAATTTGAGATGGGAATAAAAGCCAATATCAGGGAAATTAGTAACGACTATTTGGTTGAAGACAATGTAGGAGGAACATTTGTACCTATCCCCGAACTGGACAACCACATGGTTTACAACGAAAACATTTATGCAGCCTATATTATGGTTGGTAACAAAACAAAAAACCTGAGTTACCAGGCCGGGCTGAGGTATGAATACTCAGACGTTAAAAGCGATTTTAGAAGAACCAATGAGGTCAATCATAGAACCTATGGTAACCTTTTTCCAAGTGCCAATGTAAGCTACGAGTTTAAGAAAAACAGTTTTTTGCAAGCTTCCTACAGCAAACGTGTTTCCCGACCTCGGCACTGGTATTTGTTTCCGTTTTACAATTTAAGTGACAACCGAAACATTGCCAGGGGCAACCCCAATATAAACCCCACATTTACCGATGCGTTTGAACTGGGGTATATGAAAAAATGGGACAGGGCCAATTTCTTAATCAGCCCTTATTACCGCTATTCGACTGGGGTGGTAGAACGAATCCTACTTGCCGATTCAAACCAGATTAACTATCGTTTTCCTGTGAATTTAGGATTTAGAAACGCCTTTGGCTTAGAGGTTTCCGGTAGTGGTGATTTATATAAGTGGTGGACCATGAATGGGAGTTTTAACTTTTACCGCGAAATTACCGAAGGAAGTTATAAAACACAGGATTACAGTGCAGACACTTATGCCTGGACCGCCAGGGTTGTTAGTAAATGGAAGGTCAAAAAGGCATTTTCATTTCAAATTTCAGGGCGATATCATTCACCCCAAAAGACCATTCAGGGAACCCGAAAATCGATGTATAAAATTGACCTGGCCGGGGCGTTGGATGTGCTTAAAGGAAATGGAACGCTTACTCTTAGTGTAAGGGACTTATTTAATTCCCGAATCCGAAGATCAGTTACCAATGGACCGGATTTCTATGACGAATCAGACTTTCAGTGGATGTCTCGATTTGCGCAACTTACCTTTAGCTATCGCCTCAATCAAAAGAAAAGGAGAGGTAGATCCGGTGGAGAGTTTGACGGTGGAGATATGGGGAGGTAGAAATTCACAATTAATTCAGCATCCTAAATAGTGCGAACAAAATTTATTTATTATTGATTCCCTAAAGGAATTATGAATAAAAACCTGCAGTCTAATGGGAATATGGGAACACTGCCCGTCTTTATGACGGCGATAAGTACCATTCTCGGGGCGATTCTGTTTTTAAGGTTTGGGTATGCTGTGGCTAATGTGGGGCTCATTGGAGCACTCGCAATAATTCTTATCGGTCATTTGGTAACAATACCTACAGCTATGGCAGTAGCTGAAATAGCAACCAATTCTAAAGTAGAAGGAGGTGGGGCATACTACATGATTTCCCGTTCCTTCGGGTTAAACATTGGCGCAGCTATAGGAATCGCCTTGTTTCTGTCGCAGGCCATTAGCGTTGCATTCTATGTTATTGCATTTGCTGTATCCTTTCAACCCCTGGGTGATCTCATTTTTCAAAGTTTCGGAATCTACATTTCCGATACCCTGGCCGGTTTAGTTTTTATGGTTTTGCTTTCAGCACTAATGCTCACCAAAGGGGCTGATATAGGTGTAAAAGCATTGTACCTGGTTGTGGCTATATTAACCGTTTCACTGGCTATGTTTTTTTTAGGTGGAACCTATTCAGAGCCATCTTATGATGTTACTGAAACGATTAGAAATCCTGATGATTTCTTTTATGTCTTTACGATAATTTTTCCGGCTTTCACAGGAATTGCAGCAGGGTTAGGTTTATCGGGAGATTTAAAAAACCCAAAGGTGTCTATACCCAATGGTACCATGTGGGCAACCATTGCCGGAATAGTGGTATATGTTGCGGTAGCATTCAAATTGTTCTACTCGGCTAGCTTGGACGATCTTGGTAATACCAATCATCTAATCATGGGTAAAATTGCTATTTGGGAACCCATAATTCCAATAGGATTAGGATGTGCAGCCATATCATCGGCTTTAGGGTCTATTATGATTGCTCCCAGAACTTTGCAGGCATTAGGCGTTGACGAAGTATTTCCTGAGAAATTAAGTGTTTGGTTCTCAAAAGGAAAGGGGAAGTTTAACGAGCCATTCAATTCAACTATTCTTACCTGCCTCATTGGTTTCTTTTTTATTGCTATCGGAGATATTGATTTTGTAGCCCAAATTATCTCTATGTTCTTTATGGTTACTTACGGAGCAATTTGTCTCATTAGTTTCCTGGAACATTTTGCAGCAGATCCGAGTTATCGTCCAACTTTTAGGTCTAAGTGGTATTTCTCACTATTTGGCGCGATTCTTTGTTTTTACCTCATGTTTAAAATGAATACACCTTATGCCATCTTATCCATTTTAATTATGGGTGGTATTTATTGGTGGGCAACTAAGGTGGGCAATACGGACAGGGATGTGGCCAAATTACTTCGGGGAGTTCTCTTTCAGCTCAACCGCGAAATAATGGTTTATATTCAGAAAAGATCTGCCAGTAAGGAAGAAGGATGGAGACCATTTATAATTTGTGTTTCAAGTCAAACGTTCAATCGTATTTCTGCATTGAATTTAACGCGTTGGCTAAGTCAACGACATGGTTTTGGTACCTACATTCATTTTATAGAGGGGTTTCTGGACAAAAAGACCTACCGATATTCTCAAATTACACAAAGAAGGTTGGTAAGCCTCATTCGAGGAACCAACAGTAAGGTATATCTTGATACCATTGTATCACCTTCCTATACCAGCGCTATTGCTCAAAGCATTCAGTTATCCGGTGTTTCCGGAAGGGGGAACAACCTCATCATATTTGAATTTCCAGAAGGTGAAAATGAACACTTGGAGGAGGTGGTGAAAAACTACAATTTGTTGCATGCAACCAACTTCGATGTGTGTGTGCTGAAAAGTACCCTAAAAGGTTTTGGTCGCCATCAAAGCATACATGTATGGATATCGGCTAGGGATGTAGAAAACTCAAACATGATGATTCTTATGGCTTATATAATTAACGGTCATTCGGAATGGAGGGGAAGTGAGATCAAGATATTCTCAGGATACATGGAGGGCGAGCTGAATGTAAAGACAGAAAGATTACTGAATGTAATAGAATCGGGTAGGCTGCCCATAAGCAAGAAGAATATTGAATTGATTCCGCAAGAGGGAGAACTCATTGGTTCCATTATCGAGCAAAAATCAGCCGATGCCGATCTTACTATTTTAGGTTATTCGAGTGAGCTGCTTGAAGAAAAGGGAATATCCATTTTCGAGGAATTCTCCGGGCTGGGCAACACTTTGTTTGTTAGCGCGTTTAAAGAAAAGGAGATAGAGTAACCTATAATTCAGAGAATAAAAAACCCTGAATAAATCATTATTCAGGGCTTTTCGTTTTATAAATTCTAATCAACTGCTAGATAGCTGCCGCATACTTTCTACTTACTTCGTCCCAATTAATTACATTGAAAAAGTTCTCAATGTACTCGGGTCTCCTGTTTTGGTATTTTAGATAATAAGCATGCTCCCATACATCCAATGCCAAAATCGGAGTTCCACTGCATCCAGCATCCGGCATTAATGGATTATCTTGATTAGGTGTTGAGCAAACGTCAAGTTTTCCATTGTTAACATACAACCAGGCCCAGCCTGAACCAAAACGGGTTGCCGCAGCTTTTGCAAAAGAATCCTTGAAAGATTCGAACCCACCAAGGTCGGAATCAATTGCGTTCATCAAGTCACCACTTGGGGTTCCACCGTTAGGAGACATAATTTCCCAAAAAAGACAGTGGTTGTAATAACCGCCACCGTTGTTTCGAATTGCTGTACCATAGTTACCAATGTTAGCAAGAATATCTTCAATTGATTTTCCTTCACCATCGGTTCCTTCGATAGCATTATTCAAATTAGTGGTATATCCGTTATGGTGTTTGCTGTGATGAATTTCCATAGTCATAGCATCGATATTGGGATCCAATGCGCTATAATCGTATGGTAAATCAGGTAGTTTAAAAGACATAATTAAATTGTATTTAATGTTTCAAAAAATATGAGCATCAAATATATAATTTACAAAAACGATGTTTGCCTTAAATAACATTAATAATAAATGCCGTGTTATGGAATAGTGAGAGCAGTAACCACTCCATTTTATTAAGTCATTCCTGAGAACGAAGAGAGTTAGGAGTCCCTAATTAAGATAGGTAGATTAGTGTCACTGAACTCCTTTGTCGGTTCCCGAACAGCATCGAGAATGACGAATCCATATTATACCATAACGCATTCATAATAAATTCCTGAACTATATATAGACCTTTTCTATGGAAACACTATTTCTTCTTAAGGCCTTTAGTCTCAGAAACCCAGGTTCCGTAGGTAATGCTTAAACCGTTTTTAAAATAAAAAATGGCTCCGTAATGATGGGTAACCTTTAAGTATTCGTCGCCAATTCCGTTGGCGATGTGAACCCGTTTAACCATTTGCTTGTTTCCTTCCGTATATTCCTCTTCGGTCCATCCTTCAGGAAACAATGTGGCCAGGTATTTTCGGTAGTTTTCTGTGTTTTTGTATGGTTTATCTGCAGGAGTAGGTTCAGGTATTTTGGTTTCTACTTTTTTTGGTTTTGCTTTAACCGTTGGTGCCTCTTTTGGTAGCGTGTCTTTCACTACTATCTTTTCTGCAGCCGGAGCATCCAATGTTGGTTTGGAAGGAGGAATTGGTGGTTTGTTGTTAGTGGTGTCTGTATTTGTTGGACCTTCTGCTTTGGTATCTTCGGTTACCTTTACAGGTGGTGGTTCCTTTGCGGCTTGTTCTTTTTTAATCAAAAGGATTTTAATATCCCGAATTTTGGCTATCGTTTTTTGGTCATCAGGATTTAATTTAAGCGCTTCTTCATAACTGCTTAGCGCTAATTTTAACTTTCCTTCCTGAAAATAACCATGTGCTTCATTCGATTTTTTATCAAATAACTCCAGTTGTTCTTGTTGTTTCCAGTACTCATCATAGTCCACCTTTTTTTTCTTCTTCTGTGCCTGTAAGGACAGTGAAATAAGGACAATTAACAATAGAATAAACAGCCTTGACATACTTGGGATTTGGGCAAAGGTATTTCCCGTAAAATGTATTGTTGAAAAGATTTTGTCAATTTAACAACCTTCAATTGTGGAAATTCCATAATTTGGTATGCTCTTTTTAGGGAAATAAACAAAAGAATTATGGGTCGAAGGACTATGTTGATATACACAAAAACCATTTTGCGAAAGGTGAGTTTCGACATTCGACTATTTCAAAAGGAGTTGAGAAAAGCGCTTACCATTTTATCAGATCGGGATGTTGAAGTACTAAAACGATGGGTACTTCGTAATTTCTATACTCAGGCAGCCCCGGTTTTGTTGCCCGCTTAGGTATTTTTCCTGTATAGGTGTAGAGCGGGAAGTAAAAAGAATACCGCTAATGGTGATTCTATAAATTCGATAATATACCTGGATATAGTATATCCTTTATTCGGAATTCCCAATAGATAACCGAGTCCATAAATCAGAAAAGAAAGTGCGAAAATTGCTCCAAAGAAAAGTGCGGTTATTTTTAGGTATTCTTTTTCCCTGAATATTGTTTTGACAAGGAATAAGCTTAACGCCAGAAAAAGAAAGGCAAATAAAAAGGTTAGAAAAAACTTAAGCCCGTATAGAGAAGAGGGTGACCAGGAATTTAATCCTGTTAGAAAAGAGGTTAATTCATATTGACTATTGCCATCGGTTAATTTTAAAGCACTTATTTTGGCATTAACACTCTCAAATATGAACTCGCGCAAAAAACCTGCGACAAAGAGAAGTATAATTCCAATCAGAATTTTAATTCTCTTGACCAACCTTTGATAGTTTATTGGCCCAGAAATACCAGAGCCCAAATACGTATGAATAGACAAGAATGGTAAAGGTGTAGGTATGATTAAAATCCAATGAGCTTGGATAGTATTTGGCAATTACCGCCAGTGCAGTTACTCGAATAACGTTTAGCAAATGAATGGTTACAATTCCAAAGGGAACAAACCATATTTTTTTGATCATTGGTCCGGGATACGCCAAAACAAATCCCGAAAAGAGAGCAAACAGGGTTAATCCATTGCAGGCATCACCAATCCAGACACCACTTGAGCCAACAATTCCAACCGTTTTTACATCGGGGCCATATATGTCAGGGGAGTGCGTTTCGAAACCGAGTATACTCAATAACGTATCGGTGTGATTAATAATTATTCCAATAACCCAATTGTCTACAATTCCTTGTGGTTGCAGCCAATTACTGTATAGGATAAACCATAGAAGGTAAAGTGAAAAGGCATAAATAATAAATCGGAAGAGGGGATTACTCCAGAGCCCTTTCATAATAAAGGGTATGTCTATCCCTTAGACTTCAGTTGATCGCTGATTTTCTTGCCACCCAAAGCAACACCGGCCGCAATTAAAACACTAATTCCGCCATCAATAGGAACGCAAGGCGGAGGAATACATCCTCCTTGTCCACCAGGTCCACCACCACCGGGAGGGCCTGCTAATAAATCTCCTCCTATTAGTAAAAACCCTAACAAAATCAACGATGGAACAAGTCCGTTAAGCGCGCTTTTCATAAATGAAACTATTATTGTTTAGTAAAAACTGATTATACAAAAATAACGATTTTCCTTTGTTTTAATTCTTTACAATTTTGAACCATTGTTCACTACCATTTGTTAGGACCTTAATAATATAAATTCCTGATTCCGGTGGTAATACCAATTTAGTTTGAGATTTGTCAAAAGATTCCTTAGACTGACTTACCACAGAACCATTTGATGCATAAATTGTTACACTTCCAAATATGGGTTGATCAAAATTCGATATCAGGTAATAACCATTCGTGGTAGAAGTCAGTTTAAAAGGAGTGTTTTCTATGGTGCTGCTCATGGTGCCCAAATAATCGGATATGTAAATGGCTGAACTGGAAGAATCATTACAAACAGAATTACCGTTGGAGGCAATTAGCATTACATCATAAACTCCGGTTTTATCAAACTTTTTTTGGGGTTCAAACAAATAACCGCTTGAGCCATCGTCAAACAACCATTCAAATTGTGAAGCTCCTTGTGAAACATTAGAAAAGCTAATTTCCTCATTTACTTTATAGTATTGAGAACTGGTATTAAACTTACTGATGACTTCGGTAGGCTCAAGAATGGTTGCCGGGTAACTCAAGCTTTTACAATTATCTGAGCCTATTAATGTTAGAACATATTGTTTGGCTTGTAGACTATTGGCCTTCCATAAATTACCGTTCTTGTTTACGAGCTGGATTCTATTTAAATCTATGTCATATAGGGTAGGGGTGTATACACCAGATGGACTGTTAAAACTAATGCTTCCATCCCCACTTTGATAACAGGACAGGTGTGAACCGGAGTAATTGGTAGCGCCAGGATAATAGTGGATGTAGAATCGGTTTTCACTGGCATCTTCTCCCAGGTGAAAGGAATAAGAAAATGCGCTATCTATTGTAATGAAAACACCTTTTTTTCGATCTTCCAATTGTATGCATGCCTTCAGTTTAGGAAGTTGGTTGAATTCTAAAGAGTAACTACCTGATTTACTTTTTGCGGCATAAATTTTTAAGGGAATAATTTGAACCTGATCTGAGTAGGTACTATACACCTGTCCATGCAAGGAATCTTCGATTGGAAAGTATAGGTTTGGATAGGGCCAGGGATTTTCAAAAATGATTCCGTCCAGTTGTGGTTCGAAATGGGGTGTTGCTATACTATTAAACTCAAGACAGGCACCCACGTGATAGTTCCGGGCAGAGTCCCTTATTTCTACATATATGCGATTCTCATACAGGGAGTTTTTTCGATAATTGACGTTGTTAGTAATTTTATCATTCTCTTCAAACGTAATGGATGGAGATGCTCCTGAAGTCTGCACCCAGAAAGCCTGGAATGGAGGGATCCTATTGGCTCCCGCATTAAAATTGGTGGTTCGATATCCGTTGAAATCGTCCTCCGCATAAATCTGAGCAATAGAATTAATGTTCGATTTACTTACTGCATCCCACTGTATGGTACACGGATAAGGGTTTCCAACTAAGCCCCACTCCTGGGTACCACCCGAGTTGGCGGCAATATTGGCATTACTACTGTTTAGTGTAACAGAACCCGAGTAGACACTTCCTGAAGTTGAAAGATCATAACTGGATTTAGCGCCGGGTCCAGTGGTGCCTCCTACATATATGGTCCATGCTTCATGAGGGGTAACACCGTTGCTTGAGTTGGTTGCAGCTACCCACCCATCATCGGCATTACCACTTCCATTTGCAATGGCCGGGTCATATTGATAGCATGAGTTGTATCCACCGGCTGAGGGAGCATTTGAACCCGTAAATCCATAGGTGTATATACCTTCCGGGCTGGTACCATCTTGAAAATCGGAAAGCTGCGTACCCTGAACCGGACTGGACAAATGCCGATAGCCGGCGGTTGTTGCACCATTTATGTTTCTTTCACATGTAACTGATCCGGAAATACCAGCGCCTGCCCCGTTGTTTCCTATTTCAGAAATTATCGCAGTTCTTGAGCTGGTCGATTTAAGTGTTACCGAACCACCTGTGGAAAAGGTTCCACTCTCAATACTTAGAACTTTTATAATGTTGATATTCATGGAATTGGTGACGCCGCTTGAATTCCGAATAATCAGGTTTTCCAGGGTTGCATTTCCTGACCCGCTAATGGTCTGTGCTGAAGTACCATTAAAAATTAAACTATCATCACCAGAAGAAGAAGCAATGCTTCCATTTACAACCAAATTACCGCTGGAAATTACTGCGGTTCTTTTATTCGTGGTAAGAATACAGCCATTGTCAATAATAAAATCACCCAGAATGTTGGAAAACTCCTTATCGCTGGCATTGCCCGAGGTTGTAATGTGCACATCATGATATTCGACTTGGTCAGAGACCCTAAGTTTGGAGAAGGTAGTAAATGAAACGCTGGACGATACTGCTGCAGAGTTTTGCAGAAATCCACCACCTCCGCTGAAATTCAAATTGTTTCCAATAGAAATCGAGGAGCCTGAAAATCGCATATCAAAAAGGTTGTTGGTTGAATCAGCTCCATTTTGAGTTCTTAGAGTAAGGTTGCCAGTTATATTAAGGGTTGAGTTTAGGTTAGTTGTTAATTCCCCAGATGCATTTTTGGCGGTAACCGTACAGTTGTTACCAACATTTATTGGAGTTGATATCGTAGCCGTTGCACTGGTAGTATCCCCATTTAGCGTAAAGTTATTTACTGTGGAAATGGTTCCGCTTCCCGAAATTATTGCTGTATAGTTTATCTTCTTTCTACTTGTAATAGCCAAGTTGTTACCTACAGATAACGTCCCATTAACGATAAGGGAAGTAGTATTACCATTGTGATTTTGAGCCTGAACAGCAACATTTTGAAGAACCGTTAGTGTTGAACCGGAATTGACTTGTAATTGCCCATTTCCTCTTAGAGTTACCTTATCCACATTGGTATTTGTATTCACAACAATGGTGTCGTTGTTTAGAATAAGTACGGTATCTCCAGAAGTTGGAACCGAACCTAAATCCCAGGAGGATGCATCGTTCCACAGGTGGTTTGGTGGATTATTTACTGAACGAAAAGTTTGAGCGCTTGAGGTATAATAAACAAGCAATAGTACAATCGTAGCTATAAAATGGTTGACCTTCATAGAGCGACTTACAAAGTTATTTTATGGTCAGAAATTCTAATAAAAGCCATATAACTATAAGTGACGCTTTAACGAATATAATGTTCATTTCAGGTTTTGCTAAAGCGTAAATTGACAAATTACTTCCGTCAAAACAATTGGTTGTGAATTACTATTCTGAAATTGAGAATCGTATGCCTGACATTCTTCTTTATTTGTGGAATGTCTCCTTGGTTAATAATTCTATTTGTATTTGGGTATTTTGGTTTTCTGATGCTTATCAGCTGGTGGACTACCAGGGGTGGAGATAGCGATCAGGCATTTTTTACCGGAAACAGGCAATCGCCTTGGTATATAGTGGCATTTGGTATGATAGGTACATCCTTATCAGGTGTCACCTTCATTTCGGTTCCCGGCTGGGTAGAGAGCAGCCAATTTGCTTATTTGCAAATGGTACTTGGGTACTTGCTTGGGTACTTAGTGGTTGGTCTGGTTTTAATGCCCCTGTACTATCGGTTGAAGTTAACTTCGATTTACACCTATCTCCTGGATCGGTTTGGAATGAAATCCTATAAAACCGGTGCCTGGTACTTTTTAATAAGCAGAATTATTGGTGCATCTTTTCGTCTGTACCTGGTAGCTATTGTATTTCAATTTGCCATATTCGACCAGTTGGACATTGATTTCCCCTTTAGTGCTACAGTGCTGCTTACAATAGTTTTAATCTGGGTTTACAGTTACAAGGGGGGCATAAAAACCATTGTATGGACAGATACACTTCAAACTTTATTTATGCTACTGGCTGTGGGAATTACTATAGCTGTTATTGGTAGAAATATGGACCTTAACTTTTCAGGGTTAGTATCATCAATAGGGGAGAGTCAATACAGTCAAATATTCTTTGTTGATGATTGGAGGGACGGTAAATTCTTCTTGAAGCAATTTCTTACCGGCGCCTTTATAACAATAGCCATGACAGGGCTGGACCAGGATATGATGCAAAAAAACCTGACTTGCAAGAACATAGGAGAGGCAAAAAAGAACATGTTTTGGTTTAGTATAACGCTGGTTTTTGTAAACCTTTTCTTTCTTTCCCTGGGTGCATTGCTCTATATGTTTGCCAATTCAAATGGAATTGCGTTACCCGAAAAAGCGGACTACTTGTATCCTATTTTAGCTGTAAATGGCTACCTGGGCCCAATTGTAGCTATCCTATTTATTCTAGGTCTAATTGCCGCAGCCTATTCTTCAGCCGATTCAGCGCTTACTGCACTAACCACAAGCTTTTGTGTAGATATTTTAGGGTTTGAAAGAAGAGAGATTCCTAATTCGCAACGAACCAGAAAATTAGTTCACTTATCACTGTCGGCTGTATTGTTGATTGTAATTGTTGTGTTTGAAGCAATCAATAATGATAGTGTTATCAAAGAGTTGTTTGTTGCCGCTGGTTATACTTATGGTCCCTTGCTGGGCCTCTTTAGCTTTGGGATGTTTACCAAGTATCAGGTAAAAGATAGAATGGTTCCGATGATCTGCATTCTTGCACCAATTATTTGTTATTTCATTAAAGACAATTCCGTTGAGTGGTTTAACGGTTATCAGGTTGGTTTTGAACTCCTTATCTTCAATGGCCTTTTAACCTTTACCGGGTTATACCTAGTAAGAAAACCCTATAATGCATCCAGTATTTCAGATCCAGCTGGATCTGCCTTGGAACGATAACGTCTAATTAATTTTCCGTTTTCATCCAATAAGAACTTTTCAAAGTTCCAACGAATTTGCCCTGTAAAGTCTTGATTCTCTTGGCTACACAACCAGGTGAAGAGGGCGTGCTGATCGTCGCCTTTTACAGAAACTTTAGACGCCATTGGAAACGAAACACCATAGTTTTTGGTACAGAACGTTTTAATCTCAGCATCACTTCCGGGTTCTTGCTTCCCAAAATTATTCGCAGGAAAACCAATTATTATCAAACTTTCCTTCTTCAATTCCCAGAGTTCTTGCAATTGCTTGTATTGCCCCGTAAAGCCACATTCCGAGGCTGTGTTTACAATTAATATTTTCTTCCCTTTATATTGAGAAAAATCTATTTCGCCACCTTCAAGTGCTTTTACCTTGAATTCATATATGTTATTCTGTCCCATAAGTACCAAACTAGTTGCGGTAATAATTAATGTAATTAAGAATTTAAAATGTAACATCCACCTTTATTTTATTGTTGTTTCTAATAACCTCTACTTGTGTTGTGTCGCCGGATTCATACTGTGCTAAACCCTTCATGTAACTATGCATATCGTTAATCTCAACTTCTCCCATTTTAACAACAACATCCCCTTTTTTAAGTCCGGCTTTCTCCGCCGGTCGATCCGGAATAACACCGTCAATTCTCATTCCTTCACCCTGAAACATATAGTCAGGCATAACACCCAGGGTTACTTTAAACCGTGGAGCTTTGGAGCTTTTATCACTTTTGGTTTTCACATAATCCAATTTTCCTTTTTTATCCAACTTTCCAATAATGGAGATAATAAAGTTTCTAATTGCGACAATCCCCTCCATATTTACCTTTTCAAAGTCATCTCCGGGTTTGTGATAATCACTATGCTGCCCGGTAAAAAAGTGGAGTACAGGTATCCCTTCCAGGTAGAAGCTGGTATGGTCTGATGGGCCAATGCCCGACTTTCCTAGCACCAAATTCCAACGGTCATTCTGAGTTGTGATTTCATCGAATCCAATTCTATTGTCCGATTCTGAAGTTGTTAGGGCATTGGGATTGACACAAATTCTATTCATGGTCATATCCAAAGCAATGGGCCATAAAGTACTGGTACCTACTCCGTTAATTGCTAGCTTGTTACTGTCCAGCCTGCCAATCATATCCATGTTTATCATGTAATTTATTTTGGATAGTGGGATTGTTGGGTTTTTAATAAATGATTTACTGCCCCAGAGCCCTTTTTCCTCACCACTAAAGGCGATAAACAGGTAATTGTTGTTCTTGTATTGTATCATTCCAGGCAAGGTACGAGCTAAAGACAATAACCCAGCAATTCCACTGGCATTGTCATCAGCACCATTGTGAATTTCATTTTTATTGGGATGCAAGGATCCTTCTCCACCATAACCCAAATGATCGTAGTGGGCACCAATAACTATGGTATGCTCAGCTCCATTGTCCCAATACCCGATTACATTTTTGCCTGTTATTGGTTTTTTTGTTGAATCAGGCCCATGGGCGTGCGGATTGGTTCTTGGGGTAAATGTAAATTCCTGAAAGTAACCACCAATTCCATAAGGCTTTAAGCGCATTTCTTTCATTCGTTTAGCGATGTATTCGGCAGCCAGTTTTTCTCCGTTTGTACCTGTCTCACGCCCCTCCATTTTGTTATTGGAAAGTACTTTAACGTCCTTGGTCACCAGTTTAAGTTCGTATTTATCAAACTTCTCTTGAGTTTTATTGACTTGTTGCGCATTTCCAATCCAGGAAATCCCAACAGCAAGCATAAGTGCAACTATTCTCATTGAATTAATTTCTGTTACGAAAGTACTTCAATCCACAATATGGATTCGCTGTTATATACTTGCATTTCCAAATTATTTAGTATGAAAAAGTTAAGTGCATTTTTGTGGATAATCATTGTAGCATCCAGCTGTAATTCAGGAAGCAGTGATGAAACTAAAGAAGATGCTTATTCCGGCGCGACTAAAACCGATGTTATCCATTATGAAGGGGAGAAGCACTTGACGAATATTCGTCAATTAACTTTTGGAGGTGATAACGCAGAAGCTTATTGGAGTTTCGACGATAATCAGTTGGTTTTTCAGGTAACCAATGAAGAGTGGGGGGCTTCGTGTGACCAGATATACATAACAAACTGGGAACAGAGTAATATGAAGGAAAGGCCCGCTCAATTGGTAAGTACCGGCTATGGAAGAACAACCTGTTCTTACTTTTTGCCCGGGGACTCAAGCATTTTGTATGCTTCTACCCATTTGGCTGATACCAATTGTCCAACGAAACCAGAAAAGCGCGCTGATGGAAAGTATGTATGGCCAATTTATCCCTCATTCGACATTTTTGTAGCCGATGTGGGTGGTATCATCATAGATACCTTAACGAATGAAGAAGGGTATGATGCTGAAGCTACCGTTTCTCCAATAGGAGATAAGATCGTATTTACTTCCATGCGAACCGGTGACCTGGAATTGTTTACCATGGATATAGACGGAGGTAATGTAAAGCAGATTACCAATGAATTAGGATATGACGGTGGAGCTTTCTTTTCACCCGATGGGAAAAAGCTGATTTTCCGTTCGTCGCGCCCCAAGACAGAAGAGGAGGTTAAAGTATATAAGGATTTACTAGACGAAGGATTGGTTATGCCCACCGAAATGGAACTTTACATGTGTGATGTGGATGGTTCTAACTTAAAACAATTGACAGATTTGGGTAAAGCCAATTGGTGTCCTTTTTTCCTGCCAGGAGGGGATAAGGTCATTTTTGCAAGTAATCACGAATCAGAAAGGGGCTTTCCATTCAACCTATACACCATTGATACCCTGGGGAACCATTTAGAAAGGGTTACTTTCGATAAGGTGTTTGATGCCTTTCCGGTGTTTTCTAACAATGGGAAATACCTGGTGTTTAGTTCAAACAGAAACAATGGCGGAACCCATGAAACTAACTTGTTTGTTGCCGAATGGCGGGATTGAGAATTGCAGAAATAGATGAACGAAAAAGTAATCGCCTGGCTAAAACGAATTGGATGGATAGGTTTTCTATTCTTCCTCGTTAAAGGTTTAATCTGGTTGGCGATATTTTTTGGGCTATTTGAGTGGCTCTCTGACTAAATAGCTTAATCCAGTCCGGCCCTTTTAAGCAAGGCTTTATTGCTGGGTTCTTTTCCTCTAAATGCTTTATAAAGATTCATAGGGTGTTCGCTGCCTCCCTTTTCAAGAATATTGCTTCTAAATGCAGAAGCTACTTCCAGATTGAAAATTCCCTTTTCTTTAAAAGCTTCAAAGGCATCTGCATCTAACACCTCTGCCCATTTGTAACTGTAATACCCTGAGCTATATCCACCGCTAAAAATGTGGGCAAATGCCGTAGAAGAAGAAATCCCTTCCATGGGTGGAAACAGCGATGTTCGTTCCATGGCTCGTTGTTCCAATTCTGCAACCGACTCTGTAATTTCTTTTGAAGTCCCGTTCCAGGCCATATCCAATAATCCAAAGCTTAATTGACGAATTGTATAGTATGCCTCCAGGTACTTGGCGCTTTCTATCAATTTACTGATTAGTTCATTTGGTATTAATTCGCCCGTTTCATAGTGCTTTGCATACAGGTCTAGGCATTCTTTTTCGTAACACCAGTTTTCCATAAGTTGAGAGGGAAGTTCAACAAAATCCCAAAATACATTGGTCCCACTTAGCGATTCATATTTCCCTTTAGCAAGCATTCCATGCAACGCATGACCAAATTCATGAAAGAGCGTTTTTACTTCCATGAAGGTTAATAACGAAGGTTCGGAAGAAGTGGCCTTACTGAAGTTACAAACAATGGAAATATGAGGTCGGGTTTCTTTTCCATTTTCAACAAATTGCCCCTGGTAAGAGGTCATCCAGGCTCCGGGCCTTTTTCCCTTTCTTGGGTGGAAATCAGCATAAAAAACAGATATAAAGTTATTGTTCATATCGTATACTTCATAAGTCTGAACATCAGCATTATATATTTGTATTCTATTATTTTTTATAAACGTAAGCCCATATAGTTTATTGGCAACTAGAAACACACCATTAATTACATTTTCGAGTTGAAAATAAGGCTTTAATATTTCATCGTTAAAATTGTACTTTTCTAACTTTAATTTTTCACTCCAATACGAAAAATCCCATCGCTGTAAGGGAAGTTTTGCACCATGATCCGAAGCGAAAATTGCCACTTCATTTACCTGTTCTTTTGCTTTTTCAATTGATTTTTCAAGCAGGTCATTTAGAAAAAATTCGACATTTTGGGGAGTAGAGGCCATTCTTTCTTCCAAAACAAAATCGGCATGCGTTTTATAACCCAGAAGTTGAGCTCTTTTCAACCTTAGATTGGCAATTTCAATTACGATTGGTTCATTGTTGTTTTCGTTGTTTGTAAAACCTCTGCTGGCGAAAGCCCGAAACATTTTTTGTCTTAATTCACCGTTTTCTGCATAGGTCATAAAAGGCAGGTAGGAGGGGTACTGTAGATTAAATACCCAGCAATCGCTTCTATTGGTTTCCTGAGCTAATTCCGATGCTGCTTGAATTACAGAATCAGGTAACCCTTTTAAATTTTTTTCATCCTCAATAACTAACTCAAATGCGTTGGTTTCTTTCAATACATTTTCTCCAAATTGGAGTTTCAGCTTAGAGAGCTGTTCATCAATTGTTTTGACTTGATCCTTAATATCTTCTGATGCTAAAGCTCCGTTTCTGACAAATCGTTTGTAGGTCTTGTCAAGAAGCGTGATTTGCTCCGTTGAAAGTTTACTTTTATCAACGGTATCGACTACATGTTTTACTTTTTCAAAGAGGGTTTCGTTCATGGTTATCTCATTACCAAACGCACTTAATTTAGGAGAAAAGGTTTTGGCAATTTCCTGAATTTCATCATTGGTTTCCGCAGAATTCAGGTTGAAAAAGGTAGATGATAATTTTCCTAAGTTTCGTCCGGCCTGCTCCAAGGCCTCAATTACATTGAAGAAATTAGGTTTTTTTTGATTGCATATTTGGTCAATTTCTTTTCGGTTTTTGTCAATTAAAAGGTCCAATGCTGGCAGGAAATGCTCTGGCTTTATTTTTTCGAATGGAACTGTCTCAAATGGAGTGTTAAACTCTGCGGTAAAGGGATTCATAAATTTAGTTTTTGCAAATGTATGTTTCCGCCTGTCAAACAATGTTTCTCGATTAATGAAAAGGAGAAAGATTTTGTTAATTTCACAGTGTCAATGAATTAGAATTGATAAAGGCATAATAATGTTAAATTTCAGAAGGTTCACTCTACTTGTAATTGCTTGGTTTTTAGCCTTTTGTGTTGTTGCGCAAAAAGAGGCTAATAACTGGTATTTTGGGAATAATGCCGCCTTTCATTTTAATACTTTAAGTGGCAATCCTGTAGCTATTTCCGGTAGCGCAATGAAAACACTTGAAGGCTGTTCAAGTATCTCGGACAGAACCACCGGTCGGCTACTTTTTTATACTGATGGGAGAACGGTGTACAATCGAAATAATGTTACCATGACCAATGGTACCGGATTGCAAGGGCATAGCTCATCTTCCCACTCAAGTGTGGTGGTTCCATTTCCGGGGAATAAGAACAAGTATTACATATTCACCGTACCGACAAATGCAAATGTTGGAGCAAAGTATTCAGTTGTTGATATGACTCAGTCATCGGGACTGGGAGCGGTAAGTACGACACAAAAAAACATTCAATTAGCACAAAGTCCGACTAATACGATGGCCTATCCGGTTGCGGATAAGTGTGCGGCTATTGGTCATTCGAATGGCCGTGATTATTGGGTGGTGGTTCAACACAATACAAGTTGGAGTTTTTATGCTTACCTGGTCACGTCTTCAGGAGTGTCAAATACACCAGTTATCAGCACCATTACGCCAATTAGCTTAAGTGGACGTATTCCTCACTACGGGTGTATGAAAATTTCCCCGGATGCTAAGAAACTGGTTACTTGCTATGCTTCATTACAAACCTTTGCATTATTTGATTTTAATAGTCGAACAGGTGCAGTAACCAATCAGATTAGCGTTAACAATGGTCAATTGGATTACGGTGTGGAGTTTTCTCCCGATTCCAAGTTACTTTATGTAAATGGTAGGGGCGTTCGGCAGTACAATCCTTTTGCGGGGACCGCTTCACAAATTAATACTTCGGGCGTTCTGGTCTCTTCTACGGGTATGAATCTTCAGGGACAGCTTCAATTAGGACCGGATTTAAAGATTTATTGGTCTAAGCTTTCATTTTCTGCGGGCAGTGTGGTAAGTAGAATAGACTCTCCTAATGTTTCTGGTCTTGGATGTGCCTTTCGTGATACGGGAGTGGTTCTTACTTCAAGTGCAGTGGCTAGGTTAGGATTACCAACCTTTGTTCAATCGTTTTTTACAACTACTACATTAGAAGTCAAAGATGCCTGTGATAGTAGCTGGGTAAAGATATCGGTAAAAGATACTGCTGCGGTGGATAGTGTTTTGTATGTCTATGGGGACACAGCCAGCAAAAAGAATAGCTCATGGAATAAACTGGATTCCCACATTTTTTCTCAGCCGGGTAAGTTTGAGGTGATTGCCTATGCATTTTATACAGATAAAAAGGGTAAGGTGGTGAGAGATACCTTGCGCGATACAATAGAAGTTCTTCAGGTTCCCATTGTTCAGTTGCCCAATGACACAACCATTTGTGTTGGTGATAGTGTTCCGGGTTTGATTCTCAATCCCCAGTATTCTAGTCCTTCTGAACGTTATTGGCAAGATTCAAGTCAAAATGTATGGTATCAAATAGACACCATAGGAAAATTTTACATGAGTGCAACCAATCGTTGTGGAACAGGTAGTGATACCATGTACGTTGATAGTTTGTTTAAACGAAGTTTCGATTTGGGTAACGATACGGTCATATGCCTGGGAGATAGCCTGGTCTTTGATATATCCGATACATCCGCTACCTATTTATGGAGCACAGGAGACACAACCCCGGTTTATGTAGCCGATAGCACTAT
>PAVO01000045.1 GCA_002713215.1 Crocinitomicaceae bacterium
CATTTTCGATTTAGCTCAAAATAATGGGATATTATACGCCGGAGGGCTTTATGACTCCATTGGAGGAGTTGTAGCCAATAAAATTGCCTGGTTTAATGGCAAAGAATGGAGTCCACTGGGAAACGAGCCTCATTCTGATGTTATAAAGATGGCTTTTTTAAACGATACCCTATATGTCTATCGGCAACAATCCATAAATACAATTACCCATCATCAGGTGTTGATGTACAATAAAAAACTACCTACTGGCTTAACGAATACCACTACTCATAATAAGGAGATAATCCTATTTCCAAACCCAACGACAGATTTTGTTGAAATTCAAGGATTGAAAAACAACGACGCGGTCAAAATTTATGACCTTAGTGGCACTTTGGTTTATACGGGAGTAGCTAAAAAAATAAATGTAAGCCACCTGCCCAATGGACTATATGCGGTTAGCATAAAATCCGGCGACAACATGATACATCTCAAATTTCTAAAACAATAAATCATGAAAAAATCACTATTAAACCTTTTTGGTATTATTTCTTTGGTATTCATGGTCAATACCGTCTTTGCCCAAACACCCTATCTACCGCCCGATAAAGACGGCGAAAGCCCTTCCAATGCCATGGTTTATATTAAAAACCAGGGGCAACTGCTGGACAATACCGAAACCGAAAGAAACGATGTCAGGTATTATGTACCCAACTCCACACCTGCTGTTTACGCCATGGAAGACCGGGTGTCGCTGGTTGCATTGGAACTGGATAGCCTTCCTCCCGATACCATTGGTGGTGATAGCATCCTCAACGATTCTGCTATTAGCTATAGAATCGATATGCAGTTTTTAATTGAGGGATCTCCGCAAACTGTAGCTCCCATACCTGTAGAGCAGGTGGGCCACAATTACAATTACTACCTGAGTCATCTAACTGGTGGGTCACTAACCAATGTACCGGCTTACGACCGAATTGTATACGAAGATGTCTGGACCGGGATTGACGTACACTTAACCACCAACCTGGTAGCCCCCAAAATGTATTTCGTGGTCCACCCCAATGCCGACCCCGACGACATTAACCTGGGATTTACCGGGCAGGATGACATTGATATTTTAAGCACGGGCGAACTTGAATTTGACCTCAACGACCAGGTGATCCAACTGCCCGAATTGGAGGCTTATGAGGTAGACCCAACAACCGACCAAATAACCAGCCTCAACTGGATGCCTGCCTGGCAAAACCCCAGCAGTGGAAGTACAGTTACCGTAACTACAGGAACCTACGACACGGACAACTATTTGGTATTGGTAGCCAGTAAAAAATCGGGCCAACTGGCTGCGGCTACCTTACCCGGCAACATACTCAACTGGAGTACCTACGCCGGCACCCAGGGCTTTGACAGTTTTGAGGACCTGGCGCACGACCCGAACAGCAACGATGATGTGGTGGCCGTCGGTAAAACCGGAAACAACTATTTTGCTCAAACAGCAGGGGTTAACCTTACTCATGCCAACGGTGCCGATGGTATTGTAACCAAATTTGATAAGGATGGAGAATTACAATGGGTAGCTTATTACGGTACTTCAGGGGTCGACTTTATTGAAAAGGTGGCCATAAACAGTAGTGGAGACATTTATTTTTATGCCACCGTAAGCAACCGCAGTACACCGGTATTTGAACCCAGCAGCGGTACTTTTAACGTAACCACCCAGTATGGTGCTTCCAAGTATTTTCATCGGGTATTGGGTTCCATTAAAAAAAGTGGCGATCAGCTTCTTTGGGCCACTTACTTCGGTAACGATAATGCTGCTTCGGGTAGAACCCGGGTTAACAGCATGGTTTTCGACAATAACGACATACTGTACCTGGTGGGCCAAACCACGCAAAACCCGGGCAATCTCAGTTTTCCCATCACGGCCCGAAGTGGAACCAACGTATATAACCAGAGTGCTTTTGGGGGTGGTGGAGCGAACCTTTCCGATGGTTTTATCGCCCGGTTCAACACCAGCCTCGACCTCACCTGGCTTACCTATTATGGAGGTTCGGGCAGAGACGTTATTACTGACATAACGGTTAACCCGGACAACGATATATTTTTTGTTGGTTATACGGCGAGTAATAACCCCACCTACCCCACCCATTGTAAAGCACCTACAACAATCGGTGAGTTTCCAGTATGCAATACGCTCAATGGGGGTACCGTACTCAGGTCTTTTGTGTACCAGGGAGGAATTTATGACGGTTTTGTCGCTCAGATATTGGCTAACGGCCAACTCAACTGGTCGAGGTATATGGGAGGCGCTCAACAGGATGTTTTGCAAGCCATTGCTTGCAACAACACCAGCGACGATACAAAAGCCTACTACATTTCGGTTGGTGGAAACACCAACGGCAATGATATTGAACTGGATTGCGATTTAGGACTCGCAGGCGGTAAATTTTGTAAGGACAAAATCATTGTACAAGCCGGAACACCAACTCCACCTGTCCTTGAACAGGAGGTATTTATTACCAAGTTCGACGCCTCTTTCGACATTAGTTATGCTACCTATGTAGGTGGAGAAAAAGAAGATGTGCTCATGCAACTGGTGGCTGATGAAAATAACAATTTGGTAGGCTTTGCTTCAACATACTCGGTAATACATTCGCCTGACCCTGATGAGTGTAAGGGTTCCATTATGACGCAATCATCCAATTTGGGTATATCGTATAAAATTCCTGTTTGTCCAGGTTTAATTATGGACCCTATCCAAGGTACCTTTTATATGGGTAAGACATACTATGGGGTAAACGGTAATGGTTTGCACAACATGTATGTAGAATTCCCGAACCACAACCACCGGGGCTACTTGTTTAGAATAGATGACGATGAGCGCATGGTATGGGCCACTATGTTCGGTGCTTCTACACTGCGTTATCCTATAGGTTTTAGCCAATCATTTAACGCCGGAATGACCCTAACCGGCAATGGAGATTTATATGTGGCACAAAAAGAAGAAAGCCAGGCTTTTCCCATTTATAAACCAAACACCAAAGCCCATGTCGCGTTTGGGCAAGGGGCCCAGGATGCATTTATAAGCAAATTTGCCAACCTTATGGGGCAAAACCTAATTGCTTCCATGAAGCATATAGAGCCTGAAGGAGGAGAACTTATCCTATTCCCTAACCCTTCAGGCACTCAATCCATTTTAAAATCGAGTGGCGAAAACATTGAACGTTATTCCATTTATGATGTAAGCGGTAAACTCATTGAAAAGAAAGAATCTAATTCCAATGAGGTTGAAATTGATGTTTCGGGCAAAAGCCAGGGAATCTATTTTATTGAAGCGGAAACCGAGAAAAAGGTTGAAACCAAAAAGTTAATTGTCCGATGATCGATGCAGTTGCCGATCTTCGATACAATCTGGTTCCGATTAACATCTAAACCGGACCACTCAGATTGACAACCTTATAAGTAGCCATGGAATTAAATAACATGATGTAACATCCATCACTGTTGCCAATTGGCATTGTATTTTACTTTCGCCCCCTAAACAAACTTGATTATGGGATTCTTCAGCAATTTATTGGGTATTGGCCCTAAAGTAGATTATGCAGCATTAATTATTGATGGTGCAACCATTGTGGATGTACGTACTCCACAGGAATTTAAAGGAGGCCATCCCAATGGAGCGGTTAATATCCCCCTCGATCGTTTGTTACAGAACCTCAAAAAGATTAAGAAAATGCACGGTCCCATTATCTGTGTTTGTAAATCAGGAATGCGGAGCGGAAATGCGGTAAGGGTTTTAAAGTCTAACGGGATTGAGGCATATAATGCTGGTGCCTGGACGAATTTGACCTAATGTTACCAAGTGTGTACAATTCTGCAAATCTACCCCGGTAAATGATCCGTCATTCCGTAAGAATAGATGAGCCTATTGAGGAACGAAATAGATGCAAATCTTCTTTACGGAACGGTCAAAGACCCTTTGCAAAGCAAATCTCATGGCCAAGCGAGGAGATTCCGTACAGCTATCTCACACAAGTCCTTTATGACTTGGTTCGATAACGCTTACGGAATGACGATCTTCGAATAAAATTCAAAGGTTTTACTACAAGATTAATCTCATTTTAAAGGGAGAAACTTCCTAGCCAATAAATCACTAAAAAACACAAAATACCTAAAAGTAGGTATTGCCCAAACAGAAGTCCGCCTCTAGATTTGCTTCGTTATTTAAAATTAGTCTAAATAAGAATAAACATGAGAAAAATCAGTTTTTGGACCATAATTATAGTTGCTCTTGCAACATTTAGTTCATGCAAAAAAGAAGGGTGTACTGACCCCGAGGCCACCAATTACAACAGTGAAGCCAAAAAGAATGACAACAGTTGCACTTATACAACCCCAACAACACCAATTCCTACTAGTTATAATTTTACTAGAAATGGAGCTAGTACAGTAAGTTTTAGTGGCCAGACCGATCGTATGAATATGCTCGACGAAATGGTAACTTACCTAAAAACAGCAAACACACCGGGAACTGCTCTTGATGCAGATAAGTTAAAAAACATGTACGCTAATGCCAATAATCCTTTTACTGACGCTAACTTAAACTCAAGCACCAAAAACCTAAAGAGCAAAACTGCTGGAGGTGATGTCACTATTCAAGGCTTATATGAAAGCTATATGGATGCCA
This sequence comes from Crocinitomicaceae bacterium, assembly GCA_002713215.1. Lineage (GTDB taxonomy): Bacteria > Bacteroidota > Bacteroidia > Flavobacteriales_G > Salibacteraceae > UBA2108. The sequence goes on from PAVO01000045.1 coordinate 4,667, forward strand.
TTGCGACTATTTCGACTGGTACATCTGCCGGTAAATACGATGGTGCTAATGGAACGGCCGGTGTTGTTCAGTCAGGAACCAAAGCCTATTTGTTTAACGACAAAGGAGTAGAATTGACCCAGTTCATTGAAAAAGGACTTATGGGTGCCTGCTTTTATCATCAAATCACCAATATTTATTTGGGAGCCGATAAAATGAACGCGGATAACGAGGCTATTGTTGACGGTAAAAACTATACAACGATGGAACATTACTGGGATGAAGCCTTTGGTTATTTCACTAATTCTACAACCTTTCCAACGGATGGAAAATTATATTGGGCCGAGTATTCCGATAAGCGTAATGCCCAATTGAATAGCAATAAAACTCTTTTGGAAGCTTTTATTAAAGGAAGGGTTGCCATTATTGACAAGGACTTGACGGCCCGTGATGCACAAATTGTAATTATCAGAAAAGAATTGGAGCGCGTAGCCATTGCTACCGCAGTTAACTATTTAAATGCAGCAAAGAGCAACCTAGCTGATGATTGCCTAAGGAACCATGAGTTATCGGAAGCAGTAATGTTTATGGATGCCATTAAATACGGGTTTGATCCCGCATTTAGTTCTACAGAAATAGAACAAATGAAAGCCACCATTGGCAACAACTTCTACGAGGTCAAGTCTACTGACATTGATGCGGTAGTCGCTCAATTGAATGCTAAACTATAATTCAATAACATGATTAAAAAGGCAATTTCTCTGTTCTCTATCCTTCTGGTTCTTTTTATCGCATGTAAAAAGGACAAGGACAAAGAAACACCTTCAGGGTATGATCAAAGCGCTTTACTAAGCAACTGGTCGGACAACCTGATTGTTCCTGACTACAAGAGCTATGTAGAGAGTACCGAGAAACTGCGTTTGGAAGTATCAAAAATCAAGGAGAACACCAACATAAAAGATCTCCTTGAAATTAAGTTGCTTTACCGAGAGGTTTGTCTCAGCTGGCAAAAAGTTTCCTTCTTTGAGTTTGGCCCGGCAGCCAATGTGCTGCTGAGAGCCAACACCAATACCTATCCATGCGATACGGCTGGAGTCGAATCTAAGATTTCTACTTCCGATCTGGATTTGAGCAAAACCTCTGATCTGAATAGAAAGGGATTGCCTGCATTGGATTATGTATTATACAACCCAAGGATTAATGTGCTGGACAAAAAACGCTTGGATTATGTAGTAGCCATAACAACGGAACTCGCATCAAATGCATCTAAGGTATATAATAGCTGGACCGGTGGTTATGCTTCAACATTTAAAGGCTCTAAGGGAACAAGCGCTGGAAGTTCGGTGAGTCTTATGCTTAATGGTATTACACTTCATTTCGAAAGGTATTTAAGGGATGGAAAAGTAGGAATTCCTGCTGGCTTACGTTCTTTTTCCGGCACTCCTCTCCCCGGCCATATTGAGTCTACCTATCAGGCGGGAAGTTTTTCAAAAGAATTGCTCCGTGCAAATTACAATCAATTTATGGATATTTATCGGGGCCACAGTTCCTCAACTACTATTGACGGGGAAGGACTTGATGACTACCTCTTGGCCATCGGTGCTAAAACAGCTGGATCCTCATTGGATGAGGCCATCGAAAATCAGTTTTCAGAAGTTGAAAAAAGCATTGCTTTACTCCCTTCAAATTTTAATCCTGATGTAATTCAACAAAAAGACAAATTCAGCAATACCCACAAGGAAATGCAAAAGTTGATTTTGCTGCTGAAGGCAGATGTTCCAAGTTCTTTAGGGGTACTTATTTCTTACCAGGATAGCGACGGAGATTGATGAAATCATGGCTTCTTTCCATATTGCTTTTGTCAGCACTTTTTCTTTCAGCTCAGAAAGGGAGCTTAGAGGGAAAGGTATATTGGAAAGGAACTGAAAATGCTCCTGAATTAACCGAAGTAATCTTAAAGCTTACCCCTTATAAAACCAAGGTTCAACCCAACGGATTCTATCAACTTAAAAACATTCCAATCGGGAAATACACGGTAATTACCTACACTCCAGGCATTAAAATTCTGGAACAGGAAATTGAGGTTGTAGCTGGAAAAAACATACTCAATATTGAGGTTGATAGTGTCCCTGAAATACTGGATGAATTCCTGATTGTAGAGGAAACCAGAAGTGGATTTGGACTGATGCACCTGTATTCGGTAGATGGCATGGACATTTATGCCGGAAAAAAAAATGAAGTGATACTGCTCGACGAAGTGAATGGCAATTTAGCAACCAACAACAGCCGCCAGGTTTATTCACGTGTGGTCGGTCTAAATATCTGGGAAAGTGACCAGGCCGGATTACAGTTGGGAATTGGTGGAAGAGGCCTAAGTCCCAATCGTACCTCTAATTTCAATACACGTCAAAACGGATACGACATTGCAGCAGATGCATTGGGCTACCCAGAAAGCTATTACACTCCGCCAACAGAAGCATTACAGCGAATTGAAGTGGTTCGGGGAGCAGCCAGTTTGCAATATGGAACTCAATTTGGGGGGGTATTAAACTTCAGATTAAAAGAAGCTCCTGAAGACAAAAAGATATCCCTTGAAAGTAACCAAACTGTTGGATCGTATGGCCTGTTCAGTTCCTTCAATGGAATAGGTGGAACGGTGAAAAACACATCTTACTATGCCTTTGCCAATTACAAACGAGGTGATGGCTGGAGACCCAATTCGGAGTTCGACGCCTTTACCGGGTATGCCTCTCTGAAACAAAAAATTGGAAAGAAGTTCTCCTTTAAACTGGAATATACCGGAATGGAATATATGGCTCATCAACCGGGCGGCTTAACCGATGAACTTTTTGAAGAAGACCCGTCGCAATCCATTCGGGAGCGAAACTGGTTTAACGTAAACTGGAACGTGATGGCTGTAACCCTAGACTATAAGTTCAACGCCAAATGGAGAGCAGAAATGCGAAACTTTGGCCTTATTGGTTCCAGAAAAGCACTTGGTATTCTTGGGTATATCAATCGTCCCGATCCGGGAGGAAACCGTGATTTGCTGGTGGACACCTACAACAACTTTGGAAGTGAACTACGACTAATTCATACTTATGATTTGCTAGGTAACCCAAACAACTTGTTGGTTGGAGTTCGATATTATCAGGGCAAAACCAACCGAAAACAAGGAGACGGAAGCGACGACTCAGATGCCAACTTTGAGTTTAACAACCCCAACGATTTAGAACATTCTGAATTTGATTTCCCCAGCCAAAACGTAGCCTTGTTTGCTGAAAATGTATTTCAACTTTCTCCTAAATTTAGTATTACACCAGGTATCAGAGGTGAATACATCAATACCCAGACTGATGGCTATTATAAATTCAGGGTTACCGATTTGGCGGGAAATATTATAGCAGACACCAATATCCGTGACAATAAGGTAAGCGAACGATCATTCTTGCTTGGAGGCATTGGGGCTTCATACAAACTTAAAAAGGGAAGAGAAGTTTATGCTAATGTGTCGCAAAATTACCGTGCAATAAATTTTAACGATATGCGGGTGAACAACCCCAACCTTCGGGTTGATCCTAACCTTTCTGACGAAAACGGATATTCCATGGACGTTGGGTTTCGTGGCGGATTACAAGACAAACTTATTTTCGATGTAAGTGCCTTCTACCTAAACTACAACAACCGAATTGGAGCCGTTTATATGCGCGACGAACAGACCTACCGAATCTATAGATTCAGAACCAACATTGCCGATTCAAGAAACTATGGACTAGAAGCATACACCGAATTAGAGATTCTCAAATGCCTGGGAAAAGAGAGTAAGAGCATTGGCCTAAAATGGTTTGTTAACGGAACCATACAGGATGCTCGTTATATTAATTCCGAAGAGGCAGCTTACCAAAACAAACGGGTGGAAAATGTACCCAACTTTTTATTAAAAACTGGATTAAGTGCCAATTGGAAGGACATTAAAATAGCTTACCAATTTTCTTACACCAGCAAGCAATACTCTGATGCCACCAATACGGAATATACCTCAACCGCTGTTATCGGGGAAATTCCACAATACTGGGTAATGGACCTTTCTGCGAGCTACAAAATCAAATGGTTTAAAGTGTCCGGCGGATTGAATAACCTTACCAATAACTCCTACTTTACTCGTCGCGCTGAAGGTTATCCGGGCCCTGGAATTATACCTGCTGACCCTATCAACTTCTACCTTACGCTGGGAGTTAATTTTTAGGCCCTCACTTTCCATTTTTATTATGCTGTGTTGCACAAGGATGTTGGATTCGTCATTCCCAAGAGCGAAGCGAGTTGGGAATCTAACTAAAGATATTCGATCAGGAGATTCCCGCTTTCGCAGGAATAACGTTTCTTTTTGTAAGGTAGTTTCTTTAACCCACATTATTCTTTAATAGCACCCAAAATTGTATCGAAGGGCAGACAAACTATAATATTCTAGAATTCCGAAAAAATTGTATAGTCTTCGATACATCCCGCTCAGATTGACAATTTTCTACATTATTCTACAACAATGTTTTTTATAATTTAGAGCCTCTTTAAATTACCACCTAAAGAGTCAAGCTTAAAACAATTGCCATGTTAGCTGAAGTTAGAGAACGATACAACATAGATAACTGGAGTTATGAAGACTTCTTATCCTTTATTTTGGTTTACGCAGCTTATGCCGACACCGAAGTGAGGCAAGAGGAAATCGAAGCCATTGAGGAACGTGTAGATCATGCCCATTTCTTAAACGCCAAACGGGTCATTGAAAAACTTAACGACAGCGAACGTATTGATCTCATTCTTTCCTTTAGGGAAAAATACTTCCCCACACCGGAAGAACATCAGAAGTTGTTCGATGATATGAAAAGTATCTTTTTGGCTGATGGAAAATTCAACCAATTGGAGCAGATTGTATTAATGTACCTTAGACGAATCCTCTAAACATCTACCCTCTTTCTTCTAATTTTCCATCGGCGTGTTTCGCAAAACGGCCTTTGTTGCGATCGTGAACCTGATCTCTCCTTGGCCAGGGCCATCCACCAAATTCGTCCTTCTGGTAATCCATAAAGGTTTGCTGAATTTCCTCCCGTGTATTCATAACAAACGGACCGTGCTGAACAACCGGTTCGCCGATGGGTTTGCCCTGCAAAATCAAAATTTTGGCTGGAGAATCTCCGCTTTTTAGTTCCAAACTTTGATCCGATAATACGTCAACCGCGTGATACTCGTTAACTGATTTGCTGTTGATGGTCAAATGAGAACCCTTGTAATAATACACTGTTCTATTGATTCCTTTTTCCGTTTTTGGAAGCGTCCACGATGCCCCTTGTTCCATACTAATGTTCCATACACCTACCTGGTTTTCTTTGGGAAACGCCCATGAGTTTGGTGGAGGCGATTCCGGAGTCTTACCACTCAACGAACCCGCCATAACTTCAATGGTAGTTTTCTTACCGCTGGAATCTCTTTCTGTAAGAATTGGAATTTCTTCCGACCATAACATCTTAAAATGCGGAGCTACCATTTTTGACCTTGCCGGTAAGTTCAGCCAAATTTGAAACAACTCCATCGGGTTCCCCTTTTCCTGACTAATGAGGGGAAACATTTCGGAATGCTGTACCCCTTTTCCTGCCGTCATCCATTGTACATCACCATTGCCATACCTGCCCGAAGCACCCATGGAATCAGCATGATCTACCATACCTTCCCGAACAACCGTAATGGTTTCGAAACCCCGGTGAGGATGACCCGGGAATCCTGGGACTTTTGAACCGTGATACATTCTCCAACCATCTTTAACCACGAAATCCTGACCAATTTGCCTTCCGGATAAAAGAGATTCATCAGGTCCCATTTCAGCATTTCCTTCCGGATACTTATCTTCATGATGAACACAGAATAAAAATGGGTCCAGGGTCTCCCATTGAAATCCCAGGGGTCTAATTCTAACAATTGGGTCAACATTTCCTGATGTATCCATAGTATCCTCTATATTTTCAAGTGAATTTGATTTTCCAAAAAACGGGATGACAAAAAGCGATGACAATCCCAAAGAAATCCGATTAATGAAACTTCTTCTCGGCAGTTTGTTACTCATAAGCTTCAATTTTCTTATTCAAAGCTAGGGTTAATTTTCATTCCATCCTTTGCTGCGGTCTTAACTATCCTTAATTCGTCGAGAACATAACATTTGAGTTCGAGAATCGTTCAAGGAGCCTTAGCTTTGGCGTTTAAAATTTGAAAATTGTTCAGGTTCATAGCCATATTTCTGCTGCTTTCCATCCAACTGATCGCAATTGGTCAGGAAAAAGTTCATTGGACCAATTATCCTGATACTCTAAACAAAAAGCGGCTTATTGGAGTTTCTTCAGGAGCAGCAGTTATTACAACTACTACCCTTATTGCTCTTAATGAATTGTGGTATAAAGATTTTCCAAAGAGTAAATTTCACACTTTCAACGATTGGGGAGAATGGGAAGGAGTGGACAAATTGGGCCATGGTTTTAGTTCCTATTACATCGGGGTCATCGGATATCATTCCCTTCGCTGGTCAGGAATTAATGAAAAAAGCTCAATTGCCTTTGGGGCCACCTGGGGCCTGGTCTACCTATCAGCTATTGAAATTATGGATGCTTATAATACCCAATGGGGTTTTTCGTGGGGAGACATGACTGCCAATCTCATTGGTTCCGGAGTTTTTATAGGTCAACAGTTGGCATGGGGAGAGCAACGTATTGTTCCCAAGTTCTCTTTCCACACCACAGAATTTTCTCAATACCGACCTGAATTATTGGGAGAAAATTGGGTTCAGCAACTCTTTAAAGATTATAACGGTCAAACTTATTGGTTGTCGGCCAATATTCATTCATTCCTTAATAAAAGCAGCAAGTTTCCCAAGTGGATAAGCGTATCTGCCGGTTATGGAGCAACAGGTATGATCGGTGGGTCGAACAACCCAAGTTATGACGAAAACGGTTATGCATATCCACATTTTGATCGTTACTCGCAATTCTATTTATCGCTCGATCTTGATCTTCAGCGCATTAATACAAAAAGTCGATTCGTAAACTCTTTATTAAAGGCTGTTAGTTTGTTTAAATTTCCATTACCTACCTTGGAATTTAATAAGAATGGGGTTAAATTTCATCCTATTTATTTTTAGCGTTGACGGACCAAGCCAAACCCGATAACCTTAATACTCCAGCCATCACTTAAAGAAACCGTTTGTGATATTCAAGCCCTAAAAAATCTTAATTGGAAGTATCTAAAATTGAGGTCTGACCTACCTTAGTGGCATAAAATCAAAACAATGAAAAGTCACGAGTTAGATTACCAAATTTACGGCGACGACATGCAGGTCGTTGAAATAGAACTTGATCCCAAGGAAACGGTTATTGCCGAAGCGGGCGTAATGAATTGGATGGATGATGGCATTAATTTCGAAGCTAAACTTGGCGATGGTTCGCAACCCAACCAGGGCTTCATGGGAAAGCTTATGTCAGCAGGTGGTCGAATGTTTACCGGAGAGAGTTTATTTATGACTCATTTTACACATGCTGGTGGCGTTGGCAAAAAACGGGTTGCATTTGCTGCACCCTATCCGGGAAAGATTATTCCCGTTAATTTACCCGATGTAGGCGGCCAAATGATTTGTCAAAAAGATGCCTTTTTGTGTGCCGCACTAGGGACTAAAGTATCGGTAACCTTTCATAGAAAACTAGGAGCCGGATTCTTTGGAGGAGAAGGATTTATCTTACAAAAATTAGAAGGCGATGGTAAAGTATTTATCCACGCCGGAGGAACCATTGTCAAAAAGGAATTACGCGGTGAAACACTAAAAGTGGATACCGGTTGCATCGTGGCCTTCGATTCAAGCATTGATTACGACATTCAACGTGCAGGCAGTTTAAAATCTATGTTTTTTGGTGGTGAAGGATTGTTCCTCGCAACCTTACGCGGTCACGGAACTGTTTATTTGCAAAGCTTACCTTTCTCCCGATTAGCGGATCGGGTGGTTCAACACGCTCCTAAATTAGGGGGAAGTAGTAAAGGAGAAGGTTCCATTTTAGGCGGGATTGGTAGAATGATTGATGGGGACTGAGAACGTGATGTTGGATTTTAGATATTTGATGTTGGATCAAATATCCTGTATCCAACATTAAAAAATATCTGGAAGATTAGAGCAGCTTTATCCATACTCTAATGTGTTAAAATTTGGCAATTGACTTGTGCGTAAAACATTTGATGTATGTTTGTGAGTGATTACTCACTTTATGACTCAAAAACAACTACAAATTTTAGCCGCTGCCCTACGACTTTTTGCAACGGAAGGTTATGCCAGTACTACCACCAAAAAAATCGCACAAGAGGCTAAGGTTAGTGAGGGGTTAATATTTCGACATTTCACCAACAAAGAAGGTTTACTCAAAGCACTTTTAGAAGAAGGTGTTGAACGAGGGAAAAAATACTTTGCTGATATTGTTCTTGAAGCTGATCCATTGAAGATCATTCAAAAAATGATTTCTCTGCCTTTTCAGATATTACCTGAGGAATACGAGTTCTGGAGACTCCAGCATTCACTCAAATGGCAAACCGACAGCTACGACTCTTCCATAACCGAGCCCTTAAAGATAGCCCTGGTTAGAGCTTTTACCAAATTAAAATACAAGTCACCGGAACTGGAAGCAGATTACCTGATGATACAACTCGATGGTGTGGTATCCACCTTACTGCTTCATCCCGATACCATTGACCCAATAAAAATGGAAAAGTTTATTCTTAAACGATATCAATTAAAATAAGTAAGCACTCACTATTTCACCTAATAATGAAGCAAATTATCAAACTATTCAAACGCATTATGATATTTATAATCGGATTAATAATCGTATTGGCAGTAGGAATCGCCATATTCATTAACGTAGCACCACAATTTGGCCAGGTCCCTCAGGGAGAGGACTTGGAGAGGGTCAAAAAATCGGAACATTTTGAAGATGGAGTGTTCGTTAATTTGATTGAAACCAAAATGGATATTCCGCTATCAAAAATACCGGGTATGATGTGGGGGTTTTTATCACCCGGAGAAAATAAGTCTCCTTCAAAATCTCTCCCAACCGAATTTAATCACCAGGCAAATACAGCTCCTGATTCTACGGCCCTAATCACCTGGTATGGTCATTCTGCTGTTCTCCTAAAAATTGATGGTAAGGTTATTCTTATAGACCCTATGCTTGGTCCGGCTGCTTCACCGGTTAGCTTTATGACCAATCGATTTAACTACGAAGAACCCATTGACCTAAAAGAAATTCCAAAAGTTGATGCCATAATCATTTCGCACGATCATTACGATCATCTGGATTATCCATCAATAGTTGAGTTAAAAGACAAAACAGATCACTTCTTTACCGCTCTGGGTGTTGGTTCTCATCTTGAAAAATGGGGGGTTGACAAGGAGGCCATTACCGAATTGGACTGGTGGCAGGATGTAGAATATCAGGGGCTAAAATTTACTGCCGCTCCCGCACGTCACTTTTCAGGGAGAGGAATTCTCGATCGCAATAAAACTCAATGGGCCAGCTGGGCGGTACAAGGAAAAAAGCAAAACATCTATTTCAGTGGAGATGGAGGGTATGGTCCGCATTTCAAGGAAATTGGTGAAAAACTGGGGCCCTTTGATTTTGCCATGATGGAATGTGGACAATACAACAAAATGTGGGAAGCCATTCACATGATGCCCGAGCAATCGGTTCAGGCGGGGATCGATGTTCAGGGAAAGATACTCATGCCTATCCACTGGGGCGCCTTTGACCTTTCGCTTCATACCTGGACGGACCCGGTTCAACGATTTACGAAAGAAGCTAAACGACTTAAGGTCGAATACACAACACCAGTTATTGGTAAAGAATTCAATGTGGCTGTACAGCAACCTCAACAATATTGGTGGGAATAGTCCAGGCATTGCAAAAGAAGATTGATTGTCTAATGATTCTTTCTCAGGATTTGGTGATATTCGTCCAGCTTTGAAAAAGAAATTTATTCCCGCTTACCTCCTCTCTTTTGTAAATGTACTAGGGTTTAGCATTCTTATGCCAATTCTACCCTTCGTGGTGGAAAGTTATGACGCACCCAAATGGGTATTCGGGCTTTTACTCACGCTGTATTCCAGCTTTCAGTTTTTTGGTTCTCCGTTTTTGGGAGCACTTTCTGATGATAATGGCAGAAAACCCATTTTGATTATTTCGCAAGCTGGTACCCTATTCAGCTGGCTGATTTTTTTATTCGCTTTATACCTACCGGACATTCCACTATGGGGTTATGCTCTACCATTGTGGATAATTGCCTTGTCCAGAATTTTAGACGGACTTACTGGGGGGAATATTTCCGTGGCAAATGCCTACGTAGCAGATATAACCGACCGAACCGAGAAATCATACATTTTTGGATACCTCGGAGGTATTACCGGTTTAGGCATGATCATAGGCCCGGGAATTGGTGGACTGGCAGCATCTACATCCTTAGGGTATATGGGAACCATTTTGGTTTCTACGGGTGTTTCCACCATAACCTTGATAGCTATTTTCTTTTGGCTAAAAGAGTCTCACCAACCGGACAAGAATAAAAGCCATCCCAGGAGATCTCTCGTGCAAAGTCTTTACGTTCTAAAACATATTCGGGAAATTGATCCTGATCCAGCCATTAAGCTTCTGTTTACGCTAAAGTTATTCTTCTCCATCATGATGGCATTTTACATCGGAAGTATCTCATTGTTTCTGATCGATCTTTTTCATTTCGATGAACAAGGACTCGGAACCTTCATGTTTGTTGTAGGTATGTTTTTGAGTTTCAACCAGGCCTTTCTCTCCAAAAGATTCATCAAACGGTTCGGAGCTTTTCCAACCTTACTCATTGGCTTGGGGCTTTCCTTCCTTGGGCTTTTTAGCATAACGTTGACCGATAACCTGTATTTGTTTATCGCTTTTTATTACGTTATGAATCTAGGACTGTCCTTGTCTTTCCCTACTTTCAATTCTTTAATCTCCATTCATGCTAACCCGGAAAAATTGGGAGAAACCATGGGAGTTAGCGAGTCGATCAATTCCTTGGCCATGGCACTGTTTCCTGTAATTTCAGCCACGCTATACGGAATGCTGAGTTTTGAACTGTATTACCTGATTAGCGCCTTGCCACTTACTGCTCTCTTAATTGCATTGACGCGGTATAAAAAACTGGGCAAAAAAGCCCTGGCATAAAAATCATTTTTCCGTTTGGACCAACTCCTGGCCAGCCATTGTGAAATCTACTTTAAAGATTCTTGTGTTGACACTTAAGCCCCAAATCAAAACCATTCCTGTTAAAATGAGCATTGACTTTGATAGTGCAAAGAGTTTATTTTCGGCCAATCGGTAAGACCGAATAGTATACAAGGGCATAAAAGCAAGAAGTAAAATGATTGCTCCCAACCAAAAAATGATCATAGCTCCTGGCCAGTGCATCAATTTAAAAAGTGATCCCAGGGCGATCAACATTCCCGATCCATATCCTACTAAATTGGTTGCAATGGTTTGCTTGTCCTCTCTGGCTACGACAGACATATAACCCAGTAAAGGGAAAACTAAAATGGAGGCGCTTGCAAGCCCGAGCACCAACATAATTCCAGCTCCTGCGATGTGATTTACTCTAGAAATGATTCCTGTAATCACCAAAGTTGAGGCGATCATTCCGATAATGGCCGCTGTTTTTTTCATGTTATTTAATTTATTGTTTAATAGATATAATGTGCTTTCCTGGATGAGTTTTAAGTGACCCATTCCAAAATTATTAAGCGCTTCTTCCAGGCTGGAACTAAAATCCTTCCCTTGAGACAACCCCTCCTCCACCATGCAGCAGATGTGATCCAACAGGTCATCGCGTAAAGAATTAAAGCTTACCCCTTGTTGAAGCAATAAGTCGTTAATCTCATCAATTTGCTTTGCGTTAAGCGAATCCATGTTGAGGAGCGTTGTTCCCTTCTACAATTATTTTCATGGTTTCCATAAAATCCAAAAACTCCTTCACCATTTCGTCGGCAGTAGAAGCACCAGATTTTGTGAGCTTGTAATATTTCCTCACCCTTTTTCCTATCATTTCGGTTTGGGTTTGCAATACTCCTTCGGCCTCCAGTTTGTGCAACATTGGATAGAGTGCGCCTTCAGTGAGTAACACCTTATCACCGCTTACTTCCTTTACCTTTTGAGTAATCTCATAACCATACATGCGCTCCCCGTTTTTTAAGAGGCTGACAATTACGGTTTTGAGGGTTCCTTTTAACAGTTCTTTTGAATACATAAAACAAATATACATAATTTTTTTATGTATACTATTCTTATGCATTATAATTACGTTTCTTGGTTACGGAATGAGCTAGTAAGTACCCTGGAATAATTGGGGTATCCAGGAAGGGGAATCATTCCCTAATATTGATCGCATTGAGTCTCTCTATTTTTTCCACTTCAATAGAGACGTGACCAAATTCCTCACTCACCTCTCCTTCTATGTTGTAGCAACCGGGAGCTATTGGCCTTGTCTTATCATAGGTGTTTGGAAAAATAACCGCATCGATCCAATCCCCACTCTGATCAATGAAGGTTCCAAATTGCATATCCATATGGTTACTTGTCTTAGTCCTTTTTACATGCACACGGTAACCCGTAATTACAACCTTTTTTCCTAAGTATTGAGTAAGTTCCGCCGCTTTTAAACCGGAAATTTTATCTTTTTCTTCAACCAGCTCAAAAGGACTTAAACTAACCGGAAAGCCCAACAATTCCATTTCATCGTAAGCATCTTCCAACCGGGTATGAACCAACTCCGGTAGTTTCCATTTTTTAGGCTCTAATTGAAAAAGATCTTGCTTTACTTTTACTTTCGGCGTTTTCGATAGAAGAAAGTGGGCATCCCATAGCAGCTTTTTTTTATTCGGTTCAAATACTCGAAAACAACCCAAGCGAATCAACAGGGTTAGTTGTTCCAACGAAATTTGAGGCAATCGGGTCACAAAATCGCGAAACGATTTAAAAGTTGCTTTTACTCGTTCGAAAATAATTGCACGTACATTTTCACTTTCGAAGCCTCCACTAATAAATCCAAGTCCGAGGTAAATTGTATTTCCAACTATTCTGGCCCTGTTACTGCTTCTATTCACACAGGGCAATTCAAATTTTGCTCCCTTCATTCTGGCAGAATGCACGTAAAGCTCTCTCGAATAAAAACCGCCGCCATTATTTAGAGTAGCGGTTAAATACTCCAATGGATAATAAGCGGCTAAAAAAACTGCCTGAAAGCTCTCTACTGCATAACTGGCTGAATGCCCCTTTGAAAAAGCAAAGTTGGCAAAGCTTTCTATCTGGTTCCAAATATCCAAAACTGTTTTTTGAGGATATCCCTTTCGATCGCAATTCTGGAAAAAGGTCTGCCGAACCGATGCAAATTCGTTTCGCTGTTTAAACTTCCAGGACATACCCCGCCTCAACACATCAGCCTGGGCAAGGGTAAGATCCGCAAAAAAGTGAGCCACTTTAATTACATCCTCCTGATAAACCATTACCCCATAGGTTTCTTTTAAAATTTCATACAATTCAGGTAACTCCCTCCTTGCAGCCTCTCTCCTTTTTTTATCCTGAAAGCGTAAGATGTATTCGCGCATCATTCCGCTTTTAGCTACCCCTGGTCGAATAATGGAACTGGCTGCTACCAATCGGGTATAATCTTCTGCTCTTAGTTTGGTCATAAGCATACGCATAGCAGGAGACTCAACGTAAAAACACCCCGTAAGATCACCCTCTTTAAGCATTTTTTTAACCCTTGGGTCATCCTTAATTCTTTCCATATCATTGATATCTATCTCTTCCCCTCTATTGTCATAGATGAGTTCAATGGCATCTTTTATTTTACCCAAACCTCGTTGACTTAAAATATCGTATTTGTGCAGTCCAATATCTTCGGCCACCTGCATATCGAAATGAGTGGTTGGGTAGTTCTTGGGGGGCAAATGGGTAGCCGCAAAATAATGGATGGGTTTTTCCGAAATCAATATTCCACTTGCATGAATACTTAAGTGACTTGGAAAACCGTGAATATAATCACTGTACTTTTTAACGATTTTCCCATATTCATCCTGAGCAGTGCCATAAAGTTGTATTCTCTTTATTTCTTCATCAGGAAGCCCGAAAACCTTACCCAATTCCCGAATGACAGCCCTCTTTTGATAGGTTTGATAAGAGCCCAAAAGTGCCACCCGATCCCAACCGTATTTATTAAACAAGTATTGGGTAATGTCTTCCCGGTCGGTCCATGAAAAATCTACATCGAAATCGGGAGGGGTGTTTCTGTAAGGGTTAATAAATCGCTCAAAATAGAGATCGAGATCTATGGGGTCTACATTGGTTATTTTCAATAAATAAGCGACCATACTATTTGCGCCACTCCCCCTACCAACATAGGGGTAGTTCTTGTTTTGAGCATAGTTGACTAAATCCCAGTTGATGAGGAAGTAGGCGCAAAAATTACAGTCTTGAATCAGCTTCAGTTCATTCTCCAGTCGGTCGATAATGGTTTTACTGAACTGATTCTGAGTTGGCTGATCGGGTTGGTTCTGGCCGGTTGGGTTGGTTGGGTTGGTTGAGTCGGATTCATTGGTTAGATCGGTTTGCTGGTTTGGTTTAGGTTGGTCGGTTGGTTGGGTTGTTGGTTGATCTGGTTTGTTGGAACCGTACGTTTGATCAGCTTCATTTAGGTTGGTCGGTTGATTGGGCTGGTTAGGACCTTTCGAACTTGTGGTTGGTTGAGACACACGAATCGGGCCATACCGATAAGGCAGCCCTTCGTAACTAAGTTTCCGAAGCAGTTTTACATCCTCTTCCACGCTATCGGTATAACTGAGCTTGTTGTTTCTGGGTTGATTAAAATCGAAAACCACCTTGCAACAGGTCAATATTTGCAAGGTGTTTTCGATTATTTGTGGATATTCAACAAACATGTCCTGCAACTCATTTTTACTTCGGTATTGGTCACCCATACTAGCTTGTTGATTTCGGGGTAGCTTACTAAGCAGGGAGTTTTCGCCGATGGCCCGAAGCAATCGATGAGCATTGTAGTCCTTTTTGTTTCTGAAGGTCGCGGTACAAAGGACTACCAGTTTATGTTGTTGAGATTTCCACTGTTTTTGGAAGGTAGGATGTTTTAGGTTAGCGAGTGAAACACCTATGTATTCATTGGGTTTAAGGTTTTTGGGTTTAGGTGCTTTACGCAATGGATAAATGATAAACGTATCTTCTAAAAATGGTGCCCGGGACTCAAAAGGAATTTCTTTTTCCAAATGATGAGACAGATGTTCGTTGAGTTGAAAAAAACCGTTGTTGTTTTTAGCCAAGCCAATGTATTGCTGATCGATCCCATTTCTAAAATCAATGCCTACACTGGGCTCCACATTGTACTCTTTGGCCAACTTGATAAACCGAAACGTTTCCGAAGTATTGTTAATGTCGGTGATGGCCACTTGGGCATGTCCCAGGGTTTGGGTTGTCTCCAGTACTTCTTTCATGGAAAGGCACCCGTAATTGAGGCTATAGTAGCTGTGGCAGTTCAATAACATTATGCTCTTCTATGTGCTGGGATAACCGGTGGTTGTCCATTAAAAGGATTTGCTCGCCCAATGGCCCTCGAATCCATAGATACCGCCCGTTTAATTGCATCCTGTCCGTAGCGGTTTCGCACGGCATCCATTGCCTGATAGAGGCTCACCAATTCTTCGCTGTCTTCAAATAGATTGATCTGATAACCTCCCCCTACCAGCTTACTATAACGCACTCCCACCAGGCGAATGAGCATTCGGCGCGAATACAGCTTGTCAAACAATTGATTCACCGTTTCGATAAGTGTATGGTCTACTGACGTAAAGGGAATGTGCATTTGCTTGCTCTCTGTGGTAAAATCGGAGTAGCGAATTTTTACTGTTACACAAGCCGTCAATTTATCACCGTTGCGCAACTGGTAAGCAAGGTTTTCAGCCATGGCAGTTACAATGCTTTTGAGTTTTACAACATCAGTTGTGTCTTTTTCGAAGGTGCGCTCCACGGAAATGGATTTTCGTTCGTGGTAGGGAATAATGGGTGAATTATCGACCCCCTGAGCTTTTTTCCAAATGGAAACGCCTCCCTTGCCCATTACCCGCTCCATGAGTTCACAAGGCATATCCTGAACCGTTTTTATTTTCTGAATGCCCATCAGGCTCAGCTTGTGATTAGTTTTCTCACCCACCATAGGCATTTTGCGAATGGCTAAAGGAGCAAGAAATCCTTTTTCTTCTCCCCGGAGAACCTGCATGTGACTATTGGGTTTGGCTTCGTTGGTTCCAATTTTGGCCGTGGTTTTACCGGTTGATAGTCCAAAAGAGATGGGTAAGCCACTTTCTTTTATAATGCGTTGGCGCAATTCTTTAGCCCACATATAAGTACCATAAAAACGATCCATTCCCGTGGTGTCGATATAAAACTCATCGATCGAGGTTTTTTCAAATGCAGGACTGGATGTTTTTATAATCTCAGTAACTATATCAGAATATTTGCTGTAGGTGCCACTGTTGCCTCTAATAATAACCGCATGAGGACAGAGTTGTTTCGCCATTCTCATTGGCATGGCAGAGTGAATTCCAAATGCCCGAGCCTCGTAACTACACGATGCCACTACCCCCCGACCAGAAGTACCGCCTATTAGTACAGGTCGGTTGTTGAGGCTGCTATCAAGCATACGTTCGCAGGAAACAAAAAAGCTATCTAAATCTAAATGAAGTATCGATTTCATATTAATTGTCGAAATAATCGTCAAATTTTCGTCCATAATATAGACTTTATTATTTTTGTAGCAATAAATTGTTGATATGTTTTTTGCCGATAACCTAAAATTTTTGAGAACCCGAAAGGAAAAATCCCAGACTGCAATGGCCGAAGAGCTGGAGTTAAAAAGAACCAGTCTCATTGGATACGAAAAAGGAGTGCAACCTACGTTTGGAGTAGTAATGAAATTGGCAGATTATTTTAAGGTTTCGATTGATGCTCTCCTGCGGTATGACCTCAGTAAATTAGGCAAGTTTGAACTCTCCCAAATTGAACAAGGTTTTGATGTGGACATTACGGGAAAAAAACTTCGCCTATTGGTAACCACTACCGATACCAACGGAGAGGAAAACATTGAAATGATAAGGCACCAGGCCCAGGCCGGATATACCCAAGGCTATAACGATCCCGAATACATAGAATCTTTACCCAAATTTCAATTGCCTTTTTTATCGCGTAACAAAACCTACCGTTGCTTTCAAATAAAAGGGGATTCCATGCCTCCCCTATCGGATGGTTCGTGGGTTACCGCCTCATTCATTCAGGATTGGAACACCATTAAAAATGGGACCCCCTGTGTGGTTATTACCAAAGAAGACGGCATTGTATTCAAATTGGTGTATAACCAGATAAAAGAAAATCAGGAAATTATGTTGGTCTCCAGTAACAGAAGCTACGCACCTTATAATGTATCTATTGATGACCTTGCCGAGGTATGGAAATTTGAGACGTACAATGCGTTTGAGGTGTAGATAATGTTCTATGTTTTAGTCTTAAAACAACAAACTTCAACCAAAGGGCTTAATAAAGGGACACTTCAATTATAGCGATGGGGGGGATAACCGGGAGAAACCAATTAGAAATGTCGATGAAAATACTCCGGAAATTATTTTAACCGTAACTCCCTCAACTGAATTGACGTCGGATGCTATGACATCAGAAAATATGGCAACTTCCGATGAAACTTCCATGTTAAAGAATTCAACCGAATCATCAGGATTACCGATAAACTAAATACTCAGTTAGAGTTCTTTTTAAAAAGTTCCGTTATCAACAAAACCTCTTTCACCAAAGATCCAGTTAATGCCTTAATAAATGGAGGCGTTGAACTAAGTTTTATGGAGTATTCAATGAAAACCAGTTTAAACAATTCTTTATCTTCTTCTAATTTATTTCAAACATCTTCAACTAATACAGACATCGATGAATATTCGCCAATATGCGACACGTTTATTAGGCTAAAAAAAATGTGGCTTGAATTGTGGCTGGCAATTGTTTCAATGAGTTATAACGAAATCCAATTTCGACTCATTGAGCAAATGAATAATGCGCCACGGGTTAATAACAACCTCCAAATATATATGCTTACCAAAGCATTTAAAATTCAGAGAAAACAAATTATAGGGAATATTCAAAATACTAGAGATCTGAATGAACTTGCCCTAAAGTTTTGTCAAGAATTAAGACTATGTAGGAAGATTAGCTCATAATAGTTCTAACATTCAATAGGTGCTGGCTTCGAAATAGCATTTATGTCGTTATGAATCGAATTCAAGCAAGCTTGACTTGGTTCAAATAAAAAAGCCTGACACTTTCGTATCAGGCTTCTGAGTCAGGGCTAGAGGATTACTCCTTTCATTGCATTTCAGTCGTGAGCTCGTCGTGCCTCCTCGGTTCGAAGAGGTTCTCTCCTTCACCACCTCAAAATAAAAAAGGTCGCTCAAAAGCGACCTTTTCCATTTCGTCGGGGCGAGAGGATTCGAACCTCCGATCTCTGGTCCCCCAGACCAGCACTTTAACCGGACTAAGCTACGCCCCGAAAACGGGTGGCAAATGTAATATTTGAATCGGTAAACCCATACAAATTATCCATGGAGAAATAGGCAAATTATTTTTGTCAACCTTTTGTACTTTTACAACTCATCCTCGACGAACCGCATTTAATATCGACTTATGACAGGGAAAATAATCTTTCTCGCATTTTTTACAATTCTATTGGGTGAGGTCCAGGCTCAAAAATCGTTGAAATTTGATGGCGTCAACGATGAAGTTCAAATATCCGGTTATCGGGGGATAACTGGAAGAGGAGCAAGAACAATTGAAGCATGGGTAAAATTCTCTTCAAATGCTACAAATGATCAAATTGTGGTTTGGGGAACAAACAGTACCGGTCAAAAATGGACCATACGCTTAGATGGATCTAACGGTAATGCTCTGCGTGCTGAAATTAACGGTGGAAACATCATTGGTTCTACTAACTTAAAAGATAGTAAATGGCATCATGTTGCGGTTGTATGGAGCAATGATGGATCACCGAATATATCGGATGCCAAACTTTATGTAGATGGTGTTCGGGAGATTATCGCAAAATCAAACAGCAGGTCCTTAAACACTGGAAATGGGGCTATCGTAAAACTGGGAAACGGGTTTGCATCGAATCAATCATTTGAAGGTCAAATGGATGAAGTACGTATATGGAGCGCGGCTCTTACCGAAGCAAGACTTCGGGACTGGATGTGTAAGGAGGTAATCAGTTCACACCCTGACTACTCCAACCTCCAAGGCTACTGGAAAATGGATACACTGGCAGGAACAACCTTAAAAGATTATAAAGGTTCCAGAAATGGTAGTATTAGAAATGGAGCTTCATGGCAAAACGATGGCGGACCTATTGGAACGGCCAGTATACATCGATATTCAAGTTCAGCTGCCATTTCGTTAAAGCACCTTGATGGTGATTCAGCCGTTGTCAGCGGTTGGACTGGTAAACCAGAAGGAGTTCATTTGTATCGCCGCGATGCTAGGCCCAACCACAGTGGTCTTCCGTCACTAAGCAAATCGATCGATAGCTCCCGACACTATGGGGTTTTTGTAGTAAAGGGGTCTTCACCAACCTACAAATTGGATTATTACTATTCCCCAAACAAACATTATGTAAAATATGGCGCTTGTTCCAATTACCTGTTATCCAGAGCTGATAATTCGGTTAAAACCTGGAGCATGACTACCGCGTCGAACACTGCGGGAACCTTTTCGTTATCCTCTCAGAAACCTGGTGAATATTTGATTGGTTACGGCACTGGAGGAGTTATTATAACCGCTCCGAACAACAAAGACACCTCGGCTATCTGCTCCGGCGATTCAATTCAATTGAGTAATAGTACCACCGGGTTTACGTATCAATGGCTAAGGAATGGTTCTCCAATTTCAGGTGCCACCCAAGGAACACTAACAACTGCGGATTCCGGATTGTATAATCTAATCATAGTTGGAGGATCTTGTTCTGACACCAGCAATACCTTAACGCTACTCACTAAAAACAATCCGGTTGTAACCCTGTCTGGTTATTCCGCGGTTTGTGCCAGCGAATTCTCCATTCCATTTGCGGGAGGTTCTCCCTCCGGGGGGACCTATACATCACCCTATGCCTCGGGTAATATTTTTGTGATTAAATCTGCAGGTCCAGGGTTTCACAAGATCACTTACGAATATGTCGATCAGTTTGGCTGTAGAGATACAGCATCTCAACAATTAGAGGTACTCAATTTACCACAAGTTAGTCTGGCCCCTAAACTTCCTGTTTGCTTAGATTCATCCAGTCATAATTTGACCGGTGGAATGCCAACCGGGGGTATTTATTCTATCAACGGCACCACTTCGGTTTCTTTTGACGCAACATCCCTGGGAAGTGGAAAACACTGGATAAAGTATACCTATACAGACTCCAACAATTGCGCTAGTTCAGATTCAAATGAAGCAGAAGTATTGGCTCTTCCAAACGTTGTTTTATCCCTGATTAAGAATAGCTTTTGTGAATACGACAAGGATTGGACCTTGGATGGGCAAAATCCATCTGGCGGAGTATACAATGGTAATGGGGTAAACGGCTTTGACTTTTCACCCACCAAAGCCGGTGCGGGATCTCATGAAATAAGCTACACGGTTACCGATAATATAACAGGTTGTAAAAACGCAGCAAAGGATACTATTGTGGTTACAGCCAGACCGGCCAAGCCAGCCATTACTCAGGTTGGAGATTCCCTGAAAGTGACTCCCGCTTTTGATCACAGGTGGTTTACACTGGTTGGAGGTGTTCCAGGTGCAACATCAAGTTCAATAAGACCAGCAGAGGAAGGCGAATACTATGCCCGGGTGCAGAACAAAGAAGGTTGTTGGTCTTTGAATTCGGATACAATTTTTTACAAACCTACAGGAGTGAATGAGCTAAATTCTGATGTGGAGGTTACAATATACCCTAACCCTTCCAGCGGTATCCTCCAATTCAGGTCCTTCAATCCAAAAATGTATCAATTTAGGGTAGTTTCAATTGAAGGAAAGGAAGTATTGAATGGCTCCATAAAGAATGACGAAGAAATTGATTTAAACTCAATAAAAAATGGAATCTATTTCGTGCATTTTACGGATAAAAACAATGGTATAAAATCACTACGTTTGATTCTTCATAAATAACATTTATTAAAATGAAAAGTTTAGGAATATACATTTTGTCCATTGGTGCTCTTTCTCTGGCTTTTTTTGGTTGTAAAAAAGATGAGGACGTATCGGGCTGTACTAATCCGGTTGCGACCAATTTTAACGTTAGTGCTACTTCGGACGATGGATCTTGTCAATTTAAACCCACAATTTCTATTATTCAGCCTACGGCAGAGTACGAACCAAAGGACAATAATGTAAGCCTCGAATTAAGCTTTGAAGATGGCCAGGAACTGGTCTCTGCTGCTATTACGTTGCAATCTGCGGCGTTTTCAGGAGGGGCTTATTTTGCCCAGGAACGAGGGTTGAATGGAACCACAGATAAAGTGATCATATCTGCCGAACTTCCCAAAATAAACATGTTGGGAAATCACTTTTTAGTTGTAAAAGCCAGAAACGTGCATGGAAAAGAAGAAGTTGCAAGCCTGGACTTCAAATTGGCAGACAATACAAAACCTGTGGTTAAGTTAAACCGATTTTATTCCGATCTGGATATGAATCCGGGTACCCCTCATACTAAATTTGATTATGAAGTCTCTGAAAATTATGGACTAAAATCAATTTTAAAAGAAGTAATGAAAACCGATGCCAGTGGAACTGAGCTCGATAATCTTTTTTTAAGTACAAAGAAATTTTCAGAATTGAGTTTAACACTTTCGGATACAGCAGCGACTAAAGATAGTCCAGTTAGTTCTTCCCCTGGCACCTATTACAGAGGAAAGTTAACGGTAACGGATTTAGCTGGGAATGAAACCATTGTCCTTAGTGAAGTACGACAGTTTCAATAATACAATCAAGAAAGGTTTATTTAGGAACTAAATCCGCACTCACTTTTATGCTGATCACTTTTGCCAGCTTCTGATTAACAATGGTTGGAATGCTGATATTGTGGTCAATAAGCGTAACCTGAAAATCGCACACTACACTTATTTTACCTCCTGTTTTTTTTAGAGTTGCTTTTAGCTTTCTTGGTTTTTCAACTCCATGAACGTTTAGTACCCCTTCAATATTTACCTCCTGAGTAAATGACTTGTTAAAGTCCACCTCATCTATAATTTTCCCAACGAATTTCAACTTGGGGTACTTCGTACTCTCCATGTAGTTTTCGTTAAAATGCTCCCGCTGCAAGTCAGAATTAAAACCCTGGAAACTGATCACGGAAACCTGAAAAGCAAAACTCTTCTTTTCAGTATTGATTAAACCCACCATTTTATTCGACTCAGCTTTAATGATTTCCATCGGTGCCTCGGAACTAAAAGCAACTTTAGAACTTTGAGTTTTATATATGGTTGCTAATGGTTTAGCAGAAACCAGCAATATTCCAAGGATACTATAAATGACAAAGGCTTTCACGGCGCAAAATTAACTAATTAAAATTTCTGAAAACTTTAGTATTAGTGTACAATTTCGGAAAAATATTGGACAAATTCTAACCTGCTACATTACATCGTCCAGGAGGTCTTCCAATTCTTCCTCCTCTTGCTCAATCTCCTTTTCTTCGTTTACCTGAATCTCTTCAATGTTGTGTTTTGGCTCTATTTCTTTCTCAGTCAACTCCTCCTCCAGTGCTAATTTAACCTCCTGAATTTTAAGTAAGGTTCCCTGCATATCGTAGTAATACGATTCAATGAGTTTGTTGTAGCGTTTTACCCTGTTATACAGTTGATTCCTCAATTCGCCAGGTCCCAAATCCGTTGTTTTAGTTCCATAGTTAACATGCTCTATAAGAAATCCTGCCCATAAATCACTATTGGTATAATTCATAAATATTTCACCTTTCTGTTCATTGGTTTGAAAGGATTTATCCAATTCGAATAACAAGATCTTTAATTCTGCATTTGTTATGAACTTAATGTCTCCACTTGATTCCAGTGCCTGGTAGGTATTATTTGAAGGAACATATGCAAAAAGGTAGGCCAGTTTGTCTTCGATACTGGTTATTACAAGTCCCTGATCAATCTGTCCTTCTCCGCTTAGTAATTCCATTAAAGCAACGGTTTCACTTAGCTTGATTTCATAATCTTTAATTCTTCTGGTAAGTTGATTCTGATCTTTAATAAGATCGGAATGGAGGCTAACCAAATAGATTTCCTCCTTTTCTATTTTTTTTAGTTCTTCATCCCAATTTTCGATGGCAAAGGCTACCAGGATTGATAAAATAATTCCGATAGCCTCCAACGCCATACCTGCAACCTTTCTCAAACCACTTTTTCTCTCTTTAGCCATAGTGCTAATTTAGATAAACTTCAGTTGATCCAAATAAAAAGCCTCACCATTCGATGGTTTATCGAAAGGTGAGGCTTACCTAAGAACCCAAATAATCTGAATAACTATCTCATAATTTCAAGACGGTGTATAACACTTCCGTTAGAAGTTGACAGGTGAATGAAATACAAACCGCTTTCCATTACGTTTAATTGTATTTCGCC
>PAVO01000046.1 GCA_002713215.1 Crocinitomicaceae bacterium
AAACAGCCAGGATAAAGGCTTTGAGGTAGTATTAAATAACCTATTCAATGAAAATCTTGCCACAAACTAGGAAATTGCGGGGAAACCCTCATTTTACATGTAAACTATATGTGGTACAGGCAATTGGCTTTAACTTGGCTTCAAATACGACGGAAACCGAAAAGTCAATCTTAGAGTAGGTAAATCTAATTTTAAACGAAATGAAAACGATTATTTATGCCATAGCCATTGTGCTATTACCCACCAGCTTGCTGGCTCAAACTGAAAACTGGGATGTTTATTTCAGCCCGGAAACAATCAGTTGTCCGGTAGAAATTTATTTTAAACGGTCAGGCACTCCGGCTGAACGTATTACGTTAAACTCTTCACCGGTTTCTCCTCAAACAATTACATTGCCATCCTGGATATCTGGTGTCGCCCAAATGGATAAAGTAAGTGCTAAAATTGGAAGTATTCAACAACTGCATGTACATGAGTTTGCAATTAGCTCAGTGGTAATATTTAAAATCAATCAATGTTGTGATTGTATTGCCTACGAGTTTGAAATTACTGTAAACTATACGCTTAAAATGATTACAATAACCACGGCTCCACCCAATGGTTGGGCTTGTGATGGGCCTGAGTGTAATGGAGGTCAAGAATAACAGATCAGTATAATTGGACTCCAAATGGATAAGCTACCGAAAATGGTAAATATGATACCAGCTTTCGGTGCTGTGCTACCGAATTTAAATTGAGGTTTGCTGAAACAAGTAATTGGTAGGAACTTGGTTTTTTTATATGATAGATGCGATTCGTTCCAATCTGGAATAAATCAATTTTCCAATCCCTGACCTCATTGAGTGGTCAGTCATTAAAACCAAAAAGCCTGTGCGTTTGCGCAGGCTTTTTTAGTTTTTGAATTAGTACCCAGGACTGGACTCTCCTTGATAAACTCGAAGTAAACTTTGTAACTGCCGAAATGAAATGAAGGCATGTCTCGTCCAGCTACATAAAAAAGAAAACTCCAATCCTTTTCAAGATTAGAGTTTAATTGAGTACCCGGGACTGGACTCGAACCAGCACGCCCTAAACGGGCACCAGCCCCTCAAGCTGGCGTGTCTACCAATTCCACCACCCGGGTAAATTGGAGGCGCAAAAGTAATCCATTTCGTAAATTGATAATTAGTATTTTTCAGTTTCAATTTATACACTATGACCAAGGATATAGAAGAAGTGATTGAGGGATTATCCGAAAAAGAAATTGATATACTAAAATCATACAAAGGACTTCGGCGCCTGCTAAGTGACAACGAACACAATGTAAAGAAAGCACTTAATTTTTTAAAATACGAGCGAGAGTTAGAATTGCTACAGACGGAGTTGGTTCAGTTGCAGAATTCGATTCAAAAGGAGGGAAGAAGGGTGATCATCATTTTTGAAGGCCGTGATTCGGCTGGAAAAGGTGGGAGCATTAAACGATTTACGGAGCATCTAAGTCCAAGAGCCATGAATGTGGTTGCCTTAAGCAAACCATCGCAGCAGGAAGTGGGGCAGTGGTATTTTCAGCGATATACCAATCATTTACCCAATGCAGGTGAAATCGTTTTTTTTGACCGAAGTTGGTATAACCGGGCGGTGGTGGAACCGGTAATGGGGTTCTGCACCAATGATCAGTACAAGCGGTTTATTCGCCAGGTACCCGAGTTTGAGCACATGCTTTATGAAAGTGGAATAGAAATTATAAAATTCTGGTTTTCCATTTCGAAGAAGGAGCAGGGAAAGCGATTCGAATCGCGAAAAACGGACCCCCACAAGCAATGGAAAATTTCGTCCGTTGACCAGAAGGCGCAGGAGATGTGGGATGAGTATACCAAGTATAAAAACCACATGTTTAGTCGTACTCATTCCGAATATTGTCCCTGGATTATTGTTAGAGCCGATAAAAAGAAAGTAGCTCGCCTAGAGAGTATCCGTTACGTATTGTCCCTGCAGGAGTATGAAAACAAGGGGCTTTCAGGAGTAAGCCTGGATTATGACCCCAATGTGGTAATGCGCTATTACCGCGAATTGGATTGGGAGGACTAAGGAGGGCATAAAAGGTCCTAAATCGATTTTTGGAATAGCCTCTATGGCTACTTTTGCAATCAATGAAAAAATTTGATATTCCGTCGCTTTATCATTCCTCCTTTATTGGGAAAATAAAGGAGCTTAGAAAGGTAAGTGACCCCAGAAAGAAAAATTTTAAACCAACCTTGCTGGATTTTGGCCCGGTTCAGTTTTTAATTGCGCGCCATTTTGGATTCTGCTACGGTGTGGAAAATGCCATAGAGATAAGCTATAAAACAGTTGAAGAAAACCGTGGAAAGCGCGTTTTTCTATTGAGTCAAATGATTCATAACCCACTGGTTAATGCGAATTTACAGGAGAAGGGGATTAAATTTTTAATGAACACCAAAGGTGAGCAAATCATCCCCTGGGAAGAACTGACCTCGGATGATATTGTTCTTATTCCTGCTTTTGGAACTACCGTTCAAATTGAAAACAAGCTAAAAGAAATTGGTATCCAAATCGAGTTGTACGATACAACCTGCCCCTTCGTAAAGAAGGTGTGGAACATGAGTAAAAAGTTGGGAGATCAGGATTCAACCGTGATTGTTCATGGCAAGCACATACATGAAGAGACCCGAGCTACCTTTTCGCATTCCAGGGAAAATGCACCTACAGTGGTGGTTAAGAATCTGAATGAGGCAAAGGCACTGGCAAAGTACGCGATAAGAGAAGGGGATGCCGAACAATTCTATTCGGAATTTGAAGGAAAGTATTCCAACGGTTTCAATCCTGAATTGCACTTTAACAAAGTTGGAGTGGTAAACCAAACCACCATGTTGGCCAGCGATACCCATGAAATTGCTGAGTATTTTAAAAAGGTGATGGAACAAAAATTTGGGTCCGAAGACCTGAAAAATCACTTTGTGGATACCCGTGATACCTTGTGCTATGCAACCAACGACAACCAGGATGCTACTTATGGTTTACTCGAGGAAGACGCCGATCTGGCCCTGGTGGTAGGTGGATACAACAGCTCAAATACGAGCCACCTCGTGGAGTTATGCGAACGCAAGTTTCCTACCTATTACATTTCTTCTGCCAATGAGATTAAGTCTGGTACAGAGATCAATCATTTCAATTTCCACAAAAAGGAAATGCGAAAAACAAATGACTGGCTAGGTGATAAAAAGCCGGTAAAAATTGTTCTTACAAGCGGTGCGTCTTGTCCTGATTCTGCTGTTGATGAGGTGCTGGATAAGGTACTTGGTTATTTTGAAAATGTTATTGAAAAAGAAACCGTATTAGAGTCTTTTTCCGGTTAGGTTAACCTTCTTAAATACCCAACTCAATGTGGAACCTCCAAATAAATGAGTTTGCCTTGTTGCCGTAATAAGTATTGTAAGAAGCATCGGTTTGTACTTTAAGCTTATGCTTCACCAGGTACCTCGATACACCCAACGTGTACATGTTGTGCTCGGTCAATTGAGTTTCTGTATCAGGGGTAATGTTTGTAAATCGACCAACAACTCCCCAATGGCTTTTGGTAACGTAACCCATTTGCGCATTAAATCCGTTTCCAACCACAAACGTGGCATCAGATGCTATGGAATTGTCTAGGGCCTTTTCTGCTTTTCCATAAGGATCTTTGGTATCCTTACGAATGAACTCACTCATGATGGAGAATCCCTTATATTTCATTACCATGTCAAGCATTACACTGGCTAAACTTCTGTTATAACCAAGTACCGATCCCAGCTGTCCTCTCGATTGGGCGGCGTCTTCGTTATAATCGACTGTGGCACCAATGGCCAACTTTACGTTTGGTTCGTGGTAGAGATCCCCTTGAAAGTAATCGCCCTTCTTATGGAATTTTCCAAAGGGTAAAAATTCAAGTCGACCAGTATAGTCATATCCTCCTGCATTATCGACGGAGTAGTTTCTCCCTTCTCCACCACTGATGGAAGCCATTTCTCGGATTACCGCATTACCAACATTAAACGAGTGGCGTACTTGTATACCAAAATCACGATCAATATTGTACCGGGAATTAACCAAACTTCGATCGACTAATTCCAGTTTTTGTGAAGAGACCACTCGCTCTCGGTTGCCTGGTAATTTCGTTTGCCCAAACCAAATCCATAGGTTTCCTGTTGCATTGTATTTGACCACCGCATCAAGAAGCAAGTTTCCAGCCTTCCTAACATCCAGGTTAGATTGTCCGAGTTCCATTTTATAAACCAATTTGGGACTCAACAACCAACCATCAAATTTGAATCTAAACCTTCTTACCAAAGCTCTGCTTGTAACGGGTCCATCTTCAGGTGCAACAACCACCAACAGGTTTTGCATTCGCAGTCCAAATTTTACTTTGAACGAGCTGTCCTTAGCCATATAATTCAACCCCTTTGCGTACTTGACTTTGTCAAACTTTTGAGAAGCCGCAGTAAGGCTTATTAGGATTAAAGAAACAATAAAAACAGACCGAGTTAACATTGTAGAAATATTAAATTAAACTATGGCGCGAAAGTATCAAGTTGCTTCATTTGCAAGTAGTGAAATGATAACCTTTACATAATGTTAATACTACTTTTTAGGATTGACGGGGACTTCAGAAGCATCGTAAATTACGTGTTAAAAAAACCTAACATTTAGTTAACATTGGGGTGGTGATTTGCCCATTCTAAAGAAATATTTTTGCTCAAAATTTTACCCATGGAGTTTGGTTTATTAGACATTATTAAGGTAATTGGATCACTCGGATTTTTCATCTACGGAATGAAAGTAATGAGTGAGGGAATTCAGAAGGCTGCTGGCGATCAGCTGAAACGAGTTCTGGGGACAATGACTAAAAATCAATACCTGGGTGTTATATCAGGATTTCTTATCACTGCTGTAGTTCAATCTTCTTCGGCCACCACGGTAATGACAGTAAGTTTTGTGAATGCTGGACTGCTTTCATTGATTCAATCAGCAGGAATTATGATGGGGGCCAATATTGGTACAACCATCACTGCCTGGTTGGTTGCAAACCTGGGGTTCAAGGTTAAGGTGGTTGCCTTTGCACTTCCCATTATTGCGGTTGCCCTTCCTATGCTATTTATCAGGAAAGGAAATTGGCGTTTCTGGGCTGAATTCCTTATTGGGTTTGCCTTGCTTTTTATGGGATTGGATTTGCTCAAAGGGTCAGTACCGGATATTAAACACAATCCGGATATGCTGGAATTCCTCCAGGGATTTGCCAATTGGGGATACGCTTCCTACATCATATTCATTTTTATAGGTACCCTGCTTACCATAGTTGTGCAGTCGTCCAGTGCGTCCATGACCATAACGCTTGTATTGGTGGCGAAAGGATGGATTTCATTTGATGTGGCAGCGGCAATGGTTCTGGGTGAAAATATTGGAACCACCATCACGGCTGAATTGGCTTCTATTGTGGGTAATGTACATGCTAAACGTTCCGCGCGTATCCATTCTATGTTCAACATTATAGGTGTTGGCTGGATGTTACTTATCTTCCCCTTCTTCTTAGAATTTGTGTACTTCGTAGTTGAAAATTTTATGGGAATGGCATCCCTGAAAACCATTGGGGAGGCGAGTGCGGCTCAGGGGTTGACTGAGGAAGCAATGAAAGACAGAAGTTTAGTCGTTACTTCAGGATTGGCAGCTTTCCATACCATGTTTAATTTTATAAATGTTGTATTACTTATTGGGTTTGCGCCGAAGCTGGCCAGTTTGGCAGTGAAAATGGTAAAACCAAAGGATGATGATGACGAAAAATTCTCATTGGAATACATTGGTTCAGGTCTTATGGCATCTGTTGAGTTGTCCTTATTGGAAGCGAAAAAAGAGATTACCAATTTTGGAG
This sequence comes from Crocinitomicaceae bacterium, assembly GCA_002713215.1. Classification (GTDB taxonomy): domain Bacteria; phylum Bacteroidota; class Bacteroidia; order Flavobacteriales_G; family Salibacteraceae; genus UBA2108. The sequence goes on from PAVO01000046.1 coordinate 5,900, forward strand.
GTGTTATTTCTAAAATGATGAAACAGCTGGAAGCCTTGATTCAGGAAAAAGATTCAGCTTTAATCAAAAAGAAACTCAAGAAGATTAAGAAATATGAAGATATCTGTGATCAACTGGAAATTGAGGTTGGTCAATACTTAATTAAACTTTCTGAGACGGAACTTTCTGAAAGGAGTTCAATCCGAATTCGATCTATGTTAAGCATAATCAATGACCTGGAAAGAACTGCCGATGTCATTTACCAGATGTCTCGAACCATAGAAAGAAAGGTGGAAGAGAAAATATGGTTTACACCTGGTCAACGGGAAAGAATTGTAGTTCTTTTCGATAAGGTAAACGAGGCTATTGTCAACATGCAGGGAACCCTGGAAGGTAACTATGAAAGTGCCAATATAGACGAATCAAAGAAGATTGAGAAGGAAATAAATGAACTGCGTTCCAAGTTTAGAAAACAGCATTTAAAAAGCATTGAGAAAGGAGATTACAACATTAAAGCAGGACTTATATACGTAGATATTATTGCTTCGGCTGAGAAACTTGGAGATCACATTTATGATGTTTGTGAAGCTACTAAAGGTGACGTATAGAACGTCATAAGCTTGATTTCTTTTTGGTTATTTTTTCCATACTTCTTATTGATTCGATCTAAAGCTATATCTTGCCAGCAATAGCAATAAGGCAACTTTGATTAGAACAACAATTCACTTCATCCTAATTTTTATTCTTCTTGCGTCCCAGGCTTTTGGGCAGTTACATCCAGCTGTTAAAAAGGGTGCAGTTAGTAAATGGGTTGTTCCACAGGAATTTCTTGATACATTAACTCCAAGTGAGAATGATATTGGAGATCACCATTATTTGCTCTACGACCGGCAGGTAAATGTCGGTTTAGAAGAGAATTATGTACATATGGTTATACAGTTGCTCAACGAGAGTGGTGTACAAGACATGAGTAGCATAAATGTTAGTATTGACCCCAAGTATCAAAAACTAACGTTTCACGAAATCAACATCTATCGTGATGGTGAAAAGGTAGATAAGCTTGGAACGCATTTAATTCAGTCTTTTCAAAGAGAAACCAACCTGGACAGATACATTTATGATGGTAGCATAACAGCATTTGTAAATCTTGAAGATGTTAGAACGGGAGATATTCTGGAATACAGTTATACAAGGAAAGGCCGGAACCCTATTTACGGAAATCTCATTGATTATTATTTCGATTTCGAGTTTGAAACACCCGTGCAGGACATTTACGCGAAGTTAGTGGTCCCCAAGAGTGAAAAGGTGTTCATGAAAGAAAATAAGGAGGCTTACAAAAACGTAGAGAAGACCATCATAGGAAACAATAAGGTATACAAGTGGAGTTACTCCAACGTTAAACCTGTGTTCAGGGAAGGAAATGTTCCCGATTGGTTCGAGCTCTACGGTGGGGTTCAAATAACCAATTCCAGTAGTTGGTCAGATATTGCTAAATGGGGAGTTGGCTTGTTTAAAATTGATGACAGAGACAGGGAGAAAGTTCAGCGATTGGTAAAGTCAATGAAGAGTGGTAATGAAGAAGAGGATGCTCTGGCACTTATCCATTTTGTACAAAATGAAATCAGGTATTTTGGCCTGGAAGAAGGGTTAAGTGGTTACAAACCCCATGCACCTTCTCAGGTTATTGAACAGCGCTATGGTGATTGTAAGGATAAATCACTGCTGCTGGCTTCAGCATTAAAGGAGATAGGTCTTGAAGCATATCCTATGTTGGTTCATTCGTCCAATGGACTGGCAATAGGAGATTATCTGCCTTCACCTTCATGTTTTAATCATTGCGTGGTGGCTTTAAAATTTAATGGGGACGATTATTATATCGATCCAACTTATAGCTCTCAAAAGGGAAGTTTGTCCGATTATTATTTTCCAACTTACCATTACGGACTTATTCTTACCGAATTAACCGATTCACTAACTATTTTGCCAGATAGTTATGCAGGGTTTACCCAGGTCGAGGAGACATTTATCAGCTATGGTCTTGAAGAACCGGTTGTATTTACAGTAAGAACAGAGTACTTAGGTAGGCGAGCAGATTACATTCGGGATTTTCTGAAAGGAACTACGGTTAGTAAGCTTTCGAAGGATTATTTGGAGTATTACGCAACCATGTATCCATCCATTAAATTAACCGACAATGCATTCTGGATTGACAGTTCCGATGGCGGCCAAAATAAAATTGTTGTCAATGAATTTTATGAAGTACCGGAAATGTGGAACGTAGAAGATGACGATAGCAACGTTACTTCGCTTGAAACCTATCCCATAATTTTAAGGGATGCCATTTCACTGGTCAAAACACCGGATAGGAAAATGCCGTATTTTATAAGTTATCCAAACAAATTAATTCACACTACCAGAATCAAATTTCATGAAGAGTGGTCTGTTTCCCCTTCTAATAATCAGATTGAAGAACCCGGTATTAGGTATAATAAAACGTTGGATTATAATAAAAAGACTTTTGAAGTTACAATTAGAGAGCTTTATGAGTCCACCAGGCATTTTATTAATGCTGAAGATTATAAAAAATACAGAAGTTCAGTGGAAACAATTCTGAACGAAACGGGTTTTTATGCTACTCTGACCAAAAATGAAGAGTTTGCCAAGGGAACCGGTAACTTAAATGATATTCTGATGATAGTGCTTAGCGTTGTAATAGGAATATACTCTTTACTGGTACTTTACAAGTATTTTTCCAATTAGTCCGTTATTCCATCTGTTTTCGAATCCAGAACCTGTTTTTCTAATTCCAGAAGTTTTTCTTCTTTCACCGAATAGGTTCCGATTATCATAATCGCAGTAATCGCCAATGGAATTCCAATGGTAGAGGATACTATATCAGCGATGGTGCTGTTTTTATAATCAAGTATAGTCTCACCTTTCCACGATGTTCTAAAAACATATTGGCCCAGAACACTGACAATGATCCACAAGGTCCACCAAATATTGAGAATGGTAATGTTTCGATTATCCTTATATGCTGGTTCAATTCGTTGGATAAGCTCGGAGCTTTTGGTCCAAATTTCTTTCATAATTTGGTAGGGGCGAAACCAGGAAATAATAGGTACAAACCAGGCACCAGCAGCCCAACCTTCGGACAACGTTGTATGCGATCTTAAGGCTAAATTGAAATAAGCCCGTCTAAACCACATTATAAAAGTTATGGAAGATATAATATATACGGCACTATAAACCAGGCTAATTATTTGCTCCCTGATGTCATTGGAATTAATGGCCTCATCGGTCACAAACATACCTTCTTCAATGGCTAAAAGCAGGTTGTATTGCATAACGGACGAGACAATGGAAACAATTTCCAGTATCAGTACAAGCCAAATTATTTTTTGAGCTAGATCAGCTCTTTTTTTATTGGGCCTTATAGAATCATTAATAACAAATTGTTCTTCTACCAAATCCTCAACCATGTCAAAGGAGGGGCACTTTCCTTCAAAGTCTGCTAACTTTCCGGTTAACCCACAGAGCAGCCCTTGCTTGAGATCCATTTTCTGATGGTTGCATTTTTTGCAGAAAATGAGGTGTTGTTCTCTGGTCATAACTTGTATTTATTAGAATACAATAATAGGTATTGCACCAGTCTAATCATGTAGTCGTAATTTACATGAATGGGACCGTTTAAGAAACATCAGTATTAGATCTGACAATTTGAAAAGTTGATTTCAATTTCAGGAATCTTATTTCAAAATAATGATAGCTTACATAGCTTAAAGTAAGTGTGAGAACAAAGATTACTGCAGAAGCAATTACGGAGTTATAGATGTTATTCTGGTGGTCGAAATGTATTGTTCTACAGAATAGATCAACCATTTTTAATGTAATGGGATGAAGCAGATAAATCCCATAGGTCATTTTTCCCCACCGATTCCCAAAACCAAAATTTGACAGATTAAGAATAGACCGCCCCTTTGCTAGTGCCTGAGAAACAATGATTAAAGCAAATAGAGTACTGGTTATAATTCTTCCAAGGCTTAAATCGTAATCACCAAGTATAAATTCAGTACCTGACATCAGAACAAAAAAAGTGAGACCGAAAAGTAATAAATGGCTTAGGGTATTTGACTTTTCAAATAGCCGGCGAAGCAATACCATTTTTTTAACACCCCATGCGAACAAGCCACCAATAACCAGGTCCACTAACACCGAAAAGGTGTGCAGGTAATTCACCAATACATCTTGTGCATTTTCGAGTCGAAACCAAATGGAGAATGCCAGCAACAGCAGCATTAGATAAACCCATAGCCTCTTGGGTAATAAAAAGATAATGGGCCAAATAAAGTAGAACTGTTCCTCAATGGATACCGACCAGTTGATGTTTTGAAACATACCATCAACGCCTTTTCCTGCTTGATAGATAGTAAGAACATCAAAATTGCTTAGAAAGGTCAGGTGGTATAGAATATTGGAACCAAGAGGAGAATTTATTCCAACCAGGGATTTAATTCCCGCATAAATCACAAACCAGAAGAAAATCACTGCAAAATAGAGTGGCCAAATACGCAGGAACCTTCTTATGTAGAACTTTCCCAGGTTTAGCCTTCCTTTTATCTCTATTTCTGTAATTATGAGGTAAGTGATTAAAAACCCACTTAATACGAAAAAGATAGAAACTCCGGTTCCACCATTTGAAATCAGGTATAAAAAACGGTTTAGAAACGGACTTTCAATGTTGAGCAAATTGAAAGATTTAGACAATACATGCTGATTAAAAACCAACATGGCAGCAATAAACCGAATGCTGTCTAAATTCTTAAAATACAGTGATTTATTCGCCATTTAACTGCTGCTAGTCAATGAATTATACTGACATGGATTGTTCATATGCATGAAATACTTTACGAAACTAATGAATCGAACGAGTCCGTAATGGTTGATATGAGCGCTTTGAAGGATAAATCGAAGATAGACTACCGGTTCATTATATGATTGTTATTAAATATTTTAAGAATCTTTAGACCGAAGCTTTGCTGCCTACCTTTGCGGTTAACTTAAAAGACACTATGAGTGTACCTACTGTTAAGTTTAATTTGAAGGACCGGCCGGAATTTCAAAAAGAACTTCGAAAAAACGTAAACCAATACTTTAAAGACAACAACATTTCCAAGTATGCCAACAACAGCATGAGGTTAAAATCTGCTTTTATGCTGTTGATATATACATTACCCTTAATCCTTATGCTAACTGGAGTTGTATCAGGTTTATGGCCTGTGATGGCTATGTGGGCTATAATGGGATTTGGAATTGCTGGAATTGGTCTGGCTATAATGCACGATGCAAACCATGGTGCCTATTCTAGTAATCAGAAGGTAAACGATATTATGGGGTTTGTGCTGAATTACATTGGCGGTTATCCTGCAAATTGGAGAATTCAACACAACGTTTTACATCATTCTTTTACAAACATTGAAGGTTTTGATGAAGACATTGAAAAAGGAGGGTTGGTTCGGTTTTCGCCCACTCAGAAATTGAGATTCGGCCACAGATTCCAGATACTTTATGCACCTTTCCTATACGGGATTTTAACCATTTACTGGGTGCTGATTAAAGATATTGAGCAGTTGGTACGGTATAATAAAATGGACCTGTTAAAAGGGCAGAAACTAACCTTAAATAAGGCAATGTTAGAAATTATATTTCACAAAACATGGTATCTTCTTCTGTTCTTCGTGCTTCCAGTGTTGGTTGTTGATTTGCCTTGGTATCAAATTCTTTATGGTTTTTTGTTAATGCACTTTATAAGTGGAATCATTTTAGCGCTAATTTTTCAAACCGCTCATGTCATTGAAGAAACGGAGTTCTTCGTGCCTGATAAGAACGGTAGCGTTGAGAATAACTTTGTTATTCATCAGTTAAGAACTACTGCAAATTACGCCAATGGAGGCACATGGTTTTCATGGTTTATTGGAGGACTTAATTATCAAATTGAACATCATTTATTCCCTACAATTTGCCACGTTCATTATCGTGCTATTTCAAAAATTGTCCAGGAAACTGCTCAGACTTATGGGCTTCCCTATCATCAACACAGAACCTTTCTAGGCGCTCTAAAAAGTCATTTTACTTTGTTGCACAAGTTGGGCACAGGAAAGATCTAATTGTTCTGTTAAAATTCAAATAACTGGCAATAATGTGGGAATCACTTTTTTCACGAACAGAACGCGCTCAAACCTAAAACGAAATCCCAAGATTTTTGCAGAGGCAATGGAAGCACACCGGAATTGCGTCTTCCGTAGGAAGAAGAAGCATAAAGGTGAATGCTGGAATGTTAGCGGAGCTAGACTCCTTAAAAATCTTAAAAAGCATTTTTGATTTCTTTTGGTGCTTTGGCCAAAAGAAATTGCCCAGCCGGCATGAGGCTTCTGAATAGAAGGATTAGGTTTTGAGAGTAATAATAGTTATCCCACATTATCCTTAAACTGTACGAAAAAAAAAGCCGAAATGCTAGCATTTCGGCTTTAAGTTATAGAAGTAATTCTCTAATTATTTTTTTTCACCAACATGAGCCCAGTCGTAAGCGTCTTTACGGAACTCATTGTTTGCTAACTTCTCCTTAACCTTTTTAAAGATATCAATCGTGAGATCTACATCTTCTAACGAGTGAGAAGCAGTTGGGATAATTCGAATAAGAATCATATCCTTCGGAACAACAGGATAAACTACTACTGAAGTAAACAAGTTGTATTCTTCCCGGATATAGAAAGTCATGTTGGTAGCTTCAGCAACTCCTCCGGTCATAATTATTGGAGTAACACATGAGTTTGTAACACCCAGGTTAAACCCACTTGATTTTAAGCCACCTTGTAAAGCATTTACAATTTTCCAAAGATTTTCTTTGTGCTCCGGCTCGTCCCTAAGCATTTCCAGACGCTTCTGGTTACCCAATACCAAAGGCATTGGCATACTCTTAGCAAATATCTGAGATCGTGTATTGTATCTTAAGTAATCAATTACATTCTCGGTAGAAGAAATGAACCCTCCAATGGAAGCAAATGATTTGGCAAAGGTTCCAAAATAGATATCAATACCATCCTGAACTCCTTGTTCTTCACCTGTACCAGCTCCTGTTTTTCCCAGGGTTCCAATACCGTGTGCATCATCAACAAACAACCTAAAATCATAGTTCTTTTTAAGATCCACAATTTCCTTAAGCCTTCCTTGCGCACCAGACATTCCAAATACTCCTTCGGTAATTACCAGGATTCCTCCTCCAGAATTCTGGGTAAGTTTTACAGCGCGATCCAATTGCTGACGCAATTTTTCAATATCGTTATGGGCATACACAAAACGTTTGCCCTGGTGCATTCTTACACCATCGATAATGCAGGCATGTGATTCGGAATCGTAAACAATTACATCATTTCTATCAACCAATGCATCAATGGCAGAGGCCATTCCCATGTAGCCGTAATTGACTAACATGGTATCTTCCTTTCCTACAAAATTAGAAAGGTCTTCTTCCAGTTTTTCATGGTGAATAGTATTACCCGACATCATTCGGGCTCCCATTGGGGTTCCCAAACCATATTCCTTAGCCGCGTCGGCATCAACCTTTCTTACTTCAGGATGATTAGCAAGACCTAAATAATTGTTCAAGCTCCATGTAAGCACCTCTCTTCCTCGAAATTGCATTCTTGGTCCAATAGGTCCTTCCAGTTTTGGAAATGTAAAATATCCATGTGCCGTTGAAGAATAGATCCCCAATGGTCCTCGTCTTTCACTAATTTTCTCAAATATATCCACTGCTTAACTTTTCGAAATTATGCTGCAAAACTATAATAAAATGGTACGGTAGCAGTTAACATACCTTATAGAAAAACAGATGTTGAAAAAGCTATATTTGCAGCCGTGAAAATGAGGGTATATCTTCTGATTATAGTAGCTGTTACGGCAATATTTTCGTCGTGCAAATACAATCGACTTTTAAAGAGTAACGATTTAACCAAAAAGTACGAGGCCGCTAACCGATATTTTGAAAAGGGGAAGTATTACAAGGCTATGCCTATCCTGGAAGAATTAATCCCAGTATATCGGGGAACCGAGAAGGCAGAACGCCTTTATTACATATATGCCTACTCCGATTACTACATGAAGGATTATATCCTGGCCGCTCACCGGTTCAATTCGTTTGTAAAAACATTCCCGTTTAGCAGGTATACTGAAGAATGTCAGTTTATGGGTGCAGTGTGTCACCATAAACTTTCTCCAAAGCATAGCCTGGACCAAACCGATACATACAAGGCCATTCAGCAATTTGAACTCTTTATTCACCAATTTCCTGAAAGCAAGTTCGTAGACTCCAGCCATGTACTGCTTGATGATATGAGGTTGAAACTGGAGGAGAAATCGTTTCAGATTAGCAGGCAGTATTTTAGGACCAGAAAGTATAAAGCAGCTATTGTTTCCCTTGAGAATACATTACAAAGATTTCCCGACACCAAACACAGGGAAGATATTTACCTGTTAATGGTTAAATCGAACTACTATTGGGCAAAAAATAGTATTGATTCAAAAAAACAGGAACGATATTCGAATACTAAGAAAGCATATACTAAATTTGCAAATTCTTTTCCGGAGAGCAAGAGCATGAAAGAAGCTCTAATGATATTGGAGAAGACGAATGAAAATCTTAAGGAGATAGAGAGCAAAAGCATTTAATATGGATTACAAGAAAACAAACGCCGCCACAACAACAATTACCCGTGACGTAGAGACTTTTAAAGAGAAAGTAGGTAATGTTTATGGAGCATTGGTAATTCTGTCGAAACGTTCGAATCAGATAAATCAAGAGATCAAAGAGGAGCTTACAGCTAAGTTGGAAGAGTTTGCTACTACTCACGATAATTTGGAAGAAATTTTTGAAAACAGAGAGCAGATAGAGATCTCTAAGTACTACGAAAGACTTCCTAAACCTGCCAATATTGCAATTCAGGAGCTACTTGACGACAAAGTTTACTTCAGAAAACCTGAAGAGGAAAACAAATTAATCTAAGATAAGATTGCCTATGCTTCAAGGCAAAAAAATTCTGCTCGGAATTACAGGAAGCATAGCAGCTTATAAGTCAGCATTTTTAGTTCGATTACTGGTTACGAGTGGAGCAGAGGTACGTGTAATAGTTACTGCTGCTGCCAAAGATTTTGTAACCCCAGTTACGCTAAGTACACTTTCCGGAAATCCGATTATTTCTGATTTTTACGAAGATAAGGAGCTCGGTACCTGGGAAAATCACGTCGATTTAGGCCTTTGGGCCGACATGATGGTAATTGCTCCGGCATCGGCTAATACCATTGCCAAAATGACCGGTGGGGTAGCAGATAATATGTTACTTACCACCTACCTTTCTGCCCGATGTCCAGTTATGATATGTCCTGCAATGGACCTGGATATGTATAAACACGAGAGTGTAGGGAGTAATTTGAAGGAATTGCAAAATAGAGGCAATATTATTATTGAACCAACTCATGGAGAACTAGCCAGTGGATTGGTTGGGCAAGGGAGAATGGAAGAGCCTGAAATTATAGTAAGTCAAATCGCAGATTACTTCGCCAAAGAGTTTGACTTCAATGGAAAGAAAATCTTAATTACGGCCGGTCCTACCTACGAGAAGATTGATCCGGTTCGTTTCATTGGAAATCATTCCAGTGGAAAAATGGGTTTTGCTATTGCCGAAGAAGCTGCGGAAAGAGGAGCTCGTGTAACGCTGGTTTCAGGACCTGTAAGTCTAAGTTTAAAAAACGACTCCATTACCAGAATTGATGTGGTTTCTGCCAGGGAAATGTACGAAGCGGTTCTCAATGAATTTGATGCTTGTGACGTTGCAATATTGGCTGCGGCCGTAGCAGATTATCGTCCAAAAGAGGTGGCGGATAGTAAAATCAAGAAAAAGGATTCCTCGCTGAACCTGAATTTAGAACCTACCGATGATATTCTTGCAACCCTGGGGAAGAAAAAAACAACCCAGGTATTGGTGGGTTTTGCTTTGGAAACCAATAACGAAAGGGAAAATGCAAAGAAAAAGCTGGTCAACAAGAATTTAGATTTTATTGTTCTCAATTCGCTTCAAGATAAGGGAGCCGGCTTTGCGGTTGATACAAATAAAATTACTATTCTTGATAGAGGTAATAATGGTGTAGAATTTGAGTTAAAGAGCAAGGAAAAAGTTGCTACAGACATCATTGATTATTTAAAACCGCTATTGGGATGAGATATTTGCTATCAGTACTTTTTATTTCTGTTTTCTTATTGCCTTCCTTCAGCCAGGAATTAAATTGTGACGTAGTTATTAATTCTGAACAATTAGAAAATACCGACCGTACTATTTTCAACGATATGAAAACCGCCATTTTCGAATTTCTTAATACGCGGCGATGGACGAGTTCAAAGTATAAACCACACGAACGAATTGAATGCAGTATGCTCATCAACCTAACCTCTGCCAACGGAAACACCTACCAGGGGAGTATTCAAATACAGTCGAGACGTCCCGTATATGGTACATCCTACTATACAACCGTGTGGAGTTTTAAGGATCAGGATGTTACTTTTACTTATGATCGAAATTCCATATTGGAATACAATGAGAACACCTTTATTTCGAATCTAACCACATTATTGGCCTATTATACCTACATGATTATTGGATATGATTCGGAAACTTTTGCTTTAAACGGGGGAACCCCCTACTTCACCAAAGCGCAAAATTTAACTTCAATGGCTCAAAGTTCGGGCTATACGGGTTGGTCCAGTACTGAAAAACGAAACCGTTATTGGTTGGTCGAGAATCATTTGAGCCCCCGATTTGTGGGATTGAGAAAATGTTTTTACGAGTACCATCGAAAAGGGTTGGACCAGATGGGAGAAAGTATAGAAGATGGTAGGGGTAACCTGGCTACCGGACTAGGCCACTTAAATGAAGTTCATACCAACTACCCGGGTAGTTTTAATATGCGGGTGTTTTTTGATGCCAAGGCAGGCGAGGTGATCAAGATTTTTAAAGAAGCCAATCGGGAAGAAAAAGAAGAGGTGTTAAACCTTCTCAATAAAGTTGACCCTGCTAATACGCTGAAGTACCAGGAGATAATGCAATAGCTTCGTTCTTGTGCTTAAGAAACTGTATATATCCAATTTTGCTTTAATAGAAGAACTAGAGTTTAAACCCAGTTCAGGGTTTACAGTTATTACCGGAGAAACGGGTGCTGGAAAATCGATCGTACTGGGAGGGTTAGGTCTTATTCTGGGAAGAAGGGCGGAAGGAACCGATTTGTTCGACCCAACAAAAAAATGCGTTATTGAGGGTGTTTTTTCAAGTCAATCCCATTTGGCAAATCAGTTTTTAAAAGAGGAAGACTTTGATCGCTTTGATGAAATTATTATTCGAAGAGAAATTGTTCCCAGTGGTAAATCCAGAAGTTTTATAAATGATACCCCTGCCAGTTTAGTGCAACTTAAGAGGCTGGGAGAGTATCTTATTGATGTTCATACCCAACACGGACATTTGTTGCTCAAAAACCACGAGTATGTGTTGAGTTTGGTCGATTCATTTGCTGGCTTGGGGACCAAGGTGAAAGAATTCGGCATTCTCTTTAACGAGTTGAAAGGCTGCAATAAAAGAGTAGCGAAACTGGAAGAGGAGCAGGCTCAGGGACTGCTCGATCAGAACTACTTTGAATTTTTAAGGGCTGAAATACAGGAAGTAAATCCGCTTGAGGGAGAATTGGAGAAAATGGAGGAAGAATTAGGTACGCTGCAACATGCCGAAGAAATTCAATCCAATATGTCTAACTCCATAAATGCATTGGAAGATGAAGGTGGTCAGGTAATTAGCAACTTGATAAAGGTTGAAAATCTCCTTTCTCAACTTAAGGGTTACTCCGGTAATATTGATTCGGTTTTGGAACGGCTTCAGGCAAGCAGAATAGAAATTGAAGACATTCGGTCCGAAATGGAAATGTTGCAATCCAATATTGAATACAATCCGGGGCAAATTGAGATGTATACCGAAAGGGTAAATGCAATTAATAACTTGCTGCATAAACATCATTTGAGTTCGGAAACCGAATTGCTGCGAAAACTGGAAGAGTTACAGGAGAAATTAAACAACGTGAACGACCTGGGAACTCAAATTGAAAATCTAAAAACAGAAGCGGAAAAAAGATCGGTTGAGTTGAATAAATTGGGAGCTCAAATTTCGAAAGAAAGAAAGAACTCAGTTAAGAAATTAGAGCCGAAATTATTGTCGTTGTTGGTTGGTTTGGGAATTAAAAATGCACAGTTGCAATTTGAATTTACCGACCTGGATGCTCCGGTAGAATTGGGGTTCGATAAAGTTGAATTGATGTTTAGCGCTAACGAAGGAAAAGCTGTAAGAGAAGTTACTAAAGTGGCCTCTGGTGGGGAGCTTTCCAGAATTATGCTTTCCGTCAAATCAATATTGGCTCAAAAGGCGGATCTGCCTAGTATTGTGTTTGATGAAATTGATTCCGGAGTAAGTGGAGAAGTGGCCAACCAAATGGGAAACATTATGAAGGAAATGTCGCAAAATCTTCAGGTAACAAGCATTACCCATTTGCCTCAAATTGCTGCGAAAGGAGATGAGCATTATTCCGTAATTAAACAAAGCGATCTGGGTAAAACAAGAACCTCAATCCATAAAATAGGTGGTGAAGATCGAATACTGGAGCTTGCGAAAATGTTGAGTGGGGAACAAGTTAGCAACGTAGCAAAAGAAAACGCACGCGACTTACTGAATAATTAGGTTCCTTGCCTGGCGCAGTTTATCGAGGAATTTAAACTCAAATGATGCTTCGTTTAGGTATATTTCTAACTTTGACCCCCTAATTAGAAAAACAAAATGGCTAAGAATATTTTAGAGGGAAAAAGGGGGATTGTTTTTGGAGCGCTGGATGAGCATTCTATAGCTTGGAAGGTTGCTGAAATGGCTAAGGAAGAAGGTGCGAAGTTCACCTTAACCAATGCGCCCATTGCGATGAGAATGGGTAAAATAAATGACCTTGCCGCTAGTTGTAATGCTGAAATAATTCCAGCCGATGCTACCTCTATGGAAGATTTGGAAAACCTAATATCCAAATCAGTGGAAATTCTTGGCGGACCTTTGGATTTTATTCTTCACAGCATTGGTATGTCGCCAAATGTTAGAAAGCAGAGACCTTATACCGATTTAAACTACGATTATTTTCAAAAAACGCTGGATGTTTCAGCACTTAGCTTACACAAGGTTATGCAAACTGCTTTTAAACTGGATGCCATTAATGATTGGGGAAGTGTTGTAGCGTTAACCTATATTGCTGGACAGCGAACCTTTCCGGATTATAGCGATATGGCTGAGGCCAAAGCTACCCTGGAGTCAATAGCCAGGAGTTTTGGATATCATTATGGTAATAAGAGGAACGTGAGGGTTAATACGATTTCTCAATCTCCTACGGCAACTACTGCTGGAACTGGTGTTAAAGGGTTTGGTGATTTCATTTCGTTTGCTGATAAAATGTCACCATTGGGTAATGCAAGTGCAGAAGATTGTGCAAGTTATTGCATTGCCATGTTTTCCGATTATACCCGCTATGTTACCATGCAAAACTTATATCACGATGGAGGATTTTCAATGATGGGAGTTTCCGGTGATGCCTTGAAATAGAATATTTTTTTAGAAATCAGAAAAGGTCATTAAATGCTAATGGCCTTTTTTGTGTCTAATAATGAGCGATAAAAACTCTTCTTTCTACTTGATTAAAGAATACGTGAAGTATTACTTCAAATCGAATAATGCTCATGGCGTGCACTCTCCATTTGTTTTCAAGCTTTACAATGACGTTGTAAAAGACCGTACGCCATTTTATTGCTTTGAAGCCATTGAATTGTTGAGGAAGGAGCTGGAACTGAATTATGAGAAAATTACGGTAGAAGATTATGGAGCAGGCTCCAGAAAACCGACCGGGCAAACAAAAACGATTTCCGAAATAGCCCGTTCCAGCTTAACCAGACCAAAGTATGCTCAGTTGCTCTTCCGGCTAATTAACTGGAGTGGAAGTAGGAATTTGCTTGAACTGGGAACTTCGCTGGGAATTACAACTTCCTACCTCGCAAGTGTTAACCCAAATTCGAAGGTTTTTAGTTTTGAAGGTGATTGGGCAATTGCTCAAACGGCACGAAATAATTTTGATAAGCTCGGTTTAAAGAACATCAATCTTCAAACCGGTCCTTTTGAAGAGGCTTTATCTCCTTGGTTGGCATCCATTGATTTTAAACTTGACTTTGTATTTCTCGATGGGAACCATCGATACAATTCCACCTTAGAATATTTCGATAGAATTTTACCTCACCTTCACGAAAAGTCCATTGTTGTGTTGGACGATATCCGATGGTCTAATGGAATGGAAAAAGTCTGGAATGAACTTAGGAATAGAAAAGAAATAAGTGTGTCCATTGACTTGTTTCAAATGGGAGTCCTATTTTTTAAACAAGATCAGGAAAAACAAAATTTTCTGATTAGATACTAAGGGCAGGAAAGAGGCGAGCTTACCTAAGAATGTTGATTCCAGCAATTCTGGACTCATGAATACCCTCTAAGTTCAGGTACTCGAACTTTACCACGTATTGTCCTGCAGGGGCAAGAGTTCCATCCATAATGGTGCCGTCCCAACTGGTTGATCCGCCAGCACATTCGTAGACTTCGTGTCCCCAACGATCAAAAACAATAAACTTAATATTGTGAATGTAATTTGATTGAAACTCAAAATGATCGTTTAAACCATCGCCATTAGGTGTGAAACAGTTAGGGAAGATAATCAGTTTGTCTTGAGGTATAACAGGTTGCACGGGAGGAAGTGCTGTAATGGTTGAATATTTCATTTTATTACTACAACCAATAGAGGTAGTTCTTTCCAATGTAATTTCATAGTCACCTTCCTCTTCAATTAAGATAGAAGCGTGCTTATCTTCTGAAAATGGCTCTCCGTTAATATACCATTGATTGGTTGCATTCCCCTTGCTCTCATTAACCAAGTCCAAGGTAAATGGAACATTTTCATTTAGTTTACTTGGGATAAAAGAGGCCTCAACTTCTTGTACCTTTATTTCTTTGACGTCCTTTGAAATTCCACATTCATTAATAACGGTTAGTTCAACTTCCTGGCTGGATGATACTGTAATATCCTTTTTATCATCTCCTGTAGACCAGGTAAAGCGATCAGGATTACCAAAGGCAGATAAATGAACTTCATCACCTTCACAAATTTCGAGTGGTTCAAACGTCGATATAACTGCTAATGGTTTGCTAACAGCCTTCACATAGATATTTCCCTTAACAAATTTGCAATCACCCGTAGCTTCAACCCGATATACACCTGGCTTGGTAACCCAAATTCCCTGGCTCGAAGTACCAGTATTCCATACTGGATATGAATAAGCGGGAGGTAAAACCAAATGTGCACTATCCCCACTGCAGATATAAGTTTCACCCAAAATATCAACTCTTCCTTCTTCGATTTTAACAGTAATGTACGCCGTATCCGCTTTGTGGGTGTATAAATTTACTCGAATAACCGAATATTCTGTTGTTTTTCGGATATGGGTTGAAACCGTTTTTAAGGTATTGTTAGCAAAAGCCGATCTTGGAAACCAAACATATTCGTAGCGCCCCTTTCCACTGGCCGTCAACGTTATGTCAGTCCCGGCACACGCACCGTTTGCAGGGCCAATTATTTTAAAAGTTTCTGTCGTTACAGAACCTGCTTGTACCTTTAAATTAAAGAGTGCAATTATTATTGCTGCTATATATATTACCCGTTTAGCCATAGTGCTGAAAGCTGAGTAAAATTAAGAAAAAAAAAAGATTCAGCATATGGGCTTATTAATCATGAGTCATTGTTTACAAATTGAGAGTGAAAGTTTGTCCGCTAAACAAACAATTGTTACGTGATATTTTAACCTGATTGAACTACTTTTGACCGCCAAATATTGAGACTATAAAATTTCAAAAATGAACATTCACGAACATCAAGGAAAAGAAATATTAAGCGGTTACGGAGTCGAAATCCAACGAGGATATGTTGCTAACACTCCTGAAGAAGCAGTAGAAGTTGCTAAAAAGCTTAGTGAGGATACCGGAACCGGTTGGTGGGTTGTAAAAGCTCAAATTCATGCAGGTGGACGTGGAAAAGGTGGAGGAGTAAAACTTGCCAAATCATTGGACGATGTGAAGCAGTTGGCTTCTGAAATCATTGGAATGACCCTGGTTACCCATCAAACGGGCCCTGAGGGAAAGAAGGTAAATAAGATTCTTATCGCGGAGGATGTGTATTATCCCGGAGAAAGTGAGACCGAAGAATACTACATGTCTGTTTTATTGAATCGAGAAACCGGGAGAAATACCATAATGTATTCACCCGATGGTGGAGTAGATATTGAAACCGTAGCGGAAAAAACTCCGGAAAGAATTTTTAAGGAAGAAATTGACCCCAGGGTCGGTCTTCAAGGATTTCAAATGCGCCGAATTGCATTTAACCTTGGATTGAGTGGAATGGCCTTTAAGCAAATGACCAAGTTTGTAAACAGCCTGTATAACGCATACCTGGGTTGCGATGCTTCCATGTTCGAGATTAATCCCGTACTTAAAACATCAGACAATAAAATTATTGCTGTTGATGCCAAGGTTAACTTGGAAGATAACGCTTTGTACCGTCACAAAGACTATTTGGCCATGCGTGATTTAAACGAGGAAGATCCAACGGAAGTTGAAGCCAGCGAAGCAGGTTTAAGTTTTGTAAAGCTTGATGGAAATGTGGGTTGTATGGTTAACGGTGCTGGCCTGGCCATGGCTACCATGGACATTATTAAACTTTCCGGTGGTAACCCGGCTAACTTCCTTGATGTTGGAGGAACAGCAGACGCTGAAAGAGTAGAAAAGGCTTTTAGAATGATTTTAAAAGACCCCAACGTAAAAGCCATTTTGGTTAACATTTTTGGCGGTATTGTTCGTTGTGACCGCGTTGCACAAGGTGTGGTAGATGCATACAACAACATGGGAAATATAGAAGTTCCAATTATCGTTCGCCTTCAGGGAACAAATGCAGAAGAGGCTAAAGTAATAATTGATGAAAGCGGGTTAAAAGTCGAATCTGCCATTGTATTGCAGGAAGCTGCCGATAAGGTAAAAGCTGTGCTGGCTTAAATCGAAATATATTTGTATTCGAAAGCCTCGTTTATTGATTTAAACGGGGCTTTTTATTTAAAGAAAAACCTTGGAAAAGCTTCCTTTTCGTTCTTTTTAAGAACATTTATTCTCCAGTTCGATTTTAAGAACCCCCAACCATAACTAAAGAATTGGATAAATGCCGCCCGAACAGCTCCAAGGGCAATTCCCATGCTTTTTGTTTTTACTAAGGCATCAAAAAAGAGTAAGAGTACGTACAGTACATTAAGCAGAGCCAATTCTGGAAAAAGGATCAAAGACCCAATTAACCAACCCGTAAACCCAATGGAGAATACCGTGGGAAACCAATAGGTTATTTTGCCCGTACCCGGGTGCCATTTGTTTAGGATGACGCGAACCACTCCAAACTTATATACCTGGGTAGAGAATTTTTTGAAATCAATTCTCCGCTTGTGGTAAACATGCGCCTTTTCAATCAAAGAAGTTTTAAAACCAGCCTCCCAAATTCTAAAGGTGAGATCAGGGTCTTCACCGGGGTGAATTTTACCGTAACCACCTACCATTTCAAATACTTTTCTTGAAACTCCCATGTTAAAACTTCGGGGTTGAAATTTCCCCAGTTTTTCACTTCCCCCTCGTATTCCCCCCGTAGTAAAGAAGGAAGTCATGGCATAGTTGATCGACTTTTGAGTATTGCTAAATGATTCGTGTGCCGCATCGGGTCCGCCAAAACAATCTACGTAATTCGATTGTAAGAATTTGTCTACCTCAGCCATATACTCTTCAGGAATCAGGCAATCAGAATCGAAAATGATAAAGTAATCACCACTGGCTTTTTCCATGCCAAAATTCCTGCTGGGGCCAGGTCCCGAGTTGGGCTTAAAGATGTAATTGAGATCAAGCTGATTTTCATACTCCTTGCAGACATGTTCACATTTCTCCGTCGAGCCATCTTCAATAACCAGCACTTCAAACTCTTTTTTGGTCTGAAGTACCAGGGTTGAAAGCAATTCTTTAATCTCATCGGATCTGTTGTATACCGGAATAATTAATGAATATTTAATCTCTCTATTCATGGAAGGCAAAGAAATGATTTTATCCAGCAAATAAAGTACAGAAACAAAAAAAGGGGCAATAGCCCCTTTCTCTTTAAGCAAAACTGCCTTTTACTTATTTATCAATACTTTAAATAACTTGCTGTTTTCTCCAATTCCAACTTGGAAAAAATATACTCCGTTTGGAAGATCAGATATTCCAATGGTATTTTCACCCATTAAATAAGGAATAACATCAGAACGGTAGGTTCTGCCTACACCGTCAGTAATGCTGAAGTTAACGTTTTCATATTCTACAGAAGAAGTGATGGTAACATAGTCGCTGCTAAATTTCCCTACAAGGCTGGGATACAGTTTAATGTTTTCCAACTCCTCCATGGCGATCAAATCTTCATCATCTTCTAAATCAGAAAAATCATCATCGTATTCTATTACTCCATTTTCATCAGCAATGTCACTGGACCTGCTGCCTCCGGGGCCTGGACGTGGTCTTCCACCTTGACTTGGGTTTGAGCAATCTATTTTTCTCGTATTTGCTTCTGCATAACATCCTGAAAAATAGGCCAGGTCATTCAGTCTAACTTTGGTATCGCCAATCAGAGTTGAAGTTGCGTCATTTGCATTCATTTCATACAAGTTAGAGTGAACGCCAACTCCTTTTTCCTTAATGATATTTGAAACCACCAAATCACCCGAAGAATTGAAATCCATTCCGGAAATTAAAGATATTCCGTGTTTGCCTACCGAGGTTACTCTGTACGTGCTTTGATTAACAGTGTACAAGTGTGTTTTGGTTAGAAGGTAGAGACTTCCATTAGGAGAAAAGGCGATATCTCCACGCGACTTTCCTTTCTTGTTGGCAAATCCCTTCATTTTACCAAGAAAGCTGGCCTTACCAGTTGTTGTATTAATGGTATACAATTTAGCTCCTCTTGAGGCATATAACTCACCAGTTGAATTAAAGTCCAATCGGTACACGTTGTTACAGAACCCGGTTTTGCCAACCGTTTCATAGTAGCCACTGGCAAGGTCATACATAACCAAATTATATGGGTGTTTGTTTTGGATGTAATACAACAACGAACTATTGGGTTTAGCAGCAAGGGCAGCAGATTTATGCTCTATTTCAGAAGATTCAATATGTGCATTGCTTTCATTCAAATAATATATTCGGGTGTTCTTTTTGGACTTTCCACCTTTAATTCCAAACAGGTAATCACCGGATTCGCATTCCCGATCCAAGTACATATTGACATCTCCACGACCTCCTGCAAAATTCGACTTGGTTTTACCGACCGTATAGGTAAACCATCCACCAACTCCAAAAACCTTTACGTTTTGGGCTGTTGCATTTTGCCCGAACTGTACGCCAAGCGATAAATCAGCAGGTTGATGAGAAAGGTACAGTACCGTTCCTTTATAATCTTCTAATCCTCTTAATGTATTTGGTTTAGTATCATCAAATAAATAGTAGGTCCAGCTTACATGTTTGCCATCAGCAACTTCATAGGTGTCATAGAAATCATTGTTGGGGTTAGAACTCCATTGCTGCCAGTTCTTAGCATCTTTTAGATAGATGTTGAGTTCAAATTTTTTGTCTAAATCCGGGTACCAGTCAACCCCGTTAGCATTGTTAGATATAAGGTAAACCTCTCCGTATAAATGTGCGCTTCCATCGTGATAGGTAGATAGGTGCCCTCCTTTTGAACCGAAGATATACCGTAAAACACCCAGGCTATCATCATTTATATAAAGTGCATGTGTATAAGGTTTAACATCCAAGTGATCGAAGCGGAAAGCCTTGTAGTAGTCTTTAACTTCTTGATTGGGGCAGATAGCCGTACAAAATCCACCTTTCGTTGAGAAAACGGTTCCAACATCATCAGCCCCTGAAGCTGAAAATTGTCCACCTAAACCATTGATGCTATTAACTCCATTTGCACCATGTCCGATTTGGAATCCGCAGCTGGAAGAACCACTTATTATTAATACAACACCTCCACATTTACCGGATATATCAACCATTTTGTTGCTTTTGCTATCATCAACATCATAATAGGTCCATGCTTTGTGCTGGCCGGCAGTAATTTTTGAAGGATCACAAAAAGAGCCATTGTTTGCTGAATGTGAAATCCAATCTCTTTTGCCTTTAAGGTTAATGGTGATGCTCCACATTTCCTGAGCATCGTTCAGGTTAAGTAAGGTTCCGGTAATTATTGCCGTTCCATTGCTAAAGTCTTCAAATGTTCCGGTTTCATTTATAAAAACGTATTTCTGCATAGCATTTGATTGCCAACTTGGTTTTAGCCATATTGCAAGACCATTATCCGGATTATGATAGTCATATTTGGTAATGGTTGAAGTTGCTGCGAACAAACTACATGAGGCAGTAACAAGCATTGTAATGAGTAAAGAAAAAGATTTCATTTCTGTCTAATTTAACTGGTAAAAATACAGGTGCAAATTAGTTTAAAGGAATTTCTTAGAGGCTGTAGATCATCGATTTAATGGTTTAATTACCTAACGTAAAATGAGCTTAATTTTGAACTTTATAGATGAGTCATGAAAGTTGAAATAATAACCATAGGAGACGAAATATTAATCGGTCAGATTGTAGATACCAACTCGGCTTGGATGGCTAGCCAATTACACGAAATTGGAATTGAGGTTGCACAGGTTTCTAGTATTAGTGACAATAAAAAGCACATTCTCGATGCATTGGGTCAGGCCCTGGAGAGGGCCGATGTTGTATTGATAACCGGCGGGTTAGGTCCTACAAAGGACGATATTACTAAATTGACCCTAGCCGAGTATTTTGAAGATGAACTGGAATTTAGGCCGGAAGTATTTGAGCATGTCAAAGGGTTGTTCGATTCACTAAATATTCCCATGCCCGAAGTTAACCGAGAGCAGGCTATGCTTCCTTCAAAGGCAAAACATTTGATGAATGAGAAAGGAACAGCACCGGGAATGTGGTTTGAAGATAAAGGTAAAATTGTGGTTTCCATGCCTGGAGTTCCCTTTGAAATGAAGTACTTAATGACAGAGGAGATTCTTCCTCGTTTATCCGAAAAGACTGACTCAACTGAATTGGTTTACAAAACTATTCTTACCCAGGGAATAGGGGAATCCGGTTTGATGGAGCATATAGGTGGTTGGGAGGATGACTTACTAAACTCAGGATTAGGCCTAGCCTGGCTGCCTTCGATGGGAAGGGTGAAGTTACGGGTAAGTGGAAAAGGAGACAACCGGATTGAACTGGAAACCAAAATTCAGAAACAGGTTGATCTTCTAAAATCAATAATTCCACAGTATTTTGTAGGTGAAGATGTCGATGAGATTGAAATTGCCGTAGCCAACTTATTGATTGAAAAAGGATGGACAGTTAGTACCGCAGAAAGTTGCACCGGAGGATACGTTGCACATCGACTAACCAGCATTTCGGGGAGCAGTGCGTACTTTGAAGGATCGGTGGTTTCCTATTCCAATAGAATTAAGGAAACAGTCCTGGGTGTCAGTTGGGAAAGCTTAAAAAAACATGGCGCTGTTTCGAAACAGGTGGTAGAAGAAATGGTTGAAGGCGTTAAGCAGAAGTTCGACACTGATTGTTCAATTGCAACATCCGGTATTGCTGGGCCAACCGGTGGAACAAAGGAAAAACCCGTTGGAACGGTTTGGATTGCTGTTTCTACTCCATCAGGTACAATTTCCCAGTGTTTTCGCTTTGGAAAAGACCGCGATAAAAACATTGTAAGATCTGCGCAAACGGGCCTTAGAATGTTGCAAAAAGAAATATTAAAACATTCTTGATTTTGTAGTAGGAATAGCAGTATATTTGCCGGCTGAAAATTAAGAGTACAATTATGGCTAATGTTTGTCAAATCACAGGAAAGAAAGCAATGAGTGGAAACAATGTTTCTCATGCTATGAACAAGACTAAAAGAAAGTTTAAGCCAAATTTACAGGTGAAGAAGTTTTATATTCCTTCTGAAGATAAATGGATTACCTTAAAAGTATCTGCTTCAGGAATTCGAAATATCAATCGATTGGGAATTGAAACTGCTTTAAAACAAGCTACAGAAAAAGGGTTTTACAAAGCGTAAACCACCTTATTGAATATAATTGAACCCCTTACGTTTTAGTGCTGCTAAAAAGTAAGGGGTTTTTTGTTGCCCAATATTTAGAAGCCGACTTCAACAAATCTACCGGTCAATACGAATAATTCTCATCTTTGGCTGGTAATCTTCAACTTGGAAATTGAGCAGGAATTTCAGAATAATTGTATTTGTTGTAGTGCTTTTTCAAAGCATATGTTATTCTGGTAAAACACAAGTTCTCGATTCGGTAGACGCCGTAGTTGATCGCTTTAGTCATTACCTGCTCTATCGGGACCAGGACACCAATTACATTGCAAATTTTGGTAACGAATTTGCATTGAAATTGGTTACCATGAATAAGTACAATTACTTTGCTCTATTCGATACCCGGAAATCCAATTCCATTATTTATCAACCGGCACGTGATTTATACTTAGGTATTGGGTTTGCCTATAAGTGGCTGGCATTAGATCTTACCTTGGGTGTGGGGTTATCAGGAACAAAGGAATTTGACGAGCAACAGTCATTTGACTTTCAGGGTAGGGTATATAGTAGCAAACATTATTTTGCCGGAACATTACAATATTATCGCGGGTACAAATTGAATAGATCTTATCAGTTTGATCCAGCAGCACCGGTTATTTTAGATTCCGGAGAAACCGGGCTTAGAAAGGACATCAGAACAAACAACATTGAATTGCAGTACCTATATGCCCTGAACTATACCCGATTTTCTTTAAAAGCTCCGTTTGTCTTAAATGAAGTCCAAAAGAAAAGTGCAGGAAGTTTTATTGCCGGGGGAGCATTTTCTTCCTTTACAATGAACGGGGATTCATCAATTATTCCCGTTCGGGCAGAGGGTTTGTTTAACACCGAAGCACAACTCAACAATCTGAACATATTGAGTTTAGGAATAAACTTTGGATACATGCATACCTTTGTTATAGGGAAGAATTTTTTTGTTACGGCTAGCTTAATTCCGGGTATTCATTATTATTCAGGAGATTATTCAAGTCCTAATATAAAATCATTGAACTCAAGCGTTAATCTGAAGCTTATTTCCATGAATGCATTCGGCTACAATGGTAGAAGGATTTTTGCCGGATTTAATATTTCGTACAATGGCTTTTTAGCTAAAATTATAGATGGATTATACCCGCAAATTGGTCACGGTAAACTAAGCTTATTTGTGGGCTACCGCTTTAAAAGTAAAAAGGATAGAAATGGTTAATAGAATGAATTTAAATCAATGGAAGTTAATCGCAGTATTGGCAACCATCCTACTGGTTTCCTGTTCAACCACAGAAGAGGCGCCCTCATTTAGAGAATGGTACAGTAAAAATAAAGGTGCCAAAGCAGGCGAGTACGATTCGTCAAAGTTGAGAACCAAAGTCGTTACTTCAGAGAACTATCGCATTGATAAAATTTACCGGTCCATGATGGGGCCTACTTCAGAAGAAGAATTTCAATTGGCCGATTCTGGAGATTTGGTTTGGTTGGTTGGTTATGACGTACGGGTATTGGATTCTGCCGGCACCGAACTTTCACCGGAATTTATGTGCCACAATAACCTAAACCTTTCTGTTGAACGTAACTTCCCTTGGGAACCTGGTGTATTTGCTTATACCAACAGAATTTTTACCCTCACTCAAGGTTATACTCAGCTCCAGTTGCCCCAGGGCTTTGGAATTCCATTTCCAGCCAATCAGAAGTTTAAGGCCATTTTTCAGGCGTTGAATCATAACAATCCCACACTGGATACATCGCTTTATCATGAGGTGACCCTGAAATATTATTTGGATTCTGAAATCGAGTTCCCCATGCAAGCATTGTCGCAAAACACGGTATGGTTGGTAAAGCAATACGACGGACCTTATGGTGTGTATGGAGAAAAGCCGGAAAAAGAACTGAAAGAAGAGGAAGGTCAAAAATTCAATTATCACGAGGCCCAGCAACCCAGTTGCGGAGTGGATATGTTGGCCAACAACCCGCTGGCCGATTTGGATCTTTATTACGATCAATACGGCAGAAAATTTACCGGACACTGGAAGATATCTCCGGGAACGGAAATGCTTCGCTTTGAAGCTACCAAAATGCTTAACCTCTCCGAAGATAAAATGCTGTATTATGCCACAGCACACGTACATCCTTATTGCGAATACCTTGAGCTATATGATATCACCGATAGCCGAACCGTGTTTCGCACCGAAATGAAAAGCATTCCCGATAAAATAGGATTGGAATACATAACCGATTTTACATCTGAAGAAGGCTTATTATTGAGTAAAGACCACCGTTATGAATTGGTTAGTTCCTACAACAATGTGGGAGACGATACGCTTTCGGCCATGTCGGTTCTCTACCTCTACCTGAATCAATAGATTGGTGGATTGAATCAGCCGATTTACCAAATGAAATTCACTTTTTAACGATTGTTGTTACTTCTGCTAAGCCCGATAACCAATGAAAACTAAATTTGTTTTTATGAGTTCTAAGATGTTATTCGGAGTCCTGATTTTTATTCAAAGTATTGGACTTAGCGGTCAATCAATCGATGTTTATTTTCAGGATATCCAATGGGCTCATTATAACGCTAACATCAACATTTTTCTATCCGATGGAATAGGAAGCGCAATTAAAGGAGGAATTGATCCGGGTTATGTAGATAGTAAAATTGGAATCTCCGATTATGCTTTTCATAACATAAACGGAATGCTGATAGAAGCCATTAGTGTGGTCGATTTTAACCGGGCGGCCAATGAAAACCACTATGTATTGAAGTTTGCCAACGGACAATCCGCAACCTTTCCGGAAGTAATTATGTATTTAGCCGATAACTACGCCAACTATTTTTCGGGACCTGATCTTACCCGACCATTTTTGCCTGAAGAGATGGTGAAAATTAAAGACTCCTGCAAATTGAAAGAGTCTAAACGGGTGGTTTTACAGGAATACTGGTATTACGACATTCGGGACAACAAAATGAAACCCTACATACGGGGAATGGGAATAATTGACAATGTAGAAAAATCGAATACTCCAGTTGTTTGGGTCGATATGCGCTACTTCGAAGCCAATGTATTGAAAAGAATTAATGTAACGGAAGAAAACGGTGAATCACAGAACCTCATTGAATACATGATTAACCGACCATTTGTGATGGAGGATATTAAATGGGGCTACTCGCGCTATTTTGACCAAACCCAATATGACGCATATAACAATGAAGTTGACGTGTACTTTGATTTATTGAGCCTCAATAATCAATTTGTATTGGAGCATGCCAGCATTAAGGTTAAAAAGGGAAAACCGTTGAAAACTAAAGAACTTAAGGGCTTGCTTGTCGATGGAGAACTTAGTGGGAAGTGGACACTTAATTACTCGAATGGAAAACCACGCGCTGAATTTCTCTTTGAAAATGGTATTGCTCAGGGAGAGTATAAGCTCTATACCATAAGTGGGGAGCTTAAGGAGAAAGGAAAACTAAGCAAAGGCAAAAAAGATGGAGAAATAACAGCTTACTTCCCTGGTGGATCGAAAAAATCCGTAAAGCGTTATAAGAATGGTGTTTTAAACGGTAAGCAAGAGTTGTATTATACCAATGGTTCAGTTCACTCTAAATTCTCTTATCTAAACGGGTTTGTTGAAGGGGCGTTTGTTTCCTACAATCCCGACGGAAGTTCGAAATTAAAGGGAACTTTTAAAAAAGGGGTTATCGTTGAAGACTGGTATTACAACATTGAAATTGATGATCTTATGTGTGGTTACTTAAATGATGAACTTCCACATCTTGGTGAGGTTGAAGGTATCGAATCCAATTGTATGGAAGATTGTACAGCCACTTTCCATTACAGGTTCAATGCAAAAGAAGACATCAATTGTTTCAATGGTATTTGCATAATACCAGAAAGAATGGGGAACATCAAATAGGTACGTAAACCAAACCAACCAATCGAAACTAAATCGGTCAGAATTCTTCGTTAACCCCTAATCCAAACAGGGCGAAATCGTATTTTGAAGGATCATTAGGGTCGAACATTCGCAAAACCGACATAATCTCTTCCAGCGCTCTCCAGTCGTTTTGTTTGCGATTTAGAATTCCAAGCTTTCGTGCCATATTACCTGTATGGATATCCAGGGGGATCATGAGTTTGGAAGGCGGCAATGCTTCCCAGATTCCAAAATCGACACCGCAGGTGTCTTTTCTATTCATCCAACGTAAGAACATATTCAACCGCTTGGCCGCAGAACCTTTGGCGGGAGAGCTGATGTGCTTCTCCGATCTAATTTCATGTGGAGTTAACATCATCATGGCCCTAAACTGATTGATAGCCTCAAATGCACTTTCACAATTCGAGAATGACTTTTCCAGCCCACCTTTGAGATAGATATTTCGAAGCCCCAATACAAAGAATTGAAGATCTGTTCCGTTAAAGGTCCGATGTTTGAAATTTTCGAGTGTTTGAAGCTCATTTTTGCTGGCATTCATAACGAAATGAAAAGGTTCGTTTTCCATAAGATCCACCATCCGTTTAGCATTAGAAATAATGGTTTTTCGCTGACCCCAGGCAATTGAAGCAGCCAGTAAACCACTGATTTCTATATCCTCTTTTTTTGAAAACCCATGTGGAATTTGAATGGGATCATCCGCAATAAAATCCGGGTGATTGAATTGCTCACTTTTAGCATCCAGAAAATCCTTCAATTCATCCCTCGACAACATGTGAATCGGTTTAGTTTTTTACAACACCATCTTCAATGGTTAGCTTTCGATCTGCCATTTCAGCCAATTCCTGGTTGTGGGTCACAATCACGAAAGTCTGATTGAACTGGTCCCTCAAATCGAAGAAAAGGCGATGAAGTTCCTTGCTGTTTTTTGAATCCAAATTTCCCGATGGCTCATCAGCGTATAGTACCGATGGTTGGTTAATGAGTGCACGGGCAACTGCGACGCGCTGTTGTTCTCCGCCAGAGAGTTCCGCCGGTTTGTGTTGTGCCCGGTCTTTCATACCCAAAAAATCGAGGTACTCCATGGCGCTGGCTTCTGCCTGTTTTTTGTTTACTCCTTTTATAAACGCTGGAATACAAACATTTTCCATAGCGGAGAATTCAGGAAGAAGTTGATGGAATTGAAAAACGAATCCAATTTCATTATTCCTAAACCTGGAAAGCGCCTTCGACTTCAATCGGGTAACATCAATGTCATTGATGATCAAATTACCCTGATCAGGACGATCCAGCGTACCTAAAATCTGAAGCAGAGTGGTTTTTCCAGCACCTGACGCTCCAACGATTGATACAATCTCCCCTTTATTGATAGAAAGATCAATTCCTTTCAATACCTGAAGTTGACCGTATGACTTGGTAATATTAGACGCTTGAATCATACTATTGCTCAAAAGTAAAATAAGCCACCAAAGGATAGTGGTCCGACAGGTCTTCTTTTACAACATTGAAGTAGGTATTGTCTATTTCGGGGCTGTGTAGAATGTAATCGATTCTTAAAAGAGGAAACATACCATTGTAGGTGCTTCCAATTCCTCTTCCTTTGGCTTCGAATGCATCGGTTAAATTACCCCGAATAAGATCGTATGAATAGGACAACGGAGTATCGTTAAAGTCACCGCAAACGATTACCGGAAAGGGACAATCTTCAATGTGTTGCCTTATAATCTTAGCTTGTTCCTCTCTTTTAATAAAGGCGGACTTAAATCGACTGACAATGTTTTTGGCACCGTCAATTTTTTCTTCGTTTGAGGCGTCAAGCGATTGGAGAAACTCATAGTCCTTTCTTCTAAAATGAAGGCTTTGTAAGTGCATGTTATACACCCGAACAATCTTTCCGTTGAAGTCAATGTCCGTAAATATGCACATGTTGGTTCCTTCGCGTTCAAAGGGAACAATCCCTTTTTCAATTATCGGGTACTGGCTCAGGGTGGCAATACCAAACGAATTCTCTCGGAATTGGGCCAGGTATTCCACGTGCCGGTACCTTGTACCCGTAATTCGTTTAATGGAATCATAGGGTGCAAATCCCTTTCTTTTCGTATCGAAAAACTCCTGAAAGCAATAAACGTCAAACAGTTCCTGATCCAGAAACTCAAATATTTTCTTACTGTCCTCCGTTTGAAATACCGGACCATTGAGCCCAAGTGCTCTTAAATTGTGAGACATGATCTTTATAGACTCAATGGGAGGGTAGGGGTCCTGTTTTTTGAACCGAATGAATTTTCCATAGTGGAAGTAACCAACACCAATAATGACAACAGAAAAAAGCAATTGTTTTTTAAGTCGAATTAGCCAATAGAGAACAAACAATGCGTTAACAACAAGCAGGAATGGATATCCCAAACCAAAAAAAGATACAAACCAGAATTGCGTTGGACTGGCGTAAGGAGAGATATAGGCAATTAATAAAGAAAGTCCTGCGAGAACATTTACACCAAAAAGTAATTTGTCAATTAACTTCCTCACTTTTTGTTGCTTGCTCTAAACAAAAACTCCTTTTCTTCTGTGGTAAGTGCATCGTATCCCGATTCGGAAATTTTGTCTAAAATGGAATCGATTCTTTGCTGATCGGTGGCACTCACCGATTGATTTTTAGAAGTTGAAGTTCTGCCGGGTCGTTTAGGTTTCTTAACCACCTTGAGTTTTTGTTTGGAAGCAAAAAGCCCCATAAACCAATCTACAATACCGTAAAATGCACTGCTCCAGTCGTTACCCGATCGCAACTGCCGAATAAAAACATACCCCAGAGCTGCACCACCCAAATGGGCCAGCTTACCTCCCATATTAATCGAGAAATCAATGATAGAAGTAAGGATTAGAATTCCCAATCCAACGTACTTCATTCGTACCCGCCCAATAAGAAACAGCATGACCTCGTAATCGGGCAGTAAGGTGGCAACAGCAATTACAACTGCCATTACACCCGCAGAGGCACCAATAAGGCCAGAGCCCATGGCAACATCTCCGGTCAAGGCCATGAAGTTATAGGCTACAAGGTAGGCGATACCTCCCGCTATTCCTCCAAAAAAGTAAATGGATACAACTCGTCTTTTTCCCAGGTATTCCAGCAAAATTCTTCCCATCCAATACAACCACAGCATATTGAATAATATGTGAAGAAATCCACCATGCATAAACATATAGGTAACCAGGGTCCACGGTTTCACAATAAACTCCATAGCGCTTCCCGGCAATCCCAGCCATTCAAAGAAGGGGATAAATCGACCAAATAGGTTGTCTACGATAAAAACAATTACATTGATGAGAATAAGCTTGGAAAGAGGGTTATCTCCCTTCAAAATTCGCTTTAGGTCTTCTACAATAAAATTGCTCATCTAGTTATCTGATTTGAGAGTTTGCTCTCCAATATCGAATCAATAAATATCCAAACAACATTCCGCCCAAATGTGCAAAATGTGCCACATTGTCATTGGGATTGTTTTGCAGGCCGCTAATTAACTCAACTGCACCGTACCCCGCGACAAAATATTTGGCCTTAATGGGTACGGGTATAAACATCAGGTAGAGTGATGTTTCCGGAAACAACATTCCGAATGCGAGTAGAATACCAAATAAGGATCCGGATGCCCCCACCACATTGGGCATGTTTTTATAATAATTGGCCAGGTCTTGTATAAAAAAGGTACCGGATTGAAGACTAGGACTATTGTAAAACGCATTGTATTGATCCACCAACGTAACGCTGGTTCGTGCAATGTTTTTTATGTCCTCTTGTTCCATAAATGCATATACAGCGTCTAAACTGTTGGCCTTTAGTGCAACGTCAACGGTGTTGAGGATGGGCATCATTTCAACGTAAACAATGCTGTAGTGCAAAACGGAAGCACCGATTCCCGTTAGCAAGTAATAAACCAAAAAACGCTTGGGGCCCCAGTAATTTTCAATGGCACTTCCAAACATCCAAACGGCAAACATGTTAAAAAAGAGGTGAGAAATTCCTCCATGCATAAACATGTAGGTTATGATTTGGTATGGTTTAAAAAGTTCTGAACCAGGGTAATGTAAGCCCAATAACTTGTATAAATCTATTCCGGAACTACTAAGGGACATGGTAGCCAGAAACACAATCCCATTGATGATTAACAGGTTTTTTACAACAGGCGGAAGTATGGAAAATCCTTGAGGTCTGTAGTGGCTCATTAATTAAACTTATTATTTAGTTCGTCAAGCGAAAGGGTTGAAATAATGGGTTTTCCACCTACCGTAGTTTGTGGGTTCTCGCAGGCAAATAATTCATCAATAAGTGCAGAACACTCAACATTGGATAGCACCCGATTCATTGATTTACTCTCTTTTTGCGCCAGTGAAAAAGCAATGTTTACGTGTGATTTAAGCTCCAATTGCTGTTCATTTTCTTTGTAAGTAGCAAGTAGTTCATCAAACAATTCTTTGCAATTTTCCTGGGCTGCTTCTGCCGGAAGTCCCCTGACAATAAAACTGTTTTTTCCAAATTCCTCGAATTCAAAGCCCAACAAATGGAGTTCAGGAGACAAGTCCTGTAGCATGGCACCATCCGAAGCATTAAACTCCAGGGTTACCGGAAAAAGACTCTTTTGACTCTTTCCCTGGTTAAGCGCCAGGGCTTTTAGGTTCCTTTCGTAAAGCACTCTTTCGTGGGCTCTGCGCTGGTCAATAACCATTAGTCCCGATTTTATCGGACTTAGAATATATTTACCATGAATTTGAAAAACACGGTTTTGGTGTGGATCAATTTCAGTGCTATCTGTATTTAGTGTACTGCTTTCAAGGTGGTTTTCCTGTTGCACAAACTCCTTGTCAATGGAGCTGAAATTCATTTGTTGTTGATTCAGAAGCGGATCTTTTTGAATCATGCTCCCCCAATTGGCAATTTCAGTTTTATTGGGTTTGCCCGGTGCTCCACTTAATTTACCTAAGCTCGATCCCGATTCTTTTTCAAAGGGATTAAAACTTGGGTCTACGGAAATGCTTGGTGCAACTATGTCCCGGTTTTTTGGCATTTCATCAAAGGCGGTTTCTCTGTTAAAATCTAGCGAAGGGGCAATGTTATGTTCACCTAAAGCCTTTCGAACCGAACTTCTAATTATGGCATAGATCGATTTTTCATCTTCAAATTTCACTTCCGTCTTGGTTGGATGAATGTTGACATCAATGCTTTCCGGATCACATTCCAGGTGAATAAAATAACTTGGATGATACCCGGTTTGAACAAGCTCGTCGTATGCGGCCAGGATGCCATGATGCAGGTAGTTGCTTTTTATAAATCGCCCGTTAACAAACAGAAATTGGCCATCCCTTTTCTTCTTTGCAAATTCGGGTTTACCTATAAACCCAGCCAATTTAACCAGGCTCGTTTCTTCATTAATAGGAACCAGACGGTCGTTGTAGTTTTTTCCAAAAACGCCTACTATTCGCTGCCTTAGCGTTCCAGGTTCAAGGTGAAAAAGTTTAATATCGTCCAGGTAGAAAAGAAACTTAATTTGAGGATAGATGATTGAAATTCGCTCAAATTGATCAATGATGTGGCGTTTTTCTACGGCATTTGACTTTAAAAACTTTCGCCTGGCAGGGAGGTTGAAAAAGAGATTTTTAACCGAAACTGAACTCCCATTTTCACAAGTACAGGGTTCTTGTTTTTTGGTTTCTGAGCCTTCAACCTGGATAAGGGTACCTAATTCATCTTCAGCTCGTTTCGTTTTTAATTCGCATTGCGCTACGGCAACTATCGACGCCAGGGCTTCTCCTCTAAACCCCATGGTTTTAATCTGAAACAGGTCTTCCGCATTTCTGATTTTAGAAGTGGCGTGCCTTTCCAGGCTAAGCCGGGCGTCTGTGGGGGACATACCCTTACCGTTGTCGATCACCTGAATGAGCGTTCGTCCGGCTTCTTTTACAATGAGTTTAATTTTGGTAGCGCCAGCGTCAAGGGCATTTTCCATCAGTTCTTTTACCACCGAGGATGGACGCTGAACAACTTCACCTGCTGCAATTTGATTGGCAACATTATCGGGCAATAATTGAATTACATCACCCATGAATTACACGTAGAGGTAATAGTAAAAGAATAAAAAGAGAATAGCCGCTATAAAGGCTACCCGCATGTTGCTTCTATTGAATTGTGTTTTTCGGGTAGAGCCCATTTTCCATTGCTGGGCCATTTTATATCTTGTTAATTCAGAGTCATAATCGCTTCTTAACTTAGCAGATTCTTCTTCCTTCATTTCTGCTTTTATTATGGCAATTCGATTCTCCAATTCCTCCTTTTGAGCATCGTAATAGCGAGGCTTAAAATTGAAACGTTTGTTTCGTGGTAGCTTAATAAATGAAGGTGTTCTAAATCCCATAATCAATAGCGTTTACAAAGGTAACAAGCTTTAGCAAAAATGCTTCCAAGTTTTCGCTGGCCATCCAACATTTCACGGTTTTTAGGAATTATAAGTAACCAAATGAGGTTACATAACAATCATAAAGTTGACATAAACCAGCTCACCTCAACATAGGTTGCTCACATTTTTTAGATTTCCAGTAGGAAGCATTGAGACTGTTCGATTTTTAAAATGAAAATTCCTGCCACGCAGTAGGTGCTTAGTGAGTAAGGAAGTTGAGGGCTTCGCCCGAAAATCACCTGTCCGAACTTAGCAACTACAATAGCAAGGGGTTTGAGTTTTAATATCGTGGCTTTTTGTTGCTTTTGTGCCATACAAAAGCAAAGCCTCCACGGCTTGAGTGGCGAATTCTTACAGGAAGTATAACATATTGTAATTACGAATTCTAAAAATATTTCCACTTTCTTTTGTCTTGATACAAAAGAAAGTTCGCAAAGAAAAGATCAAGACTTCTTGAATTTTCTTGAAATTCTACTTCTCCATTCTCTGCGCAAGTAAACTCGTCGTTCCTCCTCAGACATACTTGCTTGGCCTCCGGCCGAAAGGTTCATTGAATTTCTGGCGAAAATTCAAAAGGTCGAATCTAAACCGAAGAAATGCGACGCGCAGAAGAAAGAACATGTAGGTTTTAGTAGAAAGAAAAGGCCACCAATATTATCCTTAAACAAAGTGATTTTTAAATAAAATAGTATCGAAGGGTGACCTTCGTATTTTTAAACCAACTAATTTCGCAGCATGGGTATAGTCAGCAACTATGTAAACGAAGTTCGACACGAGTTTCTGTCGCAGGAACTGAGTAAAAAATCAGTCGATCCAAATCCGGTTAAGCAGCTCGAAAAATGGATTGAAGAAGCGGTGGACTCCCAGGTACTGGAACCCAACGCTATGATCGTGTCCACGGTAGATGATAAACTTCAAATCCCCTCATCCCGCGTGGTTTATTTGCGTGGAATTGAAAACAATAACCTTCGTTTCTATACCAATTATCACAGTAGAAAAGGAGCAGAAATAGAGGAGGCAACTTCTTCAAACATCTCTGTTTTGTTTTTCTATGCTGAACTGGAACGGCAGGTTAGGGTAGAAGGAACCATTTCAAGATTGTCGGAAGAAGAATCGGATGCCTACTTCAATTCGAGACCCATTGAGAGCAAGCTAGGGGCCTGGGCCTCAGAACAAAGTCAGGAAATAGAATCGAGACAGGTATTGATCGACCGTTTGGAGATGTACAAGCAGAAGTTTGGAGATGAAGTCCCCAGACCTCCACACTGGGGAGGTTATGAAATTAAACCGGGCAATTTTGAGTTTTGGCAGGGAAGACCTGCGAGATTGCATGATAGGATTGTTTACACCAAAGTGGAACCCGATAATTCGTGGGAGATCAAACGCATTGCCCCTTAATGAATCCTTACCTGAGTAATTATCGCTTTGGCGGGCGATTGTTCAACATTCAACCCAGGGAAAATACCCAACTTATTGTTGTAATTCCCTGCTTTAACGAGCCAGACCTAATTCCTTCTTTATCAGCATTATTGAAATGTGAAATTCCTTCTGAAATATCAGTTGAGGTAATCGTAATCATTAATGCTGGAACCCACCATTCCCAGGACATTAAGGCATTGAGTGAAGGTACTTATCAAAAGGCAGTTACCTGGGCAGAAGAGAACAATTCACAGGAGCTTCGATTTCTGATTTACCAAAACAATGAATTACCCAAAAAACACGCAGGGGTAGGGTTGGCCAGAAAGATTGGAATGGATGAGGCGGTGGATCGTTTTTCTCAAATCGATCAGGAAGAGGGAGTTATCGTTTGTTTTGATGCTGATTCACAATGCGATTCCAATTACCTAAAGGCCATTTATACTGAGTTTAAGAATAAACCTAAAGCTCCCGGTGCTTCCATTTACTTCGAGCATCCGTTGTCGGGCAATGAGCACGATCAGCAGGTATATGATGGAATTGTGTGGTATGAGTTGTTTTTGAGGTACTATCACCAGGCATTAAAATTTACCGGACATCCACAGGCGTTTCATACGGTTGGATCTAGTATGGCGGTAAAGGCCTGGGCCTACCAAAAGCAAAGTGGAATGAACAAAAGAAAAGCCGGTGAGGACTTCTACTTCCTGCAAAAGATTATTCAACTTGGGGGATTTATAGAAATAAATTCAACTCGCGTAATTCCTTCTCCGCGCACCAGCGACCGCGTACCATTTGGAACAGGTCGGTCCATGCTGGAATACCTTGGTGGTGAAAGGTTGGATGTTTCCTATAGCTTCAGGTCATTTCGCGATGTAAAGCTCTTTGTTGAATTGGTAGAGATGGAATATGAAGGCCAAAAAAGGTTTGGGACCGAATTTAAATCCAGGCTTCCGGAAAGTATTTGTTCATTTCTTGAACTCAATGACTTTGATGACCGAATAAATGATATGCTTCTATATGGAACAAGTGTCGAAACTTTCTCAAAGCGTTTTTTTAATTGGTTTAATGCATTTCGTATTTTAAAATTCATTCACCTTTGTAGGGATGAATATTACCAAAACGATTCATTACTTGAATCATGTTCAACCTTTTTAAAAGAGATAGATTTTCAAGGAATGTTGCCAGCTGATGTTCAAATGATGTTGAAGGTTTTTCGACAGATAGATCGTAAACCCTGATTGAAACTACTCATCAATCATTGCATTGCCAATTCCAATTATAGAGGCATTCGTATAGAAATTCTAAAATTTTTACCCAGTTATTCTCTTCTTGGTATTTATTCTCTTCTTGATAGTTGTAATGACCAGAAATTGGTTCATCTTCGTTATACCAATGTTCCTTCCTTCGGGCCTTATAAATAAGCTCTCCAGATTCAGAGAACACCAATAATACTATATGGAATTTTTTCTGAACTTCAACCGTATAGGTAATGTCTCCACTTTTGGTCAAGATAGTTTCTATTTTTTGTATTGAACGACTATCTGCCTCTTGTTGGATGCTAGATTGAACTAATTCAGGCAGATATTTAAACTGATTATTGCCGGAATTCTGTGCGGCGATGCTACCAATTGTTAAAATTAGGATTGCCAAGATAAAAAATGAAGATTTAACTTTCATTAATTAGGCGCAATAATGGTGCCTAGATATAAGAGGTGTTTGAGTACGGCTTGGTTTGCGGATTATCTAATTTAATAAAGTAAAGGCCAAAACGAAAAAACGGCCCAAAGGCCGTTTCAACATTTTATATTTCTGTACGGTTCTATTTTTTAGCAGCAGCTTTTTTCGGCGTGTCGCCAGTAGCTTTACCGCGTTCGCCTGCCGGCTTTTGCGGTTGCGAAGCAGAGGCGCTAGTAGCTGTTTTTTTTGCTGGGGCTTTTTTCTTGGTGTCACTTGCAGCTGGTTTTTTCGTTGCTTCTTTTTTAGGAGCCGCAGCTTTTGCCTTTTTCTTTTCAGCTGCTGCTTTTTTAACCAAATTAGCTAGTGTTTCGGCGTTTTTCTTTTTGCTGGTTCGTTGTCTTGTTTTTCCGTATGTACCTTTAAACCGTTTTCCTTTTCCTGTCTTTTTATCTCCTTTACCCATAGTTCAAAATTCAATTTTGATTAAACTTATTTTGAATTCCGAAAATAACTAAAATGAGCAGATGGAGTATAGGCAAAAAAAAACCCTTTCAACTTTGACAGTTAAAAGGGCTCAAATTTCTTTATTTAAAGTCTAGTTTACAGAACCAGAAAGTTCAGCACCTGCTTTAAATTTCACAACGTTCTTAGCTGCAATTTGGATTTCTTTACCAGTTTGTGGATTTCTACCAGTTCTAGCAGATCTTTTAGAAATGGAGAAAGATCCAAATCCAACTAATGCTACTCTGTCTCCTTTTTTAAGAGCTCCAGAAGTGGCTCCGATAAAAGAATCTAATGCTCTTTTTGCATCAGCTTTAGAGATACCTGCTCCATCAGCCATTGCTTCTACTAATTCAGACTTGTTCATCTTGAAATTCGTTTTTTTAGTTAATAATTAAATAATTCGTGACCCAAATGTAGATGAAAATCAAGCCCTGTCAAGGCCTGTAGTCCAAATCAGGGCATTTTGTTAATAAAAGTGGTCGATTGTTAATAAATACGCCTGAAAAGCAAGCCAATTGGGCGTTTGAGCGTAAATAAGCGCCAATTTTGAATCTTTTTTAGCTGGCGAAACTCAAAATTAGGGTCAATTCTTAACGTTTTATTCCTGAATATCGACCCAAATGCGGTCGGTTCCGACAAATTCGGGAGCCTGAACGGATAAAACTTTGCTCCTTTTTCCCGTTTTGTGTTTGTAGGAGTGGATCACTCCCTCAGGTATCATTACAAAATCGCCAACTTTTAATTCCATTTTTTTCTTCCCCATATAAAAGGTACCTCCACCTTCAAGCAGGTAGATACACTCGGTATGGGTTTTATGGTAGTGTGGCTTAACCGTATCCGACACCCATATAATAAAGGACGATTGATTTTTGTCTGAATTTAATTTTTCGACGGTTACATTTTCCTTAAACTCCTTGGGAGTAAACGAGTCAATGTTTGTTCTTTCCTGTGCTCCGGCATTTAAAGCGAACCATGCAATTAACGCAAGTGTATAAATGACCTTCATAATTAATGTGTATTAACGATTTCAATTTTTTCTGAAACGCCTCTCAAAAAGTCTTCGGTTTTCATTCTTCGTTTGCCTTCCAACTGAAGCTCTTCGATCCATAGAATTCCATCGGTGGATTGAATCCCGATAACTTTTTCTTTCATTTCTACTGTTCCGGGGCTAGCATTGCCCAAAGGCTCCCAGGTAGTAGAATAGATTTTAAGCCCCAGTTCTTTATCACCGAGCCTGATTCGTGTAGATGCAGCCGGGTAGGGATTCAGGCCTCTAACCTTGTTGTGGATATTTTGGATGGAGGTGTCCCAATTGATTCGACAATCCGGTTTGAAAATTTTTGGTGCTGGCTTAAGTATTTCATCGCCGAAATCTTCCTGAGGAGTTCCTTCGATATTTCCTGCTTCAATCTGATCCATGGTTTCTACCACCAGTTTGGCACCAACGGCCAGGAGTTTGTCGTGAAGCGTTCCTACATTGTCATCCTCTTCAATTCCTACCTCTTGCTGCATTAGTATATTGCCGGTATCAATTTCGTGCTTTAAAAAGAAGGTAGTAACGCCCGTTTTCTTTTCCCCGTTAATAATTGCCCAATTGATTGGTGCGGCACCTCGGTATTGTGGTAATAAACTCGCATGTAAATTAAAGGTACCCAGGGGTGGCATATCCCAAACGGAAATGGGAAGCATGCGAAAGGCAACTACAATTTGAATTTCGGCCTGATAAGATCGGAGTTCGTCCTGAAAAGCCGGATCTTTTAAGTTGGTGGGCTGAAGTACCGGCAAATTGTGCTCCAGGGCAAATTTTTTAACAGCCGATTGCTGCAATTTCTTACCCCGGCCTGAGGGTTTGTCGGGCATGGTTACTACGGCCACCACATTCTTTTTTGCTTCTAAGAGTGCGGCCAGTGTTCCAACTGCAAAATCCGGTGTTCCTAAAAATACTATTCTCATTACAGTTTTGTCTCTTTCCAGTTCCCCCACCACAAGTAGGGATATACTATCAATAAGAAAACGCCAAAGTAGATAAATTCACTCATCCAAACCAAATAGAGTTCTACTTCCGGCAGATTAGCCAAATACCAGGCGCTGTATAAATAAACAGCAACCGTTATTATTTCAATTCCCAAACCAACCAGGGTTTTTCCGGCCCCTGAAATAACCCGGAACCCAATAATAACAGAGGTGAAAATGAAGAGTGCCGTAAATACAACCCGCATACTTGGAAGCCCTAGTTCAATGATTTCCGGGTCACTCGTAAACGGTAAAAAGAGATGTTCGCCAAAGAGGTAGAGAACCGGTTGCAGAATAAAGCAATAGATAATGCCAATGATGTTCATGTTTTTGATGAGCGTAAAAACGGCCTGGGGCTTTTTTCGACCCAGCAGGTTTCCCGTCAGGCTATTGGTTGTATCCCCTAGTCCAAATACCGGAATAATTAATACCATATAAATGCTGCGAATGATGTGCGATGCGGCCAACTCCTTTTCGCCCAGGTGTTCAATAATGGTAAAGAATGAAAACCAGGCTGCTAATGACACAAAGTTTTGAACCATAACCGGGCTGCTGAGTTTAAGGATGTTTTTATATGCCTTTAACCGAAGTCCCTGCCAATTGAATAACCGGTATTTAGAATGATTAAAAACGTAAATGGTAAATAGCAAGTAAATTAATGTGCCCAGTAATTCGGAAAGGTTAGAGGCATAAGCCGCACCACTAACTCCAAAAGCAGGAATTCCAAATCCGCCAAAAATGAGCAGGTAGTCCAGTGCTATGTTAACTCCTGCAACCACCGGAGTTATAAACCCAATGATTTTGGTTTGAGTAACCCCAACGTAAAAGGCCACAAATACCACATTTATAGAATTAAAAACGATTCCCCAGGAACGGGCATGCAGGTATTCATGTATTACTCCCCGAATGGATGGATTTTGAACAATGCTTCCTGAAAAATGGGGTAGGGCGAAGAAGAGAAACAGAATAACAATGACACTCCAGAATACCATAAAGATCCACGAGTGCTGAACAATGGAACCAATTGCGGTGTAGTTTCTTTCTCCGTTCCGGCGTGACAGAATAATTTGGGCTCCCGTACTAAATCCCATTCCTATAACCAACAGCACGGTTAGTAATAATAGGGCATTTCCGGCTCCTCCCAATTCCGTTGGTCCCAATTGACTCAAAAACAAGGTATCCGTTAAGTTGACCAGCGACGTAGACAGACCACTAATCATAAGTGGAACAGCAATTCTTAGGATGTTACGAAAGGTGGTGTCCTTTTCAGAATTATTCACTGTCTTGCCCATTTTCATACCTAAATTGAAAGGCTACAGAAAGCTGAGCAAATACATTTCGAACTGGATAATTGATGGGTTTGTAGTCATCTTTGAAAATGGATGCAAACCCATAACTCATTCTAAAATCAACCAACAGGGGTTTATACTGGTAGTGAAAACCCAGGGCAGCACCGTAGTCGTGCTGTTTCATTTTAGAATCCAATTGCTTTTCGTCAATCGTTTTGGTGGTTGCCGCACCCACGTATCCGTCGTAGTAGGCCACGCTGGAACTTTTGTTTAATGCAGCATAGTAAGGACCCGCAAAAAGATACCATTTAGGACTGAACGAGTATCGAACAAAAATGGGAATTTCGAAATACCAGTTGTCAAATTTTCCCCAGGTTGGCCCGTTAAAAACCGTTTCTACCGTAGCACAACGACGGGTACCGTTAGGCAGGTCCAGGCATTGTTCGTCTACGTAATAAAGATCCGTTGCCCTGGCACTGTATTCCAGGGCCTTTCGGTTGTAGTTTCCCTCCACCCACAAAGACCACTTGGGATTAAAATGATATAGGAAAAAAACACCAATGTTAGGGCCGATTAATGGGCTACCACTGGTGCTATCAATGGATGCATTCTTTCCATGGGGAACAGGAGCGCCAAACATAAACCCGACCTTGGGCCCAAAGCTTAACTTCTTTTCCTGTGCAACACTGGAAAAACCCATAAATAGAAGTAACGCTGCTATAAGGAATCCCGCTTGCCTCAATTCTTTAAGAATTTACCCTCGGTGAGTACCTGGTTCTGATCCTTTAATTGGTAGGTATAGTAGCCGTTGGTCAATTCCTGAATGTTGTAGGAATTGAATTCCTTTTCAATGTGTTCCTGCTTTACCACTTGTCCTTGTGAGTTGTAAATGCTCAACACGGTATTATCAGTAAAAGCCTTGTCAATCGTAAAGTTAATCACATCGCTGGTAGGGTTTGGGTAGACCCAGAAATGAGCACTTTCCTTTTCCGTATTGTTTACTGAAGTCTCACCCGGGTAGAGAAGGAGAATTCGGTCGACATACAGTTCGGTTCCATCACCACCATTAAAGTTGAG
The DNA here is from genome assembly GCA_002713215.1 of Crocinitomicaceae bacterium. Taxonomy (GTDB): domain Bacteria; phylum Bacteroidota; class Bacteroidia; order Flavobacteriales_G; family Salibacteraceae; genus UBA2108. Next base: position 46,638 of record PAVO01000046.1, read on the forward strand.
TCCGTCTGCACTGGCCGAAAACACGATAACTGCAGAATCGGGATCGTTGTTGTTGCGGTAAGTTACCGGTATATCAAACTTGGTATAGCTGGTAACCGTGGCCTTGCTCATAGCTGGAGTAAAAGCCGCCATACCTACTGTATCCCTTTTTCCACCAATGGATTTAAAAAACATAGCGTAAACCTGGCAGTAGTCGTTATCTACCGGAATGTACTTGTAAAAACCAACAAATCGCTCCGGCCTTCCGGTCCAGGGTTGGCCCAAATGAACTGCCTTACTGGGGTCAGTTCCACCCTTATAGGTTCCAGACATTAAACTCCCTGAGGCGATACCAAAAACAAATTTCGTGGAGCGCATCAGGCAGGCGTATTTGCCTTCGTAGGCATCGGTAGTTTTCATTACCGTTGGTGTAAACTTTATGGTATGTGTTCCGGGATTGGAGGTTGTGAAAAAGTGATCCGGAGCTGGCTCTTCGTATTCAGGAAAAGTGATTCCCCCCAAGGTTTTCTCATTGGTTTTATCCCAATGATCGAAGAGGTGGTTTGGAAATCGTTGTTGGGCCATTAGCGAAGTAGCCAATAAAAGAACGAGAACCAATGGAGTAAATCTTTTCATGTTGTGGATTTTAAGTTCACACAAATTTAATTATGTGGGTAAATGAAAAAGGGGAGGGAGAGCTTTTTTATTAATAACTCATTTCCAATAAAAAACCCCTAATCTTAAATAAAATTAGGGGTATATTTTGTCAGCCCACTTAGCATTGCCTTATTTCCTATTCTTTAACAAACTTAAATGTAGCCACCTTGTCTCCTTGTTGCAAGCGTAACACATAGGTACCAACGCTTAACGAGCTAACGATGATCGCATTTTGCTCTGGCGAAATTTTACCCGATTGTAATTTCCTTCCGCTTATATCCATAAGTTGATAATTCGCTTTTCCTTCCAGATCAATATGTAGCAATGAACTGGCTGGGTTAGGGTAGGCTTTAAGGTTCCAGTTTTTAGCTACCACTTCTTTAATTTGTATTGAAGTTAAGTTAGCTGCAAAACGAGCAATATAACCTGCTACACTGCTTCCTGCATTATTCCGTTGAAAATGGCTGTTCAGATCAGGCAATCGTCTCAACGGAATGTCATTTTTGCTTAATGTGGCGCCACCAACATAAACCCGATCCTTTTTTACATCGTAACTTATGCTTTGGTTGTAATGTACGTCTGATCCACCGTAGGGTGTACACCATTTTAGGTTGTGCTGCATATCGAAAGCTGCAATAACACTTTGAGATGTACCCTTAAACACTACACCAGAACCGTTTTCCTGAAGCCATAAATCTCCGCTGTTGTCACAAATAACCAATTCGTTGGAATTAGCCGCAGGCGGATTACAATAATTAGCAGCACTTTGTGCTGTTTGGCACTCGGTATTAAAAGTGAGGTAGAGAAAATTATTCGACAAAGCCAGAGCCGGTGAAGTAGACTCGTTAAAATCGCAACCGATAAAACTCGACCAACTAATGGTGCTTTTGTTGTCCAATTGCAGCACCTGGAGCTGATTTGTGCCGCTGGATATGGTGCTACCCGGTGACCAGCTAAAGCCAGAACTACTGGATGCGTTGTGGAAGGTGGCATGCCAGGTGGTGCTTCCCGCCATATATATTCGATTATTATTCTTATCAGCTACCAGTGCCAGCTTTACCCCATCGTTTTCTGTACTACCCAAATAGCTCGACCAGGTGAGTTCGCGGTTTGCTCCCAATGAAAGCACAAAATAATCGTCGAGCCCACCCCTGAAAGTAGAAGAAAACAGGGTTCCCGAAGGGTTACAAATGGGCATGTTACCGGTAGCAGGTGCGGTGCAGGTATTGGTGCTGTTTTGCGATTGGGTTACACCTCCTACTACAATGTCGCCGTTGCCATCGTAGCTAACTGCAGTAAAATAATCGAACTTGTCTCCACCAAAGCGGGTAGAGTATACTACCGGATAGGGCGTGGCACTCATAGTTGTATTAAACTCCCCGATAAAACCATCGGCTACTCCACCTCCAAAGTTGGATTGCGTATAGGAACTGCTGTTGATAGTGGTAGTAGGAAAAGAAGTGGACGTACCGTTGGTGCTGGAACTGGTATTGCCCACCACACAAATTCGATTGCTCCCATTGTAGGCTATGGCCCGAATGTAATCGTCGCTTTCGCCGCCATAAAAATGAGGAATACCAATGGCCTGGCCTGTGGCGTTTAGCCCCAATACCATTCCCGTAGTACCACCGGGATTAAAATAGAGGTTTTGACCATAAATGTAATTGCTGGTGGTGGTGCCTGCCCAGTACGAATTGCCGGTTGGGGTGGCTACGCCACAGGTAAATACCTCATCGCCCAGGTTACCAAAATAAGTTCCGAAAGACTTAACTCCGTTGGGGTTAAACTTTACGGCATAGGCATCAAAACCTCCTTTGTATACGGAACGACCTTGTAATAGAGGAAATTTTATGGTGTTGGTTTTTCCGGCGTAGTAGCTATAACCCAGTTCGTCGTTAAAAACCTGGTAGGCCTCGTCGGAACTTCCTCCGGTTACAAAACTGCTCCATTCCAGGTGGTTGGCATTGCCTCCGGGCTGCGGGGCAGCAGGGAGTAGGGGATGCCCGATTTGAATTACCAGTGTCTGGCTGGTGTTGTAGCTTCCGGTCGTAAGGCTTACGGTACCGTCCTGGTTTTCGAGGTAGCCGGGCGTCCAGCTGCTTATGGGAACCACCTGGTTTTGGGCATTGAGCTGGTAGGCCAGGGCATTTTCCAGCGCCACCTGCAAACTCCCCATAAACAAATCGACCTGGGTACTACTTACCTGTTGCAGGTCTTGTCCTTCAAACAGCATACGAATGTCATCGGGATCCGCCCCTGGTTCTATTACAAAATAGAATTTAAAGCCCGAAGCATTGCTGTAAACGTGGTAGTCGATATCGGTATATACATCTTCGTAAACCAATCGTTTATAGCTTTTCACATCCGTAACTCCGTTGGGACAAACCGGTAAATAGAAGTTATATACGCCTTCTGCTTCTTCCTCCCCAACGGGGTCGGCAGCAACAGGAGTAATGTTTCCCTCTACATTATTAACCAGGGTCATGTCCTGCCTGAATATGGAATCGGTAGTAATGGTATCGTTGGGAATAGTGTCGAATTCTATGCTTACAAAGGAGAAGCGCCCGTCTACAGAGGCATAGCCTTGCAGGTTGCCCTGGATAAACCCGTATTTTACATCGGGTACGGAATTGTCGTCCTCGTCAGAAAATTGTCCGTCATTTTTTAGAAAGGCAATGTGGCTATTGGGTTCTTCGCCCTTGCCATCGGGTAGGGGTTGAACCTGTGCCAGGCCCAAAAAGGGCAACAGGCACAGCAGTATTATTGGAGTGCGTGTATGTTTTATGTAGTGCATGCTAATTGTATTTAATTGTTTGAGTAAAACTCCCTGGAATGGAGGAGCATTATTTATTTCTTTTTTTGGTTTGCCGGTAAACAGGCTACTTTTGCAAAGCAAAAAAGTCATGTAGGGTGTAAGGCGAAAAGCCTTATGCTTCCGGTTTTAGAGAATCTCATGTTTTTTTGTTCAGGGCCTTTCCGGTGGCAGCCGGAAGGGCCTTATTTTTTCTATTTCCTACCTGTCACTCCTTTAGACTTGCAAAGGAAGTTATTGATATCTTGAAATTATAATTAAAAAGGAAAAGGTACACTACCAGGTCACTCCAAGCTTCAAAGC
>PAVO01000047.1 GCA_002713215.1 Crocinitomicaceae bacterium
AGCACTGCTTACCACGCCAATTATTATCATTCGTATAATAACTCCAATGCAATTTACTCTTCCACCAATTCCGGTAGTGTCAGGTTTTCCATTCGTTGTATTAAAGATTCACCTACGGCATATGCTGGAAGAGATATATTGAAACCATCGCAAACTGCAGCAACTTTAAACGCTGATGAGGTTTATGCACCACACATTGGGTCCTGGACGATAGTTTCGGGTACAGGAGGAAGTGTTTCAAATACCGATAGTGCTACTTCGGCATTTTCCGGCATTTCAGGCAATCGATATATTTTGACCTGGACCGTAAGCTACGATGGAAATACCGATTCCGATACAGTTATTGTCGATTTTGGTACGGCCAATAGCAATTGGAGCGCTGGTGAAGATTGGTTAGATACCAGAGATGCTGAAACTTATGGGACTGTTCAAATTGGAAATCAAGTTTGGTTGTCAGAAAACATGCGCTATAGACCTGGTTCAGGTACCACATATCATTACGATAATGACAGTATATCTTATCATAAGACCAGGGGTAGATTATACAGTCACAATCAAGCATTAAATGGAGCAACTCCTAAAGATTCCACGCCAAGTGGCATTCAGGGTGTTTGTCCGGTAGATTGGCATGTACCTAGCATTCAGGAGTACGATAGCTTACTAATTACCATCAATGGTTCACATACTCCAAAATCAAGTTGTACAACTTGTGGAGGAGCAATGAAACAAGAATTTACAGCTAACTGGGATCCACCCAACACCGGAGCAACTAATTCTACTGGATTTAATGCAATTGCCTCAGGATATAGAACCACATCATCATTTAGTTTGGGTAACACCTATGGGTATTTGTGGACGTCAAGTTTATATCCGTCGACATCTAGCGGAGCTTATTATTACCTTGGTTACAATAGCAATCAAATTGTCTATTCGTCTCAGAGCGTGCTGAATTACCTGTCGGTAAGGTGCGTTAAGGATTAGACTGTATTTGTGGCAGGCTAGTACTAACGCAGTGGATGGCAATCCTTTTTCATTTACACTATTCAAAAACTAACAAAGCAGTCGGCCGCTCCAAAGGCATTCGGGTTGTTTGATTTTTAGTACCTGTTTTTAGTTTTCTTTGTCATACTAAAAGTAATTTAGGTATGAACTTACAGGTGACGTTCGAGAACAACAGAATTACCCGGCAGCGTATGCTTGATGTAATTGGAGATTGGCCTTTGGAAGAACTAATCAAAATTCCGGAGACCCATAACAACAATCTACTGTGGAATTTTGGACACTCAGTAGTAACGCAGCATTTATTGAGCTTTGGGGTATGCAAAATGGAGCTGCAGATTCCTATGGAAATTGTCAACAAGTTTAGAAAGGGAAGTAACGCCAGGGGAGTGGAATTTACTCAGCAAGAACTGGATTATTTTAAGGGGAATGTATTTAAATACACCGACCTGACAGAAGAATATTTAAATAAAGGAAAGTTTCAAAATTTTTCTGAATACACAACAAGTTATGGAGCTACATTGAAATCAATTGAAGATGCCATTTCCTTTAACAACATTCACGAAGGCCTTCACCTGGGGTATATGATGGCGTTACAAAGATTGCTTTAACCACGATGTTGGATATTTGATAGTCAAACATCCAAGATCAAATATCAATAACCCAACGCCTAACGTTCCCTCAAACCTCTTCCTTACTCAGCAATTGCTGCTCATAGCTGTCAGCGTAAAATCCGTTATTGGCAACCAATTGGCTGTGATTACCCGATTCTGTAATTTCTCCTTCGCCGAGTACAATAATGTGATCGCAGTGAATGGCGCTCGAAACCCGATGCGTGATAATAATGCTGGTTGTTTTATCCATTACCCGCTGTAAGTTGTTGATGATTTTGTTTTCGGTTTCCGTATCAACGGCGCTTAAACAATCATCGAAAATATAAAGTTGTGGTTTACTCATGATGGCACGGGCAATCGAAATTCGTTGCTTTTGCCCTCCGGATAGGGTAATGCCCCTTTCACCAACAGTGGTTTCGTAGTCATTTGGAAAGTTAGATATATCCTCATGAATTTCAGCCATTCTGGCTGCCTCCTGAACTTCGCTTAATTCTGCCGAGCGGGTTATTTTTCCAAAGGCAATGTTGTTGGTTATGGTGTCAGAAAAGAGAAAGACTTCCTGCGGAACTGTGCCGAACGATTGGCGTAGCAGGTTCAGATCAATTTCCTTAATGTCCCTTCCATCGATTAGAATTTGTCCCTTATCGATGTCGTAGAGTCTGACCAACAAACTGGCAATGGTCGATTTCCCGGCTCCGGTTCTTCCCAGTATAGCAAGGGAATCGCCAGCATTAACCTTAAAACTCACATCTTTAAGTGCCTCAATGTTGGAGTTGGGATAGGTAAAACTTACGTTCCTGAATTCAATATCTCCCCGAATACCGTCTTTGGCTTCTCCCAGGTTTTCAATTTCCGGTTTCATGAGTAAGAATTCGTTGATTCGCTCCTGAGAGGCAGCAGCTCGTTGAACCAAAGAAGTAACCCAACCCACCGAAGCTACGGGCCAGGTAAGCATGTTAACGTAAATAACAAACTCCGCAATATTTCCCATGCTAATTTCACCGGCAATAGCCAGTTTACCTCCAATAAAAATGGTAAGAATGGTACTTAAGCCAATCATCAAAATCATGAGAGGCATAAACACCGCATTAACCTTAACTAAAGACAGGGTTTTATCTCGATAGATTTCCAACTCGTTTTCGAAAATGGCATTCTTGCTCGATTGTTGGGTGTAGGCCTTAATTACCCGAATTCCTGAAAATGCTTCTTGAACAAAAGTGGACAGTTGGCTCAGTTGACGTTGAACCCGCTCGCTTTTTTTATTGATGATGTGACTCGCGTAATAAATGCTAATCGATAAGAGTGGGAGTGGAGTGAGAACATACAGGGTCAGTTTTACATTTACCTGAAGCATGGTGGTAATTACCAGCGTAAAAAGAACCACCAGGTTAATGGTATACATAACCGCCGGGCCAAAGTACATGCGGGTTCTACTTACATCTTCACTGATCCGATTCATCAAATCGCCCGTGTTGTTCTTTTTATAAAAGCTCAAACTCAGGTTTTGGTAATGGTTGAATATTTCATTTTTCATGTCATATTCAATCAATCGGGACATAACAATGATAGTCATCCGAGTCATAAACAGAAATATTCCCTTTGCAACCGACAAGCCTATAACCAACATGGAAAACAGGATAAGCATGTGCGTAATCTGCTGATAAACATCGCCCTGAATTTGAAACCCATCCAACAGGTCATACCATTTTACAGAATTGAGAACCGTGTCGAAGGCGATTCTGATCACCTGAATGGGATAAATACTAAACAGGTTTGAAATGATGATAAAAACCACACCCAGCCCAAGTCGAAAGCGATATTTCCAAAAATATTTATTGAGTGTAAAGAGTGACTTCATTGCAATGTTAAAGGTCTGTTTTTATCTACTTTTGCCCCCGAAAATTTGCGGGGTTCAAATACCCTTTTATGGGGCGCGAAGTTAGACAGATTAATGATTACAATTTTCAATATAATATCTTAAGAAATGGGAAATTTAGAAATAGAAAGTAATGTTCTCGAGCAAATGAGCATGAGGGAACATGAACAAATCCTTTTTTGCACCGACAAAGCCACCGGTTTAAAAGCCATGATAGCCATTCACAACACCGTATTGGGTCCGGCATTGGGTGGAACACGTATGTGGACCTACGAAAATGAAGCGCAGGCATTAAAAGACGTAATGCGTTTATCACGAGGTATGACCTATAAAGCAGCCATTAGCGGCCTGAATTTAGGTGGTGGCAAAGCTGTAATTATTGGCGATAGCAGAACCCTAAAAAACGAAGCCTTAATGCGTCGTTTTGGAAAATTTGTAGATAGTTTGGGTGGGAAATACATTACCGCTGAAGATGTTGGGATGTCTCCCATAGATATGGAGTACATTCACGACGAAACCGATCACGTAGTCGGAATTCCCGAATCATTGGGTGGTGGTGGAGACCCTTCTCCCGTTACCGCTTACGGTGTATATATGGGTATGAAAGCCTCAGCGAAGTATGCCTACGGAAGCGATAGCCTTTCCGGAAAAAGAGTGGTGGTTCAGGGAGCAGGACACGTTGGTCAGTATTTGATTGACTACCTCGTAGAAGAAGGTGCCAGTGTAGGTGTTTCTGATATTTTCGAAGACAAATTGAAAGAGGTGACTTCGAAGCACAGCAAGGTTGATGTGGTAGATGCCAATAGCATTTATTCGCAGGATATGGACATTTATGCTCCATGTGCTTTAGGTGCAACTGTGAATGATGATACCCTTAAGGAATTGAAATGTAAAATCATTGCCGGTGCTGCAAATAACCAACTTCAGCAAGAAGAAAAGCATGGGCAAATGGTAAGGGAAATGGGAATTGTTTATGCACCGGATTTCTTGATTAATGCGGGTGGATTGATCAATTGCTACAGCGAACTTGAGGGGTATAACCGCGAGCGTGCCATGAAAAAAACGGAAGTAATTTATGACACGACCTTAAATACGATGAAGTACGCAGACGATAATAATATTCCAAATTATATGGCTGCCAATCAATTGGCAGAAAAGCGAATCGAGGCCATTGGAAATCTTAATAAAGTACTTTAGCCTACTGATCAAAAATTAAATTCGAATTATAACTTAGCGACACAATTCGCGCTATACGACAATGCTAAACAGAAGGTACCTCCGAATAAAAGTTCTTCAAGCTCTATACTCCTGGTTTCAGGCCGATAACGAAGACCTGGTTAAAGCCGAAAAAGAGATGTTGGGAAGCATCAACAAAGTGTATGACCTCTATTTATGGATGCTGCTTTTGGTTATTGATGTGGTGGACTCAGCCGAAAAGTTGATGGAAACCAAAAAGGCGAAGAACTTTGCAACGGACGAAGATTTAAATCCAAACCTTCATTTTATCGAGAACAAAGCCGTTAAATTATTGCGTAATAATGTAGAGTTTAATCGGGCCATTAGTACCAAGAGATTGAACTGGTCAATCCATTCCGATGTGGTCAGAAAGCTATATAGAAGCATTGAGGCAAGCGACATGTACAAGCAGTATATGTTGGTTGAGGAGTCAGGTTTGAAAAAGGATAAGGCTTTTATCGTTGACATGTATGAAAAATTCATTTCTGATAATGAGTTTTTTGAGCAAATCATTGAAGAAAAGAGCATTTACTGGTCGGTTGACCTGGAGTTGGTTCATTTGAATGTAATGAAGACCTTTGAAAAAATGAAGGTAGTGCAGGACCAGAACTCCCACATTTTGTTGGATGTGTTTCGCGACAAGGACGATGACCTGAGATTCACGAAAGATTTGCTGCGTAAGAGTTTAGTCAACAACAAAGAATATTCTGAAATCATTGAGCAATACACCAAAAACTGGGAAGTGGATCGATTGGCTAAACTGGATATTATTTTGTTGAAATTGGCCATGACTGAGTTGGAACACATGCCCACTGTTCCCGTGAAAGTAACTATGAACGAATACATTGACTTATCCAAACATTTTAGTACCCCCAAAAGCAAAAGTTTTATTAATGGGGTTTTGGACAAGGTAGTGGAAGATTGGCGAACGGCAGGAAGGTTGAATAAAACAGGAAGAGGACTTATAGAATAACACGATAAAGCAATACTATGAAGGTATCGGTACTTAATACTCAAAATTCAATTTTTAACGTATTTCTTTCCGAAATACGAGACGATACCATTCAAAAAGATCCCCTTCGGTTTCGCAACAACATAGAACGCCTGGGTGAAGTGCTCGCCTATGAAATATCCAAGTCTTTCAATTATAATTCCGTAGCGGTACAAACCCCGCTGGGAATTGCTCACGAAAACCTTCCCGATTCGCAGCCCGTTGTAGCTTCAGTATTAAGAGCTGGTCTACCGCTCCATTTAGGAATTACGCGTTTTTTTGATCGGGCAGAAAATGCATTTGTATCGGCTTATCGAATAGAAAAGCCAGGAGGACAACTCGAGTTTAAAATTGAATATAATGCCTGCCCCAACCTGGAAGGAAAGACACTAATATTAGCAGACCCCATGCTGGCAACTGGAAATTCCATGTGGTTGGCTTACGAGGCCCTTCTGCCTCATGGAATTCCAAAAGAGGTACACATAGCTGCCGTTATTGGAAGTCAACAAGGAGTTGATTTCGTAAAGGATAAGTTTCCTGAAAACACCTCACTATACATTGGGGCTGTCGATCCGGAACTCAATGAACTTTCGTATATAATACCTGGTTTGGGAGATGCCGGAGACCTTTGTTTTGGAGAAAAAGAATAGCTGAATTGAACAAAAGAAGGTTTAAAAGTCTAGCTCTCTTACAACCAACTCGTCTTTACTCTGGGTGTTGGTTTGGAAAAAAGGAGAGGCTGGGGAAGAGTACAAGCGTTTTATGGCGCAGGCATTTTTTACCAGTTAACGCGTTCCGGCGAAGCATATAGCTATGGTAATGCGTTAAGTGCCAGTAACGTAAACCCTACTACCACCATTAACTTTAACAATGGTTCCGTAGCCCAGGTTAGCGATCGTGTGGACTACATAAGAAATAGTCCTACCCATGGAATTGGCGCCAGGCTATTTGTTGGTGTTGAGTACTTCTTTGCCTCTCGTATTTCTATTGGAGGTGAATTTGGTTGGGGTGCAATGGGCAATATTGCCGGAGACTCTGTTGAAGGTAGAACCCGTTATACAACTCAGGAAGAAGAGTATACCAAAAACGGAAGAACCACTCAGTCTTTTAATTTAGATACAGATAATCTGAATGGAGCCATTAATCTAATGGTGTATTTTTAGAGAAAGACAATAAATAAACTTCATTTAAAAGGCCTGCCTTGGCGGGACTTTTTTTGCGGGTTGTAGAATAATGTAGGCCGTCATTCCCGAGAAGCGAAGTGGATTCAGGAATCTCTAATCATGAAGTAAATAATCTTCTTTACAGAGAACCTCCTTAAATCATTAGGGAGATTCCGCGTAACGATCTCACACAATCCCCTTTGGCTTGGTTCGATTCCGATTACGGAATCCAAAACTTATTCACGTACTTCTTGCATTACTCTACAACATCGTCTTTTTTTACGCAGTGTTGTAGAATGATGTGGGTTAATAAAACTACTATATAAATAGACATGTCATTCCTGCGAAAGCAGGAATCCAGGTTTAGACTAGATTAGTTTCACTGAGCTCCTTTGTCGGTTCCTTGTCAAACATAGAATGATGACTATTCCCACACTATTCTACAACACTGGTTTTTTTTATGCAAATTTGAAAACAATACAAACACACTAATTCTTGAAAAAGCTCTTCTACAAATTAGTTCTATGGTATGGAGGTTGGACCGTTATCAATGAAGTTCCAACCGACCTAAAAAAATGCATTACCATTGGAGCACCTCATACCAGTAATTGGGATTTTGTATACGCCCTTCCCGGACTTGAAGAGTTGAAGATTTATCGTTTTCGATACCTGATTAAAAAGGAATTCTTTTTTTGGCCATTCTCCTGGTTGTTTAACGCTACCGGAGGAATTGCGGTTGACCGAAGCAAAAGAAACGACCTGACTAATTACCTGAAGGAACTGATCGAGAAAGAAGAGGAGATCTATCTGCTCTTTCCACCCGAAGGTACCCGAAGTAAGGTAGAGCGCTGGAAAACCGGTTTCTATTACACTGCGCTGGAAACCAATTTGCCAATTATACTGGCTTTTCTCGATTACGAAAAGCGAGTCATGGGTTTTGGTAAGGTTTTGTATCCAACCGGCGATTTCAACAAAGACTTTACCGTTATTCAGGACTTTTATAAAGACAAAAAAGGAAAGAACCCCAAAAACTACAATCCACAAATATTTATTCCAAAGGAAGAGCAATGAAGTTTCTTGCTTCAACCACTGTTAAGCGAGAATTCCATGGCGTATTGGGACTTGCGGCTCTCCTTTTTATAACTGCTTGCAATTCTTCGCCTCAAGATAAGCCAGACACACAGTTTTCTAAAATTGACGCCAAGGCATCTCAGCTAACCTTTGTTAATCAAATACAAGAGAAGGAGAATTTTAATTACTTCATTCATACGGGTTTTTACAACGGGGCAGGTGTAGCTGCCGGAGACATTAACAATGACGGCCTGGTCGATCTCTACTTCTGTGGCAACCAGGTAAACGATGCACTCTACCTCAATACAGGTGATTTAACCTTTCAGGACATTTCGGTGGAATCCAATATCCAGAGTAATACCGGATGGAGTTCAGGAGTTACGATGGTTGATATCAATTCCGATGGCTATCTCGATATTTATGTTTGCCGATACCTTTCTTCCCATGCAAACGAGAGTACGCAAAACCTTCTTTACATCAACAATCACGACAATACATTTATCGAAGAAGGGCAGAAATATGGAATTGCCGATAAAGGAAATTCCGTTCACGCAACCTTCTTCGATTACGATTTGGATGGTGACCTCGACCTCTACGTATTGAACCAACCTACAGGCTATCGTTCACTAAAACAAAAGGAGCGTGAAACAGACCCTGATAGAGCTTCTGATAGAATGTACAGAAACAACGGAGACAGATCATTTACTGATATTACACTGGAGGCAGGAATGATCAACTATGGCTACGGCCTGGGTGTTGTGGTTGGAGACATTGATAAAAACGGGTATCCGGATCTACTGGTTGCCAACGATTACGATACACCCGATTTTGTTTATTTAAACACGGGAGAAAATAATTTTATTCGGGTAGAGGACATAGTCTTTAAGCACATGTCTAACTTCAGCATGGGTATGGACCTGGCTGACATCAATAACGATGATGGTCTGGATGTTTTTGTGGTTGATATGCTGGCTAAAGATCATTATCGGCAAAAGGTAAATATGGGAGCCATGAACGAAGAAAAATTCTGGGCCATGGTTGATTCGGGTAGGCATTATCAGTATATGCGTAACGTACTTCAGTTGAATAACAACAACGGAAGTTTTAGTGAAATCGGGCAAATGGCAGGTGTATCAAAAACAGACTGGAGTTGGGCGGCTTTGGTGGCCGATTTAAACAACAATGGGTGGAAGGATCTGTTTGTAAGCAATGGCATTCTCAGGGATGTAAGAAATAATGATGCTCAAAAGGACAGCATTACTAATTCCCTTGATCATAGCTTGAGTTTTCCTTCGACTCCTATTGTTAATGCTGTTTTTTCCAATAACAAAGACCTCACTTTTTCCTCAGTTTCGAAAGACTGGGGAATTACAGATTCCACCTTCTCCAACGGTGCCTTGTATTCCGATCTTGATAATGATGGAGATTTGGACCTGGTTGTAAACAACGTAAACCAATCCGTTGGACTCTACCGCAACAATAACCTCGAAGCCAACAATTGGCTCCAGCTTCAGTTTAACGGAACAGAGCAGGGAAGAGGAGTTCAGGTAAAACTGTATACCGATCAGGAAATTCAGTTTCAGGAACACACGCTGGAACGAGGATACATGTCTGCCGTTTCTAACATTATGCATTTTGGTGTGGGTAAAGTCGAAACTATCGATAAGATGGTTGTTCAATGGCCAGATGGAGAAGAAGAAATCCTGAGTGATATAGATGTAAATCAAAGAATTCAACTTGACATTACTTCCGCCGGGATACCTAAGAAAACAGGATTAAATCCAACTCAATTGTTTGGTCTGCAGAACGAAGAGTTGGGAGTAAAATGGGAGCATCAGGAAAATAAATTCAATGATTTTAAGAACGGGGCATTGCTCCCACACAAACTCTCCCAATTTGGGCCGGGCATTGCCGTTGGGGACGTTAACGGTGATGGAGAAGATGACTTCTATGTTGGAGGAGCCAGAGGACAAAGCGGACAGCTTTATGTAAAAGGAAGCTCTGGAAAGTTTGAAGCAAAATTTTCGGTGGCATTGGAAAAAGACAGCCTCTATGAAGACATGGGAGCCTTATTTTTTGATGCCGATCAGGATGGAGACAATGACCTCTATGTAGTAAGTGGTAGCAATAGTTTTGAATCCGATTCGGAACATTATCAAGATCGGTTTTACCTCAACGATGGAGAGGGAAACTATACCCGGGCAATAAATCAACTGCCGAAGATGAGAAGCAGTGGATCGTGTGTGGTGGCGGGCGATATGGATCGCGATGGTGACCTCGATCTCTTTGTTGGTGGTCGGGTTTCTCCCGGCAATTATCCTTATCCGGCAAGGAATTATTTATTGGAGAACAACCAGGGAACATTTAGCGAACTACCCGGCGATAAAATACCTGAAATTGAAACCACGGGAATGGTTAGTAGTGCGCTTTGGACGGACTACGACAACGACTCCGACCTGGACCTAATAGTAGTAGGGGAGTGGATGCCCATTACGGTCTTTGAGAATACCGATGCTGGTTTTGTAAATGCAACGCAAAAGCTGGGATTGGAAAAAACCAACGGTTGGTGGAACAGCATTGTTGGGGGAGATTTTGACAACGATGGCGATGTAGATTACGTGGTAGGCAATGCCGGGTTAAACACCAAATTTCATCCTACTCCGGAAGAACCTCTTGAGCTTTACAGTTCCGACTTTGATGGAAACCAACAACTCGATATAGTATTAGCCAAACACCATAAGGGAGCGGTTTATCCGGTTCGGGGAAGGGAGTGCTCGTCAGCACAAATCCCCGAAATAAAACAATCTTATAAAGACTACCACTCCTTTGCAATCTCCACATTGAAAAAAATCTATACCGAAGAAAAACTGAGTAAAGCCTACCATTTAAGTGCTTACACTTTTGCTAGTTCTTACATTGAAAATGTAGGTGGAAGCTTTGAGGTTCATCCCCTTCCCAACCTGGCGCAAATCTCCACTACGTTTGGTATGCTGGCCTACGATTTTACCCTCGATGGAAACCTTGACCTTTTAATTACCGGAAACTTTTACGCTCCTGAAGTGGAAACGGGGAGGCAGGATGCAGGAATTGGACTTCTGCTGGTTGGAGACGGATCCGGGAATTTTGAACCCAAACCCAGTAGTGAAACCAAATTCTTTAGCGACAGGGATGGCAAGGGCATGGCTATGCTCTACGACGGCATCTTTCCGGTAATTCTGGTAGCCAACAACAATGGTCCGTTAGAATTGCACAAATATGCTAAAGCAACGGGTAGAGGAAGTGCTTTTTTACCGGGAGAAAGTATTGCCCTGCACCACCTTAACAATGGAAAAGTACAGCGTGTAGAAAGGTATTACGGAGCCGGATACCTGTCTCAGTCGGGCAACTTTGTACCGTTTGGCAAGAACACGGAAAAGATTGTTTTTCAGGATCAATCCGGTGGTTTGAGAACCGTTGACTAACTGCGTTCCCGAGTAAGAATTCCGAGGCAGAATTTATATCAGTTTCAGTTTTATTCCTGCGAAAAAGGTTCGCGGTTGCGCCGGACCGTAGATGTAGTTGCTGTCCCTGTTTTTTCCAATATCAAAGTCGTCCTGGTAGGCATTGAATATGTTTTTAACTCCACCATATACTTCAATTCCGTTGCCCAGTGATTTGATCGGAAAAGTGTAGCCCATTTTTACACCCAGTTCTGAGAAGGCTTTGGTTGTTACAATTTCATCCACCGTTTGATTGGGAGCACCCGCAAAATGAGGAACTCTCATTGTTCCGGTGTACACATAATTTAGGGTTGCACTTATTTTTTTGTTGGGCGTATAGGTTAGAATGGCATATCCATAGTCATTGGGTGTTCGGGTAAATTCTCTAATTCCATCCACACCATTAATGTATTCTACTGGGCTGTCAAACGTACTTGACTGTATCGTGAATCCACTTTCCAGTTGGATTAGTCGGTTGTAATTTGCCCTTAATTCCAGGGTGATTCCCTGTACGGTTGCTCCGTCTCCATTTTGCTTTTCAAACCGTTCTCCGAATTGGTCTTCGCCCAAAGGTTGTAGGTAGAAGGCATCTTGCAATCGATTGTGAAAGCCTTCAATGGTATAACCGGCAATCCACTTTTGCATGGGTTTGTCATAATTGATAGAAGCGCTTAAACTCTGAGATCGTTCAGGCTTTAAGTCCGGTGACAGAGAAATTCGGGAAACTCCACCTCCCGAAAAGGCAATGTGTAAATCGGTATCAAAGGCCTGGGGTGCCCTAAACCCGGTTCCATAGTTTACTCGAAATTGCGTATTCTTTTTGAGTTTGTACATCAATGAAATCCTGGGACTAAAAACGGGTTGATCTACCAGGTTATGAATATCCATTCTAACTCCGGAGAGCAGGGTAAGGTCTTTAATGATTTCCCAATCACTTTGCAAAAACAGGCCATAATCGGTTGTGGTCTGATCGATCAGGTATCGGTAAGCCGCAATCTCGTCCAATACATCATCATAGAGGTATTCTGTGCCCAAGGTCAATACATTTTTACCACCCAGAAAGTTGTTGAGTTTGTGATTGACCTGCAGTCCAAGGTTATAGGTGCTAACCAGGGAAGTACCGTATGGCGGGTTTTCCATAAACCGGGCATATTCAACAGTACCCTCATCGGGTAGAATACCTGTATAGTGATCTCTATCTGTGTTTTGCCAGGCCAGGTAAGAGATAAGAGACGAGTTATCGTTGTTGAAGTTAATCTGATAATCTGCACTTGCCATCCATACGCGGTGAGTTCTTTCTTCCGATTGTTTCGCCACGTACGCCGGTTGGTTGGTTATCATTTCCCCACCAAAACGGTATTCGTCGATGTAACTTATGCTTAATTCCAATTTTTGATTTTCCCTGGGAAGCAGGAACATACTGGTACCAAATGCCGTGTTTTTTATTTTGGGTATTTCAGAAAAATTATCGCCGTTAGCGTCGTAAAAATCCCGGTTTCGGTGATTTAGAAAAAATGAAATACCCGATTTTTTGCTTTTAGATACCAATGTGGCGTTTCCACTGATAGTATTGTCGTTGGTTTGCCCATCAATGTTCTGGTAGGTATAGTTCAATTCGTAGCCCTTTTTCTTGGGGATTTTGGTGATTACGTTTACCGTTCCTCCAATGGCACTGGAACCATACAAAGAAGAACCTCCACCTCTTACTACTTCAATACGATCGATCATGCTGGTTGGCAATTGTTCCATTCCATACAACCCTGTTAACGGGCTAAAAATGGGCCGCCCGTTTACCAGTATTTGGGAATATCCTCCTGCCAGGCCGTTCATTCTGAGTTGGGTATAGTTACAGGTTTGGCAATCGGTTTCTACGCGTAGTCCCGGTTGAAACTTTAACCCTTCGGAGAGGTTGCAGGCTTGAACATTGTCAAGGGTTTGGCTGTTGATCACGTTTACGATAACCGGTGAATCGGTTTGTCGCTTCGGCGTTTTGGTTGCTGTGATTACAATGTGTTCCAGTTCCATGATTGTTTCGGTTAGTTCGAAATTCAATTGAGCTTCCGGCTGCGTTTTACTAAGTATTAATTCCTTTTGAACTCTTGTATATCCAACGAATGAGGCGGTTATTTTATGTTTTCCGTAGGGAACATTTTTAATCGTAAACTTTCCCTGGCTGTTTGTTATTGCTCCATAGGTGGTGGAATCTATTCTCACCTGAACGAATTCAATTCCTTCACCATTGGATTTAACCACCCCCTTTACCGTACCGATTTGTGCGTGAAGTTCCCAAATTACCAGGAGAAACAGCAAGCATAGAACCGTAATCTTCCGATCCATGAATAATTTTTAGATATACAAAAGTATAAAGTTAGAGATATCTAACAATTTTATTTTACTATTCTTTTTTACTTTTGGCGAAAACAATCATTAAATGGCTTCACAAACGAAGGAGAATTACATTAAGGCCATCTATTTTTTACATCAAAAGAGTGAAGCCATATCGCTTTCCGACCTGGGACAAGAGTTAGGGGTAAGTAAACCAACTGCCAATGACATGATAAAGAAACTAAAAGCGGATGGCATTGTGATCTCCGAAAAATACAAACCCATTAAGATCACCGAAAAGGGCAAAAGAGTGGCTGCTTCCATTATTAGAAAACACCGATTGTCGGAGATGTTTTTGTCGCAGATTATGGAGTTTGGCTGGGAGGAAGTACATGAAATTGCAGAGGAATTGGAACATCTTAAAATCGAAAAATTCTTTGATCGTATGGATGAGATCCTCGGGTTTCCAACCACAGATCCCCATGGCTCACCCATACCGGATAAAAATGGTAATTTCAATAAACCCAATTACCTGCCTTTTTCACAAGTTTCCGAAGGTTCTACGGTAGTGGTAAAAGCCCTTCGGGAAAGCTCGATGGATTTTCTAATATTCCTGAACAAAAAGGCCATTCAACTGGGAACGGAAATGAAGGTGGAGCAGGTAGAGAGCTTTGATGGAAGTTATACCGTATCCTTTGGTGACTTCACAAATGTTGTTTTAGGAAAAACGGTTTGTGATCGTTTGTTGGTGGAAGTAGTTTAATTTATTTCAGGGCCTCCCATTCCTTTTCCGACGCATGCGATTTTTGGTATTCCATAAGCATGAGCCAAACGCCATTTTGTTTTATTAAGAGTGCCTCAAAATGGATGACGTATTTTGAATCAACCTGGCCATCGAAACCAGAAGTGCTGAAATAAAATATTCCCGTTTCATGGGCTGTGGTTTTACTGCCAATACGTTGTGAAAACCGAAACTTTACATCACTTTTTACATTTCCCACCCTGGTTTCATCAAAACCCGTTTTCCAATCGGAGAGGGCGTTGCTTATTGGCAGCGAAAATTTTTTCTTTCCCGTAGCAAAGACAACCACCGCTTCCTGGTGGCAGGCATTTTTATAAGCTTCAAAATCTCCAGCTTGTACGGCTCTTGATAGTTCTGCCCAATATTGATCGAGTTCTGCTAACCGAACCGAATCCTTCGAAGTTTCAGATGGGTTGTTTGACCCATACGCAGCAATGCCCGCGGTAAGGAGTGCTACCAGGAAGATTATTTTTTTCATAAGCGCGTAGATTCTTATTGAATCGTAACCGTTTCAAAGCTAGAATAAGTAAGATCAAGGAATCGCCCGCTTGTCACATTTAAAAGATGTGGTGTTGCAGAATAATGTGGATTATAAAACTACCCTATAAAAAGACACGTCATTCCTGTGTAGCGAAGCGGAAACAGGAATCTCAAAAATAATATTCGAGATTCCTACTTTTGCAGGAATGACGTTTCTTTTTAATTTTTAATTAGGCAATATTTCTAACCCACATTATTCTTTAATAGCACCTTGATTGGTATTTTACTTATGAACTAAGCTTAATTTAGTTTGTTCTTAAGGATAACAAGCCCAAAGAAGGAATATTAAATCACAGGAATTATGATTAAATCGTTAAACAAAGTATTTACCATTCTATTGACTTCTGCCTTTGTAATAACCGCATCGGCACAAAAACTTCAAATTTCCCTGGGGGCTTTTAGCGGTACTCCGCTGGGTGATTTTACCAAAAAGGACATTAACGATCCTACGGCTGGTTATGCGTTGTATAACTCGGGGGCAAACCTCGAGATTAAATACTACTTCGATAAGCTTGGATTGGGCCTTCGTGGATCTTTTGGGTCCTACTACAGGGATTACCAGACTTACCAGGACGATCTGGTCAAGCAACTGGGCATTACCGACGATAACTACGATTTTTCCATGACCAATACCTTCTTTACGGCCTCACCACAAATAGGAATTTCGTATCGCTTTAAACTGGCTAAAAAACTGATTCTGGAACCTTACTTTTTTGCCGGAGCAACTATATTGACTACACCTGTAGAACGAGGCGTATACCACATTAGTGGAACCACCTATCATTACGAGAAAAAGCCACAACTGTACTACGGTTTAAACTACATACCCGGCCTTAAATTTCAATGGAACATTTGGAAACACATTGGAGCTGCGGCTTTTGTAGAATATGAGGGAAGTAGCTTAAGAACTGAAAACGAAACCGTTCTGGTTTATAGCGCCAATACGTATAACAAAACCGAAGTTTCCAAGTCCTATAATCCTCAAACCATTGGAGGAGGATTATCCCTGTTGATTTATTTTGGATTAGAGGAGAAGGAGTAGGTGAAAAGCCACGATTGGGAAAGTTGTCAGCCTGAGTGGCGTCGAGTGTAGTGAGACGTTGTATCCCTGCCTGCCGGCAGGCAGGGAAGGATAATCAACTTTTCCAGAACCCTACAGTCAACAGGTTTGTCTACCCTTCGCTCCTTTGGATACGCTCAGGGCACTCCTTTAGACTTGCAAAGGATGTTATTGATATCTTGAAATTATAATTAAAAAGGAAAAGGTACACTACCAGGTCACTC
>PAVO01000048.1 GCA_002713215.1 Crocinitomicaceae bacterium
AATCAAATCCATAGCTCTTTATTTTTTGAGCTAAAGTCTGATTCAAAAACGTAATCTATTTACGGTTTGCCTAACACTAGGAAATTGCGGGATTCCCCTCATTTTTGTGTGATCAGGTGAGAGGATTCCAGCGTAAGTAGGTTACCTTTTAGAAATCTCACTTGCAAGCGCAAATTTTAAATTCTCGCTAGTATTATTCAACCTTAAATATCGTCCCTTCATTTTTGTAACCGAGCTTTTTATAGTATTCGTCAACATCCGACATTACAAAAACATCTTGGCCAGGGAATGCGGCAATTAAGCATTCCAACAATTTTTTCCCAATTGTATGGCCTCTGTATTTTTTATGGGCCAATAAATCAATGATCCAGATGTATAAACCAGAATCATTTATGGAACGAGAGTATCCGCAAATCTGCTCTTCAATTTGGGCTACGTAAGTAATTGAACCTTCCAGAACCTTACGGTATTTTGGGTTAAGGTAATCCTTCCATTCTTCACCTTCTGATTTAATGATTTCCAAGAGCCCATTATTATCTTTCAAAGGATCATATTTTCTAATTTCAATATTCATTTTCTTTCAGGATTATTAAAACAGACTTCGCTGATACTACTAAAACCGCTAAGTTAAATAAGAAAAATCGCAGTGGCTTATTCCTTGCTATACCTTAGTTGATAAATATTAACCTAAAAAAAATTAATCGTAAATAGGTTACGTTCTTTAACCGTAGTTTTACATTGTAAAATTGATAAAATCATTAAACCAATTCCAATGATTAAAATAAGAAAACCAACAAAACAGGCCAGGCTTAGTAGACGCGAAAAGCAGATTGTAAAAATGCTACTGGCAGAATATACCCAACTTGAAATTGCTAAAACCTTAGGAATACATCCCAATACGGTAAGTGATACCAAACGCCGGATAATGGAAAAGTGGCACGTAAAAACCATGGTGGGTATAGTAAAAGAGGGAATTAGGAAAGGTTACCTGGAGATGGAAGATGATTTAACCTAGGTGAGTTTGAAGGCTACCTAAAAAGGTCATACGAATTACTTTACGCGACACTTTCAGGCTTTTTCGATTTTGAATTAGATTGGAATGATTCACATTTGTTAGCTACGATTCAAAAAAACAAAAATGAAAAAACACAAACTCATTGCAATCAACGATTTGGAAGATAAGGTTCCCCATCACGCTCAGGTCAATGGCCTGGACTTGGTGCTGATTAAATACGACGATCAGGTATCAGTTCTTTATGGCCGCTGCCTTCATAGGGGTGCACTTATGTCCGACGGGCACATTGATGGACACAACCTGATTTGTGGCGTACATGGCTGGGATTATCGTTACGATACCGGAGTGAGTGAATACAACAATGCCGAAGCCTTACAAAAGTTTTCGGCTGCCATTGAAGATGGATTTGTTTGGGTGGATGAAAACGAGATCAATGCGTTTTTAGTCAAACATCCGCAACCTTTTAATCGGGATCAATACCAGGGACAGTATGCCGATACACATCCTGAAGATACTGAACCCTATACAGGATACATTCAGGAGTTGTCTCGTAATGGTTTAAAAAACTATGGACATCATGGGCCTTCCGAATCCATGGGGGTCGATAGAAATACACTTCCCAAGTGGGAAGACATTCAATTCCTTCCTGCACAACTGGCCTCGAGGCCTTTGTTGGATGAAGAACAGGTAAGCACACGAGTAGTAATTGGCCCCAATGCAAAGAAACCGCTCGAATTGGAGATTCCCTTGTTTGTTTCGGATATGAGTTTTGGAGCGCTATCGAGGGAAGCCAAAATATCCCTTTCTAAAGGAGCGGAAATAGCTGGAACCGGAATATGTAGTGGGGAAGGGGGAATGTTGCCCCAGGAGCAGGAAAACAACTCACGTTACTTTTATGAATTGGCTTCCGGTAAATTCGGGTTTAGCTGGGATAAGGTAAAAAAAGCACAGGCCTTCCATTTTAAGGGTGGCCAGGGAGCAAAAACTGGAACCGGAGGGCATTTACCAGGAAATAAAGTAACTAAGCAAATTGCCAGTGTTAGAGGGCTAAATGAAGGAGAAACCGCTATTTCTCCCGCAGCTTTTCCCGACATGTTCACCGCTTCCGATTTTAAAAAGTTTGCGGAAGAGGTTCGGGAACAAACCGGTGGAATTCCAATCGGATTTAAAATTGCGGCAAGTCATGTTGAAGCCGATATTGATTTTGCCCTGGAAGTAGGAGTCGACTATATCATTTTAGATGGTAGAGGAGGAGGTACCGGTTCAGCACCTACCATTCTTAGAAACAACATCAACGTACCCACCATTCCCGCTTTGGCAAGAGCACGAAAGCATTTGGATAAGGTAGGAGCAAAAGGTGTAACTCTGGTTATAACCGGAGGATTGCGTGTGGCAGACGATTTTTCAAAGGCTATGATGATGGGAGCCGATGCCATTGCCGTTTCCAATTCTGCATTGCAAGCCATCGGTTGCTTGGGAATGAGGGCGTGTAGCACCAATAACTGCCCGGTGGGAATTGCCACTCAAAAAGAAAGCCTGCGTCAGCGCATCATAATTGATCAATCGGCCAAACAACTGGCCAATTTCTTTAAAGCTTCAGCCGATTTAATGAAGGTGGTGGCTCGATCGTGTGGACACAACGATGTAAGGAAGTTCAATTTCAATGATTTGTCTACTTTGGATTATAAAATGCATCAGTATACAGGAATTCCATTTGCTGGTATTTCGCAATAAGAAATAAGATATGATTGAAAAATTGATAGCCTTCTTTCAAAAGCCTCGGGAAAAAACCTCCCAAGAGGCACCGAAAGGGTTTTGCCCCAACTGCTGGGGCGAACAGGAATACGATCAGCAAATTCGTGACTTACAAAGGGATATGCAAATCGACGTTAACAATCACAGGGCCAATTACGCCTTTATCCAAGATTTTGTGGTCAATAGAATTGATGGAATAAAGCTGAAGAAAGGAAATAATGGATATGAATGTCCCGTGTGTAGAACCAAATATCCGGGAGAATAAATAATCGAGATATGCACAATTATAATGAAACGGATAAACGAATTCACGCACTGAGCCAGGTTTTAGCAAAGGCGGGAAGATCTTTTGTACCCAAACAGGACGATGACAGCCATACCAACTTGTCCTTTGAACCGCTTGACTTTAGAGTTTATTCGAGATGGATAGAAACACCCAAAGGCAGGGTGATCTTATCCCTTAATTTATTGAATCTAAGTTTTGAGTGGCAATCGGAAAGTAAATCCATCATTCTAAGCGTTCCTGTAATGGGAAAAACTATGGCCAGTGTTGAAAAAGAACTGGAAGAGGGAATTCGATTCATGGGTATTGAAAATGCTGATTTTTCTGCTGAGCTCCATTATGAAATTCCGGAGTATCCATTTTTAAATGATCCGGTTGCCGCCATTAACGCTGAAGACATAAAAGAATGGACCGAGAGAAGGAGAATGGCGAACATGGTTAGCGATGAGCTGTTGCGTTATTTGCAGGTAACTGCCGAAGTAAGAATTTGGCCACATCATTTCGATACAGGTTTTTATACTCAGGTAAGTTCTAAGATGTCCATTGGTTTTGGTTGGGCTATGAAGGATAACATTGCTGGCAATGCCTATTTCTACATGTCTGGTTATTCCGATGGAGGCGTTGATTATTCCAAGGTGAAGAATCTGCCTGTGGGACGATGGGAAGTCGGTGAACATTGGAATGGAGCAGTACTTTCTCTTTCCGATTTCGAGAACTTGTTATTTCACGACACGCAACCCATCATTATTGGCTATTTAAAGGGAGCGAGTAATTGGTTTTTAAGGGCTTAAAAACGAACTACTTTCTTGGGTTAGCATTAATTTTAATGCCATTAATGGGTATTTCGCAGCATGCAGAAACGAGTGAAGGTTCTGAATCTCATTGCTACTTCAAAAAGAACTCCTTTTCGTTGGGAATAGGTCTTCCATATTCCTTAAAATTGGATGTAGCAGGAATTAATGCCCGGTTTTATTACAACATTGGGGAAGCCATTTGTTTTGGTCCCGAGTTCTCCTATTTCAACAATGGTCACGAAGAGGTAATGGATGTTGATTTTGTTGGGCATTATATTTTTGAGACACCCTGGGTAGGTCTATTTCCATTGGCGGGAGTAAACTATACCCTGGAAAAATCGAATCATCGTACCTTGAATGCCGTGGGAGTTGTGTTTGGTGCCGGGTTGCACAGAAATTTTGGAAAGGTGAGTTTGTTTGGCGAATATGCACACGTAGAAAGTAAATTACCCGATGACTTTATTACGCTGGGTTTGTTCTACAACTTCAAATAAGCCAACTTTGGTTAACAATAAAACGAGAAAATGATGCCAATGTGGTTCGAAGCAGCTTTATGGGGTTTTTTGGCCGGAGGAGCGCTCTTGATTGGAGCCTTTTTTGGATACTTTCTATCCCTTCCGAAATGGGTAATTTCTGCTGTAATGGCATTTGGTAGTGGTGTACTTGTTTCGGCTATGAGTTTTGAATTACTCGTTCCAGCGTATCAGGATTCAGGCCTTCTACCTGCTGCTTTCGGTTTTATGCTGGGTGCCTTACTGTATAGTTGCTCCAATTACTTATTAAGCATTCAGGGGGCAGGAAACAGGAAAAAGTCAAGTGGTCAGCAGACCGAAGATAATAAACAGGGAAGTGGAACAGCCATTGCTATGGGAGCTGCGTTGGATGGTGTTCCGGAATCAATTGCAATTGGTTTAACACTGGTGAACGGAAGTGTAAGCTTAGCCGCAGTAATAGCCATATTTATATCAAACATTCCGGAGGGAATTTCCAGCTCCGCAGGAATGAAGGTAGCAGGAAGAAAACCAATGTACATCTTTGGAATCTGGTTGTCAATTGCAATCATTTCAGGCCTTTCGGCGGCATTGGGCTATAGTATGTGCAATCAAATTCCACTGTATATGCAAAGCGGAATAGTGGCCTGTGCAGGTGGAGCTATCCTGACCATGCTGGCCGATACCATGATTCCTGAAGCTTACGAGGGAACCGGCAATTGGACCGGGGTAATTATGTGTGTTGGGTTTTTGCTGGCCTTTGGACTATCTACCATGGAATTTTAGTGATACCCTCTACCTAAGGTATACCCCTTACCCTAAAATCAGACAACAAACAGATTGATAATTAAGAACTTACAATCTAGTTTTGCTGGAGTGATTATTAATTTAAAACTCCTCAGGTTATGAAAAGTATTTCTTTTTGGATGGTCGGTATTCTATTGGTTGCTGCGTCCACCGAGTTAAAATATCAAGAAGGAATCACTCAGGATGACAAACCTTTAATACAACCTCCATTATTTGTAACGACACCAAGCTCAATAACTCTGGCTTTTGGTCTTTCCAAGGCTGAGCTTTAATTTGGTCGGATGAATCCCGCACTCCATTTTGTCCAATTGTATGAAGATTACCAGGGTACAGACTGCCAACAGAGAAGTTTTTCCAGAGGCGAATTCCTAACACGTTCTTGCGAGATTGAACGACACATTTACGTGATCTTAAAAGGTGGTGTGCGTGCGTTCTATGTGAGCGATAAGGAAGAATTTACCATCCGCTTTGGATACAAAGATTCCATTATCAATTCATTGGCATCCTTTGTAAGTCAGCAACCTTCTGATTTATACCTACAGGCCTTACGAAGTACAGAAGTGAAAATGATTCCGCGAGCGCCTTATTTTGATTTTGTGCATAGCTCTTTTGAAATACTGAAAATGCATAACGAACTAATGACCGGCGTTGTGGTTTCTCAATTGGAAAGAGAGCTCGACCTTCTTACTACATCGCCTCTAGGACGTTATGAGCGGGTATTGGAACGAAGCCCTCAACTGTTTCAGGAAATTCCGTTGAAATATATTGCCTCTTATTTACGTATGACTCCGGAAACTCTGAGTCGCCTGAGGAGTTCTTGATTTCAATCAAGGATTTTTGGTTTTTATCGACGGACATTTGTTTCAAATAATTTGATATGAAGTTTAGAGCACTTGACCTGTTGGATGAAATGATTTCCCAAACCCGAGGGTTTATAGAAACCGCAGATGGTTATAAACAGATGTCGGAGAAGGAGTTGAATTATAGGGAACTGGCAGATTCATGGAGCGTGCTGGAGTGCCTGGAACACTTGAATTTGTATGGTGATTTCTACCTGGGAGAGTTGGAGAAAAGAATAGTGGGTTCAAAACACGAAGCGGTGGAATATTTTAAGAGTACCTGGTTTGGAAACCGAACGGCGCTTTCTATGCTACCCAAGGAAGGTAAGAAACTCAACACCATGAATACTTTTAAGGATAAAAATCCGGTTCACTCCAATCTTTCGGTAACTACCATTGATCGATTTATTAAACAGCAGAAAATGATGATTCAATTACTGGAAAAGGCAAAGGGAGTTAACCTTACCAAGATCAGAACCGATATTACTTTGCCAATTCTTAAATTTAGGTTGGGGGATACCTTGCGGTTTGTGATTAATCACAATATGCGGCATATGGCCCAGGCAGAAAAAGTGAGGGGCTTGGCCTTGCAAGTGGATAAAAGGATTTTGGATGTTTGATCTTGGATCAAATACCTAACATCAAAAATCCAATATCCAATAAACCCTAATGCTGGATGACCAGTTTTTGCATGGAGCTATAATTGTCGGTTCCCTGAATTTGAATATAATAGATGCCGTTCGGAATGTCAGTTAGAATGTAATCCTTTCCACTACCATTTAAGGCAAACTGCTCAATCTTTCTTCCCTGAGCATCAAAGACCAAAAGCTTTTTGGCCCCCATTTTGGGGTTGTATTCCAGGTTCAATTCATTGTTGGCAGGGTTCGGGTAAATACGTATTTGACTGCTATTGCCGTATTCAGATACAGAGCTGGTGCACCATTCAGGAATAGCAGGGAGAGGTTGATATACACTTCCTTCTATTTTTACATTCGGCAGATAATCATAGATCAAACGAGCTAAAGGAAAAAGGCCGGCCTTGTATGTGTTTGCCATAATTGTTACACCGTTTTTATTTTCGGGTGAATAATAAATTATAGTAGCAGTTTTAGCTTGTGAACCACTGTGCCAATACAACGTATCTCCGTTTCTTGCATTGGTGCTGGTTCCATAACCATAATAGGATTTCTTTCCGTCCCTGGGCACATGACGAGTACCAAAAAGCTTTACCGTTGAATCAGTTATAAACTCTCGGTTTACAATTCCCTTCATTAATAAAGTAAGATCAATAACTGATGAGATCATTCCTCCACCCGGCGTTTTGTACGATACATCTTTAAAGTCGGTACTTGTGGTTGACGCGGGAATTACATTTCCACTTCCATCAATTTCATACCCTTTCGTTTCATTCGTGTAAGGCCGTTTATCCTGATATTCTATTTGTAAGTATGGAAGATCAAGCGCACATTTTACTTCATCGGCCATTACCTTTTCGTAAGCTTTCCCAGCTGCACGTTGGAGTACGGCCCCCATAAGGCAAAAGCCCCAGGTAGTGTATTGGTAGTGTTCGCCGGGTTTAAAGCAGATCTTTTGATTCTTGAAGATGTCCATAGCAGCTATTGGGTCGTAAGAATTCTTATGACCAGCAATGTAGTTGTCTCTTGCTGTTCTATCATAATTATCCTGGCAATACTGACCGCTGCCCATTCCTGAATAGTGAATTACACCGCTTTCATTCGATAATAGATCTTCAGATGTAATCGTTCCTTCCGGTTTTGCAGGATATTCCGGTACATAATCTCTTATATCTTTATTTAGATCTAACTTACCTTTTTCGACCAGCCTCATAGCCATAAGACCTGTAATGGTTTTGGATATAGAAGCAAGTCGGTATAGCGTGTATTCATCAGCTTTTAATTGATTAATGGAATCTCTGTACCCATATCCCTTAAGTAATACAACTTCGCCGTTTCGTATAATTCCAACCGAAAGGCCAACAATTTTTTCTGCTGCTTTTTGGTCACGAATAAATTGTTCAATGGTATCAAGTGAAGCAGAGTCCATTCTTTCAAATTGGGCAAATAAGTTACCCGACAACAGTGAGCATATAACCATTAGCTGAAGAAACCTTTGCATAAATCTGAAATTAGAGCTTCGAATATACAAATTGAAAAAAGGTTGTAGGAATAATGGTTTCATTATCAAGTTAATGCAAACAAGCTAATTTCGATTTTAGAAATCCCCTTTCCTTTAGGTTATCTGTTAAGTCAATTGCTTTTAGTAAACTGTCCTTTGCACCCTTGTTGTTAAGTTTAATTTCCAGGTCACCTTTAATTGCATAATAGAGATGATTATTCGTGTAGTTTTTTCCATTGAGATTATTTAACTGTTTGAGCGCTGATTTAGCACCTTCAGCCTGATCAATAGCTACTATACGATTTAAACTCACAGTAGGAGAGGGGTAATAGCGATTCATAAGGTTGTACAAATCCAGGATTTGTTTCCAATTGGTATTTTCAAACGATTGTGCCAATGCATGCTCACGGGCAATGGCCGATTCGAAATGGTACCTGGAAAATGATTGGCCAGAAGCAGATTGGCCAAAGAAAATGTGCGCCCGATTCATCAATTCCTTATCCCATTTTGACCTATCTTGCTTATCCAGAGTAAGTAATTCAAGTTCATCGCTTACCCGGGCATCAAACCGGGAGAAATTGAATAGCATAAGCGAAAGAAGTGCCTTTAACTCGGGAGCACTATACCCTTCTTTTTGGTGTATGATTAATGCTAGGCGAATAGCGTCTTCGCATACATCTTTTTTAAGCAATGATTCACCCTCAACGGCCGTATAGCCATTGTTAAAGATTAAATAAATAACCTTGATTACCGCTCTAACTCGACCCATTAATTGGCCCTCGTTGGGCAACTGCAATTCTCCGACTTCCTCCTTAAACTTTTGCTTGGCTCGTGTAATGGCTTTTTTAACAGCCTCTGTGTTTTTCATGAACGCCCGGGCAATTTCCTTATTGCTAAATCCGCAGAGTAGTTTTAGGCTAAGCATAATTTGTTCAGACTCTTTCATACTTGGATGGCAGCAGGCAAAAATCATCATCAACTGATCGTCATCTATGGAGTGTTCATTCATCGAATGTGGTGATTCCTCTCCTTTTTCCAATTCCGGATTGTATTCTACTGATTTATTGCTTCTTCGCAATGTGTCGATTACCTGGTTGTGGGCAACGCGATAGAGCCATTTTCCAGGATCTTTCGGAGATTCCTGGTAAGACCACATTCTCATAGCCTTATAAAGCGCCTCTTGTATAGCATCTTCAATTACATCAATGCAATTGGCCCCAAATTTTCCAACCAGAATTGAAACCAGTTTGGAGTATTCAGACCTAAAAATATGATCGATAGAATTAGAAACAGAAGTGTTATTAGACATAAAAAAGGCTCATCCCGGTTAGGCCGGGATGAGCCAAATTTATACAGGATTAATAAAATTACATGCTCATTATTTCCCTTACCTCTACATTGCCATTAGGACCTTCAAAGATGGGACACCCTTTGGCAATTTCTACGGCGGCGTTTTCGTTGTCCGCATTCACGATCAAATATCCGCCAACCATTTCTTTACCTTCTGCAAAAGGGCCATCAATTACCGTTTGTGCTCCATTAGAAACTTGCTTACCATCTTTATTTAGTGGTAAACCGTCTACCAATACACCTTCTTGTGCAAGTCCACCCATCCAGGTTTTCCATTTTCCCATGTGTACTTCCATTTCTTCAGGCGACATTTCTGCCATGGCATCACTTCCTCTAAATAAATACATAAATCGACTCATAATTTCTTGTTTTAGTTATTAATAATTGTCTCATTTGTTATACCAACGAACGAGGAAACCGAAAAGGGACAAGTTAGCAAAATATTTTCTGAATTATTTGCCTATGGCGGAATGGAATTGTGAGAATGAGGGTTTCCCCTTATTGCCTACGAGTGGTGATCCATTATCTTTGGTCAGGTCACCTAAATTATAAAAATCATTATTCTATAAATCATCAAATACAAGTACCCATGGCTCAAAACAATGTAAGATTTATTTTAACTGCAGACGATTATGGTCCAATTGACTTTGTCAATAAGGGTATTATTCATCATGTTAGGGAAGGTAATATTAATTCGGTTCATGTATTTTCCAATTTCGACCGCAGTAAACTGAAGGATAGTTT
Source organism: Crocinitomicaceae bacterium (assembly GCA_002713215.1). Classification (GTDB taxonomy): domain Bacteria; phylum Bacteroidota; class Bacteroidia; order Flavobacteriales_G; family Salibacteraceae; genus UBA2108. The sequence continues at coordinate 10,215 of PAVO01000048.1, forward strand.
AAATGCATTGTACGATGCCGTTCCTGGCGGAAAGCAATTGGACCTGGGGATTCATCTTAGCCTGGTTTCCGGTTCACCCTTATACCAGGCTCCGGGTAAATCTATTGCGGAAACCTGGGGAGAATTTGTCAAGGCAGATAATCACGGGAAGTATATTTTTAAGGGAGTAAAGTATTTTAATGTTCAGTACCTGAAATTATCCGGTACTCCCGGACATCCGGATTATTTAGCTGCTCTTGATGGGGAATTCGATGCTCAAATAAAACAATTGGTGGACACAACCAATGAGGTAAATGCCGGTAGGGAAGCAAAATTAAAGGTAACGTGCATTTCCAATCATCAGAATATCCTGACCATTTCGGAGGATCTTTTTGAACGACACATTGCAGCGGTAAACCGCTCGGGCCATGACCTGGCTTACCGACCTCCAAAGGTGGTTCCTAACTGGAAGGGTTGGTTGTATTATAAGTTGGTAGTAGCGGCTCAAATGAAAAAGGATTCCAAGGCTCTTAGACAAAAAATGCGACAGATGTTCGATGCTTTCCAGAACAACCAGTACACCGGTACCAAAACCATTCGAATGAAATCGCCTTCTTACATAGATATTCGGTTTTATTCTTCCCTGGGGAGTGCAGCGAATAAAAACCCCAAAGCCAAGAACATTCCTGGGCAGGTGATCAAGTTTACGAATTTCAGGAAGCATGCTTTTAATGGCTATGATAAAGTGGCCAATGATCCTGCCGGACCTGTAAAAGTAGAAATGGTATTTCATTTGGGTGATGGTCCTATGCCAAGCCAGCAAAGCCTGGAACAAACTTATCCGGGGGTAACCAGAAAGTACTTCGACAATCGTGAGGTTGAGTTTAAGGCATTGGAACGAATTAAATCCAGGAGAAAGAACAAGGAAGTATTTGACAATTTGACTTCCTGGTCCAACTGTGGAATTGTGACTTACTCGTAATAGGTATTGATTATGGAAGAAAATAAAACCCCAAGCCTGGAAGAGCGAATCCAGCAGGATTTGGAAGCCATTGCAAATAAAATTCAAAAGCAAAGCGCCTTTAGGCGTTTTATATTTGGTGTACTTCGACTCTTTGGCTTAAAGAACTTTCAGTTTAATGATATTCTGGATCAGTGTTTTGCGCTGTTAGCTTCATTGGAAGGAAAGAGCCACAAGGAATTGCTTGAAATACAAAAGAAAACCATTCTCCTTGAATCAAGCTATAAAAGAAAGGTGTTGTTTCCAAACCTTCTTTCAGGTATTTCTTACCTGGTTATTGGCAGCTATATAGCTCGGCTTATATGGGATCATCGTGATTCTGAGACCATCTGGAATGAAGAAAGCCTGTTGTATATCATTGGTTTCTCAGGAACCATTCTCTTCTATACCATTAAAATTATTCAGGGTAGTACATCAAAGGATAAAGTTGCACGATTTCTCGCGCGTATGGCTACCACCCTTGTGGTATGTTTTGTTCTATTGAATATTCTGGGTACCTCAACGGAAGGACAAATTATTGGCCCAAAAGGCCAAACCTACCTGCTTTATTTTACTTGCGGGTATAGCATTGAGGTGATCATTACTTTACTCAACAAGCTGATCGAAAAGGCCAATGAAATGATTAAGGCGTTTTGAATATCGAGTTATGTTATTCAATAACACCAATACTTCTCAGCATTCTGGTTTTCTAAACTATCCAAAGTAACGTTACCTAGTTTCTTTAATTCGTTTTGAACCGAGCTATCCAATGGGTTACTGAAAAAGATAATTTCTCCCCTATGGGCGCAATTGTCAAAATAATAATGAGAATCATTGATCCGGTAATCCGTAAGTCCATGTTTGATACAGATCTGTTCTACGGCTTGCATACTTTCCCTCCTTGGTGAATCTGTTTCGTAGGCCGACCAATAGAGAAAACTCAGCAGAAGGGTGTAGAAAAGTACTATGAAGCCCACACTGAATTTTACAGCGTAAATGAGGAAATCCTGAATCCTTGTTTTTCGGATCAAAGCATAAATAACCATGACCACAAGGCATATGATCAGGAGAATTAAACCAAAGTAGCTTAGAATTAGCGTTGCAAACCCGATTCCATCGTAGGGGCCCATATTGTCAAATGGTCCACAATAAACGAAATAGGGAAAAATCAGAAAAATATGAATGAGTACCAATTGCTTTTTCATGATAATGGAATTAAAACTATTTTTAGGATAAGGTTCATTATGCTAGCGGTGGCCTGGTTGCAAGGTGTACTTACCGTTTTTATTTTTCCGTAAATGCCAAGGAATGTCCAATTTTTCTCTCCAGGGGGAAAATGATTGTGAGCTAGGAGAATATTCAAATTGAATTCCATGTAAGTCGAACCAAACAGAGGCTAACTTGCCGTCTCGACCTGTAAATCGATATATATTTCGAACATTACCAGAACCAGTGTAATCGTACAACCAAACACCAGAATGATGCAATGGCCCTGGATTTTCAGATTCAAACCGATAATACTCTAGAATTCGCAAGATATTCTCTTTCTGGTATTGGGCGTAACTTGCCTCACGAATTACTCCATTAGGAAAATACAGAACACTTACAACAGGTTGTTGTTTTTTATTATACCAGAACCGCATCATGATCCATTTATTACCATCATTGACTTTGTAGATCTCACGAATCAAATTGTCTGAGTATACATATTTGTAATAAATTTTTACAAAGGGAGGCTGATCATTGAGATATTTTGCATTGGGTGAAGTAAGGTCATGCGTTTCCATATGATTTTCGCTGTATTTCACCGTTCGTTGTTCGCTTTGGAAAGGTGACCTATGGGTATTTCTGCTTCTAATACCAGCACGCCCAAGAGAAACAACATTATCCGGTGTAGGGTATTTATATTGGTCTATATGCTCGGGAGGTAAAGGGTGGTTCCCGTTCACTGGAAGAAACTTTTCAAAATTTGGCTTAGGGCTTAACGTTCCTAATCCGTATTTTTCGTGTGAAGCAATGCGATAGGGCCATGGAACCTTTATAGGCTCTTTATAATTGGCTAGTTGACCGTTCCTGGTACGCAAATGTCCGGTTTCTATGCCCAAGCTATAAATTATACCATGTGCATCAAAGCTGTATCCTGTTAGTTTTCCTGTTTGGCCATCGAAACCATAATTGGCCTTAGTTAGCCCCAAACGTGAGTAATCGAACAGAGAAATATGAGACACCCGATTCATATTATCACTAAATCGAATAACTCTGTGTGGCATTTTATTTTTGTATGTAATCCAATAATATTGAGTTATTACTCCATTTTTGTTGTAGGATACGGATAAAATAGGATTTAGATCATTGTACCAAACCCGATGTGATATATAGGAGTTTCTTCCTAATGTTGTTTTAACCTCGCGAACTTTTCCTCTTACAAATGTCCATGTGTTGAATCGAGTTGAATCTAGTGCACTTCCTAATTTTTCTTTGAGTAACATTCTATAAGGAATTCCAAGCTCAGAAGTTCCCATGCCAGCATCAGTAAACATAAAACGTCTGAAACTAGCTTGGTAATCTTCCCAAAGCGGGCGTTCCATTGTTTTTAAAACCTGCTCTGAAATTTGGCTCAATTCTTCTTTAGAAATACTGTAGGTCAGGTAGTTTAGGTTTTTTGGTGCTTTATATTGCATTTGATTAAAGGCAGTTATATTCTGTGCTTTATTAGCATTTGAAAAAAAGAAAACCATTGCTAAAAGCAACAAAAACACTTGCCTAAGTTGCCTTGTAATGCAGTATAGTCTAAAAATAAGAGTGACGATCTTTTTCATTTTATTTCGATGAATTAATTTGTTGTTTATGAATTAGCGCGGGGTTTATGAATGCATTAGCAGCAAAATGGACAATGGCGGCAAGAATCATTGCCACTCCGGTAAAAAATATGATCCAGGGAAAGTGTTGAGGTACATAGCTTTCATTAACCACGTTCAGTTCCTGTTCGGAAACAGCGAAGAAATTCAGGTTTCCAAACTGTCCGTAAATGAATGTCATATAATCCATAGTCCAGGAGATAATTATGGTGATTGAACCTATAATCAGCAGCGCCCAATCGAACTGGGTTAACCGAACTTTACGCCCCAGGTGACTAGCACGAACGAGTACAAAGCTTAGAGCAATCATTAATAATGATATGAGTACCGGACTCCAAACCGGGCCAATCCAGGGCACGGGAATTAGAAACAATAAATCCCAGGTGAATAAAGAGGCTGGCCAATCGATAGTTAGGAATAAAAAGACATAGTAGAATATGTCCCAAATGGCAAAACAGTAGAGGAAGTAGGCAAACTGTTCTTGTTTTGATTTTCCATGGATGTAGCCCATATACAACAGCATAACTATGGTGCAGAACTCGCGAAACACCTCCGTTTGAAGAATGGTAGTGGTCATTGGCTGTACTGGTTGGATGGGAAAGTCAAACCCAATGGGGTAGTACAACTCACGCAGATAGACGACTATAGCAGCCTCCATAAACCCCATGGCAATGCTAAAGATGGTGGGACCGATAAACGATTTTAGGGTTGTAGTCTTCATGCTTTTTATTTTAATGACTTGGTGTATTAAATGATTCTAATCTTTTGATGTTTCGTTTCACATCAAGCAAAACCAACCCACCAATTACTCCAAAAGCACAATCGATCAATTGATGAAAGAATGGAATTTCGCGAATAGGACCTGCAATAAGAGCCAATGGGAAGATCATGACACAGGCAATGAGTCCGAAGTCTATAACCCAAATATTTCGTATGGGATCCTTTAGCGGACCATAGAATACAACGGCAATAACCAGGTGAGCAAAGGCCAGCCAGTCAGTTCCATAAGCCATAAAGGGGTATTGTTGGTTGGTATGGGCCAAGGCCTGATATACCTGATAAATCCATTTTCCAAATTCCGTATAGGGTGGAAATACATGAATAGCAATACTTAATTCGGTTTCCAGTGGAAAAGCAGTTATTCCTGAAACAATTAATCCTCCCATAAAAATGAGAATACCCAGTTGTATTCTAACTTTTAATTGTTTTTCTGTTTTAGCGGTTTTCATGATTATTATTTTTTAAGTAATTAAATGCTTGATAATCGACATAGTTCCAGGATTGCCACGAAAGAGCCTCATAGTTGTAAACAAAGCGGGAAGTGTTGCTATCGAGCATTTTTTTACTCGAATAGCTACGCAGTTCTGAATCGAGCAAGGGTAAGACCCCGTTAGAAAGTGAGAAAAGGAAACTTTCGTCCAACACGGTAACCGATTGATGCTCCAGGTTGTATTTGGCGATGATACCATCCCAATAGATGGAACTTGAAATAACCAGAACCGCAAGAACACTCCAGGCATTTACCCGCCACAAGTAGAACCCCGATTTGCGCTTATGAATTTTGATTGTAAGGGTCAATAATCCAAATAGAGTAGCAGCCAGGAAGAAGAAAACACCAATGCGTTTATAAGCCAGTCCGTAGTATTCGATATAATGGATATTCCTTAGCGCAACTGAAATTACCATAATCGCATTTTGAGCAATCCAAATGCTAGCGAGTACCAACAGGAACTTTCGCTTGTAATAAAAATTCTGATTTTTTCGGAAATAGTAGAGCATGATAGCCATGGAAAGAAATATGCTCAGAATGAGAAAGAAGGTCCCTTCATGCACAAAATTGGATAGGCTCATTTCACCATCGTACTCAAAACCAAACCAGATCCAATTGATATCAATACCATTGACAATGGCTATGAGCAGATTCACACATACCAGAAGAATCAGGGCAGATCGGTATTCATTTTTCAGACCTAATGGATTTCGTTTGGGTAGGGAATAGGTACTGCGCAAAACATTTGAAGTCTGGTGACGAATTGCTCTTGGTTTACGGGTTCTGGTTATCCACTCGCTAAGTTTTGACTCACGGCTGGCAAACCCACCTACATCGTTCTTTATTAGTACCCAGGCGACCAGGCTGGTTCCCCATAGTATAAAAAGGGAGCGAAAAATGGTTTCTTCGTCGAAGAGCGTGATCATAAGGTCATAAAACCACTCGCTTATATCTACAATGAACCCTTCGAAAATGGGATTGGCAACACTGAAGATAAAAACGAAAACCAGAAGAAGAACAACCGGAATTACTGCGATTCTAATAAAACGAAAGACACTGGAAATACGAAACGATTTAGTCTCCATTTCTTTAATTGCCTTTACGAATTTTGACGGTAACAGCCAAAAATTCACCAGCGCGGTTGGTAGAGCAAAGGGGATAGACCGCAACCCTTGTTGGTTGATGAAACCAACAAGAATAAAAATGGAAACAAAGTGAATAACAAAAGTATATCCCGAACCGTGGTAGGTAAAAGCCAGGCTCGTGATTAAAACCGCTGCAATACTGGCTAATACTGGAATTCTGCTTAATGATTTTCGGTGAAACAGCACTACAATTACCAGGAGGTAGGTAGAAAACAAGGTGAGGTTAACTCCTGGCGGGTGTCCCCAGAATAAATAGTTAAACAATAAGGCACCGACTAGAAGAAAGACAATTTTAAGAGGACGTGAGTTTATCATAATTATTTATAAAGTACTTTGAAATACAAAGTAGATAATTAAAAAAAGAGCTATTTATGTTTAATTAATTTTTCAAGTGCGTTAAGATGTGATTTAAATGCATTTTTTCCTGCTTTAGTAGCAGAGTAGGAGGTGTTCGGTTTTTTATCAATAAACTGTTTGGTAATGGCCACGTAACCTTTCTTCTCCAGTGTATTGATATGGCTGGCAATATTTCCGTCTGTGGTTTGAAGCATTTCTTTCAATTGCTTAAAATCTACCACGTCGTTAACCATAAGAATAGACATAATTCCCAATCGAATTCTGTTTTCAAATGCCTTATTCAGGTTTGCTATTATTCCGTCGTTAGCCATTCGAGAAAACTAAGCGTTTTTGTCGTATTTAAAATACATAATGGTTCCGTAAACAATGTGCATAACCCCAAAACCAATTGCCCAAAACAACAAACCATTTCCAATAAAAAAGGAAGCAAGCAAGCCTAATGCAATTTCTATGTAGCCCAGCATTCGGATGTCTCTAAGGGTATATTTACTGGCATTAACCAGGGCGAGTCCGTAAAACATAAGTGAGGCCGGAGCAGCAATGCCGTATATTCCATGATGAATTAGAATAAGGCAGAAAATACCACCGGTAATCAAAGGAATAGCCAGGTTTAAGAAAAGCCTTTTACTGGTAGATCCCCACAACTGTTGTCCCTTTTTCCGAGCTTGCCTGGCGGTAAGAATCAGGCCAAATACAATGGCGCTTACAAGAACAACACACGCAATCAAAATAAAATCCGTTATGAGCTCTGTACGAATATCGTAGAGGTTAGCAAAAGGGATTTCCAGGGATTCTGTACTGCGGTAGAATGATTCTAAGCGATAATAGGCAAGTCCTGAACCCACTAATGCTATTAATCCTGCCACAATTCCCGAAAGGCCACTCAATGAAATAAAGGTGCTGGAGCGTTCCATCATGGAACGAATTTCAGAGAGGTCTTCTAAATGTGTTTCTTTGTTTTCTGATTCCATAATAAAAAGTACTTTGAAATACAAAGTAAAAGTATTTGATTCATTTATACCATTCAATTTCACATATTTTTTTAAAATATTTTTGAGCGCGTTGATAAAACAGAACTAACGTTTTTATGAAAACTCAGTTGATATATAGGCTAGGAGAGGAGCGAGATATTCCGCAACTCAACGAATTGGGACAGCTTTCTTACGGTGAATTCAAAACGGTTTTAACACAGGAAAATTGGAATAAACTAAATGGACACCTATCGAATGTAGAAGAAACCAAATCGGCTTTTTACTCTGGAACCACTTATATATGCGAAGCTGAAGACCAGGTTGTTGGGATGATCTATTTAATTCCCAATGGAAATCCAACCGAACTATATGATAAGGCTTGGAGTTATATTCGATTTCTGGGAGTTCACCCAGAGTATCAGGGAAGAGGAATTGCCCGGCAGTTAACCAATTTGTGTCTCCTCGAAGCCAGGAAAACTGGAGAAAAGACCATTGCCTTGCATACTTCGGAAATGATGGTAAAGGCTCAGAACCTTTATGCTAGCTTAGGATTTGTAAAACACTGGGAGTTTGAACAATTTGGAAAACGGTATTGGATCTTTCTTAAGTCACTAGGCTAAAGTCCAGCTCGGTTCAAAATCATACGATCTATCAGCAGAACCAACCCGGAAATTACGGTTATTCCTGCCAACAGCTTAATGTTACTGACCATTATATCGTACCAATTGAAATTGATATTTACCTGAAACAGACTAAAAGCAACGGAAGTTAATCCTATCACCAGAATAACAACCCCAAGGCTATACCACCTATGCTTTATCGCCGATCGTTTTTCATTTTCTATAAATACTTGTTTCGCTATTAACGAAGAAAAATGAAGTGGAACTTGCGTTGAGTCTTTTTCCAACTGCTGATATACTATTCGATAGGCTTTTACCTCATTCTTCGTCTCTTCATTTCCCGAACTTATCGGAGAGTTTAGATCACTATCCAATAAATTTTGAATTTCTTGATCACTAATTTTCTTCATGGATTCTAAGATTAAGATTTGAGTGTTTTACAAGTTTTTCCTTTAATAGTTTTCGGGCTCTATAGAGGTAGTTTTTTACCGTACCTATGGGCCAGTTGGTTATTTCAACAATTTCAGGATAGCTCATTTCATTTAAATGGAACAGGGTGATAACCAGACCATATTGCTTTGGAAGCTGATTAATCTGCGTTCGCAAAAATTCCTTTTGGTCATTTAGAATAATGAGGGATTCAGGGGTTTGGAAATCTATGTTCTCCAATTCTGAATGGGTGAGTTTAATTTTCTTCTTTTTTAGATGATTTATGGTAGTATTGAAGGCAATTTTGGCAATCCATGTCGAAAGCTTGGACTGTTCTTTAAACTTAGGTAATTGTTTGAATACCAGTAAGAATACCTCCTGACAAAGATCCTCTATTTCTTCGCGTGGTTCTCCAATCAATTTCCCAACAACATGAAACACCAGTCGTTCGTTCTGTTCCACCAGAATTTTAAACGACCTTAAATCGCCATCCAGAATTTTTCCAATCAGGATACTATCTTCCATGCTCACCTAACCGTTGAATTGGTTTGGATTAAGCCTCAGAAGACATATTTTTTGCAACGAAATAGTAAATTAAAAAGCCAATTGCAATACACGTGATTTCGATTCCCCAGGGCAAGGTAGTATTGGCGTCGAACGGTAAAAACTGAATTACTATTAATCCCATTCCGGCAAATAATCCAACCAATCCCCATTTAAGTGGGCTAAGTTTATTCTGCGATACATGATAGAGAGCTTTAATTTGTTCGGGTTCTATTTCCAATTTGCCTGCTTCCAGAATTTTTCTCCTTAAGCGAAATGAGGCAAAAACAAATGTTACCAGGGCAGTGCCAAGGAACATTACTGATAAAATAATTGCGGGGCCTATGTGATCCATAATTTAAATTTTTAATCCATTAGACAGTAATGGAAGTTGAAAGGTTGCAATTATTTTTTAAACCATTATTCTTTTTACTTTGGCTTTTCATCCATTTGCATATCAATTCATGGACAATCTGAAAAAAGCACTTTTTATTGGCTGCCTCGTGCTTATAGCCTTCTTGCCAATAACTGCTCCCATGGCATTGGTTGGAGGATTAGTGTTTGCCAGTACCCTGGATCATCCTTTTATTAAGTACAATAAGCTATGGATTAACTGGATGTTGAAAATAGCCGTGGTTGGCTTGGGCTTTGGAATGAATCTGGTTGAAACATTGAATGCCGGAAAGAATGGATTACTGCTAACCGTTACTTCTATTGCGTTTGTTTTGATTGGAGGGTACCTGTTGTATAAGCTGTTGAAAATAGACCGAAACACAGGGCATTTAATCTCAAGTGGAACGGCAATCTGTGGGGGCAGTGCCATTGCTGCCATTGCTCCATTAATTAAGGCCAATGAAAAGCAAATTAGTATAGCATTAGGTGTAGTTTTTTTACTCAATTCGTTAGCTCTGCTTGTATTTCCACCCGTTGGAACCTTTTTCAATCTTACTCAACACCAATTTGGACTCTGGAGTGCCATAGCTATACATGATACGTCATCGGTTGTGGGAGCCGCTCTGACTTACGGCGATGAAGCGCTTAAGGTGGCAACTACGGTTAAATTGGCCCGTGTACTGTGGATTATCCCTCTTTCCTTGCTGACTGTGATTATGTTTAAGGGAGAAAACAACAAGGTGAAAATTCCCTGGTTCATTGTCCTGTTTGTAGTGGTTATTGTAATTAACAGCTATTGGCCATTCTCAGGATTATTGTCCCATTGGATTCCATTTCTTTCTAAAAAACTGCTTGTCTTAACCTTGTTCTTGGTTGGTTCGGGATTGTCAATTAAAAGGATAAAAGAAGCCGGGTGGCAACCCCTGGTTTTTGGATCAACCTTATGGCTCGGCGTTTCAATTTTAAGCCTGTCCTTTATTCTTTTTCAGTCCTAGTTTCCAGCGATAAAAAACTATGGTGTTGTAGAATGATGTGGGTTAATAATACTACCGTATAAAAAAGACCGCCAAATGGCAGTCTTTTAATTAATGTCGTTTGCTTCTTATGAACCTACCCGCTAGTTAATAGTAATCTTCTGAGTCCAGAGTAGATCACCATTGGATGAACTGGCTCTTAAAAAATAAACACCGGTTTCATACTGAGTTAAATCAAATACTTGTTCTCCCTGGTTCTTATTCCACTCCATAAGCTTTGCACCCTGAACGGAATACAATTCTATGGTTTCCGATTCATTTGAATTAACGGTTACATATCCATGATTTGGATTGGGGTAAACCGAATGATACTGCTGCGGTTGAGTGGACTGTTTAATACCCACATTCTGATCAGTACTTACATCAATGGTCATACTACCATTTTTAGTAAGATTATCATCCCATCCTATGTCGTGCCCCACATTGGCAACAACGGTTAACGTCACCTTTTTATCACTCCCAAGTTCCGCATCGGTAATCAGGCTTTTTCTGTCCAGTGTATAAATAAGCTGATTTTGTGCTGTTTTGGTTTCAATAGAAATGCAACCGCTACACAGCACTTTTTTACTGCCTCCCGCAAGCGCTATTGTACGTGGAAATGAGGTCCAGGTATAGTTAGAAGGGGCAGAGCCACTTTTGTCGGCATACATAGTTATGGTTTTATGTACGGGTACGGCAGGTGCCGTCCAATGTGTTCCTGTGGGTTCTCCACCATCGACACCATCTGGGAAAAAGAAACTAAAGTCTGCCGAGGGAGACGCAGCAAAAGGCAATAAATCGCTTACCGTTACCCTAAGCATTATTTTGTCCGTACTCTTGTCATAAGCATATTCCAGTTTTAGGGCATCCAATCCAGATGCCTGGGCATCTCCTGCAGCATCTGTTCCTGCGGTAACCCATGTTTGTCCTGTGGCCGAGAAAGTCATAAATAAGCAAAAAAGCCCTCCTGAAACCACTTTTAATCCTTTTAAAATTATCTGTATCATCATTATAAATTTTAAGTAAAACATATCTCTGTTAACCTGACGGAGGAGTGTGCTGTCGGTTGTCTATAAAATGATATGGCAAGTACCATATTTAAAAACGACTATTTATAAAACAACCCAGAATAGGCGGGCTTTTACAGGCTATTTTTAGTTCATGTTCAACAAGAGATTACAGGAATTAATCTTATGTTTATCCACTGCAGAAAGCCGTTATTTCAAGCAGTATTTAACGCGCTACTCCAGCCAAAATGATCAATCTAAGTTTGCCCGTCTTTTTGATGCTATTAGAAAATCTAAAAAAAGATTAGGCTTTTCGATCGATGGTAACTTGCAGAATAGGCTGTATCACTACGTATTGGAGTCTCTTCGTGCTAAAAACGCACAAGGTGGAGCGAGGATTCAATTGTTTCAATACCTAATTGATTCTGAAATTCTTCTGAAGAAAGCATTGTTTGATCAGGCATGGAAAAGACTGGTAAAGGCAGAACATGTTGCCCTGAATTACGAAGAGTATTACTTGCTTGAAGATGTGTTTGAAAAACAAGAGTACTTATTACAGGTTCGTGTTAAGAGAAAGCAAAATGATATTGAACTTCAAAACATCAATCAAAAAAGGAATGAACTTGCCCTATTGAGGGATTACCTCTTTCGGATAAGTGAATTTCACAAGCTCTCTTACGAAGTTTTTAAACGAGAAGGAAGAATCTCCAGGAATCCAACATCGATTGAACCTTTAATTAAGGAAGGGGAAAGTTTGTTCAAGAATCTATCACGTTTTCATAATTCTTATAAAGCCCACCAGATTTGCCATGAGCTGGCGCGTTGTTATATGATGGCAGGAAAGGCGAATAAGGCCATTAGAGTGATTTCCATTTTGGGCGAATTGTATGAAAGTCGTAATGAATTAAAATCAATCCACACGCGCAATTATGCCAGGTTTCTGAACCTTCAGGTGATCATTCTTAACCTACTTGGAGAATTTGAAAGGGTTAAGGAGGTGTTGGAAACGATTAGAAGTCTTGAAGGCCTTGCTACCGACGATAAAGAACTTCAGCTATTGATTTTCGAAAACGCCAATTTTCAGGAATTGGAGATGTATATTCATCAGGGTGAATTTCAGCGAGCTGTGCTTCAAGTTCAAAAGGTATTGCCTGATTTAGAACCTATGATAACCAAAATTCACAACGTGAATGTACAATCCAAGTACTATCGAGTGGCATTGGCCTACTTTGGAAACCGCCAATACAAAGAAGCTTCCAGGTGGATTAATCAAAACATGCAATACGATGGAATCAAGTACCGTATTGATATTCAGGCCAGTCTTGAGATTCTTAATCTTTTGAATCACTATGAGCTGGGCAATTATCGGTTACTTTCCTATTTGTTACCATCTACCAAAAAGCGGTTGCAGAATTTGAATTTTTGGGGAAGGGGAGAAGAACTGTTTTTTCGATTGCTTGCTAAGTTGAAAGATGGTAGATTTTATGAGGTTGAGCCTTTGGTTCGTGATTTCTCCGAACAATTTCAAAATTTGGTACTGGAGGACCCTAAATACGGTCATTACCCCATGGCATATTTTAACCTTAAACATTGGTATCAACCAAAATTGAGAGCATCCAGGGAATTGATTTACCGCTAATCCCATTTTCCTGTAGTACGTTCTTGCTCATCATACTTTTATGGTATGAACACATTTAAGATTTTCGGACTTATTTTATTTTTATCAGGTCAATTGTTAGCCCACGCACAACATCAAGTAAAACCTTCTGATAGCACAGCTGTGATCAAGGTGGTTAATAAGCTGTTTGATGGTATGCGACAAAGCGATAGCGCGATGGTGCACGATGCATTTGCTGATGAGGTTCAGCTATTATCTACTTATACCAAAAAAGATGGAACTAAAATGGTTAAAGAGGGTAGTCTGGTTGAATTTTTAGTTGCTGTTGGAACTCATCATGATCAAGTATGGGACGAGAAGCTATATAATATTCTGGTATTTGTAGATGGTTCTATTGCCCAGGTATGGACAGAATATTCTTTTTATGTGGGCGATAAATTTTCGCACTGTGGAGTAGATGCTTTTCAGCTGGTTAAGTATGAAGGTAAATGGAGAATAGTAAGCCTGGTGGATACCCGAAAAAGATCAGGTTGTAAGAATTAGAATTTCTTCTGTTACGGGTAAGAAGAATCAAGGCGATAGCCAATACCGCGAATCGTTGTTAATTCAATGGAAGAAAAAGGAGCCAGTTTTTTTCTCAAGTGATGGATTTGCACATCCAGGTTTTTAACCGCTGCCGGAGAGGTGCTTTTCCAAATTTGTTCCATAAGAAATTGCTTTGGAAATACAGAATTCACCTTAGAAAAGAAGAGCTGAAGTAGTTTTGACTCGATAGGTTTTAGTTGAATTAACCCATTTGGATAGCTTAAAATGTCAGTTTGTTTATCCAGTTCAAAATCAAATAATTTAACAACGCTATTTTCTTCAGACAATCTTAGCAGATCGGTCCTTCTAAGTACAGACTGAATTCGGGCGTAAAGTTCTTTTAATTCGAATGGTTTAGTCAGGTAGTCATCTGCGTGGAGGTCAAAGGCGGTTAACTTGTTTTCTAGGCTATTTAATGCAGTCAGGAATATAATGGGGGTAGTATTCTTCGATTTTCTAATCTTTTCAGCCAATTCAAAACCACTTAATCCCGGGAGCATAATGTCTAATATAAAGAGGTCAAATCTTTTTTTATCCAACCAATTTGCTGCGTCCTGACCATCGGCTGCACAAACCACGTGCAATCCCTTTTCAATCAAAAAATCCCTTGTAATTGCCCGAATATCCGGATCATCTTCTGCAAACAATACCAACTGGCGCTCTACTGTCATTTATCTGTTTATTTCAAGTTGAATCATAAATCCATTGCCATCGGGCAGGTTTTCGGCGTAAATTTTTCCGGAATTAGCTTTTATAACCGCCTTGCAATAGCTAAGGCCCACTCCAAACCCATTGGCTTGTGTTGCATCCATTCTAAAATAAGGATCAAAAATCTGCTTCAGGTATTTAGGATCCAGCCCCTTTCCATTATCAGAAATTCGGATCAGCGCAGACTTTCCGTTTTTCCGAGTTGCGATCTTAATCTTATTCCCTCCGTACTTCACCGCATTATCAATGATGTTTGAAAGTACTTGTGTAAGGTGAGTTGGGTTAAACCGAACATGAAGCAGGTTGTCCAAATTGGTTTCCAGCACTTTATTCAGGGACTTAGCCTTAGGATTGATGTTTTGTATGACTTCTTCCAGGATGGTTTTTACATTAACATCGGTCTTTCCCCTGGAATATGCTTTGGCATCAATTCCACCTGAAACAAGAAAGGAATTCAATCCATTGCTCAATCCGTTCGATGCTTTTTCAATGATGTTGAAATAGGGGTGTTGTTTAGCTTCCTCAGAATTATCCTTGATTCGTTCTACCGATAACAGTATTTTGGCAACTTGAGTATTGATTTCATGGCTAACATGGTTAAGCATAGCCTGCTGTGATTCGTTCAGTCTCTTTTCTTTTCGAACATTTCGCTCAACAGAGAAAAGCAACAGTGCGCAAAGAGCAATGAAGCCTAGTGCCAACAGGAATTCCCATTTTTTTACCCATGACCAGATGAGCTGATTTTTGTCTGTTTCAACCCGAAGCAGGTAACTGCCATTGGCCTGGTAAGTAAAATCTGAAAATAGTATTACCTCATCCAAGGTTTCAGAAGCTGCTAAATGAGCTGGTTTAGAATAAATTACCTTTCCAGTATTATCCTCAACCTGCCAACCGGTAACAGCTATTCCCTTCGATTGATAAGAGGTTTCAATGAACTTTTGAATTGAATTGGTATCTCCGATAACAAACTTTCTGCTAGTATCAACAATAGAGCTCATTAAACTACTGTCCACCCAGCTTATAGGAGCTTTCTTTTGGTAATACGATTCACTGGGCTGGAGAGCGACCCGCATGTTAATATCGACCTTAGATTCATTGTAGAAATCGATGGCGTTGTTGGGGAATTCTTTGGTATGACCACCTGCCACGCCGGTATAGCTGCTGATGGTATCAATACTTCCATTGTTACTGGTCTTAACCATATAAAGTCTATCCCTGGAATCGAAATGAACTTGTTTGATAAGGTTGTAGCATTGTGAATTGTTTTGGATGTTGTGCTTAATTTCTTCCAAGGCAAGGTTTGATTCGGCAGCCTGCTTAGTTTTCGCAATGGAATAGGAGTCCCAAAACCACAGACCAACTCCAACGATTAATAGAATTATAATGATTCTACTTGCATAGAGTATAACCTTCATTTCAATTTGGTGTTAAATCCAAGAAAAAGGTGATTAGTGTATCAAAGTTGGCTTTTGTTTTTAGGTTTTCAAAAGCCGGTTTTGTAAAACCTCATTCTCTTTTTGTGGCTCAACCTTTTCTGTACTTAAAGCTAAAACAGTGACAAAAGAGAATTAATTTTTCCTTAAACCGATTAAGGGAAAATTTAGAAGATTGAGCAATATTCCAGGCAAACAAACCCCTCACTTAAACCAATGAAGCAGCCTATTTATGTGACAAATCAGCTATTTACAGCCCAATAAATGGGAAATAGCTTTGAATCTTAATCTTAAAAATTTATTGTTATGAAAAGAAATAATCTACTCTTATTATTTGCTGTCCTGACCATAGGATCAACTCAGTTGAACGCACAAATTAAACATGTAGTTTTTGGTGCTAATATGAAACATGTCGGGACCGATGGATCAAACTCAACCAAGCTAAATAGCCTGTATGTCGATATTGACGAAGATGGTACCGATGATTTTTATGTTTCTCATTTGATGTACATGTCATTTAACATTTGGAATCTGAATTTTAATCAAATTGATGACAACAGCCCTAAAATTGAATTTATTTATGATAAAGTGTTGGGAAGAAGCCAGGTTGGTGGAGACTACTTAAATAAAATGAAGGCCGGTGATGATGTCTCAAGTAAGGTTGGCAATTGGAGTTCAAAATATCCGGTATTAGGCGATGTCTATAATTCTAACTTCCATGGAGCAGGAGAGCAATACGTTGGGTATCGCCTAATTATGCCTGGTGGAAAGTACAAGTATGGTTGGATGAAATTGGAGGTAAGCGGAAGTACGGATTATACAATTACACTTAAGGAGCATGCTTACCAAACCAAAGAAGATCAGGATCTAAAGGTTGGTGAGACAACCGCTGTTGGTATTAAAACTATAGCTCAACGAGCAAATAATATTGATCTGACGGTTTATCCAAACCCTAGCAATGGGCTTATTTCTGTACAACTTAATGAAGTAAAGGCGGGTATGAAAGCTGAGGTGTTAAGTGTTGATGGTAAGGTGCAGTTTTCAAATGAAATTATTGAACTAAATACACAATTGAATTTAAATGCACTTCCCCCTGGAATGTATTATGTGGTTGTTTCTAATGCGGAAGGCAGAGTAGTTTCTCCAATTATGCTGAAATAACAAATGAAAATGGGTTGATAGCCTCAGTTATCATGGTCGAAAGGCGGGTTAATTCTTATTGATCCGCTTTTTTTTGCACAGTTTAAGGATAATGTGAGAATAGCCGTCGGTTCCTTGCTTGACAAGGAACCGATGAAGGAGCTCAGTGAAACTAATCTAGTGTTATTTCTAGATTCCTGCTTTATGCTTCCGCAAAAGCTTCAGCAACACGCGGACGCAGGAATGACGTTTCTTTTTATAGGGCAGTTTCTTTAACCCACATTATTCTTTAATAGCTCCTTTTTTTGTAGTTCTTATTGCGGGAGTAATACTAAAATGTCTTCTTCCAGTTTTTCAGGTTTGGTCCTCGGAGAATAGCGCTTTATTGGGGTGCCATCGCTCGAAACCAGAAACTTAGTAAAGTTCCATTTAATCGAAGACCCCAATGTGCCGCTTAAGTTCTTTTTAAGGAATTTAAAAACAGGATGGGTATTTGGCCCATTGACCTTAATTTTCTCCGTAAGCTGAAAAGTAACCCCGTGGTTCTTCATGCAGGTCTGTTCCATAGATTCATTGCTTTCCGGTTCCTGATTTGCAAATTGATTGCACGGAAATCCTAAAACTACCAATCCCTTTTCCTTATAGGATTGATGCAATTGCTCTAATCCCGTGAATTGCGGTGTTAAACCACACTGGGTTGCTGTGTTTATCACCAGGATAACATTTCCCTTGTAAGACTTCATTTTAATAAGGTTGCCACCCGGGTCTTTAACTTCTAAGTCGTAAAAATTCATTGCTTCAAAATAGCGGAATTTGATTTGGATATTCCACAGCTAACCAGACAAATTGAACTAAAATTTGTTTAATTCCATTTCTTAGGTTGGAAAAGGAACGTAGGTATTATCTCCTGGTATTGCAGGAAACTCTTTATTTATCCAATCTTTTCTGGCCTTTTCTAACCTTTCTTTTGAAGAAGAAACGAAATTCCAGAGCAGAAATCGTTCTTCAGGAAAAGGCTCACCACCGAGCAACAATAGGTGACTGTTGGCCTCGATTTGAATTTCATTTTTGGCTGATTCCATATAAAGCAGGTTGTTCTGGTTAATAGTTTCCGATTCCAACTGTATCGCCCCTGAAATGACAATGATTCCTATTTCTCCTGTCAAATCGCAATCGCTTAAATTGAGAGAAGTTGACTCGATTGCCTTAAGTTCAACCAGAAACAATTCGGAATGAACGGGGAGGGCAGAGGTTCGATTGAATCCGTTTCCGGCAAGTAGTTTTAGCTCAAGTCCTCTTTCTTTCCACTTCGGATGATCGTCGTTTGCAACGTAATCAAACCGAGGTTCCATTTCTTCTAAGTGAGTTGGGAGAGCCAACCAAATTTGGTAGCCATGCATTTTTCGGTTATTGACTTTTCTAAGCTCTTCCGGGGTTCTTTCTGTATGGGCTACCCCTCGTCCAGCAGTCATTAAACCCACGTCACCGGCTTGAATTACCCGATATGCTCCAGTGCTATCTCTATGTTCAACCGCTCCTTCAAAAAGATAGGTAAGCGTACATAATCCAACATGAGGATGTTGGTCTACATCAAAATTATCTGATGAGTTAAGTACTGCAGGCCCCATGTGATCAATAAAGGTAAATGGGCCTATTTGTCTTTTTTTTCTGAATGGCAATAGTCTGCCAACTACATGCCCGCCAATATCCCTGGCTCTTTCTGGAATTATCATTTTATCTGAATAGGAATTTTCTCGCGCTTCCGTTTTACTGAGCTAATTTATCCATTCTTATTGTTTAACAACAGGCGTAATGCTTTGGAACTCGAAAATAATTAAATCATTACCAAGCTATTTCGTAAATTCTTCCGTGTTTAATGGTGTTATATTGCATTTGTTTTACCAATATAGATTCTATGAAAGCTAGTTTAACCGTTATCCTGATTTCCCTTTTTTCGCTAAGCGTATTTCCACAAACTAACCGAGCCAATTGGTGGTATTTTGGGAATAAGACTGGAGTCAACTTCAACACAACACCACCCACAACCTATGCCAATGGGGCAATGAATACCCTGGAGGGATCAGCTTCCATATCAGATAAGAATGGTAATTTACTTTTCTATACCGATGGACGAACAGTGTATAATAGGAACCATATGACCATGAGCAATGGAACCGGATTATTGGGGCATACTTCTTCATCGCACAGCGCCGTAATTCTTCCGTATCCAGGAGACACAAACCTGTATTTCATTTTTAATGTCCCTTCTCAGCCCAATATAGGGTTAAATTACAGTATAGTTGATATGAGATTAAGTAGTGGATTAGGAGGTGTGCTATCCACTAAAAAGAACATACGATTAATGAACCCTCATCCCGTATCAGATAAACTTTGTGCAATAGAAAAAAAAGGAAAAAATGGATATTGGGTTGTTGCGCAACGCAATGACAATTGGAATTTATATGCATTTTCCGTAACCAATTTGGGAGTAGATACTTCTGCAGTTATTAGTACCACCGTACCGGTTAAAACAGGAAGTGTCCCACATTATGGCTGTATCAAAATTTCACCGAACGGCAAAAAAATCAGTCTTGCATATGGTGTTGGAGGTGCGTTTGTGATTGGCAATTTTAATCAGTCATCGGGTCAAGTATCGAATATGGATACGATTCGTTCTGTTTTTCCTTACGGCATTGAGTTTTCGCCCAATTCGAAAAGGCTCTATATAACCAATAATAACGGATTAAAGCAGTATGATCTATCGAGCAACAATATTTCATTAATAAGAAGGAGCAAGAGGTCTATTGCAAACAAACCTCCATTTGTACGTTACGGTCAAATTCAAACGGCTCCCAACAAAAAACTATATGTGGCAAGAATGAATAATAGTTCCTCTGCTACAAGTTTTCTGAGTGTTATAAATTCTCCCAACGATACTGGAGTTAGCTGTAATTTCTCTGACAGCGGATTGGTTTTTCCAGCAGGGGGTAGGGTAATGCTTGGTTTACCTACCTACCCCGGTTCATATTTTAATGAGGACCCATTGTCCTACGCAAATTCCTGTGTTAATACAGGGGTTAGATTCAGTTTGTATGACACAACAGGAGTCGATTCGTTGTTTCTCGATTTTGGTGACTCAACTTCAGGTTTCAAAAATGTAACCAGAATTCTTCCGGACACTCACATGTATTCCAGCTCCGGAATAAAAACATTGACACTAATTTTACATCGTACGATTAAAGGAATTAGCAAAACCGACACCTTTATTAATACGATTCAAATTGATGCTGCACCCATGGTTAATCTGGGTAATGATACTTCGGCGTGCCTTGGAGATAGCTTACACATCAATATTTTATCCAGTATTCCTTTCAGTTTCCATTGGAATGATAGCTCTAGTTTGAGTCACTTAAACCTTAAAAGATCAGGTTATTATTGGCTGGAAGCTTCCAATGCTTGTGGCAAGAGCAGGGATTCGATCTTTATAAAAAATTTATTTAACGATTCACTAGACCTTGGAAATGACACGGTTATCTGCAAGGGAAATAGCTTGCGGTTATTCACACCTGATACCATTTCAAGCTACTTGTGGAATAATGGTGATACGGCCTTTCAATCTTCATTTTCGAGCCCAGGTAAGGTTTGGTTACAGAAAACTAATATTTGCGGTACGATAAAAGATTCCATTGTATTGACAGTTCTTACTTCTCCGAAAATTGAACTTGGACCTGATACAACCATTTGCAGCACGAGTCCTATATTTATTGGTGATGTGAGTCGCTCGCTGTATTCCACTTATCTGTGGAATACCGGTCGTACAACCCATAGGATTTTTGTTTCAAGAGTAGGTCAATATTCGGTGATAGAAAAGAATAAGTGCGGTAGTATAACCGACTCTATATTTATTAGTTTGGATATCAGTTTGGTGGTGGGCTTACCACAGGATACTACTGTTTGTAAAGGTGATTCGATGCTGTTAAAACCCAATTCGATTTATCCGAATTATTTCTGGAGTACCGGCTCCGTTGATTCTTCGATATGGATATCGAACCCTGGCATGTATACCTTGACTTCAACCAATGCATGCGGTAGCAGGTTCGATTCGTTTACATTGGGCAATTATACTCCCGTTAAGCCGGTTATAAGTCGAGTCGGGGATACCTTAGTTTCAACCAAATCAAAGGTTTATCAATGGCATTTTAATGGAACAGTGTTAAGTGGTGACACCAATCAACGTTTGCCCATTGACACAATAGGCAGGTATAAGGTTTATGTTACCGACTCCAACGGTTGCCAGGCTAATTCTGTAGATACCCTTATTTCAATTATTTATAAGGATACGGTTGGAGTAGGTTTTAATAAACTAGGCAGCAGTTTTATTGACTTGAATTATAGGGTATATCCTAATCCGACTAATGACTTCGTGATTGTGGAACTGAGGAGCAAGGAAAAGGTTGATTTGGAAGTGCTGGATGCCAAAGGTGCCGTTGTAATTCGAAGAAGTATTGAATCAAAAAACAGGCTTCATAAGGAACGATTGGAGCTGCATGGGCTTACTCCAGGCTCCTATGTAGTGAGGCTTAGTAATGGACAATCCATTCGGTATTTTAGATTACAAAAAACTGAATAGACCGTCAGTTCTCCACACTTGTTCTTGTTACGTATATGTAGTCGGTGATTAACGGACGAATTCCCAGGGAACGTAGTTCAGACATTAACTGGCCTCGGTGGTGCGTAAAGTGGTTGGCCACCTGAAATAGAATCTGAGCCACCGTATTTTTAAACGCTTTGCCCTTGGCGTTTTTATAACTATCTGTTTCGTCAAAGTCCTTGGTGTCAATCAGTTTAATGGTTTTATCAAAGTTTTCCTTGTCCATTATTTTAAGTTGTTCCAACGGATGAACAACGTTGGGATCAATAAAGGGTTTTCCTTCCATCCTTTCATTCCAGAGTTGGTTAGCTAAAATGGAATGGCTTATCAGGAAACGGCATCGATCCGAAATTCGGTCTTCGTGCTGAATCAGGTAGTCAATAATTTTTTGATTGATTTCGTGATGGTAGGCGAACATTTCTTTGTAAAAGTTTTTCATGATTCTAAATTAATACGATTTTGAATTCTATACCTCTATTAAGGATAAGGAGGAAAACTTTATTCGATCGGATTATAAAGCCGTAGGAGTGTGGAAGGTAAAACCTCATGATACAATTGTACGGTAACACGGGGGTAGTATCTCTAAGGGTATGTTTCCTTAAACTTAGTTGGCGGTGGTTTTTATTCTTCTAATCTGTCAAAATAGCTCATCATCATATGAGGAATTTCTCTCATGTACATTCTATATTCTTTTCTCACCCCATAATATTCTCTCATCATTGGGTGTTCAACGGTAAATTCCATAAGGTGCTTAAAATCAGATATTGCTTCTTGTTTTTTCTCCTTGCTTGAATGAGATTTGAGAATGTCTAATAATTCTTTTCCTGTATCATAAATCCAAGGAAAATCTTTTTTGAAGAAACTTAAAGCTATTAGGAATCCATAATGTTTTGAATTAGAACCTGGCATCATATGTATCAATTCTTTAATCATCATTGGATGAAATTTTCGAGACATTCTCCAGAAATCAGAATCCTGATTGTGTCGGACAAAATTCCTTTGTTCTTGCAGATTTTGACTTATATACTCTATTGTTTCCAGAAGTTTAGAGTCTGGATTTCGAAGTAATTTTTGATTACTTCTTGCAAGATCAAGGATCTCTTCTAAAATTTCAGATGTATAGCCATTTTGTTCTTCTTCCTTTGGCACTTCATCATTTACGTCTTTTAGTTTGTTTAGCTCTTCTTCTAAAGTCGGATACCAAACTTCAAAAGCCTTTTCAAGTCTTGCATCAGCAATGGCAAGTTCTCCACACGCTTTATTAAGTGTCTTAACCAATTTTTTAATGTCTTCTTTTTGAAAAATGGTGGATTGAAACTGTAGTATTGGTCCATCAACTTCTGACCTTTTAATGTCAAACAAGAAGGGGCTAACAAAGGACTTATCCATTGTTTTCGATAATGCTCCTGCTTCAAAAGAAAGCCAAGGTGCGTTTAGGTTTTCCTTTGTTACACATAAAATACCGAAAGTAGAATCTTCAAGTTCGGTTGCTATGTCAGTACTCCATCTTGCACCTTTATCTATATCTTCTGATGATACGTATGGAACAATCGATTGAATGACGGAAGGAAGCCAGTCTCGGTAAACCAATGCTACCTTATGACTTTTGTTTCCTGACCAGCTTATAAATACTTTCATTCCGTTTATTTTAAATTACCCCAAACCCGCTTTTTTGATTCATTCAAGGACATTCTTAGTTCAAGTTTTCCTCTTCCAAACCTAGCCCACAATAGCCCTTAAAACAAGGAGGTAAATGCAGTAGGGGAAACATGGCCGAAGAATATTTAAGGGTGGGTTGGAGTAGGAGAACAGCTTATAACTTGGTTTTAGCAGCTGTTCGGGAAGAAGGTGAACTGCCTTAAACTAAGGCAAACCCCAATAAAACTAAGGTATCACTTAGTTGAACTAAGGCATGCCTTATAAATTTTAAGCGGTCTTTGTTTAACAAGGGGCTGTAAAGTAGTCCGGTAGGGGGATGCCGCAATTTTACTTAACATTACAAGCCTGTAATTTTTGCCCTTTTACGCATTTCCTAAACATGGAACAACATTTTTTACTTCCTTTGAGCTTATTAACCCATTAAGCAAAAACGAAAGAAAAGGAACGTATACCTTACATATAAGATATAGATAGCGGAAGCTGTTTTTTGTAAAGTCAAAAACTGGTAAATTTTAATACAAAAACAAGAATAGCCGAAGCTCGTGCCGTGGCGCGGGTCGGTTTGTTTTTGTAGGGGTATACCAGTACCTTGACTTTGCAGATTGTATTCGCGCCTGCTTTTTTATAAAAACTCAAGAACAACCTAGATTGAATGGATACGTTATTACCATAGAAAATGAAATGTTACATAACATACCTATTGTTATTATTTAGCCTGGCTGGTCACGCCCAAAACTGGCAATACATTGACAGCCTTAGCGCCTGGCCCAACCCCAAGTTTATGTACGTCGATACCCTGCAGGATCGTTTGTACCTGGGAGGAGCCTTTGAAGACAACAACGGGCAGATTATGAGCCAATTGTTTTATTACGACGGTTATAAAACGCACAACATAGATACCTTGTCCTTACCCAGGCAACCGGGTAGAACCCTCTGTATGACCCGCTACAAAGGAGAACTGTATGTGGGAGGAGATTTTTTTAATTTGGGTAAAACCTATACCCGAACCAACTCCCTGGCCAAAATGGACCACGACACCTTTGTAACGGTCAATCCCATTCAACACGGTATAGGCAACTGGAGTATCTACGACATGGTGGAATACAAGGGCAAACTCATTTTGGGTTTTTCGGGAGACAGTATGGGTGGCGTAAAAAGCCGGGGAATCGTTAGTTACGATGGGAGTAATTATGAATCTCTCGGAGGGGGAGTTTTACACAATGATGATTCTCCTTCAATAAATTCCCTGTCTGTTTATAAAGACAGATTGTATGCCGCTGGGAGTTTCTATGTGAAAATTGGAACTTCTTTCGACTACACAACCAGTAATTTTCAGGTATGGGATGAAGGAAGTCAACAATGGGGCATTGTTGATGGCTGGAAAGGAGGACACTTTGCCTTTATTAATGAAATGATTGAATATAAGGGCGACCTCTACCTGATGGGAAGGTTTAAAACCAATGACAATGCCATAGCCAACGACATTGTTCGTTTTGATGGCACTTACTTTTATTCGGTAGGTAAAGGTTGTGGCATGGCCCAAATATATAACGCCGTTGTATATAACGATGAACTATACGTTTGTGGACCCTTCCGCGAAATGGATGGTATGGTGGCCAATGGCCTGGCCAAGTGGAACGGAAAACGATGGTGTACCATTAGTAAGGATGTGTTTTTATACTCATCACAGATTCCCAGGCTCGAAGACATTGCTTTCTATCACGATACGCTTTTTGTTTATGGGGGATTTAATCATATCAACAGCGATTCCATAAAAACCCTGGCCAAATGGGTGGGCGATAGCAGTATGACCGATTTTTGTGCATCCCCCGCAAAGCAAGATACCGCCAACTACAACCTTTCGGTGGAAAGCCTGGTATCGCACAACCCAAACTGGAAGGTTTTTCCTAACCCGGCTCAGCGGATCATTACCCTGGAATTAGAAAACCTAAATAGCAAAAAAGAAGTGAAAGTGATAGATGCCTCGGGCCGGAAGGTGATTTGGGGCGTGGTGCAACAACCCATCTCCACGCTAAACTTGGAAGGGCTGAACCCGGGTATTTATATTTTACAAATAGAAGGATATGGAAGTAAACGTATACTGGTAAACTAGGAAATGTAAAATGTCAAAAAAATAAATGTAAAAAACCTGTTACACTGAGTACTTCGACAGGCTTATTACTAGCTCTGTCGAAATATTTACACTGAGCGTAGCCGAAGTGAAATGTCAAATCTCAAAGACTGAAGTGTAAAAAGAACAAAAAAGCCGCTTTGCTGGAACAAAGCGGCCTTAGATTAAATAGAACTATGTCCCACAAAGACAAAACAATAAGGCTCTACGCCTTACACCCTACTTAACTTGCTTGCAAAAATACCAATAGTCTTGCGCATTGGAGCAAGCCAATCGACAATTCCATTTATTAAGAAACATAATTTATAAATCGGAGCCACTCCGACAGTTGGTTGTTCATTGTCTCCTTTCCTTCTCAGCCATTAGGTCGGGAAACATCCCGTGTCCTGAGCGAAGTCGAAGGGCACTCCTTTAGACTTGCAAAGGAAGTTATTGATATCTTGAAATTATAATTAAAAAGGAAAAGGTACACTACCAGGTCACTCCAAGCTTCAAAGCTTATACGCTGATACAGACCTTTTCCTTCT
>PAVO01000049.1 GCA_002713215.1 Crocinitomicaceae bacterium
ATAACTACCGAAACAGCCAGGATAAAGGCTTTGAGGTAGTATTAAATAACCTATTCAATGAAAATCTTGCCACAAACTAGGAAATTGCGGGGAATCCCCAATTGAAATTTCCAATTCAGGATATTACTTTGCGTCAGTATTATGCATGTGAGGGAACATAGAAGCCAGACTGCTCCGGAAAGTAATATTTCTAATGGCAGCCAGCGCCATTCCTTTAAGGACAACCGGCCCGAAAGCAAAAGGATTCAAACGATACAGTTGATGGCAAATCAGCCCCTGAGGAATGTAACCCCAACTAACCCGGTGATCCAACGGTTAGAACAAGCTGAATACCTAATACTGGTAAAAAGGCATGGCCGAGCAACAGTTAACCATTCCATAAATTCGTTAAGAAAACCTACTTCAGAAATTACCCTTGAAGAACTAGAAGCGAAAATAGCCAAGTATATTCCCTCCCCTTCGACCAACCGTCAAGCCATAGGAGCGGGTGTTCAGATCACGGAAGCACAAACGGCTCATTTTCAAACCATAAAAGTAAGAGCTGTTGCAAGGATTGAAGCTGCTATGGCGAGGGTAACGTCAGATCCAGGTTCGTTGAGGTCGTTTTTTAAACGTTCACCACTAGCGAATGACCTAGCTGGTTTACGGGGAATTGTTCTCGACGGATTAAGGCAAATTCTTGCACATGTTGATCTTATTCCAATGGAGCTAACCGTTGGAGGACCTTCAGGGCAAACCAGTGGAAAAAGAGCGGATTTTATGGCGCTTGCAACGAGCGGTTTCGAAAGTGCAGCCAGGGCTAGGCCAATTAGCATAAATGCAAGTATGTTTGATCCCGATGATCACAGAAGTGATCACGATACCGACTCCAATCTTTTTCATAAGACTTGGACTCTAGTTCATGAATTGTCTCATTCGGTTCTGGCAACCGCTGATTTTTTAACCTATTTCAAAGCCGATAAAGCAGAAGTAATGGCTGGAAGACGTCCTGGAGCAGCCGTTCAGGATTCAGATCCATCAACAAGCTTTGGACTCTTAAAAAATGCTGATACCTGGGCTGCCATGATCATGGGAACTTCGCATGCACCTGAAGGTCCAGCAATGGGAACTCCTGTTGCTGTAGTAGGCGACCATGCTGCTGGTGCCACAATGGAAGGACCAGTTGCCGCCGAAACTCCATCAAGGGAATTAACAGGTGTAGGAGAGTCTACCCCACCGCTAACTCAAGCTCCTCCACCTGTTGCGGAGTCTCATGATCCACCTGACCCAGATGAAGACGCGTAGATTAAAACAACCTAAACCTGCTCTACTTCAAACTAAAATTCCCCCGAAAGCTTTTAATACGAATCGACGAATTTTCATCGGCCAAAGTTGCCCAATCCCGAGACCCAAAGAGCGAGCAAAATACCCCTTAATGCTAGCTAGGTTTATAAAACATGATGATCTTATTAAAATATATCATAGATTTACCTTTAAACACTCGATATGAAATGTTCAATGCTTAATGCTAATGGGCTTCTTACAATAAAAACAGCCCTAGTAATCATGATGTTTTGCTTGGGGAGCGTGAATTTGTTTGCTCAGTCTTTTCCAGTTACTATAGTAAACCATACAGGAACTCCAGATTCCAATATTTTCGTTTGTGTAGTTGGCCAGGACTTAACAACAAACAAAAATTACATTTGGATAGATCTTACCACTGGACAGCAAAAGCCAATGAAGCTTTCCAACAATACGGTTCAAGGGCCAATTTACAATGGCGATAAGGGGCCTGGGGGAAATGGAAAGTACGCCAATTGTTTTACAAAACTGAGTGACATAACCAACCGTAAGTTTATGTTGGATAAAATACAAGGTTGCCGTATGTTCTTTTCATTGAAGAGTCAGCTTTACCTCTACTTTTTTGGGCAGGATACCGTTTTTGGTTACGCAGCGCCCAGCAGTTCAAATCTCACAGATCCCAACCGTGGAATTGAATACGAAATCATTGAACTTACGTATGACAATAGTGGATTCTATGGTAACACCACAAGAGTAGATTTCTATCAACGCCCTATGGCCATGAAACTCTATGGTGATGGGTTGTCGGCTCCGTTGCATGTGGGTGAGCAAGTATCGAATCAAACGGTGCTATCAACGTATATGCAAAATGCACCAGATACCTTTAAAAATTGCATCGACACGGCAAAGGGCCTTATCACCCAGCCATCAAAGACAGCTGATTTTTCGGATGGTTCCATTTCAGGAATTCCTAAGGGACCATACCAGCATTATTTCAAGTCCTACATTGATGCCATCTGGAACAAATACAGTTCTCAGGATTTGGATTTTGATGCTGGAGAGAATGGCATTTGGAAGGGAAATGTATCGAACGATACGCTAAAAATGAATTGCCAGAGCCAATGCCCTGCAGCATTTGTAGGTGTTACGGCAACAATAACCAGAAAGCCCACCACCCAGGAAGCTTTTGAAGGAAAAGGTGTTCTTAATCAAGCCAACAACAATGCTATTGTAGATAAAGCCATGCAAGCACAAATTTGTGCTGCAATCAACCGGCACGTTATTGACGTAACCACTGCTAACCCTGGAGTACAAAACTGGGGGGATACAGCTAGCTACTACAAAACTTTTCCCTATAACTGGTATGCTAAGTTTTGGCATAGCTACGGAATTAGCGTCAATAATTTTTCGTACGGGTTTGCCTATGACGATGTATTCAAACAATCCTCGTCGGTTCATACGGTTCAAACGGATAGTCTAACCATTTTTATTGGTGGAATGAACCATGCTACCAGTTCCCACGCAGTGGCTCAATCCAATGAAATTAAATTGTATCCAAATCCACTGAAGGATATGCTATTCATTAATTTGAACGGCTATAATAGCAATTCATACGCCGTAGAATTCTTCGAGATAGCTTCCGGAAAAAAGATGTTATCCACTAAATTCGATAGTGGTGATGCCGTTGACATCGGGAACAAACTGCCCGCCGGTGTGTATCTTGTTCATCTAATAAATCACAAAGCAGAGGTAATCGTTAGAGAAAAATTAATCGTCGAATAGCGTAGAATTTCTGAACCCACAACTAACGCAGATTTGAAATCTGCGTTAGTTGTGATTGGCTTAACGAAATCAACCTTTACTTCAAGCTAATATTCCCCTGAAAGCTCTTAATACGAATGGATGAGTTCCCATCGGCCAGGGCTCCATTATAGAGGGCTTTTAAATCCAAACTTTGGTTTACCCGGCTTCTGTATTTTACCTCAAAATCTTTGGAAGGCAGATGGAGCGAAGAATAACTGGTTTCCGCATCAAAGGCATACTTGGCCTCCGGATCTACCTGAAGCGATACTGTCGTGTATTTACCGTCAACATCAACTTTGCTAAACGAACTCGAAATGTAATCAACGTCCAGTTTTCCTTGAAACATATCTAAATCAATGGCATTGCCCACTTCTTCAATTTCAAACTTGCTGTATTGGGCAGATCCCCTTATAGTACCAACCTTACCCAATGAAAACTTGCCTTGAAAGGCTTTGGAGATATTCATGTACTTCACCTCCTGAACATTGGTTTGACTATAGGAAGAACTTAAATCCAGGTAGTCCATTTGCTTGGCACTTATCGACGATTGAAACATGGATAGGTCTACTGTATCGGCTGCTTCCCCAATGACCACCTGTGTATAACTGGCTTTTCCTTTCAACCCCCGAACCCCCTCGGTGCAATTCAATTTGCTTTGAAAGGCTGATAGCTCCATATTTCCCGTAGAAATCATATTCACCTTTGAATACTTGGTGGTCAGATCCAGTGATTCCGATTTACCCAAATCGGCTCTACCTTGAAACAGGTATACCTCCCCTTCTCTAAAACCGCTGATCTTGGCCGATCCATACTTTTCGGATAGGGTAAGTTTTCCGGTTAGTTCCCCTGTAGCTATGTCTCCTTGAAAGAGACGTGCTTTTACTTCTCCGGAATAATCAGGTATTGTAATGTTTCCGTAGCTGTTCTTCAAACTCAGGTTTAAGTCTTTGGGTACCTTTACGGTATAATCGATCAATACCTTTTTAACCTTGATCCTTTCCCCTTTATCGGTCTTAATTTTGGTCTTATAACTCAAACAACTGCAATTGGTGCTGTTGTACTTATCCCAGTTGTTTTCTACCACAGCATTGTTTTTTTCCTTCTTTAGTTCCAGGTTAAAATCCTCAAGGGCCAATTGCTCATCTTCTTCGTCCCTAGCTTCTACCGTAATTACCGAAGTAAGTTCGATACTTGGATTGTCCCAGGTAACCACTTCAATGTTTCCATTGGCATGATTGAGCACCAACCATTCAATGTCCTCCGTAGACAGTTCCCTAACCAGCGTTTTACTCTGTCCATCAATCTTGTCCCTGTTCTCCTTCTTTACGGTATCCAGGGCAGCTTCAAGAATAGGAAACTCTTTTACTTCTATCGCCTTTGAACCTTCTGAGTGCGGCCACCAGGCTGGCTTTTTGACTTTCGTCTTCATTACCTGTTTTTGCACTGCCAGGGAGGTTTTTACCTTTTTAGCCCTTAACTTGTGAATGGTCTTAGGAGCATGCGGTTTCTTTACCTCTTTCTTCTTTTTGGTTTTGTCATCTTCACCGACTTGCTCCACCGGCACAATTGCATTTTCGTTGGGTTTTTCCGGTTCGTTTTCAGCCAGGGCAGTCTGTTGTTCAACGGCAGGTACTTGGGTGAATTCTTGCTCTGTTGCGCCAGGGCTCATCACATACCAACCCAATGCAGACAACACCGCAACCGATAGAATGATTATGCTGTTTAACCCGAACCCGGTTGATGAGTTGCCCCCTATATTTCCCTTGAGTTCAACCAACTGTTCAATTTCCTGATAGCTTATGGCCAATGGAGCTTGCCTGGCCGAATCGAAATACTGATTTAAAAGATTTGCGTTCATGTTCTTCACTTATTCGTTTATAAAAAGACAGATAGAATTAATGATGACCGTCTTTCAATGGGTTCCTCTTTCAGTGGCTCGGCATTTAAAATCTTAGCCAGTTTCTCCCGACCTCTTTTTAGCCGTTGTTTTACTGCTGACTCTCCAGCATGCTGGATTGCTGCAATTTCCTTGAGAGAAAATCCACTGATTTCGAAAAGAACAAGTGCATCTTTTTGATTAGCAGGAAGGCTATCCAGGGCCTGATAAAGAATTTCAATGTCCATGCGGGTTTCTGCATCCAACTTTTGATCGGGAATTTGCAGTACCTGTTTTTCATTGAAAACGCCCATAAACTTCTGCCTGCGGTATTTTTTGTTCACTAAGTTTTTAGCAATAGAGAACATAAAACTCAAAAACGCTTCTTGATTTTTGACCTTATGAAAATTTTCAAGCGCACACAACACGGATTCTGAGATTAAATCTTCCGGCTCCATTACCCCATAAGCCCTGGCGTGGCAAAAGCGTGCGAATGAATCGTGAATGGGTTCGTAGAGTTCTAAAAACGTTTGCTTGGATCTTTTCATAAAATCTAATTCGAAAATACGGTCTTCTAATGGTAAGAACCACAACTCTCCAAAAAGTTACATCGCTCTCCAATTTTCTTTTTTGCAGACAAAATCAGCCGGTTTGCAGAATAGAATTTTAATCGTGCATCCCCTACTCTTGATTTGCCCTATGTTTAATCTTAATATTGATTTGAGTTATGAAAAAAACCTTTGAAATACTCTTTAACCTGGCCTATTTTGGGTGCTATAGTTTACTGATCTACCTTTTCTTTTCCCTGGCGACCAAAGGCTTTGGTGTACCTCACATGCCAACCATTCGAAATGCCATTATCTCCATCATAGTTGTTCCTACCATCTTTTCCTATTTGGGAATGTATTTCTACGTATTTCCAAAATACCTGCATAAAAGGCTCTGGATTAAGTCCCTGTTCTTTGGATTTCTAAACATAGCCGTAGCGACGTTATTGGGGGCAATATGTATTTCCGTACTAATAAAAATGGATACCATGTTGGGGCCAAGTACGCTGGATATTGGTATTAAGATTTCATTTTTTGTGGTGGTTGCAGTGGTCAATTCGGTAATGGCCTGGGTTATACATGGATTCATTACCTGGTACAGTGAGAGCAACCTGAAACAAGAACTGGAAATGAAGAATCAACAGATGGAAATGGCCTTGCTCAAATCTAAAATGGATCCTCATTTTTTGTTCAATTCGCTGAATAACATTGATGCCCTCATTCAAAAAGATGCTGAACTGGGAAGCCGATACGTAAACAAACTATCTAACCTTATTCGGTTTATGCTCTACGAAACACAGCACAGCAACATTTTGCTCTCCAAAGAAATTACCTACCTCAAAGAATACATCGACCTGCAATGCATTAGAACCTCAAACAAAGAGTTTGTAGAGTTGGTAATTGAGGGCGATCCGCTGGCATTGGATGTGGCTCCGGTAATTCTTATTCCTTTTGTAGAGAACGCTTTTAAGCATGTAAGCAACAAAAAGGAAAAACACGCCATTCGTATTAAAATCCAGGTTTCCGAATCAAGCCTTAACTTTAGCTGCACGAATCGATTTACGCTAAAAGAAGCTGGCATAGTGTCCTCAAATTCAATGGGGAATGAACTTATTGAAAAACGACTGAATTTGCTCTATCCCGGTTCACATACACTGCGGATACAAAACAGCAATGATTTATATTCGGTTCAATTAACGATCAATTTTGAATAGATACTCCTGCATAATCGTAGAAGACGAGCCACTGGCCATTGAAAAAATTAAAAAAATGGTGCTAAAAGTTCCGGAACTGGAACTCCTGGACTGTTTTGAAAATTCGGTGGAAGCACTTTCCTTTTTAAAAAACAACCCAGTTGACATCGTTTTTCTGGATGTTCGAATGGATGAATTG
Source organism: Crocinitomicaceae bacterium (assembly GCA_002713215.1). Lineage (GTDB taxonomy): Bacteria > Bacteroidota > Bacteroidia > Flavobacteriales_G > Salibacteraceae > UBA2108. The sequence continues at coordinate 6,901 of PAVO01000049.1, forward strand.
TCGGGTATAGAATTTATTCAATGCGCTCCGGCCAACTGCAGCTTTATATTAACAACCGCTTACGACGAATATGCACTCCAGGGATACGACCTCAACATCACGGACTACCTGCTCAAACCCTATTCCCTAAAACGCTTTGTTCAGGCAGTAAACAAGGCCATCGATCAAATTGAAATTCAACGGGATAATAGCCATGGACAGTTTCTCTTTGTAAAAACGGAAGGACGGCATGTAAAGGTAGATCTGGAAAAGGTTCTGTTTATTGAAGGTATGCGCGATTATCGAAGAATTCATTTACCGGATCAACGGATCATGACGCTGCAAACTTTTACGGAATTTGAGAAAGTAATTCCTAAAAAATGGGTCATCCGGGTGCATAAATCTTATATGGTTGGAATAAATGCCATTGAGTCTATTGAACGAAAGCGAATTAAGATTGGAGACAAACGAATTCCTGTTTCAGAATCGTACCAGAAAGAATTCTATAAGCAGATTAATCTAACTTCCAGCAGCGCATCTACATCGGGGGAATAGGCGCACCTCCGCCGTTGTCTTTCCTATCTGTATTGTTCTCGGAACCGTCAAAGGAATAAGCCTTCATTTTAAATTTGTTGAGCAGGATACCAGTTGGTGAATATACCAAGCGATAAATCTTCGATTTTTTCTGAACTTCTACCTTGTAGATCAAAGCACCTCCTTTTGCATGCGCCTTTTCCATGCTATTAATTACGTGCTTTTTGTAATCCTTCTTCAAGGCAGTTTGTACCTCTTTTGGAAGTGATTCAAATTGCAATCCGGTATTTTGTGCATTAAGTTCATTTATGCCAGTTATGGAAAGTAGCAGAATAGCTAATAGGGTTAAGATTCTCATACTGCTAAATAAATACAATTGAAGGAAACGGAAAATGTAAAAGTCAAAAAAATAAATGTAAAATTGAATTAAAAATGATTGGGCAAGCCCATTTTAAATTTTACATTTTTTTCTTTTACATTTCATCAAATCCTTGCCTGGTAAGTAAACAGCTTGTGATAGCGGCCTTTAAGGGCGATGAGTTCCTCGTGATTTCCTTTTTCCTGAATCTCTCCCTGCTCTATAACTAATATTTGATCGGCCTTGCGAATAGTACTCAACCGGTGAGCAATAACAAAAGTAGTTCTCCCCTTCATCAAATGACTTAAACTCTCCTGAATGAGCGCTTCGCTTTCGGTATCTAAATTCGAAGTTGCCTCATCCAGAATAAGAATCTTTGGATTGGCCAATACGGCCCGTGCAATAGCAATTCGCTGACGCTGACCGCCTGAAAGTTTTACCCCTCTTTCTCCTATAACGGTGTCCAATCCGTCATCGAATCGTTTAGTAAATTCATCAACGTAGGCAACACGAACCGCTTCCTGCAATTCTTCTTCAGTAGAATTGGGCCTTGGAAATAGAATATTTTCCCGGATAGTACCTTCAAACAGAAAATCGTCCTGCAACACTACCCCCAAATGCTGGCGATAGGAACCCAGTGTTAGTTTGGATAAATCATGTCCATCGACCAATACCTTACCTTGTTGGGGAATCAAAAAGGAAGACACTAACCCGGCAATGGTACTTTTCCCCGAGCCAGAAGAGCCTACCAATGCAGTAACAGACCCGCTGAAAGCTTCAATGTTTATGTCATGAATAACTTCTTTTTCTTCTTCGTAAGCAAAAGAAACATTCTCAAATTTTATTTCTCCTTTTATTTCATCACCCAGAACTTCCGTCCTATCCGGAGAATCGTGTTCGGAATCCATGTTCATTAACTCCTCGGTTCGGTCCAGGCCGGCAAACCCCTCGGTCAATTGGCTACCAATGTTGCTCATTTGAACAATGGGTGCAATCATAAAGCCCAGATATAAAGTAAAAGCCAGAAAGTCTCCAATAGTCAATTCACCTTGTATGATCATATACCCACCAATACCCATAATACCTGTAGAAGCCAGACCAAGCAAAAAGGTGGCAGAACTGGTTACCAGTGCCGTTGAGGTCAGGCTTTTTTTAATGTTATTGAACAGCCTTTCAACTCCATTTTGAAAGGTGTCGATTTCCTGTGTTTCAGCGTTGAATCCTTTGATGACCCTAACACCATTTAAAGTTTCCGTCAGTCGTCCGGTAACATCAGCATTGATCTTTCCTCTTTCTCTGAAAATAGGACGAATAAAACCAAAAGCCTTAAGCGCAACAAAACCGAAAATAGCAACGGGAATCAGTACCAAAGCGGTCATCATGGGGCTAATGTTTATTAAGAGAATCAATGAAATTACAGCGGTTAGCGTTCCTCCCACCAATTGAACCAGACCAGTACCAACCAGGTTTCTTACTCCTTCTACGTCGGTCATTATCCGGGATACCAATTCACCCGATTTACTGTTATCGAAAAAGTTAATGGGCAGGCCTAGTACCTTCTTTTGCACTCGCACCCTCAATTGGGCAATTAAATGCTGTGCCTCTACACTCAATATCCGGGTCAATAAAAAAGAAGTTATGGCTTGCACTACAATGGCCGATCCAACCCAGAAAAGAATAACCCATAATTTGTCAAAGTCCTTGTTTACGATAACATCGTCCATAAGGTATTTGGAGGCACCAGGTAGCACAAGGCTAGCTAATCGACTAATGACAATCAATACCAGTCCAACAGAAAGTAGTTTTCTACGTGGCCAGATAATGGTTTTGAACACGCTGCCAATGCTTACGTTTTTTTTACTCATGACAATTAGGGGAGTTTAAGTGCGCGAAATTAAAACTAAGGTTACACCTGGAAGATTGATAATAAGCTTATTAATGCCAAAGGTTGTTAAGCTGAATTCATGCTTAAGCTTTGCAAGCAATAATTTAATAAAAGAGAAGTACTTTTGTACTCAATTCATTTATGGAAACCAAAAAGATAAAAACAATAGTAGGAGCTAGTTTTATTGCGGTGCTCATGCATTCGTTCTGCTGCATTGTCCCTTTGGTTGTGGTTCTGGGAGGTATCTCAGGGGCTGCTTCTACCCTTTCATGGATTGAGCCTGCAGAACCTTATTTAATTGGCTTTTCTGTAGTTGCATTAAGCATTGCTTTTTACCAGGTATATAAGCCCAAAAAGAAAATAGATTGTGAATGTGACCATCATGACCGTAAGAACTATTTGGGTTCAAAAGCTTTTTTATGGAGCACTACAGCATTTACAGTTGTAATGTACATTCTACATCATTTTACTGATGTATTCGGCCACGTTCATTAGTGGCTTTCAATAGGTTACCTATCTCCTACGATTCTTTTTCCCCTTTCTAAAACCTTTATCGCCCCTGGTTTTAGGCTTTTTGTACTTGGGTGCCTTTCGTTTCTTGGGCCCACCCAGGTTTACCTTTTTATTTTTTGCTGATTTCTCATGAAAGGTAACATCTTGATCCCCTGGGGTTGATTTATGATGCGTACTGTATAACTCAACAACTTTTGGGCGTTCTTCAGCGATCAATTCCTTTGAAATCTCAACTTCTTTAGGCAACCTTAGCTGTGGAATGCTTATGTTCATCAAAGATTCAATAGCCTCCTTCCATTCTTTTTCCTTTTCGGTAAAAAACAAAATGGATTTCCCTTCCTTCTCTGCCCTACCGGTTCTACCTATACGGTGCATGTAGTTTTCGGGGAAATCAGGTGTATCAAAATTGATAACGTGAGATATATTTTCCAAATCGAGGCCGCGAGCCATTACATCGGTTGCAATCAAGATTCGATTCTTACCCTCATCAAATTCTTCGATGGAACGAATTCTATAGTTCTGCGATTTATTGGAATGGATCACGCACGTTTCTGAGCCATATAGCTCCTCCAGCGATTCGAACAAACGGTCAGCGGTTTTCTTGTTCGAGACAAAAACCAACACCTTACTGAACTCCTTTTTACCCAATAATAAATGGGTAAGCAAATTCACCTTGGTATAAAAGTTAGGCACTGAATAACAACTTTGAGCTATGTTATCCAATGGTGTTCCGCTAACTGCAATGGCAATTCTTACCGGAGCAGTAAAAAACGAATCAATCAATTGATCGATTTCTCCAGTCATTGTTGCCGAGTACATAATGTTCTGCCTTTTAGTTGGTAACAAATCGAATATATTGGTTAGTTGAGGTCGAAAACCCAAATCGAGCATCACATCAACCTCATCGATAATAAGTTTTTTGACTGCTTTTATTTGCAGCGCTCGACTAATCACAAGGTCATACAACCTGCCCGGAGTAGCCACCAGAATATCCATTCCCTCAGCTACCGCCAATTTTTGAGTATTGATGTTGGTTCCTCCATATACACCTAATACCCGAGTACTCATGTAGCGGGTATAATCTTCCAGGTTTTTTACAATCTGAAGCACCAGCTCACGAGTTGGAACCAGAATTAAAACCCTGGGGTGAGCTTCTTTCGAATACTTGTATTGATGAAGAATGGGAAGCGAATAGGCCAGTGTTTTACCGGTTCCCGTTTGCGCAATCCCAACAATGTCTCTCCCTGAAAGTACTACCGAAAATGATTCACTTTGAATGGGCGTGGGAGCCTCAAATCCCAGTTCATCAATTGCATTTTTTAATTGCCCGGATAGGTTAAAGTCTTCGAAAGATTGCACGAGTAGAATTCTTTGTTGGCTACAAACCTAATTCTATTCAACTAAACAGTACATAGGCTACTATATACGATAATAATCATCAACGCACGAGCAATCCTGGTTTTGTTCCAAATCTTCCCTTTCTTCTTCGTCACAAGTTCTCGTATCTACCCGATTGGTTGATGATCCTCCAGAATTATTAAGCGGGCAAGAACAGTCGTAACATCTTTCGCAAGATGAAAAAAACAAAAGTGTTATTAGTAGTAGTGCGATGTATTTCAATGCCAGTACATATTTGTAAAAGCGCTGGGGGTAAATAGTATTGATAGCAGATTAAATCTTACGGACATTAACGGCATTCATACCTTTTAATCCTCGTTCAAGGTCAAAAGTCACGTTATCTCCTTCTCCAATTTCCTGAAGGCATCCATTAACATGAACAAAGTAATCTGTACCGGTATTTCTCTCTTTGATAAACCCATATCCTTTGGAATCATCAAAAAAGGTGACTTTTCCTTTTTTTACCGATGGCGCATCTCCAGTGGCTCTTTTATGGCCTAACTCAATGGTGGAAGCATCAACTTCAACTCGATTTGCAGGATCCGGAGCCTCATCTGTTGGCGCACCATATTCATCCACATAGGCAATCATGCTGTCAAGCCCAGCCCCTTTCGAATTGTTTTCTTTTCGCTCTAGTCTTTTACGTGCTTTTTCTTCACGCTTTTTCAGCTTCTTTTTTTCTTTTTCTTTTTTATTAAACGTTTGTTGCGACTTCGCCATTCAAGTTATTTTTTTAAAAATTCCGTTAAGAATAGTGAAATGCGAAGGTAATAATTTAAATGTCTAGGACTGAACTGCAACAGGCTAATAATTACAACCCTTCTTTTTCAATTCGCTTAAACACAATGTTCCGTAAATAAACATTTCGATCCTCACCACTATCCGATGCATAATCATTGTCCAGTTCAACCGAAACCACAATCATAGAATCTAACCCTGCCTTGTACTTAAACACTTTTTCATCAAAGTCTCCAGTCAGGTAATATTCCCCAATCATTGAGTCGTTTATACTAATCTTAAGATGTGCATATTCTCCATCGGCAGAAGTACCTTTTGCAGAAACAATTACCTTATAATCTCCTGGTTTAAAATCAATGGGTTTTGAGTTTATTCTACCTCCCCAAATGGCAATTAGGTTTTCATCTTCCATAATACTGCCTTCATTTTCATGAAACCCATCATACGATATAGAAATAAAGTCAGATCCAAGCAGGTGTTTAGAAACAAATAATTCGGCATGTGCATCGTAAAAATGCGCTTCCCTAAATCGTGTGAAATTACTCTCCAGTTTTTGTCGCTTTTCTACACTGAGGTCCTGATCGCCGTGTGCACGTATAATCCAAAATCCATCTAAATCATATTTCTCGCTGGTTTTAGATAAAATGGAATCAACCAGGGCCTCTTTCTTGCCCATTAGTGTATCGGCAGTAATGTTCATGCTTTTGAAGTAAAACCCGGTCTGCCATGAAGTTAGTTCGTTGATAATTGGATAATTATCGGGATTTTCATCGTTGACAAATCCCATCATTTTATCAAATTGGGTTTTGGTTATCTTGCTGTAATATTCTTTAACGATAATAATATCGGTAAGGGAAAGCAGAACAAATACGCCAAGAACAATCACCTTTACCAAATCTGATTTAAATAAATAGATTCCATAAGCCAGTATCAAAAGAATAGCAGGTAAAACACCAACCGTATACCTTGGAAATAGCATTGGAACGGTTATGAGGGATCGTAGATAAGGGATGAAATAAGAGAGAAATATCCAGCTAACTAAAATTATAAAGCTAAGGATAAGAGGGTTTTTCTTGATGTTGTGTTTTGTTTCACTTTGAGCTGCTACGTTAAAAAAGAAGATTAATAACAAAAGAACTATTATAGGTTTTAGCAAATTGGAATTTCCAAAATAGGTAAAGAGGTAAGTAGACATAAAAGAATCCGGAATACTACTGATCCAGAATGAATTAATACCTGATTTACCAAGCAATACAGGCAACCAAAAACTGTATCCTATGCCAATTATCAATCCACTTAAAAGAAATAAGCGAAACAGTTTTAATCGTTCTTCTTTCTTTTCTATTGCAATAAAAACAAGTGCAAGAATTGCCTGTGTTGCAACTAAAAACAAACTATAATAATGAGTATATAAGAGGCAAAGAGTAAGAAAAGCATACAACAAGCTGTTCTTTCTTGTTGGACGTTTTATTAGCCTAAGCAGGTACAGAAATGATAACGTTGCAAATAAAAAAAGGAATATGTAGTTCCTTGCTTCCTGTGAATAATACAGTGCATAGTAATTCACTGCGGTTATTACAGCTACTATAATCCCTAATTTTTTGTTCAGTATTTCCTTACCCAAAAAATAAATTGCAGCAACTCCCAGTGTTCCAGCCACTACGGAAAAAAGCCTTGCCACATATGCAGTATGACCAAATACGATAAAGACTACTTTTTGCATTAGGTAATGCAGAGGTGGGTGTACATCGATCGTTTTCAGATACGCGTAGAGATATTCCCAGGTAGTATCCGGGTCAGACTCTATCATTGTATGAACTTCATCTAACCACAGGCTTTGATAATTTAAATTCCAATATCGCAAAACGAAAGCAACAAAAAGAACTAGAATTATTGCTCCGTTGCTTACCAAGTATTTACGTATGTCAGCCATGATTTAGTTTAATTCTGATAATTGGATTAATACCTACAATTTCGATGCAAGTATATCACTATAACCTTTTGTAATTAGGTGGTGTGTAAACTTTCAATTGAAGAATTCAATGCTTTTTTGATTAATATTCGTTCGTAAATTCCCTCCACTGTTTTTAATAAGAATGCGATACCAATTTTTACAGCAATGCTCCAATAATTCATTTTCATTACGGGTTAATTCCAAATCTCAAATATAACCAAGCAACTATTGAAATCCGACTGTAATCTTATTTGCCAGTTGAATCACAAGCAAAACTTTGGCGCACTAAAACTTAATGTCCAAATCAATTCGAAAACGATTCTTGGAAATTTGAGTTGTTTCGTGTGTTGAAGTTAACACCCAACCATGTAACCTCATTTTTCGGTTTAGCGACCACGACAAACCAGCTACCACCCCGGAGAATTGGGTTTGTTCGAGGAAATCATCCTGGGTAAATGGGGTAAACACCGATTCCTGCTGAATTTCTTGATACTGAACATAGGCCTGTAATCCATTTCTTCTCCCCAATTGTCCGAAACCAACACCAACCGTGTATCCCTGATTGTAATTACTGGCTGATAGATTCTGTATGTACTCCCCTTTTAATAGCAATGGCCAATTGCCCTTAAATAGTTTGAATTGAACAGCAGTTGAGTTAATACTAAAATCATTTTGATAATAGGTAGAAGAACTGTCACTGGTAGTTTGGTTTCCTCCATTAGGCACAAAATATTCATTTTGCGTATTCAACCCTTTAACGTCTATATATCCAAAGAACTTGTTGAAGAAGCTAATGGACAAATTGTCCTTAAGCCTATTGCTATAATACAATTCATTGCTAAGCATTGAAGGCGGATTACTTGAATTGGTTAAAGCACCGAAAAAGTAATATCCACCTGTAAAACTAAAGTTCGAAGAGTTTTCGAAATTCTTTTTAATGGCCATACTAATTCCTTCTGGCTGAATGTCCTCGTCCCAAACGTTTTCCGGGTAAAATTCATAGGAATGATAGGGCAAAGCATATTTTCCTACCCAGAGGTGAAACCAATTTTGTTTTTGGGGGTTATAATGAATAAACAAACGATCCAAACCAACTCCCAGCTGTCCAAAGCTGGAGATATCCACATGGGTCGATTTGTAATTTTTTAAATTATCAGTTGAAACCAATCGCGCACCAATTATCAGGTCTTTTGTCAATTGAATATTGGTCCCAATTCTAAACCGATAGCGCCCTCTTAGTCGCTCAGTACCATTGTTATCATCGTAATTGACCCTAAGCCTCATGTCTCCGTACAACTGGATATACTTGGAACGGATTTTTTCTTCGTATTTTTTTACCTCTTCCTTTGGTTTTTCACGAGTATGAAGCACCGTTGTTTTACCAGCAACAATTTCGATCACAAACTCCTCCTTCATCTGAGTTTCAGGAACAATAATGTACTTTCCTTCATTTAAGTAGACGGTCTCCGGCAATTCATCATTAATTCCACGATTATTTGAAATGTAGCGGATCAACTTTCCATTCATAGACCTTATTTCGTAACCCGTATGCGGATAATAAAGAACCTGGGCGTCAGTGGTTGGTTTTACGTCGGTATATACCTTTAGCACTCCGGTCTTTCCCTCCTTACTAATTTCGAATTGCGCTTTTGATCCAGTATACAAATCCGTTGCAAGCTCCTGGCCTTCAGGACTCAATACCCAATTAATAAATTGAATTGCTCGGTTGTTGTTCTCATTCCAAATTAAAAATAAGGGTCGTTTTAGTGGGTAATTGAGTTCGTCGTTCCATGGATTAAACCCATCAACATTTACTACCAGTTCCGATTCCCTATCCAAAAAGGAACGAGTAACAAATCCAATGGAACCGGATGTAGATTTAACTTTTCCAACCAGCTCATTATCTGCTATTTCCCTCGTATTATTTCCATAGGGTTCGCCCCCCAGAACATTTTTCTTAAACAAATGATAGGTAGCCGAATTTGGTGATACCCGAAAGCAATTAATGGCACCCTCTGTCCTACCTAAATCTTTCCAGTTGGTAATCGCACCGGTATAGATTTTTTGCAATTCTTCGGTACTTAGGCTTTTTATTTCGGGAGTATTGGCAATTACGGCAATGGCGTCTGCCCCAATATATGTCGATCTTAATCCACGGTTAAGAACCATTTCTGATGGTGTTCGGGCTACTCCGGCAACATCGCATTTGTTGGCCAATATTGCCTCCTCTCCACCCTCACTTTCAGGCAACGTATTAATTCCATACTTAAAAAGCGGATAATGATTTGCTGCCTCCTCCATGTATTGGCCAATGGTTGAAGAACCAATGTATTTTAGCGAGTCTAACCCACCTGATAGTTTAACCTGAAACCCACACTGAATAAGGTTTTCCGACTGATTTTCAGAAATCCATTTTACATAGTTTGATGCGCCAGCATTCTTTGTCCAATAAAGCAATAATAAGTCTCTTCCAATGGGATAATCCATGTTAAACACAGACGGAAGCTGAGCATCGACCTGAACGGGTCTGACTCCATCGAAAGGATGTAAAAAACTGAGGCTAACCTGTCCAATCGAATAGGGATTATTTGAGATTTTAGATACCATTACAGAGTCAGGCGAAACCACCTCCTGAAATGCATAAGTCTCATTTCTCAACAACTCCCTCCTGAATACAAAATGGGTGGCCGAAGATTCATCCATAATGTATACTTCTATTGAATGGTCCGGCCCTCCAACCTCACTCCAATTACTTATTTTACCTGTAAAAATCAACCGAAGCTGTTCCGAACTCAAGTCTTTAACCGGGCTCTTATCATGAACAATTACTCCAATAGCATCCCTGCCTATTTTTTTGTACGAAATATCCTTATCCTTGATTTTAGAAGGAAGTTGACCGGCAAAGCCAGCTACATCACATTTCCCGGCTAATAAATCTTCTAAACCTCCATTGCTTTCCGTTGAAGTATTGAAGCTAATCGATGCCTTATCGTAATCATTACTTATGCCCATAAGGCATCTTCCAATCGTACTTGATCCTGAATATTGAATGGGCAGTTGAGATTGTCCAAATGAAGACCAACTAACCATCAAAACCAGGAATGTCAAAAGGGGAAATTTCACAAGCCAAAAATCTCTTAATTAAGGATTTTGACTTATGACATTAATCAGTATTATGACCAAATCTTATTCTAATTTCTGTGAACCGGAAAGCTAAACCCATAAAATAACATCAATACAAATCACTGACATAAAGGTGTTTATAAAGGCTTCAATGTCTGTATTATTTAAAATTGGGTCTTCACGAAGCAACCCTTTCTTTTTTCTCCCCGTCTTTTTAGGGAAGGTTATTTATCCATAAAAACAAATACAATGAAATCATCACTCAAGTTATTTTTAGGTCTTTTTTTAGCTCTTGGCTTTTTCTTTGAAGCAGGTGCATCCCACTATGCGGGTGGAAGTATAAAATATGAATATTTAGGCCCTGCCAGTCGGCCTGGTTTCAACAGGTATAAAATTAGGGTTGGCATTATGGTTCGCTGTGAACGAACAAATGCAAACCACAATTATAATACTACGACAATTACAGCCACCTGTAGTACAGGAGGAACACCAATTACGCAAACATTAAACCTAATAAGTTACATGCCCAAACCTGGTGAAAGGCAAGCCAATAACAAAAAACGGGATGTGTCGGATATTTGCCGGCAAAAAGATTCCTGGTGTAAGGGAAGAACCATAGTTCCCAGGCCAACTGGAGGTTACGTCAATGGTTACGAAGAGGCCATCTACGAAGGGGTAATCGAACTAAACGGATGCAATTCCTGGACTGTTAATCACCACGACAGGCGGTTCTTTGCCCGGAACAGGCTTCAAAATTTCAATGCTAACAGCACCATTGAATTAAAAACCATTTTTAATACACTGAACTTCCCCAAAAACAGTGCTCCCAATTTTGCGGATGAGGTGAAACCCATGCCCTCGGCCTGTTTAGGACAAGATGTTTTCTATGGAATTGGCACTACCGACCCCAACGGTGATAGTTTGCGTTTTGAACTTACTTGCCCCGATAATGCTGGACGGCCTGCTGTTGGTATAAACGGGTTTACTTGTACCCGTCCTATAACAAACCTGAGGTTGGATTCTTCTACCGGATTAATTTCGTTTAAGCATACGGGGTCCATTGGGCGATATGCCGTTGCTTTTTGGGTAAAAGAGTATGAACGATGTACAGGCAAATTGAAAGGACAAACTCGAAGAGAAATACAATTTGACATTAGTGCTTGTTCTAACAAAGTACCCCGGGATATTTCTGGAATCTCCAACATCGTTGGTAATGCAACAAAAACAGGACGTTTTAAAATGGAGGTTTGTCAGGGAGAAAAATTCTCCTGGGAAGATACGATCTATGATGCTGACATTACCGATACTTTAATATTCGAATCGAATATTAACGAAGGCCTTCCGGGAGCGACCATGAACATTACCAGTTTGACCAGAAACAAGGCAGTGGTTAAGTTTGAATGGACGGCTGTTATTGGCCTAAACCCAATCAAAACATTTTTTATCTCTTTCGATGACAATAAATGCGACTACCCTGGTAATGGGTTTTCATTGTTTGAAATTTCAGTTTTAAACGCCACCAGTGCAGGCCCCGATAGGGTTGTGTGTATTGGGGATAGTGTAGATATGAGTGCCTATGGAGGTCGATTGTATGATTGGAGAAGTATTTCCGGAGATCCTTTGGTTGTTGGTGTTAACTGGTTCCCTGATACAACCATTGACGATACTAATAAAACAGGAATCTTTATTCCGATTAATCCTACTATTCTGGAGGTGAAATCTGACCTTAAAGTAGGATGTATGCTTGCTCTTAACTGTAGAAAGTTAGATACAATCTTTATAAACCCGGTAGACAGTTTCAGCTTGACTACGGTTCCTGATTTTTTCTTATGCAACCCCGGTGAAGGAAAATTAGACGTATCTCCTTCCAGAACTACCATGGGATATAAATTTAAATGGGACAATAGTTCTTTATTGACAGACCCGGACACGACTAAAAATCCAAGCTTTTCCAACATTAAATTCCCAACTCGTTTTGGGGTAACCGTAACCGGAGATTCGGGTTGTGTGAAGGAAGATTATGTAGATGTAAATGTTACCGACCCCTTCCCTACAA
>PAVO01000050.1 GCA_002713215.1 Crocinitomicaceae bacterium
CTACATTGAATGTAAGCAAAGAATTAAATCTGGAAATAATTACTGCAGATGGAAAGGTTGTATATCAAAAAGATGATCTTAACATGGGTAATAACCAGCTTGATGTAACAAGCACTGTTTCAACCGGTATGTATTTCATTCGGGTTAAAACAGACCAGGAGATCATTTATACAGGTAAAATTTCCATTAAGTAAGAACGAATAAACATTTAGAGATATGAAAAAAGTATATATATCGATTTTAGTAGTTTCAATGGTAGCCTTGTTAGGGGCACAAGAAGCTCTTGCTCAATACTGTACGCCAAGTACTACCAGTAGTACATGGAGAGAAAATCAGGTTGCCAGAACTACCGGTGCATTGCAGAATTTCAACAATGTAACTGGAAATGCAAGGGGTTACTTTGATTACAGTAAGACCATTGGAGCTACGGTAAAAGCCGGAACTCAAATTAAAATTACCGTAAACTATTATTATGGTATGGGGATTTGGGTTGACTGGAACAACGATGGAACGTTCACTAATTCAGGAGCTGAAAAGATATTCGTCAGAACAAATGGTGCATATGCATGGGGAGAAAGAACCTATAACATCAATGTGCCTGCGAATGCAGTTACTGGTAAAAAACTGAGAATGCGAATTATGTCAGGATACTGGTGGCGTATGAATCCGTGTGGATATTCCAGTAGTTATCAAACTGACGTGGAAGATTACTACATTTTCGTTACCTATGACAACAATGCTGGTGTAACCAAAATGACTAATCCTCAAGCTGAATGTAACGGATCTGCAGGTACTGCGGTTGACATCCTGTTTCAAAACACAGGGGCCAAATCACTAGACACCTTGTATTTCGGTGGTAAAATCATTGATAAAGCCAGTGGATCTACAACAGCTATTCCTACCAAAATGTGGTCTGGTAGCTTGCAATCGGGGCAAACAGTTAAAAATCCTTTTAACGTGTATAATCACACCTTTAATTTAAAAGCGGGCGATTCTATTTGTGTTTGGTCGTTCAATCCTAATAATGTACCTGATTCGGCTGCATCTGATGATACGCTTTGTTTTGAAGTGCTTAAAGGTATGAAAGGTCTATTCACCGTGGGTGACACTACCGGTGGAGCTCATGATTTCAGAACCTTAAAAGATGCGGTTGATTCCATTAATCTCGCTGGAGCTATTTGTGATTCGGTTATTATTGAATTGCACGATACCAGTTGGAGTACTTATAAAGATCAGTATTATTTAAGAAGCATTATTGGTACAAGTCCTACTTCGCCAATAATCTTTAGACCTGAGTCGCACAACATGTATCAAACCAGGGTGTGGTTCGATTCGCTCACAGAAGATTACAATCATGTTTTCTTGTTGGACGATATAAGTGATGTATACTTTGAGGGAATTAACTTCTCTGCCGCTTCAGGAAGAAGTACTGGATATGAAACAAACATTCAAGTTAAAAATTCAGATCGAATTAACTTTATCAAATGTTCTTTCACCAATACGCAATCAGCCAGAAATGATAAAGACTATGACCTTATATCTGCTTCCGATGGTGATGGACTGACCATTACAGAATGTAACTTTACCAATGGGTCTAGTTCCATTAGCGTTGAGAATTCAAATAACATTCACATTTCTAAGGGTACTTTCCGTGAAATGTATAACAGTGGGGTGAACATTGCCAGTTCTGACAATGTGGTGGTAATGAGAAGTTCTTTTACTTCCGCTTCCTTCTATACCAATGGAATTGCCATATCCTTAAGCGAAGTGAACAACTCCGTTGAACTTTCTTACAATACGGTTAACGTTGCCAAAAATCAATGGCCACGATATGGTGTTGCTATGGATAATTGTAATGCTTTGAATAGCTCCAGTGAGGTATACAACAACATGATTAATGTTGGACAGCCTTGGAGTAGTATTCTTTTCCAGGGAATTCGTTTAAACAATGTTGTAGGTACTTCGGTAGCATTTAATACTTCTGCTGTTAGCGGTAACAACGCTTCCAATACTGCCTTGTATTCTAACGGAGGTACTCGAAACACTGCATTTAACAATGTATTGGCTGCTATGATTAGCGGATTTAGTATTCATACCCCTGTGGCTGCTTCTATTGTAAGTGGTGATCACAACAATGTGTATTCTGCAGGTGGTACTGTGGGTCGTCTGGGTTCTTCAACCAGCAACACCCTTAGTGCTTGGCAATCCGCTACTGGATTAGATGTTAATTCAGTTTCGGTTAATCCTTTCTTCTATAAACTCAAAGCAAATGACCTGCATGTTTGTAACGACAAAATGTTCCAGGCTGCTAAAAGCATTGCTTCCATTACCGATGACTGGGATGGTGATAAAAGAGATCCTAACAAACCTTGTATTGGTGCAGATGAATTTGCTCCGGTTAGCCAATTCTCTTTGGGTAACGCTTATGGACTTTGTGATGGGGATACTACCTACTTAGTGGCTGGTAAAGGGCTTACTGGTGAAATCGCTATTTGGAAAGATGGAAGCGGGTCTGTTATTGATACATCTCAAACACTTACCGTTACCTCTCCTGGTAAATACGATGTTACCTTACTTAACGCTTGTGGGGTAAATGCAGATTCAATTGAAATCATTGCTCCTGCTAAAGTTGCTTTGGCTAATGACACTAACATTTGTCCTGGTAAAACAGTTAATGTAGATGCTACCATTGTTAACGGTCAAAATTACATGTGGTCTGATGGTCGTACTTCTGCTACAATTACAGTGTCTAACCCAGGTACTTACTTTGTTACTTCTACCGATAAATGGACTTGTGTTTCTTCGGATTCAATTGTGGTAACTTATTCCAATACCGCTGACCTTTCTTCAGGGGATACCATTGTTTGTCAAGGTGCTCCTTTTGGTTTGTTTGGTGGTACTTCTATTGCTGAGCCTAACGTATCTTACAAGTGGTTTGGATTTAAAGATGCTGACTTAGAAACAGGTGATAACGTATTTGTGGATTATGACTTCCTGTTAAGTCAGGATACCACTGTTACGGTAGAATTAACTCATAGAGGCTGTGTTACCAGAGATTCTATTAAAGTGAGTAAAAAACCTGCTCCTAAAATTGATGGGCTGACATTCTTTACCAATGGATTAGGTCTTTACATTACAGGAAACACCTCTACGGGTGCTAATCACGGTTGGGATTTTGGTGATACCAATACTTCTACCTGGTCTGCTCCTCGTCACTTGTATACTACTAATGGTACTTACACCGTTAAGTATACCAATTCAAATATCTGTGGAGCTGTTGATACCACTTTTGAAGTATCTATCTTCGGAGTAGGTCTGGATGAGAATAACAGGAACAGAAACCTGTCTATTTATCCTAACCCTAACAACGGTAACTTCAATATTCAATTGAATGACATTAATGCTGAAAATGCTTCTATTAAAATAATGGATGCAAGAGGTAGAGAAGTACTTTACAAAGAACTGGGACAAATTGCTGGTTCTACTAATGAAACTATCTCATTAAGTCAGGCTGGTGCAGGGGTTTACCTGATTCACTTAAACCTGGATGGTGTGATTCAGTTAGCGAAAATCACTATTGAGTAATAAAATCACTATATATTCTTATCGAAAAAAGGGGCTGTTCAGCCCCTTTTTTATTTATATATATATTCACTACTAGGTTAGGAATAATAACTACAAAATAATGCCTTAAAACACCTACTGAAGAACCTCAGTTAGCATAGACTTAGCTTTGTCCAGAGCACCCGCAATCCCATCAGGATTCTTACCGCCAGCAGTTGCAAAGAAGTCTTGACCACCTCCCCCACCTTTGATAAGCGGAGAAATCTCTTTAATAATATTTCTTGCATCCAAACCAGAAGTTGCCCTGGCATTTTCAGAGAGCATTACTGTTAACCCTGCCTTTGAAGACTCCCTCGTTCCGATCACCAGAAACAAGTCTTCAACTTCTTTAGTAAGTTGAAAGGCAATGTCCTTGATTTGCTTAGCCGGCAGGATTACCTCCTGAATAATAACATTTAGATCGGCTATCTTCTCCACCGAATTGAGCAGGTCACCTTTTACATTACCCACTTCTTGCAATTCATACTTTTCAATTCTGCTTTTGTACGAAGAAACCTCTTGTTTAATCGTCTCAATAGACTTTATAAGATCTTTGGGATTATTGAACTCCGACCTGACTCTGTCTAATAGGCTTACCTGATTATCATACCAGTCAAATACAGCCTTATTGGTTATGGCTTCAATTCTTCTGATGCCAGAAGCCACTGAAGATTCCGATAATATTTTAAAACGACCAATATTTCCGGAATTCTGAACATGGGTTCCCCCACACAATTCCTTTGAATCACCAAATTGAATCATTCGAACTACATCACCATATTTTTCTCCAAATAAAGACATAGCGCCTAAACCCTTTGCCTCTTCTATCGATATCTCACGAAACTCCTCCAATACAAATTGATTCTGAATCATGGAATTTACCTCGTCCTCAACATCTTGCAATTCTTCAGTGCTCATCTTTTGAAAATGAGAAAAGTCGAACCTCAATTTTGAATGATTAACTTCCGATCCCTTCTGCTCAACGTGATTTCCCAAACATTTTCTAAGTGCAAAATGAAGAAGATGTGTTGCACTGTGATTAGCCTCGGTCAATTTTCGCTTTTCGAGATTTACCACGGCCTTCCAATTACCCTCCAGGGCATTGGGCAGTGAAGTCACCTTGTGAACGATTAGCTCATTTTCTTTTTGAGTATCTATCACACCAATTTTGGCATCTCCGTTAAGCAATACGCCGGTATCGCCAACCTGGCCTCCACCCTCCGGATAAAACGGTGTTTGGTCAAGAACAAATTGATAGAACTCTTTTCCCTTTTCTGTAAGTCTTCTATAACGGGTAATTTTTACGTCTACCTCCATCGAATCATATCCAACAAAACCGAGTTCATCATTTTCTTCCACGATAACCCAATCATCAGCAGATACTACGTTCTTAGACTTAGATCTTGATTTTTGTTTTTGAAGCTCAGAGTTAAACTCGTTGATATCTATATCCACGTTTTTTTCGGAGGCAATAAGTTGTGTAAGATCCAAAGGAAACCCATAAGTATCATATAATTCGAAAGCGTCTTTCCCTGAAATTTTAGAGCTGCCAACAACCAACTTTTCAAGTCGGATTAGTCCCTTAGACAAGGTATTTAGGAAGCTTTCTTCCTCTTCCCTTATTACCTTTTCAATCAGTCCTTTCTGAGCCTTTATTTCCGGGTAAAATTCACCCATTTGCTCCACCAGTACTGCTACAAGCTGAAAAATAAATGGCGTCTTTAAATCAAGGAAGCTGTATCCATATCGAACTCCCCTTCTTAAAATTCTACGGATAACATAACCGGCACCCGTGTTCGATGGCAATTGACCATCTGCAATTGAAAAAGCAACCGCCCTTACGTGATCAGAAATTACCCTGAACGCAATGTCAACTTTTCCGTCCTTCCCTTCATAGGTTTTTCCGGATAGAACCTCAAGTTTTTCCAGAAGGCCCTTAAAAACATCAGCTTGATAGTTCGATTGTTTACCCTGAAGCACCATGGCCAATCGCTCTAAGCCAAGGCCTGTATCTACATGCTTATCGGGAAGACTTTCCAGTTCTTTGTTAGCTTTTCGGTTGAACTCAATAAAAACCAAATTCCAGATTTCAATTACCTGGGGGTGATCCATGTTAACCAGGCTTTTACCATCAACCTGTTCTCTATCACTATCCGGTCTAATGTCAATGTGAATTTCTGAACACGGCCCACATGGACCCGTCTCTCCCATTTCCCAGAAATTATCCTTCTTACCACATCTAAGTATTCGATCAGCACTAATATGGTTTTTCCAATGACTTTCTGCTTCTTCATCAACCAGGGTTCCATCCCCTTCATGCCCTTCAAAAACTGTAATATACAACCTCGATTTATCGATTTGATATACATCAGTAAGGAGCTCCCATGCCCAGTCAATTGCTTCTTTTTTGAAGTAATCTCCAAATGACCAGTTTCCAAGCATTTCAAACATGGTATGATGATAGGTATCGACCCCGACTTCCTCCAGGTCGTTATGTTTACCTGAAACCCGTAAACATTTCTGGCTATCCGCAACTCGTGGAGAAACGGGAGAATTATTTCCAAGAAAGACATCCTTAAACTGGTTCATACCTGCATTGGTAAACATTAATGTAGGGTCATTTTTAAGAACCATAGGAGCTGATGCAACTATTTTGTGTCCCTTCTTTTTGAAAAAATTCAAGTATTCTCTACGAATCGTGTTTACATCCCACCTCATACCGTTAGCTCTTAATATTCAATCAATTATACTCTTAATCTGTTAAAAAGACACAATAAAAAAGTGGCAAACTGCCACTGGATTGCAAAGTTATGCGAATTGTCTAATTTTGCCGCCGTCTTTAGCTAGGAAATCTAATTTCGTTATGGCAGGAAAGAAATATAAATACAATCTCAAAACATTATCGTACGAACAGGTTGAGCTTTCGGCACGTGACCGTTTGCTGAAGCTGGTTACGTATGCGTTTACCGGAGTTGTATTTGCTTCAATTTTTATTACGCTTACTTATTTTTTCATTGATAGTCCTAAGGAAAAACAGCTAAAAAGAGAGAACCAGCAGCTATTGCTTCAATATGAGATATTGAATGGTAAAATGGATCAAATAACCGAGGTTATAAGTGATTTGGAATACCGCGATGATAACATTTATCGGGTTGTGTTTGAAGCAGAACCCATCAGCGAAAACATTAGAAAAGCCGGATTTGGAGGGGTAAACCGCTATAAGTACCTCGAAGGTTATACAAATTCGGAATTGGTAATTAACACGACCGCCCGATTGGAGCAATTAACCAAGCAACTCTACATCCAGTCTAAATCATTTGACGAGGTGATTAAGCTGGCTAAGAAGAAAGAGGAAATGCTAGCTTCTATACCGTCCATTATGCCTATTTCTAATAATGATCTAAAGCGGGTTGGCAGCGGATATGGAATGAGAATGCATCCTGTTCTGAAAATCCCAAAATTTCATGATGGAATGGACTTTACGGCTCCAACAGGGACTGAAATATATGTAACGGGGCTGGGAACCGTTAAAAAGGTTTCCAAGAAAAGGTATGGATATGGTTATCATATAATTGTGGACCATGGTTTTGGTTACGAAACCCTTTATGCTCACATGAGTGAAATAAAAGTTAGGGTTGGACAGAAATTACAGCGGGGCGATGTAATTGGTTTGGTTGGTAATACGGGTACTTCAACCGCCCCTCATCTGCACTATGAAGTAAGAAAAAATGGAGCTCACATCAATCCGGTCAATTACTATTACCAGGATTTATCTCCTAAGCAATTCGAAGAAATCATTGAATTGTCAGATCAGCCCTTACAGAGTTTCGACTAAACAGGGAATTTACGGCATTAATTTTATTGAAGTGGTTCACAGTGCTACTCAGAAAATCGTTTACTTTTACTCTCGAAAGTAATCATGCCCCTTAGAAAAAAAGAAATTACCAGACTATTCTACTCAATTGGTGAAGTAGCTGAAATGTTTGAAGTTAATACTTCGCTCATTCGTTTTTGGGAAAAAGAATTTGAAATCATTCAACCCAAAAAAAACAAGAAAGGCAATCGACTATTTACACCAAAGGATGTTGATCACTTTCAAATTATTTTCAGGCTGGTAAAACATCAGGGATATACCCTGGAAGGAGCTAAAAAAGCACTAAAAGAACAAAAGACTGAACTTGCTAACCAAAATAATTTACTCAACAAGCTAAAGTCCATTAAGGGCGAATTGAAACAAATTCAGAACGAACTCTAGTACTCTCAGTAAGTCTTATTCAGTAAGTCTTATTGGGGATCAAATAATTCTTAACATAATCTTCTACCCCATCTTCAAGAGTGGTAAAAGGTTGGTTATAGCCAATTGAAATTAGCTTATTCATATTGGCCTCTGTATAATATTGATACTTATCGCGAATATCCTCCGGGGTAGGAATAAAACTGATGTTCTCTTCCCTATCCATTGCATTAAATGTAGCCCGTGTTAAATCTAAGAAGGTCCTTGCCTTTCCTGATCCCAGGTTATACAATCCGTTATTCTTCCTATGGTTCATCAAAAAGAAAAGAACATTAACCACATCCTTAACATAGACAAAATCTCGGATTTGCTCTCCATCCTTATATTCCAGATTATGTGATGCGAACAATTTCATGCCATTGGTTTTATTAATCTGGTTGAAGGCATGAAAGATAACTGAAGCCATTCGACCTTTATGAAATTCATTAGGCCCGTATACATTAAAGAACTTAAGCCCGGCCCAGAAATAGGGTTGTTTCTCCTGATTCAATGCCCATTTATCAAATTCATTTTTAGAATCTCCATATGGGTTAAGTGGTTTAAGGTCATAGATTACTTGGTGATCATCATTAAAACCCAGTTCACCCATACCATAGGTAGCAGCAGACGATGCATATACAAATGGAATTGCCTTCGAAGCACAGATATCCCAAATCTCCTTGGTGTAGTTTAAATTAAGTTCATTAAAAATTTCGACATCGAACTCCGTGGTATCTGTACGTGCACCAATGTGAAATACAAATTCCGTCATTCTCTCATTTTCAGAAAGCCACTCGGCAAAATCCTTTCGGTCAATTAACTCCAAATATTGCTTGTCTGAATAATTTCGTTCACGATCCTTACGCGAGAAATCATCAACGAGAATTAAGTCTTTAAACCCCTCCCTATTAAGCTTGGTAATTAAACAACTTCCTATAAAACCAGCAGCACCTGTAACAACAATCATCAATCGAAATTATTAGGTCGCAAAAGTATCAAAATCGGAGCTCGCCATTGGCAAAATCAAGCCTCCAGACAACAATAAAATTATATTTGCAGCCTATTTAAAAAGCGACTATTTATGAAGGCATATGTATTTCCGGGTCAGGGAGCTCAGTTTGTGGGAATGGGGCAAGAATTATACGACCAGGGAGGTTTAGGTAAGGAATTATTTGAATCCGCGAATGAAATTCTTGGATTCAAGATTACGGAAATCATGTTTGGTGGAACAGACGAAGAATTGAAACAAACCAAAGTCACTCAGCCTGCCATATTCCTTCATTCTACCATACTTGCGAAATTACTTGGAGACAGCTTCCAACCGGATATGGTTGCAGGTCATTCATTGGGTGAGCTTTCGGCTCTTGTCGCTAACAATACTCTAAATTTTGAGGACGGACTTAAGCTGGTTTCTCAACGGGCACTTGCCATGCAGAAAGCATGCGAAGCAGAACCTTCTACCATGGCAGCTATTATTGGGTTAGAAGATGCTGTTGTAGAAAATATTTGTGAAAACATCACAGGAACTGTTGTTGCTGCAAATTATAATTGCCCAGGACAGCTAGTAATTTCCGGATCTATTCCTGCCATTGACGAAGCCTGTGAGAAGTTAACAGAGGCCGGTGCTAAAAGGGCGCTTAAACTTCCGGTTGGCGGAGCATTTCACTCCCCACTTATGGAGCCTGCAAGAATGGAATTGGAAACAGCAATTGCCAACACATCTTTTTCGAATCCTTCCTGCCCGGTATACCAAAATGTATCGGCAAAAGCCGTAACAGATGCGGAAGAGATTAAAAACAATTTGATTGCTCAATTAACTGCGCCCGTTAAATGGACACAAACCATGCAACAAATACTTACGGATGGAGCATCTGAATTAATTGAAGTTGGTCCTGGAAAGGTATTACAAGGCTTAATTAAAAAAGTTGATCGGAAATTCCCAACTTCCAGCGCCGGTATTTAATTTCCGATTGTTGGTCCCTGAGGAGCAGGCTCAAATAAGGGCCTTAGTTTTTCCATTCTCATAACATTCAACCCAGGATCGGAGTGCAATTCCTTTTCCATAATAATTCCCATGAATTCGGCCACTTTTAAATGACGCAATCGGGGTTCAACCTCATCCAAAGTGATTTTGACCTCATTTCCATCGTTAATGATTGTATTAGCATCAATGTCCAGTTTTGATACTTCCGGAGCCTTAGATTTTACCTGTGATTCGCAAATAGTCATGCAAGCCATTTTATAATAGCTCGATCTGGCATTTTCCGTGTCTTTCGCTTCAATCGCATTGTTTAGAACAAGTTCCAACTCATTGCACTTTTGCGTGTTATATTCCATAAGAGCCTCCACCAATTCCTCATTTGCCCTTTCTTTACAGCTAACGGCCTGAGCTGGAACACTAATAAGGTTAATTAGCATATCTTCAGGAAAGGGAGGGTCTCCAAGTTCACGGGCATTTTGCAAGGCTACATCACAATTGGTTTCGTAGCTAATCATAAGGCTATCGTAAGCCTGCCTAACGAAAGAGTTGATTTCATTTTTATGCTTTTTAATTAAGGGAGTCAGTGCCTTTTGTACTGCATCATTTTTCTCTTTACCTTCACCCTTAAGTTTAATTGTTTTTTCACCAAAAGACTTATTAGTCATATAATCGTACAGGACCAATTTCAAGTTTAGTTCCACTTCGGCAGTAGGCTCTTCATCCATTCCAATCGAATTCTGATCGCTGGAACAATGAGCTACTAAAACATGAGGATAGGTTTGGAACTCACTAATGGTTGCTTTTTCTTTGAGAATAACTTCAAGCGAATTTCCTATAAACTCATAGGCAGACTCATCCAGGTCCGTCATATTAAAGACCACAGGAAGTATAACAATCGGGTTTTCTTCCTTCTGTTTTTCCTGCGCTGCTAATCCATTTACGAAGGAAACTAAAAATACCACGGCTAATGTTCGAAGTAAGTGCTTCATAGATATTTAATTTGAGTGTCAAAGCTAATTTAATCCTTTGATTTTTCCTTTTTGACAGGTAGCATTATTCTTTATAATTCATAATAAGTTAATTTAGTAGCCACCAAATCAATAATCATGTTAGTAAAAACCTTCGGAAGTGCCGTTTATGGAATAAGCGCACAAACCATAACCATTGAAGTTAATGTAAGTATTGGAATCAAGTATTTTTTGGTCGGATTACCAGATAATGCGGTCAAAGAGAGTCAACAACGAATAACCTCTGCGCTTTCAGAATGTGGTTATAAAATGCCAGGTAAAAAAATTGTAATCAACATGGCTCCAGCGGACATCCGCAAGGAAGGAAGTTATTACGACCTTCCTCTTGCCATTGGAATATTAGCCGCATCCAATCAAATTGAAGCCAACGAATTGGAGAATTACATCATTATGGGAGAGCTTTCCCTAGATGGAAGTCTACAGCCCATGAAAGGAGTTTTACCAATTGCCATTCAAGCTCGAAACGAGGGGTTTAAGGGAATTATTCTACCCAAACAAAATGCGATGGAGGCTGCAATCGTAAATAACCTGGAGGTATTAGGAGTAGAACAAATTAGTGAGGTAATCGATTTTTTCGACAAGGGTATAAAACCCCTGGTTACCGAAATAAATACCCGGGATCAGTTCACCAAGAATCTCAACAACTTTGATATAGATGTTGAAGACATAAAAGGACAAGAAACGGCAAAACGCGCCATGGAAATTGCCGCAGCCGGAGGCCATAATATTTTACTAATTGGTCCACCAGGGGTTGGTAAGACCATGTTGGCCAAACGGCTTCCAACCATTCTTCCTCCGTTGACTTTAACGGAGGCCCTGGAAACCACAAAAATCCATTCGGTTTCAGGAAAACTAGGTAACAACACTTCGCTGCTTACCACCCGCCCTTTTCGAAGTCCGCACCACACCATAAGTAATGTTGCGTTGGTCGGAGGTGGAAGCAATCCACAACCCGGTGAAATTTCACTGGCACATAACGGGGTCCTCTTTCTGGACGAGTTACCCGAATTTCAGCGCCAGGTACTGGAGGTACTTCGCCAACCCCTGGAAGACAGAACAGTGTCCATTTCCAGGGCTAAAGTTTCGGTAGATTTTCCCGCTTCATTTATGTTGGTTGCGTCCATGAATCCATCTCCCAGTGGTAATTTTTATGATCCGGGCGATGCCAATTCAGATGCTGAACATGTGGTAAAAAAATACCTGAGTAAAATTTCAGGACCACTTCTGGATCGAGTTGACCTTCATGTAGAAGTAAACCCGGTTCCTTTCGAGGATTTGGCAACTAAGCAATCAGGAGAATCATCGGCGCAGATTCGTGAACGGGTTATAAAGGCAAGAGACTTTCAAAATGAACGTTTCATTGATTTTGACGCTATTCATTGCAACGCTCAATTACCACCAAAACTAATTAAGAAATACTGCGAAGTGGACGAGAACGGAAACCGACTTATAAAACAAGCCATGGATAAATTAGGATTTAGTGCCAGGAGCTATGCACGAATCCTTAAGGTAGCCAGAACCATCGCCGATTTGGAACTCAGCGAATCCATCAGGGTCAATCACATTGCCGAGGCCATTCAATACCGAACACTGGATCGAGAAGGTTGGGGAATGTAATTGATTAAATCAATCGAAGAAGTTCAACTATGCTTTTGGTGTACCAGTCAACTTACCGGCTTCCTTATCATAAGAAACAAAAAAGTTAATCCAAATGGATCGTGAAACCCTAAAGAAAATGGGTGTAAGAACGAGCATTCCACCAACAGCCAGAATT
The DNA here is from genome assembly GCA_002713215.1 of Crocinitomicaceae bacterium. Classification (GTDB taxonomy): domain Bacteria; phylum Bacteroidota; class Bacteroidia; order Flavobacteriales_G; family Salibacteraceae; genus UBA2108. The sequence continues at coordinate 12,660 of PAVO01000050.1, forward strand.
AAATAAAGAATTAGAGAAAAGTCTGGGTAGAGCACCATAAGGGCAACAAATACCGAAACCATGTAGGCAATTCCTACCGCGTAGGAAACATACATGGCACCGTAATAAAATGCCGGTTCCAGTTCAAATTTTTGCCCACAATTGGAACAACTTTTAGGCATTTCAAAGAATCCCTTTATTTTATAGGGGTTCCTGTTTTTAAACAGATCCGATTCATGGCATCTGGGGCATTTCATAAACAAGATGCTATACAGTTTTGTTCCCTTAGGTATAATTTCCATACGAAATAGCTAGGCCGTTAAAAAAGCAAGATTATAAAATGATTGGTCAGCAAAGTGTAATGTTAATCACAGTTCTGTACTCATTGAAAAATACCATTCCAAAGCCATGGTTACCTCTTCTTCGGTAAGGACATGATTAATGCTACAGCTTCCAATAGCATTCAACAAGGTAAAGTTTAGTCCTTCTTCAGAATTCTTCTTATCGGCATGCATTAACTTTAAAATGGTTGGAATATCTTCAGTTCCACAATTAAACTGACCAAAATGACCATTTACCAGATTCCTGATTTCGTCAAGGTCCATTTTTGATAATCCAGTGTGAGTCTGAGACAGCATACTCTCTATTGCAATACCATAGGCAATAGCCTCACCATGCAACAATGGGTCGCCTTTTAAATGCGACAAACTTTCAATAGCATGTCCAATGGTATGCCCAAAATTCAATTTTTTACGTTCGCCTTTTTCCAAAAAATCTCTCCCTACAATATCGTTCTTCACTCGAATCGATTCAGCAATTCCAGTTTCTTCCGGAAGTACTTCAAAGTTTTGAACTTTAATGTTCTTCCATAGCTTAGGGTTAGCAATTAATCCATGTTTGATCGATTCCACGTAACCCGATTTAAGCTCTCGTTTGGGAAGTGTTTCCAGGAACTGAATGCCACAGAATACAGCTTCGGGAAAACAAAATGAACCCAGTTGGTTTTTATAGTCACCTACATTGATCCCGGTTTTTCCACCAGCACTTGCGTCAACCATAGCCAGCAGCGATGTTGGAACGTTGATGTATGGAATTCCACGCTTAAAACTTGATGCCAAAAAACCTCCCAGGTCTGTAATCATACCCCCTCCTATGTTAATCAACAAGGACTTTCGGGAAGCGTTTAACTCAAGTAATGTCTCTGCCAGGTTGTAATAAATCTCTACCGTTTTACTTGATTCTCCAGAAGGAACACTCAATATATCAGCTTCCAACAAAGCATTGTTGCTGGTCCAGTTCAACAAGGGAAGGCAATATTCTTCGGTATTAGAATCTGCCAATACAAATATTCGATAATCACTATAATGATTATCAATGAAGGTGGACAATTCATCCAAAATGCTTTCGGCAGTTACAATGGGGTAAGATGCTTCAATCTTAATCACAAGCGCTATGACTTAAGGTAGAAATTCCAATTTGAGTAATCCAAGCACTGTCTCTCCTCAATGCAATTTCAGTAACTATGGTTCTTGACTCATCGACTTCTGAACTGATAAAATACCTTTTGACCGTTTTATCAGTACTGCTTTTTTCAAAGTCAATATCTCCTGACTCCAACAGTTGTTCAAATTCAGAATCGAACACTCCTGATTTTTCAAGGATACACTTGTATCCAGAGCTTGATTGGTCAAGTGAAAACTTTATTTTCTTGAGTACTCTTCCCTCCGGCAACCAGCTTCCATAGAATTCGCGGTCCGTGCCCTTAAACATGGTGACATAAACCAATACACATCCAAGCAAAAAGCCGATGCCAAAAATTAGAAATCGTCGCGCCATTAAAACATTCCCAGTAGAAGGTTTAAATCCTTGTAAGGCATATCAAAAGCAGTACCTAATGCAGGGCTGGTCAGGGTTCCCTTGTACAAATACACTCCATTTCTCACCCCCTTAAAGTTCCTAAGCACATTACCTAAACTTCCCTGCTCTCCAAACTTCACCAATATGGGCGAAAAAATATTGCTCAGTGCCTTCGAAGCTGTTCTGGAAACACGGCTCGGGATATTGGGAACACCATAATGAATCACTTCGTATTTAACGTTAATAGGATGCTCGTGCGTGGTTACCTCCGATGTATCGAAGCATCCGCCCTGATCAATGGATACATCAACGATTACCGCCCCATACTTCATGTTGTTGACCATTTCCTCGGTAACCAGGCATGGAGATCTTCCGCTGTCTGAACGAACTGCACCAATGGCAACATCACAGTTACTCAATGCCTCCGCAAGTGTTTCCGGGTGCATGGTACAGGTATTTATTCGTTGGCCAATATCATTTTGCAGGCGACGAAGTTTGTACATCGACTTGTCAAAAACCTTAACACTTGCTCCAAGGCCCAATGCCGCCCGGGTAGCGTATTCCCCAACCGTGCCGGCTCCTATTATAACCACTTCAGTTGGAGGTACTCCTATGATACCACCAAACATGGCTTTTCTACTTTCCTTTCCCTGGCTCATTAATTCCGCCGCAATAAGGATGGAAGTATTTCCAGCAATTTCGCCCATGGCCCTTACAATGGGATAAACACCATCGTCATCCTGAATAAAATCCCAGGCAATAGCCGTAATTTTCTTATCCACTAATTTCTTAAGGGAGTTTTTTGGTTGTGTTGAAAGCTGCAAGGCAGAAATTAAGGTTTGCCCCTGCTGCATCATTTCAATTTCCTTGAAAGATGGAGGTGCAATTTTTAAAATTATGTTGGCCTTATAAACTTTGGTTACATCCTCCTGAATTTGAGCTCCCGCCTGAATGTATTCATTGTCATCGAAATTTGAGCCCTCTCCTGCCCCCTTTTCAATAATTACACGATGCCCGCGAGAAATTAGTAAGGCTACACCATCGGGAGTAAGCGCTACCCTTCTTTCCTGAAACGAAAGCTCCTTTGGAACCCCAAAAAAAATGATCTCTTCTTTTTCCTTTACCGCCTGCATTTGTTCTTTTGGCGAAAAGGCTGCGGATTCGGAAAGTTTCTTGAGTTCTTCTGAGGACAAGTTCATATTTCAAAAGTATAAAACCTGCCTTGAACTTTCTAGTCTATTATTACTTTAGATTCGATGTGCCTTTTGCCTTCCGATTCCTTAATCTGAATCAACACAAATTCTTCAGGCAATAGGTTATCCACCTTATCGGGCCACTCAATAAAACAATAATTGCCAGAGTCCAGGTATTCTTCAAACCCAATATCAAAGGCTTCCTGCTCCGAATCGATCCGATAAAAGTCGAAATGAAAAATTGAATCCGATTGCCTGCCTTCGTATTGATTTACCAGGGCAAATGTTGGACTACTCACCTCCTCACCTACTCCAAGAGACCTGCAAAGTGCTTTGATGAAGGTTGTTTTACCTGCCCCCATTTTACCAACAAAGGCAAATACCCTATAATTCCGATTAACCTCTAACAGTTCACCGGCAGTTGAATCAAGATCGCCAAGACTTGTACTTGTCCAATGCTTCGAATTCATTTATTTGGGATCTAATAGTACCAACGGACATAGTACCTCCTCCATGGATATGCCACCATGCTGAAACGTGTTTTTATAATATTTAGCGAAGTGATTGTAGTTGTTTGGATAAACAAAAAAGTCATCACCACGGGCAAAAATATACTTTGTACTTACGTTCTGTCTCGGCAAATGCGCTTGCTCGGTATTGCTAACTTCAAACACTTCTTTCGAAGAATAATCAAGGTTCTTCCCTTGCTTATACCTCAGGTTGGTATTGGTGTTTTTATCTCCAATTACCTTAACTGCATTTTTTACACGAATACTTCCGTGGTCCGTGGTCAGCATTACCTTAATCCCTTTTTCAGATAAGATCTTCATTATTTCCAGCAAGGGAGAATGCTCAAACCAGGAACTGGTAACTGATCGATAAGCTGCTTCATTATCGGCGAGTTCTTTAATCATATCCAGTTCTGTCTTAGCGTGAGTTAAGGTATCCACAAAATTGTAGCTTATAACCAACAACTCGTTATGAAGGTATTCTCCTATCTTATCCGCTAATCTTTTACCTTCTTCCAGGTTATTGACCTTGACAAATTCATTTTTACAACGTTTTCCGTTTAACGCCAGCATGCCATCCACCAAATCCGATTCGCTTGTAAAGTCATCATCGCTTCCCCATTGCTTTCCAAAACGCTGTTCAATTTCTGTGGGTAGTAATCCTGAAAAAAGAGCATTTCGTGAAAAAGAAGTTGCGGTGGGGACAATGGAGTAGTATACATTTTCCTCTTCTACCCGATAATACTCGCTTAATGACGGGCGAATTGCACGCCACTGGTCGAAACGAATATTATCGATACAAATTACCACCACCGGTTCGGTACTCCCTTCCTCGATTAAAGGCAAAACTTTTTTAGGAAAAACATTGTGCGACAATAGAGGCGCATAATCGGCTCCCCCAATCCAGTCAAAGTAATTTTCTTCGTAGAACCTGCAAAATGCCGAATTGGCATCTCCTTTTTGCATGGCCAATATTTCCCCCATGCTATCGTCGTCGGAAACGTCTAGTTCATTTTCCCAATGAATCAATTTTTTGTAGACATCAATCCAATCGTCTTCCTCCAGATCTTCATTGATTCTCATTGACAAATTTCGAAATTCCCTTTGGTAATCGGTTGTTGTCTTTTCACTCACCAATCGTTTTACATCCAGGTTCTTCTTTATTGAAAGTAAGATTTGATTGGGGTTAACCGGTTTAATCAAATAGTCGGAAATTTTAGAGCCAATGGCATCCTCCATGATATACTCTTCTTCACTTTTGGTTATCATAACCACAGGTAGAGAAGGGAATTTTTCTTTAACTGTAGACAGTGTTTCCAACCCACTTAACCCTGGCATCTGCTCATCCAAAAAGACAATATCGATAGGTTGATAGTCTAAATATTCAAGGGCTTCGTCACCGCTATTGGTTGTAAAAACTTTGTATCCTTTCTCCTCCAGAAACAAAATGTGGGGCTTCAGTAGATCTATCTCATCATCAGCCCATAAAATGTTTATTTCGCTCATTCGCTCTATTAAATGTTTTTACTAAATCGGATTAGATTATTTGATTTTCATTTAAATCCACATTTTCTAATCGATCGGGTATATTTTTGGCAATTAATTAATTGTACGTGATTCCTTCGCCATACAACAGCAAAAGAAAAATCCTTAACGATCCCATTTACGGGTTTATTACTATTCCCAACGAAATTATTTTCGATTTAATCGAACACCCTTATTTTCAGCGCTTAAGACGAATTTCTCAATTGGGGCTGACAAATTTAGTCTATAGTGGTGCAAATCACACTCGATTTCAACATGCAATTGGCGCCATGCATTTAATGGGCAAAACCATTGAAACCATTCGACAAAAAGGTCACGATATAAGCGACGACGAGGCATTAGGAGCTTCAATTGCCATACTGCTACACGATATTGGTCACGGACCTTTTTCCCATACTTTAGAACACACCATTGTTCCGGAAATCAGCCATGAGGAGCTTTCATTAATTTTTATGAACCGGCTTAACTCTGAGTTTGACGGGAAATTAAGTACGGCAATCCAAATCTTTAAAAACGAACATCCCAAAAAGTACCTGAATCAATTGGTGAGTAGTCAATTGGACATTGACCGACTGGATTATTTAAAACGGGATAGCTTTTTCACTGGAGTAACGGAGGGAATAGTTGGTTCTGACCGCATCATTAAAATGATGAACATCCACAACGACAACCTGGTCATCGAAGCTAAAGGCATTTATTCCATTGAGAAGTTTTTGGTGGCAAGAAGGTTAATGTACTGGCAGGGCTACCTCCATAAAACAGTTCTGTCCGCTGAGAACATGCTTGCAAACATTTTACTTCGAGCACGGGAATTGGCCCTTCAGGGTATGGAACTAAGTTGTTCTCAACCGCTTCGTCGCTTTCTTTACGGCCTGTATCAGGAAAGTGATTTTGAGGCCAATAAGGATGTACTTGACACCTTCTCACAACTCGACGATTACGATGTTTTGGGTGCCATAAAACAGTGGATGGATCATGAAGATTTTGTTTTGTCGAATCTCTCTACACGATTAATAGAAAGGAATCTCCTGAAAATTGAATTGCAAAACGAGCCTTTTGACCAAAACGAAATTAACCTTTGGATAGAACAAGTGATTCAGGACCATGGAATCGGCAAAAAAGAAGCTGAATACTTTGTGTTTTCAAAAAGCATAGACAACCGAGCGTATACCAATGATAATCTCGCCATAAATCTATTGTACAAAGACGGCAGCATAAATGACATTGAATCGGCGGCTGACCTACTTAATATTTCGGCTCTGGCAGAGCCTGTAACCAAGTTTTTCTTTTGTCACCCACAGGGCAACAACAATTAGATTTACTTTTGTTGAAAAGTTTGAAATGCCCTAAAAATGGGGCTTTTCAGATTATTTATTTTTGAGCAAATTGAAGTTTCAATAAATACACAAGTAAGTCATTGATTTACAACATTTAGCATAAATATTTGAATGGAATTTAACGCCCAACAAATAGCGGGTTTACTTGGCGGTATTGTTGAAGGAAACCCGGAGGAAAAAGTTACCAAATTGGCCAAAATTGAAGAGGGCGAATCTCAGAGCATTACTTTCCTTTCAAATTTAGCCTATCAGGATTACCTCTACACAACCGATGCTTCTATCGCGATTATTGACAAATCATATGAGCTTACAAAGCCAGTAAAGCCATCTCTTACACTTATTCGAGTTGATGATGCCCGTATGAGTTTTGGAAAATTATTGGAAGCGTATCAACAATACCGAAACAGCAAAGTTGGGATTGATAAATCGGCCCAAATAGCAGAGTCAACTACATTGGGCGAGAATATTTACATAGGCCCTAATGTTACCATTGGAGACGGCTGTTCCATCGGTGATAACGTTAGAATTAGTGCTAATGTGAGTATTGGTGACAATGTTTCTATAGGTGAGGGGACTTCGATATTATCCAATGCCTGCGTTCAAAACGATTGTGTTATTGGTAAACATTGTTCCATATACAGTGGAGCAATCATTGGTGGAGATGGTTTTGGATTTGTTCCAAGCAGTATGAACGATTACAAAAAAGTGGTTCATATCGGCAATGTGATTATTGAGGATCACGTAGAGATTGGCTCCAACACAACCATTGACAGAGGAACACTGGGAAGCACAAAAATCCGCAAAGGTGTTAAACTTGATAACCTGATACAAATTGGTCACAATGTAGAGATTGGAGAAAATACGGTTATGGCTGCTCAATGTGGAGTCGCCGGATCAGCCAAAATCGGTAAGAACTGCATGATTGGCGGGCAGGTTGGAATTGTAGGGCATTTGACTATAGCGGATGAAGTTAAGATCGCCGCCCAGTCTGGCATAGGGAGCAGCATAGAAGAAAAAGGGTCCTTGTGGCAAGGTTCTCCTGCAATAAAAGTCAGAGATTTTCAACGATCGTATGTACTGTTTAGGTCGTTCCCAAAAATTAAAAACAAACTAGATGCTATTGAGCGTCAACTTCAAAGAGATTAAATAGGCATGAGCGATAAACAAAAAACGCTAAAGCAAGAAGTTAGTTTCACCGGTATTGGATTGCACACCGGTAAGCATGTTAATTTAACACTCAAGCCAGCTCCGGTAGACAATTGGTTTGTGTTTAGAAGAGTTGACATGGAAGGTAGCCCTGAAATTAAAGCCGATGTTGACAACGTATTTAGCACTCAACGAGGAACATCGCTTCGTGAAAACGGTGCCGAGGTGCATACCACCGAGCACCTATTAGCCGCAATGCTTGGACTGGGCATTGACAATGCTTGTATCGAATTGGATGGCCCTGAAATACCAATCCTCGACGGTAGTTCTCGCTATTTTGTCGATGCTATTAAAAAAGCAGGAACTCAGGAGCAGGAGAAAGATAAAAACTACTTTACACTACCTCATAATGTAGCATATGAAGATGAGGAGAAAGAAATAGAAATGCTTGCAGTTCCCACCGATGGAGGGGAATTTAGAGTGACCGTAATGGTAGATTATAACTCACCGTTACTTGGTACGCAGCATGCCCACATGTACCACATTGGTGAATTTGAAGAAGAAATTTCCAACTGCAGAACCTTTGTTTTTCTTAGGGAGTTGATTCAACTTGTAAATGCAGGGCTTATTAAGGGAGGCGATGTTGACAATGCCATTGTTATGGTTGATACCGAGCTTGAAGAGGAAGAAAAAGATAAGTTGGCTTCAGCTTTCAATCGCGAAAAATCGGAATTGGCCTCAGTTGGAATTGGCATATTGAATAATGTTGACCTTCGATTCGAAAACGAGCCTGCACGACACAAACTACTTGATATTATTGGTGATCTTGCATTAGTTGGAAGACCCATTCGTGGACATATTTTAGCTGCCCGTCCTGGGCATTACGGAAACACCAAATTCGGAAAGATCATTAAGAACTTAATGAAGTCCGAAGATAAGGCGGCTCCAAAATACGATCCGAATATTGCACCAGTTGCAGACATCAATGACATAACCAAACTACTTCCACATCGCTACCCGTTTTTATTGGTAGACAAAATCATCCACCTGGATGAACAAAAAGTTATCGGAATTAAAAATGTTACTCGAAATGAGCCATTCTTCGATGGCCATTTTCCAACGGAACCAGTAATGCCCGGAGTACTCCTGATTGAGGCGATGGCTCAAACTGGCGGGATTCTTGTGTTGAATAGCGTTGATGATCCCGAGAATTATTCCACTTACTTTTTGAAAATTAATAATGTTAAGTTTAAGAAGAAGGTGATTCCGGGTGATACATTAATAATGGATTGTAGATTAATTGCTCCAATTCGAAGAGGCATTTGCCAAATGGAAGCTAAAGCTTATGTTGGAGACACGGTAGTCTGCGAAGGCGATTTAGTTGCCCAAGTTGTAAAAGAAAAATAAACCTATGATCCACGAATTAGCGTCCGTTCATCCTAATGCCAAAATTGGTAAGAATGTTACCATTGGTCCATTTACCTATATTGAAGAGGATGTCCAAATAGGTGATGACGCATGGATTGGTCCACATGTTACCATTTTTGATGGTGCCAGAATTGGAAATGGTTGTCAAATATTTCCTACGGCTGTTATTTCTGCGGTATCTCAGGATTTAAAATACCGAGGAGAATATACTACGGTTGAAATTGGAGATAATACGGTAATTCGCGAAGGAGTTACCATTCATAGAGGCACAGCAGATCAAATGAAGACCTCAATTGGTAAGAATTGCCTCATTATGATTTACGTACACATTGCTCACGATTGCATTATCGGTGACAATGTTATTATCGCTGGTTATTCTGGACTTTCCGGTCACATAAGAATAGACGATTGGGCCATCCTTGAAGGAAAAGTGGCTGCTCAGCAATTCGTGCATATAGGCGCCCATACTTTTGTGGGTGGAACTTCAAAAATCAGGAAAGATATTCCACCATATATCAAAGTTGCTAAAGACCCCCTTTCATACATTGGAGTTAATTCCGTTGGTCTTAAACGAAGGGGCTATACTGAAGATAAGATTAGAACGATAGAAAAAATCTACAAGATTCTGTTCATTCAGAACAAGAACATTTCTAATGGAATTGAAATCGTAAAGAAGGAAATTCCGGAATGTCAAGAGCGAAAAATCATTTTGGATTTTATCGCAGATTCACCCAATGGAATGATAAAGGGATTTGGGTAAACTCCAATCAGATACCTTTCCATTATCGAATTAGATAGAAAAATGGTTGAAGTAAACTTGAAGGAAATTGGTCGAAGGTTTGCGACACACTGGATTTTTCGAAACATCAATCACACGCTAAAAGCAAATCAACACACGGTAATTCTCGGTAATAACGGATCAGGAAAATCAACGCTATTAAAAATTATTAGCGGGATATTAACACCAAGCGAAGGTGACGTTGGATATATCGTAAATGGAAGTAGCATCCATGTAGATTCCATATACAAGGAGCTAAGCATGTGCACCCCTTATCTGTCCATCCCGGAAGAGTTTACCTTAAATGAATTGTTGCGATTCCACCAACAGCTAAAGCCCTTAAAAGAAACATACTCGGGTGAACGATTTGCCGATTTCTTACAAATTGAATACGAAGAAGACAAGGCCATCCATTTGTTCTCATCAGGGATGAAACAGCGGGTTAAACTTGCCCTGGCATTATTAAGCACCACTCCCATCGTATTACTCGATGAACCTTTGAACAACCTGGACGAATCCGGAAAGAACTGGTATCAGCAATTGGTAAATAGTACTATGAACGATCGACTAATTGTAGTCTGTTCCAATAACCAAAAAGACGAATTCGCTTTCTGCGAAAACTCTATCCAAATTCAGGATTTTAAGCCCAACGGCAGGTAAGTAGATCACCTCATTATTTTTTAGTAATTCTTTGCTTTATAATTGGGTAGAGAGCCTACATTTGTTGTCTTAGTATTCAAAAACACAGCAGAAAATATGGCTTCTACTTCAGACATTAAAAATGGACTTTGTATAAACTTCAACCACGATTTGTATTCGGTTGTTGAATTCCTTCACGTAAAACCCGGTAAAGGACCAGCGTTTGTCAGGACAAAAATTAAAAGCCTTACTTCTGGTAAAGTATTGGATCATACTTTCCCTTCTGGCCACAAGATAGATGTAGTAAGAATCGAGAACAGAACCTACCAGTATTTATATAGTGAAGGAGACATGTATCACTTTATGAATACCAGTACCTACGAACAAATATTTTTGGATAAGGGATTAATAAATGCCCCTCAGTTTATCAAAGAGGGCGACATGGTAAACATTATGTTTCACGCCGATAAGGAAGAAGCATTAAGTGCCGAAGCTCCAAATTTTGTTGAATTGGAAGTAACTTATACAGAACCCGGTGTAAAAGGTGATACAGCTACAAATTCAACCAAACCGGCAACGCTTGAAACCGGTGCGGAAATAAAAGTCCCATTGTTCATTAACACGGGTGACTTCATAAAAGTGGACACCAAGAAAGGTGCCTATTCGGAGCGGGTCAAGAAATAAATAATGAAATTTAGCCCTCCCCAAACATTAGCAAGCATAGCTGACATTATTGGAGCTAAGCCAATTGGCCCTGATGATTTTCCGATTCTTGGATTAAATGAGATTCACGTGGTTGAATCCGGGGATATTGTTTTTGTAGATCACCCAAAATATTACGACAAGGCCCTTAACTCCAATGCGACCATAATTCTAATTAATAAGAATGTCCCTTGCCCCGATGGTAAGGCGCTTTTGGTTAGCGAGGATCCCTTTAACGACACCCTTAAGTTGATAGATCACTTTAGTCCTTTTCAATCTTCGAAAGAGGACATTTCGGAATCTGCTAAAATTGGAAAGAACACCATCATACAGCCTGGGGCATTCATTGGAAACAATGTTACGATTGGAGACAATTGCCTGATTCATTCCAATGTTTCTATATATGACAACGCTGTAATTGGAAATAATGTGGTTATTCACGCCAATACCGTTTTGGGAGGCGATGCTTTTTATTATCAAAAAAGGGAAGGAAACTTTAAGCAGTTCACCTCATGCGGGAGGGTTGTAATTCATGATCATGTTCACATTGGTGCAAATTGCACCATAGATAGGGGAGTAACAGGTGACACGACCATAGGTGAAGGAACCAAGTTGGATAACCTGATTCATGTAGGTCATGATACAGTGATTGGAAAAAATTGTCTTTTTGCCAGTCAGGTTGGAATTGCAGGATGTGTTATTATCAAAGACAATGTAACCTTATGGGGTCAGGTAGGTGTTGCCAGCGACCTAACCATAAATGACGATGTTGTTGTATTTGCTCAATCCGGTGTTGGTAAAGACCTGAAAGAAGGTAAGTCCTATTTTGGATCCCCATGTGAAGAAAGCAGGAGCAAGTACCGGGAGATGTATACCTTAAAAAAGATGGCCCAAAATCAAAAGTAATGTCGGCATCTTCACGAACGAAAAGCAAGAATCAAGATCGTTTTAAGGTTCGTAGAATCCTGGAAATTACTACAGCCATTAATGAAAATAAAAAGGCTTCCGACCTTTTTAAAATTTTTCGTGATATTTTACTCATTGACCTGGAGATTGAGCAAGTAGTTTTTCTGGCGTTAAAGGATACTGAGTGGGGTTGTGTAATTAACGAAGGGCTTGGGGATTGGAAGTGTAATTTTGACGTTGACGAAGAGCTTCTCAAGTTCAAAGACATAACTTCCCTGGGGATGTCAGAAACCCATAAGCTAAACATATTTGACTTATTGGTGCCAGTTTATCACAAAAAGAAGGCCCTTGGATTCTTATTGCTAAAAGATTTGGAAGATGAATCAATGGCAGTAAGCAACTTAATTAAAAACCTCAACTACATTCAAAGCCTTGCCAACATTATTATGGTTGCCATTGAAAACAAAAGAATGGCAAATGCTCAATTGGAACAGGAGGGTATAAAAAGGGAACTATTGTTAGCAGAACGAATCCAAAAGGCATTGCTACCGGCAAATCTTCCTAACAATGAGAACATTAAGGCAACAGCATATCATCGTTCCTATGGACATGTAGGTGGAGATTACTACGATTTGCTTGAAACAGAACCCGGTGTATATTATATCTGTATGGCAGATATAAGTGGCAAAGGTGTCTCGGCAGCCCTGTTAATGTCCAATTTTCAGGCTGCATTTAAGGCCACTGTTCGACAAAATTTGACGCTTCAGGAAATCGTAAAACAACTGAATCAGATTGTTACCGAAAGCAGTCAAGGGGATAAATTTATTACCGCATTTCTGGGAAAATACGATTCGGATACGCATGAACTTGAATATGTAAATTGCGCTCATCCGCCTGCTATCTTGTTCAACAATAAGATGACAAGGAATCTGAACTCAATCATTCCCGGTTTGGGTATGGTGGACAACATTCCCTATTTTGAACCCGAGACGTATACACTTGGGCCCAATACTTTCTTAACCTGTTATACTGATGGTGTAGTAGAAATTGAGAATGTTGACGGAGAACAATTCGGGAACCAGAGATTAGTAACCAGTATTGATAACTTTAAGGGAAAACCGCTGGAAGAATTTATCGACCACATTACGGGTGACATTGAGTTGTTTATTGGTGAGCAAGAAGCTAATGACGATATTGCAGCCCTCAACATTGAGTTTATCTAGCAAGGGAGTTGCTTATTTGACCTTGCCTGCCAAATCAAGAATAAAACTGTATTCCAAAGCGACTTCCTTCAACCCCTCAAATCGACCACTGGCACCGCTGTGCCCATAATCCATCTGAGTCTTTATCAGAAGCACGTTGTCATCGGTTTTAAGCTCCCGAAGTTTAGCCACCCATTTTGCCGGTTCCCAATACTGAACCTGAGAATCGTGTAGGCCTGTGGTTACCAGTATATTGGGATAGTCCTTTGCCTCTACATTGTCATATGGAGAGTAAGACTTGATGTAATCATAATACTCTTTATCCTTAGGATTACCCCATTCATCAAACTCACCGGTAGTAAGTGGAATGCTTTCATCCAACATGGTTGTAACCACATCAACAAATGGCACCTGCGCCACAACCCCATTCCACATGTTAGGCTCCATATTAGCGATTGCACCCATGAGTAGCCCCCCTGCGCTTCCCCCCATGGCATAAAGATGATTCGCATTTGAATAGTTATTTTTAATCAACCACTTCCCGCAATCGATAAAATCGTGGAAGGTGTTTTTCTTCTTCAACATTTTTCCATCTTCATACCAGGATCTGCCTAAGGTTTCCGAACCTCTGATATGTGCTATAGCAAAAACAAATCCCCGATCCAACAAACTCAATCGAACAGAAGAAAAATAGGGGTCAATGTTATGGCCGTAACTTCCATAACCGTAAAGTAATAAAGGAGCTGAGCCGTCTATTTTGATTTCCTTATGATAAACAATTGACACTGGAACCTCAACCCCATCCCTTACCTTAATGTTTAATCGCTCCGATAGATAATCCTTCTTGTGGAATGTTCCCAACACCTCCTGTTGCTTCAACAATTTAAACTCACGGGATTCCATGTCGTAATCATAAACTGAGCTTGGAGTTGTAAGCGATGTATAGGACAGTCGCAAAAGCTTAGAGTCAAACTCCAAATTGGTACTGGCATAAGCCGTATAGGCTTTTTCTCCAAAATTGATGTAGTGTTCCTCGTCTGTCTTTTGATTAATTACCCGGACGGAAGTAAGTCCCTCTATCCTTTCTTCGAGCACCAGGAAATCGTTAAACAATTCAATATCCTCTAATAAAACATCTTCTCTGTGAGCAATTATTTCCTTCCAGTTTTCTTTTTCAGGGTAATCAACATCAGCTACCATTAATCGGAAGTTTTTTGCCTTCCAGTTGGTATGGATGTAGAATTTGTTGCCAATATGCCCTACTCCATATTCATGCTTATTTTCCCTGGGGTGAATGCATTTAAATTCATCATCCGGAGTATTTGCATCAATGAATCGATACTCACTGGACAAAGTACTTGAAGAACCAATAAAAATGAATCGCTTGGATTTGCTTTTGTAAACGAAACAATTAAAGGTTTCATCGTCCTCCTGAAAAACCAGAGAAGCACTGGAAACATTATTACCAAAAGAATACTTCCAAATTTGGAAACTTCGAAGCGTTTCATCCTTTACCGTATAGAAAAGTGTCTTGTTATCGTTAGCCCAGGCGCTGCTTCCTGTTGTATTCTCAATTGTAAATGGATAATTTTCACCGGTTTCCAGGTTTTTAAAATGAATGGTATAAATCCTCCTACTTAAGGTATCCACTCCGTAAGCCAATATCTTTTTATTGGGGCTAAGGGACATACCTGTGACATTGAAATACTCATAACCTCTGGCCAATTCATTGACGTTTAAAAGAATCTCTTCCGGAGCTTCAAGGCTGCCTTCCTTTCTGCAATAAATCGGATACTCCTGCCCTTCTTCATAGCGTGCGTAGAAATACCAACCATCAGACAAATAGGGCACGCTCATGTCGGTCTCTTTAACCCTCCCTTTCATTTCCTCAAATAATGAGTTTTGAAAGTCTTTTAAGGGTTCCAATACATTTGAAACGTACTCGTTTTCTTCGTTTAAATAATCAATTACATCCTGGTTTTCCCGGTCATTAAGCCAATAGTAGTCATCAAACCTGATATCATTATGAATGCTTAGTTCCTTTCTTATTTTTTTCGCAATTGGCGATGGGTGGATGCTTTTTAAGTGCATTAATATTATCTGTTAACGTGGTTCGGCTCTGTTCCGATCCTATTTTTTGTTCTTTAAATCGTTTTTGTAAACAATGGTTCTGTAGGGAAAAGGAATTTCAATTCCTTCGGCATCAAACCTTTTTTTAACCGATTCCAGCAAGTCGAAATGTGCATACATGGCCTTGATCGGACCCTCAACCCAGAAATAAGCCCGCAAGCCTATTGAAAAATCACCATGGGAAATCATTCTAACTACCAATGGATGATCACCATTTTTAATTTGTTCTTCGTTTCTGTTGTCAATAAAATCAGGGTGTTTAATTGCCTCTTCCTGGATAATGCTCTTTGCCAGATCATAATTGGAATCGTATGATATTCCAAATTCAATGAAGCGACAAATTTTCTCGTCTTTAATATTACTGTTGATTATGGTTTCGTTGCCGATTACAGCATTGGGCATAATTATTCTTCTGTTTTCAAAACTTTTAATAATGGTATGACGAAGTGTGATGTCCTCGACAATTCCAAAGTGATCAGTTCCTATTTTAATTACATCACCTACCCTAAACGGTTTAAAAATTACCAGGAATATTCCGTTTATTACATTGCTCATTGCCTGCTGGCTCGCAAAAGCTAAAATTGCAGCTGCTATACCTGCACCTGCGAATAAGGTTGCTCCTAACGATCGAAGCGATGG
Organism: Crocinitomicaceae bacterium; assembly: GCA_002713215.1. Taxonomy (GTDB): domain Bacteria; phylum Bacteroidota; class Bacteroidia; order Flavobacteriales_G; family Salibacteraceae; genus UBA2108. Next base: position 28,650 of record PAVO01000050.1, read on the forward strand.
GATGGCATAAAATGCAAATGCCAGAGCAGAGCCCATAATTATAGCCGTAGTTCCATTTTTTAGGAAGTTGTAACGGGTTGGATCAACTTTTAAATGGTCGGTACTCTTGTCTAAAAATTTGGTGAGGTACCTTCTTATTACATAGGAAACTAATGAAGCTAAAAGCATAACCAAAACCACCGCAATGAGGTGATTTCGATTAATAAAATCCATTATTTCCTTTTCAATCGACATTGTTTTTGGCTAATATGGCTACTGTAGTTTACCATCCTTAAGCATTTGAGCATACTCTTTTGCAAAATAGGTTATGATAACATCAGCTCCTGCTCGTTTAATCGAGAGCAACATTTCGGGCATCGCTTTTTCAAATTCCAACCAACCATTTTGACAAGCCGCGGTAAGCATGCTGCATTCACCACTGACATTATAAGCTGCAATTGGAATATCATAATTTTCCTTCAGAACATGGATTATATCCAGGTAAGGCAAGGCGGGTTTTACCATCATGTAATCGGCACCCTCACTGAAATCCAATTCCGCTTCTAACAGAGCCTCCCGTTTATTAGCCGGATCCATCTGATAGGTTTTTTTATCACCCTTTTTGGGAGCTGAATCCAGTGCATCACGAAATGGTCCGTAAAATGCGGATGCGTATTTCGCCGTGTAACTCATTATACCTACATGTTCAAATCCATTGGTATCCAACACACTTCTAATGTACTCCACTCGTCCATCCATCATATCGCTTGGCCCAATAATATCAGCTCCTGCTTTTGCCTGAGCCAAAGCCATATCACCCAAAATGGGAAGCGTTTCATCATTTAGTATTTCATCACCTTCAACAAGTCCATCGTGTCCATCAGACGAGTATGGATCCATAGCAACGTCGGTTATCAAATTCACCGTATCACCAAACTCGGATTTAAATACTTCAAATGCTTTTAGATAAAAGTTGTTGGCTGAAGAACCATAAGTAGCCCTTTTATCCTTTAGACTCTCATCAACCGCCGGGAATAGAATGAAGGACCTAATTCCCAATTCAATACAAGATCGCATTTCCTCCACCGCAACATCAATTGACATTCGGAAATTCCCCGGCATAGATTTTACTTCATCTTTTACCTTAGTTCCATCCGCTAAAAAAAAGGGTTGAACCAAATTGCTTGTGCTTAATTGAGTCTCTTTCAAAAAGCCACGGGTTATCGCCGTTCTTCTATTTCTCCTTGGTCTTCTTTGCATTGAAAATATTTTATGCAAATGTATATATCACTGCGTCTAAACAATAGAGTTCAGGCTATCTTCGCTGGATAGTAATACAACGCTACAGGCTATGAAAAACATTAAGTCCATTGTGGTCTTTTGCGCCTCTTCCAAAGGAACGGATGCCACATATCAGGAATCGGCTTATAACCTGGGATCCAGGTTAGCTGAATTAAATATTGAGCTAATTTACGGTGGAGGAAAAGTTGGCTTAATGGGTGCGGTAGCAGACGGCGCACTTAAAAAAAATGGAAAGGTAACCGGCATTATTCCCAATTTTATGACCCCTCACGAAATTGCACATCACGGAGTTTCAGAACTAATTGTGGTGGATTCCATGCATGAAAGGAAACTTCTGATGCATGAAAAATCGGATGCGGTTATTACCCTTCCCGGTGGTTTTGGAACTTTTGAAGAATTGTTTGAAATTCTCACATGGGTTCAGTTGGGGCTGTATCAGAAACCAGTTGCCATCATTAATCAGAATGGATACTACGATAATTTAAAATCTCAAATCAACCACATGATGGATCAGGGATTACTAAATAAATACCATGGCTCCATGTTGTATTTTGCTAATTCTATCACCGATGCATTCCAGTATTTCGAAAACTTCGAACCCGTGCCTGGAATCTTTAAATTAAAAAAGGACCAAACCTAATTTGAGCGCCTATCAAGTCAGTAAAAAATTACTTTTGCCCAAAGTCAATTAATGCCTAATCTCCTACATATTGTCTGGGATATTGACCCGGAAATTATTTCGTCACCTATATCGCTAAGGTATTACGGACTGCTATTCGCAACCGCATTTATATCTGGTTATTACGTTCTTCAGAAAATCTTTGAAAATGACAAAGTAAAAGCTGAATGGCTCGACAGCATTCTTATGTACGTGATTATCGGTACAGTTGCAGGAGCAAGGCTTGGCCATTGTTTTCTTTACGACTGGGAGTATTTCCAACACCATTTGCTTGAGATCTTTCTACCCGTTCGATTTGAACCGGAATTTGAATTTATTGGATACCGAGGATTGGCGAGTCATGGTGCTGCGGTAGGAATTATTGCGTCAGCCTGGTTATGGTCCAAGCGAATAAGTAAAAAACCGGTGCTTTGGATTCTGGATCGAATTGTTATTACGGTTGCCCTGGGGGGCTTTTTTATTCGAATGGGAAATCTCATGAACTCGGAAATTATTGGTCTACCTAGTGATTTACCCTGGGCTTTTGTCTTCAAACAATTGGACGAAATCCCAAGACACCCAACGCAACTGTATGAGGCATTTTCTTATTTGACCATATTCATTATTCTTTTCTTCCTCCATTTTAAGAAAAAACTTTACCTGGAAACCGGTAAAATTTTCGGTACCTTCCTCATCCTGCTTTTTGGCATTCGACTTATACTGGAGCAGCTTAAGGAAAATCAAAGTGCATTTGAAGACGCTATGTTAATCAATATGGGTCAATTACTTAGTATTCCCTTTATATTAGCGGGAATATTTTTGATTTTGAGAAAAGTAGAAAAACAACAGGAATGAAAAATCAATTGCTTATAATTCTGGTTGTGGCATTTACCAATGCCATTGGGTTTGCACAGCTAACCAAAAGAGACTACACTCCACTTTCTTGTACAGGTGAAATTCCCAACGCTTTTCTTGAAACCGCTGAAGAGAAATACAAAAGACAGGCCGGAACCATTTCAAGCCAGGACGACAAACGAACCCAGGAAAATATTGATGCATTTTATCAATCGAGTAATTACATGCTTGATCGGGTGTTGCTGGGAGGCGACGTCTTGTTTGGAGATACCCTAACCCGATACGTCAATAAGATTGCCGATGCACTGCTGAAAAACGATCCACACCTGAGAAGTCAAATCCAGTTTTACGCGTTCAAGTCTCCCTATGTAAACGCATTCTCCACCGATCAGGGGTATATATTCGTTAACATTGGACTAATTGCGCAAGTAGCCAATGAGGTGGAGTTGGCGTATGTAATTGCCCATGAAATAATTCACTTTAGAGAAAAGCACAACACCAAGGGATATGTAGAAAGTGATTTAATAAGACGGGGAAAGGGGGAATACAAAGAAGAAAATAACCATGATCGCATAAACTCTTATTACCAGTACAGCAAGAACCTGGAAACCGAAGCCGATAAGGAAGGTTTAAAAATGCTCGCAAAATCTCCGTACAACGCGTTAAAAGCCAAAGGGCTTTTTGATGTATTGTTATACTCCTATCTACCATTTGACGAAGAGGAATTTGACGCTTCCTTTTTAGCAAATAACGCTTTCGAATTTCCGGAAACCTTGTTAATGGATTCAACCAAGGACATCAAGGCGCGAGATGAAATAGATGACAAACACAGTACTCACCCGAATATTAAAAACCGAAGAAAATCGACTTACAAATACTTCAAGCGCCTTAAAGGATCGACCGATGATAAAAAAACCTACCTGCACAGCAAAGAAGAATTCAGATATGTAAGGGATGTAGCAAGGTTTGAAGTTATTCGGCAAAATATTATTGACCATCGATATGACCGAGCCATCTACAACATCTATTTGATGAATGAAAAATACCCAGACAACCTTTATCTAAATAAATGCCTGATTACATCGCTGGAAGGTTCACTCCTGTATAAAGAAGAAGGAATATCGAACGAGGTAATGTCTCGCTATAAAAAGGTTGAAGGAAGCTCACAAGCAGTCTCTTTTTGGTTAAAGAAAATCAAGAAAAAAGACCTTGCGGTGGTATTGGCAGGAAAAAACTACGAAACCCTTCGAATGGACCCCGATAATCCTCAGCTACAAAAGTCGTTGCATAGAAACCTGTCTCGGGTGATTCACAAATACAACATGTACGAAGATGATTTTGAAGTCAACGATTCACTTCTCGGAGCCTTTGAGCCAGAGATGGAGGAGCCGGAAGTTGAGGATAGTTCGTCGACCAAAGTCAAAGAAGAAAAGAAAGAAACCATTGACGATATTTTTGGGAGTAGCGATGATGATTTCGCTTATGTAGAAGAAGATGAACCGGTAGAATCTGAGAAAAAAGAAACAAGAACGGAAGACGATGAAATTGACGACTTTTTTGCAGATGATTATACTGAAAAAAGAAGGAAAAAAAGTACTCCAGTCAATAACGCAGATACTACAGACGCAGAAAAAAGCAAGTACGATAAAATAAAGGAGCGTAAAAAAGAAGAGGAAGTGATTGAAGAGGTGAAAAAAGACTTCCGAAAGATGGTTTTTTACGATATGCTCACCGAAGACATATTCATTAAAGCCTTTGAAAAAGCCTCTGAAGACAAAACAGAAGAACTAACTCCTACCGAAGAACTTAAAAGAAAAAGGATAAAAGAAAAGGAAGACAAGCTGATAGCAAGAAAAGGTCATGCGTTGGGCATTAATAAAATTACGATTCTTGATCCTGTTTACTATGTAATTGATGATCGATACAATGAAACCGAGGTACTCTATATAAAATCCGAAACCCAAAAAGGGAAATTGGAGGAATACATTAAAAGTGCTTCAGGAAAAACAGGTCTTTCAGTGGATGTTCTAAATCCAAAAAACCTCACTGAATTAGATATTGAGTCTTTCAATGCTATGATTAAACTGAAAGAATGGGTCAATGAATCTACCAATCATGAAGTCGAAGATGTCCCCACCCTGCTTTCACTGGAACTTGATGGAATAAGTGAAGCACTCGGAACAAAGTATGTTGCTACACAAGAAGTGTACAACATTAAATTGAGTAAGAATGAAGCTCAGTATATTTTAAGTATGGCCTACCTGGTTACAATTCCCTGGGCCATTGGAAAACTTGCGACACCAGAAGCGGCAACTTATTTCAAATTCAGGCTGGTTGACATTGAAAAGCAGGAAATTGTAATGGAGACTGAATACTTCTATAAAGGAAAGGATAATGGTGGAACGCTTAAGGGCTGTTTATATAATTCATTTATTCAGGTAAGGAGGGACAAACAATGAGAATATTAGTGACATTGTTTCTTGCCCTTCTCATTAACTACGGTAGTTTCTCACAATCCATTTATGGATATATGGGAAAACGATTTTATGTGAAAGGGGCCTTTACTGCCAGCCCATCTATTTTTAGTCGTAACCTCGAAGGAAATATGGCCGCTCTAAAATTTAATGTGATTGGAACCATAAGTGCCGATGTAGTAATGAATAAGAAACAAGTAATGGCAATCAACTATAAGCGGTATTCAAGCGTCGCTTCGGTTCATAGTGAAGGATTGGGACTAATTGCGAGACAAGGGTTTGTTTTCGATGGTGGAAGTTCTTCTGACTCTTGGGAGATTGGTGATTTTAGATTTACAACCAATGAAATTGGGTGGAATTATCAGTTTTTTGGAAAGAACCTCGATGCCCCACTTGGCACCTTCATTAGCGTAGGGTTTGGTTTTGCCATGTCTAAATTCGACGCTCCTTTTCAAACATTAAATCAATCAACAACAAGTGGAACTTTAACCAATGCACAGGTACTTCAATTTGACAATAGTACGGTGATCACATCACCAATCATTAGATTTGGCCTTGGCAAACAAACCGTTTTTTGGGACCGGTTTCTTTTCGATGTTGGAATGGATATAGGACTTAATTTAGCATTTATAGGTACGCAATTTGCAAGCTTAAACCCTTTCGGTTCCGGGTCAACAAGCACCGGAGGTTCAGTTCTCACGCAAGAAGAATTTGAACGGGTTAGTAAAAAGGCCGTTCAGAACAGGGTCTTTATGATGAACCTGGTCAATTTCAGAATGGGATTAGCGTTTTTGCTATTCTAGCCGTACACCCTTTCCACCTTAATAGTTTCAACCTTTTTGTTTGGTGAATCCTTTGCCTAATTTTAGAGCTTCGAATTATTACTATAAAGAAGCTTGAAGAATGGGCAAATACGAACTAAAAACAAAAGTTAATGATGCCAGCGTAACTGACTATATCAATCAAATTGAAAACGAACAAAAACGAACCGATGCATTTGAACTCATAGACATAATGAATTCAATAACCGGTAAAGAACCGAAAATGTGGGGCGGAAGTATCATTGGTTTTGATTCTTATCATTACAAATACAAAAGCGGGCAGGAAGGTGATATGCTGGCTGTTGGGTTCTCACCCCGAAAGGCAAAGCACTCCATATACATTTTGCAGGGGTTTAGCAATCAGGAAGAGCTTATGAATAAACTAGGCAAGCATAAAACCGGAAAATCGTGCTTGTATATCAATAAATTAGATGACGTTAGTAGAGAAGTCTTAAAAGAGCTTATTTCAGAATCGTACAACTATGTCATCAACAAGAAATGGCCTTAATAAGGTTCAATTCCAATACAATCGATTCCAAAATTGGACGTTACTATAACTTTTAAAATTCCCAAATGATTAAAATTTTATTCACCAATTTAATTTGCATTTTATCAATTTCACTTCTAGCCAGCCCTAAAGGCGGTGATAAGCCCGGCCCGGCATCTTCGGCTCACATTTTAGAAGAAATTGAAAAGCTCAATGTACTGGGATCGGTTCTCTACATTGCTGCCCACCCAGACGATGAAAACACAAGATTGATCTCCTGGCTGGCGAATGACAAAAAAGTAAGAACCGGGTATCTCTCACTTACCCGTGGTGGTGGTGGACAAAACCTGATTGGAAGTGAAAAAGGAGAACTCATTGGGGCTCTTCGGACACAGGAATTATTAGAGGCTCGAAAAATAGATGGTGGTACGCAATTCTTCTCAAGAGCAGTGGATTTTGGTTATTCGAAGACTACCGATGAAACGTTGGAAAAATGGAATGAGGATGAAGTACTTTGGGACATGGTATGGGTAATTCGAAAATTCAAGCCCGAAATTATTATTACACGATTCCCGGCAAATAAGTATGCAGGACATGGACATCATTCAGCATCTGCCGTGCTTACCAATAAAGCAGTTGAAATGGCAGCAAGCCCAAAGGTTTTTCCAGAGCAATTAAAACACGTAACTGCCTGGCGTACCAAAAGGCTCTACTACAATACATCTTCCTGGTGGCGAAAGGATTTGGATAAAAAGTACTTAACCGATGACAACCTTATTCGTGTTGATGTTGGAACCTACAATGCAACCCTTGGAAAATGGAACAACCAAATTGCGATGGAAAGTCGATCACAACATAAAAGCCAGGGATTTGGCGCTTCAGTTAATCGGGGAGAACAATTCGAATACCTCGAGTATGTTAGTGGTGATAAAGCCAAACAAGACCTTTTCGACGGAATTGATTTATCGTGGAAAAGGCTGGCAAAAACAGAGCAAATTCAATATCAGCTGGACCAGATACTGGACAAGTTTGATGCCCGAAATCCTTCTGCCAGCGTTGCCGACCTGGTAGAATTATACCGACTTATGGATAACTATCAGTACGTATCCTATTGGATGGAACGAAAGAAGGAAGACTTGAAAAATTTAATATTCGATGCATCAGGACTTTGGATGGAAGCTGTTTCAGAACAAGAGTATACCACCCCTGGAGGCTCCATACAGGTTAATACCTCAATTATCAATGCTGGAAATATTCCGGACATAGAAATCGATTCGGTAAGCTTTCCCGGAAAGGATACTGCAATTTTTGGCCTGCTGGAACAAAACAAATGGCAAAAAGTATCGGTAGGAATCACCATTCCCGAAAATGCCTCCATAACTCAACCCTATTGGTTGGTTGAAGATTACAATACAATGTTTCAAGTTGAAGATATACTTCTCAGAGGACTTCCCTTTAACCCTCCTCCCTACTCGGTAACCTACCATGTAAATATTGAAGGTTTGTCTTTTAAATACTCAACTCCTATTCAATACAAATGGAGGGACCGTGTAAGCGGTGAAAACATAAAAGCACTTTCTATTCGACCAGAGCTCACTATTAACATTGACAACTCGGTTTACGTCTGCCCTTATGGCAACGAACAGGAAATATTTGTTACTGTCGTCAACCAAAAGGAAAACATGACCGGGGAACTTAAACTAAACCTTCCCAAAGGATGGGGTTTATCGCCGGCAAGTCATGTTGTTACCCTAAATACCAAAGGAAGTGCTTCTGTCTATACTTTCAAACTAAAACCTACTTCCAGTGCCCAATCAGGAGAATTTACTGCTGAAATAAAAAGTGGAAATAAAACGTACAACCGCTCAATTGAAACCATTGAATACCCTCATATTCACACCCAAACGTTGTTCCCAAAAACAAGGGGAAAAGTGGTAACGGGTGATATTAAACTGCTTAGCAAGAAAATAGGGTATATCTCCGGAACGGGAGATGAGGTCCCTGAAGCCATTGAGCAAATGGGAGGTCAGGTAGAATTCTTACTACCCGAAAACCTGCCATCTGTAGATCTGAAACAGTATGATGTAATTGTTGCAGGAATTAGGGCATACAATACGCAAAAAGAACTTGCTAAATACCATCAATTTATGCTTGATTATGTAGACTCCGGTGGGCTCTATGTAATTCAATACAACACCTATCATGGTATGCTGGTAAAGGATATCGGCCCCTATCCAATTGAGTTTCCCAAAACCAGGAAAAACAATCGAATTACCAATGAGTTTGCAACTACAAAATTCATCGAGGAAGATCACTTAATATTAAACAGCCCAAATAAGATTGAACTCTCCGATTTTGACAATTGGGTACAGGAACGTGGCTTATATTTTCCTGAAAAATGGGATAAAAATTACGATGCTTTGCTTCGGTGGAGCGACCCGAACGAACAACCGCTTGACGGAGGAATAATTGTTTGTGACAAGGGCAAAGGACAATTTGTTTATACAGGAATATCCTTTTTCAGGCAATTGCCTGCCGGAGTTCCCGGAGCTTATAAATTGCTCGCCAATATTCTTTCTTATGGAAGAGAATAAGAGCCAACCACTAGAAGATGAAAACAAGCTGCAATATGCCGCAGTCCTGATCGTTTTTTTGATTCTCGTTGCACTGTTTTACGCTTTGACATCTTATTTTAAATGAGCAGTGTAGATTGGTTTGTTCTTTTAAGTTCTCTGGCTTTTATAGTGGGCTACGGTACATGGAAAACCAGACGTAACCGGGATCTAAACAGCTACCTCAAAGGAGGTAATGGAATGGGATGGCTTACCATCGGGTTGTCTGTAATGGCGACGCAGGCAAGTGCCATCACTTTTATTTCAACTCCCGGATTGGCCTATGAAAGTGGGATGGCTTTCGTTCAAAACTATTTTGGCCTACCCCTGGCACTTATAATTGTCTGTACCGTCTTTCTTCCCATCTATTATAAGCTAAAGGTTTACACGGCTTATGAATACCTCGAGGGGCGATTCGACCTAAAAGTGAGGCTACTCACTGCCGGAATATTTTTACTTCAACGGGGATTAGCCGCCGGAATAACCATTTATGCACCGGCCATCATTTTAAGCACCATGCTCGGATGGAACCTAAGTTTTACCATTCTTATGGTTGGAATACTGGTAATTATATATACCGTATCCGGTGGGACCAAGGCAGTTAGTTTAACTCAGAAATGGCAAATGTCCATGATTTTGATTGGGATGGGAATCGCCTTTTTTATTCTTCTCAATCGAATGCCCGACGGAATAGGGTTATTTGAAAGCTTGCAAATTGCAGGAGCAAGTGGAAGAATGAATATTGTGGACTTTTCGTTTGACCTTGATAAGCGATACACCTTTTGGACCGGAATTACCGGGGGACTTTTCCTGGCACTCTCCTACTTTGGTACCGATCAAAGCCAGGTTCAACGATACCTGTCCGGGAAATCACTTAAAGAAAGTAGAATGGGATTAATATTTAATGCCATCTTAAAAATTCCCATGCAGTTTATGATCCTGCTAACCGGTGTTCTGGTGTTTGTATTCTATCAGTTTGAAGAGCATCCGGTACTTTTTAATCGGGTTGCTGTACAGGAAGTTCAGCAGAGTGAATTTGCAAATGAATTCAAAAAAATAGAAGACCAGCACCAACAGTTTCATGCCGAAAAAAGGAAACTTGTTCAGGAGTATGTTCAGAATCCAAATAAATCACAGGGAGCTCTTTTGGAACTGGATGAAAAAGGGAAGAAGATTAGGGATGAAGCTCGAGCTGTAGTACTAAAAGCGAATCCCGATCTAAGTTCCAGGGATAGTGATTACGTATTCTTGACCTTTATCTTGAACTACTTACCCAAGGGTATTATTGGATTGCTCATAGCCGTGATCATTTCTGCAGCCATGTCAAGTACAGCAGGAGAAATCAACGCCCTGGCCAGTACCACCATGATCGACTATTACCAACGATTAAGGAAAAACGATTTAAGTGATAAACAGAAAGTAAGTACGTCCAAGTGGCTTACCCTGGCATGGGGAATTTTAGCTATCACATTTGCCTTGTTTGCTCAATTGGTGGAAAATCTAATAGAAGCGGTCAACATTTTAGGTTCCGTATTTTATGGGACCATCCTGGGTATTTTTCTAGTTGCGTTCTTTTTTAAAAAGGTAAATTCTAGGTCGGTGTTCTTAGGAGCTTTAGCCGCCCAATCAGCCGTATTTGCCATGTTTTTTAGCAACCAAATTGAGATAAGCTATCTCCTGTACAACGTAATTGGATGTGTACTTGTAATTATTCTGTCCATGCTTATTCAGCTTGGACTAACGGGCACAGGGATTTTAAAAAGCCCTAAATAGGGTTTGGTCTTGTGAACTGAAGGCTCATAACTTTGTAAAATCCGAATCGGAAAATGTTGCGCCTTCCTTGTTAATTTACAAGATTTGAATTCTCTCCCAGGTATATGAAACTCTGTATTGCAGAAAAACCAAGTGTCGCCAAAGACATTGCCCAAATTCTGGGAGCCACCCAAAGAAATGATGGTTTTTGGGAGGGCAATGGATATTGGGTTTCGTGGACTTTCGGGCATTTGTGTACCTTAAAAGAACCTGCGGACTATTCGCCCGAATGGAAACAATGGAACCTGGATGTAATTCCAATGATCCCCGAAAGTTTTGGAATTAAGTTGATCGAAAACGGAGGAGTAAGAAAACAATTTGACACCATTGCGAGTCTTGTCGACCAATGCGAAGAGATTATCAATTGCGGGGATGCTGGCCAGGAAGGAGAACTCATTCAGCGATGGGTATTGTCTAAGGCTAAAAACAAAAAGCCCATAAAACGCTTGTGGATTTCTTCTCTAACCGAAGAGGCCATTAAGGAGGGGTTTGAGAACTTGAAAGATGGCAAAGATTACGACAATCTGTATGCAGCAGGAACTGCCCGCGCGGTTGGCGATTGGTTGCTAGGTATGAATGCATCGCGGCTTTACACCTTAAAGTTTGGTGCCCGAAAGCAGGTGTTTTCCGTAGGACGGGTACAAACACCCACACTGGCGTTAATCGTAAACCGACAGAAAGCCATTGACAGTTTTAAACCTGAAACCTACTACGAAATAAAAACGACTTACCGGGAGGTAGAGTTTTCCGGAACCAAGGGAAAAATTAAAACCAAAGATGCAGGTGAGTTCAGTTTGGAATCCATCAAGGATTCAGATTTTGAAGTAGTCAGCTACACCCAAAAAGAAGGAAAGGAAACAGCTCCCTCCCTCTTTGACCTAACTTCGTTGCAAGTAGAGGGAAACAAGAAGTTTGGGTTCTCCGCCGAGGAGACCCTAAACCATGTACAGAATTTGTACGAAAGCAAATTGGTAACCTACCCACGTGTGGATACCACCTATTTACCTAACGATCAGTATCCAAAAATTGCGGGAATTCTTCAAAAGCTGAATGCCTACTCGAAGTACACTGAAAAAATCCTGGGTAAGAAAATCCGAAAAACTTCTAAGGTTTTTAACGATAAAAAAGTAACCGATCACCACGCCATTATTCCTACTGGAGAAGATCCGTCTAAAGTGGGGTTGAGTCTTCCACAGAAAAAAATCTATGACCTGATTACCAGAAGGTTTATTGCCGTTTTTTATCCAGATTGTAAGGTGAGCAACACCACCGTTTTAGGCAAAGTAGAGCAGGTCGATTTTAGAGCCAGCGGAAAACAAATTCTGGAACCCGGTTGGAGAGAACTTTATGCCTCGCAGAAAACCGATTCCAGTACCTCCGCTAAAGCTACAGGCAACACGAGGAAAAAAGAAGACGAGCAAGTAATGCCCGTTTTCGAAAAAGGAGAAAAAGGTCCACACAAGCCTGAGTTGCTGGAAAAACAAACGAAAGCTCCAAGCTATTTTACCGAAGCTACTCTTCTGAGGGCAATGGAAACAGCTGGTAAACAAGTGGACGATGACGAGCTTCGGGAACTGATGAAGGAAAATGGAATTGGTCGACCTTCTACCCGGGCCAATATCATTGAAAAGCTCTTTTCGAGAAAATACTTGGTTCGTCAAAAAAAGCGCATTCTGGCCACTTCCATTGGAAAAGAATTGATCGACCATATCGAAAATGATTTATTGAAATCCGCTGAACTCACTGGTGTTTGGGAAAAGAAGATACGCGACATTGAATTTGGAAATTACGATGTAAAACAGTTCAAAGAAGAATTGAACGAAATGGTTCGCGAACTGACCACTCAAGTTAAAAGTCAGGGATACAAACAACGAAAAACTACCTGCCCGAAATGCCAGGTCGGTCATCTCATTAGGGGTAAACAAGCCTGGGGATGTTCCGATTGGAAAAACGGGTGCAAGTTCATTCTGCCTTACGAGTTTAAAGGCATAACAATCAACGACAACGAGATGAAAGAATTGCTGGAGAATGGAATCACCAAATACGGTTATATTTCGAACAAACGGAAACCTAAGGATTTGAAACGCATCACCCTTAGTGAAAAATTTAAACTGGCATTTGAGTCAAAAAAGTAGATGCCACTTTTAAAAGATACTTATGCTCCCCCACTCTTATTGCGGAACCCGCATTTGATGACCATTGTTCCTAACAAATTAAGAACAATAAAAGGAATCAGCTACGAACGAGAAAGACTGCAAGCACCTGATTCGGATTTTATTGATTTAGATTTTTCCATAGTTAAGTCCACCACCCTCGTATTAATCCTACATGGATTGGAAGGTAATTCGGACAGAGCCTACGCCAAGGCTGTGGTAAGAGAAGCAAACGAGAAAAATTGGGATGCCTGCGTCTTTAACCAGCGAGGTTGTTCCGGTGAGCCTAATCGGGTTTTTAGCTCCTACCACTCCGGCAAAACCGATGACTTTGAATTTGTTCTGAAGTGGATATTAAAAAACTACAACTATTCCGAAGTTCATTTGGTAGGTTTTAGCCTGGGAGGGAATATTACCCTTAAATACCTGGGAGAAAATGGAAGTAACGTTCCTCAAAAGATTAAATCTGCGGTGGCGATATCGGTTCCCATTCACCTGGAGTCTTCCGCCATTCAATTGGCCAAAAGATCGAATTGGGTTTATATGCGTCGATTTCTAAAATCGTTGAAAGCCAAAACACAGGAAAAAATCAACCGATTTCCCGCTTCCAATATTACCGTTGAAGAATTGATGAAATGTAAAAACTTCATTGACTATGACAACTTGTACACGGCTCCCGCACATGGCTTTAAAGATGCAAAAGACTATTGGAATCAATGCAGCTCAAAACAATTCCTGCATCAACTGAAGGTGCCAACCCTGCTCATTAATGCCCTTGACGACCCTTTTCTCGGAGAAGAGTGCTATCCGTATGAGGAAGCTCAATTAAACCCGCAATTAAACCTAATTACACCCAAATACGGAGGTCATGTTGGATTTGTTAGCTCTTTTCCCCTCTCAAACACACAATGGGTAGAGAAACAGGCACTACAGTTCATAGATCAACAATAGACTCAATTGACATTTTAGCTAGCCTTAATTTTTGGCCATAAAAAAAGCCCCTTCATGCAGTGACTAGTTGCATGACGAGGCTTTTAATTGTTTAAATATGAAGAGTACTCCTATCTCATAATTTCAAGACGGTGTATAACACTTCCGTTAGAAGTTGACAGGTGAATGAAATACAAACCGCTTTCCATTACGTTTAATTGTATTTCGCC
>PAVO01000051.1 GCA_002713215.1 Crocinitomicaceae bacterium
TCTAAGGAAATTAAGAAGTCAAAAGTTCATTCACATAAATCAATGGGATTAAACATAATTAAGGAGAGGCTGGATACGTATTCATCTTTATACTATGGTAATTTTTTAATTGAATTCGTTGATTTGTCAACGGTTGACAAAGATTTATCAGGAACCAGGGTAGAAATATTCACCCCATACAAAATGCAATGAGAGTCAATGGATAGCATTAAAGCATTTATAGTAGATGACGAAGACAAGGCCATTAATGTGCTTAAAAAACAATTGAAAGGCACTTTCCTTCAATTGAAGTTCTTGGTACAACCAACGACTCGGAGTTGGCTCACCGATTGATTAAAAACTGCAAACCCGACCTTTTATTTCTGGACATCGAAATGCCTAATGTATCGGGGTTTGATGTTTTGAAGCGATTTGAAAATAGGGAATTTGAGGTGGTCTTTGTTACAGCTTACGACGAATATGCCATTGAAGCTTTTAAGCAAAATGCCATTGGGTATATTCTTAAACCCGTAGATGCCGAAGATTTCATTAAAACCGTAACCACGGCATTAATTCGAATCAAAGAAAAACAACTCGCAAATACAGATGCATTGCTTGAAAAAGCAAACGGCATCGAACAGCCTACCAAAGATTTTGCGGTTCCGTACCATGGTGATTATAAGGTGCTCTCTCAAAACGATGTTATTTATTGTAAGGCCGATGGTAGTTATTGCGTTGTGAAAACCGCGACTCAAAAGTTTGTGGTTTCTAAAAACCTGAAGCACATAATGGAGGCATTGCCCGATTGGAATTTTATTAAGGTAAATAGGTCTTACGTTATTAACCCACTGCACATAGAAAAGTTTAGTAAAAAGAATGGAGGTGAAATTCATATGTCAGACGATACCCTGGTAAGCGTTAGTAAAAAGATTAAGGATGAAGTTTTTTCTTTCCTGTCAGATCGGTTTAATATCTTTTAAAGAAGCTATACACAGCTTATATTAATTCCTACTTTTGCCCGCTAATATTTTTTCAAAAAAGAGATTCTTGATGAGCAATACTTCATCCATAGAAAAAATACTTGGCAACAAGGCTGAGTATTATTTAGGCCACCAGTCGCAAACCATATCCAAAGATTCTATTGCTACTCCCAACGGCGATTTTGTAGCAGAGCATTTTACCGGTTCAAACCGAAGTAATCAGGTAATGAATAACCTGGCTCGTTTGTACAATCATGGACGATTGGGTGGCTCAGGCTACGTTTCTATTTTGCCTGTTGATCAGGGAATTGAGCATTCTGCTGCTGCTTCTTTTGCACCCAATCCTCGATACTTCGATCCGCAAAATATTGTTGAGTTAGCCATTGAAGCTGGTTGCAATGGAGTAGCTTCTACTTATGGCGTATTGGCTCAGTGTTCCAGAAAATATGCACACAAAATTCCATTTATTGTGAAGATCAATCACAATGAAATGTTGACCTATCCAAATACCTTCAATCAAATTATGTTTGGTTCGGTTGAAAATGCGTGGGAAATGGGAGCTACCGCAGTTGGTGCTACTATCTACTTTGGTTCTGATGAATCTGAAAGACAAATTCAGGAAGTAGCCGCTGCATTTGAAAGAGCACATGAATTGGGAATGGCAACCATCTTATGGTGCTATTTACGAAATTCAGGATTCAAAAAGGATGGCGTTGACTATCATGCTTCAGCTGATTTAACAGGTCAGGCCAATCACATTGGAGTTACCATTCAGGCAGATATTATCAAGCAGAAATTACCAACCAACAACGGAGGATACCCTGCCGTTAAATTTGGAAAAACACACGATAAAGTCTACTCTGAGTTATCTACCGATCATCCCATTGACCTGACCCGATACCAGGTTGCAAATTGTTACATGGGACGTGTTGGGTTAATAAATTCCGGAGGTGCTTCTGCTGGAGATTCGGACTTGCAAGAAGCAGTTATGACTGCAGTTGTAAATAAAAGAGCTGGTGGACAGGGTTTAATTATGGGGCGTAAAGCTTTCCAAAAACCAGTTGCAGAGGGAGTTGAACTCATTCAAACCGTACAGGACGTTTATTTGAATGAAGGAGTTACATTAGCATAAATTTGATCCTAAAACCTGGCTTATGAGTTGGTTTAAAAGAGCAAAATCTGGAGTTCAAACTCCAACAAAAGATAAAAAAGAAACACCAGAAGGTCTTTGGTACAAGTGTCGGTCTTGCAAGCATGTGATGCCGTCGGAAGACCACTCGGGAAACCTATGGGTTTGTGAAAATTGTGGTTTTCATGAAAGAATTGGAAGTATTGAATATTTCCGAATTCTATTCGATGATAATAAATTCACTGAGCTCAATAGGAATCTTTCTTCTGGAGATCCGCTCAAATTTGAAGACACTAAAAAGTATACCGATCGCTTAAACTCTTCGCAGAAAAAGACAGGGTTGGTTGATGCCATTCGCACGGCTTCAGGTAAGATAGAAGGCAATCAAGTAGTTATTGGTTGTATGGACTTTAATTTCATTGGAGGTTCAATGGGTTCTGTTGTAGGTGAGAAAATTGCCCGTGCAATTGATTATTCCCTGAAGAAAAAAGTGCCATTTATAATGATTTCTAAATCAGGTGGTGCCAGAATGATGGAAGCGGCTTTTTCGTTGATGCAAATGGCCAAAACTTCTGCCAAACTATCGTTACTTGCGAAAGCGGGTATCCCATACATTTCTTTATTAACTGATCCTACAACCGGTGGAGTTACTGCATCCTATGCCATGTTGGGTGATTTAAACATTGCCGAGCCGGGTGCTTTAATTGGTTTTGCTGGCCCAAGAGTTGTAAAAGAAACCATTGGGAAAGATTTACCGGAAGGTTTTCAGACTTCAGAATTCTTACTTGAACATGGATTCCTCGATTATATTGTAGAGCGAAAAGAGCTAAAATCAAACCTCGCTAAATTGCTTAAGCTTCTTAAAAATTAAGTTTAGCCTCTTATGCGGTACCAGTGCCGTAGATGAATAAAAAATTGAAAGGGGCAATCTTCAGGGATTGCCTTTTTTCATTAGTGTTCTACCAAGAAATTTAATTTCTTCTGATTGTGGATTTGATGGATATATTTGTGCGTCCAAATCAATAACTATGAATCACTTTATTAGAATTTCATTTTTATTATTAATCGTTACCAATGCTGTCGCGCAGCGAAATTCCTTTGTTGATGTTGAGGCTTATCACACTTCCGCTGAGAAGAAATTATTTGAATGGAAAGGCGATGCATATGAATACTCGTCCAAGAAAAACCTATTGACTATTGGTTTAAAAAATAAAGCTCCGTTTCAGTTGACCTTAGAGGCTGAGACGAAGGCTAAGGTAGGAGAACCTTATCAGTTTATAACCATTAAAAATTCACTTTGGTTAATTTCTAAATGGGAGTATAAAGAGAGCATGAAGGCATACTGCGAATTTGTGGCTCAACGTGTCGATATTGCCAACCAACAGTTCGATACGGATCCAATATCGATATGTAAAAAAGCCATGTTTGGTTATGCTAAGACATCCGTTGATTATGAATTTGTCTACGAGTGTCAAAACCTCATTATGGAGATTTCTCAAAACGAGGAGTATATCGCTGTTGCATATTCTACCGGTGGAGAACATACTTCCTCCTATTATCAAAAACTTAGAATATTGGATTCTAAGTTTGAAATTGTTGACGAGTACACCGTTTCCACTTATAAGTTCAACACCACGCCGGGGTTAATTAATGCTTTTAAGGTAGCAAATACAGGAGATGTGGTTGGGATTTATAAGGTGAGCAACTTCGCAGAGGATAAATGGGTTATGCCAAATAAACCTAAGGATCCGACATACGTTGTGTCGAAATTCAGCAAGGGTGAACAAACCATACTTGAAGATGCTCCATTAATCTATGATTACCAAACTAATAGGTTTATTGTCGAGGGTAATATCATTTACTATGCTACGATTTCAAATGCGGACGGTGAAGTTAATTCTGTAATTACCGCATACAATATGAGTTCTGGTCAAAAAAAAGTGGTTAAAAAAAGGATGACCCTGGAGGAGCTGATTCGATACAATATTCCCAAAGAAAAGGAGCACTTGACTAAGAAAATTCAGCGAAAGGATGGAAGAACCAATATATTCTTTCAGCTAATCGATTTTTACAAGGACGAATCCGGTTTTAACCTGATTACTCAGAAATGCGCCGTTACAGACAATGGAACCCAAGAAATTTATGAAACCATTATGTCGGATCACTTCGAGGACATGGATTCTAAAGGGACAAGAGCTTATCTTCCTACAAGATCTATAACTTCCAGTAGCAACAACCTGGTTCGTTACGGAATGCATACCAGATACTTTATTAAGGCCTTTAAACATGATGGAGTCAATTATGTTTTGTTTAACCAGGAGAAGGTAAATGTGAATTCTCGTTTCAATGAAAATCAAAAACCGCGAGCCCTTACAACCGGTTCTAGCGATGTTGCCTTGTGTATTGGTCGTTTAAAACCTGGAGAGGAATATCAGGTTGCAGAAATTACCAGTACCAAACGTTTTGGAAAAGTCGATATTCTTCCAAGCGATTTAGTCATAAGTATTTCCGATAAGCACTATATATCAATTAATACCAAGAAGAATAACGTTCTGTTTTATTTGGACTGGAAGTAGTTTATTCACGCTGGAATTACATAAAAAATGATGGTGAGTTTGTATCAAAAAGATAGTTACATTTGCCGCCTCAAATTATTAGCATAACATATATCTAAAAGATTTTGGCATGTATTTAACATCAGAAAAGAAAAAAGAATTTTTTAAAGAGCACGGAGGTTCAGAAACGAACACCGGAAGTACTGAAGGTCAAATTGCTCTATTTACACACAGAATTGCTCATTTAACAGAGCACTTAAAAAACAACAGAAAAGATTACAATACCCAAAAAGCACTTATCGCTTTAGTAGGTAAAAGAAGAAGTCTGCTTAATTACCTTATTCACAAAGACATTGTTCGGTATAGGGAAATTATCAAAAAGCTTGGCTTAAGAAAATAATATCATAAAAAAGGCAATCGAAAATTGCCTTTTTTTATTTAAACCAAATCAACAAATCAATTTTTATACACACAAACATTATGAGTCAAATAGGAAAAAATTATTCGTTCGAAATTCAAGGACAAGAGGTTACCATAGAAACTGGTAAGCTGGCTACACAAGCCGATGGTTCCGTTGTTGTAAAATGCAATGGAATGATGTTATTAGCAACTGCTGTTTCAGCAAAAACCGCAAAAGATGGTGTAGACTTTATGCCACTTACGGTAGATTATCGTGAGAAGTTTTCTGCTGCCGGAAGATTCCCGGGTGGATTCTTAAAACGCGAGACACGACCATCAGATTCAGAAATACTTACATCAAGATTAGTAGATAGAGCACTTCGACCACTATTTCCGGAAGATTATCATGCCGATACCCAGGTATTGGTTTCTTTGATTTCTTCTGACGGAGAAACATTACCAGATGCATTTGCCTGCTTGGCAGCTTCTGCTTCTATAGCGGTTTCGGATATTCCCTTTCAGGAGCCAATTTCTGAAGTTAGAATAGCGAGAATTGATGGTGAGTTTAAGGTAAACCCTACCAAAACAGAAATGGAAAGCGAAACTCGCGATATCGATATTATGGTTGCTGCAACAGCAAATAGCATAGTAATGGTTGAAGGAGAGATGAGTGAATGTTCTGAAGCTGAAATGCTGGAGGCCATTAAAGTTGCCCATGACGCAATAAAAATTCAATGCGATGCCCAGTTGAAATTGGCTGAGCTTATTGGTGGCGTTCCCGAAAAAAGAGAATACAGCCACGAAACACACGATCTTGAATTAAAAGATGCCGTTTTCGCTGCTTGTGAAAATAAAATTTACGAATTAGCGAAAAAAGGAACTTCTAAAAAAGAACGTTCCGAAGGTTTCAAGGCAATTCGTGAAGAATACAAAGAGACTTTTAGTGCGGAAGATTTAGCAGAAAAAGAATCACTTATAAATGTTTACTTCCACGATGCGGAAAAGGTAGCGGTAAGAAAAATGATTCTTGAAGACAGAACCAGGTTGGATGGGCGTAATTTGGATGAAATTCGTGCAATTTGGTCTGAGGTTGATTACCTGCCTTACACCCATGGCTCTGCCATATTCACAAGAGGAGAAACTCAATCGTTAACGTCTGTTACCCTAGGTAGCAAATTAGATGAACAAAGCATTGATGGCGCTGTTTATAAAGGAAGTGAGAAGTTTATTCTTCATTACAATTTCCCTCCATTCTCAGTAGGTGAAGCACGTCCAATGAGGGGGACCTCAAGAAGAGAAGTTGGTCATGGTAACTTAGCGTTAAGAGCACTTAAGCCAATGATTCCTTCCGGACAGGAAAATCCTTATACCATTAGAATTATGTCCGATATTCTTGAATCGAATGGTTCAAGTTCTATGGCAACTGTTTGTGCTGGGTCAATGGCATTGATGGATACTGGTATTAAAATAAGGAAGGCTGTATCAGGTATTGCGATGGGATTAATTACCGATGGTAGCAATTTCGCTGTTCTATCTGATATCCTTGGAGACGAGGATCACCTTGGGGATATGGACTTCAAGGTAACTGGTACACAGGATGGTGTAACAGCTTGTCAAATGGACATTAAAGTTGGAGGTCTTTCCTACGAAATTATGGAACAGGCCCTGGAGCAATCCAAAAGAGGTCGTTTGCATATTTTAGGAGAAATGAATAAAACCATTTCTGAACCTAATGCAGATTACAAACCTCACGTTCCACGTATGGAGCAAATGATAATTCCTGCCGAGTTTATAGGAGCAGTAATAGGACCTGGTGGTAAAATTATCCAGGAAATTCAGGCAGAAACAGAAACTGTAATTACCATTGAAGAAGTGGATAAAACAGGTGTGATTGACATTTCTTCCGTAGATAAAGAAGGTATTGAAGCTGCCAAAGCAAGAATTAAAGGAATTGTAGCACAACCCGAAATAGGTGAAACCTACAAGGGTAAAGTGAAATCAATTCAATCTTACGGTGCATTTGTAGAAGTGCTTCCGGGTAAAGATGGATTACTTCACGTTTCTGAAATAGCCTGGAAAAGAGTGAACGATGTTAAAGACTACCTAAAAGAAGGGGAAGAAGTAGAAGTTAAACTGGTTGATATTGACAAGAAGACCGGAAAGATGAAACTTTCTAGAAAAGTACTTCTTCCAAAACCGGAAACTGCTGGTTAGTAAGACAACAACTATAAGTTGATAATAAAAAGGCTTCTCCATATGGAGGGGCCTTTTTTGTTGCTGTATATTGCACATTATTAATCAAAATTAATTAACATGAAAAAAATCTATTTTACTATTTCCGTATTTCTACTAGCATTTACCAGCTTCGGACAAATTGTCCTTAATCAAAACAACTGTATTCCACCTTTGGGAACTTCGTATGACTTTTTATCGTCCACCACCTACAACCCAAATTATACACCAACCGGCGCGGGACAAACATGGGATTTTAGTGGGTTTACCGGAACAAAAGTGACCTCTGCCTATCACAATGCGACGAGCGGAGTTGATGCTGTAAATCATGTTGGAGCGACCATGGTTGAAAAGGTGTCGGGATACGAAAACTATTGGAATATTTCGGCTTCTTCATATTCGTTTGAAGGTGCTTTTATACCTGGAGCTGCCAGGATTAACTTCAGCGATCCAAAAGAATACTTGTTTTTTCCTATGGCATTTAACCAAACTAAAAATGAAACTTTTTCAGGTAAAGTGAACAATATTAGAGCAGGGCAAATTTTTGATCGCTCCGGAACAATCACAATCAAAGCGGATGGATCAGGTGTATTAAAGTTCCCTGGCGGAAAGACTTCGAATGTTTTAAAAGTTACCAATGTTGCTTCTTATACCGATAAGTTTGGAGGTTCTACCATATATACATACACAGATAGTCTGGTTTTTTGGTATGATGGAATTACTAAAAACTATTTGGCAGCGTATGTTGCTACCTATGCAAATGGAGTTAAATCGCTTGGTGCCTTTTATTTAATTGACCAAAGCGTGTTAGGCAATGGAGAATCATTTAAATCCTCTTCTAATATAAACGTCTATCCCAACCCAGCCTCTCAACACGTATCTGTTTCCGGATTAAGAGATGTAGAAAGAGTTGAGTTGCTAAGTATGTCAGGTCAGGTTTTAGAAAGTTATGATGTGTTTAATGAAGCCTCCGTTCATTTTTCGGTAAGTGATTATCAAGCAGGGTTATACCTGATAAAAATTTATGGTGAAAATGGAGTTTCTACTAAGCGATTGTTGGTTAATTAGAAATAATTATCGTTAATAATAAAAAGACCTTTCGATTCTGATTGGCCTTTTTTATTGGTGCATATTTCTAAATTTGCCGCCATGAATCCAGTTATTGCTCCCTCTATGCTAGCCGCAGATTTTGGTAATCTGCAGCGCGATGTTGAAATGGTAAATCGTTCTTCTGCCGAATGGTTTCATATGGACGTGATGGATGGGGTCTTTGTTCCGAATATTTCTTACGGGCCAAACATTATAAAATCAATGGCCAGACATACAGATAAATATATCGATGCTCACTTAATGATTGTTGATCCGGACAGGTACATTCAGGATTATAAAAATGCGGGGGTCCATAACCTTACAGTGCATTACGAAGCGTGTAATCATCTGCATAGATCGATACAAGCCATTAAAGCAGCCGGAATGGATGCCGGAGTAGCCTTAAACCCTCATACACCGATTCATTTATTGAGTGAGATTATTCAAGACCTGGATTTGGTTCTCATTATGTCGGTTAATCCAGGATTCGGAGGGCAGAAATTTATAGAAAATGCAGTGAGCAAAGTTTCACAAACCAAGGATTTGATATTGCAAAAAAATGCTTCCACTAAAATTGAAGTGGATGGCGGTGTAAATACAGAAACCGGAAAAAGATTGGTACAGGCCGGTGCAGATGTTTTGGTTGCTGGAAGTTTTGTTTTTAAATCGGAAAGCCCAGTTGAAACCATTGAATCATTAAGAAACTGTAATTCAAATTAATATGTTTAGAAAGCAATACCTTGTGTGGGTAATTACCCTGTTTTTTGTTGGTTGTTCAACCGTTCCCATCACCGGAAGAAAACAACTTAAATTGATTAGTAACAATGAGCTATTGCCATTGAGTTTTGGCCAGTATAAAGAAGTTATTGAGGCGGGACCACTTTCCACCAATCAGGAACAGGCCGAAATGATTCGACGGGTTGGAAATAAGATAAAAAGTGCTGCTGAAAAGTATTATGCAGACCATCATATAAGTTCTAAACTGAGCGGTTATCAATGGGAGTTTAACCTGATTGAATCGGAGCAGGTAAATGCGTGGTGTATGCCCGGCGGTAAGGTTGCATTTTATACCGGTATTTTACCAATTTGCGCTGGTGAGAACGGTGTTGCGGTAGTCATGGGACATGAGGTAGCGCACGCCCTTGCCAATCATGGCAATGAAAGAATGAGCCAGGGTATGGTGGCTCAATTTGGAATGAATAGTTTGGGTGCTGCTTTAGGTGAAAACCCAAGCCAAACTAAGGTGTTGTTTCAACAGGCTGTAGGAATGGGAACCCAGGTAGGGATGCTTAAGTTTAGCAGAGGCAACGAATCAGAGTCGGATCATATTGGATTAATACTCATGGCAATGGCCGGTTATGATCCTAGCGAAGCAGTAGAATTCTGGAAGAGAATGGATGCTCTATCGGGAGGCAAACAACCTATGGAGTTTTTAAGTACTCATCCTTCACACGATACCCGTGTTGCAGATCTTAAAGCATTGCTTCCGGAGGCCATGAAGCATTACAAGCCATAACTTCATCATTTTTGTTGAGAACCATATTAACTAACTTCAATTATTCGTAAACCAAATCAAATACAATTCTATGAAACCATTTCAATCATTACTTCTTGTCATTATTTCTTTTTGCTCATTTGCCCAATTGGAGAGGAGCGCAGATGCAAAACTTTTGGGAAAAATAAATGCTTTTGAATACAAACATTTGAGAGAATTCCCCATCAGAACCGTTGATGATCATTTTTATGAAGTAAGGTTTGATAAAGAATCAGCACGGCTAGTAAAATATTCGGAAGGTGTTGATAAGCCTAAGGTGATAGTTCTTTCAACTGATGGGAGTGGTATATCGGGTGACGTCTATTTTGCAGATTTTTTTGAGTTTTCTGGAAAATACGTTGGACTTTTGAGAGAGAATATTGCCGGTAAGGATGCTAAATTTTATCTGCAAGAAATAGATAAAGAAAGTTATAGACTAATAGGAAAACCACGGTTTTTAGGTCAGAGTAATAAATACAGAATGGGTTGGTGGAATGGAGAGTACCTAGTTGGATCGCCCGATTTTATAACTTCCCAAGATGGCAAATTCTTATGTGTGGAGTTGAAAGGTATATCTGTTGATGGTAAACCAGGAAAAAAGATTATTCTCTATAATTATGAACTTAATAGGGAGAATGAATATTCCAGAGTTATTGAGGAATTTGAGAATAGCAAATATTCTAACATCAATGTCACTGACAAAGGCAGAATTTTAGAACTTGTTGGAGATAGAAAATTTTGGGAAAGTTACTACGAAGGAGATAAGTCTTTGCCACCCCATAAGGACAAGATATACTTATTTTATAAAGGTGAAGAATCAATAATTCAATTGAAACAGGATGGCGAGATTATTAGGAATCCAAGTGTATATACGGTTGAAAATGAAAAATTATATATGGGCGGGACTTATGTAACTTTCTCACCCAAAAAGTCAAAAACACCTGGCGAATCAATGGTTTCTCTTACCATTTTTGACTTGGAGAAAGAAGAGGGAGAACGACTAATAGTTAATGAACATTATCCTGTTGTTTACAATGACTTGAATAAGTATATGTTGAAAGAAGAAAAGGCCGAGAATGATAAGTTTTTCAATAAAAATGGATATCATTCTGTTATGCATTCAGAGATTGGAATTAATGTTTCACAAGGAAAAGTTTTTATTGCATTTAGAAGAGAAAGCCATTACAACTCTGAATTAAACCTATCTCAGTGCATTACGGTTCTTAAATTTGAGGATTTCAATGAACCCCCTCAAATAGGTTTTCTTCCAATGAATTCGCTCTTGTATGACAGTTACTCTTATGCCAAAAATGGTAAAATATACTTTCTTGTATTGACTGAAAGTTCAAATGTTGGAAAAAAGTTTACCTATGATAAGTTGCCTAAAAAACTTGCACATTATTCGTCAAAAACTTCATTTTGCATAGCTGAAGTAGGATTTGGAAATAATGCCGGATATTCCTTTAAAGAGTTTGATAATTCAGAAAGTTATGGAAAAGCAAGACCTCAAATGGATGAGCTTTTTTTTATTGATAATGATTTCGAGAAGTTTTCAATACTCGGTTACAAAGAGTCTGGAACAGGTTATTCCCAGGAGCACTTTCGTATATATTCAGTAGAATACGAAGACTAATCCCCACACTTACAAGGTGCAGAAAAATAGATTTTTGTATCCGGTAGCATTTCCCGAATAGCCTCCTGAATTTCACGATTGGTTAAGGTAATTCGCATGTCAAGCAATTTCAAGTTCTTTAAATCCTGAATGGGAGGGGGGAGGTACTCAATTTCATTGCTCCATAAATCGAGAAATTCCAGATTAACTAAATTATTAACCCCTTCCGGGAAATGGGTCAACTGATTTTCGCCGGCTTGAAATACGATCAGGTTTTTTAGCAGGCAAATTTCATCGGGAAGAACAGTTAAGTTGTTCTTGCTTAGAACCAAAACACGGAGATTTTGCAATTCACCGATCCATGCAGGAACGCTATCAATCTCATTCTTCTTAAGATCAAGCACTTCCAGGTTTTTAAACTGCCTGATCTCTTTTGGGAATTTGGTTAGTTTTTGTTTCTGGAGTCTGAGGCTTATTACCGAATCCGGATTAGAATTAGCTTCCTCCAGGCTTTCGATAGGAGCCGGGTTATCAAGGTGTTTTTTATAGTCTTTTGGAGTTTGACAGTAGGAGTTAATCCCTATGCTAACGCAAAATAGAAAGACACCTGTTCTGATCAATTTCAAGTTGTTCAACCAATTCTTCCGTGTCTTTAAATTTCTTTTCATTTCGGATTCGATTAACGAATTCAATACTGATTTGTTGTTCATAAATGGTTTTGTCAAAATCAAAGATATGAACTTCAATTGTAGTGTTGGACGTGTCTTCAACAGTAGGACGTTTTCCAATGTTAAGCATTCCTTTGTACTTCTTACCTTCCACTTGCACCAGAACCGCATAGACCCCTTCGCATGGAATTAATTTATGTTGGTCTTTTACCTCAATGTTGGCCGTAGGAAAACCAATGGTTCGTCCTAACTTTTTACCCGCCACCACTTTGCCGTTAATCTGATACTTGTAGTTCAGGTACTCATTTGCCATTTCTATGTTTCCTTCGTTTAAGGCATTTCTAATTTTGGTTGAGCTAACGCTAATGTCATCCAACACTTCCGCTTCTATTTCGTCCAGTTCAAATTGGTAGAGGTTCGATAATTCACTTAGGCTTTGAATGGAACCCTCCCGATTTCTTCCAAAGTGATGGTCATAACCAATTACCAGGCGATGAACTCCAACAGTATTAACTAAAACCTCACGCACGAATTCAGTTGAATTCAATCTGGAAAACTCACGGGTGAAAGGATGAATTATTAGATGGTCAATTCCAAGTTTGTCCAGCAGGTTAATTTTCTCTTCCTGAGAGTTGAGTAATTTCATTTCATTCTTATCCGGAAAGAGCACCATTCTGGGGTGGGGATAAAAAGTGAGGAGCAAGTTTTCGCCATCGCATTTCTTGCTTTGTTCAATGAGGTTTTTGAGTAGTTTTTTGTGGCCCAGGTGAACACCATCGAAGGTTCCAATGGTGGCTACAATTTTATTTCTCTTTTTAAACTCTTCTAATCCGAAATATACCTTCACAATATTGATGGAAAATTATCCACTAATTGTTTTAGTTAAAGCACTAATAAACAGTACGTTATAAAACATATAAACAATTGTGTTTACAACTCCAAAAGTATAGAAATATAAATAGGAATTGAAATGGAAACTGAACCTTAATTTGTACTACTTTTGCGCTCGAATTTTGAAATGATTTTATAATCTTTTTTAAACAAGATAAATGTCTTCACAAATAGGGAAAATATCTCAAATAATTGGACCGGTAATCGATGTCTCATTTGATACGCAAGGTGCTGAGCTTCCAAAAATTTATGATTCACTAGAAATTACTAGAGAAAACGGTACAAAGGTTATTCTTGAATGTCAGCAGCACATTGGAGAAGATACAATTAGAACAGTAGCGATGGATGCTTCTGATGGCCTTAAAAGGGGCATGGAAGTAGTTGCAACCGGAGACCCAATTACAATGCCTATTGGAGAGGACGTTAACGGTAGGTTATTCAACGTGGTTGGAGACACCATTGATGGGATCGGAGTATTGGATAAAACAGGTGGATACCCAATTCACCGAGCTGCACCTCGATTTGAGGATCTTTCAACTTCTTCTGAGATTTTATTTACCGGTATTAAGGTAATTGACCTTATTGAGCCTTATGCAAAGGGTGGTAAAATTGGACTGTTTGGTGGTGCCGGTGTTGGTAAAACCGTACTTATTCAGGAGCTGATTAACAACATTGCAAAAGGATACGATGGACTTTCTGTATTTGCTGGTGTTGGTGAAAGAACCCGTGAAGGAAATGACCTATTGAGAGAAATGTTGGAGTCTGGTATTATCAAATACGGTGACGAATTCATGGAATCTATGGAAGCAGGTGGATGGGACTTGAGTAAAGTTGACCCTGTTTCACTTAAAGAATCTAAAGCGGCATTCGTTTTCGGTCAAATGAATGAGCCTCCGGGAGCACGTGCTCGTGTTGCCTTATCAGGATTAACCTTAGCAGAGTATTACCGTGATGGTGATGGAACAGGTACAGGAAAAGATATTCTTTTCTTTATCGATAACATCTTTCGATTTACTCAGGCAGGTTCTGAAGTATCTGCACTTCTTGGTCGTATGCCTTCCGCGGTTGGTTACCAGCCTACTCTTTCTACAGAAATGGGTGTTATGCAAGAGCGTATTACTTCTACCAAAAATGGTTCTATTACTTCCGTACAGGCGGTATATGTACCTGCGGATGACTTAACGGATCCGGCTCCTGCTACAACTTTTGCCCACTTGGATGCTACAACCGTACTTTCAAGAAAAATTGCTGAGTTAGGAATTTATCCTGCGGTGGATCCATTGGATTCTACTTCAAGGATTTTAACGGAAGATATTGTAGGTTCTGAGCATTACAAATGCGCTCAGAGAGTGAAAGAAACCCTACAACGATACAAAGAGCTTCAAGACATTATCGCCATTTTAGGTATGGACGAATTGTCTGAAGAAGATAAATTGGTAGTAAGTCGTGCACGTCGTGTACAACGATTCCTTTCTCAACCTTTCCATGTAGCTGAGCAGTTTACAGGATTGGCTGGAGTATTGGTTTCTATTGAAGACACCATTAAAGGATTTAACATGATTCTTGATGGAGAAGTTGATCAATATCCTGAAGCAGCGTTTAACCTAAAGGGAACCATTGAAGACGCTATTGCTGCCGGTGAAGAAATGTTGAAGTTAGGTTAATAACAGAATTATGAATATTGAAATTCTAACACCAGACGAGGATATTTTTAAAGGTGAGGTGGATATTGCAACCTTTCCCGGAAAAGATGGTTCTTTTGGTGTAATGAATAATCACGCTCCCATGATTGCCGCTTTAAAGGCTGGCGATATAGTTGTGAAGGATACAAACGGTGAACAAACATTTGCCGTTAAAGGTGGAGTAGTAGAAGTACTAAAGAACAAGGTTATTGTTCTTGCGGAGTAAATTCGTCTTTTAGTTAATAATTAAATAATTCCGCAAGAAAGGGGTTTCGAAAGAAACCCCTTTTTTTTGCTCTTACTTAGGCTATTCCCTAAAAATTAATCTTCAACGCAGGGTTTCCATCTGACCTAGGTTATTTTACGGCAGGATATTTCCATCAAGAGATAGAATCTTTTCAAAGCGCTCGTTGGTGCAAATAAGATCAATACTGTAGCGAATAAACATGGTACCCTCCTTTGCTTTTATATTGTTTTTAATGGGCTTTTTAAAACACTTTTTAACCATTCTTTCCGGGAGGTTTATTCCCGCTCCAACCGAGAGGTAAACCCAAGCAGGAAAGCGAGGGTTAATTTCCAAAATTTGATAAGAGCCATCATCTTTCGACTTAATTACCTCCAATTCCATCGGGCCATTCCATTTGGTTTTATTTATTAGTTTTTTGGTTATTTTTTCAAGATCCGAATCAGCTATGACCATACCTGACCAAGCTTTACCAATTTCAGTAACATAAAGTTTGCGCATCAAAACAGTTCCAAAAGTATTACCTGTTCCATCTCCAAGTGCGCACACGTTTAACTCAATACCGTCGACATATTTTTGAAGTACAATGGGTAGCCCCCATTTAGATGATATTTTATTAAATGCTTTGGTGGCATGTTCATAATTCCAGACCACCTCTGCTTCATAGAATTTTCCTTTTACCACCAAGGGGTAACCATTTATACTTGCGAAAGAGTGAATTTTGTCAACCGAACTTATTGGCTCAGAAGAAGGAACGTCAAGTTTATATTTTGTTCCGAACTCAGAAAGTTTCTCTTTTCTTCTCTCATTGAATTGTTCCAAAGTTGGAAGAATCATCTTAATTCCGATTTCCGATAGTTTAGGTTGTAGTCTTATGAAATTAGCTATTTCCGTATCAAAGTTAGGAATCAACATATCAATTTTGTGCAAATCGTTTATCTCCTTTAACCTTCGGAATACGTTATCCGAACCAGGTATTGGATAGGGTATCATATAAATTGCAAGTTGGTGTTCTAGATAGATTCCGGGTTCACTATATTCGTACGAAAGTCCAATAACCTTTACTTCTAATGTGGAGGCTTTAAGTGCTCTGGTTATGGATATTCCAGGCCCAGGGTTGTCATTATTATTAAGTCCTGTTACCGCAATTGTAAGTGGCTTCATGCTGCCTTTTTAATGATTTGATAACTTAATGAAGAACTTATTAAATCGTAAAAGTCCTTTTCGAAGGTTCGCTTATCCACTTTTTCAAATTGGGCTGGGATGGAGAGCATAATTTCTTCTTTT
This sequence comes from Crocinitomicaceae bacterium, assembly GCA_002713215.1. GTDB lineage: Bacteria > Bacteroidota > Bacteroidia > Flavobacteriales_G > Salibacteraceae > UBA2108. The sequence continues at coordinate 16,282 of PAVO01000051.1, forward strand.
TGTTTAATTTTTTTTAGCCCATTTATAATGTGCAAACCAGTGTGGTATAATGAATATGAATCACCGGTTTCGTAGTTAGACATGACTCCGGAGCCGCTAATGGCAATACAATCTCGGGCTTTAAATTCCATAGTTATCTGTTCTTGATTTATGAGTGTATAAAAAAGCCTCTTCCATTGTTTTACGTAGACAGATGGGTAAATCTGCGTGAAAGTCTAGGACGCAAAACTTCTATTATGAATCTGAGAAAGTACAGAAGGGGCTTAGATTATATACTATTTATAACTTATTGAATTTGGCATTCCAAAAATGATTTCCATTTTTCACCAGAATCAAATAAGGTCCAGGTGGAAAGTTCGATACATCAATATTTATTTCATCTAAAAATTCAAATTTGAGTTTGGATTTGGTATCACCGGCAATCCCCAACACCGTAACTTCAACGGATTCTGAATTATTCTCTACATCGGGTAAGTGTATATTAATATCATGGGATGTAGGATTTGGAAATATTGCAATATTTTGCTGTTTACCATTATCTAAACCGAATACAGAAGTAGTAGTAACAGGTGGGTTTTTCAAGAATGCTCCATAATACTCGTCCGTACCATTATTTGTGGTTTTACTATAGGTGAACATATTATGAGGGTATCCGGGTTTGTACCAAACATAAGTTTCTATACTACCGTTAATATTACCAATAAAGCTGGAATCGATAAAGCTTTCAGTCCATTTTACGCGTAAAACATTTTTTATGGTGCCGCCAGGCAATTTTATGTCGCCATAAGCATCCGCTTCTGAGGTAATAGTCCCCTTTCTGTAGAAGGGCATTCCTAAGATCTCATATTGATTGGTAAATGAATCGGTGAAATTGGATTGATAGGTAAACGGAAAGGTCAAAAGCTTTTGGTGATTTTCATGGTCTCCCTTAATTATAAAAGTGCCGTTGTATGTGCCATGGTATTCATATTCATTCCCTCTAATGGAATAATAATATAGTTTCCCATCACTGTTTTTAAAACAGATATTAGCTTCTTCAAAAGAAGTGGCATACGTCGTTGAGTCAGGTAGAACTACTTCTTTACCAATGGCTGAGTCTTCTTTTAATGAAGAAAAATCCCACGTTATATTTTGGCCGGAAACATCTGGAGAAAAGGTGCTGGCATTGAACACACCGACCTCATATTCTTTTCCAATTAGATTGGTTGTGTCCCATTGATGAATAACAGGTTGACCTATTGACGAAATTGAAATAAGGATGAAGAGTATTATAAGAATGAAGAGGAATATACTGATCTGGTGTTTTACACCCATTAATTTATGTTTTTCAACTTTTTTCATAATCGTTGTTTTTCATTACGCTATTAATTGACGTAAGTATTTGATTGAGTGTGACCACTGTCGGAAAAAAAAGCTATTACCTTTAAATTTTGAAAAAAAATTCAATTACCGGTCACACTTGTTTTTGTTTATTCGTCATTTACAGCAGACAAGTACTTAATTGCAATAAGTAACATGACTATAGGATCAAATCATCTTTCCATTAATGGATAAAGAGATTGTTCAAAAATGCCGGGAAGGAGATAGGAATGCTCAAAAGGTAGTTTTCGATTCTTTGTTTGGTAAAGTTTACTCTGTGTCTAAGAGATACATTGGCGATCGGGAAGATGTGTTGGAGGTTGTAAATACAGTGTTCCTAACCGCATTTATAAATATTAAACAGTTTGAAGATAAGGGAGATTTTGAAGCTTGGATTCGACGAATAACGGTGAATAAATCAATAGATTTTTTACGCGTCAATAAAAAGCTTGAATCGCCGGTTGAGGAAAATGACCTGGTATATCTCAATAAAAATGTATCGTACAACGAGGCATTGGAAAAACTTTCAATTGAAGTGATGGATGCTATGCTAAATCAATTACCTAGTTATTGGAGGTCGGTATTTAATATGCATGCCATTGAAGGTTATTCTCATAAGGAAATTGCAAAAATTCTTGGTATTAGTGAACTGATGTCACGTAAGTATTTGAGTAAGGCTAGGAAGCAATTACAAAGTTTGGTAAAAAAAAACGACTCGATTTTTGAGCTTAATGTAAATGGGTGATCGATTAGAAAATATTGACGATTTATTTAAGGCGAAGTACGAAAATCAGGATTCGGGAATGCCTGATGCCTCACTTTGGGATAAACTGGAGGCAGATTTGGATAATGTACAAGTATCATCTAGTAATGATCCTGGTTTATCAAATGGATTGAAAGGAGCTAAATCGTTTTTAGGTAATATCCCTTTGGTTTCGTCTTTGGTAGTTGGGGTTGTTACTGTCTCATCTATGGCCTATTACCTTGGTATAAGCAACAGGGAAAAAACAGAATTTCCAAATTCTGAAAACCAAATAGCAATGGTTGAAATCAGTGATGATTCTATTGATAATGGACAATTACCCGTTGAACACAAAAAGCACATGGTGGAGTTTGGTGAGGAACCGATTAGTAATTCTAAAACTGATGAAGCAGGTAAAATAAGTGATGTAGCAAGTTTGGGTGCAAACGTTTCAGATAAAGCAACGGAATTAGACCAAGAAGTACCAAATCAGTTGAAAACGATAAGTAATAACACTTCAGTTTGGACTGATAAGTCTGATTTAAGCACAACAAATGAATCAAAAACTGGAGGAATGCAAGTTTTAACTATGAATGAAGATGTACCGTCTTCAGCCAAACCAATTATAGAAGACAAGGAATCAATTTCTTCGAAGTTAGATTTGGACAATTCAAGTTACAATTTGCCTACGCAGGCCGAGCAGGTTAGTGATGAGTATAATATATCAGAACCAGTATTAAATGATGATGCTGGCAATACTAATGTCAGAAATTCGCTGGAATTTATGGAGGTGAATTTTCCTAGGTATACAGCAATCTATGATTCTACTTTGGTCTTAGAACCTATGCCCCAATCTAATTATGCCAATTCTAATAAATTTATTCAAAACCTATTAAGTGGATTTAATATATCCCTTGGTGTAAATGCTTCTCCGGTGTTCTCAAATGCGGATACAAAGGATACCGAATATTCATTTTATCCAAGGGTTTCATTGGGATACTCGCATAAAGTTTTTGATAAGCTGAAAATTGAAACCAACCTGGGCTACACAAAGACTACCAATCATAAATTGATTATATCCGAAGAATTTTTCAATTTTTTAACCCTGACCCAAGTTACCAAGACAAACACAATAAAGTCAATTGACCAGTTAGATGTTGATTTAGGATTGAGGTATATAGTGTACGGTAAACACTCGATTTATGGTGGAGTTAATGTGACTGCAATTCTTCAGGCCACGAGTGATTTGGAGGAGGAAACTGATGCTGGTTTTTTCTATTCATATACCAAAAAGGAAGTGAAAGGTACCAATGAAGGATTACAAGATTATTCTGTAGGAATGTTATTGTCTTATCAATTTAGACTCTCAAATGCATTCAATGTCAATTTAAACTACCGGCAAGGGTTTAATGACATAAGTATTGACGATGTTCTTGGAAACTCTAAAAAGGATCGATTGCAGTCATATGAGATTATGATAAAGTATTTTTTGTTCCGTTGAGGAAGTTGATTTCCCGTTTTCTGTTTGTTGTTTGTCTGCCATTTTTGTATGCAAAGAGGGTAAATTCCAAGATGAAGTATTGTTTCTGAATTTAATTACTTAAGCTTATCGTTGTTCTTGTGCCGATCTTTATCCCGAATTGATTTTGCTTCCATTCGTTTATTAAAAGCTTCGGTTAAGTCAACCCCAGTTTGGTTGGCCAGGCATATCAGTACAAAAAGAACATCGGCGAACTCCTCTCCTAAATCTTTGTTTTTGTCCGACTCTTTTTCACTTTGTTCACCGTAACGTCGGGCAATGATTCGGGCTACTTCACCAACTTCTTCCGTGAGCTGAGCCATGTTGGTAAGTTCATTGAAATAGCGAACTCCTATAGTATTGATCCAGTCGTCGACCTCTTTTTGAGCTTCTTGTAACGTCATTTTATTTCTCTTGAGATTCAATTTTTTCTAAATAACCAGCTACTTGCTGCGCTACCTGATTCCGTCCTTCAAAATTATAATGTTCTGTAGGGTATTTTCGGTCAATAAAGTTCTCGTCCTTTAATAGATCCATAAGGTCAAGTACATATTGGTTATCATTTGGTCTGTCGTATCGATCCATTAAAAATTTCCGGTTCTGATTCATGATTTGAATAATGTCGTTACCCAATAACTCTTTAGCCAATTCAATGTTCTCAGGAATAAGAACATACAATAAACTGAGCTTACGCTCTTTTGCATATTGGGCAATCAAATCGAAGTCACTCATTCTGGGACTTTGATCATGCAAAACGAAACCATAGTTTTTAATAAAATGATCGGCCAGTTGTCGTTTGGGGTTAGTCCAGTCTCCGTATTTTTCCACTGCACACCAACTGGCTATTGTATTCTTGGGAGGGTCGAGTGGCAAGGGCCAGCTATTAAACATTTCCAAAAATCGTTTTTCGCGTTCCTCATTGCTATGCTGTTCGTAAGCGTTCAACGACATAAATAGCCGGTTTATGAGTACGGGACGATTCTCATAGAGCGTTCTGGATTGCAGCAGCGAATTTTCGTTGTTGCTTTCGAGCCATTCCGGGCTAAAGCTTCGGTAGTTTAATACCACTACTATTCCCTTAACGTCTCCTTCGTTGAGTTGCTGAACGCAAGGAGCGAAAATTCCAGCATGGTGGGCAGCCTCGGCTACATGTTTTACTGGAATGTCAGTATGGTTCCCAATAAGCTTGGTAATTCGCTCTTGGTTAGTGTCGTTTTCCGGATCATAGGAAAATTCTGAAGAGGCAGAATAATAGAGGTAATCTGCGTCTAAGGCGTTTTGCTGGTAATAGAGTAGGGTACCGTGATCTTGCAAAAAATCTTCGAAAAAATAGGTTTTGTAAATCCAATTGGCAGCCAGGAATATGAGAGCAATTCCTACAATTCGAAGTCCTATGTTTTTTATCATTTTCATCTTATCCCACTAAAATTGAAAATAAATAAAGGGGTGATTGGTAGTACCCGCAAAACCCCAAATGCAAAACATAAAAACAGCGTACCATACCCAACGTAAGGCCGTTGGAAAACGATTGAACCAATCGTCGATTCTTACCTTGCGGGAAGTTATTTCAATTACTAAAAAAAGGCTTAAGAATAGGAACAATTGATTGGTGATTTCCAAGGAAGTTCCATCCGTACGAAACAGAAATACTTGTGAAAGTACGTCCATGGCATGGTCAAAGTTGGAGGCTCTAAAAAATGCCCAGGCCAGGTTAACCGTTAGATAGGTAATAATAAAACCAAGAATTTTTTGATGCAATTTGTCACGCTTCCATTTCAGCGGAAAGTACTTTTCAGCAATGTACATAAGCGCATGAATCGCTCCCCAAATAACGAAAGTCCAGTTAGCACCATGCCACAATCCACTTAAGAGAAAAACGGCCAGAATATTCCGAATCCAAAAACCCGAACTTACCCGATTTCCACCCAGCGGGATATACAAATAGTCCCGAAACCAGGTCGATAGGCTAATGTGCCAACGTTGCCAAAACTCAGAGATGCTTTTGGCAAAGTAAGGAGTCTTGAAATTATCCATGAGGTTAACTCCCATGGCTTTAGCGGTGCCTATGGCAATGAGTGAATAACCATAAAAATCGGCATAAATCTGCCATCCAAAACCAAGAACTCCAAGTCCTGCAGAAGCAGAATCAAACTCTCCCGGATTTCCGAAAACCTGATCAACCAAGGGTGCCAGGTTATCGGCTATAACCATCTTAATAAAGAATCCGTAAAGCACCAATCGGAATCCCTTGGATAGGTTTTCGTAATTGATACTTATTCGCTTGAAGAGCTGTGGTGACAGATGTCCATATCTTTCAATGGGTCCTGCAACCAATTGAGGGAAGTAGCTGACGTATAGGGCAAACTTTCCAATATTTTGCTGGGCCCTACTTCTTCCGTAATAGACATCTATTGTATATCCCAGGGTTTGAAAAGTATAGAAAGAAATACCAACAGGAAGATCAAAGGCAAAGAATTTTAAGACCTCTCCTTTCTGGTAGTCGGTTAATGAAGTAAACGATAAGATTTCCGTGGCTAAAAAAGAAGAATACTTGAAAAAGAAGAGAATTCCCAGGTTGATAAAAAGACTCATGGCGAGGAGCCATTTTTTTCGTTTTCTCTCCTGCGAACGCTCGATTGACCGGGCAATAAAAAAATCTGAAACGGTAGAAATTAACAGTAATAAGAGGAATTCGACCTTCCATGAGCCATAAAAGAAATAACTCGCCCCCAGAAGCATCACCCATCTCCATTTAGCGGGCAACACATAGAATAGTACCAATACTATCGGAAGAAATAGTAGAAATTCGAGGGAATTAAAAAGCACGCCTATTCTTTGTTCTTGGAATCAATGATAATGGTAACAGGCCCCGAATTTACCAAATGAATGTCCATCATAGCGCCAAATTCCCCGGTTTCTATATTCTTACCCAAATCACTGCTCAATTGCACAATCATTTTTTCGTACATTGGAATGGCAACCTCAGGCCTCGCCGCTTTAATGAAGGATGGTCGATTTCCTTTTTTGGTTTTAGCATGAAGCGTAAACTGCGAAACCAATAAAATATTACCGCCAACTTCACGGATATCTTTATTCATGTTGCCATTTTCATCGCTAAATATTCGGAGGTTACAAATCTTTTTGCTCAACCATTGAATATCGGTTTCATTATCAGCTTCTTCAATTCCAAGCAATACCAGATAACCGAGATCAATTTGACCAACGGTTTTCGAATCAATGGCTACTGAAGCTGCGGTTACTCGCTGAATTACTGCACGCATTTGAAATCTAAAAAGACGAAAATCAAAATGTAAAAGTCTAAAGAATAAATGTAAAAAAAACCTTATCAAATGCTCGCTAAAATTTTAGAATAGCATTCAATTCCCCTTTTTACATTTCCCCCTTTACATTTTACATTTATTATTTCCTCCTTTACATTTCAAGTTTTTTCTTCGCTGTACGAATCGATGTAGTAAAAATGGCAACCAACTGACTACACTCATCTAAGCAAGATTCCAATTCTACGGTGTTTTCCACAAGCTTGGCTCCTTTGATAATCTTCATGTTTACCTGAGATTCACGAAGTTCCTTTAATCCAATGCTCATTTTATGAATAAAGTCTTTCTGGCTTTCAGCTCCTTGAGTTTCGCCATACATCAACGAGGGAGAAGTAGAAGATCGAATCAGCTGTTGAAACAAATGTTTCTTCTCGTAAGAATCAAAGTTTCCCTCCGAAAGTGCAATGATTGAAACTGCAAAATCAATGAGCCGTTGCTCCAGGTTGTATTTCGAATTGGTTTTCATAGCTAGCTTTTAAATGTAAAATATCAAATGTAAAAAGACGAAAATCAAAATGTAAAAGTCTAAAGAATAAATGTAAAAAAAACCTTATCAAATGCTCGCTAAAATTTTAGAATAGCATTCA
>PAVO01000052.1 GCA_002713215.1 Crocinitomicaceae bacterium
TTGGTTCATTTCAATTCCAGTGAAGTAAAGTCGAGGTTGTTTACCGAAAAAAACATTGAGCAAATATTGCAGGATAGTGAAGGTAAAATCTGGGTAGCACTGAATCAGGGCGGTTTACTCTGTTTTCCTACCGGTGATGTTTCTTCAAGTAACAGAATTGAATACCTGGGCAACACTTCGGTTACATCTCTCTTTGAAGACAGTCAACACAACCTATGGATTTGCACTAATGGTGATGGAATTTACAGTTACAATTTGAACACGAACATCACTTATCAGCAACCCGAGATTTCGGAGGGGTTAGATACTTCTGATGTTAGAGTAAAAAAAGCCATCAGATTGGAGCAAGATCCTAATTTGTTAACCCTTGAGCGGGTATTTTGGGATACAGTGGCTCCTGGAATTTTTATTAGTTCAATTGAAATAAATAATAAAGACACAGCACTTGAAAAGAGCTACATGCTCGAAGCCTATCAAAATTTTTTACGAATAGGTTATGTTGGCTCTCTTCCAGGAAATCCAGGGGTGTTTCAATATCGGTACAGACTAAATGGAGTCGACAAAGACTGGGTGTATTCCAGTATGAATTCCGTAAGCTACACCATGCTTCCTCCCGGCGAATACAAATTTGAAGTCGGGGCCATGAGTAAAGAGGGAATATGGAGCAAGGAACCGGCGAGTGCAACATTTATAATTCAACCCTATTATTACCAAACCACTTGGTTTATGGCAATGACTGTTGGTTTAGCAGTGGTTATAATAACCATGATCTTATTGATCTACACCAGAAATATTAGAAAAAAGGAAGCTGAAAAGGCTAAGATTTCCAAGCGTATAGCTGACCTTGAACTAATGGCGCTTCGGGCGCAAATGAACCCCCATTTCATGTTCAATACGCTTAGTTCAATTCAGCATTTTGTGTCGTCAAACAATACAGAAGAAGCCCTAAGGTACCTGTCTAAATTTGCCAAGTTAATGCGGGTTGTACTGGATAATAGTAAGAGGAAAGAGATTTCGATTAACGACGAAATAAAGGCGATTGAGCTGTACCTCGATTTGGAGAAATTACGATTTAAGGGAAAGTTTGATTATTCCATTGAAGTAGGTGAGGGGATAGACCCAAGCTACGACGAAATCCCATCCATGCTCATTCAACCCTACCTGGAGAATTCCATTCTCCATGGAATTAACAATAAGCTGGATACGGGATTTATAAAAGTAAAAATTGACCTGGTCGATGACCACATAGTGGTGTGCATTGAAGACGATGGTGTAGGTAGAAAGAAGGCTGCAAAAATGCAGGAAAGAAGGTCAAAAGAACACAAGAGCCAGGGTATGAACATTACCCGGGACCGGTTGTCGATTATAAACCGGGTAAATCAAAGCAATTTAAACGTAGAAGTTGAAGATATTGGTACTGGCGAGAACACTGGTACCCGAGTTAAAATTTATGTTCCATTTAAAAATTATTGACCATGATAAAAGATGATATACGAGCCATAATTGTCGATGACGAAGAAGGCGCAAGAGAAAGCTTATCCATATTGCTTGAAAAATATGTGAAGGGAGTTAAGGTTGTTGCAAAATCAGATTCTATTGCTTCAGCCATGGAGAAAATTAGAAGGTATTCTCCAGACTTGGTGTTTCTTGATATTGAGATGCCATTTGGAACCGGTTTCGAGTTACTGGAAAGAATGAAGCCCATTGATTTCAACATTATATTCATTACTGCTTACGACCATTATGCGTTGAAAGCAATTAAGTTCTCTGCGCTTGATTATTTATTAAAGCCCGTTGATATCGACGAACTTACCAGGGCCATAGACAAACATCGAAAGGGAAATAAAGATCAGTCTTCTGAGAACTATCAAAACTTAATAGATAACGAACAACTAGAAGGCAACCAAAAGAAGATAGGCATTGCTGATACCAGTGGAATTGATTTTGTGAAAATTCAGAACATAATTCGTTGTGAGTCAGACGGAAATTATACCAAAATTTACTTAACCAATGGCAAGAAAATTCTAGCCTCTAAAACCTTGGGTGAATTTGAATCGATGCTTGATGGAGATGGTTTTTACCGAATCCACAGGAGCCATTTAATTAATCTCCTCCATCTTAAAAAGTACCACAAAGGCGAGCACAGTTATGTGGAGCTTAGTGACGGTACCAAGGCCGATGTTTCGAGAAGGAAAAAGTCTGGGTTTGTTGAGGCTATTGAAGAGCTTAATTCAGGTCATTGATTATGGTTTGAACACGTTTACTCTATTATTCTTCACCTTTGATTATTCGCCTGGAAAAGGAAAGCACAATAGCAACAGAATAGGCTCTTCCAGCAATAGATCGTTTGTCACCGTATAGTGAATTTATTTGTTGGTAGGCCCGAGTCTCGATTTTTGAGAAATAGTTTTTACCAATTGGTGATGAAATGCCTAATCCAAGTATAGCCCCAAGTCCAGTTTTGTATAAAATACTATAAGATTCTGTAACTTCTCCATTTGAGTTGTCCGTAATGGTAAATTTTGGTTTATAAGCATTTTGAATTTGAGCACCCACATTGGCAAAAAACCTAATTTTCCCATTTGTGGTGAATCTTACCATCAAGGGTAAATTTATATTCGATAATCTGTATTGGTGCTCATATTCATTATTTATTCTGTCTGTATACCTAAGACTGAAGCGATTTATTTCATACCCTAGACCCGTTTGAATAAAAAAATTCTTATTGATTGAAAAGCTTATATCCGTAGATATTAGGTATCCTAAACCCGGATTCAAATCCCCAAAACCATTAATGTATGCGTTGCTGTAATTTACGGCCGCACTCATACCCAATCTAAATTCTTTTTTCTGACTAAAGAGCTGTATAGAAAAGGAACAAACTATAATGAGAAGAGTTATCCCGTTTTTCATGATTTTTAGATTGACCACTAAAATAAGAATTTAATTCCTATTTAAGAAATCAAAAATTTCTCCAAGGCAGTTGCTTGGTGCCTCAATATGCCCCATATGCCCAGGTTCCTTAAGAATGGCTCCCGAAACCGTGCCTTTAATTTTTAGTTGTGCCCTTATTGATTCAACAGGAATGATGGGATCTCGTTGTCCGGAAATAAAATGAATGGGGTAGGGTGCAAATTTCAGGAGCATCTCTCTGGAACGCCTTCGTTTCATTCCTTCAAGAGCAGCGATAATTCCTTGTTTTGAAGTTCTAAAAGCATCCTCTTTAGCCGCTTTTATTTCATCTCCGAAAATCTTTCGGAATTTGGATCGAAATAGCATGGGAAAGGCGACTCGAATAAAACTCTTATGGTTCTTTTTAACCACTTCAATGGCCTGGTTTCTTCCTTGTTTCTTTTGAGGGCTATCTGCCCAGCTGGTGCTAAAAAACAAGCATATGGATTTTACATTATCAGGAAAGAGGTCACCAAAAGCCAATGCAACATATCCACCCATAGAATGTCCAACCAAACTGGCTTTCCTAATTTTAAGTTGTGATAAGACTGCCTTTACTGCTTCTGCCATTTCGTCCATGGTGTGCACATAACCAAAGCATTCCGAATTACCATGTCCCGGTAGATCAATGGAAACTACTCGATACTTTTTTCGAAGCGTGGAAATGTACGTTTTCCACATGTTCGAAGATTCCAAAAATCCATGCAAGAGAATAACAGTCCTCCCTTTTCCAGTTTCGGAGTAGTAAATCTTAGCCCTTTTGTATTCTGCAAATGCCATTGTAGATCACAATAATATTCTGTTCCACAATTATTTTACTGGATTAACTAGACTGTTTGTAACAAGGCGTATGAAAAGCTCAAAATAAGGAGTGTACAATGTGTACATGACTTCTTTTGGGCTCGAGTACAACGAAGTTACCAACAGAGATAATTAATTCATAAGATCTTCTATGTGGTCGGCTTCAATAGGAATATCTTTCATAAGATTAAGTGGAGCTCCACTTTCCTGCACGATCAGGTCATCTTCAATTCTAATTCCTAAACTCTCCTCCGGAATATAAATGCCAGGTTCGCATGTAAAAGCATTCCCTGCTCTTATGGGGTCTACCCATGATCCAACATCATGCGTATCTAAACCAATGTAATGAGAGGTACCGTGCATAAAGTATTTCTTATAAGCAGGCCAATTCGGGTCTTGATTCTTAATGTCCGTTTGATCAATAAGGCCCAGCCCAAGAAGTTCGCTTTCCATTAGCTTGCCCACTTCCACATGATAATCGGCAAGTTGGGTTCCTGGAACCAACAGTTTCTCAGCTTCGGTTTTCACCCTTAGCACAGCATTGTATACATTTTTTTGGCGTTCTGTAAACCTCCCGTTAACAGGAACACATCGGGTTAAGTCGGAGGCATAGTTTGCATATTCAGCACCAAAATCCATAAGAATTACATCACCATCTTTACATTGTTGATTGTTTTCTATATAATGCAAAACACAAGCAGAATAACCGCTTCCAATAATGGGGGTATAGGCAAAACCATTCGATCGGTTTCGTGTAAATTCATGAATCAATTCTGCCTCAATTTCATATTCCCATACGCCCGGCTTTATGAAAGGTAAAATACGCTCAACTCCTTTCTTCGTAATGTTGCAGGCATGTTGCATGGCATCAATTTCTTCCTGTTCCTTTACCGATCGAATGTCATGCATTACGGGCGCAGATTTCTTATACCCATGAGCAGGATATTTCTTTTGCAGGGATTCGATAAACCGATCCTCGCGAGTTTGAACTTCAGTATTTGCCCTTAAGTGTTCGTTGGTGTTGATGTAAACATTTTCAGCCTGAGCCATCATTTTATTAAACTCAACTTCAAAGTCTTGCAACCAGAAAACACTTTTTATTCCCGAAAGAGCAAAAGCGGATTCTTTATCCAGTTTTTCGCCTTCCCAAATAGCAATTAGTTCCGAAGTTTCCTTTAAGAACAATACCTCTTTATGGTGATTGTCATGTGCATCCGGGAAAATGACTAAAATACTTTCCTCCTGATCAACACCAGATAGGTAAAGAATGTCGCGGTGTTGTTTAAATGGGATGGTACTATCACCACTTATTGGATAAATATCATTGCTATTAAATACAGCAAGAGATTTAGGCGCCATCTGCGCTTTAAATTTTTGACGATTTTTCGTGTAAAAATTGCTGCTTAAAGGTGTGTATTTCATGCTATTGCTTAATAATAATTTTTGTCAAATCCCCCTTCTCCGTAGTCACCTTCAAATAATAGATTCCAGCCGGTTCACCAGTTAAGTCCATTTGTACAACAGATACCCCGGAGTCTAATTTGAATGCTTTTACAAGGTGTCCAAAAGTATCAAATAAATGAACCTTTATTGGACCGTTTCTCACATTATCGTTTAAGCTAATATGGGGTTGGCCCGAAACCGGGTTGGTCCATGTAAGTAGTTTAAAAGAGACTGTTAGTTTTTACAACACTGAAGGCAGACCTCCACCAATTTCCATTAGGGTGTCACCTTCTACAATTGAACCGTCATCTTTAATTACTATTTTATGGTTGATAGGCATATTTGAATAAATTACTTTTTGCAAAAACGAAAGGTTGGGCATTGCAGTTATAGGTTGAATCAGACTTTTTAAATACTAACCATAAAATGTACCCTGTGGATCGCGTTGTGGAACCTGAGTCCACCTTTGTGACCATAATGATGAACACAAAAGAAGCCCCCTTTGGTCCATCCATTTTTACGTTAATACCAATTACTTTGGAATTGTAGTTGGGGTAGAACCATTGTATAGCAGAGTTGGGAGCCCCACCGCAATTCGATTATCAGATTTATTGCAATACCTAAGCGTATCAGCTGCCTGAATTGGCAATGTTGAAAGGAGAACAAGTGCAAGCAAAATACCGCAGTTATTCACAATTGTTACCCTTGATGAGCTTTGCATTAAGACCATAATCTGGAAATAACGGAGAGTCAATTAATAATGAATCTAAAATAGAAAAAATTTGGAGGTAAATCATAGTAATGAAGCCTGCGCGCGTTTACATTTGTTCTTCAAAATTTGAAAATTTTAGATATGTCAACTTCGAAAGGAATGACTTCCATTGCACGAAAATTTTTAATGGCGCTTTCAGGATTTTTCCTCCTGTCATTCTTACTGTTACACAGTACGCTAAACATGTTATCTGTATTTGCACCTGACATGTTCAACATCGCGTCCCATTTTATGGGAACCAATCCGCTCATACAATTTGCAATGCAACCGGTACTGGCGTTCGGCGTTATTTTTCACCTAGCTATGGGACTGTATCTGGAATTCCAAAATCAGAAAGCCAGAAATGTAAAATATGCGATGAACAACCCTGGAGAAAACGCTTCATGGATGTCTCGCAATATGTACATAACCGGAATTATGATTCTACTTTTTCTTGGGCTTCATTTCTATGATTTTTGGATTCCTGAGTTGGTTACAAAATTTGGAAATGGAGATATGTCAGGGCTTATAAACCCCGCAGATGAAACAAGTGGATACAGGTACATGGCAGAGTTACGGCATAAGTTTCATGATCCCATTCGAACAGGGTTGTATGTAATTGCATTTGTATTTCTTGCATTGCACTTATTGCATGGTTTTCAATCGGCTTTTCAATCGGTTGGATTCAGACACAATAAATATACTCCCATAATTAAAAAGCTTGGGAACATTTATGCGATTGTAATTCCTGGCATGTTCGTAATTATTGCCTTATTTCATTTCTTTAACGCTTAACCTGAAAATCTGAAATTATGACGAAATTGGATAGTAAAATTCCTGAAGGTCCTATTGCAGACAAGTGGACGAAACATAAAAACGACATCAATGTGGTTAACCCCGCTAACAAAAGATTGATTGATGTTATTGTTGTGGGAACGGGGTTAGCAGGTGGAGCTGCCGCAGCTTCTTTGGCGGAGCTAGGATACAATGTAAAAGCATTTTGTTTTCAGGATTCTCCACGTCGCGCGCACTCAATCGCAGCACAAGGTGGGATCAATGCCGCTAAGAATTACCAAAATGATGGTGATTCTACCTATCGTCTGTTTTACGACACTGTAAAAGGAGGCGATTATCGAGCCAGAGAAGCCAACGTGTATCGACTTGCAGAAGTATCGGCAAACATTATAGACCAGTGTGTTGCACAGGGGGTTCCTTTTGCCCGTGACTATGGTGGGTTGTTGGATAACCGTTCGTTTGGTGGAGTGTTGGTTTCCAGGACGTTTTATGCCAAGGGACAGACGGGGCAGCAATTGCTATTGGGTGCTTATTCGGCAATGGCTCGTCAAATTGGTAAGGGAAAAATTACGATGTACAATCGTCATGAAATGCTTGACGTTGTAAAGGTCGATGGTAAGGCTAGAGGAATTATAGCAAGAGACCTGGTAACCGGTGAAATTGAGCGACACTCTGCTCATGCTGTTGTCATTTGTTCCGGTGGATATGGAAACGTATTCTTCTTGTCTACCAATGCTATGGGGTCGAATGCCACAGCTGCCTGGAAGATTCATAAAAAGGGTGCTTTTTTCGCAAACCCTTGCTATACACAAATTCATCCAACCTGCATTCCGCGTTCGGGAGATCATCAGTCCAAGTTAACACTCATGTCCGAATCGTTAAGAAATGATGGACGAATTTGGGTGCCCAAAAACAAGGAAGATGTTGAAGCTATTCGAGCAGGAAAATTAAAGCCAACTCAAATTAAGGAAGAAGATCGAGATTACTACCTGGAGAGAAGATATCCTGCGTTTGGGAACCTGGTTCCAAGGGATGTAGCATCGCGTGCTGCAAAGGAAAGATGTGATGCCGGATATGGAGTAAATAAAACCGGTGAAGCAGTTTATTTGGATTTTGCTTCGGCTTTTGTTCGATATGGAACTGAAAAAGCGCATGTTGAAGGAATTGAGAACCCTTCCAAAGAAGAAATAATAAAACTAGGTCAGGGTGTAATTGAGGCTAAGTATGGCAATTTATTTCAGATGTATGAAAAGATTGTAGACGAAAACCCTTATGAAACGCCCATGATGATATATCCCGCTGTTCACTACACAATGGGAGGTGTATGGGTTGACTATAACCTCATGACAACTATTCCTGGTTGCTATTGTCTTGGAGAAGCTAATTTCTCCGATCATGGTGCGAATCGCCTGGGAGCTTCTGCGCTTATGCAAGGATTGGCTGATGGATATTTTGTAATCCCTTATACCATTGGCGATTATCTTGCCAATGATATTCGAACTGGCCCAATTTCAAACGATAGCACAGAATTTATAGAGGCTGAAAAGGAAGTAAAAGATCGCCTTGAAAAATTCATTAATAACAATGGAACTCATTCCGTAGATCATTTTCACAAGCGATTAGGAAAGGTTATGTGGGATAAGGTTGGAATGGCTAGAAATGAACAAGGTCTTAAGGAGGCGATAAAAGAAATTCGCCAGATTAGAGAAGAGTTTTGGAGGGACGTTCGGGTTCCTGGTGAATTAAACGAGTTAAACCCCGAGCTTGAAAAAGCGGGTAGGGTAGCAGATTTTCTGGAATTAGGTGAATTATTTGCAATGGATGCCCTGGAAAGAACCGAATCTTGTGGTGGACACTTTAGGGAAGAATCGCAAACTGAAGAAGGCGAAGCACTTCGCGACGATGTAAACTTTGCTTATGTGGCGGCCTGGGAGTATAAAGGAGATCCGAAGGACGAAGAGGTTCATAAGGAACACCTGGAGTTTAAGGATATCGAATTGAAACAACGTAGCTATAAGTAGTATCTAGTTATTAGTGTTTAGTTAGAAGTATTTGAATTGACTGGATTAAAGTCATATCGGGATTTGGTAGTTTGGCAGAAAAGTATGTTTCTGGTAAAAGAGATTTATTTGCTTTCAGCCAAGCTTCCTGTGGATGAAAAATTTGGATTAAAGTCGCAAATGCAAAGAAGTACGGTTTCTATTCCTTCCAATATTGCAGAAGGTTGGGGAAGGGGTTACAACCAAAGCTTTGTCCATTTTTTGAACATTTGTATGGAGATTGGCAAAATGCTCTATTTACTTAAAAATAATATTAAATCAAAAACGGAAATATCTAGTAACTGAAAGCTAGATTCTAATAACTCAAGTTTATGGATTTGACTTTAAAAATTTGGCGACAAAAGAATAAAGACGACAAAGGCGGAATGGAAACCTTTCAAATTAGTGATGTTTCCCCGGATTCTTCCTTTCTTGAAATGTTGGATTTACTGAATGAAGATTTGGTAAACAAGGGTGAAGTACCAGTAGCTTTTGATCACGATTGTCGTGAAGGAATTTGCGGAATGTGTTCCCTTTACATTAATGGAGAGGCGCATGGACCCGATAGAGCGGTTACCACTTGCCAGCTTCACATGAGAAAATTTAAAGACGGTGATACCATTTTTGTAGAGCCCTGGAGGGCGAAGGCATTTCCGGTTATTAAAGATTTGGTTGTGGACCGAGGTGCGTTCGACAGAATTATGGAAGCCGGGGGCTTTGTGTCTGTAAATACTTCTGGAAATACTCAGGATGCTAATGCTCTTCCCATTCCAAAAGTTGATGCCGACAATGCATTTGATGCGGCAACGTGTATTGGATGCGGTGCATGTGTTGCAACCTGTAAAAATGCTTCGGCTATGCTATTTGTATCTGCTAAGGTTTCCCAGTTGGCACTTCTTCCTCAAGGTCAGGTTGAAGCTAAGCGCAGAGCGATACATATGGTGGAACAAATGGACCATGAAGGATTTGGAAATTGTACTAATACCGGTGCTTGCGAAGTAGAATGCCCAAAGGGAATTTCTCTTGATAATATTGCGAGAATGAATCGAGAGTATTTGAGTGCAGCCATTGTTTCGGAGGATTAAGAATTAGGATTTAGTTTATTGAATAATAGAAAGCCCCGCAGTCTGAGCGCAGTCGAAGACGGGGCTTTTTTTGTTCATAAAAACAAAGGGAATAAGTGTTTAAACGTGATGTAAACTTTCTGTTCTTCCCTAAGTTTGTTTTAGCAGACTAAAACGCTATTATGCCAAATTACTCGGGTTCATTAAGTAGTAAGCTACCTCAGGTCAAGACAAGCATCTTTACAATAATGTCTGCGTTAAGTAATGAGCAAAAAGCAATTAACTTAAGCCAGGGATTCCCTGATTTCCCTGTTGATCCTAATCTGATTGAACTGGTCAGCAAATACATGAGGGCCGGGCACAACCAATACGCTCCAATGCCGGGATTAATCTCTCTACGGGAAGCCATTTCCAATAAGGTGGAGAAAAGCTATTCGCTATCCTACAATCCTGAAACGGAAATTACCATTACTGCCGGGGCAACTCAGGCCATATACTCTGCAATTTCTTCCGTTGTTAAAGAAGGGGATGAGGTGATACTTTTTACTCCTGCCTACGATTGTTATGCGCCGGCTATTGAACTGAACGGTGGCAAACCAGTGTACATACAACTGCAGGAACCCTATTATTCAATTGATTGGAATGAAGTAAAAAAGTCTGTAAGCCATCGAACAAAGCTTATCATTATCAATACACCCCATAACCCAACAGGAAGCATTCTTTCTGCAGGAGATATGGCGGAATTGGAAAAAATAACCGACAATTCTGACATATTAATATTAAGTGATGAGGTCTACGAGCATATAATATTTGATGGCTATGAGCATCAAAGTATCGCTCGATTTCCAAAATTGGCGGAAAGGAGTTTCATTGTTTATTCATTTGGAAAAACGTTTCACGCTACAGGTTGGAAATTAGGCTACTGCCTGGCTCCTGAACGATTGACAAAGGAATTTAGAAAGACACATCAATTTCAGGTTTTTGCATGCAATCATCCGATTCAGGCTGCATTAGCAGAATACATACAATATGAAGGGAATTATAATTCCGTATCACAATTGTACCAGCAGAAAAGAGATGTGTTTAATTCTCTTTTGAAAGATTCCAGATTTATAATAAGACCAAGCGCAGGCACCTATTTTCAGCTGCTTGATTATACCAACATATCCGATGAAAATGATTTTGAGTTAGCCCAAAAGTGGACTGCAGAACAAAAAGTAAGTTCAATACCAGTTTCAGTTTTTTATCATAACCCTGTTCAGAATGGTGTACTCCGGTTTTGTTTTGCCAAGCAAGATGAAACACTGGTTCAAGCTGCTGAAATACTATCCCGTTTATAATGCCAGATATAGTTGTAAGTATAGTTCAAATGAATATTGCGTGGCAAAAGCCATCCAATAATCGACGAAAAATTGAGAAACTATTAAACGGCAGTAAACCTGCGGACTTAATCGTACTCCCTGAAATGTTCACCACCGGTTTTACCATGGATGTTCAAAGCCAGGCTGAGAAAATGGAAGGAGAAACAATGGAATGGATGAAAAGGCTATCCGTTGAGTCTCGGTCGGTGATTACAGGAAGTTTAATTATTGAAGAAAACGGGAGGTATTACAATCGATTAATATGGATGCGCCCTGATGGAACATACAAACATTATGACAAGCGTCATCTGTTTAGAATGGCCGGGGAGGATGAGCATTTTTCAGAAGGGCAACGAAAAATTTTCCCCGTTCTTAAGGGTTGGAGAATTTGTCCATTGATATGTTACGATTTACGATTTCCGGTTTGGAGTAGAAATCAGAATGACTATGACTTATTAATTTATGTAGCCAATTGGCCTGAGGCTAGAAGAAGTGCATGGAAGACACTAAGTCAGGCTCGCGCAATGGAAAATTATTCTCCCGTTGTTGCGGTAAATCGAATTGGAAGAGACGGACAGGGAAGGACTTATAGTGGAGATTCAGCTGTTTATGATGCAAAAGGGGAACTATTGAGTCGAATGGAAGATAATGTTGAAGGCGTTGAAACGGTTAAACTATCCATAAAGGATTTAAAATCATATAGAGAGAAATTCCCGGCTTATCTTGATGCTGACAGTTTTGCTATTCAGGAATAATCCAGGTTATTTTCTTATCCCACCCTTCTTTCATTTCCAATTCTTCCGAAAAATAAATTACACTTTCCGGATGTTTTCTGGGTATAAATGAACCGGGGTCCCATTTTCCATTTCCGTTTTCATCGAAGATCATTTTAAGCTTATACTTTCCAGCCGATAAGTTTGGGAAATTGATTACTTGATTATTCTCTACTACAATTTCTTCCAGAATCTCTTTTTCCTCGTGATCCATAAACTGAAGGATGTTTTTTGAAGATGAAGAGAGTTCAATTCTTACATTTAAGCTGGCATATTCAATATCACTAAGCGTTTTAACATTGAAGACAAGCGTATCGTGACTCAAACCAAATACGTCAGTAAAAGAGCTGTCAAAAACATAAAGGGTATAGTTTTTTTCCTGTTTTAGTTTGCCGCTCAGCTCGAAGGAATAATTGTCAATTTTACTGGCCCTTACTTCCAGTGTATCATTCTTGTTTATTAATATGCCCTTAAAATTAATGGTATTGATTGGGGTGCTCGATTTCAACTGCAGTGGTTCAAAGTACTTCACCACACCATTCTTTTGCTCCAATGAGATGGTGGGCATTATTTTAGATACTTCTTCTTCTGCTTCCGGAAAGGGTAGAGGCTTAATTTCAGCAGTATCCAAAACTTTTCCAAAATCCGATATTTCTATCAATAGGTTTTCATCTTTTATCGAAGTGATATCTGTCCATAGCCAAACGGTGTCTCTTTCTGAGTCGAATTCAGGGAAGTACCAATTAGAATCCACCTCTTGATTAAGAACTCTTAAGGACAAGTTTTGAATGGGTTGATTAAACCCAAGCATTACCTTCCCATATCGTTCAACTTTTGAACCGACATAAAATTGGTTCGGAATGAATTCCTGAAAAAGGGGAATTCTTAATTCCGTGATTGACGTGTTTGAATCACCAAGCGCCACCTTAGTATCGAGAAAGCCAATGCGCTCATTAGGCATGTCGTATAAATAGTTACTGTTTTTGTCTTCGAGCACAAATAGGCTAAAGGAGTCATTTTTTAGGTGATTCACCAGAAACTCACCTTGAGATCTGCTCTTAGCATAGTAGATTGGCCTTTCCTTAGCGGGGGCTGAATCATTTTCCGATTGGTAGAGCATGACCAGAACCTTTTCAATCGGTTTGAGCGTAAAAGCATCCCGTATATTACCTGAAACAAGTCCGGAATCAATCATGTCACCCGTTGAAAAAACCACAACATTCGAGTCAAGGATATTTCCTTCGTGATAATCTTTTATACCGTTACCCAGATTAAATGTATAAGTGGTGTTTTCCAATAAGGTATCGGTGAAACCTATGAACAAACTCTTACCTTTTATCTTAAACTCTGGGTTTTTATTTAATGGAGGGGATACTATCAGTTCTTGTTGCAGGTTGTTGAGCACAACAAATTCATCAAAATCCAGCTTAATTGCCGAGCCTTCGAAATTTGTTGAACCGCTTATGGGATTACTTTTTGCGATTTTCGGAGGGGTTATGTCTTTTTCACCACCGGTTGGTGGCTGCATGATTGCACATGATTGAAACAATGTACAAATGGTTATAATCCAGTAATATTTCACAAAAGGCAAGCTACTCAACTCCAAAGCTTTTTTGTTATTAATTGGCTTATTTGCTCCAGATACTGTTGATCAACCTCGTTGAAACAAGAGAACCTTTCGCTGTCAACATCCAAAACACCCACAACAACATTATCAGAGATCAGAGGAACAACAATTTCGGACTTACTCTCTTCACTACAGGCTATGTGGTTTTCAACTTCGTGCACATTATCAACTATAATTGTTCCTTTTGTTTTCCATGCAGTTCCGCATATGCCTTTTCCATTTTGAATTCGGTTACATGCAACCGGCCCTTGAAATGGTCCTACAACAAGTACATCCCGTTCATTTTCAGATTTTACAAGGTAGAAGCCAGTCCACCAGAATTTAAACGAATTATGAAGAATTGCCGCAATATTTGATAGGCCTGCAATTAAGTCAGTTTCTTCCTCTATCAAAGTCTCTATCTGCCCCAAGGCCTCCTTATATTGTTCCGACTTCATTGGGGCAAAAGTATAGTTTCAATTGGGTGAATTAGCAAGCTATAAATCAAGGATTTTGTTAACTAATAAAAAGAGGTAATTTAGCAACTTAAAATTTTTTTTCGAAAAGAGGCAACCTTTGGTTTTTTGTTGCGTCATACGAAGTTGTAAACTTGTATTAAAATTTAAAATATGAAAAAGGTTATTGGGATATTGTTTGGATTAGCATTGCTTCTGAACTTTAGCTATGATGCATCTGCTTCCCATATGGCAGGTGGTAGTATTAAGTATGAATACGCTGGTCCGGGAACAACTCCAGGAACACATAGATATAATATACGTGTTGGTATATATAGATGGTGTGCAGGAGCTAACATTACTGGAACCACTCAAACCATAACAGCACGTTGTACATTCACTGGGTCAACTCAAACATTTCGAATTCCGGTGTTTACTTATGTTGCTAAACCAGGAGAACGACAAGCTAATAATGGTAAACGTGATGTTTCTGATATTTGCCGTAACCCTTCTTTATCAAGTCGGTGTGCCGGAGGAACCCTTGATGGATATGAGGAATTGATTTTTAGGGGGACAATTACCTTAGGTGCATGTAACAGTTGGGAGATTACAACGCGAACTGTATGTTGTAGGAACCCCATTCAAAACTTTAATGCAACGAGTTCAATTGAATTAAAAACAATTTTTAATACACAGTCATTCCCTGTTAATAGTGCCCCAAAGTTTGCTGATGAAGTAAAGCCAATGCCTTCGGTTTGTTTAGGTCAGGACGTTTTTTATGGAGTAGGTACTGTTGACCCTGATGGAGATAGTCTTCGTTTTGAGTTGACTTGTCCTGATAACAATGGTTCTTCTGCGTCAGGAAGAAACGGGTTTACTTGTGCAAGACCAATTACAAATTTGAAATTGGACTCTTCTACTGGGTTGATCTCATTTAAGCATACTGGTTCTTCGGGAAGATATGCTGTTGCATTTTGGGTAAAAGAGTATGAAAGATGTACAGGTAAATTAAAAGGACAAACAAGAAGAGAAGTACAGTTTACAATTTCAGCCTGTTCAAATAATGTTCCTCGTGATATTTCCGGTGTTTCCAATATAATTGGTAATGCAACAAAAACCGGACGTTTTAAAATGGAGGTTTGTCAGGGAGAAAAGTTTACTTGGGAGGATACCATTTTTGATAAAGATGTAACTGATACATTGAGGTTTGAAAGTAATATCGCCGATGGATTACCTGGGGCAACCATGACTAAGACTTTCTTGTCGAGAAATAAGTGTGTCTTAAAGTTCGAATGGATTGCAGTTATTGGTAATAACCCAATAAAATCGTTTTTCGTGTCATTTGATGATGACAGGTGTAGTTTCCCAGGTAATGGGTTCTCAGTATTTGAAATTCAGGTGTTAAATGCTACTAGTGCAGGTCCAGATAGGGTTGTTTGTATTGGTGATAGCGTGGACATGACGGCTTATGGTGGTCGATTGTACAATTGGAGAACTGTTTCCGGAGATCCATTGGTTACTGGTGTTAACTGGTTTCCTGACACTACTGTTGACGATACCAACAGAACAGGAATCTTTATCCCTATTAATCCTACTATTCTGGAGGTCAAATCCGATTTAAAAGTAGGATGTATGCTGGCATTTAACTGTAGAAAGTTAGATACTATATATATTAATCCGGTAGACAGTTTTAGTTTGACTACTGTTCCCGACTTTTTCTTATGTAATCCAGGTAAGGGTGATTTAGATGTAACTCCTTCCAGAACTACCATGGGATATAAATACAAGTGGGATCAGAGCAGTCTGTTAACAGGAACAGATACCGTTAAGAACCCAAGCTTTGCTAATGTTAAATTCCCAACTCGTTTTGGGGTAACCGTAACCGGAGATTCGGGTTGTGTGAAGGAAGATTATGTAGATGTAAATGTTACCGACCCCTTCCCTACAA
>PAVO01000053.1 GCA_002713215.1 Crocinitomicaceae bacterium
CTTCATTATATAAATCAAATCCATAGCTCTTTATTTTTTGAGCTAAAGTCTGATTCAAAAACGTAATCTATTTACGGTTTGCCATATGCTAGGAAATTGCGGGGAAACCCTCATTTTTTGCAAAACACTTATTAATGGCGGTTAGTTGATGGTGGAATACCTTTTAATGAACTATTCAATGAAACGATCTGGTTATCTAACCATGGGATTTCAAAATTCTTCGGGCCCTGGATTTTTCTCCGGCAGATCCAATTTCTACAAATTCCCTTAAGATACTCTCAAATTCTCCTTTTATTTCGGGTTCAATTTCCGAAATACGGTAAACGATGGTCATGCAATGAGCCCTTACCGCAATTGGAGTTTCTTTGTCAACAAGCCACTCAAAGCATACATTGAGTAACTCTCCTAAGTTTTCTATTGGTAGCGTTGAACGGGATAGCACTTTAGTAATATTTCTTCTGGTTCCTCCGTGCTTTAATTCAGATAAACTGAGGCTTAGATTCTCTACATATGGGTCAATCCAATTGGGGTAGCGCTGTGTTACTTCATCCAATACCCACGAAGCTCGTTGGGGAATTAGGTTATCTTCTATAAGGCATAACTCAATCAAAGAATCAAATAATTTTTTCTTTTTGCCTATCAGTCCGGCAATAATCATTACCTGTGATTTTGAGTGATGTTCTTCCAGTAAAGTAATCATCTCCTGTTGCGAAGAATCGAGCTTTATTTTGTCCATTATCAAGGCGGTGGCGGACCTGGGTTTAAAACGCATGGAATAGGACCATTATAGTGACATCGCCCGCGAACCTCATACATTATGGTGGTATCCTTTGTCACCTCAAAAGAAAAATCACATTTTTCCATTTCCTGCAGTAGGCATTCCTCATCAAATTCCCAACCTTCTTTTTTGAACTCTTCCACTTTGGACTTTACAATTTTGTAAGGCTTTTTAATGCAATACTTTCCTTTCAACAAGGCCAGGCGTAAATACCCGTACTGATCAGTAACAAACGATTCGTAACTGTCCGTGTTGTTTTTATTCATATAAAGCACTTGACTACTCCAGGGCAACCCTTTTAGTCGTTCTGCTTCCATTTCTTCATTGGGGGCAGCACCGCCACAATAGGGAGGAATGAATTTAAATTTTAAAGTAACCTCGTAAACGATAGGGATATCTTCATTGAGGTATTCCAGCATAAACTTTTGGCTATTTCCACATCCAAAAAGAAAAAAGCATAGGAAAAGCAGACTTGAGTATTTCATATTTTTCAAAGATAACAAAGACCTCGCCAATCGAAATATTGTAAGCTATGGAAACGCGTACATTTGTCGAAAAGAGCAAGCTTAATGCTGAATTCCAAAATATTACGTTTAAATTAATTTTAGGTTTATTTTAAGAAAAGCCTATACTTGGATACGTTACTTTGTTTAACAGTTAGAATTAAAATTGAATAAATGAATAAATCCTTTATCGTTTGCTTTTTATGCTGCCTGCTGATGGCTCCTGCTTTTTCTCAGATTAATTTTAAACACCAAAGTAATAGAAGCTTTACTTATCAAGAGGCTATAGACAATTTTAAAATTTTGGCCGATGAGTATGCTGAAATCGAATTGGTTGAAACCAACTATTTGACTGATGTGGGTCGTCCATTGCACGTAGTAGTGTATAACAATGATAAAAAATTTAAACCTGGAGAAATTGATCGGAATAAGAAGACAGTCTTATTCATCAATAACGCAATACACCCGGGAGAATCTTGCGGAGTGGATGCTTCTGTAAAGTTGTTTTCAGATTTAGGTAAATTTCATAAGCTCTATCCCAATGTAGTGGTGGTTTGTATACCTGTATATAATATAGGAGGTATGTTAAACCGGTCGAAGTACAACCGTTCGGCCCAACCTGGGCCAGTGGAATGTGGTTTTAGGGGCAATTACCAGAATCTGGATTTGAATCGCGATTTTATTAAAACGGATGCACTGAATACGGAGGGTTTTGTTCAGCTATTCCAGCAATGGAACCCTAATTTATTCATGGATACGCATACAACGAACGGAAGTGATCACCAATACACCATTACCCTTATTACCAGCCAAAAGGACAAAATGAACCCTGAACTTAAAAATTACGTTTACGGTAAAATGGAACCCATGCTTTATTCGGAAATGAAGAAGAAGAATGTGGAGATGATCCCCTATGTATATTCGATAAATAAAACTCCAGATAAGGGAATTAAAGACTTTTTGGAGACCCCCAGGTATTCAAGTGGATATGCCAATTTATTCAATTGTATATCCTTTATTAGTGAGGCTCATAAATACAAGAGTTTTAACGGCAGGGTAGAGCAAACCTACGAATTGTTGAAATACTTGTGTGAATACGCGACAAGAAATACAAATGATTTAATTGAGGTGAAAAGGCGGGCAGATGAGTATTCAAAAAATCAAAAGGATTTTTATCTGACCTGGAGCCTTGATACCTCAAAAAGCCAAAAACTACCATTTAAAGGATATGCTTTGGAATCTAAAAAAAGTGATGTTACCGGACAGGCAATGATTCATTACAACCGGGACAAGAAAGTTGATATGGAGATTCCATATTTCAGAGAATATGTTGCGGCAGATAGGGTGGATGCGCCTGATTATTATGTGATTCCCCAATGCTATAGATCCGTTGCGAAACGATTGGAGTTAAATGGTGTGGAAGTGAAAGTAATTGACAGAGACACAATACTGAATGGAGAAATGTATCGTATTGATAATTTCCATTCCATTAAATCACCCTACGAAAAGCATTTCATGCACGATCATATTCATGTGACCCCAAGCAAGCAATCGATTCAGTTCTATAAAGGAGATTACCTGGTAAGTACCAACCAAAAAAACAAGCGATTTATTGTTGAGGTCCTGGAGCCTCACGCTTCAGATTCATACTTCCGATGGAATTTTTTCGACAATATACTGCAGCAAAAAGAGTGGTTTTCTGACTTCGGATTTGATCCCGTTGCGAAAGATTTACTTGTTAATGATGAAAACTTAAAAAAATCGTTTGAAGAAAAGAGAAATTCGGATACTACTTTTGCTAAGAATCACTTTCAGCAATTGTATTGGATATTTTTACGATCCCCTTATTACGAAAAAACTCATCGAAGGTATCCGGTAATGCGTTATTTCGAATGAAACCGGTAGTTCTCTTATTAAGTTCACTGCTGTTCTACCTGAGCAGTGTTGCCCAATATGGTCACATCGACCACTGGGAAACAGCGATATTCACTTCTGAACAATGGCGATATTTTGTTGGAACCACGGCACCTGATTCCACCTGGAATGATACTACCTACGATGACTCGCATTGGCCTAAGGGTAAGGGAGGACTTGGGTTTGGTTATTCCAATTTAAAGACCACCGTAACTAAGGCGAACAGTCTTTATTTAAGAAAGCGTTTTACTATAAAAGATAAATCGAAACTTCAGGCCGCCATATTAGGCTGCGATTGGGACGATGGATTTGTGGCCTACCTCAATGGGTTTGAAGTGGCCCGGGAAAATATCGGTACACCATGGGTAGAACCTAAATACAATGAGTTCGCCGGATATGAGCGAAAAGCCCAATTGGTAGACGGTGGGAAATATTCAGATTTTTTGGTTAGAAGAAATCAGTTGAATTATGCTGTGCGAAACGGGGATAACTACTTAACCATACAGGTACATAACGTGTCCTCGGTTTCCCCTGACCTAGCCGCATTTTTTAATCTCTACTTCGGAATAATTGATGACAGCAAGCAATTTGCTCCGGCACCGGTGTGGTTCGAAGTTCCACCAGTATTTGCAGATTCATCCAGTTTGCCAATTGTAACCATTACATCACCCAGGCTCAATGACAGTGCTAAAGTCAGGGGAACTATGAGAATTGCGTGGCATGGAAAGGATTCTATGAATTCGTTTTATGAAGAGGGAAAACATTATGATGGCCATATTGAAATTAAATACAGAGGAAACAGTACCCTACAATTTCCAAAAAAATCATTTACCATAGAGACTCTAAATCCGGGAGGACATCCTGAGGATCGTTCTATATTGGGAATGCCGGCAGATAATGATTGGGTATTGTATGCACCCTATTCAGATAAAAGTCTTTTGAGAAATTACCTCTCCTATAATATGGCTTCTTCCATGCAGGAATATGCCCCAAGAACCCAGTTGGTTGAGGTAATGCATAATGGCTATTACATAGGGGTCTATGTGTTTATGGAAAAGATTAAACGGGGTGATCATCGTATCAACGTGAATAAGCTTACTCCCAGGGACACTAATGATCGATCCATTACCGGTGGATACATGTTAAAATCGGATTGGGGTAACGACACCAACACCAATGCCTTTTACCTTCCTCATGATAAAAGGTACCGAAGTTTTGAGCATAACACCTTTCAATATTATCGCCCGAAATGGGATTCACTGGTGGATAAACAAAAAAGCTATATCCGCGACTTCGTATGGCAATTTGAAGAAGTAATGCTTTCTGATACCTTCAATTATATAAAAACGGGCTATTCGCAATATGCTAACCTGGTGAGCTTTGCCGACTACATGATCATGCGAGAAATTTCCAAGGAAATTGATGGATATCGCTTTAGTGTTTACTTCTATAAAAATCACGAGGAAGATGATAACCTGCTTCATATGGGACCCGTTTGGGATTTTAATTTGGGTTATGGAAACGTGGATTTCAGCACCAGCGGAGCGGAAGATGTAAGGGGTTGGATGTTTAACGTAGAAAGAGGAAGAATTTTTTGGTTTTTAAGAATGTTAGACGATCCTTTATTTGCAAATACAATGGATTGCAGATGGAAATATTTTAGATCAACCGGGCTCACCAATGCAAAAATTGAAAAGATAATTGATGATGCTATCCTTGAAATGGGAGAAGCCGAATACCGAAACAACTACACCTGGAAATCAATGGGAAGGTACATCTGGCCCAATAATTTTGTGGGTGAAACCTATGAGGAGGAAATCGAATACCTAAAAGACTGGATTTTTGAACGTGTTGCCTGGATGGATATCAACATTCCGGGAAGTTGCCAGGAAGACCTAACGTCAATTGAGTCTATTGAAGCCATTAACGGTGTTATTGTATTTCCGAATCCGGCACAGAATAGCATTACCATACGTTCACAAACGTTTCTAAAACAAGTTGATATCTATAATGCAGTAGGAAAAAAGGTTCGGAGCCAATCGGTTAGCGATCGAGCCAGTTTGGACGTTAATATCAGTAACCTACCTGTTGGATTTTATATTGTTCACCTGCAAGACGAAGATGGGAAGTTCTATTCCAGAAAGGTGATAAAAAACTAACTGTTCTGTTAAAGCTTACACTCAATGATGGTGTGGCTCAACCCAATCTGATCAATTTGGTTTACAGCGCGTAATCCAGCTTTTTTAATGCAATTAAGCATGGCTTTAGAGTGGTACATTCTGCTGTTTCCATTGGCCATTGCGGTAAAATAGATGGAGGTTGAATTCAAGCAAAAGGTAGAAGCTTCGCGAACCTGTCTATCCCAATAAGTATCCATAATGAGCAAACTGCTCGATTCCGACATGGACTTTTTGGCTTTATCAATAATACTCACAATTTGTTCTTCCGAAAAGCAATCGAGAAACTGACTCATCCATATAATGTCAGCTCCTTCGGGAATAGCCGAATCATTATCTAAAAAGTTTACCGGATAAAAAGAAATACGATCAGCATTGGCGTGGTCCTTTATGTTGTTTTGTGCCAGACCAATTTGTCCGGGCAGATCAAGAATAGTGACCTTAACGGTTGGGTCGTGGTCAACACAAACTTTTGCCCATTTTCCAGTGTTTCCTCCTGCATCGAAAATGACTTTTGGTTTATTTTTAAATACTATGGGGATGATCTCTTTAAACGACGTATCGGAATAGTAGTGATCGAAATCGAACCAACTTTTTTTAGCCTTTTCAGGAAGTTTACTCAACCCTTCGTATATGGTACTCCAGTCTCCTAATTCTTTTAAACCGGCAGGCTTTTGTTCCAGAATGGATTCTTCGAGATTGTATAGTCCTTTGTAGCAAATGTCCTGAACAAAATTCATGTTTACCCTGGTCATGGGATCGTTCTTAACAAAGTGTCCAATTTTTGAAAGAACAAAACGGTTATCATTCAAGTGAACCAGGCCAATACTTAAGCCCAGGTCCAGAAGAACACTTACACCATACTTAGGTAACCCTAAGTTCTCAGCAATTTGTTCTAACGAAGCTCCTGCTTTTCTGGTTTTACCAACTTCTTCAAGGATATTAAGATCGCGTAGGACTCTGCTGGTTTGGAAAACCACAGGGGCAAATGCAATTTTTTGTGCTTCGAATTTTGCCTCAAAGGCAGATATGTGGTCATCTTTGAATTGATGCATGTTTTTTGTTTTGTGCAAA
Organism: Crocinitomicaceae bacterium; assembly: GCA_002713215.1. Taxonomy (GTDB): domain Bacteria; phylum Bacteroidota; class Bacteroidia; order Flavobacteriales_G; family Salibacteraceae; genus UBA2108. Next base: position 6,447 of record PAVO01000053.1, read on the forward strand.
TTTACCTTGCGACCAATATAGGGTAATGATATGAATCATGGTTTATAATTAATTAACTGGAAATGGAATCGGGTAAAACATTCTTTATTGGATTAATTAGAGCAGTAGTTTGAGCAATAAAAGGAGTTCAAACTAATTCAAGATACAAATTTTTGTCATGTTTCAAGCCAATGTCAATCATAGTTAAACCCGGGCTAAAAAGGAATATTTGAGCCCAGTAAATAAAATACTATGAAGCATAAAACCATTATTGAACCCTTTAGAATTAAATCGGTTGAACCACTGAGCTTAAGTACCGAATCGGAACGAAAAGAGTACTTAAAAAAGGCACATTATAATCTGTTTTTGCTACGCTCCGAAGAAGTAATCATCGACTTCCTGACTGATAGTGGAACTTCTGCAATGAGTGCTGATCAATGGGCAGGTATCATGCTGGGAGATGAATCATATGCAGGCTCCAGAAGTTGGTTGAAAATGGAGAGAACAATAAAGGACCTAACCGGTTTTGACCACATACTTCCCACTCATCAGGGAAGAGCTGCGGAACGAATCATTTATGGATACCTTGGGGGCAAGGGGAAGACCTTTATTTCCAATACCCACTTCGATACTACTCGGGCCAACATTGAATTTTCTGGAGCCGATGCTATTGATATACCCATTCCTGAATCAGCGGATACTTCTTTAATTCATCCATTCAAAGGAAACATGGATGTAAACCGACTGGAAAAACTTATTGCCGAAACAGGTGCCGAGAATATCGGTGCCGTAATCCTTACGGTAACCAATAACAGTGGGGGAGGGCAACCGGTAAGTATGCGAAATACCAAAGCCGTTTCGGCGATTTGTAAAAAGTATGGAATTTTAATGTTGTTGGACTGTTGCCGGATTGCAGAAAATTCATACTTCGTAAAACACCGGGAGCCGGAATATGCCAACAAAAGTTATAAAGAGATTGCACAGGAAATGTTTCGCTTGTGCGATGGAGCTGCTATGAGCTCCAAGAAAGATGCCCTTGTAAATATGGGCGGATTCCTGGCACTTAGAGACAAAAAGATTGCAGAAGCATGTACCAGTTTATTGATTATCACCGAGGGGTTTGTTACCTACGGTGGTTTGTCCGGAAGGGACATGGAAGCATTGGCTATTGGGTTGGAGGAAGTATTTGATGATCATTATTTAGAGTATCGAATAAAGAGTACCACCTACCTGGGAGAGCACCTGCACAAGCTGGGAGTTCCGGTGCTTATGCCCATTGGAGGACATGCGGTATACGTGGATGCTAAAAAATTCTACGATCATATTCCTGTGGACGAATATCCGGCACAGGCACTTGCTTGTGATTTGTATATCCTGGGTGGAATTCGAACCGTAGAAATTGGTTCGGTCATGTTTGGGAAATACGATGAAAACGGAAAGTTAATCCCGGCACCTCAGGAATTGGTCCGATTGGCTATTCCGCGACGGGTTTATACTCAAAGTCACCTGGAGTTTGTGATCGAAACCTTTGAGGAGTTGATTAAACACCGACACGATACCAAGGGATATAAGATTGTAGAAGAGCCCCAGTTCTTAAGGCATTTTACGGCTAAGTTTGAGGGGATTTAAGGTTGCGATAGGATGGCTTCTAGTGAAATAAGGCCTAATCGTTATTAGGCTAAAGGAGAGCTCTTTTTAATTCAAAGACATAGCAAACAGCTCCATTGAACTCTCGCTCATCAATAAAATCGAATCCAAGTTTTTTATAAAACCGATGTGCTTTTGTATTACTCTTTAATGGGTCTATTAATATCCCGGTTACAAGGGGTTCCTTAAAACATTTTTTAATGGCAAATTCCATTATTCGTGTTCCGTATCCCTTGTTCAGGTTTTTTTCTTCACCAATCCAAATATCAATGGCTCTCTTGTTTTTATCAATGTTTCCCCAATAATGAGTTTCTTCTTCAAAGGGATCTATTATTTGTAAAAAGCCAATAGGTTTTCCATTTAATTCAGCAATTAATTGCTCTCTCCATTTAGGGTTTTCATTAAGTTCTATTTCCCAGTTCCAATCTTCGTCCGGATCACAATCAATTACATGCTGCTTGGTATCCCAGTACTGGAGTAATTCAAGATCTGATATGCTTGCAGGCCTTAACTTTATCATTGTTTGTCTCTTTCCCTTGCTTGCCGATAAAGATAAGATTCCAATACCCTAATCATGTTTGGGTCTAAAATAAAATATTATTACTGTAACGTGTCCTTACTAAATAGATTGGGCTACTTATTTGGGTTACTCAAATCCGGATTGGTCGTAAACCCATTATCTGTAAGTGCTTTTAGGTAGGCTACCAGGGCTTCTTTTTGATAGAGGGTTAGGTTCAGTTTGTTGTCGGGGTTGTTCTTGCTCATTAAAGGATCGAGGTAGGCACTCTTTTTAATGCCCGAATTGTAGTGCTCTACAACTTCTTCCAGGGTGTTAAAACGCCCGTCGTGCATATAGGGTGCGGTAAGCTCTATATTGCGTAGGGAAGGGGTTTTAAATTTCCCCTTATCTGAATCTCTACCGGTTATTTCGTATCGTCCGAAGTTGGTTGCAGAAAAAGTAGCATCGAGTCCAATGTTGTGGAAATCATTGTCTGTCATAAGTGGAAACCCGTGGCAATGGAAGCAATCACCAGTTTCCGTATTAAAGATCTTGTACCCAATTTTTTCCAGGGAAGTCAGGTCTGATTCGCCTCGCATAAATCGATCAAAATTTGAGTCAGCAGAAATCAAAGTTCTAAAGAACTGGGCCAGGGCATAGGCAGTTGTTTTTTTGGTTGGAATAGAATCGCCGTAGGCCTGAAAGTAGGCTGCCCGATACTCCGTAGAAGCAGTTATCGCTTTTAAATCGGATTGAAAAAAATCATTGACTTCAAAGGTCATGATATCCTCCATCTTACCCTCGATTTTTCCATTCCACAAATAGGAAGTGTTCCAACCCAGGTTCATATGGGGTAATACAGAAGTTCCTGGGGTAGATACAGAAAATGCCAATTCCTGGCTGTGACAACTGGCACAGGCCATTCCTTGTTGCGGCCCACCTTCACTAAGCAGGGGTTCGTAGTACAATTTCCGCCCAAGGGCTATGGCTTCTTTGGTTAGTGGGTTATCAGGGTGAATATCCATAGGCGGGAACCCATAGGGACTTTTGATTTCTACTACTGTTGTATTATGAGTTGGGGAATCAAGGTCAGTGACAGTGGTAGGTGTAGTGTCGTTGTCTTTTGAACAAGAACCAAATAACGCAAAAGCTGAAACGAGGATAATGATTACAATTCTTTTCATGACCTAATTGGATTTAATTGAAAATACAGTTTGACCATTGTTTTGAAGCAATTTCATATTCTCAGGAATTCCCATGCTATAGTTGCCATCTTTTTCAAAATCGTAGAGCACTGGATTTTTAAACCACTCGTTGATGTTCATATTCAACACGAGCTGCTTGCGTGAATTGTTTAATGTAAAAGCGGTATTTAGTCTTACTTTGAACTGGAAATTGTTGGCACCCAAATGCATGGTATAGCCTTTTTCAGCATCATTTCCCGGTGCGTAATGCCCTTCCAATTTCATGAAATGATATCCGCCTCCCATTTCGTCGGGCCAGATCATTTTTAGGTTTTCGTTGGTCAATGGAAGGGAATCGTGATGGTTAATTTGTTCATACAATCCAAACGTAAACTCAATAGCATTGAATGAACTATTTTCAGGCAAATGAAAAAGGTAGGTTTCGGGATTTAAAGCGTCTATATAAATGAATTTGCTCACGGAAACTGAACCTCCACTTTTAATTAGTTTGATGTCGGACAGGTAGTACTTAAGTTTGGTAACGCTATAGGCATAACCACCGGGATGGGAATACATTATTTTATCCATGGTAAGTTCCTGCCCATCCACCGAATGATCGATTCGAATTTCAATGGAAGAGGCAGGAGTTTTGTTGTACTGTTCTTTGCTACAACCCAACAACAACACTCCGAGAACTATTAGAACCTGATGTACTTTTTTCATTTCTTCAATAAGCTAATGCATTAGCAATTTTAGCGATCTCTTTTGCGTAAAACGATGTTCCTGGTCATACACAAGTATTTCTTATTGACCTAAGTTAGGGAATGGTGTGGAGTAGTAGAATGATGGATTTATAAACCCAATTTATAATTTTATTAAGAAATGTTCCAGATCATAAGAAGAGTGTAGTTTGGAAAAAGTTACACAATTAAGCTTGCTGCAACTTGCGATTAGTTCTTGTTGCCCATTGTCCTTTCCCTTAAGTATAAAAACAAAGGAAAGCCACCGGCCAGGCCCAAAAGCATGGTAACCAGCCAAATCCATCCAACGCCTTTCATTTGGTGTTTTTTTCCTTCGGAGTAGGACCAAATGAAAAAGACTAGAACTGCAAAGAGTAAGTCGATGATAAATATAGTTGAAATCCTATTGCTGAACATTCCATCCATAGTAGCAATGGGGTTGGTGTAGAGCAGGAAATTGCCCGTTTCAATGGATTCCATGAAAACCAAAATATTGGGTAGAATAAGTCCGATGGTGGTAAGTAAAAAATAAACGTTTTTCATAATAGAATTTTGGGCGAAATTAGAATGACAATCCCGTAAACCTCATTGACAAACGTCAAGAAATTAGTTGGTCACAATTCTCTTTCTAATTCTACTAAGCGTCTCGGGCGAAACACCTAAGAAAGTGGCAATATAATGCTGTGGAATTCTCTTAATCAGTTCGGGTTTGTTTTGGAGTAGATCGAGGTAACGTCCTTCTGCATTTTTATTGATAAAAGAGGAAATAATGTATTGGTTGGCTGAAAGTTCTTCTTCCATTATCATTCGGGCCAGCATCTCAAATTTGGGTGAAAAACTCATAAATTTTTCCACCTGATTTACATTAAAAACCACCAATTCTGTTTCTTCTAACGTAGCGATACAGTGAGTTGCGGGCACTTGTTTGGTAAAACTTTCGTAGGAACTAACAAACATATTTTCGGTATAGAAATAGGCCGTTTTCTCTTCCGAGTTGGTGAGGTAATACAGACGAACACATCCTTTCGTTATGAAATAGAACTCCGTTGATACCTGTCCCTCTTCCAGCAAAACATGGTTTTTGGGTACTTGCTTTACGAGTATATTTTCTTCAACGAAAGCAATTTCCTTGTTGCTAAGTTCGGTATATCGATTTAAAAAATGTATTAAGGTGTTCAAGCTAATAAATTATATAAATGTGGATGTTATTTCATTGACCTTCGTTAGACTATTTAAGCTTAAATTCAGGACAGTCTAATCGTATCTCAGATTTAATCAATTCTTTTTCCAGCAAATTACAATAGTCTTTATTGGCTACCAGACCATGATATTGGCAACCAAAACAGATGCGCTGAATACTTAAGATTTGGTTCCGATTCAATTGGTAAATTAATTTACTCAACGTCTCAAAAAGAGAATGTAAATCAGGAGCTTCAATTTTTTGGAGCTCTTTCGATATGGGAAGTGCAAAGTTTTCGGTCTCAGTAACCTTTTTTTTCCCAGATTCAGAGAGCAAAATGGAATAGCTTCTCCCATCGGAGGGTGAGAAGTCTTTAATAACTAATTCTTTTTTCTCCAGGACCTTTATGGCGTCGCTAACGGTGGCTTTGGTTACATTAAACTCCTTAGACAAATGACTGACATTGCACAGGTCAGATTTATGGCATGAAATAAAAATGAGAATTTGAATTTGGATTGGGCTGAGTCCTAATGTTTTTGCCTTTTCCCAAAGCAAAACCTTAAATGCTTCCGAGATTCGTTCCAGTCCAACAACTATTTTACTTGAGAGATTCTTCTCCTGGTTGGTTGGATTAAAAATGCTTTCACTCATAATTATGCCAATCAATTTCTTTCTGAAAGGCAAAGTTAGGATTCCTTTAAGAAGGAATCCTAACTATATGAGATAAAATTATCCCTTTACATCTGCCATTGATGCTCCAAAGTTTAGGTGGAGAACATTACCATTTGGGGTAACCAGTGCGGGAACGGATTTAACGCCTATTTTCTCTGCTGCCCCAATTCGAGATCGATCTTCTCCGAAATGAACGATATCTACGTTTTCCTGGCCGATTAATTCAATTATGTCGTGTTCTGCACTCAGGCAAACAGGACAACCTGCGTGATAAAAAATTGATTTACTCATAATAAATTGTCTTTTAAAAGTTTGGCAATATTGCCGGAACAAATATAGTTAGGAATCCTTACTAATTAAAAATTTATGAAGTTATTTTGAATAGAGCATAGCTGCCTTCATTTTACTAAATGTTGGTATTAACGTTCAGTTTAAGGATAATGTGGGAATAGCCGTCATTCCTGCATCCCAATAGTTATTGGGGCGCAGGAATGACTTTTCTTATTAATTAGGTAATATTTTTAACCCGCATTATTCTTTAATAGCGCCCTGTTTAAGGCAATTGCTTTGTCAATGGTAACTACATACTCTCGCAGACCATCATATTTAGCTTGCTGAAAACTCTTGTCCTCATATCGGATAGAGCCGTAAATTCATTTCCATTGACCATGTTCTTTATAACATCCAGGTCTGCAAATTCTATAATTGCAATCATTTCGGGAAAATCTTCACCAGTTAGAGGTTCAACCGTCTTGTATCTTCCAATAGGCTTCCCCCCATTTTTTCCAAAAATCTGCATTACGCTTCCTAAATAATCCTGAAGCTCTGCTGCATTTTGTTTGTTCACTATTGCGTTAATTACTAAAAGTGCCTTAGTATCTTCCATAACCATATTGTTTAATTCTAAATTTTAGTTACGAAATTATTGTGAGCAGCAATAGCCGGGTTTCACCAAAAGGCCAACTATTTGCCTGAAAAGGTCAATTTATATTCCGAAGGCGAAATGCTGTATTTTTCTTTAAATTTTCTTGAATAATGACTTACTGATTTAAAGCCTGAATTTAGTGCGACATCTATTATTGATTCCTCAGACGTAGCAAGTAACTTTTTTGAATTTTCCAGTCTTTGATCAAAACCTTGAACCCCTAATTCTTTTGCAATTGATAATGCCTCCTGATAATACAGAAGAGATTGAGAAATCTCCGTTTTTCGGTAATAGGCGTTTCCCAGCGATATGTTTATGGCAACTAAACGTTCGGTGGTTGGTTTTACATCTTGCGCAATTTGAAATGCTTGTTTGTATAATCTAATAACGGTATCGTATTCCTGAATTTTGAAGTAAACACCCCCCAGGTGATGCAGCGCATTAATTTTTTTCGGGGCAGAGTTAATGGAATCAGAAAGTGAGACTGCCCATTCGGCCAGTTGTAATGAAACCTCATAGTCCCTGTCTATATAGCTTGTACTGGATTGAATGAGCTTGGTCAATCTGCTCGTATCATCCAGTTGGTTTAGGTGTAGAATTAAACTATCTTCAATGGAGATTGAGGAAGCTAGAATGGGCATACAAACGAGAACTAAAAGTTGCCAAAACTTGCCCATGTAACGTTTAAATTCCTCCACCTGAAAAGGTGATATTCCTTCGCTAAATTAGTTATCGAATTAGGGCATTGCAAGGATAAGCATGGGCCAACTTGTAGCGAAGCCTTGAGAGTTTCTAAAGATACGTTTCAAGAATGTGAGATACTAAATTGGGATTGGAAATGTTTCTGTCAAATTTACAATTGGCTGTTCTCTGATGGAGTTGACCTATTGTTAGTTACTGGCATCTTTTCTATATTATATTCTATGTGTTTAATTTCCAATTTTAACCAAGTCCATTTCTCGTTTTCCAATTGCCAACTTGCGTCACACTCGGTTGGTATTTTGATCCCGTTTAGTTCTGTAATTTTTTGTGCACTTACTGTCCACTCAGTTGGTTCTGTGTCATTAGTATCTTTGTAACGCAATGCGGTGAATTTTTTAAACTGTCCATCGTTGTCAAAGTAGTATACACCAGAACCTTTGGTTCCATTGAATTCCATAGTTGCTTTGGCAGAAATATCGTCTAAACTCTCCCAGTGTATGTACTTACTCAAAGAAGCTGAAGGAAACCAAACAATTTCGGCCAAATATCTTTGCAAAGCTGCTTGATTGATTTTCTCATTATTTTTTGCGTCTGCAACGGGAACCAATGAGAGAAGCTTTATGAGCATTTCGCCTTTACCATCTTCAAATTTGTCTCGTCCACTAATACCCAAAAGAGGATTCAATTCTGTGTTAATATTCCAATTAAAGGCGGGAGGGGTAATTGTGAAATATTGTTCAGCAATTCCTTTGTTCCACTCGGTTTGTTCAGGTTTAAGCTTCAGTTGCAGTTCTTGAATCAAATACACATTTGAAACTCTTGGTTTCCCTATTATTCCACTATTTGTTAGCCATTTTTGGACTATCGGCGGCAAGTCCGAAATGTCATCTTTTGTTACGTTTACTGTGCTTGCGGCTTTTGAGCTATTAAACAGTGCTATTCTTTCCTTCTTAATACTGTTTTTAAAGTTGTGGTTTGAATATGCCAATATCGCTGGAAGTAAAATAATTAGGTTGGCTATGGTACCATATCTTGCATCCGACCAATAGATGAATATCAAAGTTTGAGAAGTAAATAAACCTAGAAATCCACAAACCCACCAGTAGTCAGAACGAATCAGCAATAGAATAATGGTAACAAAGAAAAGAAGAAATGCCAGTAGCCAAAAAAGCCCTGATAATTTCGAAATAGGTTGATCAATTCCACTGAATTTAGAAATTCCGTAAGCTTTGAGAAATCCAAATAAATGGATAAGCCCGTGTATTCCGATCAATATGATTAAACCTTGTTTTATGAGAGCTTGTTTTTTGTTACCGCAAGTTGATTTTTAATATTTCTCTATACAATTCAACTCTTCCTTTTTGTTCATCGTATCGATACGAAATAAAAACCATAAATATTGGCATTTTGACATTAGCCATTTTTAGTTTTTGCTTTTTATTTACGTCATATAATGTTTTAATTGTCCGAGTGCATTTAATTCGTCCATTTTTCTTTTCGGTAAGGTTAAACCTGTTTTCTTCTTCGTCGTCATAATACCACGCACTTGGCGCAGAATGATTTAACAATATATTTAGTTCAGAATTCTTCATTCCTTCAGCCATTCCACTCTGCTTGAAACCTTTTAATTCTGTGATTTCTTTATTATTAATAGCCTGGCTGTAAGTAGTGGAGTCAAAAGTTGCACTAATCAATAAGCTAGTTGGCTTACTGAAAGAGAAAACAATATCAAATTTCTGTGATTTTATGTTTACAGTATGGTTGTTGACTTCAACCTTTTTATTTTTTTGAAAAACCTCAACCGTAAATTCATTGGAATTTTGACCAAGAATTAAATTCCCAGTTAGAAAAATAACACTAAACAGTAAAAATAACTTCTTCATATTCTTGTATCATTTAATTTGTATTGGTGCCCTTTACTACCTGGTTCGGTAGATGCTTTTTTATTCTCGGTTTCGTTTGATATACATGAGGACATGAATCCAACAACTTGAAATAGAATCAATACTTGGAAACACAATCTCGTATGCATTTTTATATTGTGTTAGTGGGCTTTTTTATTTTTTCTAAGCCAATCCATTCATGTCCAATATCTCTCATCAACAGGGCATTGTCAAATTTAACCGACCCTTTTGGAAAAATCTTTTCGTTTTCGAAAAAACTGGATTGGACATTCTTTACATCTAAAAGAGATACTTTCCAATTGTATGCTTTGAGTTCTAACCCCTCAAACTCATTTTTATCTGGGGAGTAACCAACCGAGCCATTTTCGAAAAATTCAGAAACACAATCGATATTTTCGAACACGCTTTCTTCATTCCATTTGTTTGTCTCTTTTGCTTCAATGGACAATGAGGTTTTATCCTCACTAATAAAAGCTACCTTATAGTTCCCATCAGATTCTTCAACGGAAAACTCAGCAAGATGGTGAACACCAGGAAAAATGGCACCTCCAGCAATTGCGTTTAATTTCGATGACGTATCTCTTCGCGGAATATAAACCCCTTCTTTTAATTCACCGTTTTCAAGCCATTCCACAGCAATTCTATGAGCCCCGTTTTCCGATGATATTCCAATGTGTTTAGGAAGCCCTTTTGGTCTGATTTCTTTTAGTCGAATTAAACAAATTCCTGCAATTCCTTTTCCATTAACCAATTTCGGTTTGAATGGCTCAGGCAAATAACTTTCCAAGATCTTTTTATCAACCTGATAATTGATGAGAATTCTTCTGTCTATTATTCCTTTTATCCTAGGTATTTTCATTCTTCTGAAATCGGGTGTGGTTTCATTGTTTTTCTACCGATTCAAATTTACACCAGACTTGTTTACTTTTCAGCTCTAATGAGGTAGAGTTCCCACAAGGTTACTGTTAGCTATGATCTTTACTAAGGGTTAACAATTGACTTGATTGTTTCAACTAGAATTTTTAAAGCCCCATCTATATTGTTTATATAATTTACTTCCACCACTTTTTTTCCATTCAATTCTATGAAATAGATGAAGTAAAAATCTCTCCAATCTTGTGCTGATATTTTTATTTGATTCTTTCCATTCGAGTATATGGCATGAGCAGTGAGGTCTTCTTTTTCATCATGCGGAATATCCTTATTGTCGAAAGTCTTGTTGTATCCATTAGCTTCAAGAATTGACTCTGATAGTTTTTGTGTTTTTTCAAGAAAGAACTGCGCCATATAATTGCTTTTAACGTTCCACTAAGGAACGATTTTGTTAGTTATGCCTATGCTATTTAGCCGTGCTTGTTTAATCTATTCGTTCGATTGCACCAGAGGTTTAAACCCTCCATAGACCATTCTACTGGCATCAAAAATCAATTTTTCGGGTTTGATCAATGGCGTGACTAATTCAGTCATTCGTGGATCCATAGGAACTTTTTGGTTGGCTAAATCCCGGATCTCCTTTGAAGGAAAAACAACCCAACCAAATACAACTTCCTCTTCTTCTTTAGCATCTATGGTTTCGGTAAAAGATTTAGTGCCTTCCAAAGTCAAATCATCACCAACAAATTCGAAATAAGCAATTGCTCCATACTCCTTCCAAATTTCAGCTACTTTTTCAGCCACTTTTTTGTATTGGTTCAAATAAATCCGAGGAACTGGAAGAACGAATCCGTCAATGTAGTTTTCCATGCTTTTATCTTTTGGGTTTAAGTACTTGTTTCTTTGTTTCAAATCTACAACTGTCAGCTTTTGCTTGTTTGCTGTTAGCTAGTCGTATTTAGTTTTATTTCTTTTTCCATGATCACTGTATTGTGACCCTTATATTTCACCCTTTCTATAGATTTCCAACCTGATTTTCTATATAGTGATTCGGCTGTGAATGTATACAAGTAGATTTTGTCCAGTTTACAGGTTCTTGCATTCAATTCAATTTGTTCGAGCAAAGCTTTTCCAATTCCCTGATTTCGATATTCTTTGTCTGTATATAACAAAGCTACCCATGGTCCGAATTTCACAAACTCAGGATATACCTTTAATAGGTTAACATTATCAGACAGCCCGCCAGTGGCTACTATTTTACCACTTTTTCTAACAACTAATTGAAAATAAACTCCTTCGTATTGGCTATTTGAAAGCCTGTCAACTGTTTGTTTAATCGGAGTATTCCACTCTTTTTGGTACCAATCCGCAATTTTCAGGATACTATCCTCATCGGAGGAATCTATCTTATCAATCTGTAACTCTTGTTCCATGTTAAATTATGCCATATTGCATAATAATGTGGGAATAGTCGTCATTCCTTGCTTGACAAGGAATCTAGTCTTATTTCTAGATTCCTGCTTTCGCAGGAATGACGTAACTTTTATATGGTAGCTTGGTTAACCCACATTATTTTACAAGACTCCGTTTAATTACCCATAACACATAGGAGGCAAAAACTTTAAAGGTTTATAATTATAAACTTAAAACAAAAGCAAATACCCATCCGACGATTATAAATAGAATTAGAAAAGCGAATAACAGAAACGTCCAAAACAAAAGTTTGATTAATACTCCTTTGGGTTTAATCAATGATTTATAAAGTCCATCTTTAGTTATGATCTTATTAAACGCGAATAATATAATCGAGACAACGATTACAATTGGAATTGACAATACTTTATAAAATCCAATTATATCTCCCGAAAGAATAATCATGTATTTTCAATGTACGCTAGTGTCCTGTTGCTAAATTAGGAATCGCATCACTAATTTTTAGCCTGACTATCTGCTTCCAACAATTGCTCATGATAAGCTTTAATTCTTTCATTGGCATTGCTATCAACTATTAAAATAACGACCATCATAGCAATAACGGTAATGCTAATCGCACGCCAGGTTGGTGTGTTAACAAAAACAATGAGTAGGGCAGCAGCTAATATGATGAACGGGATCACCTTGAAAACTATGGTCTTGTATTCTCCCATTGATTTTTCGGTACGAGTTATTTCCGATTTTACAAAGGCGGGAGCATCGCTATTGTATGCCTCTGCAAAACTCGTAACCCTCGACTTATTGGCGATAAATATTCCTACTCCAATAGTTAACAGTAAAATACCGCATACCAGGGTTGGATAAATATATGCTTTGGCCATATCGGTTTTTCCTAATTGCCAAAACCCAATAGTTGCCAGTATAAAAGCAACTCCAAATAGAATAAAAAATGATGAGGAAAAAACTTCGGCTTTTGCCCAATCAGTGGCTGTTTTTAGTATATCCATTGTTTAATTTTTAAAAAGTTTTTGTCATATTTCTACACAACGGCTAACGATTTTGTACCAGGCAAAGTAAGGCACACTTCAATATGATTGCGTGCCACTTTGCTTGGTGTAAGTTAGCAACATTAATATTCCCAGGGAAAACTAGTGAATTATTTGTCCAATGGTAAATATCTTTCCCTGATTATATTGAAATGATGTATTTGATGGGCTGTGATAGTCAATCCCATTGTATAGAGAGGCATTTCATATTCAAAGAACACACAATTTGTATCGAGAATTTTTTGATTGAAAGAATTAAACAAGACTATAGTCGATTGACGTAAAATTTTAAGTTCATCTACTAGTTGTTCAATGGTTCGTTCGTTAGCATTCGAATGGTAAGCCATTATTTCCTGGTCCAACGCATCCGGAATATTCCCTTCTTTCCGGGCAAAAACAATGGCCCGATAGCACCAAATTCGTTCCCAATCAATGAGATGCTGCAATATTTTATGAATGGTCCATTTATCTTTTTCATAAGTTTTTAAGCCAATTCGGTTCAATTGAGCTATGTCTAATTCGTTAATTCGATGTAGACTTAGTTGTAATGCCTCATTAAGTTCTGTGTCTCCGTTCAATTCCAGAACGTACTCTAAAAATTCAGGGTTCTTTTTATTTTCTTGATTTTTCATGTCCAATTATTTTGTAATAAAATGAATTAAATATTCTGTCTGATTGCAGTATATACCTTATTTCATGGTCCATCATCGTGGTTCAATAGCATGGGTTAACCATGCTGATGGATTGCAACACTATCTTCAAATGCTGTTTAAGTAATACGAATGAAATGGTAAAATGAAATCTAGTTCGGGTAGAATTACCCAAACAAAATAATTAGCCTAAAGGGGGAGTGGCTAATTACTATGCTACTATGTATTTAAGAATCACTCTCAAAATTGGAATCATTTATACGACGTGAAAGTATGCAATTTATTTATTGCTTGGTGTCGTTTTTTATTTCCCTTTTGTATTCTTCTTTGTAACCACCCTGTTCATTAAATTTACTTTCAAATTGCCGATAATTTATGTTCCCTTTAAATTCATTTGAAAAGGTACTGTCAATTTTTAGTCTAAGAGTAGTCGAATAATTTCCGTGATAAATCATTGTCGCTGAAAGTGCAATTTCATTTGGTGGGAGAATAAATGTTCCTACTCCGTTTCCACACGCATACATCCATTTTTTTTCTATTGGTCGCCAATTTCCAGTTGAGTCTTTGGCTTCGGTTATTAGTGGTACAAAGCTTCCGTAAGCGATGGTAATTGTGTCGTCTTCCATGTTTTCAATTAGAACAGGGTATGCTTCAAAGAAAGGTTCATCCCAATTGACGTGAATGTCATCATTCTTAACTCTCTGTGTTGTATCAATGGTGATTGAGATTTTTGCCTCATGCCACGATATATGATTATGCAGAGCCATCCAATTAATGTAGTATGGATACATTTTATGTTCGGTCAGTATTTTGCTATATGCAGTTGTGTCACTCGGGTCAAACTTGTTAGCAGCTGGTGGAGGAGGAGGGGCAATCGGGTAATATTTTAGCCTGTAGTCAGGGTAGATTGTGTCTTTCCATTTTCCTATGTACAATAATTCATGGTTAGCAGTGGAAAGCCAGGCAGCTTTCCTTTTCGAGGTCTTAAAGTTAAATGTATCAATGATTACAGGAAATTTTAGTTCTTCCTTCTGAACAGAAATTGGTTTTTCGTTCCTTTCCATCCTACAACTAATCAGAATAGCGAAAAGTCCAATAATTGATATGTTGAATAAGTGGCTCAGTTATTTTTTCTGTTTTAAATATTCAATTGCTTTGTTCAACACCGGGTCATTTCCATCTATATAATCGTTTAACGTTCTACGAACGATTATATCCGGTTGAATGCCATAACCTACAAATTCTCTGCCATCGGGATAGGTATCCTTTTTGGTACAAACCCTTGCTGAGCCTCCTCCCGGTAGATCAAACTGCATGGGTTGTCCGGTACTCCCAAAGGTAGGTTCTCCAATTTTTACCATGTGATCTTGATTATCAGCATATATTAGAAAGTCTTCTGCCGCAGATGCTGTGTAATGTCCGATTAACAAAACCGTTGGAACCACAATACGCTGGATCTTTTCTGAGATTGTATCTGCTTCGTACTCAAAGTCATAATAGTACTTGTCTCTGTACGAGAGAAAACTCTGCTTTTCCCAATTATTACCTGTTGTATCCTTTGCCTCTGTCCATTCACCCCAAGCTTTGTAGGAAGGAATGTGCAGTCTGCTTCTCATTTTTATACCGTACAGGATTGTATCGTTGGTGAGGTATTTAAGTATATCCATTCCAATAAATGTATTACCACCACCGTTGTTTCTCAGGTCAATGACCAACGATTTTGCTTTGTATAACTCGGGCAATTTTTCAATGAATAATGTATCAATTTTAGGGTCGCTGAACGAATTAAGGGAAACATATGCAATGTTTTTGCCAACCCATTTAAAATCCAGGAGTGTTGGGCTTTGTTCAAAAGGTGGATAAACTTCTTTTTCCGTTGTCTTTGTGTGAGTAAGAGTCAAGGCTTTTATTTTACCATTGGGAAGTTTCAACTCAACGTCATATTTTTTTCCTGATGGAGCTCTGAAGAGGTTTCTAACAGCCCAGTCGTCAAGGGCATGATCTGTAGAAGATGAAATGTAGGGCTTCACATATTGGTCCAGGTAGGTTGCAGTGTTTAGCCCGTTTACTTTAGTAATTTCAGTGCCAATCGGGATTTCGTCTTTTTTACTCAGGTTGGTTCGTGTCACTATCGCTTTTCCTTCAATGTTGCTCAAGAAAAGTCTGTATTCTCCGAAATTGGTATTTAGGAGAGAATTCCATATTGTATCAGGCTCATAAACGTTGGTGTGTCCATCTTTAAGCATTGCACAAAATTTTTGAAGCAAACGGTAGTATTCATAATCATCCCTGGTTTCCTGCACTTCAGTAATTAGCCTCTTGTATTCTTCATTCCAACTATCTCTGTCTATTTTGTCGAGGTAAATAAAATTGTAATTGACTTCTTGCCAAAATTTTGATAGGCCATATACTTTTTCTGTCTTGGTTAAGGTGTTCGGCATTTGCGCCAATAATTCATTAATAAAAAGTACCAGCGATAATAAAAGCGCTATTCTCATAGTTTTAGTTTTAAAACTGACCACAACAATCCTGTTTTTATTTGCATTGTTGTACATCTTCTATTTTGTTATTCCATTTTGAGTTTTGCAGGAAGGAGCGTAAAGACAATACCAAAATTGCTAAAGCACTTAAGTTCCGACTTTTGTTAAGTTATCAAATTTACGCCATCGCTAAGATTACCGGAAATGCTATTTACTGTTGCTTAAATGCCGTTTACTGAAGTTGCCTTATTGTTTTTCAGGCTTCAGTATAAATCGGGATACAATGAAACACGTGACGAGCCAGCCAATTATTAAGTTCGCTCCCACTCCTATGGCATAAGTAGCTGGTAAGGCCCACCAATTCAGTAACTGTCCATAGGTTGCAACCCAGGTGATTAAGCCAACTATACCTACAAACAACATTCGTGTTTGTATGTTGTGATTTTTGGTCAACAACAGCAATACGACAAGTAGAACACCAACGAAAAACTGGGTGATTATTTCTCCTACAAAGTAGCTGGTATAATCCGTTCTTAAGGGTTGGGTTACAATCCAGGAAAATGTGGCATTTGTAGTGTATGTACTTATTTTATGATTGAAGGTTGAATCAAAATCATTAGTGGTTAGTGCGTTGGGCTGCAGCTTAATGAGGTTGGAGGGCTCATTAGCAATGTCTCCCGATTGTACTGTAATTTTTTGAGTTGTTGGGATTCCCCAGGGAAGCATTTGAGTAATCCCACTCCATAGAAAAAGAAGCACCGTGAATACAAGTGAAGCCAATAGATATTTTTTCATTTTTTGTTTTCTTTAGCGAGATAAGCTTCTAAACCATTGAGTTTTTTCTGCCAAAACTTTTCCACTCTGGTAAGGTAATCTCCCACTTCTTTCAATGCTTCTAATTGAACAACGCAGTTTCGTTGTCTGCCATCTGCACGGTCGGGCTCAATATTAAGAAGGTTGGCATTTTGCAATACCTTCACATGCTTTGCTATTGCTGGTCTTGACATATTGAAATTCTCAGCTATTTGGCCAATGCTACTTTGTTCTTCAACAAGCATTAGTAATATTTCCCGTCTTGTTGGGTCTGCTATGGCTTTAAATACATCACCCATTTTTCTCGAGATAATTTTGTAAAAGAGTTGGAAGTATTTTGGTTTTCCAACCATTGGATAAGATTTTCTGTACGATAATCCTGTTCAGAAGGCCTTCAAACCCGCTGTGCTCAAAATAGAGTATTGTATTACTTCCTGATTTTTTGAGCCTAAAGCTAACCTTGGTTTGTTTTAACGAACCACCGCTCCAACAGAAGGATAGCAATTCGTTTTCAATAACCTCCAACACTTCGCAGTCTATGATTCCGTTAAACCCCGGAAAAGATTTGGTTTTAAACTGAAATTTATGGCCAACTATGGGTTCAATGTCACAGGGCATTAACCACTCGCTCATGGCGTTTTTATCGCTTAGGGCTTTCCATACTTCGGCAATTGGAAAGTTGTATTCAATTTTAAACTTAATGGTGTTTTTCATATTATATAAAACCTTTTGGTTTCGCAAAAATATGAAACCTTCTGGTTTTATACTTAGAACTAGGGCATTTTTAGAGAATGATATTTTTAGTTGATGGATAAAGTTTGAGCTAGAATTTCGTTACTGTAAAGTATGAAGCTGTTATGAATTTTTCGTCCTTTCAAATTTACACTATCGCTAGTACCTGGCTGGCCGGACGGGCAGGTTACATTGTGGCAAATGTTTCATTTCCTTCTTTCCTTAAAAGTGTAAACCGCGTACCAATAATTTACTAATTCCCCGTCCTCTGTCTTTGTAGTATTTAACCAACGCCCTTGTTCGTCAAACTGCCTGGTTATTTTAGTTGCCGAGATATGATTATAAATTAAACCCCAATAGAGATATACAGTCTTAACTTCTTTAATACCACCCATATAGTTTTCCAGGTATTCAAATACGGTTTTCGTTCTGAGTTGGGATTTCATTGGTCTGAATTGCGACGTATCGCAATACTTAAATGATTGAGTGATTCTGTCTAATGAATCGTATTGATGTTCCCAATGAAAAACAAACTCGACCATGTCATTGCGGAAGCTTTTATCATAAATAAGCTTCCCCATGGAGTCATACCTCTTTACGGATTTTACATGTTTGGTACCACTGGCGTCAATTGAAATAAGCCTGGTAGTTTTTTTATATTCATTGTATTCAGTTTCAGTTCCTCGAGTAAAAACACCCCTTTCATAGTAGGATTCAAGCTTTTTATGTAGTGTAGTATCCTGGTAAGTGTATTTGGCTTCATAAACTTTCTCTTTTCCGCTCCCTTTGCCCGAATAATGGATTTCAGATATCTTCTTGCCTTCGCTGTCCATTAGAGAAACGTATGTAGAAGTGCGGGTGCTGTCTGTAATCCAACCTACATATACTGTGCTGTCCTTAAAATAGGTATGGGTGCTACGAAAAAGAACTCTATTCTTTGTGTCAATCCCTTTTCTGGATACTTGTCTGTTTAAAGCATCATATTTTAGCGTTATAACATAATTTAGAGCACTATCATCATTCAATACCGTTGTTCGTATATTGTTTCCTTTTTGATCATACTGAAAAAAACTCCAGGCATACAAAGTGCCACTTAGATTATAGTCCTTTTCCTCCAGCAAGCGCCCGTTGTCATCAAAGCGTTCAAAAAAAGTAAGTTGAGGAATCGAAATTTCATTTCTTGTTGGTGTCAATTTATACTTTGATTTTGTTACCACCAACTGAACTATACTATCATTGTCTAAATAGATTCCATTTACAACTTGGCCTAAAGCGGTTAACCATGTACAGGTTAAAAATAGTATGGCGTATAGTTTACCCAAGTTATGTTTGCTAACGCCCCACAGCCATGAGTGATAGGCCTTTTGTTGTAAACTCTTCGGTTCTCGGGTTTGTGTTCTTAAAATTCATCCGTTTCAAATTTACGCAACTCAGACTACTGTGCCTACCGGCAGGCAGGTTTCTTATTTGGCAGATGTTAGGCATTGGCGTTAATTCGTTCCTGATCTTTTTTCCAAAGGCTTACCTTTTCAAAAATTCGGTTAACAATATCAGAATCATCTTCTTTTGTAAAATCATCCCAATGACAGGTCGGAGCGAACCAAATCCAAATAAGATTCAAGTCAGGGAAATCTTGTTTCTTAATATTATCAATTTCGTTCTTTAGTTTATCGGTAAATTCTTCTGCAGAGAGCATTTCACCTGAGTAGCCATCAGAGTATTTTGAAACGATTTTTAGCGCGTCGTTTAGGTCGTCTATCAGTCCAGTAATATCCCAAGATCTCTAATATTCCTCTTTTGTGGAAGGAGTTTTCTTTTTTCGTCTGAATATCTGACTGAGCAGGGTTTTCATGTAGCTTGTGCCTAATGTTGAGTATATGCTAAGTAGGCGATTGCGGGCTTCAAACTTGTCATACCGATACGATTTTGAAGCGAGCTACAACAACTGAATTTACTACTATTACTCCTATTTTGTATATACATTGTTGTACAACGTTTATTTCATCATATAAATATTGTTACTTCCGAATTAACAGCTTCTCCTTTAACTTTTGCCGGGACCCATTTTGGCATTTCTTCAAGCATTGTCTTAACTGATTCAGTATAGTTTCTTTCACGTCCGTAATCAATAACTATATCTATTAATTTACCTTCTTTAGAAACAACAAACTCTAATGTGATATCCGTTTGTTTTTCACCAGGCAAAATATCCTTTAAAGCATCCCTTATATATTTTTTAACCGAATTTCTTCCAGCCTGGAACGTTGGATATTGAAATGACTTGAAATGGTTTTCTTCATAATCTTTTGCCCACATTGAATCAAGTGAGAATACAGAAACGGGAACAACTAAATTGTATTCATCGGGTACTTGGTGTTCAAAGTTTTTTTGTGAAATGCTTTGATCCGATATCGATTTGATAACATACCTTCTATCCACTTTTCCCAGGATCTTTATTTCATATTCTAATGCAACATTTTCAAATGTTAGAGGTGTCCATGGATATAATATCCCTGGCTTTATTTTATCAGTTGTCCATACTTCAACTTCTACTTGATTTCCGTGTTTAATAATTGATTTTTGGCAATTGTAACCTAAAATTTCTTTGAATTCCTGGGTGGTTGTGATTGAAGTATCTCCGTAATTACTGGATAAAGCAAGATCTATTAATTCTTCCGAAGTGTAATAAATGAAGTAACAGTCCTTGAATCTTCGATTTAGTTTAAAGTCATCTATTAAACCCAGTATTTCATTTTGCTTCTTGTCATATATGTAGGTTTTTTTTGCTGTTAAGGCGTACTCCTCATTTATCCTTACGTTATTTTGATCAAACACAACTTCCAGGTCCCAACCCGATGTTGTTCCTTCTCCCGAAATGGAGTAAATAAGACGACCTTGGGTTATCTGAACAGAAGTATCTTTTACAGTTGATCCCTGATTGTTACAACTAGCATGGGACAATGGGATTAATAATATTAGTAGTTTTTTCATTTTTAATGTGCACAACGTTTTGGCTAAACTGGGTTTTAATGTAGTTTAGGTATTATTTGCAGTAGTTTCTACTTTTTTTCTTTACGCAAAATTTTCTCCATTTTACGACCTCTTGCCAATTCATCAATCAGCTTTTCCATACGTCTACATTGTTTATACAATTCAAATTCATCCTCTATTTCTTCAATTCGATAACCGCAAACGACCCCTTTAATCAAGTGTGCGTTAGGATGTATTTTAGCTTTCTGAAAAAATGTTCTAAAAGTTACTTTCTCTTGAATAAGTGCTTGCAATTCATCTTTATCAAAACCAGTGAACCATTCTATAACTTGGTTGAGTTCTTCTTTTGTTCTACCATTCTTTTCCAACCTATTCAGGTATAGTGGATAAATGGATGCAAATACCATATTGGCAACTTTTTCATTTTTTTCGACTGTAACTTTCATTTTTACTTGATTTTGAATTGATCGGTGCTAACCCTAGCTAAGACAATTGCTAAAGGGTTTAACTTCGAGTTTATTTAATTGCTTCGTTCGAGGTATTTCATTTCAAATTTAGCAGAAAGTAGCATGCGCCAACTAACAGTTGTTATAGCCAGTTTTATCTCATTTTTAATTTCAAAGTCAGGTTCGCTACCTCTCCTTTCAAATTTACGCCAAACTCCTTTCTTCGCACTGGCTGGCCCATAAAAGCACTGCTTTTATGCCCTCATTTGGCTGCTGTTAGCCAATGTGCCTATTCAATTATCATTTCGCGGTGTTCTGTTCAACCAACAGTTTTTAGGCAAAAAGCCAGTAAAAAAAAGCTAATAATAAAAAGTTCGTATCGTTTCATTCCGTTCTTGGTTAGGTTGCTACTAACGGTTTCGTGTATGAGCAGAAGCGGATTTCAAGGCTTTCCGCCTGTCAGGCCTTAACAAAGTTAATTAAATGTACTGACCTTGAATTTATCACTTCACCCGCTATTGATTATACACATTGTCGTATGCCGCCTTTTCTTTCGTGCGTTAGGGCAGTTATACTCTTTGGCAGGTTTTGGGTTCTGTGTCTGACTTGTTCGACCTGCCAATGTGTATGGCTGCGAAGGGATGATACTGCCCATCTTTTTTTACCTAAAAATAATAACTAAAAAGTCTGAAAAAATAAAAACTTAAATAGAGTAATGCCAAGCCGCTTATAATCTGGATGCTTTTTCGTAACCAAGTCAATTTGGCAAGATTTGAAACAGTGCTCGCAAAAAGTCCGACAACTAAAAAAGGCAAACCTCTCCCGATGCCAAACATAAACGCTAAAACTAATCCGTATAAAATGCTTGCTTCGGCTGCTGCTACAGATAATAATAGTAGTAAAGGGGCTGCGGATGTTCCTAAACTGAAAATGAAACCATAAACAAAAGAACCACCCATTCCTGGTCTGCGAAGAGCCTCAAGTTGTCGCACACGTAAATAAGGTCCGTAAAAAGCAATACCTGCTGCAATGAGTGATACAATGCCCATTACCAAAGCCCAATACTTCCCGAATGTTTCAGTCAGAAAAGTCCCTATATATCCTGCAATTGCTCCTAAAATTGTGAGGCAGAGAATAATTCCAAAAAAAAATGAAAAGGTAATGGAAGAACCCGATTTTGATTCCCGTACTTCATTACTCCCAACATAACCTGCAAATCCAAATCCGACAGGTAACGTGCAAGGACAAACACCACTTGAGATTATACCTACCAACAGTGCGATGCCTAAACTTAAAATTGAGTCTTCCTGAAATGTGGTCGAGAATTGGTTTAAAAATTCCTCTAAATTCATTCGGTTAATTCTTTTGGTTTACCTGCTTTGTAGCTCAACTTATTAATAGCATTTTTCAATTGTTCGGCCGTAACTTTTTGAATGTCATACCTTACTTTAGCATTCTTTTCTTGCAGGCTTACAATTACCTCCACAACTCCATCCATACTTGACAAGGTCGTTTTAACATTCGCAACGCAAGACATACAACTCATTCCGTCAATAGGTATTTCAATAAGCTTGACCTCTCCTTCATTTAAACCTGTTTGATTATTTTGAGAATTGCTTCCTGAACAGGCAAAAAAGAATGTTTGAAATATTAATAAAATGACAAATAATATTCTTCTACTCATCTGACTAAATTTAATCTTTGGGTTTATATCCTGATTTTGTCAAAATTGCTTTGAGCTTATTTTCATTTGTTTTGTTCGGGTTAAATTTTATATCCACTATTTTTCTCATTGCCTTTGTTTTCACATTTTCCACACCTTTTTCTTCCTTTAAAATGTCGGTAATTTTTTCTGCACACCCTTGGCAAACCATATTTTCAATGGTTAATGATATTTCTTTCATACTTTCGTTTTGCCTGTTTATAAATTCATAAACTTTTTCAATTTCCTGCATTTTGTCTGTTAGTTCGTATAAGCCCAAATCAGGAAATTGCTTTTTAATTATTGCTATTTTTTCTTCTTGACCACAGTTGCCCGGACAGGCTTCTAATGCCTCTGATATTTTCAATGCCAAAGTTTTACGGAAAACCTCATCTAATAGAAGGAACTGGGTTTTCTCAAATCCTTTATTTATAGCTTTAAATTGATTTAATATTTGAGAAGGGTCATCGCTTTGGTCAAGCATTTTTATCACTCCTTCAACCTGACCTTTAATGCTATTTAGCCGGTCTTTAAGGTCTTTTGTTAAATCTCTTGGCAACATAACTTATTCAATTAAAACCACCCAACTTCCTTTGATTAGAAATTGGGTGGTTTGGTTCAAAAATCAAATGTCTTTACCAATGCCTGCTGCTGCTAATTCTTCTTTACTTACACCTCTGTTTTGACAGCAGGAAAGTAATTTTTCATTAACAGCTACTGCTGGCAGCGAATTAATGTTATATTTTTTCATTTTGTCAACACAGACTTTGTCATCACATTGTTCCACAAGATTATAGACAGTAACTTCGCAAGAGTCGCAAGCCATTTCTTTTACTGTTTTTACTACTGGTTCACATACTGGACATCTGGCTGTAAATATTTCAATCTGTCTTTTCATTGTATTACGTTTTTAATGATTAAAATTAACTACGCTACAAAGGTGAGACTGGTCAGGGGGTGGTCTCCAAATTTTTTCGTCCTTTTTTTCAGTCCGTTGGCGTCAGCAAAAATTCAGGCTCTTTTGGCTGCGAGCTTTCGCTCGTGCGTCAAGGTAGCCAAATGTGCCTGAATGTGGGTGGGATTCTGTATGGCATACAACGGCTGGAGTAAGATGTCGTGGCTGACGTCGGGAAGCTATGCATTTTACTCATTGTTATCGGTTTTTTCTTTTTAGTTATTCATTATTAATCTCTATTACTCCTAAGCTAAATTAGTTTATTTCATTTCTTAACTCAAGTCAATGATATTAGATTGGTTAAAGGACAATTTTGCTGATATAAAAAAGTAAAGATTATGAAAGCTATTGAGTGTTTAAAATACGGAGGTTCAGAAAACTTAGTGTTAACAGAAGTCGGAAAGCCCTCACCAAAGGACAATGAAATTCTCATTAAGATTCACGCTACGTCTGTCACAACGAGTGATGTACTTATTCGCAGAATGAACGAATCACCTATTCCAAAGTTCATCCTTCAGTGTGTATTCGGTTTTGGAAAACCAAGAAACCCGATTTTGGGTATGGTATCATCTGGTATTGTAGAGAGTATGGGTAAAACTGTGTCTTCATTTAATATTGGTGATGAAGTTTTTGCATATGGTTCGGTTTCACCAACAAAGCGTCATTTTGGTTCTTATGCTGAATATATATGCCTGCCTGAAGATTGGCACATTGCCCTTAAGCCCAAGAATATCAGCCATAAAGAGGCAGCAGCCATCCCGTATGGTGGATTACTCGCCTCACATTTGTTGCATAAGGCTGTCATAAATAAGGGGGATAAGGTTTTAATTTATGGAGCTTCAGGTAGCATTGGGAGCATGGCGATACAATTGGCAAAGAATGCAGGAGCCATTGTCACAAGCGTTTGCAGTGGAAGGAACTTTGAATTAGTAAAGTCTTTGGGTAGTGATTTTGTGATTGATTATATGACAGAAGACGCTGAATCACATTTAGAGACTTACAAATATGTAATAGACGCTGTTGGAAACTCTAAAACCTCAACACTTAAAGAGAAAAGCAAAAAAGCTCTTTTGCCAAAGGGTAAATACATTTCAATTGATCACGGAATTCCGTTAACTCCTAAAGAGGCTTTTCTCAATTTAAAATCATTGGCTGAACAAGAGAAGATTAAGCCTGTAATAGACAGAATTTATCCTTTAGAAAAAATGCCGGAAGCTCACACTTATGTTGAGAAAGGGCATAAAAGAGGCAATGTTGTTATAACTATTTAGCTATTCATCAGAGGATATGGCAATTCGCTTTCTAATGCGACTTAAAGATTCGGGTTTTACACCAATATAACTGGCGATATGATATTGAGGAATTCGCTGCAATAAGCTAGGTCTTGATTTTAGCAGCTTAAGATATCGCTGTTCGGGTGAGTCTATATAATAAGAAGCTAACGCTTCTTTTTGTTCAGCAAAAGCTACTTCCATTATTGCTCGAGAAATTGTTTCGAACCTCGGGAAGTGTTTGAAAAGATCTTGAGCTTGTTGTTCATTGCCCACAACAACAATGGTGTCTTCAATACAAACCCAATTGTGTGTTGCTGAACTTTTAGGAGATAAACTATTTAGTGAGATAGCCCATTGTTCCTCAGAAAAGAAATTCGTAGTCTTTTCTTCTCCATCAGATAGAATGTATTCTCGTATACAGCCTCCAAGTACGAAATATGTGTTTGCCGAAATCTGTCCTTCTTTTAATAAATACTCTCCCTTTTTCAATGCTTTAGTTTGCATGCTGGTGATAATCGCTTCAGACTCTTCAATTGAAAGAGGCGATATTTTGGAGAAGTAATTAATGAACTTTTCGTGCATTAAGGTCTTGTTTTAATTATCGATAACGGTTTTGTATATGAAAAGTAGCGGATTTTTACGCACTAATTTTTGGTTAAATTACTGACATTAAATTTATAAAATTCATTTCGATTAAGCAACTAAACCACTATTTTTTATATACGTTGTTGTATGCAGTTTTATTTTTCTTTGTATCTGTCTGCTTGGTCAAATAAGGTCAAATCTTTATAACCTGCCTTAATCTTTGCAGAGTGAATTTCATCTTTTTTTATAAAATAGGAATCTCCTTTTTTCAATTTATGAATTTCTCCACTTATCGTTATTTCCATTTCTCCATCTAGTACTACTCCCCATTGTGCATTGTGCGAATGTGGTGCAACTTCAGTGTCATTCTCAAATTCCATAAAAATAAATTGTTGTTCTCCAGCTTGAATAAGTCGTGAACTTACGCCTTCTAAAGGAATTTGCGCTTCTGGAAACTTTGAAATCAATTTGTTTGTATTTATCATAATAGCATATTTTAATATCTAGAATTATCGATATATTTAGTTAAAAAAATTATTTTAAGTATTCAATATAGTCCTTTATTATTTTTTCATTTCGTTTGAAATAAGTCCATTTCCCTTTTCGTGTAGAAATAAGCAACTCACATTTTTCCATACTATTTAAATATGTAGAAATTGTAGATTGTGACATTTCAGTTTTCTTTTGTATAAATGTTCCACAAACACCAAAGTCAAAATGTCCAAGAGTTGGGTGAGGTGGGAAGTTTTCATCAGGTTCTTTTAACCATTCCAATATTTTCAAACGAGTTCGATTGGTTAATGACTTACTAACTTCTATAAATTGTTTTTCATTCACAATGCAAACATATTGATAGTTTTCGATTTGTCAAAGTGTTTATCGTTCAAATCGCATACAACGCCCCGCAGCTAAAACAAGTGCGGGCAAAGCAATTTTGGGCGCGCTGACAAAATTTCCATTTCTATTGCTTTTTGATAGAGCGCGTGGGAACCAACCACCAAAAGCATACGAGCCGTACACTTAGGTTTAACAATATCGTTTATTCGAGGCATATCGTTTCAAATTTACACAACTGCTAGCATTTGCCTTTTAGCCGTTGTTAGGCTACGTTTTTTCTTCCAAGTTTAGCAATCAATTCGAGCTCGGATTTCTTTTCTTCAAGTTCTTCTTCAATATCGTAATCATCTTGAAGTCCAAGCCAAAACTTAGCGGAATTTCCAAAGTATCTACTTAAACGAACAGCTGTGTCTGCCGTAATTCTTCGGTTTCCTTTGATAATCTCTGAAATTCGAGTTTGAGGAATTTTGCAATCCTTTGAAAGTCTATAAGCAGAAACTTCCATAGGCTCTAGAAACTCATGAAGTAAAATTTCTCCTGGGTGAATATTAGGTAGCTTTTCCATCTTTCAATATTTAATGATAATCAACTATTTCAACTTCTTTGGAGTTTCCATTTTGCCAAATGAAAATGATTCTCCATTGCTTATAAATTCTAATGCTGTAAAATCCATCCAAGTTTCCGCCGAGTTTTTCCAATCGATTTGAAGGAGGAATTCGAAGATCTTTAATGTCGGTTGAGTTATTCAACATTCTCAGTTTTCTCCGACCGACAGTTTGAATTTCAAGCGGCAGTTTCTTAACTCGAATTCCGTCCCAAATTTTCTCGGTTTCTTTGGAACCAAAGGATAAAATCATACACTTTAACGTTACTAACGTCAAAAGTAAGTAAAATGTTTGGGTTTTGGGTAGAAATGTAGCCTAACGGTCTGGCTATGAAATGTAGCCAAAACATTTTATCGTAGCCAACCCTTGGTTATGTTTTATAGCTCTTGTTGGCAAATCGTTCATTTATTAAATTTTATTAGTTGTATGAAAGTGATAAATTTTCCATTTATCCTCTTCAAGTTTTAAAACCATCGTTTCAATTGCACTAATTTTCATTTCTAAACCATTTGATATTCCTTTAAATTCAGTCTGATAGGTTGCAATAGCTAGGTCTTTAGATTCGGTTATATTTAATCCATCTAAGCGGAAATTTTCTCCTTGCCAATCATTTTTCTTCATAAATGAAAGGAAGTCCGTTTTCTTTTGAGTAATGCAGTTATCTGTGAAATATGAGAAATCGTTCGAAAGAAGTTCTTCAACCACCTTCCAACGTTTAGAGTTAAAAGCGTTATAGAAATCAGCTAGTTTATTCTGAATAGAGATTTTGTTACTCATGAATTTTAATGTTTGTCAACGCCCCACGGCTAAGGCAAGTGCGGGGTAAATGCTTTTGGGTGCGATGGCCAAACATTCATTCCTATTGCGCTTCTTGTGTTGCGCGTGGGAACCAAAACACTTGCTGACTATTGTACTCACTTCGGGTCTCGGGTTCATGTTTATTAGATTTCTATCGTTTCAAATTTACAACAAGCCGCCCTATTTGCTTTGTGGCTGCTGTTATACTCTTTTGCCATTTAATCTATCTATAAAGACTTGAGGAATTTCCTAACGATTTCTTCTTCTAAGTCGTTATTAATTATTTTTTTTAGTGGTGATTGAGCCGAATAGACATGAACAAAAAGACCCCATTCTAAATTAGAATTTAAAGGTACTTTTCTCTTCTTGAAATTTGGCCAGCACCCTAATTCTTCATAACCACCTCCTTTTAAATTTCCGGCACCTTCGCACAATTGAATTCTAACTTTTTCTTCGATACCTTCAATCTGATCAATTTTCAAAATATAGAGGTGGTTTTGAAATTTTCTACGTTTTTGAATGATTAATTTCTCGGCTAATTTTCCTAATACGAAAAAGGATCTTTCACATGAATCTAAGGGTAAACATTCCATTTCATGAATTGAAAAAATTGAGTCTGTTTCTTGGCCTTGAGATAAAAAAGAGAATGATGTAAGAAAGAGTGTTATGGGAATTAAACTTTTAATAAAAATTGGATAGTTTTTCACAGGTTTCGATTTAGGATTCCGATTGAGGCAATTGAGTATAACGTTCTGTGGCCATGAGAAGTAGGCTTTTCGAGGCACAAACTTCGGTACTAGGGATTGGGTTATTAATTTTCATTCGTTTCAAATTTACAACAGACCTGCCTATTTCTTATTTGGCCGCTGTTATATGCTTTGCATTTATTGATTTTCTTTTCAAACCCGTACCAATGTGCTCTGGACACAAAGTTCCAGCTGTCAAGGATTCAAGATAAGCTCGGTCCTTAGCGTTTTCCACTTCCAAATATTTGAATTTGTGCGTACCTCTTAACTTTATGCTATTAGGTTGCATATACAGCTTGGAGAAAGAAGATTGATTTCTAACATGATTCAATAGTCGTTGATTTAGTCCGTTTTTACCGCCATTAGTTCTTCCAACATGTAATACTTCATCGGTTGGACTATAAACAATATAAACTCCTTGCTCAGTGCTTACAGTAATTTTACCAGTCGTTGGAAAAATATTTTCCTTAGAGTTAACCAAGGTTTCGTATAACTCCTGAATTTCCTTTCGCTTTTTCATCTCAATAAATTAAGTTTCGACCGTATCGATAAATTTCCACAGACCCAATTGAATTATCTCTTCAAGGTTTTGCAAGTAGGCTTCTCTAACTTCGATTCTAGTAGTAATATCTTTATCATGAATCGTATCGCGAACGTACCAACCAAATTCATCCGTATGTTCAGGAAATAAAATTTGGCTGGGGGCAGTTGTCATGGATTTATGTGTAAAATCATTTCTAATAGAGTAGAGATAGTTCTTTATTTCTTGAGAGCCATGAAATTGAAAGTTAAGATTGTCTGGGTAGTTTGTACAATAGCTTAGTCTAATATTTGCCTTTAATAAGTTGAATTCGTTTTCTGAAATTAATTCATTGAAAAAGTTCATAAATGAATTTCGAACTCCATAAATTTTTTGATAGCCTTTGAATAATTGTTTGGAAACTTCTATTGGGTCTTCAGAGCATATTGAATAAAGAATTAAATCCCGTTCATTCTTACATTTCTTTGCGACTAGCCACTGGTCAAAACTAATGTAGTGCTTTTGCTGACCTAAATTATCGGCACAAGTAAGTAGAAGGTATTCCGATAACGGCGGAATTAAATATTTACTTTCAAAAGAGTCACTTTCCCTTGGCAACAGACTATTGGCGAGCCGAATTCTTTCATTAGTGCGAAAAATTTTTCCAGGAGTTGAGTATTTTCTTGGGTCGGTTTTAAATATTTCTTTAGAATTCCAACTTTCGTCAAACCTTTCACAAATGACTTTGACTTTTGAATCTAATTTATCAAATTCGACGAATTTATAGAGAGATTCATCATACAGCCTCTGTATGGCTTTTTTATGGTTTTGGTAAGTACTCAATTGATAAGTAAGTTTCGTGGCATTGCATATAACGCCCCGTGGCCATGAGAAGTAGGCTAGAAGCAGTAAGTGGTGCGTAGGCCAAATATTCATTCCTATTGCGTTTTGCTTGTCGTGCGCAGGAACCAACACACTTACTGCCCGTGGCAGACTCTTCGGAACTCGGGTATGGGTTATTAAATTTCAATTGTTTCAAATTTAGCACAAACTGCCTATTTCTTATGTGGCCACTGTTAGTATGCGTAATTATTCCTTTTTTAAATCAATTATTTCTTCAAGAACTTTTTCAGGTGTTCCTCTGATATACTTGACATCAGGGACAATTATTTCACTTGATATTTCGACACCTTTTTTGTATGTTTTCTCTTCTTTATTTGATGTTCCTTCATTTAGGATTGTTGTCCAAACACCGTCTTTTAAACCCTTTTTCCAATTTCCACGATATCTAGATGTTTGTGTTTCAAAATACCCATCTTCCAATCCATTTAATTCTCCTTTAACATAGGTTCTTTTTGATTTCAATGCACCTGATGGAAAATAGAACAGTTGTTGTCCATGAGCAATTCCTTTCACGTAGTCCATTTCTTCAATTAAACCACCATTCTCGTCAAATTTTAGCACGCGTCCATGTATTAACCCATTTTGGTATGGAACTAATTTTTTTAATTGTCCATTTTCATGATAGTACTGCCATGTTCCCATCTTCTTCAGGTTATCGTGAATTAAAGGATAGTTCCAATGGCCTACATAGGAACGAGTTCCATTAGAATGAAAGTCGTACCATTTAATAGACTTTTCTATGAAGGCGTGTATTTCTTTTAAAGTATCACCTTCAATAAGTACTTTAGTATGATTTGAGAACTTATATGCATTTTCTAGGGCAGGATCGAAAGAGAGTAAAATGGTGTCGTTTTCAATTATTCCCCAAGTTCCAAATATTGTGTCATGATCTAGGCATAAATGACAAGATTGAAAATATGTGGAGTCAGGAAGAATTCCAATAACATTCCCATACAATCCAGTTATTCCTGATTGAGCCGATGAAGACAATTGGATTATTAATAGATTGAAAAGCAGTATATATTTCATTTGGCCTTATGCATACTAACGGTCTTGTATATGAAAAGTAGCGGATTTTTTGCACGAACTTTTCGGTTAAACACAGACCTTAAATTTATAAAATTCATTTCGATTTAGCACCTAAACCGCTATTTTTTATATACGTTGTTACCCACTGGCTTTATTCCTTTCAGCTTGGTTTTCAGCGTTGGCAAAGACATACTTTTTTGTAATTTTTGGCTTGTGTGTTGGCTGAAGCGAATTACAAATGTGTATGGCTTTTAGCGTTGGCTTTTTAACAACAACTTTTATTTTCTTGAATTGGTGGACAAGCTACTGTACCATAAGAACAATAAACACAACAA
Source organism: Crocinitomicaceae bacterium (assembly GCA_002713215.1). Lineage (GTDB taxonomy): Bacteria > Bacteroidota > Bacteroidia > Flavobacteriales_G > Salibacteraceae > UBA2108. Next base: position 37,633 of record PAVO01000053.1, read on the forward strand.
TCTCCCTCTTTAGGTTTCAAAACCGTTTTGCAATTCTCACATTCGTAGAAAAATTGACAAGCGTTTGTCGGCATATCTTCTACTTTTTTATGTCCGCAGTTTGGACAAGTAATTTCAGATTTTAATATAGTTTCCATTAATTTTCTTTTTTGTCCGTTACTTTATAGCCTGTTGAATTAATTGCTTTCTCAATTTCCGTTTCATTGGTTTTGGTTTTGTCAAATTCAACGATTGCATTTCCATTTTCGTAAGACGCTTTTGAATTTACAATTCCGTTGAGTTTATTTACTTCGTGATTTACGTGTTCTTCGCAACTCGCACAAGTCATTCCGCTGATTTTAAATTCCGTTGTTTTAATGTCCGATTTGTCAACTACGATAACTTGCTTTTCTGTATTTGGGTAAAAAATTCCTGAATAGTATGGGAAAGCCAACATTACAATTGCAAATACAGTTACAATTCCTAAAAATTTCTTTGATTTTATAAATTTTGGTTTTTCGTCCGTCTCACAATCACAGTCTATTTCTTTTTGAGGTTTTAGTTTTTGATACCAAGCAAAGCCAAGAACTAAAATTGTCAGTCCAATTAAATAAGGTCTAAAAGGTTCAATCCAAGAAAATGTTGAAGCAATTCCGCTTGTTCCTGCGATTAGAGCCAAAACAGGTGTAATACAACATAATGAAGCTGTAATTGCAGTTAACAAACCTGCACCAATTAATTTGTTTTCGCTTTTCATATCGTTTCTAAAATTTTGTTTTTATCAAGTATCTCAAAGAATGGATTTAGCATTTTTTCGTATTCAGCCGTGAGTGAGTAAAAAATCGTTTGGGCTTCTCTATCGGTTTCTAATAGATTACGGTCTTTCATTTTCCTCAAATGTTGAGAGATTGCAGAAATGTTCATTCCAAGAATATCGCTTAAATCACAAACGCAAAGTCTTTTTTCCTCAAAGAGTAGGTAAAGTATTTTCAGTCGAACGCTATTTCCGACTAATGAAAGTCCGTTCGCCAAATAGTCGAACGATTCGTTTAATTCCGAAACTGTGTCTTTGCAACGATTTATTTGTTCAATATCGGCTTTTTGTCTTATGCAAGAATTATTTTCCATAAAACAAAGTTACGGTTATTTCTTATTTAAGCAAATACTAAAATACAATATTCTCAAGCGTTGGGAAATTTTAGCTCTTTTGGTTTTCAGAGCGTTGGATTTGTGTGTCGGCAAAAAATGAAAGTGCTAAAATGTGAGGCTGGTTTTCAGCTTGTGGGTAACTTGTATATATCGGAATAAAATGTTCCGATAACCATCCAAATAAGGTGGATAAACGGACATTTTGAAGACTTTGTGTTATTCTACTTTTCATTCCTTTTTAAAAAGTCAAATGGAGATGGAAGTGTCTCCAGTTTATGGTTACTAACATACGTATAAATTTCTGTGGTTTTGCTACTTTTATGCCCCAAAAGCTCTTGTATGTACCTTAAATCAACCCCACCTTCCAATAAATGAGTAGCGTAGCTATGCCTGAGCATATGACTGCTGATATGCCTTTTGATACCTGCTTTGGTAGCTGCTCTTTTCAGTATTTGATTTACCGAACGATCCGAATATTTACCTCCAGCTTGGCCCTCAAATAAATAATCCTCAGGACGATATGCCTTCCAATATTCGCGAAGCATTTTTATTATCGAATCACTTACTTTAATTCTTCTATCCACACTTCCCTTGCTATTCAATATCAGTACTGTATTTCGATCTTTATTAAAATGCTCGGCCTTTAGTGCAAGCAACTCACTCACCCGTAATCCACAACCGTATTGCAAGCTAATCATGGTTAGATGTTTTAAATTCTTGATTTGATCTAAAATGGAATTTACTTCCTCCAACGACAGCACCTTGGGGAGTTGTCTCCTCCTTTTGGGCAGATCGATAAGGTCGATATCTAATGCTCTTTTTTTCCTTTTGGCGTAAAAGAGTCTTATGGCTCCGATCATTAGTCGTAAATAAGAAGCAGAATATCCACGACCCACATTTAGCTCATTAATAAAGGAGTTTATATCTTCATTCGTGATTTCGCCTGGCGACTTGTGAGTAAAGTATCCAAAAAATACCTCAATCATATTTTTATAAGTTGCCCTTGTGTTAGTTGCATATCCCTTAGCCCCTAGAATATCTGCAAAGGCTGCAATTTCTTTTTTTACTTCGGTGCTAAAGTTCTTAATGGGTTGTTCTCTTTTTATAGGTGGTGTTTTTACCGCTTTTATGTTGGTAGAAAACCCCTTGATGGAAGAATAATTAACCCAAGCCGTTCCTTTAAAAGCCTCAAACCAACTATTCAAATTGAACAAGTTCGCATCTACATACCATTTCTTGTTTGTATTGCTCCAACGAGCTTTTAATTGTTTACAAAGGTTTATTATCTCTTTATTGTAATTGAATTCAATAAAAATAACAGGTACTTTTCGATGCTCGCCTTTCGTGAGTGTGATGGTTTTTGTTAGCATGCAACTAATCTACAAAAAAAGCCCCTCACTCAGGGAGTGAAGGGCCTTTAAACGCGAAAGTTGATTTCCTAATGGTTTTTAATCTTTCTTCCGAAAGTATGTCGGGTTGATTTACGAATAAGTTTTCTGTTGTAATTCCAAACCACTACCTGGTAGTTTCTCCAGATATAATCAATAGGCGCTACCAAAAAGTGCATAAAACGGGAGAATGGAATCACAGCTATGATAAAGAAGGCCGAAATGATATGAACTTGTACAAACCAGGGCATTGCAGTAACGGCAGCTATGTCCGGGTTAAATGCGAAAATGGATCGCAGGTAGGGGGTAAGTGTACTGGCAAACCAGGTAGAACCCCAGCGTGCAAAGAGCGCAATGCCCAATCCGCTGGTAATCTGTGTAAACAGTACCACGTAGACCAACATGTCCATTTTATTGGTGACCATACTAATTCGTCTGGTGCCCAGTCTTCTGTAGATAAGAACAATAAGCCCGTACAGTGCAGATAAGGCAAAAACAAAGGAGCTTATTTCCAAAATCAACAGGCGAACCGGTTCTCCGTTCCAACCAATTACCGATCGTGGAAACAAGAAGGCTACCAGGTGACCCACAAACAAAAACAAGATTCCCCAGTGAAAGGGTTGAGACCCCCAGAAAAGTTGTTTGCCTTCCAGAAACTGAGTAGACAAAGAAGACACTTTAAACCCAGTGTTTCGGTACCGATAAATACTGCCCAGAATAAATATGGCTACAGTTATGTAGGGGAATGCCGCAAAGAACAAAGTATTGAGCATACCAACACCACCTTCGAGTCCTTCTTTAATTAAGAACACCGCCAGGCCTGCAGCAATAAGCATGATCCAGAAGGTCCATGCAAACTCTTTTTTAGGCTCTTCCATTACGCCATAAATCCGCTTCATCCGCTGGGCTCGGAAATACAGAATAACAGTAACGATGATAGCAATGGCTACCAGCCCAAGTACCGTGTAAAGAAAAGTTCCTTTAAATAGGGGAAGAAAATTAGATTCTAATAGTGTCATGATTTTCGTTTTTGTGAATCTGGTGAATCAATAGTTTTTTGACCTAAATCGCAGGTGTTACAGTTATTTATGAATGAATCGCTCGACGGAGCCGCATATTCTACAGCATAACTTATTCCGGCAAAGTCTTTTTCCAACACATGCAGAATGGCTTTAAGCGCATTTTGATAAATGTTTCCACCCTCTATATGTTCAGATATAAGCACCTTGTGCTTTCTTTTTAGAATTCGCTTTCGGATTTCAATGCGCGAAGCTTCAAATTCTTCGAGCATTTTCTTAACCGCAGGAATAAGTACCAACACCGCCATTTCGTTTCGGAGTTCGTCGTCGTCCGTGTTGTGCATCAGTGCAAGCACATGAGGCAAGTTGTCGGGCAATTCGTCTCCACAATCGTGATTTACTTTTCGCTGTTCATTTTTCATTTGAACCAGAAAAGCACCACGCTTGTAGTCTTCGCCAAAAAGCACATAACCTAAATCGAGGAAGCAAATGGCCTGAATATGAAATGTTTTGCTAAATATTTCCTCAATTTCGAAAAGTTCTTTTCGATGGACCAACTCAATAAACGGATCAAGTTCTTTGGCCGCGTGAGGGTAGTGGTTCCTGAGAAATTCCCAGGCCTTGTTCACTTCTTCTTTGTACCCTTCTTCGGGGTATTTAAAGAGGTTTCCAAGCAGTGGATAATGTTTATATGTGTTTGTAGTAGCCATCTTATGCTCCTCTTTCAGGTCTCATTTTAAAACCAAATCCGGTTTCGCCTTTGGCGTCAGCAGTAGCTTCCAGCATTTCTATAGATTCTTCTCTATGCTCGGGTGGAATTACAAATCGTTCCTCAAAGGTTGCTAAAGAAGTCAATCGGAAAATAGCATCAGCGGTATCAGCATTCACTTTGGACTTAGCCATAAGCTCTTTTACTTCCTCGTCAGACATGTCACCCACAGTAGTATTTCTTCTGTGAAGTTTTACACTCATCAGTTTTTCGTAAACCTCTGTTACCCTTGCTGTATCACCAGCGGTGAACAAAGAAGCTAAGTACTTCATGGGTAAACGGTTCTGATCGATTCCGGGGAACATTTTTTCAGAAGCTGTTTGGTAGGTTCCATCACCGTCTACCTGAGCCATTGCAGGAAGCATTGGCGGAACGTAGAACAGGTTAGGAATGGTTCTGAACTCAGGGTGAAGCGGCAAGGCAATTCCCCATTCTTTTACAAATTTGTAAACCGGAGAACGTTGTGCTGCTTCAATGGTAGAATCATGAACCCCAGCTTTTCGGGCTTCTTCAATTACTTTAGGATCATTGGGATCCAGGTAAATGTCCAGTTGCTTTTGAACCAATTCGTTTTCGTTGCAAGAGGCAACTGCTTCAATTTTATCGGCATCGTAAAGCATTACACCCAAGTAGCGTATTCTACCCACACAAGAGTGCATGCAGGCAGGTGCCTGACCAGACTCCAAACGTGGATAACACAGAATACACTTCTCAGATTTACCAGTGTGCCAGTTGTAGTAGCTCTTTTTGTAAGGACATGCCGTTACACACATTCTCCAGGCTCTACATCGATCTTGATTGATCAGGACCACACCGTCTTCACCTCTTTTGTATAAGGCTCCTGAAGGACAAGAACCGACACAGGCGGGGTTTAAACAGTGATTACAAATTCTGGGTAGATAATGGAAGGTCATTTGCTCCAACTGGAACATGGCTTCCTGTTCGGAAGGGCTCAAGTCTTTGAAGTTGACATCCTTTCTGGCATAATCGGGAGTACCACTTAAATCATCATCCCAGTTAGGACCCGATTTAATGTCGATAGGCTCACCGGTTACCAACGAAACGGCACGGCCAATTGGCTGATCGTCTCCTTCAGGTGCGGTAAATAAATCCTGGTACTTATATGCCCAGGGGTGGTAGTAGTCTTCCAATACCGGCATGTGCGGATTGTGAAAGATGTTCTTCAACCCTTTCAGTTTTCCGGCACCTTTTAGCGATACGGAGTTTCCGTTTTTCTCCCATCCACCTTTGTATATGTCCTGGTCTTCCCATTTGGTAGGATAACCTGTTCCCGGTTTGGTTTCCACATTGTTCCACCACATATACTCTGCACCTCTACGGTCTGTCCAGATGTTTTTACAGGCAACTGAACAGGTGTGGCACCCGATACATTTATCGAGGTGAAAAACCATTGAAACTTGTGCTCTTACGTCCATAATCTACTTGTTATTTACGATTTGTGATTTGTTTAATATTCTACTTTATCCATTCTACGTACCAGTACGTGTGTATCTCGGTTTACCCCTACAGGTCCCCAGTAATTGAAGTGGTAGGTAAACTGTCCATATCCACCGCACATTAAGTTTGGCTTCAGGTGAACCCGCGTAAACGAGTTGTTCATTCCACCTCGCATGGGCTGCCCTTTCGGACCTCTTCTTTCCTGAGATTTGGCAATGTTGTAGGTACGCTCTACTGCGTGATACACCAGGCAAACTCCTTTTGGAATCCTTGCACTTACACAGGCTCGGGTAACGTAGGTTCCGTGGTCGTTATACACTTCCACGTGATCGTTATCCTTAATTCCAAGTTCTTCCGCATCCTGCTCACTCAACCAGCAAGGTTCAGCTCCGCGGGATAGGGTCAACATTCTTAGTGTATCTCCATAGGTAGAGTGAATGTGCCATTTTCCGTGGGGAGTCAGGCAGTTCAACATTCGGGCTTTACCATCATTAATGGTTTGCCTTAAATCGCCATAAGCCTCCGGAGTAGGAGAGGGCTTGTAAGTTGATAGATGCTCTCCAAAAGCAATGTAGGCGTCGTGATCTAAATAGAAGTGCTGACGTCCGGTAAGCGTTCTCCATGGAACCAGCATGTCTACGTTGTAGGTGTAGGCCGCATAGGTTCTACCGTCGTGCATAAGACCAGACCACAGTGGAGAGGAATTATAACGCTTAGGTTGAGATTGTAAATCGCGGTACTCCATATCAATTTGTCGATATTCGGTTCCCAATTCTCCAATTTCCGGAACACCAATTTTCTCTGACATGTTTTTGTAACAGCGTTCTGTCAGCTTACCATTGGTAAGGGTTGAAAGCTTGAGGATAGCATTAATAGCCTCTACATCGGATTTTAATGAAGGATAAGTTTCCCCATCCAATTGCTGTACAACACCGCCTTGCTTCTGGTCTACCATTTCTTCGTAGACATCAGCACATTGGTAGCTGTTTCCGTGCGCACCTAAACCAGTCTTCTTAATGTTATCGCCCAGGGCAATAAACTTCTCGTAGACCTTGGTATAATCCCTTTCTACAAATGCAATTTTGTGCATGGTTTTTCCGGGAATAGGCTCACATTCTCCCTTGCTCCAATCCAATAATCGAGGCTGGGTAATTTCATCTGCACTATCGTGAGACAGCGGAACGTTTACCACATCCTTCATAGGCTTGGGAAGGTATCGCTTAGCCATTTCGCTCATTTTCTTGGCCAACGCCTGGAAAATTTGCCAATCCGTTTTAGACTCCCAAACCGGAGGAATAGCCTCTGACAATGGGTGAATAAAAGAGTGCATATCGGTAGAGTTGATATCTGCTTTTTCGTACCAGGAAGCGGTAGGCAAAACAATGTCAGAATACAAGGCTGAGGTATCCATACGGAAGTTGATATCGATTACCAAATCCATTTTACCTCTTGCACCGTCTTCTTTGTAGGTTATATCTTTTACAATATCTCCCGCTACTTCGTCTGCAATTTTATTGTTGTGGGTTCCTAAGTAGTGATCCAGGAAATACTCATGACCCTTGGCTGAAGTGCCAATTGCATTTCCTTTCCATATAAACCAGTTACGTGGGAAGTTGACTTCCTCATCCGGCTCCACAATGGAGTGTTTTAAATCACCACTTTTCAGTTGGTCTACAATATGGGCCCGCATGGCTTCATCGGTTGTGTGACCCGCTGCTTCTGCATCTTTTACAATTTCAAAATTGTTTTTGTTGTATTGAGGGTAGTAAGGCATCCATCCGTTTCGAACGGCTTTTACAGCCCAATCGGCAGAGTGCATGTTCGCCAATTCATTTTCCGGAGCAGAGTTGTAATACTTCTGATTACCGTCGTATCTCCATTGACTGGAATTGATATAATGCCAAATCGGTCCTTGTTGTAGACGAGGAACAGTTCCCCAGTCTTTAGAACTCATTATGGTTGCCCAGGAATCCATAGGAGCCAGTTTTTCCTGACCCACGTAGTGATTCATTCCGCCACCATTTTTACCGTTACATCCGGTAAGCATTTGAGCCATAATGGCTGAACGATACATGAGGTTGTTGTGGAACCAGTGATTAATTGCTGCTCCGACAATGACCATACATTTACCTTCTGTGGTTTCAGCTGTACTAGCCCATTCGCGAGCCAACTGAATCACTTCTTTTTTACCAATACCAGTGAATATTTCTTGCCAGGCTGGAGTATAAGCTTGATCCTTATCGTCGTATGACGTTGGGAATTCTCCTTCTAACCCTCTACCTACACCATATTGAGACATGGTAAGATCGTAGATAGTTGCTACTGGGATTTTACCTCCATCAACCGTATCAATGTATTTAACCGGAACTCCGCGCAAGGCTTTTTTGTCCAATCCAAACTCGGTGAATTCGACTTGAAGCACTTTTTCGCTTTTTTCCAAAAGGGTCAATTCCGGATCGTATGGTGTATTAAACTCACCATCTTCGTATTTCATGTTCCAGTTGCCCTTCTTGTCATCCCAGCGATGACCCATACTTCCTTTTGGCATTACCAAGTCACCGGAATCGGCATCGTAGTTTAGGAACTTCCAATCTCCATTGCTAACGTCTTTGTATTTAGCAACGCGATTGGCACGAACCATTCTGCCAGGTAAGAATTTCCCATCTTCTTCGTGTAGTTCAACTAAGAAAGGACAGTCGGTATATCGCTTAACGTAATCGATGAAGTAGGGAGTCTTCTTATTTACGTGATACTCCTGTAATATAACGTGAGTAACTGACATCCAAAACGCGCCATCAGAACCGGCATGTGCAGGAATCCATTGGTCGGCATGTTTGGCAACCATACTAAAGTCAGGAGACATTACTACGGTTTTAGTACCGTTGTGCCTGGCTTCAGAGAAGAAGTGAATGTCCGGGGTTCTGGTCATTCCCAGGTTAGCTCCCATAGAGACAATAAACTTGGATTGATACCAGTCGGCACTTTCACAAACGTCAGTTTGTTCTCCCCAGATTTCAGGGAAGGCATTTGGTAAATCGCAGTACCAGTCGTAGAAACTCAGGTTAATACCTCCACAAAGCTGCAAGTAACGTGCACCAGAGGCATAACTCAACATACTTTTCGCAGGAATAGGAGCAAAGCCCGTAATTCGATCGGAACCATATTTCTTGATTACATAAATATTAGCTGCTGTAATTAGCTCTTCTAACTCATCCCATTTTACACGTCGGAATCCACCTTTACCACGAGCACGTTGATAGCGATGGCGTTTGGCCGGATCTTCCTGAATGCTGGCCCATGCGGCAACTGGATCTCCTGGGTTTTCGTCTTTAGCAGCACGATACAGGTCGATAAGTGCACCACGAATGATAGGGTATTTTACCCGAATAGGACTATAGAGGTACCATGAGTAGGAAATACCCCGTTGGCAACCACGTGGCTCATAAGGAGGCACTTCTTTGTTGAATTGTGGGTAATCTACTTGCTGCAATTCCCATACAACGATTCCATCCTTTACGTGAATGGTCCAGGAGCAACCACCAGTACAGTTTACACCGTGGGTACTTCTAACCACTCTATCGTATTGCCATCTATTTCTATAAAATTCTTCCCACTTTCTTGTTTTGGGTGAAATGATGTCTTCAATCCAGCTCATAGTATATTGAGTTTATTTAATTCTTAGTTCTTATGAATTTACAGAGTCGTTGCCCTTTAATTGTCTTTTAAAAATGTCTGCTTTTACCGATTCTTTCTTACGATAACTCCACATGGCGTATATAATCACCAACCAAACAATGAGTCCTATAAAACCACCACCCAGTAGTTGAATGAATCCCATGCTACTGGTGTCAGCTTGTTCGGGTGAATTATTGTTAACCGTCTTAAAGAAGGCGGTAAGTTGCAGCACTTCTTCATCGGTAAGTGATTTGCCATTGTAAGCATCGGCCATGGCAGGGAAGGGCGGAGCAGAAATAATACTGCTTACACCGGCGTCCAACAGTCTTCCATGCACATCGGTTAGGTCTTTGGCTAATAATCCACCACTCATTACACCCGGGAAGGAAACATGGTGGCAGGTAACGCAAGATGGGCCACTGTTTACAAATCGGCTTTCGCCGGTAAATAACAGTTGCCCTGCAATGGCATCTTCTTCGGTGTATTCCATTGGAGCTACTGGTTCTTCTTCTTCCGCTTCAGCAGTGGCACCTTCAGCTGCGGCAGGTTTTCCAGGAATGATGGCTAACATGGCTTTGATTTCGTCATCAGACAAAAATCCAAATGCCGTCATTGGAAGTTTGTTGTACTCTTCGAAAATGGCAACGGCTTCGGCATCTCCATCGTTAACCATTTTCATTGGATCTTTAATCCAACTGATTAACCACTCCTCAGAACGTTTTTCATTAATCCCTTCCAATCCGGGACCAACCAATCGCTTGGAGCTTAATTTATGACATGAAGCACAGTTTGCTTTGAATAAGGCTTCGCCGTCTTGAGCGCTTGCCGGGATTGAAATGAGCTGACCTCCTAAAATTAAACCAGCTGAAATACTTAATAGTCTTAGAATTCGCATATCTGAAAGAGTAAATTGTTCTTCGAAATTCGAGGGTAAAAGTAGATTGCGAAATACAATGCATACAATGATGTGCATCATAGAATGTATGATTCACCTCATGCTTTTCGAGGTTTTATTCGAGTTAAATCCATGAATCGAATTAAAGAATATGATCTGAAATGTTTTTTTAGCTGATTTGATATGGCAGGTTATGGGAACCTTACTAATGGCAATCATTCCATGATAGACGTTGGTAGTCGGAACCTTCTTTCCAGTTTCGTCTGCTCAATGGGTTTTGAGTAGCTGACCGAACATGGGCTTCATCAACATAACGAAGCATAAGATCAGCGTCTCGGTGGTCAGGGATTCCCAATCGCCGGCATTGAATAATGGAATTCGGTTGGTATCCTACATCTTCTATATAGAGGTGTTCGCGGTCGAATGGTTTTCCATCCCATTCTTTTACTTTAAGGTTTAATGCCCGGGCGAATAAGGATTGTCCCGCCAGAAGTTTATAATCAAGCCTCTGTCCTTTTGTACCGGGGTTAAGCTTATGCATGGTTTCAAGAGCCACTTGATCGGATGTTGTATCAATCCAAGGGCGCCCTCCTTTAATTAGAACGGCATGACCATCGCCCTTAACACTTATATTAAAGGAATCTCCACCCTGGCTCATGTACATATATATGGTGCCTGGAGGTGCCCACATCGATTCTCTGGAGGGAGTTCTTCCGAGGTAGGAATGACTGGCTTTGTCAGCTCCGTAGGCTTCGGTTTCTACAATGGCAGAAGCCAGCCAGAAGTTCTTGTACTTTCTTCGAATGACCTTACCAACCAAATCTTTGGCAACAATTTCGGATGGACGATTAAAGAATTGTGATGAAAGCATACAATTTGTTGTTTCCTACTTTTCTTCAATCAGTGAGAAATTTTTCGAACTGTTAGAATTCATATACCCCGTAGTGTTCAAGCCCAAAATTCCATTGTAAGAGATCCATTTACCATTATCAATTGAAAACTCCGCCACCGCCTGATGGGTAAAATGCATAGTGGTTTCATTAGGTTTACTTGGGCCGGGCATAAACGAAATGTTAAACGTGCCTTGAACATACTCCTCCAAATTGTACTTTACAACAGCAATTTTTTCTCCTTTTATTTTTTTTATTTCTGTTAGCGTAACTTCATTTGCTCTATGGGAAGAATCGCAAATAAAACCAGCGCCATTGGCAATAAAATTAACGTCAAGAGACCACGAATCTCCTACCTGAACAGGATAGGGAGGAAGTTGAAAGAAAAAAGCCACCAAATTCTTCTGGGAGCTCTTTAACCAAAAACTGTGAATGTTTCCGTCCGAATAAACTGATCCTCTTAGACTAATTCCTTGATTCAAGGACCTAGCCCTGGCCAATACTTCGTTTATTTTTTTGTCATTGCTATCCAATTCAGTTGTATCTAATTCTTCTTTAGGTCGCATTTTCATTGTAATATCTACGATACCTTCTTGGCTACTAGTCAATGCAGTGATAAGATCTATATTCTGATATGCTTGATTAATCTTTTTAAAATATTGGCTCCCATCTTCATTCTTGTCATTGGTGCTATCATTCAAGACACCAAAAATGTTTTTCATTTCGAATTTAAATACCGAAGTATCAATTTCCTTCATGACGGTCAGGTAGGTTAGGGTATCGCCGTCTTTTATTTTCCAGTTTAATTCGACTGACTTGTTTTTCTGGCTTAACGCATATAAACCTATAAATAGCGTGATAGTTAATAAGAGTGCTTTCCTCATTGTTATAATTATTCTTGTTGTTCAATCTGTTTTACTCCTCTCCCAAGGCAAATTCTTACTGGAAAGAAAAAACTGCTGGCCACTGGCTTTCCATCCTTTGTGGCTGGTTTCCACTGCGGCATTTCTCTAAAAACGCTCAAAATCGATTCGCCCGAAGGGTATGGATTTGTTGGTTTGATGATACAATGATCTCTTGTCTGTCCGTTGCTGTCTACAATAAATTGAACATAGTACGTAGAATAATTATAGCCATCAATATGTTCTATTTTAAGGTTCTTACCCATGTATTCATAAAGTTTGGATTGTCCACCTGGAAATTCGGCAGGCTGATCGAACTCTTGCTTATTCAATTGTTTTCCCCTGGCCAGGGTTGTAGAATCACAGGTTAAACGTTGCATGTTTCTTTCGGCGTAATCCATCCTAAGAATAGTGATTTCTACCCTGCGGTTTTGTTGATAGGCCCTTTCCTTTTCTTCCTTTGACTGAAGCCGATCGATTTCTTGTTGGGTAATTAGCGGCTTACTTTTTCCATATCCTTTCGCAATCAACCGTTCAGGACTTATTCCTTTGGAAATCAGGTGCTGCGATATACTTTTTGCCCTCGATTGGGAGAGGTCAGTGCAGCAATAATCACACTGTCTTTGATCGGTATGGACTCCAATTTCTACAAGCAAACTGTCGTGTATTGTTAGAAACCGATAAATTGAATCCATCAAAGGATAGCTAAATTCAAGGATATCTTTTTTGGCCAATTGAAAAAGAACATGTGGGTTAGGGGTATATACATCACCAACCTGAAACTTATTGGAATTGAGGTTGAAGGTATTTTTGCTGGTTAGAGTTTGGTTGGATACGTTCAATTCTCCGGAAACTGATTGAGTTATTCCGGTTAGTGAAAATAATGTTAGCAGGTGGATAGTAGCACAAATGCCTGGCATGGTTATCAAAAGTAAGCCAATTGGATATTATTCTTTATTCTAATAGTTGACCAATTATGGCTTTAGCTTGTGGCAATAATTCTCTTTCAAACCAGGGGTTCTTTTTCATCCAGATATTGTTTCTGGGTGAGGGATGGGGAAGCACCAAATACCTCGGCAGGTAAGCCTCAAAATTTCTAACAGTTTCGGTAAGCGTCTTTTTCATTTGTTCCTTTAGGTAATATTCCTGGGCATACTTTCCAATTAAGACGATTAGCTCAACCTCCTTTAAGTGATCGAATAATTGCTCGTGCCAAAGAGGAGCGCATTCTTTGCGTGGAGGTAAATCACCTGATTTTCCTTTGCCGGGGTAGCAAAACCCCATCGGGATGATCGCAATTTTCTTAGGGTCATAAAAGGTTTCGTTATTCAAATTCAACCATCTTCTTAAGTTTTCACCGCTTTTATCGTCCCAGGGAATTCCGCTCTCGTTTACCTTGGTTCCTGGCGCTTGGCCAATAATTACGATTTTGCTATTTGGGCTGGCTGAAAGTACTGGTCGTGGTGGAAAGGGGAGGTGTTGCGAGCAGACAGTGCAGTTTTTTATTTCGGAAAGCAAAGCATTCATATGAACCGTAATAGTAAGGAAAAATGACTTAGGTGATCTGATTTGATTTTACGGTGAATTTTTATCAAGATATGTTTTGGCATATTATAAGGAAACGGCTATTCCTGTGCAATTATCCGGAAACCTTTAATTCATCTTTCAACAAGTTGTTATTTACTGATCGTTAAATGTCGTTTACTGAAATTACGTCACAAATAATTGCGATGTATGCCTTCCTCATTACATTCGGGTTTAGGTCAGACGGCCACCTTAACTTTTTGCGATCATAGAGTTGGAATGGTTATTGACAAACTTATATCCGTGGCTTAAAAAAAATGGCAAATCGAAAGGGCCATTTCCACTTAACTTCGCGGCGAATTTTAAAATTATTAATCCCATTAGTACTACTATGAAATTCTTTAATACAAAATTGTTATTTGTTGTTTTTATTTTAACCTTAACCTCGTTCCTTAGTTTTTCACAATCTTATGATTTTAGCATTACCGGAGTTGATATTTCAAAGCCAACCGGTTATAGTGTTGGTAGCTCCATTCCTGTTGGAACCGCATTGGATGAATTATCATTCGACATTGGTAATAATGGAACCAATACCATTCCGATGGGTACTAAAGTCGATGTTGATCTGGATATAGATGGTAGTATTACTAAACTTACGGGTACTCTTGGTGCCGCGTTAGCACCAAGTACTCAAACCACTTTTACCGTGGATTGCCGCCCTTCTGCTATTAATTTGAGTTTCCCTACCACGGCAGGAAAATTCACCATTTGTGTTACCTCAACCTATGCCAATGACCCCAATAAGTCGAACAATAAGCTGTGCAGTCAATATACTATGACTTCCAGTTCTTCAGGGGTAGATTTGGCCGTTCAGATTGGTTCGATAGAAGTAACCAATCCGACCGGTATTAGTCAAGGAGGGAATATTGCTCTGGGAACTGCCTTGAATCAAATCCAGTTTATTATAGAGAATGTTGGCACGCAAGGTCTGGGATCTGGCTCTTCGTTCCCCATTGAAATTGAGGTAGGTGGAGTTAAGAAAACAACCACATTAACACTAAGCAGTAACTTACTAGCGAAAGCTAGTACGAAAATTACGGCAAACTGCATGTCATCTGGTCTTAATATGGATTTTCCAAGTTCGCCAGGTAGTTTTGATATCTGCTTTAGGGTCACCTCCTCGCTGGATAAGAACCCAAACAACAACAGGCATTGTCAAAGCTATACAATGGGTTCTGGGACCGTACCTAAGGTTACTAGTATGAGCCCGACGAGTGGGCCCATTGGAACATCTGTAACCATATATGGATCTAATTTTGCTACTTCCGGAAATACGGTGAGATTCTCACCCAACACCTATGGAACGATTACCTCTTCAACGAGCAACCAAATTAAAGTGACTGTTCCTACTGGAACCATGACTGGTCCTGTTGAATTAACCACTGCCGGTTATCGATTGAACGCAGGGATTTTTACCGTATCAAGCACCACTTCTCATACCATAACGGCACTGTCTCCTAACGGTGGGTTGATTGGAGCTGAAATAAAAATAATCGGAACCAATTTCGATCCAAACGCGGCGAACAACATTGTAACCTTTTTCGGTGGACAAAATGCTACAGTAAAAAAGGCCACTCCAACTGAATTAACCGTAAATGTGCCTTCGGGTGCCATGACAGGACCGGTTGCGGTAAGAATAGGTGGAATAACGGTTATGAGCGCTCAAAGTTTTACGGTATTTACCACGCCTACCATGGTAATAACTGATTTTAATCCTAAGAAAGCGGCGATTGGCCAGGAAGTAACTATTGACGGAGATTTGTTTAGTACGACAGGTACCAACACAGTTACATTTTCGGGTGGTGCGGTTGCAACCATTGTATCTGAAAACGCTAAAAAAATAGTAGTAAAAGTTCCCAGTGGAGCTATAGATGGCTACTTCACGGTTAATAATGGAACTACAACCGCTACTTCCCCTCAGATATTTGAAGTTGAAAACGGTCCGGTAATTACCCAATTAACTCCAAATAAAGGAGAAGCGGGATCCACGGTAAAACTGATAGGATATAATTTTAGCACTACTGCAAGTAATAATAAAGTGCTATTTGGTTCTATTGATGCAGGACTTCCTATTGTTAACCCTAATGGTACCGAGTTGGAAGTAACTGTTCCTCCGGGGTTGAGTGTTGGAAAACATACCGTAAGACTTACGGTTGGAGGAACAACTGTTACTGCTCCCGAGAAATATGAAGTGATAAAAATATTTATCGGTGTTGAAGAAGAAGTCAACTACAATTCCATGAAGGTAAGTAGCAAGGATGGATTATTAGCGGTTAAAATAAATGCCGCATACTACCTGAATAATACCCGATTAAACGTTATTGATTTAAAAGGTACAACGGTCTACTCTGAAGACTTAAATACAAACGGGGAACTGGAATACGAGACACAAATCAGTTCTGAACTAACCCCGGGTATTTACATTGTATCCATACAGGAAAACGGGGAACCGATAATGTCGGAGAAGGTTTTAATTACTGACTAAGAGTTTTAAAAGGAAAAGGAGCTGATTTCAGCTCCTTTTTTTATTGGGTTGTTATTACTGCTCTATATCTGGTAGCCTACCGTATTTCTTCTCAAACTTCTTTAGTGTTTTGTTCTTATATCCCTGTTGGATTCTATCTGCCACGCTTTGGTGAAGTAAAGTAGGGATTTTGGCAGGATCAGGAATCTCCCTTTGCTTCTTTCCCAGGAGTTTGATCATTCCCGAGTAAGAGTCATTGAGGTGAGAGTTTGGATTTAGTTGCACATTTCCAAAGTCCGTATCAAACTTTAACCCTTTATCAAAGGCTTCTTTTTTCATCCATTTCATAGAAATATCAGAGAGTCGAGATTTATCAGCTTCATCGGGTGGGTAACCACCGCCAATGTCTGAATGAGCTCCAGCAAACCAAACTTGTTTCAAGTCAACACCATCTTTTGGTTCCCAAATGGTAGGGTAAAAATCATTCCTGATTTCATCCAGTGCTAGGGCATGCCTGGCAAAAGAGATATTGCTACCAATTTTATGATCGTAAAACGCGTGCTTTCGATTTAGAAACCCGAGGAAGGAAAAAGGTACTCCCATTGAGCCAACGGTATCCCATACACCAACAAAATGAACTTTGGTTTGGGTTTCAACTGAATTTTGAGTTTTCCAATTGATGGAATAATCGCCATTCGCTGAATGATCCGGATTTTTATAGAGTTCAAAAGCTTCCTCAATCATATTGGCGTGGGAGCTTTTAAGAATGCTGCAATTGTTGATCATTCCGCACAAACTTCGTGCGGTGTAGGCGCCACGGCTAAACCCAAACAGATAGATTTGATCGTTTGGTTCATAGTTATGCACTAGAAATCGGTATCCATCCATTACGTTTTTTTCCAGTCCTTTTCCAAATCCGCCACCGGTTGCACCGGCATGATAGGAACCAATTCCCCAGTCGTAGAAAACGACTTGTTTGGTACCTCCATCGGTTGGGGCAATGCCCCGGGCAAATTTTAAAACGTTAGTAGGGTAGTCATCTTTTTCTCCTAATCTTTCGGGCCTGTTCCATGTCCCGTCAAAGCAAATTACGATTCTTTTCATATTTATTCAGGTATTTCTTCTTCCATTACATTTTCCAATGATTTCCCTTTTAAAAGGGCATTGGCAATGAGATGCAGAAATCCTTTAATTAAAATTTTTTCTGACCATTCTGGTAGGTAGGGGATGTCAATTTTATCGTTTACATATTTGGTAAGTGATTTTACAAGCCTGTTCTTCTCACGTTCGGAGATACCAGAGTTAGGGTCCCAAATTGTTTCATAGATTTCATTGGGCAGGTTTTTGTAAAGGATATGATCAAGGGAACGTACAATTTTTACAAAAACAACAAATTCCTTTTCTTCGGATACAAAAGGCAAGTTACGTTCGGTTTGTAGCTTTCTTGCAATTTTTTCGATTTCTTCTTCGGTCAGCAAATTTGTGCCTTCGGCATCACGTTTAATTTGTTCCCACTGTTCCTGGGTTAGCTGTATATTAACCATTCAATTTTATTTTAATTGTCAATTTCATTTTATTGCTCCTATTTGTTCCTACCAATAAACCAAAAAATAGCTCATAGTGAAAATCAATAATGAGCCGAGTAGAAAAGGCCAGAAAAGAATCTTTACCATTAAGCTATTGTTTTGTTCTAGTAATCCCAGGTTTATATCGGATTGATGCAGGTACCTGTATACGATAAGAACCATAAGCATTAGATAAAGAATAAAATAATACCATTCAATATAAACAACGGCGTGAAATTGTAAATCTTCTCTAAGCTTAAAGTGGGAGAGAAGCAGGGTAAAAAACAAACCAACATAGGCTCCTATTAAATTGCCGGCATCCTTTATCTTTTCCATAAGAAGCACCAGAATAAACAAGATCATACTGATAATAAAGAGGAGCAGGAAATTAGAAATCATAGGGCCCAGCAGCTTTCGTTTAATGTGAACCGCCTGAACAAATTCCGGCGTTGTGCCGAAACCATCACTAATGGATGATAACTGAGCCGTTTTGCCCAATTGATAATGAGCGTCTTCAATCTTCCAATCGGATAATTCCAAGTCATTGTTTATTCCCTGGTTGATCCGTTGGATTCTTTTATCAATTGATTTATTTAGAATGAACAAATTATCCTTATCGCGAGAACTGTCTGTTTCTTTGGCCTTATCGTATACTGCAACGGCATGATTATAAATATTATCAAAGTCGGGAATAAAAAAATCTTTATCCCGATCAATGTGCTGAATTCTAAGTTTTAGTTGTTGTACGTCGAAAGGATAGAATCTATAATCAAGGATTTGATAGAGTTTTACGGAGAATTTCCAGTCGGTGACGTGATAATTGTGAGAGCCGTTCTGGCTTATTTTGGCAGGAATCGTTTTCCAACCACTATCTAACAATTGAATTTGCTGTTCAACTCCATCAGGAAAATAAAAGGGTGCCGTGTTTAAAGCAAATTTCGGTTGGCTATGCCGTTTGGCATATTTAACGGCAATGGTGCCCGATACTTTAATGTAGTTAGCGTCTACCAGGTCCATGGAGTTAATCTGAACCATAAGTTGGTGAATATGATCTTCATTTACATAAAATTCATGATTTTCAACCGAATCAACCGTTTTGGCAGAATCTGAACCGATATGTAAATCATCCATATGATTATCCAAATGCACAGCGGGAGAATCGGTAACCTGATCAAGTTTTTCAATTTCAATTTTGAGCGACTTTTTTAAGTATTCAATTACTCCCGGGTATTCAACAACCACAGCGGTTTTGTGACGGTTTTTTTGTTCAAAAATTCTAATGTTGTTGTAGTTTACAGCTACCAAGGTGGCACTCAAGCCAACTAATAAACAGAATGATACGCTTGCACTTAACGATCCCAGGTATTTTTTATAGTAGCGTTTACCATTGGGTTCGATTTGATTAAAAAGGAAATTAATCAACAAATAGCTTAAGGAAATAAGGCAAATGGTTATGCAAAAGATTCGGAGGAAAACAATGGTTATAAACCAATTCCAGTTTTTGGGCAATTCTTCCTCATTAAAAATAATTACCGTGGTCCAATTGGTTGTGCTTCTTCTTGAAAACACCCGCCACTGCCATTTATTCGATAAGGTTTGATCTAAATACCTTATACGACCCGCCGTATCTGAATTATGGCCCTTTACAATGCTGTCGATAAATTGACCAAGATTTCCTCCATCCTTTTGGCTATTGGCAATCGAGTCAATTAAAAGTGTGTCGTGGTAGTAGTAGCGGTTGTCGTAGAATACCATTCTGCCGGTTTCGTCCACTATATAGCTATGCCCGGTTTCTCCTAAGTCGATTGAATCCATATAATCCGATGACAATATTTGTCGTGCGACTGAATCGCGGCTTTGTGTTATGAAGGTTTTAGTTTCTATTAATCCGGTGGCTGATTCAAGGTGAGACTGAATGGTATTCAGACGCTCATTTAAATTCATTCGACTGAACTGCTTAGGGCCAAAACCAATGGCTATAAAACTATATATGATACCGCAAAGACTTATAATGAGTCCTGAATAGCAAAATGCTTTTGCCCTGGATTCTAACCTTCTAAATCGTTTACCCATTCAATACTATTTTAGATCGTCGTCTTTTATTTGTTGTTTAAACCAAAACATAAGATCTTTAAATTCTTCTGAGGCATTAATATTGTCCCAGGGAACTACAGGGTTTTCTACTGATTTTCCCATATTCCATGATATGGAGTATCCCAGCTCCCGATAAGCTTCAAATTGTTTCTCATCGAAAAACTGATCGGCGGTTGCTTGTTGTGGAAAGTCTTTGTGTATACCCTTGTAGCTGTACACATCAGTGGCGAGCTTTAAAAACATAGCGGGCTTTACCAATACCAATAAGCCTCTTTTATTATTGGCATAAGTTATTTCACCAAATGCAAATCCATTAATTGCCCGGTCATAAGGATCATCTTTTTCCTTGCCCTCCTTCTGATAATACGAACCGGGCATGAGCTCGCTTATTCCATAATGCTCAATATGAAATTTGACATTGGCACCAAAATCAACTCTGATTTTTTCAATGGCATTTCCCAAATCATCATAGTTGTATGCCAGGTCGGCACCCCCGTCAGAGAGAATAACTACATCCAGTTCTCTTCGAATGAGTTCATACAATCCGCAGTTTTCGAAGTGGCCTCCATCGGAAAGCTGAACCAACGGTTTTTTTTCATTCAAACCTTCAGAAAAAAGCCTTGGTATACCTGGAAATAGTAGGTTAGGGGTAATGCTGAAAAGTTTAAACTTGGGATTGGACGCCCAATAGCCTAAGCCCAGGTTAAGTAAGGAAAGAAGCATGGAAACGGCAGCATTTTTAGTAAATCCTTCACCCGAAACTCCGGCATTTGGATTAAGAGCAGCACCTGAAGCTGCAACTGCAGTGGCCATAGTAACACCGCCTCTTCCGACGGCATGCTGGTATTGATCTGTTTTTTGCCATCCGGTTGCATCAGATCCCGAATACAAGGGAGATATTATGAAATTATCTCCGCCTCGGTTTTTATACCTCGACTCTTCTGAATCTACCAGGATAACGTTGGTGTTTATGATATGATAGGGCTTTTTATGGGGGGGCTGACACATCTTTTCCATGTTGCCCGTTTCTTCGCTATTAGCAAGTATTGCTTTTTCCCACTTGTTGCCGTCAACCGCCTCCGGGTTGGGCATAAAGATTTCCATCAACCGATTTCTCCATATGCGGTGTGGACTGATAAGGTTAAGGTTGGACAATGCTCCCAGAACAATTGCACTGATAAGGGTTACAAGCAAAGTGGTTTTATTTAATTGTCCCAGGTCGTTTACATAGAAGTCAGAAAGTGCTAATTGAAAAGTACCCACTAATATTCCAAAGAGCAACAAAAACACTCCGCAATATGCAATTATGGAATTAAGAGTACCACCCGATTCTCCGGCTTGTGACTTTTTATGCTCCCAAAGTCCTGCAACAACTCCGGAAATAATAGGAAGGGTTGTTCCTGAGATTTCAATTTCCAATGCCCTGAGAAAATCCACCGTAACAGGAATTAATCCAAGAACCAGAAACACCAGGGTAAATTTCCAAACGTAGCCCAACACCGTTTGACCCCTTAGAAAACCTTCGTATTTGGATATTCCCAAAATGTTGGGCAAGGATGAGCGAAGTGCAAATACCAGGTACAAAAACAAGGTAAAAGCTGCCAGAGCAAAGGATAGCAGGAAGAATGGACTTTTAATGTTGTGGTCAGAAAGAAGAAGAGTATTGGAAATCCAATCCAACACCGGCCCCAAATAGATATTGATCCAGGATCCGGACTGTTGGTAAAAAGCACCTAATGAGTTAAGAATAACCAATACAGATGTAAGTAGCGCCGCGTATACCGCGAGGGAAACGATAACACTTCTAAAAACAACTGCGACGAATGAAAACATACCTAAATTATGAGTGGGCATTAAGTAATTACCATGTTGTCTTAGGTAATTTAACAGGTAATTTTTATTGTCTTCATTTTTACTTATTTCCTTTTGACTTCCAAGTGGGAATGTTTTGGCATCCAGACCAACTTTTTCACCTCCAAGTTTTAGTGCCCAGGTTAGTGCCGACCCTAAAAACCCACCACCAGAAACAGTTGACATATAGTCTACTTTCTTCATAAGTCCCTTGGCAACAAGTCCTTGCATAACACCAAGGCCAAATGAAGCGGAGCGAATTCCACCACCAGAAACAGCAAGTCCGATTTTCCTTCCTTTTTCGCTCTCAAAGAGGTGTCTTTCCTCTTCCTTTATTACTTCCTTACTATTCCTGGTGTATTCTTTTGATGATTCAGTAGTTTCCATTTTATTCAAGATTTATTGGTTTTTGTTTCTTAGCGGATTTCTTTTCTTGGTTATTAACGAGCTATTAGATGACTCCATTGTTTATTTACCACCTGGTTATTAACGTGTCTATTTAATCTAATTCCCAACACATTTGTCAGGAATAGGCTTTATACATTACCGATCAGTAGGGTTAACTACCAAAATTTAGAATTAACAGGTGAGTGGTTGATTCTCTATCCAAACCTAAATAGTAATGGTCGCAATTACAAACTTCAACAGGCAATAGTCAAAATTTGTATCGAATTGATTTAAAACAAGATATTCTATTAAATAACTGATAAACAGATATTTATGATTGGTACGCGGGTAAGTGGAGAAATTTAAAATTAAGGTATAGCTTAGTTTTTTTGGGGTTTAGCTTAGGTAAGTAAGGAGTGAGTTTTAAGAAAACAGAAAATCAAAAACTCACTATTTCATACAGTTTAAACCGGTAAGGCAAATTCGGTTTCCCAAACCTGTTGATCTTCCTCTTTTTTGAGTTTTATCTTAAAGTAGGAGTGGTCTTTTTCTTTGAACATCATTCGATCCACAACTTCGCTTAATCCAACCTCATTCTGAGCGTCCTCATAAATTTTATCTCCCATTCGGGGTAAAAAAGGATATAAAATAGTCAACCTTTCATCCTCGGTAAGCACCATAGAAGAGGCGGTTTCAAAAATAATTTCCTCGAATTTTTCACCAATTAATTCGTCGTTTACCTCGTCTTTGGCTTTATCGTGTAATCCGTTTGCCCAATCGTAAAACTTGGCGATCGCACGTTGTTTCAGCTCATCCCTAATGTAAGAAGGAAATGGTGTACGAATGTGTTCATTATCGGCAAACCAAAACCGAAACGTTTCTTCCATGAGTTCGCTGCTTTCAAATGTGCTGGGATCAAGTTCTTTCATACCAAAAAAATATCGGCAAAGTTATCGGATAATGGTAGTCATAATCATGATTGATATCATATAACCGATAAATCATCTTTGACCCTTCATGACTTCATGAGGGTAAGCACAAATCCACTGTTGGATGTGATTTGAATCATCTGTTTCTTGAATTCCAGCACGCACTTTTGCAGCAAATCTTAATCGTAAACAATGAATAAAAAAAGTTGGGCAGAACCCTATAAAATTAAAATGGTGGAACCCGTTTTTATGTCCACCAGAAGTGATCGGGAGCGATACATTAAAAAGGCTGGTTACAATACATTCTTACTTCGATCAAAAGAGGTGTATATCGATTTACTAACCGATAGTGGAACTTCAGCTATGAGTGACCGACAATGGGCTGGTATTATGCTGGGAGATGAAGCTTATGCTGGAAGTGAGAACTTTTACAACATGGAAGAATCTATACAAAGGCATTACGGTTACGAATATGTGGTACCAACTCATCAAGGAAGAGCAGCTGAGCACATTATTTCTCAAATATTGATTAAGCCGGGTGATTTTGTTCCCGGAAATATGTATTTCACCACAACCCGGCTTCATCAGGAATTGGCAGGGGGGACATTTGTAGATGTTATTGTTGATGAAGCCCATGATGCTGAGAGTGAATTTCGATTCAAGGGAAATATTTCATTGACAAAACTCGAAGACCTAATCCGGGAAAAAGGAGCGAATCGAATCCCCTATGTGTGTATAGCTACTACGGTAAACATGGCAGGAGGTCAACCCATTTCCTTAAAGAACCTAAGAGAAGTAAGGGAACTTACCAATAAGTACGGAATCAGAATTGTACATGACATGACCCGGGTTGCGGAGAATGCTTACATGATTCAACAACATGAGGAGGGGTATTCAGGGAAAAGTACGGCTGAGATTGTAAAGGAGATTTGCGACCTCACAGATATAGCAACCATGAGCTCTAAAAAAGATGCCTTGGTGAGCATTGGAGGTTTTTTGGCGTTAAATGATCAGGAAATTTTTGAAGAGGCCAGAAACCTGGTGGTAGTATACGAAGGCTTGCATACCTATGGAGGAATGGCCGGAAGGGATATGGAAGCGTTAAGCATTGGTATTGCTGAATCTGTTGAGGACGATCACATTCGTGCACGTGTTGGCCAGGTTGAATACCTGGGGCAACGACTTATTGAAGCTGGAATCCCCATTGTACTTCCCATAGGAACTCATGGAATTTTTCTCGATGCAAGGAAGTTTTTGCCCCATGTCCCCCAGGATTCGTTTCCTGCACAGGCTCTTGCAGCAGAAATATATTTGGATTCAGGCGTACGTGCCATGGAAAGAGGTATCGTTTCCGCAGGTAGAAATAAAGAAACGGGTGAAAACAATTATCCAAAACTGGAATTGGTAAGGTTAACCATTCCCAGAAGGGTGTATACACAGGCTCACATGGATGTGGTAGCGGAGTCGGTAATTAACGTTTACGAAAATAGAGAAGCCATTAAAGGTTTAAACATGATTTTTGAGCCCAAACATCTTCGTTTTTTTCAAGCTCAATTTGAAAAAATTGTATGATGATAGTCAATGTTATTGCTGAAATATTGCGCGATACAATTGAATTGGAGGGTAACAGCTAAAATTGTTATGATATACATCATATCCGATTGTATAGTAGGTCATTGCATAAGGTCTGTATCCGCAGTTCTTTTACATCTTCAAATTAAAACAATTGGTAATGACTGAAGATTTAAAACTATTTGATTTTTCGAAACAACCAATCCGCACGCTACATTACACCTGGATTGCTTTTTTCCTGACCTTTTATGTTTGGTTTAACATGGCTCCTTTGGCAACAACTATGTTGTCGAGCATCGATTGGTTAACCCGTTCGCACATAAAAGTGCTGCTCATTTGTAACGTTGCCTTAACCATTCCCGCAAGGATTATTGTGGGGGCAATGATAGATCGATATGGACCAAGAAGAGTTTTTTCAGGATTGATGGTCATAATGGGTATTCCAGCCATTGTTTTTGCTTTTGGTAATTCATTTATGCAGTTGATGATTTCCCGTTTAATTCTTGGTTCCATTGGAGCCGGATTTGTGATTGGGATTAAAATGGTAGCCAACTGGTTTCCGCACAAAATGGTAGGACGGGCAGAAGGTCTGTATGCTGGTTGGGGAAACTTTGGTTCTGCAGCCGCCGCCGGTAGTTTACCCTTCTTTACCATTCATATTATGGACGCTATTTTCGGTTTTGGTCCTGATAGTTGGAGATGGACACTTTTCTTAAATGCACTGATATGTGTGATTTACGGTGTTGTATACTGGTTTATTGTAGAAGATCATCCTGATGGAGATGCAGGCCATAAAACCAGAAAAACTGAACCGATGACCGTCACTTCCTATGGAGATTTAATTCAATATATCGTTTGGTCTTTTCCGCTCCTAGGAGCAATGGGTGTTTTGGCCTGGAAACTTCAGAAAGTTCAAATTGTAACCGCAGGTGTAACGCACAATTTGTACACCATGAATGTACTTTATGTCATTTATGGTATTCTGGCTATCATGTACATTGTGCATGTTATTAAGCTCTTGCAAATAAATCTTCCTTATTTAAAAAAGGGTGTTCCGGAAGATGAAAAATACCACT
Organism: Crocinitomicaceae bacterium; assembly: GCA_002713215.1. Taxonomy (GTDB): domain Bacteria; phylum Bacteroidota; class Bacteroidia; order Flavobacteriales_G; family Salibacteraceae; genus UBA2108. The sequence goes on from PAVO01000053.1 coordinate 63,279, forward strand.
GGGGGAGTGTAGCTGCTCTTAACAGTACCTACTTTGCAAACTTTGGAGCTGAACTGGCTGTAGTATCTATGCTACCCATGTTTTTCGAAAGCGTTTTTGCACCGCTTATGAATGATGCAGGAGAGAAAATAATGACTCCTGCTATGGCAGGTTTGGTTGCTGGTTCTTTTGCCTTTGTAAATCTGTTTGCCAGGCCATTAGGTGGATTATTATCTGATATGATGGGCAATAGAAAACGAACCATGCTTATTTACATGTTAGGTATTGCCTTAGGATTTTTAGGAATGGCCTTTATCGGTAAATATGGGCCGATAGTAGATGGAGAACAAATAATCGTACCCATGTTTAGTGGTATTTGGTGGTTGGTAGTATCTGTTGTAATTACCATTTGTTGTTCCATGTTTGTTCAGGGAGCGGAAGGCGCCACATTCGCGGTTATTCCAATGATTAATACTCGAATGACAGGTCAAATTGCAGGTATGGCTGGTGCTTATGGTAACGTAGGTGCAGTAATTTATCTGGTAATATTCTCCCTGGTTGACTCTAAAACATTCTTTTACATCGTAAGTGCGGGAGCAGCTCTAAGTTTCTTTTTCTGTTGGTTTATGTTGGAAGAACCAAAAGACGCATTTAGCGATGAAGTTGACGACTAGGTAGTCGTTGGCCATTATTATAAATCTAAAATGATTGATTATGCCCAAGATTAATATTTCTAATTGGAATGTAGAAGATGAAGGCTTCTGGAACTCGACCGGAAAGGCCATTGCCAGGCGCAATTTATGGATTTCTATTCCTGCTCTGTTATTAGCATTTGCAGTCTGGATTATGTGGGGCATGCTTGTTACCTACATGAAGGATTTTGGATTCACCTTTGGGATGCTCAACGGGCTTACACCAGGAACTCCGGAGTATGAAAATGCCCTTAGTGAAATTAACAGCATGTATTATACGCTTCCAGCTATTGCTGGTTTAGCCGGGGCTACTTTACGTTTACCCAATTCCTTTTTAATCTCGCTGGGAGGGGGGAGAAATGTAATTTTTGTAACCACTGCATTATTGATCATTCCGGCAATCGGTGCAGGGATAGGATTAAGTGATATCAATACTTCTTATGGATTTTTTGCAACCATGGCCCTGTTTTCAGGGTTTGGCGGAGGAAACTTTGCTTCGTCTATGAACAACATTAGCTATTTCTTTCCTAAAAAAATGCAGGGTTATGCACTTGGAATGAATGCCGGTATTGGAAACTTAGGGGTTGCCACCATGCAGAAGTTAATTCCCCTGGTTGTGCCTATAGTTGTATTTGCCGGTGCGGGTTCAGACATTACCATGGAAGGTGTGGCCTTCGCAGGTATTCAAAATGCTGGCTGGGTATGGGTTCCTCTGTTAGGAATATCTGCAATTGCAGCTTTTATTGGTATGAACAACGTAATTACCGGAACTCCTGTCTTACCTTCTACAGCCCAGGGAGTGAGTAAAACCCTCATTATGGTTTTGTTGGGTTTACTAGCCGCTGCAGCAGGTGCCTACCTTCTTGTAGGGCTTGGACTAAACATGTGGGTTGTTCTTCCCATTGTTATCATTTTGGCAGTGTTGCTTATGAAATTTGCTACCCCAGGTGAAATTCGGGAGAATTTGAATAGCCAGTTTTCAATTTTGACGGATAAGCACAATTGGATTATGACAATAATCTATACTATGACATTTGGATCTTTTATTGGGTATTCTGCTGCGTTCCCCAAGTTGTGTCAAGATATTTTCCCGACAGCCGATTATCGACTATGGGTGTTTTTAGGTCCGGCTTTAGGAGCCTTAATTCGTCCGGTCGGTGGTATTATTTCAGACAAAGTAAACAGTGGAGCTAAAGTAACCATGTGGAGCACCATTTTTCAGATTATTGCAGCCCTTGGAGTAGCCTATTTTGTGGTACAGGCCAGAGGGTCCGAAGATCCTTTGGAATATTGGTGGCCATTCTTTGGGGCCTTTATGGTGTTGTTTTTAACCACAGGAATTGGAAATGGCTCTACATTTAGAAGTATTCCCTACATTTTCAGTAAGGAAAAAGCTGGGCCGGTTTTGGGTTGGACTTCTGCTATTGCAGCTTACGGTGCTTTTATCATTCCCAAGGTATTTGGACAGCAAATTAAGGCCGGCCATGCCGAGTATGCCTTATATGGGTTCGCTATCTATTATTTGATTTGCCTCGTTTTGAACTGGTGGTACTACCAAGGACCTAAAAGAGAATTCGACAATCCATAGCCAATAGTTAAATATCACGTACAAAAAAAGCGCTCTTTAGAGCGCTTTTTTTGTTGTAATAGAATAGCGTCAACTCATTCTATTTATGATATGCCTCACACTTTCTTCTATCCTGTATCATTGGATAGGCTTACGCTCCACGATAGTTTTACATCTTCATTTATAAAGAATTTAGATATGAAAAAACTAAGTACAGGACTCACATTTTTTATTGCAATTTTTCTTTTGTCGAAGGAGACCATTGCGCAGTTTAAGGTAACCGGTCAGTATAGACCAAGGTTTGAATACCGCGACGGATTTTACCAACCGGCCGATTCGCTTACACAGGGTGTTGGATTTGTTGATCAACGAACTCGATTGAATTTTGGTTATAATAACGACAGTTACGAATTCTATTTAAGCCTTCAGGATATTCGTGTTTGGGGCAATACTTCTCAGCTCAATCGTTCTGACGGATATAGCTCAGTACACCAGGCATGGGCCCGGGTGAAATTGAACCAGAAGTGGGGATTGAAATTGGGTCGTCAGGAAATTATTTTGGATGACCACCGAATTTTTGGTAACGTAGATTGGGCTACTCAAGCCAGAAGCCATGATGCAGCAATGATTATGTACTCCGATTCTACTTTTCAGGCTAAATTATCGGTGGCTTATAACGCAGCGGGACCTTCTGTATTTAACCAATACTACGGCGTTGCAAAAAGTTACAAATCGTTCCAGTTTTTATGGTTACACAAAGATTTTGGTGAATCACTGGATGCCAGTTTCTTGTTCTTAAATAATGGGATTCAGGTGGCTACCGGGACTGACGCTGCCGGAAATGTGATCCACTGGAAAGACAACTACAGCCAAACTGCTGGAACCCGATTGACTTTTAAGTCTGATATGATTGATGCCAGGTTAAACTTCTACTACCAATTTGGTACGGCACCAGATGCAGCCAATTCACAGATTAATGCTTTAAACATTAACCCGGAAATTGCTTTTAAGGCAACAAAAAAGCTAAAGTTTGTATTGGGATATGAATACCTATCGGGGCAAAGCCAAACGGATACAACTAGGGCGTATACCGATGTTAACCACGCATTCAACCCGTTTTATGGAACCAACCACAAATTCAACGGACACATGGATTATTTCTACGTAGGAAACCACATCAACAACGTTGGTCTTCAGGATGCTTACTTAAAAATTCAATACAAAACCAAGAAATTCAACGTAGGTGTTGATGGACATTACTTTATGTCTGCCGCCGATGTTCTCGATGTGGAAGAACAAACTAAAACCGGTAATATTCAGGCTATGGATCCTGGCTTAGGAATTGAGTTTGATTTGTACGGAGGCTTTAAGATTGTAGATGCAGTAAGCATGAAACTGGGGCTTTCTTACATGGCTAATACGGAGACAATGATTGCCGTTAAAGGAAGTGGTCAGACATCTGAACCAAGTTATTGGGGTTGGGCCATGGTAATCATCAAACCAACTCTATTCGATTCTGCTACAAAAAAGTAAAAGCAACAACCAATACTATTTTATATTGAGAAGAAAGCTGGTGAAATTCGCCGGCTTTTCTTTTTTCATTTATATGATCTAAATCATTCATGAAGGCGTCGTATTTCTGTTACTTTACTTTCTAAATAACAAACTATGAGAATCATTGACCCCAAAACAGGGAAACGTGTCGACGGCCTTGGTGTGGCTGATGCTAAACGATTAAAAGAAGTTGATCCAGTTTATGGAAAAGCTGAAAAAGAGGCCGAATTGGAGGAGTTTTCTCCTATGGATCCACCGGAAGCATACGACGATAAAGCCTCGGCTTTGGCTAAGCAGGAACCCTTGACTCATGAATTTTTGACCTCCCTGGTAAAAGAACATGAAGAGTTGGTTGAGGTGATTAAGGAATTTGAAAAGGCGTTGAGTGATTTTCAGGAAAGCCACTACGTGTTTAGCAGTGAAATAAATCAGTCGTTCAATCGCTTTTTTCAGTTCTTCGATGATCATATATCACCGCACAACCGAAAGGAAGAAAGGTATTTATTTCCGGTGTTACATGATGCTTTAATACGATCAGGAGAACACGGCCCCGGTGAAAACCCCCAAACAGCGGTAGATTTAATGGAGGATGACCACGTTAAGTTTATTCAATTGGCAGCGCTAACCTTTAATATGCTTGGGTTAGGAACCCGTTTACCAGATGGAAGATCAAAAGCGATGACCTTTGACCTAGCTTATCACAACGGCAAAGAGTTGGCTGAGATGCTCCGACTTCATATTTTTAGAGAAGATAATACCTTGTTTCCGCTTGCACAGAAGTACTTATCACCTGAAGAATTTCGTAGTATTGTGGAGCAAATAAATCGCTCACATGGCTAAGGCTCAATTGGTAGACAAATTTGGAAGGGTACACGACTACCTAAGGATTTCTTTAACGGAGAGATGTAACCTCAGATGCTTTTATTGCATGCCGGAATGTGGCATTGAATTGCGCGACAAAAATATTTTTATGACCGAGGAGGAAACGCTTGCCATCGCAACCATTTTCACAGAACTTGGCGTAAATAAAATCAGGCTAACCGGTGGAGAACCACTGATTAAAAAGAATGCAAAAGATTTAATTGAAGGGATTGGTCAGTTGCCGGTAAAACTGGCTATTACAAGTAATGGCGTATTGGTCGATCGTTTTGTTGATACTTTTAAAAAGGCCAATCTCAAAACCATTAACATAAGCATTGATTCTATTGACAAGTTCAAATTCAATGAAATAACCAGGAGAGATTATTACGACCGGATCGTAAACAACATTGAGCTGTTGCTTATGGAAGGCTTTCGGGTTAAACTAAACGTAGTTGCCATTCGGGGAGTTAATGATTCCGAAATAGCTGCATTTATTAACCTAACCCAATATCACGATTTAGCCGTTCGTTTTATTGAATTTATGCCCTTTGATGGTAACAAATGGAATTGGGACAAGATGCTTTCGTACAAGGAAATTATGAATGACGTGGACGGTCATTTTAAACCTGAGAATGTTGAGCGCATTGCCGATGAACCCAATGATACATCCAAGAACTATCGAATAAAAGGATACATTGGAAGTTTTGGCGTCATTAGCCCTGTTTCCAACCCGTTTTGCGAATCTTGTAATCGAATTCGATTAACAGCTGACGGAAAAATTAAAAATTGTCTTTTTGGTCAGGAGGAGTTCGATATTTTAACGCCATTCAGAAGGGGAGAAGATATTAAACCATTAATAGTTGATGCGATTCAGGCCAAGCATGAATCGCGAGGAGGAATAAAATCTTTAGATCATAAATTTGATTCTGAGTCGTGGAAAAACCGCAGTATGACTACCATAGGAGGGTAATATGGATTCATTTTTAAAGCAATATTGTAGCAAGGAATGGCAGGAGTTTGTGGACTTCCACAAAAAAACTTATTCAGTAAAAGCGAAGGAGCATATTTTTAATGAAGGTGAGGCCACAAAAGGCCTTTATATTGTGAATGCTGGAAAGGTTAAGGTAGTAACTAAAGGTGAAGAACGAGATACCCTTATTCGATTGGCGGCCGATGGCGATATTCTTGGGCATAGAGGTTTTGGAGGAGATTGGGCTTATCCAATATCAGCAATAGCACTGGAAGATACCACAGTGTCGTTTATTCCTCTGGCAATATTCAATCAAATAGTAAAGGCAAATACAGAGTTCTCGTATCAACTTATGATGTTTTTCGCAGAAGAACTGAGGCGATCTGAAGAAAAAATTGCTTTGATTCCAGTGAAGAACCGGGTAGCAAAGTCGATTTACTATACTTATCAGGCTTTTGGTTATAAGGACGACGATCCCGGAATGTTAAGTTTTACGCTTACCCGAAAGGAAATGGCCAGCAAGGCGGGAACTACTTACGAAACGGTGATACGTATGTTGGCGGAGCTAAATAAAAGCGAGATCATTCGCCTGGAGAATAAGGAGATCAGAATTTTAGATATGGACCAATTGAGCCAGTTAGCCAGACCATTTGCAATGATGAAGTCAGAGGCAATACCAGCAAGCGCTTCTTAACTCATTCTTCGCAAATAACCCTATAAAAGTTGAGTTGATAAATCTCTAAACAGTATGGGTTTCCCCTTATTGTTCAACAAGATTACGGAAGGTTGTCCGTGGTTGTATTCAGACAGTAAGAAAGACTTCGGTAGACACTCATTCTAACTTTAGGTCATACAAGATAATGGCAAGAACCAAGCGTTTGTTGGAATGATTTCCATCATAGCTGATGCACAATTAATGAGCTAATCTTGTAGCCTGGAAGGAGCCAACGGATGGGTTCTTTCCGATAAACTCGGATTGTTGATTTGCAATTTATAAGTAAACTGTACATATCTTTTTTGTTTGTTTCAAGTGCGTTTCTTTTTTTGGTATCGTTGGTCATTTGGGCTATTACCCTGGCCTTCGATAAACGCCTGGTATTACTGCATTACTTTACCCTTTGGTGGAGTGGACTCTACATTCGAATTGTACCTTCCTGGAAGATCAAAGCATTGGGTCGTGAAAAAGTGGACCTGAAAAAGCCCTATGTTATTGTGTCCAATCATCAATCCTATCTGGACATCATGGCTGCATCCTTTTTGTTTATTCCATTCAAATGGGTATCAAAGGCTGAGATCTTTAAGGTTCCTTTTATTGGTTGGAACATGAGGTTGAACAATTACATAAAATTGGAAAGAGGAGGGAGGAGAAGCATTGCCAAAATGATGATGAAATGCGAAGAGGCTATTAAAAAAGGGAGTTCGGTGTTCCTGTTTCCTGAGGGAACCCGATCGCCTGATGGTAAGCTAAAGAAGTTTATGCCGGGAGCATTTGTAATTGCCAAAAGAATGCAGGTCGATATTTTACCTGTTGTTATAAAGGGAACGCGAGATGCTGTTCCCAAAAACAGTTTAAGAATCAATAATAGGGCCGATATTACAGTAGAAGCTTTGGATGTTATTCCATATACACTGGTTGCTGAATTGGATGCTATTGAGGCTGCGGAATTGGTTCACCAAAAAATTGAACAGGCATTGGGCTGATGCTGAACTGGTGTTTACTTTTTACTTACCGGTAATCGACCAACAATAAAAATGATAAAAGGGTTAGCTATCGCCGCTTCTAGAATATAAATGTTACGGATGGTGGAATTTACTGCTGACGTAAAAGGCTTTCAATTCCAGTCATAATATACCAGCTATAGCTATAACAGTTAAAAAATGCTTCACCATCGTTTGCAAAGTCGATGCCCATTAATCCTGGGTTGAGCTTTTCAAGAATCGTATATAAAGCAGCAAATAGAATACCCTGCCCCAATAAATATTGGCGGCTCCAATCAAACTATAATCTACCTTATGGGAGTGCTTAAATATGTCTATACCCATTATAATGGTTGCTGTTAGTATGGTACCAAAAAGAAGCAAGTTACCTAAGATCGAAAAAATGTATCCATTGTCATCCGAAAAAACCCCTCCCAGCATTGCAAATTATATAGCGTGCATAAGACAAGCATGGCAGCAAAAACATAAGATTGGTTTTTAGATAAGAAACCAACAGCCATAGAAATACGTTAAGAGCCATTACCAATAACATATAAAATAGCCCCTCTATCCTCTTTTTCAAAAGTACCCATTTGTATGATGGCATAGCCCTTGGGCAAGGAGTCTCCGGATAGAATCTCCATTTCTTTTTTCTTACAATACCCTTGATGAACCTGAATGACCTGGGTATGGACCAAGAAAGCAATTAGGCATAGGAGAATCGTTAAAGTACCTTCTTTTTTCATGGTATAAGGTATTACTCATCAAACTTAAAACAAGACTGGCAATTTTGAATCGGGGAGGGTTTTACCGCAAGCCTCTTTTTTGTCTTTCTATTCTTCTCTTTTTGGCTTTCTGATCACGTATTTTTATGTAATCCACCAATCTGAGGTTCCAATCCTTCGAGATCTTTTCACCCAGTTTTAAAGCTTCTTCATAAGAATTAAACACCTTCATTTTTAATGGCTTTTTACTGCCTAAAAAACTAAGAACCAAAGAATACTCTTTGATGTCAAATCTTGTAGGAACGTTTGATCTACTTGCAGTTACTAAAGTGTTTTCAATAAGGAATTTAACCGAGAGTTTATCAATGGTATCAAGCCGAATGACTTCTGTGGTGAATGGCACCGCTATACCAAATACCTCAATATGGTATTTTATTTCTTTTGAATCTGGATCAAGGGTGGTCACCCTTTTTCTTACGTAAAGAATTAGAATCGCTAATCCCGACAGTAATGCGATGGGTTTAAAACCTGCCAGAAATAAAGGAATAAGTCCTAACAAAGACTACTACCAATGCACCGATTAGTTTGTAACTGTCTTTGGAAAAGGATTGGTTTTCTTTAAGGATTAACACGTCCTTCCAAATTTAAGCAATACACCCATTTATTGGTTACCGTTGACATTAGCAATTTTCAATCATTCTTTTTATTCAATTTCACTCCATGGTATTGAATTGAAATCTCGGGATAATGAATGTAGTATTTGAAATAGGGTGTTTTATTCTTTTTAAATAGTTCGTGGACGTAGTAATCCTGATAGCTTGTATAGAGTTTATGGTTGAGGAAAAAATCCTGTTTATTTTTGGGGTAGCAGGCTTCAAGCAGTACGCTGTCTCCATCACTTTTAGCCAGCGCTAAAATTTCAAAGCATTTGCAGGTTTCTCCAATTATTTCTTCATCCTCAGTTTGCTTTATGTAGATTCTTTCCAGTGAGAATTCTACACAAGGAAAAGTGTCAACGTTTGAATTGTGGTAATTGAAGTATACGGCTCCGTCTTCGGCTTTGTACAATTGGTAATTCAACGAACCGTTTAAATGGGTTCTTTTCATGTCTCCATTGGGTTGGTAGTCGATTACCAATGTATCGCCATATTTCTTGATGTAATAATCGTACAGCCTTTTATCACCATCGTTGGAAATAATGGTGGTACTGTAAACTACTTTTTCAGTAAAGGTGCTACGACAAGAGCAGCTCAGCAGCATTACGAACACAATAAGAGATTTATTCAACACCGGTTCAAATTTATGATAACGTGTAAAGTCATTTGGTAAAACTAGTCATCCTTCCAGACAAAAAAGAAAAGATTTTTAGGTTAGAATTAGCAAGAATTGCAAAATTGAAATTCCAAAAAATAGTTAGTTTGGACAAAATTCTATTGACTTGAAAGCACCCCAAAACTCCACCCAGGCAGACTATATTAAACGTATTAATAAAGTGTTTGAGTATATAGAACAACACTTGAACGAAAACCTGTCTTTGGATCAAATTGCCCGAATTGCTCATTTTTCTCCGTTTCATTTTCATCGCATATTTAAAACATTGGTGGGGCAGACATTAAACGATTATATATCCCGTCAGCGACTCAACCGGGCTGCAAACTACCTGCTGCACAATCCCGATGTTAATATTGGTGCGTTGGCTATTGAGTTGGGCTTTAGCAGCAATGCGGTTTTTACCCGCGCGTTTAAACGTGTTTTTGGGCAAAGCCCCAGCAGCTACAATCAGAAAAATTATTCGTTTAGCAAGATGAGCAAAACGAAGAGCAAGGCGGGCAAAACAACTCCGGATTATCCTGAATATGTTCGCAGCATTGATAATCTTAAAAAATGGATAAACATGAATGGAAAAGTTGAAGTAAAGCAAGTGGAAAAAATGGAAATGGCATACATTACCTGTTTTGGGGTAGATGAATTGGGCCCAGCCTTTGAGCGATTGATGCAATGGGGAAATCCAAAAGGATTTTTTGACGGTGACAACCCACGAATGGTAACGGTGTATCACGACAGTTTTAAAACCACCGATGCTGACAAGGTGCGAATGAGTGTAGGTCTAATTACCGATAAGGCAATTCAACCTGAAGGCGAGGTGGGAAACAGTCAAATCGAAGGAGGAAAAACCATTGTAAGCCGATTCGAAATTGGCCAGGACGAATTCGAAAAGGCATGGAGTAGTGCGTTTATTTGGATGAATGAAAATGGCTATTCCATATCGGATCAGAACCCTTATGAAATCTATTACAACGACTACCGCGAACACCCCGAGCGGAAGTTTATTTTAGATATATGTATTCCGGTGAATTAATTGATTGTACTAAATCGTAAAAACCTCCATGGCGTATGCTATGGAGGTTTTTTTATGCACTATTGACCAATAATGTGGGTGGGATTGTACGATACTCCGTCATTCCGCAAGAATAGGTGAGTCAATTGAGGGACGAAATTGATACGAACCTTCTATGCGGAATCTCAATAATGGATTAAAGAGATTCCGTATAACTAACTTACACAACCCACTTTGTGGCTTGGTTCGTTTACGTTTACGGAATGACGGACTAATAATAATCTCTGGTATTTTACTAGTTTAAAACTTATATCTCCACAGTTGTCCTTGATTATTTTCCAAAAAGTATCTCTAAACTGACGATTGGTGAGTCCTTTATTCATTGGTTTTTGGTCGACCAGTTTTCCCAATGCCTTTCCTTCCGGAGCTCCAATTAAGTCACCATTCTTGCCATATTTACCATCGAGGCAGTCAGCATATTTTTTTGCAGCAAGCCTTGGGTTTTGTGCCAACCCGAATAGCTGTATCATTGGAAAACCAACCTTTTCCATTACAAATCTTTTCGGTTGTGGAACATTAATTAAGCCTTTAGTTCCGGCTGTTAATCCTGGAGAAAACCAAACATAAGTATGCTGCTTATCCAGGACTGCTAATTTTTGAACCAACAGGGCACTCATAAATTTGGAAACACCAATAGCGTTAAGGTCATTGTAACTGCCATTCCCGGAATAAATATATTGATTGATCTCTTCAGGGTGTTTAAATTCCGGCTTTTTAATCATGCCTTTGATACCTCGGGCACCCTCGCCACCAGCAAATACAATTCTGGCGTTATCTGCCAACAGACCTTGTTTTTTTAATTCTAAAACGGTGTTATATCCGCCAAATACGTTTTGATATATGGTCCGTTCTATTTTTTTACCATTGGCATTTATAAATTGAAAATCATCAGCAACCACCATTCCTCCAGATTGCAGGAAAACTATGTCGAATTTCTCCTTTTCGGGTAACCCTGCTACTGCATTTGCAATTGAATCCCTGTTGTTCATATCAAAACCTCCAAATGGCTCAAGTTTAACGGCCGATTTTTCAATTTTCTTGATGGCCTCCGTAGCTTTTTCAATTGTTCTACAGGCTAAAACAATTCTTTTAGGACTTAGCTTGATAAGCTGTTTTACAGTTTCTAGTCCTATTCTGCCATTAGCTCCTGTAAGTATTATTGAAGCGTTTTTAACCTTGTGTTCCATCATTACAGGTATTGTTTTTTGATCTGTTTAAAATTGTCTGGGTTTACGTCCTCACCGGTTAACGTGTGGTGTTGAATGGCAATGGCATAATTATTAATATTTTTCTTGAATTTTCCTTTTACCATTTTTCCCATAAAGGCAGGGCTTGTGCGGTATACCATGGTGAGTGTAATTTTGCAGCTGCTTTCGTCAATTGGATCAACATTGTAAATCATATAGCTTATTCCGGTTTCAAGGGGTAGTCCACCTACTTCGTCAATCTGCGCTTTAAAAGACATTTCCTTTGGGTTGTAGTTCACCATTTTTTCTTTGGTGTATTTGCTGCCATTATCATTCATGTTACAAACTCGTACACATCCTTCTCCGGACATTGGAGTTCCTTCAACATAATGTGATCCGGAAAGAATGGGGTGAGATTTTGCAATGTCACCATATTGTTCACCAACTACGGCCCATACCTTATCTGCAGAGGTATTTATTACCCTTGTAATGGTAAAAGACTGTGTTTTCTGTGCCATCGCAAATGAAACCGTAAGTAAGGCAAATGCGATTAAAGTTGTTCTATACATTGTTTTCATAATAAATAGTTTTAAAGTTTAACAATGCAAAGTTGCCCCGGCGGTTATCCAAAGGCTGGAAGAAAAGGTTCAAAGAATGGGAAATTTAGTTCAGGGTATTTTTATAAAACCACTAAAATCAATTCTGCGGGAGTGATTTTTAATGTTTTATTATTTCACACCCACAGTTTTACATTTTGTTTCTATGGAAGTAGGACTCAGTACTAATTTGAAGCGGATTCTCCGTATACCAGGAAATGAAGTCATCAAATTTGGATTGATTCCCTTCTAACCACGAATTGAATTCCGTTTCATTTCCCTTACTGAAAAGCCAATAGTTGTAGGCTTCGAAGTGACCTAAATCAATTAGTTTTTTATGCCAGTCAAATATTAAATTCGGATATACCTCATTGTGTTTTTTATCAAACCACATTTCAATAAACGACTTTCTAATCTTGTGTAGAGAACCAATTTCAACTTTACCATCTTCCATTGCGGATACAGAGGCTACTGACATTGTTAATTCATAAGACATTGAAAAAGGCAATTTAAGTTTCTCACCTTCAGTTGGAAGACTCATGGTCATGTTTTTACTGAAACTTATATTCACAGAGCTATCCGATTCTATGTTTATAGATTTTAAATAGGCATCGTAAAGTGTTTTAGAGATTTTTTCGGTTCGTTTAGAACCCCTCTCAATATTCATAAAAGCTTCTCCATATAAAACGCCCCATATTCTTTCTTTGGTGTACTTACTGTAATATATCGTGGTTGTGTAGTAGTTCGAAGGGTAGATTGGCTCTTTCTCGATACCTGTTTCCCACATTGCTAAGGCTTTCTCATATTCTTTTAATACTTCAAGTACATTCCCCGATTCAAAATGCAACCTTCCAGAGTTGGGAAATCTGCCTAAGCCGAGATTATAGATTTCTATGGCTTTATCGGGATCTCCTTCTATATCATAAATATTACCAAGCAAGGTGAATGATTGGTCATTACAGCCCTCCATTTTAATTACCTTATGAAGTGTCTTAATGGCATTTTTAGGATCTTTCTTTAAAAAATAAGCATATCCAATTTCATAGGGGTACAGGTAATTATCGGGATCAAGTTTCTTGCTCTTTTTTAATAGTTCAATGGATTCATCGTACTTGCCCTGATCCATAATTTCTATGGCCTGTAGCCCAATTTCGTACGCCTTTTTTGCATTGTCCTGGGCTATAGAAGCCAATGTTAGAGTACATATTGAAAGAAAAATGATAATTGTTCGTTGCATAATTTGGATTATAGAATTGTTAGTAATATACCACTAAGGTAAGTACGTACATGCAATTTTTGGAAGATTAGCCAAATATCTGTTTCTGTTACGTTTGATTGAATGGCTTCAAAACGGTTTATCCTATATTAGTTCAACAATTTTTAATTTTTTCTATTTAATTCTTTCTCCAGATCGTCAAGTGAGAACTCATTAAAGGCGGTCAACTCGAAACCATCTTTGTCAATTGTTGTCTGCGCCACTCCCATTGTTGGTTTGCCATTAGTATAGCTTATGCCTATCACTTTTATTTGTCTGCCGAGTGGAACATTATTGAAAACGATTCGCCCTTCTTTATTTGTCCCAGTCATAATACTGTTAATGTCCTTAAAGATAATTTGAACTTTGATGTTTTTTGGCGTTTGCGTTGTTACAAAGAAGTCAATTTTCTCTTCCTCATCTATGTCCCAAAACCTGTCGCAATTTATCCAGCCCATTTTAGTTGCGGAGAACATATAATAGTCCAAAGCTGTACTGTCCATTTGTTGAACTGCTTTATCCTTATAGGCTGAGAACTGACCTCGGAATTTTGCCTTAAACCTATCCCAATTGATTGCACGATTGCCACCAACTCCAAGTGAGTAGTCCCAATCTTGTCTGATTCCGTCTTTAGATGTACTTAAATCAAATGCAGGTGCAGACTTCAAAAGGTTTAAGACTGTTTTACATGCTTGTTCAGAATTAGCCGGTTTATCATCTAAATGATATGGATGAGGATCTATTTGAAAATCCGTCATGTTACCATTTTTGTCGATCTTGATTTCATAATATACATTCCAACCATTATCATAAAGCTCTCTTGCCATTTCACCATTAACATTCGCTGGGTCTCTTATGAAATCCAAGATATTTCTATTTTCCCCAACAAGCATTAAATCCCAAAAAGTTGATGTCCAGAGCAAAGCGGAGAGAGTGTAATCATAGAGATCGTCTGTCATTTCAATTGGATATTCGACATTGGCCCCTTCAACCATGTCACTTGATGTTGTGTCTGCTTGATTATTTTGGAGTGCCTCGGCCTCGTACATTTTATAATCAGGAACCCATGTGGAGGAAGTATCATTTATTGCAACGTCATAGAACAAGCCCATTTCTTTTGTCCCACCGTCCTTAGGAAATCCAATTACAAAAGCTTTCCCGTCTTTAACGGATAGTTGTTTTCCTTCGGTGGTGGCGTTGAAGTAAATCATACCTCCTGTCTCCAAGATACGTTGTCCTGATGAGGTATTCATATTCTCCGCAATCATATCTGTTAGAGAGTAACATTCTTTGAGCTCAATATTTACTTTTCCAACAGGTGTTGTACCATCTGCGAATTGGAAAGCATTTTTGGGAATGTAAATCGCCGTCCCTTTATCTCCGGTCAACATAGATTCCTCGGTTGGATTGATTTCAAATGTCTTTGTTATTGGTGCAAGGTTTGTCAGCACATCCTCCAATGAGTTTACCGGAATATTCTTTCTCTCCTCTTGTGTGTTGGTTTCTTCCTCTTTTGTGTTCGTTGAACAACCTATGAACAAGAATGTCAGTATTGCAATTGTCCAGCGTATTTTGTTTGGTATTTTCATTGTACTCAACATTTGGAATATGAAAAGTAATGGATTAAAGACTCCTATACTTTTAATCCAGAAGTAGAATAACAAATAATCGCTAATTTTTTGCTTATCCCTTAGCAATCATCGTTATAAGCCTTGTTAATAATAGTTTCTTTGGTTTATTCTTTTATAAACCTTAATGTATTTCCGTTTTCGAACTTCAAAAAGTATACTCCATTGGGGAGGTTTTTTACTTCAATTTTTTCATTATCGGATACCATTCCATTGTCCATTTCAGTACCAAGAATGTTGTAAATTTTGTAGTTTTCTATTGCGGTCAACCCTGAAACCTGAATAAATTCCTTTGTAGGGTTCGGGAAGAATTTCAACGTTCCGCTGGCTTTAACATCGTAAGTTGATGAGGTTTTTGAAACATCCCATGTAAAGGCATCTAAGGCCAAATAATCCGCACTATTGGTTGTAGTAAAAATTAGCTCATCTATGTCTTTATTTGAATTGTCGGTACCTCCTTCACTGGAAAAGTCAATAAAGGTATAACCGTTATTAGGAGTTAAGGTTTCTACATTCGAGAAGCCTGTATCCTTTGTTATCGTGAAAACGCTGGCTCCTTTTTTCTTTCCTTCAATCGTTAGGGTTGTACTTGTTGGATTGTGTATGTCAGTGGTAGACACAAAAAGATACAGGCTTTTAACCACAAAGTTTTTTCCGTCTGTTGTACTGATAAAATAAGAGGCGCCATCATAGTCCGAGTCAGAAATTGAGTTATCAATGTATTTTTCATCGGCTTTGGTGCCATTCCATCCGGCACCGCTAAAGGTGGCTATTTCACAGGTATCTCCCGGTGCTATGCTTCCTATGGTAAAAGACTGTCCATTGTCCGTAAAAGAGGTTGCGTTAACCGTTTCTGTTTCAAAATCTTCTGTTGATTGTGCACTGACATTAGCACAGGTAAAAAGTGAAAGTATCGTTAAAATGTAAATCTGTTTCATAGGGGTAGAATTTATTAATTAGTGTTTTCGTTTTAATGTTTGCTCACTGGTTAAACTTAGGGTTAATTCTAAAGTTTATTCGAGACATTTCCTTTCAAATGTAAACAATAGCTAGTTCACCCAACAAGCAGATTCCGATTTATTCATTTGGTTTGACCGGCTTTCCAATTTAAAACCAGACTATTGTAAGTGGTTAATTATTAGTGTCTTTGCCAAGGTATTATTGCTTTTATAAATAAACCCAGGAAAGCCGATCGGTAATCATTGCAATAATTTCTACACCATCTTTAACATCCGAGTGATCTTCTTTTAATAATATTCTATTTGAAACAGGTATTCTGTCAATTATTACCGCCCAGTCTCTTTGAAGAATTTTTTCATAATCGGAATCCATGCTCTTCATTGCGTCAATTAAAACTGGGGACGTATTTGGGGCGGATTCTATTACCTGGTTAAAAATAATCGTGTCACCTTTATATACGATTTCCGTTCCAATGCAACTCTTGGGATTGATTCTGGTGAAATCATTTTTTCCTATGGTTAACGCAGTCCTCGAGTTTGATTCGATTAAAGTGATTTGGATATTAACTTCTTTATTGGTAATTGTATCATTTCCCTTAAGCAAGTATATGTTTTGGCCCCAAACTACATTTCCACTCAGGATAATTAGAATCAGTGTAATGTTTAATCGCATATTAACGTTTGGTATGTGAAGCGTAGCATCCCACGGTATGCTACAATTTAGTATGTATTGTTGGCTCTTTAGGTTTTCTATTTACAAGTATTAGATTTTATTTAAATCTAAATAATTCACCATCTCGTTTCGTAGACGATTTCTTAAAAGTGTACTCACCGGGTAATAAACAATCCCCAGTGCAATTAAGACTAGTCCAGGGATTAAGAAGAACTTATCAACTTGGGTATTCGATAGTGCTATTAATGTAAAGATAACTCCACTTAGAATTGCCAGAATGGAAAAAATGGGCAAAATGGAATTTGGGTTTACTTTTAATTTTATCAATGGCCCATTTTGTCCTTGCGTGATTTTGCCTTTTAAATAAGCCGATTTTCTTCTTAGGTAAGGCATGTTCCAGCCAATAATAACCAGTTTATCATAAGCTGTAAATTCATTTTCGCTTGTAAGTTTACCGGCTAACCTTAAAGTTGTTTGCTCAAAGAGGTTTTCAATCTTTCTCTTTAAACTCTCTTCGTTCAAACTTGAAGAGTAACTTCCTTCCTCAATATTTAATATTCTTTGTATTACGTCCATTTAGTGTAAAATTTTTCCTGTACAAGAACTAATGCCCCGTAGCTAAACAGGAGTGGGTTTATTTACTTGCTTCGTAGGAGGCTTTTCCTTTCAAATTTAGTCTAAGTTGGTTTTGCATCCTAACTATTGTAAGCAACTGGTCATTATTATTTCTTCAAAATATATCTTATTCCTACACCAAGAATTAAGGGAATAAGAATTAAAAGCATAATATTTCCTTCCCAGTTTTTAATGCTCCAATTATCAAAGATAACGAAAGGTAAAACACACAATCCGATTATACCTGGAATCAAATAAAGTAAACCAAATGCAGTTTTATTTCCTGGCTCATGCATCCAATTCGGAATATTACCTCCGGTGAAATGACCCGGGTTATATTGATTGCCTTGCCACTCGTTATGTCCAGCCAGAATATCTTCGATTCGCTTGTTTGCAAGCTCATAGCTATTTTTCCAATTATGTTTTGCACTTAGTCTTATAGCCGAATCTCCTTTCTTTAGATAAGAAATTGAGTTTATTGAGGAATCAACGTTTAGTAGTTCAGACATTGAAACACTAATCAATAAGTCGTCTTTATCCATAGTTTTCTTAGAATAGAAAACCCAGGAACCATCCACTAAGTGCTCAGCATAAACTACTACCTCAAGGTCAGTTAGTACTTCTTCAGGGGCTTTTATAGATATTGATTTAGGATCTTTGAACATGGAAACTTGTTGCTAAGGCCTTACAGCCATGAGAAGTAGGCTTTTCGAGTCAGATACTTCGAGACATAGGATTGGGTTATTAATCTTCATTGCTTTCAAATTTACGCCACCGCTAGTACCCACCTGACCGAACGGGCAGATTTGCCAACTAGTGGTTGTTAGAATTAATTTTGGAATTATTCATTTTATAAACTCCAATAATGGACATTCTAATCAATAAAAATATACTTACCCAAGTAAAAATGACGGCAGGAATTCCACTCCCCGTAAATCCCATAACCATTATAGTTTCGGTATAAGGGATGAAAACATCGGTTAGTGTTCTTGTCTTCAAAAGATCAAAAAAACCGAACCAGCAATTAAGAGAAATAATTATTCCTAAAATCGCATAAACTAAATTCAACCTTAGGGCAATTCTATATAGCTTCATTAACTTAATGCTAACAGTATATTAAAGTGCGTTTCAATGCACTTTATTTTTTGTTGGCGTACGTTTTTTTTTCAAGTATTTGAAGGTACTAACCCCTTTGTCATCTCTTACTCCAACAATGTAATTCATACAGGAAGTCAGTTTATTGTCTGTACATATCCAATGGAGTACATTCTTTTCATTGTCAGGCTCAAGTTTTACTTGTTTGTTACTTTTTATCCAAAGCCCGTTGGAGCCACCATTTGATATACAGTCACCATGGCTGTATTTATAGGTCGAGTCACCATTGAAGGTCAAGACATATCTGATATGTCCATTACTATAAATATATGAGTCACCGAAGTTGGTAGTGTCAATTGCAAGTATAGAAGGTATTAAATAGTCACCTACAATTAGAAGTTTTGAAACCGTCTTCAGTAATGCTCGGTCTGTTGGATATGAATAGCTTTTTTCTATGGAGTCATTTTTAGCTTTTAGGTCTAAGGTCAAAGTGTCGCCCGTTTGAATACATTGTCCTGAGAATAAGTAGTCGTCATGTGGCCAGATATAGAGTTCCACTTTCTTGTTGTCTGTGATTCTAAGCTCTACAAACTCATGCAGTATTGAATACTCATGAGCAACAGTATGACCACCTTGTGCGATTGTTCCTGTTGTGAGGAAAGTCAATAATATCGTTAATGTCCTTGTCATTTTCAATGTATGCCAACTAGTTTTGTTGAAATAAAACTTTGCAATAACCATCTAATATACTGAATAGTACATTTTGATCAACCCAATTAAGAAGATAATCTTATAAGTTTGGGTATGCCAATGCAATATCAAATTCCAACATGGTTGTTGGGTTCAAGTTACGGAATTTGAGTTTGCTTTAATCGTTTGGCCTAACCAACAGAAACCAACCTCAACGCCCGAATCTCATTTTCGGTGGCATTTAAAGCGCTAATGATTTGCTTTTGAATGCTATTGGTATCCACCTTCATGTTGTTTAAGAGGTTTACGTAGTAATGAATGCCTTGAACCAGGTTCTTCTCAAAATCGTTGACGTAGCGCAACTGCTTTTTGTTGTTGAAATCCAGTTCGTTGAGCTCTTTTTTGAGATAATCGACATACATACCCAATTCCTTGATAAACATGTGCGGGCGTGCATTTTGGTTAAGCAAATCAATTTTACCGTAGATATGGTCTACCATTTCTTTAAGCGAAAACTTCTTGGAGAAGTAAGCCAGGTTAGGCCCCGGGCAAACCGAAACACTTGGCCGTTCCAGCTTGGTACTTAGGTTATTCACCAATAGGGAAGGAGTACCCAGTCCCACACAGATACAAGCCTTTTCAACGATTTTGTTAAAGGCATCTTTGTATTTCTCCGGTGAGAGGTCGAGCGTATCCAGTTCCTTTATTTTTTTGCTTTGGTATTGCCTGGAAGCCGTACAAATGGGTTTGTCTGTAAATTCTGTATTCGAAACCAGGGTTTTACGAATACATGGCGAACCTGGTTTTCCTTTGTCAATGGCTGCCTGCTTTTCGATGTCCTTTGTATTTCCTTTTACTGAGTTAAAGGGCACGCCCAATGGAGAAATATCGCTCAGGTAGAGGTCGTCTTCCTCTGCATTTTTAAGTAGGTCCACCGTATCGTTATCTATGCTCACTGCTTCTGGAACCAGGAGGAAGGGTGAACCCCAACCCGTAGAAACCAGGCCGTATTGTTCCATTAAAAATTCCTGCTCGTCCGCATTTCCAATTCCTCCTTGTGCACTTAAGCTAATGCTGGGTTGCTTACCCGGCATGGTTTTACCCATGGTTTCAAGACTTGCCAGGTAGATGGTTGAAAGTTCTTCTTCCAGTGCTTCCCGGTTGCTTTTAAAGTCATTGAGAATGGGGCCCATAAGATGTCCCTGGGTGGCAAAAGCATGCCCTCCACAATTCAATCCCGATTCGAGGCGATATTCTGAAATCCAAATCCCTTTTTTGGCCAGAATTTTCCCCTGAACCAACGCCGACCGGTAATCACTTACCTTAAGAATGATTTTTTTGTCAACTTCTCCTTTATCATTTGGAAAGAAGCCATCGAATTCAGTTAGGTAGTTATATAAACGGGGATTCATTCCCGCCGAAAATACCAGTGACGATTTTACTTTACTGTTTGCAAAGCCACGAACAGCGGCGTGGGCGTCGTTGAATTCTTGTGGCAGAGGTTCATTATTGGCATCGTAGTTTACCTTGTCCAGTTTGGTCATAAGGTTTACGTCTATGGAGCCAGTAAAAATCTGACTCTTTAGCTTTTTCTCCGCCAGTCTTTTCTGCACCGAATTGGTCATCGATTTATACTTAAGGTATTCTTTTTTTAATGGAATACCTTCAGGGAGCATTTCGAAGTACTTCACCAAATCGTTTCCCTTTTTAAAGGAGATTTTTTTAAGCTCAGTCACTTGTTCCCGAACGCGGTCGTGCATAAGGTCCAGGTAGGCGGTAATTCGTTTTGCCCTAAAATCGTAATCCTTTTCGGTGATTGCCTTGTAGGCAATATTGAATTGGTTGCAATACAGTTGTCGCAACTTCTCCATTAGTGTATCATCGGCCAGTGAAATGACCGAGGAAATTCCAAATTTTGCTACCTTAATGGGGGTGTCTAGCGTAAAACCGATTCCCATTACCGGTATGTGAAAATTATGTCTGTTTTTATTATTCATTTTTTATTGTTTCGAGCAGGTTCAATTTTCACTGCTCATTTCTTTTCTTGTTTCATGCATTAGCCACATTTCGAATGGCCGCAGCTCTTGCAGGTTAAGCACCCTTCTTCGTAGACCAATCCATCAGGGTCGTCACATTCAGGGCACTGGTGATCGGCCGCTTTGGTGCCGTTTGGAATAAATTTCTTTAAGGCACGAATTACCCCGTTTCTCCAGGTATTAATAGATTGATCGTCGAGGTTTAGGTTTTCGATCAAATGCACCACAAAAGGAATGGGCATACCATGTCGGAGTACACCGGAGATCAATTTGGCGTAGTTCCAAAACTCCATGTTGAACGAGCGCGATAAGCCCTCTATCTTTACCTTGTAGCCATCCTTATCAATGTATTGGAAGTCGTATCGGTTCTTTTTGTTTTTACTTTTCTTCTTGATTACGGTTCCCTTTGTAACGTATGGCGGTATAAAGAAAGATTCCTCGGCGTTACCTGTAAAAATCTCATAAGGTTTTCCTTTTAAAAGTCCTACTACCGCAATCCATTTTTCGTGGTTGTTCTGAAACCGTACAATTTCTGCCGTCAATTTCTTGGGGCGGGGAGGGGGTACACTTTCAATGATGCTTTGCAGGCTTTCTTCTTTCTTGGGTTCATCGGACACCAAAATGCCGGAACGCGACCCATCGCGGTACACCGTAATTCCTTTTAAGCCCTGTTTCCACGATTCGAGGTAGATGTTGCCCACTTCTTCCTCGGTAACATCCGAAGCCAGGTTTATGGTAGAAGAAATGGAGTGAGTAACGTATTTCTGAACCACTGCCTGCATTTGAACCCTTTTTTTCCAGTCAATTTCGTTGGCCGTTGAACCCGCATAAGGACTTTTGCTTTCATCACTTAGCCCGGTGGTATTCATCCAGTATTTTAGTTTATCGTGGTACACCACAAACTCTTCCCAGCTATCGCCCATATCATCCACAAAACTGACTTTGGCGCTGACGTCGTCAGGGTTAACCTTTCTCCTTCGTTTGTAGGAAAGCATAAACACCGGTTCAATGCCTGATGAGGTTTGTGCCAACATGCTCAACGTACCTGTAGGAGCCACTGTACTTATGGAAATGTTACGTCTTCCATGTTTCATCATGCGTCGGTATACCGTTGGAAGTTCAACCTTAAGCATTTGAACAAATTCGGAAGTATTCTCAATTTTTTTGTCAAAACATTCAAAGGCACCACGCGAAATGGCCATGTCGATTGAGCTGTCGAATTCAGCGGTAGCTTTTACTTTCATAATGCCTTCCACTTCAGCAATGGCTTCGTCGGAATCGAAGGCCATGCCCAGCGCAGCAACGGTATCGGCTAATGCGGTAAATCCAAGCCCGGTTCTCCTTCCTTTTTTACCGGTTTCATAAAGCAATTCCCAAGTGTCTTTTTCCACTTGTTTTATAGAATCCGGTTCGGGATCATTATTGATTTTATTCAATATTCTTTCTACGGCCTCTAGTTCCAGGTCTACCAGGTCATCCATAAGCCGTTGTGCTTCATAGGTAGTTTCGTAGAACTTCTTGGAATCGAATTTGGCCTTGGAGGTAAATGGATCTTTTACAAAACTGAACAGGTTAATGGCGATCAGTCGGCAACTGTCTCCACCCTGCATGGCAATTTCGGAGCAGGGGTTGGTTGAAACATTTTTAAAATCGGGATAGACAGAAGAAGTGGAATAGTGATGTTGACGATCCCAGAAGATTAAACCGGGTTCTGCGGTCTTGTGAGCGCAGGTAATTATGGTATTCCACAGGTCTCTGGCATTTATGGTTTCAGTAAAGGTTGGGTTATCAGAATCAATAGGCCAGCGATGGGCATAATCCGTACCGTCTTCCACGGCCTTCATAAACTCATCGGAAAGTCGAATGGAAACATTGGCGCCGGTTACTTTCGAGAGGTCTTGTTTTTTGGTAATAAATTCCTCTATGTCCGGGTGGGCAATGTCCATGGTTAGCATCAATGCACCTCGCCTTCCGTTTTGAGCGACTTCACGCGTAGTATTGGAAAACCGCTCCATAAAGGAAGCAGCCCCAGTAGTAGTTCCAGCTGAATTGGAGACAGAAGCTCCCGAAGGCCGCAATCCGGAAATATCGATTCCAACACCGCACCTTCTTTTAAACAATTGAGCCAATTGTTGATCAGCTAAAAAGACTCCGCCGTACGAATCGTGTAATGCCGGCATTACAATGCAATTGGAAAGCGAAGCCAGGCGAAATGGATTGCCCAAACTTGCCATTACACTTCCCTGTGGAATAATCTGATTAAAATCCTTAAACATGGAATAGATGGCCTCCGTAGTTAGGGCGTTACGCGATTGGCCGTATTTCGAAAGCAAGGAGGTGCTTCCGTTCAAATGGACGGCCTTGTCGTATTTTTCTTCAATTCGGCCAAACTCTTTCGCCATTCGACGGTGCATATCGTCAGGTGTTTGTTCAATAAAATCACCGTCCTGGTTTTTCAAGGCATATTTATTCATCCACGTGGTTGCTGCCAGTTCGTCCTGATTGAAATATTCCATACAGGCTTCCAGTACTTCCTGGTGCGAATAGCTTTTATAATTTGCCATTGAATCGATACGACTCTCTTTATTTTCTACGGTATCCATTAATATTTCCATCTTCGAGATTATTGTGATTAAATTAAATGAGGTAATTCGATGTGTAATTTCTACACTTTGAATCTTTCACAATGATATCCAACGACGGAGTGCAAATGTCAGCATTTATTGTTGATTTTTAAACGTTTTTATCAACATAAAATACTAGTAAACAAGCATATAGGTGTATGTTTTAGGTCATATTAAATGATGTGTTTTTTAGGTAGAGCCGAGGCGTAGTCTAGAAAAGTTGTCAGCCTGAGTGGCGTCGAGTTCAGCGAGACGTTGTATCTCCGCCTGTCGGACGGGCAAGGATGGGTGGTCAACTTTTAAAAATTCCATGATAGTAAGGTTTGTCTACCTTTCGATACATTTTCTCCACGAATACCTTTCGGGAGTCATAGTCAATCCATGTGACAGAGCACTTTGCCAGTGCCATAAAAGCCTATTTAA
Organism: Crocinitomicaceae bacterium; assembly: GCA_002713215.1. Classification (GTDB taxonomy): domain Bacteria; phylum Bacteroidota; class Bacteroidia; order Flavobacteriales_G; family Salibacteraceae; genus UBA2108. Next base: position 87,504 of record PAVO01000053.1, read on the forward strand.
GGGATCGTCATTCCTGTGCAGCGTAGCGGAAACAGGAATGACGTACATCGGAGGAGTGTTGCTTATCCCACAACCAGATCCTTTTTTGCTTCAAGGGAATGTTCAATAATTACTCCGGCAACGGTAATTAGGTTCCAGGTTTCATAGAATAAAATGGATGCGTTTAGGGTGTTTGTTTGTTCGAGAAACACCTGTTTGAGTTCATTTATTTCGGTTTGTGCTTGTTGTAGTGGTTCTATGTCCTTCTTAATTCCAACACGATTGGTCATGAGCCATTTTACCTGTTGAATGATCTTAGCGTAATCGATAACCCCGGTTTGCTTTTCGTTGGTTTGCCGGATTTCCACTTCCGTTGGAATTGTACCAGGGATACCGGCTAGTTCGTTAGCGACCTGGTCAGCAAATACCAGTGCTTCCAGTAGGGAGTTAGACGCCAACCGGTTAGCTCCATGAAGGCCCGTTCGAGAGCTTTCACCACACGAATACAGGTTCTTTACATTCGTCCTTCCTTTGGTGTCAACGGCTATTCCTCCACACAAATAGTGGGCGGCTGGTGCTACGGGAATCAGGTCGTATTGCGGGTTTATTTTCTGCGTTTCCAGCCTTTGATGAATAACGGGAAATGACTTTTTAAATTGAACCGCATCCAAATGACGGCAATCCAGGAAAACATGATCGGTTTGCCCGATGGTCATCTGCTCCAGGATAGCGTCGGAAACCACATCACGAGTAGCCAATTCCATCCGGGGGTCAACGTTTTTCATAAACCGCTCCCCTTTGTCATTAACTAGGTAAGCTCCAAAGCCTCTTGTCGCCTCAGATATAAGAAAGGTAGGGTTCTCGTTGCAATACAATGCGGTGGGATGAAACTGGACAAAGTTCATATCAGCAAGGTATGCCCCGGCACGAGCAGCTATGGCAATTCCATCACCGGTTGCCGATCGGGGGTTGGTAGTGTGCTGAAATACCTGGCCGATTCCTCCAGAAGCAATGACCGTATTTTGAGCTGCAATATTTATAAAACGCCTCGATTTCTTTTCGATGGCAATTGCACCCAGGCAGCTATCCTTCGATTCAGGCATTAAAAGGTCAGCAATAAATAGGTTTTCCAGGATTTTTATGTTGTCAAAGCTTGCAGCTTTTTCGGCCAATGCCCGGTAGATCTCTTTTCCACTTTTGTCTTTGTGATGAACGATTCTGTTTTTGGAATGCCCGCCTTCCAGGCCAAGGTCTAACTGACCAGAATCTTTTACATCGAAATTGGCTCCCCAGGCGATCAACTCGGCCAGGCGTTCCGGAGCGGATTGAATAACCAGTTCAACAATGGCTTTGTCGTTTAAAAAATGTCCGGCAACCAGGGTGTCGTTTATGTGGTTTTCAAAAGAGTCTGAATGATCCAGAACCACGGCCATACCGCCCTGAGCATTGTAGGTGTTCGATTCTGATTTGTCGGATTTTGAAACGATAATTATCTTGTGCTTAGACTGTTTTTCGGCCAATTTTATTGCCAGCGACAAACCCGCTATACCAGAGCCGATTACCAGTGTATTTGTATTCAAACTAATTCAGACTTGAAAGTTCAAGCATACGCTTAACGGGAACCAGGGCCTTGCGCTGCAAATCCTCGTCCAGGGTAATCTCAGGGGCCTCATGTTTTAGGCACCAATATAATTTTTCCAGGGTATTGAGTTTCATATAGGCACATTCAGAACAAGCGCATGTATTGTCTTCTTGGGCAGGAGCAGGAATCAATGTCTTTTCGGGTACTTCCTTTTTCATCTTATGAAGTACGCCGGCTTCGGTTGCAACAATAAAAGTCTCAGCCGGATCACTTTTTACGTAGTTGATCAATTGTGTTGTAGACCCTATAAATGCAGCCGTTTCCAGTATGTAGTGTTCCGATTCGGGGTGAGCAACGATTTGGGCCTTAGGATACTCTTTGCACAGCTGAATAAGCTTTTCCAGTGAAAAGGCTTCATGTACTACACAGGCTCCATCCCAAAGCGTAATGTCCCTGTCGGTTTTTGATTTAATATAAGCTCCCAGGTTTCGGTCCGGACCAAACAGTATGGGCTTGTCTTTTGGAATGGAATTAATGACTTTTTCGGCATTGGACGAGGTACAAACCAGGTCGCTTAACGCTTTTACTTCCGCCGAAGTATTGACATACATAACTACCAAATGATTGGGGTGGCTTTTTTTGAATTGTTTTAATTCTTCGGCACTACATGATTCGGCCAGCGAACAACCTGCCTTTAAATCCGGGAGAATTACTTTTTTATGGGGACTAAGAATCTTGGCCGTCTCTGCCATAAAGTGTACACCCGCAAATAAAATGATATCGGCTGTGGAACTGGCAGCTTGCTGCGATAATCCAAGGCTATCTCCAACGTAATCAGCAATTTCCTGTATTTCAGGGGCTTGATAATAGTGGGCCAGAATAACTGCGTTTTTTTCCTTTTTAAGGGCATTCAATGCAGCTGTTAAATCTTCAATATTGGGCTTAGGCAGATCAAGGTAACCAACTTCTTCCAGTTTTGATTTTGCTTCTGCTAATAATTTATCCATGGCGTATTAAAAATCCGGCAAAATTAATCGAATCGGCAAAATTATGGTCTGTAAATACCTTAAGTATGATGCGGGTCATACCCTTTTATTAGTTATGAAAAGCTAGCCAAAGGAGTTGATGAACTTTCCTGTATCATCAATCACCAAATTGTCTTTTCCATTTAACCGGATAATCTTTTTGGTATGAAAATCCTTCAATAGTTTTAAAATATACTCTGGTGTTGACCCTGCCATTTCAGCAATGTCCAAAATGGAATAGGGGAGTTTTAAATATTTTTCCGAACCATGTCGTTTTACATAAAACAACAGGATTTCTACTAATCTTTTTTTTGTATTGGAAATGCTAAAAGAAAAAATCAGTTGTTCTACAAATGCAATGCGTAGGCAAAGTTTATTGATGATTTCCTGGTAAAAGTTAGGCTTGGATTCCAATAAATTTTTGAATTCCTTTTCCGGGACAAATACTACTTTACTATTATCTAAGGCTTCGGCGGAGAATTGAAAACGATGGTCTTTACTGAAGTAGGAAGTTATCCCGATCAATTCGGATTGTTCGGCTATCCAAATGGCCTGTGTTTTTTTTCGAAACAGGTGCAGTAATTTAATTCTTCCTTCTTTTATTAAGTAAACTCCATTCACCTCGTTGTCAATCTCAAATAACCGTTCTCCTTTTTTGTATTCTATGGTTTCAAAGGAGTCCATGTTACTAATGGTTTCCGTTATGCTTTTCATTGTAATCATACTAATTTAACAGCCCCGAAGCTACGGGCATGGCTGAAAATCAGAAATGATTTGAATCATAGCCAATGTTAAAAAATCGGACTTTAAACACTAGATTTAATCAGCTTTTTAACGATTGAGGTCTAAAAAGTGAATCGTTAAGAATAATGTACTATTAATTGTCATTCTATCTTACAATCTACCATCTAAGAAACTACCATGGGTTAAAACGTACGTATCATAAATAATCACTACTAGGTTTTAAAATGATTTTCATTTCCTTTTGAGGCCTTGGTCAAAAGGAAAGCTTAGCGGCATCGCCTTTGCGTAGCTTCAGCGGAGCAAGGCTTGAGCGGAAAAATAGAGATGTCTAAATGCCATATTCATATTTACCATTTGGGTAAATATTTAAAACCAATAAACAATAAAAATAAGAGCGGATGGGAGATATAGGAAATCCCATATTATTCCTAAATAGAACTTAAATAAAATTAGGAAAACAAATTAGCAGGCCAGTTCGAATGGCTAGCCTGATGTATAGTGAAAGGACTAGTCGTATAAGTTGGCAATTCTAACCAGTTCCCGTTCGTTGATTATTTTAACCTTTTTACCAACGAGTTCTATGATGCCATCCTTTTTTAATGCCGATAGAGTACGAATGCTGGTTTCAGTTGTAACTCCGGCCATATCGCCAATTTCCCGGCGGGTAAGAACTACATTTAGCATTCCGTCTTCGTCTACTCCAAATCGATTTTTTAGGATAAGTAACGATTCTGCAATACGCTCAATAACTGGTTTTTGTGAAATATTCACCAGCTTTTGTTCCGACTTTTTGAGGTCGTTGGAGAGTAGCTTTATTATGTCGTAAGAAAAATTGTTGTTCTGAGTCATAACATCAAAGAAGTTAGACTTGGATATGTGACACACGTGGGTATCTTCCATGGCTGTAGCCGTACCACGATAAGTATCTCCGCTCAACAGCGCCCGATAACCCAACAAATCGGAATCACCAGCAAAGCGAACAATCTGATCTTTTCCTTCGTCTCCGAATTTGGTGATTTTTACCTTTCCCTTATAAATGCAGTACAATCCATTTGGATGATTATCCTCATAAAATATCACCTGGCCTTTTCGGTAAAAATTGCTTCCCTTGTTGGTTGAAATGGTGTCTTTTTCAGCGTCCGAAAGTTTACAAAAAAGACTGTCTTTGTTCTCGCATTGGCTGCAGTCGCAAATATCAATTGAATGTCTTCCCATAATTTCGATTTTTACACATCAAATATAAATTTGTATATCATAATCCAAGCTCAGTAAGGTCAGTAATATTTATGATATATATCACATAAATTATTTCTTAAAAATAATTGAGTACGATCTTTTAAGCAGCGGGGATATGAGTAGAATGATGCTGAGGGAAAGTAATATGCCGGCAATAAGAAAACCAACAAAGTAAAGGTATTGGTTGTCTTGAAATTCTGTAAATGCAATTTGAGGTTCAGAGTATTGCCAAATGCCTTTACTGATCCCCATCACAAACAAAAGGGTAAGAAACAAAGCAAGGGAGGCATTGAATAAATGGAATCCCCATTTAAAAAAGGAAACACTGCTTTTGGTTGGAGGATTGTCTTTTCCCATAAGAATAAAATACATGGAAGCGAAAAGAATGGAGGTATTAATACCTATGGTTGTGCCCATCGAATGAGCTACGGTAATATGTGTTCCATGCGTATATAGGTTCAAAGCGGGTATTGAAATTAGCAAGGCCAATAACAGATTGAGGAATACCCATTTATCGGCGGAAACCAGGAAACGATAAGCCATTGAATTAATGTCCATCATTCCAATTTTTATTGATTTTTTCCAATCCCAAATCATGTAGAACAGGATAATCCATTCCGTCATACTAGTGCCATAGGCCAGAAAACGAATCCACTCCGGCATGGGAACAATATAGGTGTGGTGAGCCCATCCGAAAATGAGGTTACACATACCCAAAAAGTAAAAGAAAAAGGCCAGTTTGCCACGACCGACTGAAGAATCATTTTTAATTCTTGCCATGAGGTAAATGGCAGTACCGTAGACCAATTGATTCCAGGCACCAACAAAGGATCCGTAGGATTTCCATTGAATGGAAAAATCCTTAATGTAATCGCTTCGGAAGTATTCGAATACCCATAGATTAGACTCTATTAGGTGGTAAGTCATAAAACAAGTTCCGGTTCCCCACATCCAATAGTACACCGGCCATTTACTTGCATTTTTAAGTACGGTTTTGAAATAATTGTATCCAAAAATGATCCAGCCAAACAGTATCGGAATAATCAGAAAAGGGGAGAAAACCAGGTATTCACGACCTCCGGTTTGACCAAATAATAATGCCAGGTAAATGGCAATACCGGTAAAAAGAAACACATAGAAATGCAACTTCCCGAGGAGAGGAAGATGTAACTCCATGTTATCTTCCTGGCTAATGTAGTAGTACACCCCGCCCGTGGCGCTTAGTACAATCCACGATACTGCCGACGTAACGTGCAATGGCCGCATGTGATTGAATGCAACTACCGACTTGAGAAAATCGTGGGATACGTATTGAATGGCGGCCAATACACCAAATGTAATTGCCAGTCCTAGTGAAACCAGGGCGAGCGCAATAAACCAATAGGAAAAATGACTTCTACTTTTCATCTCTTGTTTCTATTTCTACCCAGCCATTGGCTTTAATTTTCGCATTTAAATTGGGGTATATGCCAGTTCGGTCTACGGCCTCCAAAAAGGCTATCAGCTGATCCTTTTCTTCTTCGGTGAAGTTGAAATTGGGCATCATTTTGACACCACTGTTCAAAAATGCTTTTATATATGCCGGGCCCTTTTTAGGAGAGGAATGAATGTTGGTAAGGTCGGGCCCCAGGTATCCTCCAAGCCCATACAGTTGATGGCAAGCTGTACAGTTGTTTTTTTGCCAAAGTATTTGCCCTTTTAATGCTCGTTCGGTAATGTTGGGTTTTTCTTCAGAGGAATGTGTGTAAACTACACCGGTATATATGCAAGCTAAAAAAAGAATGGTAACAATGGTAAGGCGGTTCTGTCTTACAAAATTCTTTGGTTCACTCATTGTACAAAAAAAAAGAAAATAATAGCGGTAAAGCAGTTTTGTGACCCGAAATTCTTTTGTTCAGCCATTGCACAAAATTGCGTTTTTGGAGGGGGATGATTTATGATTTAAAGCATGTTTTTAAAGTCACTTACCTGATAATAATCATTTGAAAATAACTAAATATTCAAGAAATTTGCCTGCTAATGGAGTATTTGTGATATCTATCATATAAAAGGGATACTCGAAAATTGCTTTTCGAATTTATGGGAGGTGTATTTAAATACAATAGCAATCATAAAATGCTTACAGCATTTGCTATTATAGCGTGGGCCATCTTCCATTTTTTTAGCCGGGAAAGCAATAACCAACAATACGACAACGGTCAGGTAAAGCAACAAGGAGCTAGGGTAAATGCCAAAAATCACGGCTTATGGGTGTGGTATTATCCTAACGGTAAAAAGAAAATGGAAGGCCATTTTGAAAATGGTAAGCGGGTTGGCCTTTGGATTACCTGGGACAATGCCGGTAATAAAAAATCGGAATGCACCTATGAGAACGATAAGCTTAATGGCTATTACCTGGAATGGAATGCAGAAGGAGAACTTATTTCAAAAAAGAGATTCAAAAACGATAAATTAATAAAATAATGACTAATACAAAAATTGAAGAGAATACAATAGCCGAGATTGTTGCTGACAACTATAAAACGGCGGATGTTTTTAAGCAACATGGCATTGATTTCTGTTGTGGAGGAAAGAAGACAGTAGAAACCGTATGCGAGCAAAAAGGAATTGATTTTACAACGCTTTCTGAAGAGTTAAGTGCAGTATTTAACGAGAAAAAGCCAACCGAGGATTTTAACTCCTGGGAGCTCGATTTCTTAATCGATTACATTGCTAACACACATCACAAGTACATCGAATCTAATGTGCCCCTTATTCAGGAATACGCCGATAAGGTTGCACGCGTTCATGGACACCATTACATTGAGGTAGTAGAAATAGCTCACTTGTTTCGTGAAATTTCTGCGGAGCTCATTCCACACATGAAAAAAGAGGAACTGATTCTGTTTCCAAACATCAAAAGAATGGTGGTTTCGATTAGAAACAATGAGCCTGTATTACCAGCACCATTTGGTTCCATTCAGAACCCAATTAACATGATGGAAGCTGAACACGATGGAGCTGGAGATATAATTAAAAAAATAGCCGAGTTGAGCAATAACTTTCAACCACCGGCTGAGGCTTGTAATACTTACCGGGTGCTTTATGCGAAGCTTCAGGAATTTCAGGATGACCTGTTTCAACACATTCATTTAGAGAACAATATTCTGTTTCCCAAAGCAATTGAGTTGGAAAAGCAAGGGTAACCGTAGATTAATAGTGTTAAAGCTTATAAGGATGACGTATTTGGAGTTATCATTCTGAGTGCTTCCGCTTATATTGTTTAATCCGGTTGTCTACCCTTCGATACAATTTTCTTCGAAAATCATTCAGGATGACAACCTGTAACGGAGCAATTTATTAGTTGATTTTGTCATGCTGATTTCTATGACAGAGCCAAACGATTTTCGAATAAATCTTGCTTCTTGATCAAAGCATAAACAATATGAATGATTTTATTTCTAACAGC
>PAVO01000054.1 GCA_002713215.1 Crocinitomicaceae bacterium
CGACTTGAGTTGTACTCTTACCAGATGTTAGGCTAACGCAGCATGGGGAGTTATTAGATTAATATTGAAAACTAAACTAACGGTATCAGATGTGTTGGTGAAGCAAACTGCATCAAGTATGGCTTAAGAACTGAAGACGGCCCAAAGGAGTGTGTTAAAGATTTCTATTGGTGATTACTTGTATTTGCTTTATTAAAACCAAGCAAAAATAAGGCAACTTGAAATGCCCTGTTCGGAATATGGTTTAAATTAGAGCCTTGATTGTAATCAAAACCCAATGAATTACTTACTTCTTTTATCCAGTCTGTTGTTTTCTTTGGTTTTCAGTGAACCGAAAAGTGACGCATTAACTCCTAATAAGAGATACGTTAAATGGGTATACAAAGATTACCAAAACGTTGGTTTCTTAATCCGAAAAGTTGAAGCTTATAATGACACCTGTTTTAATAAAGAAGGAAAAATGGTAATCTGTGGTGCGGAGGAAAAGCTCTGGGATTTAAGCATAGAACACAACAAAAAACTTGTCGATGATTATTTACGCTATTTCAAGTTAAAGTATAAAATGATTTCCAAAACCGAATACGAAGAAGAGGAATACAGCGTAGAAGAATATCCTTTCTATATTGATTATGAAGTCGGTTGGGTATATGATAGTAGAGTATCATTTACCGTTGGAGGTAGTTTTATGGTTAATCCAAACCCTGAAAGGAGAGTAAGAGCGTTTTATTTTCTGGTGGATCGAAAAACAGGACAAAAACAACGCTTTTCCTTAAACCCCGGGGCCGAAATGGTTGAAGCATTTTTAGTATTTATAAAAACCACACGTAAAAGAAGACCTTTAAGATTAATTCCTTACGCGTAAGGAAAATTCTATCTTATGTTAGTTATAATAAATTAGAATTCGTATGTATATGCCAATTATACTCTTACCAAAACAAAATAAAACTTCGTCAATATTCAGTTTCTGTTGGATAATTGCGATGGCCTTTTGTTGTGCCGGTTGCATGGTTCAGAGGGCAGATAAAACCCCATTTGTAAAAGGATATTATTATGATAAAGATGGTGAAAAAGTAGAGGGTTACCTGCGATTAAAACCATCAACATATACTCTTTTTTACACATCGCCCGGGTATGTAGAATATAGAAGGAAAGAGGCTGGTGGTTCTAGAAAAGCATTGAATCCAGATAAAACAAAATCATTCGTAATTGGAACTGATACATTTGGAATAGTACGTCATTTCAGAATAAAAGGATTTCGAGGTATTTATAACCAGGATTTTGCACAGATAGTTATCAAGGGATCAATGAGTTTATATATTCATTGGACAAGGATTTATCCGGCTAACACAAACTTTTGGAGTCCACCTGACGACTACATTAGGTATATTATTGATAACGGAAGTAATAGAGGATTATGCCTTTACAAATTAAATTTCTCTAATCATAAAAAAGAATTGGCTGCCCTGTTTTCCGATGTTCCCGAACTTCAGGAGCGAATACTTGCGGGTGAGTTAAAAGGAGATAATAAAATGGATTTTTTAATCTTAAAACGATTTATAAAACTCTATAATCAGGAGATTGATGGATAAATCTAATTTTTCCTTCCAATTAAAAGAATGGAATCCCCAGCATCAAACTCAGCATAACTGTCCAGGAATAGGATCTCGAAAAGGGGTTCAAAAAACTTCCTTATTTCTTCCTCCAGGTGATAGTTGACAAACATTCCCTTAAAGATTTCGGTACCTTCTCCTTTCCAGAAAGAGTGGCAGAGAACCCCTTTGTCGTTTAAAATTTCATGCTGTCTTTTTATGGAACCAGTTAACTGATCATCAGTCAAATGATGCATCACCTTGTTGGAAAAGATTCCATCATACTTCTTATCTGTATTTAGAGTTACAGCATCCAATTCCAAAAATTCCCCGTTCGGGTTATTGGAGGTTAAATGATCGATAAACTTCGCTGAATTGTCGGAACCGGTTACAGTGTAGATTTTATTCAGAATGTTCCAATCGGTTCCGGGGCCTGAACCAATTTCCAGGAGGGTAGATTTTTTTGGCAATACCTGCTCCAGTTGATTAATAAGTTGCCGACCGTTTACATCTTTGGCCAGGTGAATGTATTCTTCTACGGATTCCTTGGTATGATAATATTCGCCCATCAATCGTTTGATTTAATTCTTGATTCAATAATTCTATTCGTTTAGTGATTTCAGCAATACATGAAAATCGATTTCATCAATTTGCGTAGTATCGGTATCCGTTACATCTTCCAATCGAAACTGTTTAATCAGCAACTTTACTCTCAGGTTTTCCGAACTTCCAACTAGGTTCATTTCTTCGGGAGGGATATCACTTGTAGAACCCTTCAGTTTATACTTTTCGACAATCCTGTTTTTAAGTTGATAAAATGGAAATACAATGGTGTCTTGTGGCGACCTTAAAACCAGGTTTAAACTTGCCGAATCCAGTTTTATACTGTGTTGCAATCCATTAAACATAAACTTGGAGGAATCGTAAAATCTGCTTCCGGAATATTCTTTGATATCCGAATCCCATTTTTTTCTAAAGCGAAGATTCTGGTTCATTAAGAGGTAGTCATACCCGTCCAAAGACAATAGTCTATAATATCCTCCGAAATAATTATAGCTTTCAATATCATTTGGATATATATGGTAGTCAGGAATTCCCAATGATTTCATATAGAGCCCATTTTCACTGGAATACCGAAAACTATCCTTATGTATTTTGGCATATTGTTGCAGGTCCTGCGAAAACCAATCGCGAATATTTTCAAAACCGTGATTATCGTCCAGGTAGTCCATAATAGAATATACTTCATTGTGAACCGAATCGGGCATAATGCCTATGTTGGTTTTTGGCCTTTGGGTTTCATATTGGGGCAAACTATCCTGAATCCAGATCACTTCGTTTTGAACTTTACCGTCTTTAAGGATTCCATACTCGGTAAGAATAGTTTCCAGTCGCTTTACCTGGCTTCTCTCACTCACGCTAAACATTCCCCAGGGTCCAAAGGACATCAAGGCTAAGAACGACGCCAGGAGCATAGGAATAACCTTAATGTTACTCCTTCCAATACTGAAATAGATACTGATTATGGTGAGCCAGATTCCAAGTATTACCAGTACATACCGGTTAATGGTGATTCCATAATCAGAAATTCGGATTCCAACAGCAATGAACAACATCAACGCCAGGGGAAAAAGCAAATAGTAATACCAGGTCGAAAATTTCCCAATCCAACCCTTGTCTTTTTCAACCCGGAAAGGGTAAATAAGCAACATGGTAAATATGCCAAAGACTGAAATTCCGGAAATGAGGTAAGATACAATTCCTTTGGGCCAGTCGCCTTCAATAAGAATCTTGCCGCCATATCCGTATAGAATTATCAAATAAAGAATTAGCAGGGGCAGCAACACATACTGGGTAAATATTCTTAAGCCTTTGGGATAGACTGTTATTTCATTCAATTGATTAAGATCCTTAGGGATTCCGGCAACAAAAAACCAGGTATTAAAAATGCCCAGTATGGTAAACCAGGTTTGTCCATAGGTTTCACCGTCTATATCAATTCCAAATAGCTCCTCCAAAGCAAAATAGGCGAGAGCAATCCCCAGGTACAAACACATGGAATAGAAGAGGGAAAGTACCAGACGAAGAAAAAGTCCTTTGTTGTAGTTCCAAAATCCGTTGAGGTGCCTTTTTTGTACATAAGGAATGAAGGCTACAAACAGATGGGCAATGGCATTGTACATACCATATCGAATGTAAGGGATAGAAGTATTTAAGGTTTGTTTGGAATCGGGGAGGTAGAGGTAGATTAAGAATATGATAAGGGCTACCAATCCGTAAACGGTTGCTTTTAACCAGGCTGGTTTTTTACTATCTGACAGGAAAACCGTTACACAGAAAAAGGAAGGAACCCCAAGTGCGAAGGCAAGCATAGCATTTATGTACGGAAAAAAGTTGGTGATTTCATCCTCGTATTCTACCAAATAAATAGCAATCAGCGTACCGAACGTAGCGCTGATAAGCGTAAGCGGAAATCGAAGAAAGGCAGTTTTAGCGGAATCAAAGAGGTACTGTATCGATGGTAGTTTCATATTGCTGTTTTTCGTTATTAAATTAATAAACCTGTAAAAGCAATTGGTTTACTGATGCCCTTCAAATTTATGATAAACTGCAACGATCAATAATTCAACAGCCACTAATTAATAGCAATTGGCATAAGTAACGCCTTGTTCAAGGATAATGTGGGTTAGAAATTATCTAGTTAAAAGGAAACGTCATTCCTGCGTCCGCGTGTTGCTGAAGCTTTTGCGGAAGCATAAAGCAGGAATCTAGCGTTATTTCTAGATTATCCTTTAATAGTGCCCGCCGTTAACGCTTTAGAGTTGCATGTATTTAAGGGTCATTGAAGAATAACGGACCTCGTCCTGCTGTTGCCCTCATAGGTAAAATTGGCAAAGTATAAACCAGCAGGAAGATCACTAATATCCACCGAAAAAGATTCCTGATCCAGCGATGTACTAAGGACTTGTTTTCCGGTACAGTGGAAGATTTTCATATCCAAATGAGTAAAAGAGGCCATATTAACGGAAATAATTCCATCAGTAGGATTAGGATAGATCACGACATCGTTCATCAAATCATGTTCTGCCAGGGAAGCAGGGTCTATTTCTTTAAACCCGGTATAGTCTACCACTTCAAAGTCATCAAAATAGAATCCATCACTTTGAACTCCCGCATCAGCCACCAGATTAAACCGAAGTTTAATCTTTTGCCCCTTATAAGCACTCAAATCAATTTGCTCCTGATTCCAAAACTCGTGCTGTGTATACTGTTTTATAGTGGTCCAGAAACCACTATTCACGCTAATTTGTAAGTAAACATAATCAAGATCTTCAAACGACCATTTAGCATTGTACTTTAAAATTGGTTTTATGCTGTTGGTTAAATCAAGGGTTGAGTCCAGTATCATGAAGCTGTTTTCTCTTCGCTTGTAATTGCCATAACGTGAATCCACAAAGGAGTGCGTTCCGCTTTGCATGGATATAAAAGTGGTGTCCCAGGAGGGACTTATCCAATGGCTTAACCCTGAATCGGCCTTGTCCTTAAAAAGAGTGGTAAACTTGCCAATGTTTATGTTCTTACTTACCGTATCGCTAATATATTCTCCCTCCTTAACCGTGATTTTAACAGAAGCCAGGTCAAAATCCTTTGCATTGGCATCCAGCGCAACCTTAAAAGTGTCCGTGCTGAAGTTGCGCTTGCCAATAGAGTTGTGAAATGCAGTGGATGATACTACAGTTGAATTTGACGTAGTTGGAGTTAGTTCAACAGTCACACTATCGGAGTTAAAACTCAATCCTCGATTTTTAATTCGTACGGCAATAGAAACGGTATCTCCTGGCTGGGTAGAACTTCCTTCCAATACCTCAAAATCATTGATTCGGGGACTTGATCCTGCCATATGGGCAATGTAACGAAGCGCAGGTTGAAAGTTCTTTACCGTAGAACAGAACTCTTCTTTTGCTGGCCAAAAGGAAGAGCCAATTTCGGGAGTCCAACTGTAAATTCCTTCATCGTGCATAAAATGTCGGGTGGTTCCACACGAGGTGTAATTCAGCATTTCGTAGGTGGTGCCAAAGCCATCAAAAGCATTGGTAACAAATTCCGTAGAAAACTCTGCATACGATTCAAAATCTTCGTTGGGTAGTCTACAACCGGGAGAAATCAAAAACTTTTGTCCGTGGCTGTGGCTGGTAAATGCAATAGAAGGTTTAATTCCATTTACATAATCCCTTACCGCTTGTGTTTCAGGCTCCGAAAATGCACTCTTACCGTGGTAACTACTCGACGAAGAATCTGAACTTGCTCCAATTGGGTTTCCAAACTGGCTGCTGTAGTTTCGGTTGAGATCAACACCGTATTCACCTCCGCCTACATCTCTTCTGTTTTTGCGCCACATACCACCGCCGTTTGGTTTTATGGTTTGGTTGTAGACGTAACCATCAGGATTAACCACCGGAATAAAATGAAGTTCCCTGTGATTAACCAAATAGGTCGCTTCTGCATTGGTTCCGTAATTCTCTAGCAACCACCACATGTAGTAGAGTAGAGGCTCCATGCTCATGGGTTCCCTGGAATGATGTAGGGCATCGTAGTAAACTACACCTTCTGTCGATGATTCATCGGTAGCAGGATTGTCCGAAATCTTAACCGCATAAATGGCTCGTCCTTCAATGCTGTGGCCTACGCTGTCTCTTTTACTAATTAGGTTTGGAAACAAGGTGTGCATGGAGTCCAGTTGCTCCATCACTTCATTAAGTGTATGGTAGTGGCCCATGGTGCCGTATGTAAAGTTTTTAAGATCGCAGACGCCACCTGCTCGGGAATCCTCTTTAAAGTTTTGATTGGACCGGATTAGGTTAGCCTCAATGTCCCTTACAATAACCTCGTAGGAGACCTGTAACTGATCGAGTTTTGAAATCTCGGTGGCACTTAGCTCAACATCAATGCTGTTTTCTTCCGATTTGGAAAAATGGTCGATCAGTAGTCCTTTGTGAATGAGCTGTTCGAGAGTAGCTTCCTCCTCCAGTTGAATACGAATTTTTGAGTATTTCTCTTGTTGGCTATAACCAGAATAGCAGAACAATAGGAATAAAAGGAATAAGCTAAATGGAATCTTCATGTTTATACCATCAAATAATGAGTTGGTGAAAATAACTCCTTTATGGGGTGGAATTCAAATTTTATTTGTCTAAGTCAGAAAAGGTTAGGGAGAAGACGAATGTGGCCTGGTTTACTTGGACAATATCATGCATTAAATGCAATAAATATGGATAAGAAAAAAAACATCAAAAAATCTATTTTTTCCTTTGCAGATAATGCAATTGGATTACTTTTGCCGTCCGTTTGAATACAGACGGTAGTTCTTATTAAAACAGATTAATTTCTGAATTTATAAAACATTGAATTGATCTTTGGAGCAATTCATTATTTTAAGTCCTCAGGACTTAAAAAAGGTCCGGTAGTTCAGTTGGTTAGAATACATGCCTGTCACGCATGGGGTCGCGAGTTCGAGTCTCGTCCGGACCGCTTAAATTCTTGATAGTCAAGATATTACAATCGAAACCTTAAAAAGGGGTGACGTTTTACAAAAAGCCTTGCACGTTGTGTAAGGCTTTTTTTATGCGCTATTGCAGAATAATGTGACTATTCAATTTCATTGTGTTATTCGTCATTCCGTAAGATTCGATGAGCCTTTCCGATGATAATCGGGAAGTAGCGAAACTTCTTTACGGAATCTCTTCAATGATTTAGGGAGATTCCGTATAACTATCTCACACAATCCGCTTCACGGCTTGGTTCGATTACGTTTACGGAATGACGAACAAGTTACTTATTCTATATTATTCTACAACCTTCTATTTTGTATTTAAACCAGGCAATCATTCATCGGGGTTGCCCAATATTTCTTTGTTTTGTAACTCATGGCAAAATACCGATATCTATACCTAGTTCATATTCAATACCTGGGGTTTCGTTTTCACGGCTGGCAGAAGCAAAAGGATGTCAAAACCATTCATGAAATGATTGACAAAACCCTCTGGTTCGTTTTTGGAAACGACGAATTTAAAACTATGGGGAGTAGCAGGACGGACGCAAAGGTTTCTGTACAGCATTCGGTATTTGAATTATTCCTGAACAAACCATTGGGTTTTGCAGACTTTCTGGAAAAATTCAATTCAAACTTACCTGCCGATATTCGGGCAATTAAAGTAGAAGAAACCAATTCTGGTTTTAATATCATTCAGTCCTCTAAACTAAAAGAATACCACTACTATTTTGCATCTGGGGCTAAAGCACATCCCTATTCCGCTGCCTTTGTTACCACGGTTCCTGATCGCCTGGATATCTCGCTTATGCAGCAGGGAGCAGCTCTTTTTCTGGGAGAGCACCATTTTGACAAATACTGTACTCAACCCCGACCGGGAACAGAATTTATAAGAAACATTGAACAAAGTGAGGTCCTTGAAAATGATGTTTTAACCGCCAGTTTTTTTCCCGAGGAAACCTATGTATATAAAGTATCTTCCAAGGGGTTTATGCGCAATCAGGTTCGCTTAATGATGGGCCAGTTGTTTGAATTAGGAAAAGGGAATACTTCGCTGGACGGACTGCAATATTCCGTATCAACTGTTATGGATAAGAAGCCGTTAACCGTAATTGCACCTGCTTCCGGTTTGCATTTAATTGACATTCAATTTTCCGATGACACCCATTAGTAGGATATTCTTAACTTAGTGGAATGTCTGAATTTATTGTCTATCGTGCATTTATCAATCAGGAAGAAGCGCTTAGGGTGGCTTCCATATTAAAGGAAAACAACATCGAGTATCAGTTGGCCGATAATCGACCATCAGTAGATATTACCTTAACCGGAGGAGCTTCCAGTGAGTTACGAATTGAGCTGAAGATTAAGTCTGATGAGTTTGTTGCAGTCGATAAAATTCTGGAATTAGACGCCGATAAGGTGTTGGACGATGTAGATCCCGATCATTACCTCTTTAAGTTTTCTAATGACGAGTTGTATGAAATATTGCTTAAAAAGGAAGAATGGAGTGCATTCGACTTCGAACTGGCAAAAAAGATTCTGACCGATAGAGGTGAGGAGATAACCGAAGAATTTCTCAATTCTTTACGAGCTATTCATTTAAGGGATTTAGCAGAGCCGGAAAGGGTTCAGAAGGGTTGGATTGTTCTGGGATACATCACAGCCGTATTAGGAGGTTGGTTTGGATACGGAATCGGTTGGTACCTCTGGAATTTCAAGAAAACATTGCCCAATGGCGATCGTGTTTATGTATGTTCCAATGAGGATAGGATTCAT
Organism: Crocinitomicaceae bacterium; assembly: GCA_002713215.1. Taxonomy (GTDB): domain Bacteria; phylum Bacteroidota; class Bacteroidia; order Flavobacteriales_G; family Salibacteraceae; genus UBA2108. Next base: position 8,914 of record PAVO01000054.1, read on the forward strand.
GGGCGCAAGATTTTTATACTAAGTAATGTAGGGATTTTGTTTTGGGTAGTTTATGTCTGGATGTTTTAACCCGTTTCATTTCGTTAACAATTCCTGGATACTAAGTCAGGTACTGTCTAGCCAAAATATTCTATATTCGGAGAGTCGACTTTAATCTATACTAATTTACGGTCTTACATTCAATGGAATATTTACAAAGTTTAGATACACTCCTTCGCACATTTTGGTACATTGCATTGGGTAGCAGCCTCATATTTGCCATTCAAACAGTTCTTACTTTTATGGGGGCTGATGCCACCGATGGTTTAGATGCCGATTTCGATGGAGACATGGATGGAGGTGATTCTGCTTTCCAATTGTTTTCTTTTCGAAATCTGATTAATTTTTTATTGGGCTTTAGCTGGGGAGGTATTTCTTTTTGGGATGTGATCGATAACAATACCATTTTAATTATAATAGCCACGTTGCTGGGGGTTTTAATGGTGTTTTTATTCTTTGTTATCATTGGTCAAATCCAGAAACTGCAAGAGAATAATTCGTTTAAACTTGAAGATGCTATAAACAAAACAGGTGAAGTTTATTTAAAAATTCCTTCGCACAGACAGGGAATGGGAAAGATAAGTGTAAGCATTCGAGGTTCCTATCACGAGTTGAATGCCATTACCGAAGGAGATTCCATTGCAACCGGTTCCTTAGTTACCATTATAGCAATAAAAGACGATAATTTACTAATAGTTAAACCTTTAAAATAAATCTGAATGACTCCAATTCTTTACATTACAGTATCAGCCATAGTTCTTTTTGTTACCATTTCGGTATTGGTATCCCGATACAAACGTTGCCCATCGGATAAAATCCTGGTTATTTATGGAAAAACTGGTGGGAGCTCTGCTAAATGTGTCCATGGTGGAGGAGCTTTTATTTGGCCAGTCATTCAGGACTACGCTTATTTAGATTTAAAGCCTATATCAATAGAGGCTAATCTTACAAATGCCTTGAGTAGGCAGAACATTCGAGTAGATGTTCCCAGTAGGTTTACCATTGCAATTTCAACCGAGTCGGATAACATGAACGCGGCTGCAGAAAGGTTATTAGGGCTTTCTTCTCAGGAAATTCAGGAACTGGCAAAAGACATCCTTTTTGGACAATTGAGGCTGGTTATTGCTACCATGAGAATTGAAGAAATCAACTCGGATCGCGATAAATTTTTGGAAAACATCTCTAAAAATGTAGATTCAGAACTCAAAAAGATTGGCCTTAAATTGATTAATGTTAACGTAACTGATATTAAGGACGAGTCGGGGTATATCGAAGCATTGGGTAAGGAAGCTGCCGCAAAAGCCATTAATGAGGCTGTTGTAAGTGTAGCCGAACAGGAGAAAATTGGAGAAACTGGTAAGGCAATAGCGGATCGTCAGAAAGACGTTCAAATTGCGGAGACCAATAGGGATAGGGACATTGAAATTGCAGTTGCAGAAAAGGATCGAGAAGTTAATATTGCCATGGCAGGCAAGGATGAATCCATTGGAAAGGCGGAAGCTTCTAGGGATACCAGGATTAAAGTTGCAGAGGCCAATTCGATTGCAATTCAAGGAGAAAACACTTCCAAGATTGAAATTGCCAATTCTGATGCAGCAAGGAGAGAAAAGGAAGCAGTAGCATTGAAGTTGGCAGTTTCTTCGGAAAAAGTACAGCAGGCAAAAGCACTTGAAGAGGCATACAAAGCAGAGAAAACCGCAGAAAATGAGCGTGCCGAAAGGGAAAGGTCAACTCAGGTTGCTAATGTGGTTGTACCTGCAGAGATTTCAAAGCAAAAGGCAATTATTGATGCACAGGCTGAGGCTGAAAAAATTAGAGAACAAGCCAAGGGGGAAGCTGATGCGATATTCGCTAAAATGAATGCTGAGGCGAAAGGGTTACATGAAATATTGACAAAGCAGGCTGATGGTTACAAGCAAGTAGTAGAAGCAGCAGGTGGAGATCCGGCAAATGCATTTCACTTACTATTAATTGAGAAATTACCTGAGATTGTTAAGACCCAGGTAGAAGCAGTTAAAGATATTAAAATCGATAAGGTTACGGTTTGGGATTCAGGTAAAGGAGACGGAGTTGGTGGAGACGGAAATACCTCAACAGCCAATTTCGTATCTGGTTTGATGAAAACCATCCCACCCCTGGATGATTTGTTCGATTTAGCTGGAATGAATCTACCTTCTTACCTGAAAGGGAAAGATAAGGCAGGTGAACAAGAAAAGAAATCAGCCCAAAACACCAATGAGGGGACTACCGATGCTGAGGTAATTGAGTCGGATGGTTAATAATTAAAGGAAAATGAGATTGTTGGGCATATGGAGATCTAAGGACAGTAAATATTCGCTGTCTATAGAAGCAGGAGAAGGGAACGATTATTCAATAAAGCTTTCTATTCCAATTGCTAAGGAAGAAATATCCGGAGTGCTTAAAAACGGGCAGTTGGCCAACTTAAATTACGAGGTGAATGAGAAAGCGGTTTTTGTATACCTGTTTGTAGAGCAGGCAAACCCTTCGGAGATATTGATAAAGGGAACCGGACGATCAACAGGCCGTTATAAGGGAGATATTCCGGAAACCTCACTGTTTAAAGTTTAGTTGATGAAAATTGTAGAGTGCCCAAGGGATGCCATGCAGGGGATTAAGGAATGGATTCCTACCCAAACCAAGATTGACTACATCAATGCCATATTGCAGGTAGGTTTTGATACAGTTGATTTTGGAAGTTTTGTTTCTCCTAAGGCCATTCCTCAACTTAAAGATACGGCTGAAGTCCTTGACAAACTTGAACTGGACAATACTAAAAGCAAATTGCTGGCAATCGTTGCTAACCGGAGAGGGGCAGAAGATGCCTGCAATTTTGAAGAGATAAATTACCTCGGATTTCCGTTCTCTATTTCGGAACAATTTCAGCAACGTAATACAAATTCCAGTATTGAAGAATCACTAGGTCGGGTAGAGGAGATTAAAGGATTGTGCGATCAGCATAGAAAGAAGCTGGTTATTTATATCTCCATGGGATTTGGAAATCCTTATGGAGAACCCTGGAGCCCGGAAATAGCCGCCTCCTGGAGTACACGCCTGGCCAATGACCTGGGAATTGAAATTCTGGCCTTGTCAGATACCATAGGTGTTTCAAACCCCGATAACATTCATCATTTATTTTCAACGCTAATTCTAGAATTGCCCCAGGTAGAATTTGGAGCACATCTGCACAGTACACCAACAACCCGATTCGAAAAGATAGAAAGTGCCTACAATGCTGGCTGTCGTCGAATGGATTCCGCAATTAAGGGATATGGAGGTTGCCCCATGGCTACTGATGATTTAACCGGTAACATGGCTACTGAGGAAGTACTTTCTTTTGCCGAGGGAATTAACCTGGATCTGGAACTAGATGCTTTAAAATTTGAAGAGGCTAAACTGCTCTCCACCAAGGTATTCTTAGACCACTAGTTAGCGTTTCGTCCCTTAACCGAATAAACCGGATTTTTAAACTTTACGGGTTTGTGGAAGTAGACAAAGTCTTCGATACCAACAATGTATTCGTTGTGTCTTTTAACGTGTGTAGATCCTTTGTGAAACTCATATTCCTTCACCAATATAAAATATGAACTGGCATCTTTGGTATGAAGTAACTCATACCTTTCCTTCTTAACCAATTCTCCTTTTTTATAATATTCCCATACCCCGGAGCGAAAGGGTTTGTCTTGATTGATGTTGTGATGGTTAGGTGATTCATCCTCATGAAAGTGGCCGTAGCTGTAGTACTCCTTACTGATGAGATCCCCTTTCTTATCATAAACATGAACCCGACCTATGATCGATTTGCCGTGTGGCTGCAAATACTTAAGCCTTAAGGTTCCCTTTTTATCATGTATGTAAATGTACAGGGAATCGTGAATTCTTGTTTTGTACATCAAAATGGAATCTGTTTCGTTCTCGGCAACCTTGCAAACAAAGCAAGTGCTCTCACCATCCATTTTACATCCCAAATCAAAATGGTTTTCCTTGCAGTTGTGGTTGCTAATTCCAAATACCGAATAACCACGATCTACCGTAAGGTGAAGTGTATCAACAAATTGCCCGTAGGATAAATGGCCAATTGCAATGAGAAAAATAGAAACGAGAAGCTTTAATTCCCTGCCGAAAGTGTATTTATTTAAGTTCAATTTCACAAAATTTTAGCCAAAAATAGTTGCGAAATAGTATGAATTTCAGCGGATTTACTCTTTTATTAACGATTCCAATTGTTCATAAAATTGGTCCGAATCCCAATTGGCTAACCCAGTGTGGGAAAAGGCAATTCTTCCTTGTTTGTCAATGATATAGGTGGTGGGAAGGCCAGCCGGATTAAGTACCTCAGGGGTATTGACGAGATAGCCAAATGGCAATTGGGTTTCGTAGTCCTTTTTAAATGCGGAAACAATTTCAGGAGTTTCATAACTCAAAAAAAGAAACTTCAAATTCTCTTTCTTATGGGTTTTACCATACAAGTTTGAAAGGCTTGGAATTTCTGCCCGGCATGGTGGGCACCAGGTTGCCCAGAAATTAAGAAATATAACCTGTCCCTTATATTCGGCTAAACTGTGTTTCACTTGTTGATCATCAAAAAAGATCAGGTGATTAAAATCCGATTCATGAATGGGAGTTCGATCCACTTGTTCCATATTGGCATTAAATAAACCGGTGTGTAACAGTACTCGTTGTACAACGACTCTGCCGTTAGGGAATAGAATTAATGCAATAAATCCGACAAACAAGAGGTCTATTGATTTTTGAAAGAGGCTCTTTTCTCTAAACTTTTTAATTTGTCTTTTTATCCAATTCATTTTTTTGGAACAGTTTTAATACAATTAACTTTACTAAATGATAGTAACTAAAACAAAGACGCTAATATTGCTTTTTATGTCTATAGCTTTAATAAGTTGTGGCCAAAAAAAAGAAAAAACGAATTCGAAAACTGTGATAAACGATACAAATAGTAAACTAGATACAGCAACATTTGGAGCCGGTTGCTTTTGGTGTGTTGAAGCCATTTATCAGCAAATTAATGGTGTGCAATCGGTCGTTAGTGGCTATTCTGGAGGAAGTGTTAAGTCACCAACCTATAAAGAAGTGTGTAATGGAACAACCGGACACGCAGAGGTTTGTCAAATCACTTTTGATCCTACTGTGGTTTCGTATGACGAATTGCTGGAAGTATTTTGGCAAACCCATGACCCAACAACACTTAATAGGCAGGGGAACGATGTTGGAACACAATACCGTTCGGTCATTTACTACCATTCCAAATTTCAGAAGGAAAGAAGCGAATATTACAAACAGAAGCTTACCGATTTAAAAACGTTTGAAAAACCAATTGTTACTGAAATTTCTCCTATTGGTGATTTTTATAAGGCTGAAGGGTATCACCAGAATTACTTCGATGAGAACGGAGGCCAACCTTATTGTCAAATGGTAATTCGTCCCAAGGTAGAAAAGTTTAAAAAGGCATTTGAAGACAAACTAAAGCCTTGATTCCTGAGATTACCATTCGGCCAATTGAACTGAAAGACAATGTTGCCGTTAAGCAGCTGGTTTTACATGTGCTTAAAGAATTTGGCGCTGAAGGAGAAGGTTTTGCCAGTGCAGACCCGGAGTTGGAATGCATGTATGAGACCTATAAAAATGACCGATCGGCATATTGGGTAGTTGAATTGGATGGAGAAATTGTAGGTGGTGCCGGCATTGGTCCACTCAAGAATGAAGTAGAAGATTTCTGCGAACTACAGAAGATGTACTTTCTTCCTCAAATTCGTGGATTTGGTATCGGGAGACAACTCATAAAACAATGCCTGAAGTTTGCTCAAAGCCAGGAATACAAGAAGTGCTACCTGGAAACATTGCCTGATATGAAGCCTGCCCAAAAGTTGTATCAACAATTTGGTTTTCAGTTTTTAAACGAAAGAATGGGGGGTACGGGACATTCAAAATGTCCTATATTTATGCTGTTGGAATTGTAATCCAATTTTTAAAACATTTTGAGCTTAACTTCGTTTACGGTTACTTTAGATAGAGAAATTGCCGCATTCAAATAATACTATAGAATTATCCAACGAATTATTTCAGAGGTTCATTCAATCGCCAGAAAATTTTGGGCACTTCTTGCGGACTTTTCCTGGTGTGGCTTATCGCTTATCGGTAGATGATGAAAAAGGGAAAGTTGTTTACATTACGGAAAGCATTGAATCGCTAACCGGTTATTCACCAGCCAATTTTCTGCAAGGTAAAATCACTTTTGCAGATCTGATTCCGGAAGAAGAATTGAAACAGTTAACCGCTCGTTTTCTTGAAACTGAAAAAAAAGGAGATTTCTTTTCTTTTGAATATACCCTCATCGATAAGTTAGGTGTAAATCACCGGGTTATTACTCATTCGCACATCGTCCGTGATAAAGATGGAAAGGCAGTTTGGGTAGATGGAACACTAACAGACATCACCGCCAGTTCGGAAACCAAAGAGGAGCTCAAACGAGTTATTTCTATAAACAGAAACTTCATCAATTCTTCTCCCAATGTCATATTCGCAAAGAATGTAAATGGAGTCTACAAAATGGCAAATAAGGCCTTGGCCGACTTTATGGGTGTTTCCGTCGATGAAATCATTGGCAAATCCGACAAGGACTTTGACCTTCCGGAAGCTAAACTGGAGGAATACAAAAAACAGGACCAATTTGTAATTACAAAAGGGGAGAGTTTAGAAACCTCACCAACCTTTATTTCAAGCAATGGAAAAACAGGTTGGTACACCTCCATTAAATCTCCCATTAAAGCAAGCAATGGAAAAGTTGAAGGCTTGATAGCAATTGTAACCGATGTAACCGAACTTATTGAATCGAAGGAAATCATTCGGGAACAACAGGAGCTATTGGAAACGGTCTACAATTCCGGAACCGATGTAATTACGGTGTTAACCCCCAAAAACAACGAGTTTTATTACGAGACTGTTAATGCAGCCTATTTGGAGTTGCTCCGACGATTTGGAGTTTCTGGCACCAGTGACGAATTAAAAGGACTAAACATGTTGCAACATGCGGTTGAACATGGAATATTTACTCAGGAAAAGTCAGATGAGGCACGGAAAGAACTTGAAAAAGTACTTGAGACTAGGTCGCGACATTCGTTTACAGAAATAACAGATGTACCCAATTCAAACCTTAAGGTATACATCGATGTTGAAATAAATCCGATTTTGGGAGCAGAGGGTAACGTAAAACACATTGTTTACCGTGGACATGATTTTTCTGATGTCATGCGGTTTAATAAACAATTGCAGGAACGGGAGGAACTTTTTGAATCCATAAACCGAAATGTTCAGGATGGGATTTATCGATCTACGGTGAATACAGGATTGAGATATGCCAATGACTCCATGTGTCGATTATTTGGGTATACCATTAAGGAGTTATCCAGAGTAAGGCCTACTGATTTATATGCAATAGTCGGGGATCGACAGAAAATAATTGAGGAGTTGCAACGCACGGGATTCTTTTCGGATCGGGAAGTTTTATTCAAGAGAAAGGATGGCTCAACTTTTTGGGGGCTTTTAAGTTGCAGTATGACCCTGGAGGCAGATGGCAACCGTGTAATCGATGGAATTGTTGTTGATGTTACCGCAGACCGAAAAGTAAAGGAGAGGCTGAAGTCGACCAATGAGAGTCTACGTAAAATAAACTCCGAATTAGATCATTTGGTTTATCGGACATCCCATGACCTTAGGTCGCCTTTGGTTTCTGTAATGGGACTTCTGGAGTTAATGCGAATGGAGGGTGTTGAAGGTAATCTGGCCGAATACCTTTCCATCATGGAGGATCAGGTAGTTAAACTCGATAAGGTTATTTTGGATATCATCAATATCCGTAAGATTGCTAAAACAGGGTTACAGCGAGAACTTGTCGATTGTAAGGAGATAATTGATGATGTATTTGAGAGCATTAAGTTCCTCGATCGATTCAATAAGATTAAAAAACAAGTTTCAATAACCAATGATGCTCCTTTGTATCAGGATAAGAACAACATCAAGATAATTCTGAATAATGTTCTTTCCAATGCTGTTAAGTATGCCAAAAAGGATATTGATGACAGTTTCATTTCAGTCGATATTAAAATCGATAGCAAAAAATGTTCGATTAAAATTAAGGATAACGGAATTGGAATCCGGGAGAAAAACATGGATAAAGTCTTTGAAATGTTTTATCGCGCAACCGATGTGAACCAGGGAACCGGATTAGGGCTTTTTATTGTGAGAGAGGCAGTAAATAAGCTTAAAGGCTCAATCAACGTTGATTCAAAAGAAGGGGAGTGGACCCGCTTTATTATTGAAATTCCTAACCTTACTGATTAGTCTCCAACTTTTCAAAACTTAAGTCCAGCAATTCAAATTTTTCCCATCCCTTGTAGTCAAAATGCCACCATTCTGATGGGTAGACCGCAAACCCGTGCTTGTTCATAGTTGAAATTAGCAACTCCCGATTTTTTAAAACCATAGAATCGAGGTTCATATTAGCAGGATGAGCCAGTTCAGTAAAATCATCGTATTCTGTTCCCATATTTAAGTCTTTACCGCTGTTTAAATCAAATAGGGTTAAATCTATGGCAGCTCCACGGTTGTGCCTCGATCCCGAATAAGGAGAAGCAACATAGGTGGTGTCTTTGTACAATTTGTAGAACTTAACGGTAATGGAATAAGGGCGATAAGCATCAAACACTTTAATTGAAAGTCCCATAGATTCAAATTCCTCTTGTGCGTTGCTTAATGCTTCCGCTACTGGTTTTCGGGCATAAGCCCTAGCCAACTGATAAACCGGTTCTTCAACAAAATTGTTGTCCGTAGCATAACGAATATCCAGCTTTATTCCAGGGATAAACTGTTCTAAGTCAATCAATTCGTTTTCTCTGTTTTCAGCAACCTTGCTGTTGTAGGTTTCTAAATCGTTGGTTGGTGAAAGTCCATATTTTGGCTTTTTCTCTGCAGGAACACAGGCAAAGCATAAAAGGGTAATTCCGATTAAAACCAATTTTAACTTAAATTCCATTCATCTGTTTTTTAATTGACATACAACAAAAAGCTAGAATTATTCTGCGGCAAATTGCTAAGGGAAGTTTAGATTTACACCTGCAAATATGAATACATCTTTTGACGTAGTTGTAATAGGAGGAGGATTAGCAGGAATGGTCTCTGCAGGGCTACTTGCCAAAATGGGTTTTTCTGTGAATTTACTTGAAAAAGGAACTTACCCCAGGCATAAAGTATGTGGTGAGTTCGTTTCCTTTGAATCCGAATTTGCGTTGGATAAGATGGGAGTAGTTTTACGCGATCTGTCCCCAATAAAGATTGAACAATTTACGCTTTCTACCACTACTGGATCTAAAGCCCGGTTAAATCTTCCCCAGCCTGGTATTGGGTTAAGCAGGTACAAACTTGAAAATGTACTGTACGAGCAATTGCTTAAGTTGGGGGTAACAGTTAATTGCAAAACCAAGGTTACGGAAGTGAGCCAACTTGATGGTGATGCCGGGCACATCGTTCATGCCCAACATGGAAATACAATTACGTCTAAACTGGTGATCGGTGCTTTTGGTAAACGATCGGGCTTACAGGTAATTTCATTGAATCGGTCGGGATATTTTGCCGCTAAAAACCATTACCGCTTTCCTTTTAACCCCAATGAAGTACAGCTCCACATGTTCCCTGGTGGGTATGGGGGTATGTCAATGGTAGAAAGCAATTTAGTGAACTTCTGCTACCTTGGAAAAACCGTCGACCTTAAAAAATCGGGTTCCATTGAAGCTTACCAGAAAATGGTTGTTGGGAAAAACCCCTACTTAAAGGAACTACTGGATAAGGGCGAACCCATGTTGAAAAAAACGCTTACCATTAGTCAAATCGATTTCGGACATCGCAACAGGGTTTCTAACGGAGTGTTTCATGCAGGTGATGCAGGGGGAGTAATCCACCCATTGAGCGGAAACGGAATGAGTATGGCTATAAATAGCGCGCTTTTGTTATCGGAGGTCTCAGAACGTTTTTTAAGCGGGAGAATTACCCGAAAACAAATGGAAAATCAGTACAGTAAATCCTGGGAAAAGAGTTTTGGACTGAGAATGATATCCAGCCGGTTTTATCAATCCCTGTTTGAGCATTCCTGGGGAAGAAAGATTGCCGTTGGAGCTTTAAAAAACAAAACCCTGGGTAGGAAGTTGATTCGATTAACTCATGGAAAACCGCAAGAATATGTCAGCAATGCAGTTTGACATTACAGACATAGAGTGGCTGGATTCAAACCAGGCCAAAGGAGAGCAGTACAGAAAGGTAATCTCTCAATTGGATGTGATCAACAAATACCTTGGAAATGAATCTCAAATGAAGAAGTCTATCGATGATTTTTTGGATAATAATTCCATTGAAAAGGGGAGAACGATTCGCGTAACGGATTTAGGTTGTGGGTCGGGTTACATTTTAAAAAAGGTTGGCGATTTGCTGATAAATAGAGGATATATTCCGGTATTAATTGGAGTTGACGTCAATCCTGAAGCTATAGATTTAGCAAGAGGTAAACTGTCGCAATACGACAATCATATGATTTGTACTGCTATTGATGAGAATTTTGAAATACCAACAACTGATTTTTTAATTTCCAGCCATTTTATATATCACCTCAACGGTTCTCAACTTAAAAATTTCCTGTTACTGAATAAGAATAAAATAGCGTTCGCGCTGTTCTTTAGCGAACTCTATCAAAGTAAGTTATCCATTGGGTTGTTTCAACTGTTTTCCCGCATTTTGAATTTCGAAAATGAGGTAAGACAAGACGGGGTTAAGGCACTTAAGCGAGCTCCAAAATTGGAACAATTCAAACAGCTATTTTCAAGCTTCCATTCTATTGAAGTGAGAAAAGTTCCGTTTTTTAGAACTATAATTTCGGGTCAATTATGAATTGGGCCATTCGTTCCAACGAAATAGAATTAATGGATGACCTGGAAATAGGTGGAGATAAGCTTATATCTACATTAAAAGAAATTGACAGAATCAACCAATTGCTTGGTGGGTTTAACTCACTTATAAAAAGAGTGGAACACTACCAATCTACTACTAATTCTGAAGTGGCAATATCTGACTTGGGTTGTGGTAGTGGTTGGTTGTTAAAACAGCTAGAATCAAGACTTGGAAAGGATTCCAGATTGATTGGGATTGATGCAAATGCATCGGTGGTCAATTATGCCCGGTCAGGATATGAAGGAAGTATTAGCTTTAAGCAAATCGATGTCTTTGATTACATTCAATCGCTTGATAGCAGTAAATTGAATATTGTATTATCCAGTTTGTTTTGCCATCACTTCTCAAACTCCGAATTAACCCGAATGATAGAATTGCTTCGAACAAAAAATGCCGTGTTTATAATCAATGACTTACACCGACATTGGTTAGCGCTTAACCTGTTTAAACTGCTGGGTTATGCCTTTAATTTGGGAGCTATGGCACGTACCGATGGTGCCATATCCATAAGAAGGGGGTTTAAACGAATCGATTGGGAGCAGATTCTTTCCAATGTCGATTCCCGATTGTACAAAATAGAGTGGAAGTGGGCCTTTCGCTATCAAATTGAAATTGCCAACTCATGGACGTAAAAATTCTATCAGCGGCTAAAGCGTTACCCGAATTTACTCGCCCCACGGCAGATGCCTTACCTTACCTGGATACCTGGCTGACTGATCGGCCCAAACGCTTTGTGGATAAGGTAAAACGAATTTTTAAGTATTCTCAGGTGGAGCATCGGTACAGCATAATGCCCATAGAGGAAGTTTTTACAAATACTTCGTTTGAAGAAAAAAACGAAAGGTTTCGTAAGGCAGCTATTGAATTGGGCAAACAGGCTTTGCTAAATGCTACGCAAAAGGCAGGTATTGATTTACAGGAGATCGATTACCTGATAACCACTTGCTGTACGGGGTTTATGATTCCAAGTGTTGATGCTTATTTGATCAACGAGTTGAACCTTCGCCAGGATGTTGTTCGATTGCCAGTGACTGAAATGGGATGTGCCGCTGGAGTATCTGCGCTGATCTATGGGTACGATTTGTTGAAATCCAATCCGGGTAAAAAGGCGGCTATTGTTGCTATAGAATCGCCGACCAGTACGTTTCAGCACAACGATTTTAGTATGGCCAATATGGTGTCTGCAGCAATATTTGGCGATGGAGCTTCTTGTACCATATTAGGTAGTTCCGATCAGGTTTTGCCAAGCATAGTAGATACTTCCATGTATCATTTTTACAACGAGGAACGTATGATGGGCTTTGATTTAACCAACCAGGGACTTAAAATGGTTTTGGACGTCGAGGTCCCCAATAAAATAGAAGCTCGATTGTTGGAGATATTACAACCCTTTCTGGAAGAGCACGAGTTGACTTTTGAGAACATTAACCATTTTGTGTTTCATCCCGGAGGAAAGCGAATCGTACAGTTAGTCGAGGAATTGCTCCAGCCACTGGGTAAGAACATTGACGATACCAAGGAAATATTAAGAGCGTACGGGAATATGAGTAGTGCTACGATACTGTTTGTACTTGAGCGATTTATGGATAAAAAAATATTGCCCGGAGAAAAGGGATTAATGTTGAGCTTTGGTCCTGGATTTTCAGCACAACAAATCCTCCTCGAATGGAAATAAATTCAAATTTAAAAGGAAAGTGGGCAATCATATTGGGAGCAAGTGGAGAAGTAGGACGCGCTACAGCCACCAAATTGGCTTTGGCAGGAATTAACTTGTGTCTGGTATACCGGGAACGCAGATCGGCCATAAATGAGCTTGAAAAGCATCATTCTGAACTCAAGCAGACAGGAGTTAAGTTATTAACCTACAACAGTGATGCACTGAATGAATCCGTTCGGAATTCCATTGTAGAGGAACTAAAGACTAATGGCCCGGTTCAGGTTGTTGCGCTGGTTCATGCTATTGCTAAGGGAACCTTAAAGAACTTAACCGGAGAGAACCGGGCATCTTTGGAAGATTACCAAATTACTCAACATGCTATGGCCTATAGCCTGGTAGATTGGGTCAACGCCGGGTTGGACCATGATTTATTTGTAGAGAATGCCTCAGTAATCGCTATCGATAGTGCTGGAAGTCAACGATACATTCCGCAGTATGGAATTGTTGGGGCTACCAAGGCCTCATTAATTAAATTAACTCAGGATCTGGCGATTGAATTGGTCCCTAAAAGAATCCGTTGCAATGTCATTCGTGCAGGAGTAATGGATAGCAAGGCACTAAATGCAATTCCCGCCAGCGATTTAATCAAAAACCAGGCATTAAAAAGCAACCCCAATGGACGACTAACGCTGGGAGAAGATGTGGCAAATGCTATTTATTTATTAAGTTTATCCGAGTCAAGCTGGATTACCGGCTCAATTATTAATGTAGATGGAGGAGAAGGATATGTCGGATCATAGAGAAAGAATTTTGGAATTGATGCCCTACGCTGAACCGTTTCGGTTTATTGACGAAATTGAATCGGTGAACAATGAGGGAATTGTTGGTTATTATACGTTTAAAGAAGACTCGGATTTTTACATGGGGCATTTCCCTGGTTTTCCATTAACACCAGGAGTTTTACTTACTGAGTGTATGGCGCAGATTGGCATGGTAGCGCTGGGAATCCATCTTATTGGTGTTGAAAATATTGATGCGCCTATTCGCTTTGCGTTTACCGCGTCTGATGTTAAATTCTCGAACATGGTTATGCCAGGTGAAAGAGTAAAGGTGGTTGCAACCAAACGACTTTGGAGAATGAATGTACTGCGCTGTGAAGTAGAATTGCTCAAGGAAGATGGTACGCAGGCTGCCAAGGGCAAACTTGCAGGATATCGCTTAAAAGATGAGTGACATCCATAGACAAGGTAGGCGGGTGGTTGTTACTGGAATGGGAGTGGTGGCGCCCAATGCCGTAGGCCTTTCCAATTTCGAGAAAGCACTTCGGGAAAGCAAATCCGGCATTCGATTTATCCAGGAATTAAAAAATCTCAATTTCGCTTGTCAGGTTGGGGGAATTCCTCCGCTAACTGAAGGCATCATTGAAAAGTACTTAAGCTCGCTTCAGATGAAACAGATAAAGGCTACTGGGTTGTTGTATGGACTTATTGCCGGAAAGGAAGCCTGGGAACATGCCGGGTTATCCTTTAAGAGCGACGAAACCCGTTGGGAGTCAGGCTGTGTTTTTGGTTCCGGGCTAGCAGGCATATCCAGGATTCGTGAAGGTATTTATCAGGTTGATGAGGGAAAAGTAAAGCGCCTGGGCAGTACCATGGTAGAACAAACCATGCCCAGCGGAATCAGCGCTTTATTGGCTGGAGAATTGAGTTTAGGTAACCTGGTATCAACCAATGCATCTGCCTGTAGTACGGGAAACGAGGCTATTCTTATGGCTTACGAAAGAATTGAATCGGGGCAGGCTGATCGAATGCTTGCCGGTAGTTGCGATGATCATGGTCCCTATGTATGGGGTGGATTTGATTCCTTACGTGTACTCAACCGAAAAATGAATGACCGACCTGAAGAGGCCAGTCGACCTATGAGCGAGTCCGCTGCCGGTTTTGTACCTGGAAGTGGGGCAGGAGCGCTTGTTTTGGAAGAGCTGGAGACGGCCAGAGCACGAGGCGCAACCATTTATGCCGAAGTAATGGGAGGTGCTTTAAATGCAGGAGGTCATATCAATGGTGGAAGTATGACCCTGCCTAATGACGAGGGTGTAATTCGTTGTATTCAATCCGCTATGGTGAATGCTGGGGTCGTTGCTAAAGACGTTGACTTAATCAATGGACATTTGACAGCTACCAGGAACGATGCCCGCGAAATAACAAACTGGTCAAAAGCGTTGGATAGAAAAGGTGATGATTTCCCCCTTGTCCAATCCACCAAATCGTTAATCGGACATTGCCTGAGTGCTGCGGGAAGCATTGAATCCGTTGCGGTGGTTAGTCAACTATACAACGGCTTTACTCATGCTTCTGCGAATTGTAATGATCTGAATTTAAAAATTTCACAAATAGTTAATAACAAATGTATTACAGTTACCAACTTAAATAATAAGATCAACATTGTAATGAAGTCCGGTTTTGGTTTTGGCGATGTAAATTCGGTAGTGGTTTGGAAGAAATTTCTTGATTAGTTTTTGTCATCCTAAGTGTTTTTTCTTCCGATTATAATCGGAAGAAAAAATGTATCGAAGGATAGACAAAATTTTATAGACCAAGTGTATTCAGTTCGTTGTTCACTCTTCGATGCAATTTCTTCTAAATCACTCAGAATGACAACTACAATTATACTGCTTAACGCATTCCCTAGCAGCGTAGCGGAGTCGGGAATCTTTCATGCTGCAAAGGCCGTTCACCTCGCACAATGAATACACTTCGTATTCTCTGGCATAAGCATTAATCTTCCTTCTTGAATATCGTTACCACAACGACTGCATTTTCCAAAATTGGCATCATCAACCTTTTCCAATGCCATATTCAGTTTCTGAAATTTAAATTCCGCCTGACGCAACGCACGTTCGTTAACTGATTTGTTGTTAATGGCATCCATTCGGCTTACTCGGCCAATGGCTACGTCCGGAGCAATGGGCTTCGTAAGGTCCTTTAATTCAGCGATTTTTTCCTGCATGGAAACAATCTCCGCCTCAATCTTTTTTTTCAAAAGTTCCTTATCCATACCTTGAACTAAACACCCTGGAGTTAAACATTATGCCCAATTGTACATTTTCTAACATTGAAATTGTACTTGGTAGGGCTAAAGTAATGCCTAAAATGTTTTTCTTGGTCAAGAAATTAAAAAGAACTAAAACAATATGGATTCAGCGGGTATCGAGGAGAAATTAAAAGACATTATTAAGCCCTATATTGGTGACGAAGAAGCGTTTAATAACCTTACTCCCAGTACCAACTTATTAAGTGACTTAAAGATTAATTCAGCCCATTTGGTCGATGTAATTCTTGATGCCGAAGAAGCTTTTGACATTGAAATTGATGATGACAACGCTGAGAAAATGCTCACCGTGCAAGCTTCAGTGGACATTATAACCCAAAAATTGAAGGAAAAGTAGCAGTGAGTAGCGGCATAGGTTGTGATGTAATCCACCTTCCGGACCATTGGAAGGTTGATACGCTGGCTCCAAGGCGTATTCAAAAGCTATATACTTCACGCGAGTTGACATTAATGAATCGGATTGATTCAAGTGAGAAGGTTGCTGAGGCAATTATGTGGTCGGCAAAAGAATCGACCTATAAGGCCTGCCACGAGGGGCCTGCTGCGTTTAATCCAAAATCATATTGCATAACAGGCGTTAAGGACGGTGAGCTATTCGTAAAATACCAGGAAAGGCATTATACCGTTTGGTTTCGTTTAGACAAAGAAGTGGTTTTTACTGAGTTGCGTACCGAAAAATCCAAGGGCTATCACAGTCAATTGGAGTGGGTTGAAGGAAATGAATCTGAATCACTTAGAACTAAAGTTTCATCCTACTTGTCAGACACTTATGGTGGGAGCTGGAGCATACAAAAAACGGAATACGGAAAGCCAATGCTATTTCAGGACAATCGGTTGTCAACAAAAAAACTTTCCCTGAGCCATCACCAAGGTTATATTGCATTTGTTTTGTGCAACTAGGTCGTGATTTACCAAAAGCTTAAATACCCCGTTCTTGCAGGAATAACTGTTATTACCCTGGTTATGCTTTGGCAACTGATAAGCCTGGGTTTTAATTACGATTTTGAGGCCTTTTTTCCGCGAAATAACGACGATACCGAATTCTTTAGGGAGTACAGAACTCAGTTTGAATCGGACAATGATTATGTGCTCATAGGACTTGTAAACGAGCGAGGGGTATTTCAAAAGGACTTTTTGACCAAGGTGGATAGCTTAACGAAACTGCTGAACACGTTAAATAACGTAGAAATGGTGGTAGGGCCAACCAACGTTAAGGAATTCAGGAGATACAGCATGTATCCCGCATTGGTAGAAAAACCATACATCAATTTAAACGAAAGCAGTACCTATGCCAGGGACAGTGCTAAAATTTTTAGAACTCAGGAACTGGTTAACACCCTTTTCTCCGACAAATCTTCAGCAGTGGCCATCTTGGTAAAGCACAAACAATTACTCGATAACGAAGGTTGCAAGCAGCTCTCCATAGAAGTAAAGGAACTGGTACAGGCTTTTAAGTTTGACGAGGCGCATTACGCCGGAAGAGGCTTAGGGCAAACCATCTATATCGACCTGGTGCAGAATGAAACGCTCATTTTCCTGAGTTCCGGAATGCTGTTGGTCTTTCTCTTCCTGTTTATTGCTTATCGTTCGTTTTGGGGCATTTGGATGCCCTTGTCGGTGGTTGGGTTGGTTGTGGCCTGGACGGTTGGAGTAATGGTACTTACTGGAAAGGAAATAGACCTAATGACCAATATTATTCCTACCATTCTTATGGTTATAGGCATTTCAGCTGTAATTCATTTGCTGACCCATTACCTGAGTTTAAGGCGCCTGGGAAGGAATAGAGAAGAGGCCTTGATTGATTCAGTTAAGCAAGTAGGCTTCGCTACCTTCTTAACCACCTTAACTACTATGATTGGTTTTTTAACCTTATTGAATTCTTCCGTTCAGCCCATCGTCGATTTAGGTATTTATGCCAGTATTGGTTTGGTATTCTCCTTTATTCTCACCTATACATGGTTTCCTTCGGTTCTGCTTATTCATAAACCCATCTATTCGGACCGGGAGGCGAAATACACCGACTTCTGGAATTCAATTCTGGTGACTATTGACGGATTTGTTCAGCGTAAATACAAGTTCATTGCAATAATTAGTCTGGCTGTTGCATTGGTAGCCGGATATGGTTCTCTGCTTATTAAAAAAGACAACTACATACTGGAAGGGTTAAAATCTGATCATCCGCAGCAGCAAGACTTTCTCTTTTTTGAAAATAACTTCTCCGGTGCCCGTCCCTTTGAAATGAAAATCTGGCTGACCGATTCCAATGCCTCTTTCTTTGACCGTTCGGTATTGAATCAACTGGACGTATTGCACCACTACCTGGATACGGTTTATGGAGTTGGTGGTCTGGTTTCGCCCGTATCCATTATAAAAAACTCGAATAAAATCTGGTATGGTGGTAAGGAGGAAAAGTACGTTATACCGGAAAGTGACAAACGATTGGCCAAACTCGAAAAAGACCTTTACCGCTACAACAAGCAGGTAAATACCAACATCTATCTCAATCGGAATCATAGAGAGGCCAGGGTAGTGGGTAAAATCCCGGATTGGGGGAGTTTTATAGTCAATAACAGGAATTCGGAACTAGAAGCTTTTTCCGGTTCTAAGCTAGATACTAACCTTATTAAATACCGCCTGACCGGCTCTGCAACGCTTATGGACATCAATACCAATTATGTGGCTAGCAATGTGATCGAGGGGCTATTTATGGCTATTGGAATCATTGGAATCATTGTAGGCTTGCTGTTCCGTTCCATTAAAATGGCGCTTATTTCCTTAGTCCCTAATGTATTTCCATTGGTGCTTTGTGGTGGAATTATGGGATTTTTCTCCATTGATTTTAATCTACCTACCTCAATCATTTTTATCATAGCCTTTGGCATTGCGGTAGATGATAGCATCCACTTCCTTGCCCGGCTCCGACAGGAATTGAATAACAACAATAACCTATCGGTCGCATTAAGCCGAACCTTTGCCAGTACCGGAAAGGCCATTATTGTCACTTCACTGATCCTCTCAGGAGGTTTTTTAACCCTTTGTTTATCGGACTTCCTGGGTACTTTTTACATAGGTTTACTCATTTGTATCACCCTGGTCATCGCGTTGGTTTGTGATCTGTTGTTGCTACCCGCTGTAATTCTATTATTCTACAAAAAATGACCTGGAAAGAAGAGCTAAAACTAAAAATGCAAATCGATAAAAAGTCGATTGTTATTTACTGCGTCATCTACTTTTCGTGGGGAATGGGTATGCACTTTTTTGGACAATGGGCCGAAATAGCTCGCTTTACCTATTGGTGGCAGGTAATTACCTGTTACATTCTCTATATGGTTCCCATTTCGATCTTTTTACGCAGTTTTAAATGGTACGAGCAATATGCTTACGGTTTGGTGGCTATGGGGGTATTGGAATTCTTAGGTTATGCCCTGGAGACTTCCTATGCCTATCCCAACAACCTCCTGGACCAATTCTTTAATACCCAAAACTTTTCATTGGGTATGGCCTTATTTTTTGCCGCTTATTTTCCGTTGGGGAATGGATTGGTAAAATGGGTGAGGGGCAAATTGTAAATAAAACTCCATAAACCATTTGGCGATTGTATTGCGAGCCATCGTTTGTTTTACTGAAGAGGAAAAGAGACGTTAGGCTCTCTTTGATTACTCCCTCTTTCAAAGGCCATTATATCTATGAATCATGTTTTGAATAACCATCATTTACCGGTATTCCGTATATGGATACCAGTTATTGGAGAATCAATACCGAAATTAAAACCACATCAACCGAATTTAAACTTGCACTATTCCTGTGACTTGATGCTATTTACCTTACCTAAAATTAAAACTTAAGAGCTATGAAAAACTTAAAAGAAATATTACTAATAATTGCTATTACAAGTGTTTACATTACCCCAGCCTTTGCGCAAACAACAAAAATTACTGAAGATGAATGTTTGGCTCTCCAAGAAATTTATGGTGTAAAAAGGGTTTCTAAATTGAGTTCCTGGGTGTCTCCAACTACAGGTGGTACTATGTCTCAAACTGATTGCAACTGCAGCAATTCCAGTGATCGTCCAAGCTATAATCAGGCAAAATCGTTTGTAGGTGTTATCATAGACGATACCGATGGTATTTCCAGTTTGAATTTATATGATTTATTGGATTCGGTTCCTGCAGGAATTTTAGATGGGTCACAACCAGGTTTAGATAGTTTAAGGTATCTGACCCTAGGTAACATTGGGCAGTACATAGTTTCTGGAAGTGATAAACTTCCCCCGGTATTTACCTCTGCGGCTTTACCTAATTTAATTGGTCTTTATTGGTACGATGAGTCAGATTGGACAAAATTGCCACTTCTAACCAGTACCCTGTTACCCAAGCTTGAATCTATTAATTATAGAGGCATGACTGGCCTGAATGCCATAGCTACATCCAGAATAAATGAAATCCAAAATAGAGAAGACCTAAAAGCCATTTACTTAGAGGGCTTAGAATTCAACGGAGCTTTAGGGAAGTTACCCAATATTATGGAAGGCTCTAAGAATACTTTAAAGCAGGTTAGATTGTATAATTCGTTCACCGACGATGGTGGAAATTGGTGGCCAGCATCAATAGGAGACCACAAATATTCCGAACTTACCGAATTTCGCCTGGAAGACAATCATTTTCCATATTCACAAATTGACGATCTTACGACACCGTTTTTTATTGCTGATAGCTTTCCCAAACTTAAAGAGCTTTATTTAAAAAACAACCAATTTGGGGACTCAAATACAGTTAATTTACCTGCATCGATATTCAAGTTGAGTAAACTAAAAACGCTGGATATAAGCACTAATGACATTGAGGGGCCTATTGTCCCAATGATAGTGTCTGTATGTAGTCTAGAAACATATCTTGCACATGAAAATGAATTTGATAACCCTATCCCCACCGATTTACCAACTAAGGGTACATTTTACTACATGACAGAATTAAAAAAACTACAGCTAATGGGCTGCACTTTAACGTGTGAGCTTTCAAATCTAGACCTTCAACTATCGACCAAATTGGAGTCATTGACATTTAGTAATAATCTCCTTACGGGAGAGGTTCCTAGTTATTATGGTACTGCTTTTCAATTAAAAGAATTTCGTTGCGATTTTAATTTGCTCTACGATATGCCGGTACTTCCTTCCACGCTTGAAATACTTAGAATGAATAATAATTATTTTGACCTAGATGATGTCTACAATGCGGCTAATGCAAGTTCGGAGCATCTTGCTTATTATGATGACGAAACTGAAAGCAATCCGGTACCAACAGTTATAAACAGTAAAATTAAAATTCATGAAACCAATTTTATCATATCACCACAATACAATAAGCTAAGGTATACAGGTAAATACGATATGGTTAATGAGGCTTTTCCTCCATCCAAATGGGCCATGACACTAACTGCCGAAAATGCTGGTGTAGATAATGGTCCCAGGGATTATCTTTGGTTAAGAGTAAAAGGTGCTATCATTGATACTGCCGATGGTGACAATGATAGTCTTATTTACGACTGGCCGAATGAAAATATCATGTTAGGGAACGATAGTGGATATACATGGTTTTGCCAGGTCCATATCACAGAACCTGACAGTACCACGGGTTTTTACGAAGAACTAACTATGGAAGTTGGACATACGGAAATCTCTTACAATGAAGAAACCGACCCATGTAGTTTTGTTGCCCCTCCTACGACAGGACCATCTGCGTTGATCATTTATAGTGGCAATTCAACTGGGGGATCTCAACCATCAAGTGTGGCTTCTAGTATTGATGAAATAGCTGAGGAAGAGTCCAGGGGAGGAGGTGCAAAAGACCAATTTAAGGTATATCCAAATCCAACCAATAGAAGTTTGATGGTTTCGGCCGATCAAGATATTTTTATCGTTCGATTGTATACTATGAATGGTCGTTTGGTAAAAGAACAACCAGTTAACGGTAGGTCTGCTTCAATTTTGGTAGAAGAATTTGACGAAGGGATATATATTTTAAAAGCAGAAATCGATTCTGGTAGCCTAGTTAAACGTGTTATAAAGTTGAATTAACAGCGATTACCTTTATTACCATAGGTGTCAGGGTGCTGGTCAGGTCTTTGTTGCACTCTTAAAGAACGCCAAAAGTAATCATTGAAAAGAGGCTGTTTATTAAAAGGAGATAGCCTCCTTTGTTAAATGTACATTATATTTCACCGGCTCGCCGTTTATAACAGATTCCTTATTGCTGATGCCGATTTTGAAAATCTGAAGTGGAAACCAAAAGTTTGGAGCAAAAAAAAGGCCCGTTAAATAAATTACGAACCTTTTGAAACGGCTAAAATGGGTAAATCCTAGGTGTCTCAACCTAGTACACGAAATATTTGGTAAAAAGGTGGGGTTGGGTTGAATTTTTTTTTGATTTTATTTTAATTGGTTTGATTTACAGGTTATTACGGGCTACTTGTTGGCCAAAAATAATATAAAGATTAACGATTGAACCGGTTTTAAATTGCGAATCGAATATCAAGATATAGATCAGTGTTTGTTGATGGTGTTTTTACTATTTTTCCCAAAAATATAGCTCAATGAAAAACATACTCGTTCCGACAGACTTTTCTAGTAATGCCCGGTCTGCATTGACTTATGCCTTTCAGCTGGGATCATTAAGTGGTGCCCGGTTGGTTGTATGTCATATTTATGTTTCATCCCTGTCTTCAGAAAAGCAAGAAGAATTAGACGAGTACATTCAAAATTTCTGTTCAGAGGTTAGTATCGATGGAGTTGAATATGAAACCATGGTAATAGAAGGAGAAAGTATTACAGCCCTTGCTCAATCAGACGAATGCGTTAAATCCGATTTAATTGTAATGGGTACCCGGGGAGCAAGCAACCGCGGCGCCGATTTGGTTGGAACCAATACGGTTAACCTCATTGCTAAAACCAATAAACCCTTGCTGGTTATTCCGCATGAAGCGGAATTTAGAATGGCTCGCAATATTATGTTCTGTTCCGATTACGATAACCTGGAGTTGGATTATACGCTTCCAATTCTAAAAGAATTTGTAATGCTTATGAAGGCTAAGCTTCGTATTGTACATGTAAAAAACAATGACAAAGAACCAAATCCAAGGCATGTGGAAGAAAGCAGGAGGGAGGGGAAGTTTTTTGAACCTGAAGTGGAACCACAATACAAGCTGGTACATGCGGCCAATGTGTTTTCGGGAATCAATTACTACACAGAACTAAAAGGCGATAACGACGTGCTTGCCATGGTAAATCGCCATCATGGATTTTTTAATCGGTTGTTTAGAACCAATAACACACAAAAAATGGCTTACCACACGGATATTCCGCTGTTAGTGCTTCCGGAATAACTGAAGTGCTTCCTGGTTTATTCTAATAAATGTGTTCTACTAAGCGTCGTTTAGCCAGCTCCAAAGCTTACCAACCAGCGAAGTAGGCTTTTTCTTGGTCACCTTTACTTCGTTTATGGCCTGTTGCGTTCTGATGGCTTCTACTTTTTTCTTCTTGGACTTCTTAGACTTAACCTTAACAACACCGTTGCTTTTGGTTTTCTCTTCGTATTTCTTCTTGTTGAAATCCTTTAGCGATTCGGCACTCTTTTTCCTTTGGCTTTCAATTTCCTTATGCTCTCGCTTCCTTTTATCTTCTAGTGATTCAACCTTTTTGGTTTTGTGTTTTCGCTTTCTGTCTTCTACCGGTCTCTTTTTAGGTCGTTTTGTACGAACCGGTCTTTCTTCTTTTTTCTCAATTACACGATTGAGCTCTGATTCAGGCAGGTCAATCTTACCAACAATTTTTGGACCGTCAAGTGCAGGGATATCGAGTTCTACCTTACCTGGAGCAGGTTCGGTATCTTCAGTATTTTGCTCAACGGACTCAACAATTTCTATCAGTTTCTCAACTATCTCCGTCTTTTTAGTTTCCTTAATCTCTGGCTCCGGAGTTTCTTCAACGCCTTCGTCGATCTTTTCATTTTCGGTGTAACCAAATGCCTGCATCAAATTTTCCAGATGCTCATCCGGAATTTTAGCATTGGGGTGCGATTTGATTTCGGTGTCAAAATCCTTTTCCAGTTTTCTAATAATTTCTTTTGGCGAAACATTTAATTGCCGAGCCAATTGACCTAATCTCATAAAGCGAAAAAATAAGCCCGCAAATATAATTAACCAAACTAAAGGATTCACCCATCCATCAAGCCTCGCAAACGGCTATTCGCAAACTTGTGTTAACATTAATCACCAAATGTTTTGTATAAGCGTTAAATCCCACTAGTTTTGCAAACTGAAAAGGACGAAATGGGTGTTGAACAGATCGATAAGCTAGAAATAAAAACCGGAAAAAAGCTTTACGATTATCAGCATGATGCCATTGACCGGATCCTGGAAACCCTTGAAAGTAAGGATCACAAGGTCAATTTGCTTTATCAGCTGCCAACAGGTGGTGGAAAAACCGTAATCTTCTCCGAGTTTGCCCGACACTACATCAAAGACACGGGCAAAAAAGTACTGATTCTTACCCACAGAATTGAACTTTGTGGGCAGACTTCAGCCATGCTTACCGAGTTTGGAGTTAATAATAAGATAATCAACAGCAAGGTTAAGGAACTGCCCGATCAGGCCGACTACGACTGCTTTGTTGCCATGGTTGAAACCCTGAATAACCGGTTAATGGAAGAGGATTTTAAACTCGATAATATCGGTTTGGTAATTATTGATGAGGCTCACTACAACTCTTTTAGAAAACTTTTTAAGCATTTTGAATTTGCTGCGATATTGGGTGTGACCGCAACTCCATTGAGTTCCAATGTGAAGCTGCCCATGAAGGATAATTATGACCAGCTTATTATTGGTGAGAGTATTGGATCGTTGATCGATAAAAAATTCTTGGCCAAGGCCAATACCACTTGTTTTGATGTCAATTTGAATTCCCTTACCATTGGAATCAATGGTGATTATACCGTGTCTTCATCAGAAAGACTATACAGTAACTTTTTGATGCAGGAAAAGCTGATGGAAGCTTACGAAGAGAAATCGAAAGGGAAGAAGACGCTTATTTTTAACAGTGGTATCAGAACTTCGGAGGCGGTTTACGAAACGTTTACAGAAGCTGGTTACGATATCAGGCATCTCGACAACAAACACAACGAAAAAGAAAGGAGAGAAATTCTGGACTGGTTTAGAAATACTCCTGATGCCATTTTAACTTCTGTTGGAATTTTAACCACCGGGTTCGACGAACCTTCGATTGAATCCATTATACTAAACAGAGCTACCAAGTCTTTAACCCTTTACCATCAAATGATAGGTAGAGGATCTCGAATTTTAGGTAACAAGACTGAGTTTACGGTAATCGATTTAGGAAATAATGCTGCTCGCTTTGGTATGTGGGATAGCCCCATTGATTGGCGCGACATATTTAAGTACCCTAATCAGTTCCTCGAGACCGTGCCATCAGACGATCAGATCCAACGAAACTTTACGTATAAAATGCCCGATGAGCTTCGTCAGCGATTTAAGAACTCCGATGAGGTTACATTTGATATAAAAGCTGAATACAAAGTGGTTCTTTCTGAAAAACTAAAACCGCGAGTGGCTTTGGACCGATCCATTGAACAACATGTTCAAATGTGTTTGGATAACGCAGAAGATGTATTTGATGCATTGGAATTGGCTGGCTTGTTGGTAGGAGATATAGAATCGAGGGTGAGGCATTACTCGTACTGCATCAATGGAACTCAGAACTATACACAATGGCTGGAAGAAGATTACATTAGAAAGATGAAGGCTACCATTCGCGAAAAGAAGCCACTTCCAGTATAACCATACTTTTTCCTGGAAATAGGATGGTTATCGTACAACCACAACTGAATCAATAAACAGATCCTTTTTAGGCCAATCCCTGGAATCGGTTTCCACTTCTGTTATTTTAGATACTACCGAATTCCCTGAAATTATTTCACCAAACACCGTATGTTGTCCATCCAAATGAGCTGCTCCAGGATATTTCATATAATATTCCCGCTGTTGTTTTGAGTAAACATACTTATGTTCCCTTTCATAAACATCCAGCGTAGGTTTGTTGTATTGTGTTCCTTCCACAAAGTAAAACGCATACGGATCAGATCGTTTATCCGGGTTTTCGCCGTATCTCCTCGCTGCTGCAATGGCTCCTTTTTTGTGAAATCTATGTTTTTTCATTTCCGCAGGAACCGTGTACCTACCAATATTCTGTTTTATGGCTGCATGGTCTTCATCGAATGTGCCACCGGATTGCGCAATAAAATTCATTACTACGCGGGTAAATACACTGCCATTTAGAAATCCTTTTTTACTCATCATAATAAAGTTTGCCCGATGGAGCGGAGTGTCTTTATAGAGGCGTGCTTTAATCAGGCCCTTGCTCGTATATATCTTTACTATGGTTTCCGGGTTTTTCTTTCCATACTCAAGCAATCTTTGCTCAACGTTTTCGTCGGTTATTGGATTTTTTGGTCTCTTTTCTTTTGGCTTTGGTTTAGCATATTCAATTAGCGATTGCTTGGGTTTAGCCTTTTTCTTAACCGGTTTACCTTCTTCTACATTGTTTTTTACCGGTTCTTCTTCACATCCATTGAGTAGACAAAAAGCCAGAAAACATACTGCTATCAGAATTGCTGTTCTCAATTTTTGCTTTGTTTTTCCGGTAGTGAAACCACAAAAGTACTGCCTTCTCCATGGTTAGATTCAACGGAGATCTTTCCTGAGTGCAGATCAATAAATTCTTTACAGAGTATCAATCCCAGGCCTGTTCCTTTTTCGTTGTTGGTCCCTGTCTGATTAAAATGCTTTCCTATTTTAAACAAACTATCCAGCTGTTCGGGTGTCATACCAATTCCGTTATCTTCAACGGTAACTTTTATCCAGTCATTTTCTTTGGTCGAAGTTATTTTAATGGTCCCATCTTTTTTCGTGAATTTAATGGCATTCGAAATTAGGTTTCCAAACAAGGAATTAAGCATATAATCATCACATTCAAGCTCTGCGTTTTCGTTGGCATCAAATGAAACCGAAATTCCCTTGGAAGAAGCCAGGTTTTGCATTAATTGAATATTCGAATTGATAATTGAATTTACATTATGGAATGTTGGCTTAAATTCAATAAGCCCCTTTTGAATTCTGGCCCATTCCAACAAGTTGGTTAGTAGGTTGTTGGCATTGGCCGATGACTTAACCAACGTTGCCAGGTATTCTTCCTGTTCCTTGCCCGTCAAATCATCTTTTTGAGTTTTAAAGATTTTCAGCGCAGTGTATAAACCACTAATGGGGTTAATTAAGTCATGAGCAATTATGGAGAAGAACTTGTCTTTTGAATCTACCGCCAATTCGAGTTCGCTATTGAGTCGCTCCAAATCTTGGTTTACTATCTTTTTCTGCTTCAGCTGATAGAAGAAGTGAGTCCCAGCAATTAGGGACAGTAATAGAATGATGCAGACCGATACCAGTATCACATAATTCTTGGAGCTTTCACTTTCCAGTAATAGTATTTTGTTCTTGCTGATGGTTCGTTGATGTCTTTCTTCAAGTCTTGCAAAGTCCTTGGATTTCCGAGATGAAAAAATTTCGTTCCTGGTGGTCCAGTAAAGGTCGAGGTATTCCAGTGACTTTTTATAATCGCCATATTCCCAATATATTTCTTTAAGCAGAAGGTACAGTTTATAATTCGGCTCATCTATTGCAGCATAAGTGGCTTTGGCTTTTTTAGCATTCTCCAGAGCAAGTTTTAAATGGTGTTTTTTTACATCCTTATTGGGAATCATATCGGCATTATTGCTTTGTCTGACCGAGTCTCTGCTCAAATCAAGAAATAATTGGCCAAACCCTCTAAGATCAAACGCAACCCCATTAATGTTGCCCAGCTTTTCATCAATTTCAAGCGCTTTTTTGTAAGATTCGAAAGCCTTTCCATATTCGCCCAGGTTATTGTAGACCAGGCCCAGGTTGCCCAGGTTATTTGACTGAGCAAATTGGTTGTTTAATGCGCTATCGATACCTATGGCTTTTAGAAAATATTCTTCGGCTTCTGAATAGTTTGACTGATTTAAATAAACCAACCCAAGATTGCCATACACGTTGGCAATTTGGGATCGATCATTTAGATTTTCGAAAACTTTAAGTGCTCTGGAATAGTATTCCATGGCTTTCCCATATTCACTTTGTTGATCGTAAAGGTTGCCCAAATTTCCAAGAACAACGGCCTGATCTTTTTGTGATCCTCGTGATTCCTGAATTTCCAACGATTGCAGGAAGTAATCCAGTGCGGAATTGTATTCCTGCTGATATTGATAAACAATGCCAATGTTACCCAGCACCTCACCAACTCCTACCTGGTCATTAATTTCTGTAAAAAGTTTTAAGGAAATATCGTATGCATCCAGCGATTTGGAGTAATCGTCAATTATTGAATAGTACACTCCCAGGTTCTTGTTGCTTTGTGCAATCCCGGTTTTGTATTTAATAGATTTGGCTAGCGATAATGCTGCAGTACTGTACTCAAGGCATTTGGAAGGATTTGATCTATAGTATTGAAAGCCAATATGATTAAGAAGATCAACCTTCAACTTATCGTTTTGCTCTAATTCAACTGCTTTTTCAAGGGAATCTAGGTTGATTTTCTGAGAAAAACATATATGAGTTGAAAGACCAATTAATAGGAAAATAAAAAGGTAGTTTAATTCAAATAGTCGCTTCATTCCTCACTAACACTTACTTCACTAAAGTAATTTTTTTTTGATACCAATTATTGCGGGTTTAATTTAAGTTTAAGCATGAATTCAACAACGATGTGCGAATCAAAACGCACAGTTTAAGGATAATGTGGGAATAGCCGTCATTCCTTGCTTGACAAGGAACCGACAAAGGAGCTCAGTGAAACTAATCTAGTGTTATTTCCAGATTCCTGCTTTCACAGGAATGACGTTTCTTTTTATAAAGTAGTTTCTTTAACCCACATTATTCTTTAATAGCGCTTATTTAAAATCCTTAATGGACAAGATTGATATTCCATTTACAATGAATAAGGGTTGAAGAAAATAGCTCCTACCACTTGTCAAGCCAATATCACCACTTCTCATTTTCATTCATGGTTCGGAATTTGTGTATTGTATAATTGATTATGAATTTTTACCAGGAATTTGGTGTAGGTAAAGAACTCGAACCCTTTGTAGAGTGTTTTTGGTTGCTATACGTTGACGAAGGCATTAGTGGGGTAAGCAAAATTCTTCCCGATAGTTCTTCCGAACTAATATTTACGCGGTATGCTGTTTCGAGAAAGAACAACATAAACTCTAAACTTCTTTTTTCAGGAAAATCTCATTTAACCACCTTAAAGCTCAATGAGCAAAACATTAAACTAGGGCCACGGGTAGAGTTTATCGGTGCAAGACTTAAAGCACACGCAACTTCGTGTTTTTGGAATTTGCGGGATACCACCGAAATTGACCAGGTAATTGACGCAAGGAACTTGTTTCCAAGGCAATTCATTAATCGCATTGAATTATTGGAATCTAAATTGCCTTATGGAATTCGGCTGTCAATACTTCATGATCTATTGACTTCCCAACTAAAGATCAGCAATGAATTCTCCTTCCAAAAATTGACACAGGCAATTCAGGCAATTGAGGCGACTAGGGGGAACATTAAGGTAAACGAATTATCCTCCAACCTCAACTGTAGTTCAAAGACCATAGGGAGGTATTTTATTAAATACGTTGGTGTAACACCCAAGGTATATGCACGACTTTACCGGTTTCGCTGCTTTCTGATATATCATTTAAATCATCGGGAAATTTCAATGAATCAATGTGCTATGAAATTTGGTTATTACGATGAAAACCATTTGTACAAAGAGATAGAAACATTGTTATCCAAAGAATCGCAGCAATTGCTAAAAGGCTATTCCCAAAAAAAGTTTAACCTGCAAAACTACCTCTTACAAAACAACAAGGCCGCCATTGCAAACTAAATGACAAGGCCTTGAATTTGTATTAGATTTTACAGTTTTCCATAAAAGGATTGACTGCCATCGTTTTCATCCTCACTCATATGAAAATGATAATACATGGTATACAACTCGTAATGGGAAATTACACCATCATTGTTTTGGTCCATATTGTCAAAAGCCGCTTCTGCATCACTCTGTGAGTTTCTAAACGAACGAAAAAATGCAGTATAATCTTCCTTCGACAACACACCGTCATCATCAGAGTCGATTATGGGAAAAATGTCATCAAAAAATGGTTTAATAAAACGGTAATAGTTTTTGTCATTGGCCAGTGCCAGGACATAATAGCTTATAAATTCCTCCTCTGAAACAACGCCGTCTTTATTTTCGTCCGCAATGTGAATGAGGTTGTTCCAATGCAGAGTAAATGCAGTCCTGAAATTAGAGTCTCGTTCGCCACCAACGGTCCAGCCAAATTGCTCCGCAAAATGGTCACAGATTCCATCAATGTCATCAAGATCCAGAACGCCATTTCCATTAGCGTCATAAAACTCGAATACTCGTTTAACTTTTTGTAGTCTAAAATCGCTTAACATGTTTAATAGTTTAATTAATTGAGGTGGCAATTTAATAATTAATTGCATGGTTTCCAATGAATTCAGGCTGCCAATTGATGATCGGTAACCGCAGTGTATAAGCTCAATTCAGGAATCACCAACTCCGATTCAGGAAAAACCGAAGCCACTTTAACTCTTTTTTAAAACTTGAAATCAATTGCAATTTGCAGCTCAAAAGTTAAAATATGCCTTTTAACGAAGTCTAGAATTCATTTATATAGATGAATATCCATTCATCAAGCTGTCTGTTTATTACTAGAAGCTGTGGTCCCTTTTACTGGAAATTTGATTCATACTACAGGTTTCAGGAATGATAAAATTGACAGATGTATCCAAATCCTATTTAATCCATGGAAAGGAAGAACTGGCTTTAAGCAAGTTAAACTTGGACATTAATAAGGGTGATCTGATTGATATAACCTGCTGCAATTCACTTGAAAAAAGGGCAATTACCAATTTATTGGGTTTGCTGGAAGTTCCTGACTCCGGAAACATAAAGTACTTCGATACAAACATTGAGAGTAAAAGCTTATCCATTCTGCCAGAATTAAGAAAGAATAAAGTTGGATTTGCTTTTTATAGGTTCAGTCTAATCGATGAGCTTACTGTTTTTGAAAACGTTGCTCTTTCTCTTATATATCGCAATGGTCTGATTAGAAACAAGAAGGAAAAGGTATTTCGAGCCTTAGAGTTTTGTAGACTCTCAAAACATGCCAAAAAGTTTCCAACGAAACTTGACGCTTTCAGTCAAAAGAATGTAGTTCTGGCCAGAACGTTGGTTAATAAACCTAAAGTAATTCTAACTGATTTTGTTAAGCCAGGTAGTACCGATAGTCAATTCCTGGAACTTTTCTTCCGGCTAAATAAACTGGGAACAACGGTTATTTCCATTTCGGAGTCTCAAGATGGCCTCGATACAATGAAGGTTACAAGTATCAATAAACAAGTAAACAATGTAAAATCTTAATCCAAAGTATTATGAAAAGAATTATCTCGTATAGAAATATTGGTATCTGCACTTTTTTTTTAGCGGCTGCTATATCAGGAGTATCACAAGTAATCGATCAGGATCATTCCGGAACTTCTGAGAAGTTTAGCATTATTGATGATCATCCGGCTGGTCAATCTTTTATTCCTTTTACAGAAGGGCGGTTATTTAGTGTTGCATTGGATATTTCGGCGAAGGAGTGTTATTTCGATACAACTCTGGATAAAATGTTACTTGAAATAGGAATTAGAGAAGGGAAGGGGCTTGCAGGTAAATTATTGAGCAGGGATAGTGTTGAAATTAGCCTTCCGTTTTCCAGAAAATTTTTAGAAGTGCCAATTGAATCAAAACCTAAACTACGGAGAAATAAAACCTATACAATTACAGTCACCAATGTTATAATCAAATATTGTGAGCCCATATCTAAGGTTCCTAATTATTTAAATTGGTATCACTCCGATACAAATTCATATAGTAAAGGAGAAGGATTCTACTTTACTAGCGCCGGTCATAGCGATTTTTACTTTAAAACTTACTTGCTTCCGGAAACAACTTCTATATTTGATTCGAAAGAGTCAATTGGTTCTGTCAATGGCCTGGTTTATCCCAATCCGAGTGCAGGTGTTTTTCAACTTACATTAGACAAAAACTTGGTATCTAGGCTTACTCTGTTCAATATGTATGGTAGGGAAGTGTTAACTGAACAAGTGTTTTATTCCAATAGCGAACAACTTAATTTAGAAGGTTATCCAAATGGAATCTACTTTCTGACCATTGAATCCAATGGAGAAAGTAGAACCATTAAGTTGTTGAAGGAATAAGTGTTTAATTTGATTGAAATCGCTACTTTAGGATGGTAACGTTTCCAAACTCTTCGTGCCTTTTCTTAACGTCCTTCTTGTCACCTGTGGTAACCTTCCAGGTATAGACACCATTGGGAGCAATTTCATCCGTTCCTGCACTTACTCCATCCCAGTATTGATCATAATCGTAGGTTTCAAACACCAGTTTGCC
>PAVO01000055.1 GCA_002713215.1 Crocinitomicaceae bacterium
TCAGCAACACGCGGACGCAGGAATGACGTTTCTTTTTAATTAGGTAATATTTCTAACCCACATTATTCTTTAATAGCGCCTTAAATATTACTCACTACATTAAAAAGGTTGTGAGCAACGACCGACGGATATATACTTCCTGTTTTTTCCCTCATCCAGCAGAATATAGCCCCAAAAAAACCGGTTATGAGTATCGGTATTGCATTAAAGTGCAGTTCCAGGTTAGGGTCAATGGAAATTCCGTGTATGGCTCCAAATAATACCGTTGTAATGATAAATCCCCAACCAATTTTAGCGCCAAAAAGGTTCCAGTTCTTTCCCAGGGATCGGTTGAGCAAGGTAAGGAAGATACCACGAAAAGTAAGCTCCTCAGCCAATCCCGGCATGGTGGACTGAAAGATGATGTATTCGGCACTTTTGGTTCCAAAGGGATCGAAAAAATAATGATAGGTAAGCAAACAAACCGCAATGACAATTGTACTGATCACCACTGGTTTTAATGAACCTGGATTCCATTGAAAGGTTAATCCAAACTCTTTAAGGGATATGGGTTTAAATGTAAAAACGAATGCCAATCCCCAGAAAATACTGGCGAGTTTAATCTGCCACCAACCCAACTCACTCAGGGCAAACACCCCAATATTTAAATACTTCTGGGCCAATACCATCAGCATGCCATTTAGAATAAAAACAGCAAGAAAAATCAGAAAATAAGACCACACAACCTTCCTGTTGCGGATATATGCAACCAACACCAGCGGTAGCGCCAGGCTAGCTATTAAACCAAAAGTCAATATCCAATGTAACATCCCATACACGGTTTGAACTCAACATTGGCCCTTACGAATGTAGACATTCTCAACAATAACTGCCATTGAGTTTATTAGAACAGACCAATTACAGGTCGATTATATGTTTGCTTGAAAAAGGTAAATTTGAAGCTCTCGGATAGAAAATTAGTATACAGATCAGGGACTATGATACGTACATTAAAGAGGTTTGGAATCATAGGTTTTCTATCAATACTAATCGTTGGATGTTTCCCTGTTAGAACCGATAATCCAGATAAAGCCTGGAAATATTGGTCAGGAAGCGAACCCCCTGCTGAGGTTGAACTTATAAAGGGCGAATATTATCAATCACCGCATTTTTCACTGGAATATGAGCTATTCTTAAAGTTCAAAACCAACAAAGAATGGTTTATTGAGTTTGTTACCTACAACAACTTGCGAATTGACACCATAGGTAACGACTGGACCCGTTGGACTGAACTACCCATTTGGTTCAATCCTAATCAAGACTTTATAAAATATTCGGCTGATCAAGCTGATGAATTTGAACGCTCAAGGTACTTCTTCAATCCTGAGACAAGTGAAACATATATATATGAAACGGTTGGAATGTAATAATTTTGGGTGCCAGCCATTGAATTTGAACGCATTGGTTACAAAAAATGATAGTGTAAAAACGCATGTGGCTTTATCTGATCGATAGCGTGTTATTAAATTAATGATTTATGAAAAAGTATTTGATTGGATGTTTATTGATTGCCTTATTCTCAGTAACCAAATCGCAGACCATAATTTCTTTGTCTGATTATGAAGGCCATTCAAAGCTCAAAAAAATTGCGGTCAAAATTGAAGGAGTTAATTACAATTTTTTGTTTGATACCGGAGCAGGTGTAACCTTAATTTCTCCGGAGGTTGCAAAAAAAATAAATAGAAGAGAATATGGCAGAAGCGTTGGTTACCGAATGCTTGGCGAAAAAGTTGAATACGCAAAATGTGATAGTGTAGAAGTTCTAATTGGAGATTATAAATTCTTTCATTCTACCGTAGGTGTTTGGGATCTAAACCAGGTATTGCCCAAAGGATGGCCCAAAATAGACGGCGTTATTTCACTCGGCTCTTTTCAAGGTCAATGCGTTACACTTGATTTATCCGCGAATACAATAACGGTTGAATCGGATTCAACCTGTAGGACAAAAACCAATTCGATGCAACTGGTTGAATCCAGGTTTGTTAATGGGTTTACTGGTTTGGAAACGGGAATTTTTTTAAACCTGGATCAAGTGGGAAGGAAATGGTGGTTCTTAATGGATTCTGGTAATCTGGATAAAAACAAGATCTCACATACAACTGCCAAAGAATGGAATATTAAATCCACTGCAGATAGTGGAAGGGTTGATATGGGCAACGTAAATTATAAACTTGCCGGAATTTCAAAAGATTTACCTACCGTAGCTGATGAAATAATTTATGATGGTGTGTTGAATTTTGACTTTCTCTCGCAAATTATTATTACCCTATCGTTTGCCGAAGAAAAAGTATGGATAAAATAAACGAACTCACGTTAGGATTTAGGGATGAATATTTAAAACCTGCAAATGAATATTGCTTGAATACTAATTGCAACCTACAATTACGCCAAAATGAAAATTAAATTAGGAAACTATCAATCATACACCTTTTCTGAAGTAATGAAGTTGCAAGGAAACCATGGAAGGTTTGTGACCTTCCAATGGATTATTCCATTGCCCATGTTTCTTCCGGTAAAGAGGTTATCCAACGTATACTTTATAGAAAGTGATACGAATATTAAAAGGTACGCCCGTAAGTATAATCTTTTAAACTACCTGTTTGGGTGGTGGGGCTTACCCTTTGGTCCCGTTTATTTATTTAAATCGATCCACCTTAATAACCGAGGTGGCATAGATGTGACAGATGACGTCTATTTAAATTTAAATGAATCGGATTTTAAGAATGGAACGGTTGACATAATTAAAAAATCAACAATTTATATTCATCCCAAAAAGAGTGAATCGAAGGAATTTGAAAAAGTATTTAATGAGGTTATTACCAGTGGGATTATTAGTTCTCCGCCAATAATTGGCCTATACATAGACACAAAAGAAAATGAGTCTCCTTACTATCTTATCGGAATAGATCAAGAGGTAACAAAAGAAATGGAGGAAAAAATATCGAAATCGATTTATAAGCGTTTCTACAAACAATTAAAATTTAATATCGTTGAAGTAGACTCCCTAGGTGAAAACAAGTCTAAATTCATACAGCAAGGACTTAAAATAAATCAATGATAAAACTCCTCTGGTTTGCCCTTTGTTTTTGTCTGCTCTCGTGCAACCAAATACAAGTAAATAAAATTGCCATTCAACCTTACGGAAATTTTAATTCTGCCATAGTCGATACCGTTAAATCAACCCTGGAGCAGGTATATGGTGTGGAGGTGGTGGTTTTAGCCCCCTCCGACCTCCCCCAATCTGCTTTTATTAATATCAAGTCGCCCCGATACCGGGCTGATTCGCTTATCCAAATCTTACGAAGGGAAAAACCGGATTCGGTAGACTGTGTGATTGGCCTAACCAACCTAGATATTTCTACTACCAAAACCGATCAGTGGGGAAACATTAAAGAACCGGAATCCAAATACGGTGATTGGGGCGTTTTTGGCTTAGGCTATCGACCAGGAGCCAGTTGCGTGGTTTCTACTCATCGTATCCAAAACTCCGATTACAAACTCTTTATCAGCAGGTTTAAAAAAATTTGCATGCACGAAATCGGGCACAACCTGGGGTTAAAACATTGTACGGACGGTAAGACATGCGTAATGCGTGATGCAGCTGAAAAAATCAGTACGGTGGATGGGGTTGAATTGGAGTTGTGTGAGACCTGTTGGGCAAGGATTAATTAGGCAAGAGCTTAGTTCGTAGGTAGGCCATGAATAATATATAACTTTGAGTCCAAACCTCTGAATATAAACTTGCTACTCGCTAAACGATTTACCAAATTGGATAGACCATCCATAAAAACAATTACAGAAGGAATATTTCATATGTAAAAAAGCAAAACAGAGTTCTGATACTTATGATGAATTGAAAAAATGAAAAACGTATTACTAGTAATTTTTGTTCTAATTGGTTCAAGTGTATTGGGTCAAAACCTTCAAAAGATTCTTGACCAATACAAAGACTCACTATCCAATTACGGAATTGTTGCTTTGGTTGACAACGGGAAAAGTATCCAAACTGCTCAAATTGGTTGGGCAAGTGAAGAATCACCCATGCAAATTGATCATAGGTTTTGTATTGGTAGCGTGACTAAACTTTATACAGCAACCATTATCCTAAAACTAAATGAATTAAAATTATTAAGTATTGATGATAGCATAGCTAAATTCATTCCACCCCATAGGTTTATTGATGGTTCGATTACCATTCGACAGCTTTTGAATCATACAAGCGGTATCAAGGACATTGTGGACGCCAAACTTTCCAATGCTTCATTACTAGACCCCTATTTCGATTACTCAGAGAGCTATATTTTAAATCTCATTGACACCATTGACTTTGCTAAAGGAACAAAACATTCCTACTCAAACTCCAATTATTTTTTGCTGCGAAAAATTATTGAGCGAGTAACTGACAAACCCTATGAATCTGTATTGGATGAGCTAATCATAAAGCCATTAAACCTGACCAATACCTTTCCATATCACTCTAACAATATTGACTCATTAGCCCATCCAATTCTTGGCAAACAAGATTTTCACGACCTGCCTAAGATCGGAGTAAATCAAATTTCAATTGGAATCGGAAATGTTGTTAGCACCGCAGCCGACGTCAATGCGTTTATTCGTTCTCTATTCATGGACAATAGAATACTGAATTCAAACTCGTTAAAAACAATGACAACCTTTAAGACCTTTAACGAATCAACCGTTGGGTTGGGAGTATTCCTGGAGAATTTTGGTGGCAGAACCGTACAAGGGCATTCCGGACGAACAATAAGTTATATTGCCTATGCTTTTGTTGACAAGCCTAAAAGAATAAGTTTTGTCCTCATTTGTAACAATGCCAATGATCCATACATTGACAAACTGATTGAAAAGGTGTGTGATAAAGGAAAATGGTGAATACAAAAAATCTAAATTTCCATGAAATACTGCTCAATCATACTATTTCTACTCCTTCCCATACTCCTCTTTGGTCAGAACGATTCCATTGAACTGGCCTTTGAAAAAGTTGAAATCGATACGACATCCGTTGATCCGTTTAAGGGTTCTTTTGAAGCTTCCTTCAAATTGGATTACTACAATTCAACCGGTTATTCTTTTAGAGACCGATATTGGTATGAGGTAATCATTTTAGATTCGTTGGTTATCCTCAATTTTAAATCTCCCGATAACGACGACTGGGATTATGTCAGTTATCAAAAAAGGTTCGTTCTGGGACCCGATGAACAAAAAGAAATTGAAGACCTGGTGATTGAATGTGGGATCAAACAAAAAATTAAAGGCAGGCCACTACCACCGGCATCTGGTTATGGAGCCGAAAAGCTATTCATTGAAACTCCTGAATTAAAAGTTGCCGGTGGCCTTGTTTACGTGGCCATAGGAGACGGCTCTGAGCAGGATGATATTCGAATGCAAAAAGAAAGGCAACTTTCGTCTACCATTGAAGGAGATTACGATCGATTCTTTAAAGCACTTGAAACCTTGTTTAAGGATTTGAATTATTTGATAGAGTCTAAGGACAAGGAATTTTGACCAATGACTAAATCCCAATATTTCCGACTGATTGACACCACCATTAGTTTAGGGGTTGACCTTATATTCAATAGATTCAGCACGGTGAAGTTCAACCAATTTAAAAAGAATAAAGACACCATTGTACAAAATGGAAAGGAACTTTTATCTGGGTTTACCCAACTTCGAACATGTGAAATACTTGAATCAAAGGAAGTGGAGCAATTCAAATTAAGTCCATACGAAAGTTGGATAAGTCTTCCGGACAAGAACTACATGGGTAAAATCAAATCAACCAACAAGGGGAAAAATACTGAGAAGAGATTCATTGCTGATGTGATTGCCTATTTGCCAATTTTAAAATCACAGTCAAATAACAACTTTTATAACATGGATACTAATAACAGTACAGTTTGAAAATACATGCCTCGAATAAACGTTCTGGATACTAAAAACGAGATCATAGAATTGGTCAAACAACGATCTGGCTACTCCAAGGTTAATGCAGAATCGGATATATTTCATGAGGTCGGTATGGTTGGTGATGACTTTCATGAATTAATAGAAGAATATGCCGAAAAATATCAGATAAATATGGATGACTACCTGTGGTATTTCCATGCTGACGAAGAAGGTCAGAATTTTGGTGGCCTATTTTTTAAGCCGCCGTATGACAGGGTCGAAAGAATTCCAATTACTCCCAATATGCTAGCTGAAATTGCAGTTATAAAAAAATGGAATATCAATTATCCGGAGCATACCCTTCCGAAATACCGGTATGATCTCTTAATCAATGCGATCTTTGGAACAATTGGTATTGGAATAGCCATATTCTTTATTGTTAGGTCTATGTTGGATGGTTAACTTAATGCCCACAGAGAAACTCCCATTACAAGCTCTTTATCAATCGGTTTAAAAAATATCTGCATACACGAAATCGGCCACAATCTGGGACTAAAACATTGCGCTAACCATGAAACATATGTGATACGAGATACAGCTAAAAAACAGTACGCTTATGGGGTAGGAATTTGTGTAAGGCTAGTTTGGGAAGTGTTAAATAAGGTAAGAGCTTAGTTCGTGGGTAGACTATGAATAATCCATAACTTTGGCTACTAACCATTCTTACTCATCAATAAATGAAAATTAAATATCAAATATTCGTATCATCTACATATGAAGATTTAAAAGAAGAAAGAGAGCTCGTTATTAAATCGATATTAGAAATGGGGCATATTCCAGTCGGAATGGAAATGTTTAGTGCAGGGGATGAGCAACAATGGGAATTAATCAAAAGCCAGATAGATGATTGCGATTATTATATAGTTATTTCAGCATTTCGATATGGTTCACTTGATGGTGAAATAAGCTACACAGAAAAGGAGTATGATTACGCCGTTTCCAAGAATATTCCCACGTTAGGATTTGTAATCAACGAGGGGGTAAGTCGACCGGCAAACAGCATTGACAAAAATCAAAATAAAATAAAAAAACTAGAGCTTTTTAAGCAAAAAATTAGAAGTAAAATCGTAAGCTTTTGGAATGACAAAAATGACCTGTATGGCAAGGTTTCAATTTCACTAATGAAACAGTTCAATACAAACCCAAGAGTAGGATGGGTCAAATCTTCGGAGCATGTCGGGCCTGAAGTCTTAACTGAAATTTCCAGACTAAGTAATGAAAACTCTCTATTAAGAAGGACAATTAAAGAAATTGAGGATCAAATCGAAAAGGAGAATAAAGAGGCATTTCAAAAAATCTTAAAGACACTTAAACATAATAAGCGTAAATTATCTTTTCGTTATATAGGTAATTCAGATTTTGTTGATGAATCAGAGTTCACCTTATTAGAAATTTTTAATATCTTAGCACCAGAATTGGTGATAGAAAATTCTACAAAACATTGTATTCACTTTTTAGGTTTTATGTTAAGACTTGATAGGAGCAAAAAAATAAACTCTAAATCGGCCATGCCAGTAAATCAAATTAGATCAATTCTGGCAGATTTAAATGCTTTGGAGATTATTCAACCTTCAAATAAAAAGCATAGCGTAAAAGATGACAATGAGTATTGGTCTTTAACTGATGAAGGAAAAAAATTATTTAAAGAAGTCCGAAGAGAAGTAATGGAAAAAAATCTTTCTGAATCCTCAGACAAATAATATTCAACTCAAATGAGAAAACCAATAGAAATAATAGAAAACCAAAAAACTAAGGTAGTCCTAGAATCAAACATTGAAGTTGAAGCAATACTATCCATAGGTTTAGTGGAAGGAGGAGATTTTAGCCTTAAAATTGAATTTAAAAACCTACAGATTAATTTATTTAAACAATTAATCAATCTATCCAAATTACCAAGAGAAATACAAATTTCTAGTCCAGTATTCGAAAAGGAAAAACTAGCAATAACTCATATTGTAATTACTGATTTTGTAGCTAAAAGTGATTCTTCAATATTTTGGAATTGTCTTTCAGATGATCCAAACTTTAATCTTTCTATCGAAAGTTGATATTTGGTTAGGCGAACTCACCTAAATTCCAATTCCACTCCACCTTAAACATCCAAGACTCTCCCCTAATCACTTCTTTGAAGTAGAGAACAACCCCTTACTCCTTTTCCAACAAAACCATTCCTTTATTAAAGTCGGCAGCTGAATTTATCACAATCCTGTATTGATCGTAATACACATTATCGATATTGACTTTGGAATAAAACTCGTAGACATTAATTTTTAAGCTCCTCCCTTTTAGTTCAACCGTCGATTTGAATCCGGCAATTATATTATCATCATCATCAACCAGTTCATTGTCAATATCCAGGCTCTCGGCGCCGGAATACTTGTAACCCTCCGGAATTGGAATCGTAATTTCAAAACGATAGCTTTTGTTGTATGCAGTAGTTATGGGCTGTACCCGTTTTAATTCGGAATACATTTCTACCTGGGGGCCTAGTAAAGTACCAACCTTAAGCAATAGCTTATTTCCCACTTTTTCATAGAACGTGGTTGATTTCACTTTCGCTTTATACGCTCTTTTACAGCTATAGTCTTTGCATTCCGAAATCTTCCCCCATTTTTCCGGGTCAACCATTTCCATTGAAACGATTTGCGCATCTGGATACCTCCAATCGACAAGATCCCTTAGCTTACCATTCGTCTCTGCCTCAGTTTCAGAATAGTATACAATCCGATTGTAGTTTCGAGCCAAATGGCCCGTTCCAAAACCATCAATATCCAACACCGTATTAGAACCTGCTAAGTCCAGGTTTACATCAATTTTCAAATCGGTTCTATTGCTGTCAGGGTGCTTATCCAGCACCTCTTTGAATTCAACCTCACTTCCATTTTTAGGAATCACCAGGGCAGTACTTCCAACAATCCAAGATGGTGCTAGTCCAAATTGAACGAGTTGACCAGACGCATACAAGTATGAATCATGCTTGGGAAAATACAATATGAACTCATTTAACGAATGCCGTGAACAGTAATCCTCCCTCAACCTGTTATCGTATTTGTTACAGGTAACTTGTAATTCATAATCGATATTTAAATGGTCCAAACAAATGCAATAAACTTTCATGAGTCCCCTATCATTACCAACACCGGATTTTACAATAGCCATTACATCTCGGTATTCCGGGCTATAATCCTCTTTATAAACCAGTTTCTCTTTTAAAAATACCGTAAGGTTTCTCAACGTTTGTTCCTCATTCCCCTCAATTTTGCCATTGAAATCTTTAAGAAGCCCTACCGTTTTACGTACCTCTTTCGTTCCAAATTGGTGAAAGTCCTTTTGCAAACTCTTTATTGCTAATGGATAGCTTGAATAGGGAGCCATATTGGTGGAGTTACCAAGAATTTTAAACTCAACCGAAACCCGGTTAGCTCGCGGTGTAGAGTATTTTTCCTCAGCAATCGGAGCTATGTTTTTATATAGGTATTTATGTTCTTCCTTGGTTTTTATCTTTTCAGAGGCCCAGTTGAAAGATCTTGAATCGAATTTGTACTGAGAAACACATCGAATGAGAACACATGCGTTTAATGTTCTGTAGTTCATAGAAAGCAATTCCTTTCCCGAATCATACAAGGGTGTATGCAAGGTATAGGTGAATTCAATTTGTCCTCCAACTTCTGCCCCTTCAATGGCAAACATTTTTACATCGCCACCTTGCTTGTAATCCTTCATTACTTTAATGTCATCTTGTGAAATCTTCACCACCTCACCTTCGGCTGAAATACTCCTGGCCTTTACATGTAACACCTCTCCTCTATTGGGCACATGAATGACTACCTTGTTATTAGCATCAAGCCCTTCCTGGGTCTTAATGTGAATGATTTTATGGCGTGTTATTTCTCTGTAAAAGCTATTAAATGCTATATATCGATTGTCCTGTATAATGGTGACATCCCCATATTCAATAGCTTTCTCATCAACTTCTATAAACCGGGCCTTCGACCTCCAAAACGTGGTATCGTTTAATGCATAACCGGTGAAAGATAAAAATTGAAACGCGGCTGTAAAGACAACAAAAAGTAGAAAATTATTATTCATAATTACTCGTATTCGATGGTAGTTCCATAGACTTTTGCAAGTTCTTTAAGGAACAAATTCCAGGTTTTAAATTCAGATGGCACTACAACTAAAGTTTCGATGGATATGGCTCGGTTATAAGTGATTTTATTACCGTCAATCTTGAAATTAGCCGTACAACTTCCGTGTGGAGATTTGATGTTGATGTCCTTGGGCAATTCTTTTACTTGTTTTCCTGCTGGAAGTGTAAAGACAACCGTACTAACGTACTTTGATTTATATGGGATTTTAAAAGCAACTTTTCTCTCCTTTCTTACCACA
Source organism: Crocinitomicaceae bacterium (assembly GCA_002713215.1). Classification (GTDB taxonomy): domain Bacteria; phylum Bacteroidota; class Bacteroidia; order Flavobacteriales_G; family Salibacteraceae; genus UBA2108. The sequence goes on from PAVO01000055.1 coordinate 10,396, forward strand.
TATTCTGAAGTAGGCCTTGTCAGGTTTAAATTCAAATAATAGGTATTGCCAAAGTTCCTGATGTAAGAGGGTAAAGAAAAATTAAAAGTAAATAAGCCTGTAGTTCGGGCCTCCTTGTCTCGGAGTTCTCGTTTATCATATTCTATATTGTTCTGTCCAAGCTCTAGGTATTCATCTAGGAATTTGTCTTTTTCAACATTTGCCGAACCATATTTTTTATGAAAAGTGGCATACTCAAATGTTTCAATGGTTTTATATCCTTTTCCAAGCATCGTCGTCCCATCGGATGTAACTTCAATCCTATTGGAGTTAACACAGTCTTCAGCAGAATAGCTCGGAATCTGATATATCGCAGCTTTGCCTTCCGAGTTTTTATACAAAGCTTCTTTACCTAAGATAAAGGTCGACGGTATTCCAAATGGGGTGTGAGCTTCCGTGGCATCAAGGATGTAATGTTTCCCATCTATAAATGCACTTAGTATAAGGTGATTGTCGACACTGGGACAAGGGGTGTCGTCATATTTGTACGGGAGTTTTCTCGTACCAATCCAGGAGTGTTCTGCCCTAATACCAGCAAATTTCATCATCTGGTACATAATATGCGTCATGTCCTTACAATCTCCATATCTCTTCTCACATATTTCAGAAGCCGGGAATGGAATAAAGCCTCTCCAACCATCTTCAATGGCTATATACCTAATGTTATCCTGTACCCACTCAAAAATTCTTTTTGCTTTTTCCAGGTCGTTTTCACTTCCTTCGATAAGTTCCTCGGTAATTTTTTTTAGTTCTTCATCAGACGAAGGTGAAATTTTGTCAATAAGGGTTTGATACCATTCAAACAGATTCTGAGTTGAGTTTAACACCGGTACAACCTTATCGCCGGCCTTATAGCTTTTTATAAAAAGGACAAGATGGGTTACTTTGTGCAAGTAGCCTAGCTCATTGTCTTCATAAACCAGGGGTTCTCCCTGTTGCAACTCCCAGGAATAAGTGACTTTACCATTTACAAGTTCCTTATTGTACTTTACCTGGTCCTTTTGTAAACCATATATTTTCCAGCCTATTTCAATGTTCTCATTGGCAATCAATTCGAATTTGGCCTTTTTCACCGGCATATATTCAGTAAAGAAAAATCTTCTTAAGAAATGTTCATCCGGTATTGCAACATCATAACTTAATTCAGAAAATGCATTTTCTGCAATCGCAGGATACTCTACATTAAAATAATTGTGATCGTCGTAAAATGTACCTCCCGAAAAGCCGTCCTTTACCTGAATATTTTCTATTGATTTGGCTTTATACTTACCCTTTTTATTAAGGGTACTGACACTCGCCCTAATGTTATAGGCTTTAGCAAAATAACCCGTGTATACCCGGTCTGGAAGGTAGTTTGCACCAACTGCTTTGTTGTACTTCTTTTTTTCGTAAACGTTCTGTCTAATGGTTAGGTTCGAACCCGTTTGAGTAATTGTTACCGATTCCTTTTTCGATTCATAATAAACCTTGGATTCCTCTATAACCGCATTTTGAAAAAAGGTACTTATTGTAAAAAAAAGGCCAAGCGCAATACAGGATATGACTTTCATTAAAACCGCAGTTGGTATATTTTTCGAAAATAATCAAAAGAAGTCAAATTGAGATATTATGGATCTTCCATATAATCACTTCCTTGTTATCCAAAGCACTTATCTGTTTTAATTCACCACGACAGTTTTTCAAAAAGAGTTGTCAATCTGAGTGATTTATTTGACCCGATTAATATCGGTGAAAGAAATTGTATCGGATGGGCTTCTACTTGTTTTTCTCCTTTGAGTATACAATGGGTCCAAAATCATAGACCTCTTCATTATCAGGAACCTGTAAGGAATTAAAACTTGCGAATGAGTATTTCTGAGAAGAACTGAATTGAATAAGTATAACGACGACAATCAGAAGCAAATAACTCATTAATAACTTAATGTTCAACAATTGACCTTGGGTGTACATTTTGTTCATAGGAAGTGGATCATTAAACATTTCCATGAATCAAACCTAGGTCAGATTTATGCGATAACTAGGCAGATCGTTCCCAATGAAGCGAATTGGGTTACGAAATAGCTTAAATGAGGTCTAAGCCGTTGAGAAGGTACTCCTGGCAATTTTTGACAATGCGGAGGCATTCCTGGTCTACCGCCAATACTAACTTCCACCTCAAATTCATTCTTTTACAGAAACTGCGGTGAAATAAACGATTATTATTTGGGCAAAAATGTAAGTTCATTTTTATTAGTTGATCAGGAATTATTTAGTTCCTAAATCGCTTAGAGAGGATTATATTTGCACCCCTCAAAATTGAGAGGTTAAATTCGGCTATTTAGCTCAGGTTTACGTTAGGAAAAAATTCAATGACACCATTTTCGATCGCAGGAATTCAGATGAAGGTAAGAGCTGGAAACAGCAATGTACCCGTGATGAAACACAAACTGGATGTACTCATGTCGGTTTATCCCTGGGTGGACATGGTAATGTATTCTGAGCTATGTCCATTTGGACCTCTAACGCACAACGCCATGGAGTTTCCTAACTCCATTGAGGACGAGTTTCGGGCAATGGCTAAAAAACATAAAATCTGGTTGATCCCGGGCAGTATGTTCCAAAAGAAACATGGTCGGGTTTATAACACCGCTTCAGTTATCAATCCTATGGGAGAAATTGTAGGGCGTTATGACAAAATGTTTCCCTTTTTGCCCTACGAAGAAGGAGTTACGGGAGGCGATGAATTTTTAATTTTTGATGTCCCTAAAGTGGGGCGATTTGGGCTTTCCATTTGCTACGACATGTGGTTTCCCGAAACGTCAAGAACCCTGGCGGTGCAGGGAGTAGAAGTTATTCTTCACCCGAGCCTTACTGGAACCATTGACCGCGACATTGAATTGGCCAATGCCCAGGCAACTGCAGCAATCAATCAATGTTTTGTGTTTGATATTAATGGACTGGCCGATGGCGGTACGGGTAGATCTATCGTTTGTGGACCTGACGGCAGGGTAATGTACCAGGCGAGTACCGGACCTGAAATGATTCCCATTGAAATTGATTTGGACCGGGTACGAAGCAGCCGAGACCGAGGAGTATTACGACTAGGACAGACCTTGAAATCGTTCAGGGACCATAAAAAGGTTTTTGATATTTACGATAGCGATAAAAAGCTTCCTTACCTGGATTCTTTAGGACCTTTACAAAAACCTACTGAGACCACCAGGCAACTTAAGCTGGAAGTATTGGAACAACATCCCAACAAAGAAGACCTGGACAAATAAAGATTCAATTCTATAAAAAGAAAAAGCCCTCGCGTCGAAACGCAAAGGCCTTTTCATACCACAGGAATTAATCGTACTAATGGGAATCAACTATCACCTTGTGATTCAATATATTGTCGTCGCCAGCAACTATTCTCAGGTAATAAGCTCCGGAGCTAAGTCCTTCGAGGTTTAATGTTGCTGAATGACTGTCAATCGTTCCAGGTATTGCCATTACGGTTTTTCCAGTTAAATCAATAACTGTAATTTCCCTTAAGGTTTCCCCCTCCAGCTTTACGGTCAATCGATCGTTTGTCGGGTTAGGAAATACCGTAACCCGATTGGAAAGGCTGGCGAATTCCGTTGTGCCCGTTGAGGGTTCTTTTAAATCCTTAAGCTCTTCTGCAGCCATAGCATAACCAATGTACCTATTGGCTCCTCCGCCGGAATTAACTTCTTCTACTATAGCGAATATTGGAAAAGGAATTGTGGGTACGTACCACTCATGAAGTTTTCTTTCGACAACACCAGTGCTTGAACCCTTAGTTCGAATGTATTTCCTGGTTCTTTTTACCCGTAGAACATCGTAAATTATTCTACTGGGAAGCACCAATTTACCGATTGCATCAACCTCATAATCATTCTGCCCGGCACTCCAGGTTGTCATACCTGTGCTAGTGTTATAACCACCATTCCAGGCATCCAAGTTTTTAGCCCCAAACTCCATTGGAAACTTCATTTGTATTTCTTCATCACCGAACTTGTTTATATAAATTATCGTTCCCCCGGTGGGTCTGGTTTTATCAACCCTTCCAATTTTTGTAAGGGTTGAAGATCCTGTTTTGTAATAATGGGTATTATACGCACTGATTTTACTGGCACCAATGGAGTATCGGATTACTGCAATATCAGCACTTGAAAAATTATTTCCCTCTGGTTCTTTTTTAGGATCGACCACTTCGAAATCAAAAGTGTCCTGATAGTTTAGGGTAGAAAAATCCCAGGTTTGATCCTTTCCGGCTCCTCCAACGGCCATACCTGAAGCATCGAAAACATGCATGGTGTACGTATCACCGATTTTAGGTACGTCTGAGAATTTCACCTGTGCTTCCATGTTCAGCATTCCTAAGCAGGAAGCCATTGCAACTAAATAAAGTTTTTTCATAGTTATTTATTTAAATATTAATAGTGTCTACTTGACGATTGCATAATGGCTGGGATGCCTGTAAAATCAAACATTAAGAAAGTTTTAAGATTTGAACTGGCACCTAAAAAAGCCCTGACAATCGAAATCGCCAAGGCTTTTCATTCTACCCGAACAAATCCTTCTAGTTAGAGCTAATCACTATTTTGTAATTTGATATTTCATTATTAGCGTTGCTCACCCTTAAATAATATATCCCAGGTTTAAGTTGCGTAGTGTTGAGTGTTACAGGTTCATTGCCTATTGTTTCAGAATCAGGTACATTCAACATCGTTTTTCCGGTTAAATCAACAATGGCAACCTTCTTAACAGAGGCTTCTTTATCCATTGCAATGGTTATGTGATCACTTGCTGGATTGGGGAAAACTTTTACATCCGATTTCTGTTTTGCAAGTTCTCTTGTACCTATGGTTTGATCCAGGTTTTTATACTCTTTCTCAGCCATAACGTAACCTTCCTTGGTATTACCAGCCGATACCACGTTCTCCACTATTGTTAGTAATGGAAATGGAATACCGGGTACATACCATTCGTACATCTTCTTTTCCACCACGCGAGTACCGGTAAATGAATTTGTTGAAGTGTATTTTCTGGTGCGCTTTACCCTCAGTACATTATTAATGGTTTTTCCTGGAAGTTTTAATGTGCCGGTTGCATCAACTTCATAAGCATTCTGACCCGCACTCCAGGTTACCGGAGAACCCAAAGAGGTAAATGAACCATCCCAGGCATCCAGGTTTTTTGAACCATATTCTATTGGGAACTTCATTTGTATTTCTTCATTGCCAAACGTGTTGATGAAAATGATTGATCCACCGGTTGGTTGGCTTTTATCTACCCTTCCAATTTTGGTTAAGGTTGAAGAACTGGTCTTATAGTAATGAATGTTCAGGTCATGCCTGCTAACACCATTAGCACCAAAGTAATTGTTGGTAATAGCAATATCAGCATCCGTATAACTGCTTGCTTCAGGCTGGTCTTTTGGGTCACCTACCTTTAGATCAAAGCTGTCCGATTTGGCCATAGTGGAGTAATCCCAGGTCTGCCCCTCTCCTGCTCCAGATACAGTTATTGCTGATGCATCAAAAACATGCATGGAATAACTATCCCCAATTTTTGGCATGTCTGAGTATTTCACCTGGGCTTCTGCATTCAACATTCCCAGACAAGATGCCAATGCAACTAAATACAATTTTCTCATAGTTTAAACTTTTTAAATTATTCGTAGTGACTTTCTGACGGATGCAAAAAGTCGGAGATGCCTGTAAATTAGAACTTTAAGAAAGTTTTAAGACTCTGGTGCAGTTGATTTTTAACAAGTAACTACCCGCACGAACTCAAATAAATTCCTGGTAATTAACAATTTAGAATGGACTTATGATTCCTGCAGTTGGTTGTCTGTATTATTTACTCCAGCATAAAACCAAAGGAGTGAATGGTCTTTAAGGTTAGGTTGGTTTCCTTCTTAAGCACCTTCCTTATTCGGTTGATGTACACGTCTAAACTTTTTGAAATGTAATAGTCGCTTCTTCCCCAAACTTCCTTCATTACCCTTTCCCTGGAAATGGGCTGTTCGAACTCGGTAAAAAACAGAAATAAAATCCCAATTTCCGTATTGCTTAAGTTAAGATCACCATTTGGTGTGGTAAACACCTTAGTTACGCTATTCACTGTATAATTTCTAACGGTTACACTCTGGGTAATTGCCGCTGAACCTGTATGGCTCCTTTGTAGAATGGCTTTTATTTTTACAAATAACAGATCAAAGTCAAATGGCTTGGTTACGTAATCATCGGCTCCTAATGAATATCCTCTTAACTGATCCTTTTTTAGATTTCTTGAGGTAAGGAATATCAACGGGATCTTTTGGTCAATTTTTTTCACTTTTTGAGCCAGGCGGTATCCATCAAAATCGGGCAGTTGAATATCGAAAATGCAGAGATCGAAGAGACGCTCCTTAAATGCTTCCAATCCAGAAAGACCTGTTGTACAAACCACGGTCTTAAATCGATATTCATTCAATTGTTCCCGAATTAAATACGCCAAATTTTGATCGTCTTCTACCAGTAATATTTGTCTTTCACTAACCATGTGGTAACCTAATTTCGAAATGGGCACCCCTGGAACCGGAAGCAATTAACTGCATGGTTCCGTGATGCATTTCAATTATTGTTTTTGAATAATATAACCCTAGTCCAAAACCTTTTCGCGATCCTCGATTGGTTCGTCCTCCAAACTTTTCGAAAACGGACTTCGCCTGAGCCGGTTCGATTCCCTTTCCATCGTCCTTAAACTGAACTATAATTTTACCATCAGAATAATGGGTATCAATCTGCAAATTGGAAGCACCACTGTGCTTCAAAACATTATTGAAAAGGTTTTGAAATACATTTTCCATGTGGAAAATATCACCTTGACAAATCGGTAGTTTTTCCGAAAGCTTAAGGTCAACGTCAATTCCCTCTTGCTCAAATAAACCCTGCTGTTTGTTGACCATTTTAGCCAATAACGCGTTTAAGTCAACATCCTCTTTTTGCAAGAGAATCTCTTTCTTTTCGATCAGTGTGGTGGTCAATACCAGGTTAATTCCCGTTTGAAGTTTTTTCCCTTCCTCATGCAATATTCTTCCTGAATTATGCAGCGACTGATCGGTTGAACTAAGTAATTTCTGAGCAACTAATTTTATACTTGAAAGTGGGGTATTAAACTCGTGAGTCATGCTATGCACAAAGTCCTCTTGAGTGGACATGAGCCTTTTTTGATACAAATGCATCCAACCCATATATATAATCAGAATTAAGGCTATGGAGACCAGAATGCCCGAATTCAGGTAAAGGCTTTTTATAGAGTCAGAAAACAGGGTGCTCCTATTGGGAATGGCAACGGATATTAATAAATCAGGAACTTTATCGTCTTCCTCATAAAGCGTGAAAGAAAGGTCCGGTTCATCAAAAGGAAGCATGGTTGCCAATTCGTTGCTGTAAATTAACTCCTGGTTGCCTGGTTTTCCAATGGTATAGGCAACCTGGGCATCGGGATTAATGTTATAGACCACCTTCTCTATTATCGAATCCAAACGAACGGGATCCGCCAAACGGTTCCCTTCCGAATCGACCAGGCAATTTTTATAATAGGATCGAATAAATTTCTCTGCACCCGTGAGTTCACTATCGTGCTTTACCTTAGGAATCACGTCAAATTCAATCAGAATTTTCAGATTTACCCTTCCTGCTGAATAGATAGGGATTTTATCGTAGGGGCGTTTTTCACCTTCAGACTCATGGATGATTTTAATGGTATCCTGACTAACCGAATCTTTATGTACTCGGTACGGATTAAACAATCCAAACCGATCTGCCTGGGAAAAATAGGAATTGGCCTCAAATTCAAAACAGTAGTATGAAGACTCGTATTGGGCTATTCCCAGGTCCAGGTCTTTCTTGACCCGATCTATAAATAAATCCTGGCGTAACTCAACCGTTTCCCAGGCCCAACTAATTAATAGAAGTAGTAAGGCAACCAGTGTTGCTACCAACACGGTTGCAAGCGGTAAAATATTTTTCTTTAGTACCAATCCTTGCAGCTTAATGACATAAAATTAGCGCAGGGTTAATGGGTTAGAAAAGTGCCTTTCATTAACCAATGTTATCAGTTGGTTGAAAAATTGTTTGAGTTGATTAAAAAAAAACCGAATTTGAAACCTCTCTCACCCTAATTCAATAAATGCCTTGGTCTACTGTTGAGTTTTGTTTGGCATTAGCAATTGATTAATAGCAACTGACTTTTTAAGTTTTCTATTTTTGGATGTTCACATTTAAAGCCCGGTCTTTTGAATATTGAAAAGCAGATTGCAGATAACACCAGAAGTATTGAAAAAAACTACTACACCATTGCTCAATTGCGATTTGAAAGATGGGGAGAGTTAAAAGAGAATGCAAGTAAGCTTCGAAAACCAAAAAATGGGTTTAATGAAACGCTTAAATCTCAGACCGATGAAGTAATTCAAGACCTGCAAATTATTGAGCGATATTGGGCATATCCGGGACTTGACTCCGTAAAGGAGCTTAAAAAACTATTGAACAAAGAAGATTACGCTAAGTTGTACTCAAAGAGTGCATCAATTGGTCGGCATTTGGTTAGTGAAGCATTTAGGTACAACCCAAAAGAGGTTAAGGGGATTGAACTCTTTGATGATCAGGAAGAACATGAAGAAAGCCTGAATCAGCACTATTTTGAAACACTGATAGTAGACAGCATAAATCAGGAAGAGGAAGCAGAGCTGATTCTAAAGCTTGGTGAGCTCAGAGAAAAAAGCGATCAATTTGTTTACAACCCAGTTGTAGTAAGAAGTTTTGAAGATGCCATTATAGCCATATTGTTTAATTACAACATTCAGGTAGCGGTCATTCGCTACGACATGGTGGTTAAATCGACCAACAAACTCAAATTGCTTAGACCTTTTATTTCAACACTGTCCAGGTTAGATTATACCAATCTCGACAGTGAAGCCCTGGCCATTGCACTTGCTAATGGAATCAAAAAAATTAGACCAGAAATTGACTTGTACTACGTTACCAGTCATTCGCTTATGGATTTGGGAGATGAAGTGGTAGGGAATTTTCGACGGATATTTTATCGGCAGGAAGATTTACAAGAGTTGCATTTGAGCATCCAACGGGGAATTTATGAGCGATACCAAACTCCATTTTTTTCCGCATTAGTTGAGTATTCTCAAAAACCAACATCGGTATTTCACGCTATGCCAATTTCCAGGGGAAACTCCATCTACAAAAGTTTCTGGATCAGAGACTTTGGGGAGTTTTATGGAAAAAACCTATTTCTCGCAGAAACTTCTGCAACAACAGGGGGGCTGGATTCATTACTACAACCAACTGGTACTCTAAAGCAAGCACAGGAAATGGCGGCTAAAGCTTTTGGTTCCAGAGACACTTTTTTCGTTACCAATGGGACCAGCACGGCCAATAAAATTGTTCAGCAAGCCCTGGTTCAACCCGGAGATTATGTACTTATAGATCGTGATTGCCATAAGAGTCATCACTATTCCCAGGTGCTGTCGGGGGGATACCCCATTTACCTGGATAGTTACCCTATCGAAAAATACAGCATGTATGGAGCAGTACCTCTTACTGAAATAAAAGAGAAACTGCTATTGATGAAGGAGAAAGGCCAATTGGATAATGTTAAAATGTTGGTTCTTACCAATTGCACATTTGATGGATTGGTCTATAACGTGGAAAGGGTAATGGAAGAAATTCTGGCCATTAAACCGGATATGATATTCCTGTGGGATGAAGCATGGTTTGGATTTGCGGCATTTACCCATGTGTATAAAAAACGGACCGCCATGTATGTTGCACGAAAGTTGCGACATAAATATGACACAAAAAAATATAGGACTGAATATCGAGATCATTTAAAAACCATTGGTGATGATGAACTTCCTTTATTGCCTGATCCCAAAAAAGTAAAAGTCCGTGTCTACTCTACCCAATCAACTCATAAAACGCTCTCATCGTTGCGACAAGGGTCCATGATCCATATCTATGACGAAGATTTTCCAAAAAAGAAAGATGCATTTCTGGAAGCTTATATGACCCACACTTCTACCTCAGCGAATTACCAAATATTAGCGTCAATGGATGTAGGCAGGCGCCAGGTACAGTTTGAAGGATTCGAAATGGTAGAGAAATGCATCGAATTGAGTATGATTCTTCGGGCCAAAATAAACGACCATCCGCAACTCAAAAAATATTTCGATGTACTAACGGTGGAAGACTTCATTCCAAAGGAATATCGGGAATCAGGCTTGACTGAATATTACGACCCTAAGAAAGGCTGGAATCGACTGGAGAAAGCATGGAGTCATGACGAATTTGTGCTCGACCCTACCAAAATTAATCTCCATATTGGAAGGACCGGTGTAGATGGAGATACCTTTAAGAATCGATTTTTAATGGATAAGTTCAATATCCAAATCAACAAGACATCAAGAAATTCGGTTCTGTTTATGACCAACATTGGAACTACCAGGGGAAGTATTGTCTATCTGGTTCGGGTGTTATTGCAGATTGCCCAGGAGCTTGACGAAGAACAGAAAAGCTGGACCAAAACGGAAGAAAAAATTAGAAAAAACCAAATTAACAGCTTGTGCAATTTCAAACTTCCTCTCCCCGATTTCAGTTATTTTCACGAAGCTTTCAGGCATCTGCCAGATGTACCTGGTGGTGATATAAGAAGCGCCTATTATTTGGCGTACGACGAAGACAACTATGACTTTGTTGAACTGGAACGTTGTATCCAATTGGTTAAAAAGGGGGAAATTCTGGTAAGTTGCACCTTTGTAATTCCATATCCTCCGGGATTTCCTGTTTTGGTCCCAGGCCAGGTTATTAGTGTTGAGATTCTGGAATTTATGAAGGCTTTGGATGTCAAGGAAATTCATGGGTACCAGGCGGATTTGGGATTGCAAATTTTTAATAATGAAGCACTTGAGGAGCATAATTCCAAAAAACATTAAATCACTTTATACTGAACTTTCGGGAGAATAAATTGGAAGTTGAGGTGAAACATCAATCCGCAAATAAGGGCCTGGTTGGCGAATTGGTTTTTGTAGCCCTTTTTCTGTCATTAACGGTTATCTATTTCCTTTTTGGTGAAATTGATCTGGCGCTGAGTGACTTCTCTAAGGTCCAGGTTAGTCAAGCAACCAATGAAGGAATTGCCATAAGTAAAAGGGTCTCCATTTTCTATAAAATTATCGGTGTTTTTACACTGCTCTTGCCCTCTTTCTATTTTCTATTAAAAGAGGTGAAAGTTAGGTTTCGAATTGCCAGGCCCGATTTACAACTCGTTGCCATTTTTTCTTGTTCGGGCATTGGCTTATTACTGAGCAATGCTTATGGAATGGCCGCAGAAAAAGGAGTAATAACCCTATTTGTATTGGTTATTTCATTTCTGGTTCTATTCATACTCAAAAAAAGAAAACCAATATTTCGCCTGATCTCCAATAGAACCTTCATTGGAGGATTTATGATTGTCTCCATAATTCTGCTGGGAACATTTCAATTTCTCGGAAATTCAAGCAAGATCATTGTCGAAAATGGAGTGCTTTGTTATCTTTTGATACTGGTTACGCTAATACTCATTGCCTTAATGACCAAACGTTTCGCAGGGATATCCATCAATCAACAATTTAACCTCCTTCTTCCCCTATCCCTGGCACCCATCCTTCTATTTGCATCTACTGAAGCCCTCTTTTGGGTGAAGCAACAAACTGGTGATTTTATTGCTTACAAATGGATATTCATGGGGTTATTGGCTTTATTCATGCTAGGCTATTGGGGCCTCCGTTATTTCAAGCCGGTTAGAATTTCGTCGCACTGGTTATTTACGGTTTTTTATGCACCGTCGGCGTTATTGATGTTTTTGTTGTACTCGCACTATTCTCCTATTTTACCTCAATCCTATGAGCTTTTTGAGCTAGCAAACCCGGCAAATGCTCAGCTCCGAATGTTCTCCTTTGGCGAGATTCCTTTTGTCGATTTTCTTACCTCACACATGTTTGCCGAGCAGTTTTATGGAGTAATATATAATTTGATGTTTGAATTTAACGGAACGTTGGATTTCTTGGTCTATCAGTTTTTCTATACTGTGATTTTCTTCTTCATCGTATATCACTTTCTGGTAAAACTGCTTAAATCACCTTTTCTTGCCTTATTATTCATAATCACCTTTCCCCTGATTACCAATCTATTTCACGAGGTTCTTTTTTTTACAGCGCTCTGTTTTTTTGCCATTAAGAACCTAGTAGCCAATCAATCCATTAAAAATTTTCTGTGGCTTTTCGTGTTGCTTGCTGCATTGTGCATTTGGCGCCTGGATACTGGAGTCGCTGCTATTGGCGGGTCATTGTTGTTCCTTCCAATTCATTATTTCACTGAAAAGAGGAAGATACAATTTGGAACCCTCACTAAGGGGTTAGCCCTGTTCGCTGGTCTTATTCTTGGAACTTTACTGCTGTTAATATTACTCAGCTCAGTAGAGCACATAATCAGTTCCATTCGTAGTGCATTGCACTATTTTTCCGGGAGCCAGGCTCATGGATTCTCAACGATAACCCTAGAGTACAATCAGCAGTTCTTTCTTTTCCATGTGGTTTACCCACTTGCGAGTATTCTCATCATTTGTTACACCATCTATTATTTGAGGACAACCAATTCATCGCATTCCAGGTTCAACCTAAATACCTCGCTTTTCTTTTTACTTGTTTATTTGGTCAATTTCCAAAGGGGGCTGGTTAGGCATGGGTTTATTGAGAGTGTTGACTTTTTTCTTATGGCAACCTTCTATATTGGAATTGCCTTATTTGTTCTTTCATTTATGCAACAGAAAGGGTTAAATTGGAAGTATGTTCAATTCTACTCCATTTCTTTTTTACTCATTCTGTGCATTAAATATTTTCCCTTTCACAAGGAAGATACGCGTGTGAACAGGTTCTTCGAAACTTCGTCCCTTGCATTCCTTGATTATAAATTCAATGATTCCTTTAAAGGACGAACCACGGGTAAAGAGGAATTTGCAGAAAAGAAATACCTGGAGATAAAGCAATTTCTGGACGCCAATTTGACTAATGACCAAACATTTCTGGACTTTTCAAATACACCAACACTTTATTTCTACTGCCAACGTAAAGTACCTTCCTATTTTTGTCAAAGCCTTCAAAACACGGTTGATGATTACCTGCAGAATGAACAACTGGAAAAAATTAATATGGAGAGTACACCTGTGGTAATTTATTCAAACTATCCTCCAAATTGGTGGGATAACACCGATTACATTTCCAACTCGATGCGCCAGAATCTAATTGCCGAATACATTTATTCGAATTACAAGCCTTATCGGATTATGAATGATCATAGCATTTGGATCGGTAAAAACTTTAATGCTACCACTTCAATTGAAGAAAAGGACACCTTAATTGGCCGACCACGGATCTACCACTACAAACACGCTGCCGTATTACTAAACAAATACTTCGACCAGGATGGTAAATCAAGAGTTGAAAAACTTCAAGAGGTAAATCCTGTTTTGGCAGATACTTCCAACTGTTACAAGGTAGAAGTAAACGATGAAGTTTCTGGTTCTTCATTAGTATTGGCTAAAATCGAGTTAACTACAAATGGGCAAGAAGAAATCAACCTTGAGCTTTATAGTGACTCTACTTTCTTGGGGTATTCTACCTTCATGGCAAGTAACACGGAATCGGAATATCTTGTTCCATTGAGTAACCACTATTTGTGGCATAGTAAAAACGTCAATTCCATTTGGGTTTCAACTCATGAAGGAGTTGAAGTAAATAAAATTACATTTTACAGAGATATTAGAAATGAATACTAAGCTGCAGATATTCTTAGACAATTATGTAGCAAAACCTGCTGCATTCTTGCTCAATTTTTTAGCAAGAATGATTGGCCAGGTTCTTTCCATTAACCATGATCTAAGCAGGGATTTTAAAACCATTGCCATTTGTAAGTTCAAAGGAATGGGCAGTATTATACAATGCACCCCCATGTTGGCTGCCATCAGAAATCAATATCCGGATGCGGAAATTATTTTCGTTAGTACCAAATCGAATAAAGCCATTCTGGAGAAAATTGATTTAATCGACACTGTTCTAACCGTAGATGATAGTGGAATGTTCAATTTTATCCGAACCAACATTGGCACCCTGTTAACATTGATCAAAAAACGTCCCCAGGTATACTTCGATTTGGAAATCTATTCGGATTACAGCTCCATATTTACCTTGTTCACCTTGTCAGTAAACCGAATTGGTTTTTATCTGAGATCGAGCTCTTTTAGAATGGGGATTTATACCCACATGATGTTTTTTAATCCCCGAGTTTCCATATCCAATGTGTATCTACATCTAACTCAATTGATCGGCTGCCAACCCAAACATGAAGGAATTTACGGGCTTAAGAGTGAACAAAAGGGCTCGGAGTATTCAGAAAAACCTTATCTGGTTGTTAACCCCAACTCATCCGATTTAAGGTTGGAAAGAAGATGGGATCAAAACAATTTCATTGAACTCGTACAAAAAATTCTAACCGCATTTCCAGAATACAACATCCTCCTAATTGGAAGCAAGGGCGAACAAAGTTACACTCAAGAAGTAGCAGATAAAATCAATTCTGATCGGGTAATTAATACTGCCGGAAAAACAAGCATTGACGAAGCCATTGGAATCATAGAAAATGCGCAATTAATGATCACCAACGATACCGGGCCCATGCACATTGGGTTCAGTGTTAAAGTTCCGGTTATTTGCCTGTTTGGACCATGTTCTCCTGATCAATACGGCATGAGTGAGAATGCCCACATTATCTACAAAAATGCCTATTGTAGTCCCTGCGTTCATGATTTTGAAATTGCTCCTTGCAACGGAAATAACGTATGTATGAAATTGATTCAGGTTGATGAGGTATTCGATAAGGTGGTGGACGTATTAGATCAGGAAAAATCCAATATCAATCTCAAAGAAAATTCTGGAATTGTTTTTACCAGGGACGAAAATGTGCTGGGAATAGTTAACCGATAAACCCACTACAATTTCCTGAAATAATAGGCTCCAAAAAGAGAACGTCAATTTAAGCTCTTTTCATTTTTACATTATACTTTAGATTTGTTGCCCTAATTTACCCCTATGGCTAAGAAAAAAGTTAAAAAAGGAAGCAAGGTTACTGAGGCTCTAAAACCTTTAAACGGGCTATCTGATATTCGTAGATTCTTTTATAAGAATGAAACCCCTATTTATTTTATCAGCGCAACTAATTTCAATTTACTCGGCGCCGATGAATGGGTACGGAATTTTAAATTCATTTGCTATATTGAATGTTTTGACGGTCTTCATCCTAATGTATTCTCACCAGATGAAATTCCACATGATGAGTTTCAGAGCATTGAGGACATCAACAACTACATGCTTGAACACAAGCAAGTAGTTGATTACATCCAAAAAAGAGCCAAGGGTAAGAACAAAGGCAAGGCGCTCTTCCTCATGTTTGATGAACAAACGGAAAAGCTCGCTAAAAAAATAGGACTGGATGTTGCCTTCCCTTCTGCTAAACTTAGAAACGACCTGGACAACAAGGTGATTACAAATCGTGTAGCCAATAAAGCAGGTGTTCCCTGTGTACCCAATATTCTAACTAAGATTAGCAGTTATAAAATGCTGGAGAAAAAAGCATCTCACTTAGGACACGACTGGGTAGTACAAACTCCTTATGGAGATAGTGGACATACCACCTTCTTCATAAAAACCGAAGCGGATTACGATAAACACGCCGAAGAAATTGAAGCGGAGAAAGAGGTTAAAGTAATGAAGCGCATCAATTGTATGGGTTCGGCTATAGAAGCATGTGTAACACGGCACGGAACCATAGTAGCACCATTAATGACAGAGCTGGTAGGTTTTAGAGAACTTACACCCTATAAAGGCGGATGGTGCGGAAACGAAATCTATGCAGATTGCTTTACCAAAAGCATTCGCGATAAGGCAAGAAAATATACCAGACAATTTGGAGATCAATTGCTGAAAGAAGGTTACAAAGGGTATTTTGAACTTGACTTTTTAATTGATACCGATACCAATGATTTGTATCTGGGTGAATTGAACCCAAGGGTTACGGGAGCTAGTTCCATAACCAACCATGCCGTATTTGCATTGGCTGATATTCCACTGTTTATGTTCCACATTTTGGAGTATATGGATATTGATTATAAGATCAATGTGAATCAAATTAATCGCCGCTGGGCACGTCCAGAAAACATTGATTCATGGGGACAAATGGTTATTAAACACACCGCTGATACAATCAAACAAGTGACTCGGGCTCCTAAATCCGGAATTTGGAGAATGCAGAAGGATGGTTCTATCGAATACGATCGAATGGATACTCACCGTAGGGCAGTTGAAGGAGAAAATGAAGCCTTCTTCCTCAGAATTATGAAGGAAGGAGAATATGTATACGAAGGCGCAGACTTGGGTATCCTGGTCATGAGAGGCAGAATGATGACAGACAACTTTAATTTGACTGAAAAATCGAAAAAGTGGTTGGCAGCAATCCAGAATAAATTTGAATCGGTAGAACCTAAAAACCTGGCCCGTATTGAAAATCAAGTTGCCGAAATCGGTGGCTTTAAAATGATGTGATTTCGACTTCACTCAATCACCTTATTTAAAGAATAATAATGTAATTGAAGTATCCGAGACGACCACTGAGCGAAGTCGAGGTGGAGTCGAAGGGTACGTAAAGAATGTTCTTATACCTAAGAAGCATAGCGGAAGATAGTCCGGGAGAAAAATGGAAGAAAGCTTTTGATAAGGCCTGGCCCTATTATAAAAAGTGGTTTGTTTCGGAAGGCTATAGTTCTCGACCAGGGTACCTCACATCAAGTGAAAAGCTAAAAGAGTTTATGCCGGAACTCTATCCCATCTACAAACAACTTTGTGAGTTGGCTGGAGATGGCGACCTCGAATCTCGTTTTTTGAGTCAGTATTCCCCTCCTCCTTTCATGTCAGGTTGTTCGCAAATAGCCTGGACAAAGGACGCTAATATGCTCATTCGCAATTACGATTATTCTCCTCGTTTGTTTGAGGGTATATTATTAAAGTCCAACTGGTTAAAACCCGTTATTGGCATCAGTGATTGCCTTTGGGGCTTGCTGGACGGAATAAATGCCGATGGGCTTACTATTTCGCTCACTTTTGGGGGGCGAAATATTTCAGGAGACGGCTTTGGAGTTCCATTGGTTATGCGTTATGTACTGGAAACCTGTTCAACCATAGAAGAAGCCATTCAAGTTTTTCATCGAGTACCGGTTCATATGAGCTATAATGTGACCATACTGGACAAGAATAAGCACTTTGTAACTGTATTTCTATCCCCTGACAGACCGGTAAGTGTGGTTGCCACCTGTATAGGAACCAATCATCAGCACAGTGTAGAGTGGGAAAATTATGCATCTATGTCAGCCACGCTTCCCAGAATGCAATTCCTCGAAAAATGCCTATACAATCCTGAGGAAACATCACGATCAATCAAGCAAAAATTTATGCATGCTCCTCTGTACAACACCCAATTCGAAAAAGGATTTGGAACCTTGTACACGGCCATATACGATCTTGAAAAATTTGAATGCCAAATTCGCTGGCCCAATAAAAAGAAGACCTACAGCTTCGATAATTTTGAAGAAGAAAAGCTTCAGATCAATTTGAGTAAAATGTTCTTTGGCCAGAAGCTTGGGATTTAGTTCTTAGTTAACCATCAGTTTTTTAACACCTGCATCAGAATCTGTTGTCCACCTTATTAAATAAGTTCCACTTTTTATATGTGCAGGTAACGGGTAGGTAGAAGATTCATTCGCTACAACCTCGTAACTAGTAATTAATTGCCCTCGTAGGTCAACCAACTCAAGAGAGGAAAGAACCCTGGAACTTAATACGCCAAAAGTGTTGGTTGCCGGGTTTGGATATACCGTAATCTCATACCCCAAATCATCAGGATTACTCACCAAACTATTAAGGCAACTGGCGGTTCCAATGGTTGAAGTTTCAAAATTTTGACCCTTTAAAAACGCCTTGGAAGCTGCAAAATTATCTCTGAGCGTATTTATGTTTTTTAAATAATTGGTCGAGTTAGCTGTATCATATCCATATCCAAATGCTACCGTAAATTGTTTCTCTTCTCCCTGATTCAAATTGAAAGCGGGCATAGACATTACCCCTCTCCTATCTGCGGGCAAATTACCTGCAGAAACCTCCGTCCAACCTTTTCTTGCAACAGGATCTCCAGTGTAAACGAAGTTGGAGCGTTGGGGACCAGCACCAGAGTTTAAATGCCCATTTTTCCCGTATACCAAATGAGTACTATCCTTCCACATTGATTTTAGATAGTTGTGATACTCGCTGGCAATACTTGGATCTCCGGTAACAGAAACATCGTTATTGAAGTACATAAAACTGTTTAACGTATCGGTCATATACCCCATACCAACAACGGGTGGGGTCTTCCCAAATCCGTCATAACCGGAGCAGTCATTATCATTAAAATCTCCATTGTAGACATACACTAAATTAGAAGACGAATCTGCCCCGATATAATCATCCAAAGGACAGCCTAAATCAAAGTCCGTAAACTGACCTACAGTAACGGATTCCAGGTCATAAGGTGATCTGTTTTTTATAGTATAGTCAACAAAAATTGTTGAATTAACAGCATGGTTAGCGGATTTATTCCAGCCATAAACCATAACATGAATCTCCAACCCGATTTTTCGCCCATTACTACTTGTATGGTTTCGGGCTGAATCGTTGATAATAAAATAAATAGCCTGGTCTCCTTTAATAAATGGGTAATCGCCATTTGCCGGGTCATAACATCCGTTTGAGTTAACATCAATGTATGGAGCCAAATCGTCAAATTCACCAAAAGAACGATTCGCAACTGCTGGCCAATCTTTAATGGCATCAATCATGGCATAGCCTGACAGGTTGTAATTCTGTTTATGAAATTCAATTTCGGATTTGTTTAGTTTAATGATTGATCGCTGGTTGTTGGTTATGTGTTTATTTACGGTGCCTGCAAAATAATCCCGACCAGAGTATTTATCTGCGGCGACCAACAGGGTTCCACTTTTCCTTTTCGCAGATATCCAGAGGCTGCTCTGAAAAATCCCATGTGCCCTTTTGCTTCCTTCCAATTCAAAACGGGAACCAAACCCCGAATCCATGGGCGCTGTAAAAAGTTTTCCATTGTCGTTTACGCATGCTTTGATGTTATTAATGTCCATGTATTTATGAGATTGAGCTCTCACATAATGGTCACCCAGTAATAAAATTAGTGTTGCAGCCAATATTCCCTTCCACTTAGTCAAATCAATCATTTTATTGAAGTTTGTTAATACCTGATTATTGTAAAATTCTATCTCAACAAACGTATTGACCTGGGTCCTGCGAACTTTTGGAACTCACTTAATGGTTAGCTTAAATTATTCATTGGTAGTCCCCACCACTAAACAGAAGAACAGGACCTTTTAACTCCGTAATAAGACCATTTAATTTTCCAATAAATGAACCAACTACTTGACCAATATGTTGGATATTTGCAGCCATTTCCAAGAATAATTGTCCGCTATGTATAGCAACATACTGAAAAACGAGAATTACATTAATAGTCAATGGCACGCAACCGGAAACGGCAAGTTTCTTCCTGTCACTGACAAATACACACAACAGGAAATTGCACAGGTTCCATTCTGTACCAATGAGCAGATGGAAGAAGCTATTGCTGCTTCCGTAACCGGTTTTGAAGAATTAAAAAGCTGGTCAGCAGGCCAGCGCAGTGAAGCACTGGAAAAGATGAGGGTAGTCCTGGTTGAGCAACAGGAAGAGTTTGCGCAACTTATTGCCGCAGAAGCGGGAAAGCCTATTGGCTATGCCAGGGGTGAAATAGCACGTTGCATTGATACGTTAAAAACTGCGGTTTCAGAAGCCTTGCGTTTTGATGGCGAAATGGTACCCATGGATTATAACAATGGTGAAGGAAAGGTTGCTTTTACAAGACGGTTCCCCATTGGACCTATTGCGGCAATTTCTCCGTTCAACTTTCCGTTAAACCTGGCCCTACATAAAATTGCACCTGCCATTGCGTGTGGGTGTAGCATTGTTCTAAAACCGGCACCGCAAACTCCGTTGGTTGCTTTGGCTTTCGCGAAATTGGTAGATGACTTAAACTGTCTTCCTAAAGGAGCATTTAGTGTGTTAGTTGCCGATATTCCCGAAGCGGAAAAACTGGTTAGGGACGAACGTATGAAAATGTTATCGTTTACAGGAAGTCCCCAAATTGGATGGCACCTAAAAAATATCATTGGGAAGAAAAAAGTGGCCCTGGAACTGGGTGGTAATGCGTCAGTAATAGTTGACGAAAGTGCTGATTTGGAACAAGCCGCCAAACTAACTGCAATAGGTGCTTATCTCTATGCCGGCCAAATTTGTATCTCAACCCAGCGGATTCTGGTACACCACAAGGTCTTTGACACTTTTAAACCCCTTCTGATTGCAGAAGTTGAAAGACTTCAGGTGGGTGACCCCCGGAATGAAAAAGTTATGGTTGGACCTATTATTCAACCGGTCCATGTTCAGCGAATAAAAGAATGGGTAGATGAAGCCATTGAAGGTGGTGCAGAATTGCTGACCGGAGGAAAAATTCTTAGTGAGGAAAATGGATTATATGCTCCCACCCTTCTGACAAATACCAAAAAAGGAATGAAGGTTTGTGACCTGGAAGCTTTTGGCCCGGTGGCCACTCTAAAAAAGGTAGACTCTTTTGAACAAGCTGTTTCTATTAGCAATGATTCTACTTTCGGATTGCAAGCGGGTGTATTCACCAATCAGTTTGATCACGTTAAAAAAGCTCATGAAGAATTGGAAGTTGGAGGTGTTATGATTAACAACATTCCTGGCTTTAGAATAGACAGCATGCCCTATGGAGGTGTTAAGGATAGCGGATTGGGAAGAGAGGGTATAAAATACACCATGGAAGAAATGACCGAACCAAGACTTATAGTGTACTAGTAACTTGGTTCACCGGCCTAATAATAAATCAAATACAAAACTTTTACAATGAGACATTTAATACTACTTTTTGCAATTGGCTCTTTTTTACTTACTTCATGTGGTAATATTGAGGAAGAATACGTAATAAATACGGACGGATCGGGTACTTATACCGTAAAGTCGGATATGATACCAATGATGATCGATATGACAGTTTCAATGACCAAAGCATTCTCTAAAGATTCCACCCTTAACGAGGACAGTTTGAGAATGGCTGTTGAGGAAAAAGTTTGGAAAGACTTTGAAGGGTCAATAGATTCTACCATTGACTACAGTGACAAAATGCCGGACAGCCTCATGGAAAAACCGGAAGTTCAACATATCATGAAAAACCTACGTGGTTTTATGCAGGGTAGCAAAAAAGAACAGCAGCTTTTTGTTGGTGCTACCTATAGTTTTTCGGACAATAAAGACCTGGAAGGGTTCTATAATTTCATGAATAAACAAAATCAAAATTCTGAAAATACAAAAGATCCTTTATCCTCTTTTAAATCACCTAACACTAAAACCAGTATTACCCTAAATGGTAAGGTATTTACACGAAAAACTGTACTGATAAAAGAAGGGGATTTACCCGAAAACACTGAAAAAATTGTAACATCGATGACCAATGAAGCCAAGTATCGAACTACGGTAATAATGCCTAGGAAAATTAAGACTGCTGAAGGGAATGGATTGGTGGAGTTTAAAGGGAAAAAGGCTGTTTTTGAATACGATTACATGGCTTATATGAAAGGAAAAGCCGATACTGATTTTATAATTACCCTCAAATAAAGAGGTTAGAGTTCCTTCGATTCGATAAAATCAGGGGCAAAGCTTAGGTGTATACCAACTTAAAGTATAGGTAGTACAAGGCAAATCCCAATAAAATAACCAGGCTGATTTTTGTCCAGGCTGTTTTAAAATTGGAAAAATTGAGGTCACTCTCTTTTCTTGCGTATTGAATGGCTTTAAAATTCAGAATGGCCAGTAACGGAGTTGTCAAAAAGGATACGGTGGTGGCAAAATCAACCATCTGCTTCATGTTATCCATAAACAGATATACGATTACCTGAGAACCAATCCCAAGTATAATCAGGTATATAATGTAGGAGTTAACTGTAAACTTATTGGCTTTTTTAACCAGCAACTGAGATGCTTCGGAAACTACCCTTGGAAATGCGTCGAGGCACGTAATAATGGTGCTAAACATGGTCGTAAATGCGGCAATGGCTATAATCCAAAAAGCCCAATCACCCAACAAGCTAGAGTACAGATTGATAAGTTGTGCAGAGAACTGAATTCCCCCAGCCGCTAGCTCTTGCCCGCTTTTATAGAATACCCCAGCTCCTAAACTCAAAAACAATAACGCCAGAACTGCAGTTCCAATGAACCCAATATTAAAATCAATATTACTTTTTTGGCTTATCTCGGGCATAGTAGCCTGTTTTTCTACCTGCCAAACGGAATGCCAAATGGATATATCCATAGGGGCTGGCATCCAACCAATGAAAGCAATAAGAAAAAGAAGATGAGCTGGCTCAGACCAATTAAAAACAGGTAAATCGCCTGGACTATCATGATTGATTCCGGTGGAAAGTAAAAAGGCGGTTACCGTTGTAACACTTAGCAACACAATTACCCACTTAATTAATCGATCCAGAAGGGAATACTTACCAATTAACAATATTAACGTGCAGAATAAAATCAATACGCTGGTCCATAGTTTTACGTCAAACTGAAGGTGAAAAATATTTTCAGCCAATCCGGCTGTAACCACACTAATGGCTGCAATAACTGCAAACATAGAAGCGGCTGATAGTGTAATGAATGCCCACAAGGCCCAATTTCCAATCTGCTTATAACCCGACAAAATGGATTTACCAGTATGTTGAGCATACAATGGTCCCATTAAAAAGAAGGGGTATTTTACCAAATGAGCAATAACAATTACCCAAATTAACCCATAACCAAATTGGGCACCTGCACGCGTAGATTGAACCAGATGCGAAACCCCAACCGCAGCACCAGCGTAGAGCAATCCCGGACCTAATTTTTTAATAATGGAGTTTAACATTACGAATGCTAAACAAATATGGTAAAAGTTGAATGAAATGGCTGATGAGCAATCCCAGAGGCTTAATTTCCTTTACTCGATGTAGATAGTTCAAATCGAGGAATGGCTACTTCCAAAATTTCATCTTCATTCTCTCTTTTAAACAGATAGGCTCCTTCCATCCAACCCAAATCGGATTTTAAGTCACAATAGGACTGGTACCTGTATATTTCTCCGGGAAGTAAAATGGGTTGCTCTCCAATAACACCCTTGCCTTTAACTTCACGCTTGGGTGCCAGGCTATCAAATATTAGCCACTGACGAGTTAGCAATTGAACAGAAAATGAATTTTTGTTTTGAATGGAAACATCGTAACCAAAAAGAAAATGGTTTTTATCAGGATCACTGTTTTGGTTTAAAAAACAGCTGTAAACCCTAATTTCAATTCCAGATGTTGTTAACGTTACCATTTATAATAATCTACCCGAAAGGTAGAAATTTCTACCTTTCTTAATTATTACTAACGCTGATTATTATTCAACGTTGGATAATCAGTTGAATTTAATCCAACTAATCGGACATAATCATCAGTAACTCCGCGGTAGTAAACCAGAATGGTATACTCGTTCAAGGTCTCGCTAAAAGACCCTTCAACAGGCCTAAGGTCGCCTACCTCACTACGTTCTGATAAAAAATGGTAATGCCAGTTATAGACGCCCTGCTTCAAATAGACTCGTTGTTGATATCTTTTTTTATCGGCATTGTATTTCATCTTGAATTTAGGGCTGTGTTCGTGCTGTGAAAGCTCGCCAAAAATGTAAAAATCGCCACCTTTATCTTCATATTCACTTTCTATGTAGAAATAAACCATTGCGTATTCAGGATCAATAGAAACATTACTTGGTCCGGTCATTCCAATTACCCGGGAGCCAAAAATGTTGGTATTTCTATCAATAAGCGAATGCTGAACTTTTGGTTTGACCTTGGTTGTAAATATGTGTACTGTATCAGGCCGTTTTAAACTACCTTCAACATTTTCTGAATTAATATTAAAATTAGATATATCGATAAACCGCTGCTCGTTTCCTGCCCAAAAAGTGTTTTGTTCATCATAATTATAGGTAAGCGAATTACCAGACATAAATTGCGGCTTTAAATCTGTAATAGCATTGTCCCATCGCCAGTTCTGCAAAACAGCCACCTTAACATTTTGATCGGGGTTTGAAATGTTCAGTTTCGGATGATTGATCACAAAATCAACCTCCTGTTTCGAAAATCGATAGGTTGGATCAAAAGCTCTTCCAACATCCATTTCAATGGATACCAGATTTTCTACAACGTAGAATCTGCGGGTTAACAACACGTCATCAGGGTTATTGTTTTTGTACACCTTAATGATATAATTACCGGAGGCAATAATCTGGATTTCATCGTTTGGAAAGCTTAATGAATAATTGATATACTGTTGATACATGGTCCGGCTGTAACTATAATCCGTCAAATAACCTTCTTCTAGCCCATTTGCATATCGATAATAATCCAAATCGCTTTTTTTCCAACTCTCGTCGCAATGGATTATCGTATAATTGACATCATACAGGTCCCTATTAAAATCATCGAACGACAGAACCAACTTACCCCCACCGCCTAAATAATGTACAGGCGGAGAACTGGGGTTACCTGCCTGGTACATACTAACCGTATGAATATTATCCTTGTAAATCTTGTTCTTGTATTCTACTGGCGTCGGAATTAATTCATCGTCAAAGGACTCAACCTGAGCCTGTAGTTGCGTCGAAAGAAAAAGAAGAAACAAGGTGAGTACCCTCATGAAACAAATGTAGAATTAGAAACGGCAATATATGGCTATAAACAAAAAAAGCGCCACTTTCCGATTCCCGATAGCTATCGAGGCGGAAGGACGCTTTTAAATTTAGAGTTTAATTTCTACTAATGGCTTGCAAGGTAATCTGCAACACCTTCGTGCGTATCTTTCATAGCATCGTCACCTTTGTTCCAGTTAGCTGGACAAACTTCTCCGTACTCTTCAAAATGTTGTAATGCATCAACCATTCTCAATGCTTCATCAACGTTTCTTCCCAATGGAAAGTTATTTACGATTTGATGCATAACAACGCCTGACTTATCAATAAGGAAAAGACCTCGATACGCAATCATTGGGCCTGTAGCGATTAGATTTCCTTCCTCATCAACATCATAATCTCCAGCTAAAACACCATAGTTTGTAGCAATTGTTTTGCTGGTATCTGCAACGATAGGATAAGTTACTCCTTGAATACCTCCCTGATTTTTTGACATTTGCAACCATCCCCAGTGAGTTTCCGGAGTATCAGTAGAACAAGCAACCACTTTTACACCTTTTGCTTCGAACTCAGCTAAACGCGATTGAAAAGCATGTAACTCTGAAGGACAAACAAATGTGAAATCTTTAGGGTAGAAAAAGAACAATACGTGATTTTTTCCAATATACTGGTCCAATGAAAAACCTTCCTGAACCTCACCTCCATTTACTACAGCTTTCTCACTGAATGAAGGGGCTTTTTTTCCAACTAATACTGACATGTTTTATGTTTTTATCTGTTTAAATTTTCGGTCGACAAATGTACTATTTATTGCCCTTTCAGCAGAAGCTAAGGTGTTTAATTTAAGTTAAGAATCCTGTTGTTTGGCCCCCTTGAATATTAGACGGCTAGAAAAAAACCATTCTATTGGTATTTTGGAGTGTCTGTATTGAATCTGTTGATATTGCCACGTTTCTATTTTGATTTCTCCGTGTTTTTTGAATACGGGGCATTAACTCTTAGTTAATATTTCTCTAGATACTCTTGAGAATAAACTTTATACAAATGATGAGGGACTTCAGTCTCCCAATAATTCATGCCTTTCTTTTTTAAATACTCAACAACTTCCATTTTCAATTTATGTTCTTTCGATCCTAGTTTAAAGTAAAAACCTCGTAGGTAGTGATGAAGAAATAAAGTATCTCCATTGCTATCTATTAACAGAGGCTTGCTAAAATCAGCATTGTTATCTATAACCAAATACTTAATAATTTCTATATTTTGAGTAGGGCAAGCTGCGTCTATTGCATTTCTAAAAACAAGTTCATTATAAAAGTTTAAATCCGCTCCATTTTCAACTAGAATTTTGACTGACGTTATGTTACCCGTTGAGGCTGCAATTAAAGGCGTTTTAAGGTATTGATTTTTACCATTTGAAGGCCTGGCAATTGCATTCACATTAGCTCCATATTTCAACAACAAAGTCAAATAGTCAGAAGTTTTTTTTTTTCAGAAGCATGAATAAAGGCAGATGTTCCATTAAAAGATTGAACATTTGGGTCAGCACCTGACTCAACCAATGCCTTTGAAGCTGCATACCTGTCCGTATAAACAGCCCACTCCAAAAGGGTTTGGCCAAATCGTTCTTCTTGATAGTCTAATAATTCAGGGTCTTGAGTTACCAATTCAATTATTCTTTCACCTTTTTCTTCCTCAACTGCCTTAGCCAATTCCCAAACAGGGCTCCCCTTATATAACCTTATATCATTTGCCAACATATTTGCCTCTTTTTGTTCATCTGTGCATGAACTCCCAATTCCTAATAAAAACAGAAAATAAACTATCCTAATCATATGCTATTTAATTCCTTGTTCATGCATTTTTTGGATCACCACGCCCATAGTATGGTTGTTTACTCTTTGATATATACTTAACAATCCTGTTCCGGTATAACTTGCCTCTATATCATGTCGTACACCTTCTGCAGTGGCTAATCCAGCCATTGATTGAGAATAATCAACGATTTCTCCTTTAACAATGAACGCATCAATTTTTGATTCACCTTCAATTTTAAATTCATTGACAGTATTTTCATGTAACCCAGCAGCATTAAATGTAATTGCAGGCCTTTTAGTATATAATGAAGCTAAACTGACCATTCCACCGCCTAAAGAATGACCAACAAGAGTTACATTACTTTGTCCCAAAAACCTATCAATAATTCTTGAATTGTCAACTGCTAGCTGATACTGGGTTGTACTAAAACCTGCTGCTTGAAGTGCATCAGTTTTCGCGTCTTTAGCAAATTCTTTCGGCGACTCCGTATCTGTTCCTGCAATTGCGTATGCATATTCTGTAACTCCATCTATGTTGGTTCTCTCATATAACGCTGATTTGAACCCAGATTCACTATCATTAAAAACCACTCCCTGTTTAGTCAATTCCGCCATTTTTGATTCCGATCTTTTCCAATCACCAAGGAGTTCGGTTGGATTCTCGCCTCCATACACATTGTCTGCAATTCGTGCTGCTTCTTCAAAAGTAATACTTTCGGTTACTGATATTTCGGGTAAATGAGCTGGTTTTGTTCGCGATTTATCTGGCTCAACAGTATGTAAATTTGGGATTGGGGCCAACTCGAATGATGGTTTATCAACTTGGTTTCCGCCGTCGTTTACCTTGGTATCACCCCCTCCTTCCGTAGACGCAGTTTGCATCCCATCTATGTCGAAGTCTCCTATAGGCTCATTTCCTGCATTTTGGTACGGTGTTAGTTGATTGTATTCAGCCGCTAGTGGATCCACACTAATAAACCTTGCTGTCCAGGGTGCATAGTATCTTGCTCCATAGTAGTATAAACCACTCTCTTCATCTCGCTCCTTACCTACATACTGATAACGCTTCTTGGCGTAGGAGCCGAAAGAGGTCTCTCCAAAAGGATAGTACTCCTGTTCATTGACCAACGCTCCTGTGTTGTCCAACATCACCATACTCGATCCTATGTTGTTCTCCAAGACGTATTTTATTGCCGGGGTAGTATCGCCCATGGCTGCTCCAAGACGTATCGTAGCTATTCTCGATTTGTCGTCCATCACATGGATCGTATTCTGGGTGTTTGTTTCATCGGTATAATACTCAAACACTCCGTCTATATAGACTCTTATCTCGTAGGTTCCTCCTTGCTTCCTTGTTATCTTCTTTACTCTATTGCCTCCATTGTCATACAAGTATTGGGTGTAGATTGTGGGTTCACTCGTTCCTGCCTGATTCCTAAAAGCCCTCAATCTATTGGCTGCATCCCAATCAAAAAAACGTTCGGTATTCTCCTGTGTTTGGTTTCCTACCTGATCATACTGGTAAGTGTAACTATTGGCTCCTATGGTTACACTGTTTAAGTAGTTATTCGTACTTGTGTTGTAGGAATAGTTTCTATTGAAGTTGATTGTTCCTGTTTGCTTGAGTTGGAGTATGTTGCCTATCTCATCGTATTCATACTTTCTTGTATAGGCTGTAGTTGTGTTTGCCGTAGTTGGCCTTGTCATATCTGTCCAACCCGGGAAGGGGTAATTCCCTCCTGATACATTCTCTCTTCCTGTGGCTGTTCTTAATCTGTAGAGTGGATCATAACTAAAGGTTCTGTCTAAACTATTGCTTCCTCCTACTCCACAACCGGTTGTTCTCTTGTTTATCTCCAATATGTTACCCACCAGATCATATCCATAGCCATCGTCTTGTTTAGCCGTTCCTGATTGTGGTTCATAGGTTATCGTTTGGTAGTTTTTGGTATAGGTATACTCTTCAGTACGTTGGCGTTTTAGTCGAAAGGTTTTTTCATCGTAGGCGTACCTAGTCATGGTATCGTTACCTAATGCTAATAGAATCCGCTGCCCCTTGGCATTATAAGCCAGGTGTTTTACATATTCTACACTATCGTAAGTAACTTTTTCTAAGGCTCCGGCTCTATTGTATCCGGGGGTTATGGTTTTTCGATTGCTGTTTACATCTTGGGGAAGGGTAAGTTGGGTTACCCTGTTTAAAGCATCGTATTGGGAATCGGTTTGGTAGGTGGTGCTTCCCAGTTGAGTACCTATGGTGGTCCAATCTACCCTGTAAGGGGCCAGGTTCGTCCAGGGGGGTGAACCTGCAAAAGGAGTTTTTAGTTGAGCATCACTGATTACTTTTCTGGTTTTGCTTAGTAGGTTGCCTTTGAAATCAAACTGAAGGTTGGTTACCAATCCTGCTTCATCGTATTGTTCATAGAGTTTACCCAGCAGGTTATTGGTAATGGGGGTAGGTACTCCGGCATTGTCTCCATAGGTGCTTCGCATGGTCATGTAAAGAGGAGCTGCTGCGTTGTCCTGGCTCCAACCAAAGGTGGGACGTTGTAATCTATCGTAAGTAGCCAGAGTTCTTGCTTGTTTGGCATCACTTCCCTCAATGGGTTTACCCAGGCTATCCAAAATAGCCAGGCTTACTCCGCTGTCGATATGAGAAGTATACCTCGCTTGTTTTTGAAGATCGTATTTGTAAATAAAGGCTATTTGGTTGATCGCATTGGTCACCTGGGTTAAATTACCCTGGATATCGTAATCGTATTCCATAACCACATCAGTAAACTGTTGGGGGTTACTGTAATCGGGTTGGCTTTTGTGGTCTATGGTTTTTATGATTCTACCTAGTGCATCAATTAGCTCGCTTTTGGGAGTATTCCATTGGTGAGCATAGGAAGCACTTTCACTACGGTTGGTTATGCCTGCTAAATCGTTTTGGTCGTAACTGTACTTCTCCCAGGGTGAAGGAACAAAATCGCTTGGGGTGCCTATGGTTTTAGGTTTACCGTAGATTACTCTTTGCTCTGAACCATCAGGGTTAACCGTCTTAACCGGACGGCCAGCAGCGTCATAATACATTTCTATTTTTTGGAGGCGAGGCATATTTACTGATTTATTGGATTGTCATTATTTGCAATGAAGGTACGAATCTTCTAAACGCGAAAGTGAACCTCAAATTACCTGATAATGTACTGTTTTGCAATATCTGATTGATTGCTTGAAAGTTATGCTGTAATGTGCCTTAGAAAAACTAAGGTGTAGCTTAGTTTTTCTAAGGTTGGGCTTAGTACCACTAACAATTCAATTTACATTAGTAATAGCGCAATAACATTAGCCACGTAATTCAACTTTGGTAGCTCCCATTCCATATTCTCGCATGAAACCATCGTTGAATGTAAATCCGTATGACTTAATAATGTTGTGCAATTCTGAGCGAAGTACTCCCTTTCCCACTCCATGAATAAAAATTAGGCTGGGTTCTCTTTTCTTAATCACTTCTTCCATACAGTGAACGGCATAGTCGAGCTGATAATTAAGCATTTCTCCGGGAGTCATGTGGTCGTGCTTAACCAACAAATCATGAATATGAAGATCGAATTCCAAGATTCCTTTTGAATTTCTTTTACCCCTTACTCTACCCAATTCTTCAATTCTTTCTTTTTCGGTCATGGGACGCAGCTTGGGCAAATCATCAGATTTTACATTTTTAGCTCGTGGAGTGTGCTTTTCGTAATGTTCCAGTAATTCTTCCTCATTAGAATCAACTACTAGGAGATCCCTGATCTGATACGGAAAATCCATTCCCTCAATTTCAATCCATGCCGTGCTACCTTCCAATTTGGAAATCACACCCTCAGCATTTTCATTTATCACCCTAACGTTATCACCTACTTTCACCAATGCAAAAATAATGGATGCGCATAGTGGGTCTTTTGGAATTAACCACTTGTTTTGTATCCATTAGCTCATTTCAAACAATTGAACAAAATGCCTAACAGTTTGAAACCATTGCCTACTTATCCAAACCATTGGAAAACAATTGAATCCAAACCGGTGTATCAGACTCCCTGGATTAAAGTAACCGATCATAAAATCATTGATCCCGGAGGAAACCCTGGACAATACGGTGTGGTAACTTTTAAAAACCTGGCCGTGGGTGTTATCCCATTGGATCAGGAGAATAACACCTGGATAGTTGGTCAATTCAGGTACCCTTTGAATGAATACAGCTGGGAAATTCCGGAAGGCGGGGGAGCGCTTCAACTGCCTCCAATTGATTCTGCAAAGCGAGAACTTCTGGAAGAAACAGGAATTACGGCAAAGGATTGGGAGTTGATCTTAGAAATGGATTTAAGTAACTCGGCTTCGACCGAGAAAGCTTTTATCTATGTTGCAAGAGATCTGAATTTTCAAACCGCGGAACCGGATGAAAACGAAGACTTACAAATTTTAAAAATCCCGTTTGACGAACTTTATAAACGTGTAGTTTCAGGAGAAATCAGGGATAGTTTGACGGTGGCCGGTGTACTAAGATTAAAACTAATGCTAAATGATAATCAATAAAAAAGCCCAACTAATTCAAGATTAGTCAGGCTTTATTCCCATAGAAATGAATCGCTTAACCGCTTCTATTGAGACAATATCTGCAAGTTTGGATATCTCTCTTTCCAAAATTCAAGGGCCTTAAGATTTGCCAATGTAATTACTGTTCTTTTGTCCAATCTCACCTTAATCTTTTTAATGGTTTCCTTTATTGGGTTTTCTTTATTTTCCATAATATAGGTGTTTAAATGTTTCTACTTATATTCTTAATTAGACGATAGGGAGTTAGATTTGTTCCTTTATTGCTGTTAAAGAAACTAAATTGTTATGCTGCTTGTAATTTCTCCGGCTAAGAGCCTGAATTTCGATTCAAAATCAAATGCTAATTCCTTTTCCGAACCTCATTTTCTTTCAGACGCCGAACGAATAAATTCAGTGTTAAAAAAGAAAAGTGTAAACAAGTTGATGAAGATACAGGAGATTAGCAAAAACCTTGCTGAGCTTAACCATAACCGAAATCAAAACTGGATCTCGAACAATACCGACCTTAACAGCAAGCAGGCAGTTTCTGCTTTTCAAGGAGATGTATACCTTGGGCTTAGTGAAGCTGATTTTACTAAGGAAGACTATTCCTTTGCGCAAAATCACCTTCGAATTCTTTCCGGATTATACGGAATTTTAAAACCCCTGGACAGAATTCAACCCTATCGACTCGAAATGGGTACGGCACTAAAAACCACCCGTGGTAAAAACCTCTATGAGTTTTGGAAACTTAGAATTACGAATTTCCTTAATGAAGAATTTGAGCAGGAAGAAAAACCGGTTCTAATTAACCTGGCAAGTGACGAATATTTCAAAAGCATTAAACCTACCAAGCTTAATGCAACCATTATTCAAGCTGTGTTTATGGATAAAAAGAATGGTAAGTACAAGGTGATTTCATTCTTTGCCAAAAAGGCAAGGGGAATGATGGCTCGGTTTATCATTAAAAATAGAATCACTACACCTGAGGGATTAAAAGCATTTGATTCGGAAGGATATTTATACAACGAATCAATGAGCACGGACACAAAATGGGTTTTTGCTCGTGACACAGAATAAAACTGTAATTGCATGGATTTAAAAGGTTCAAAAATATTAATAACCGGAGGCTCTTCGGGTATTGGCAAAGCGATAGCGGCTCTTGCAGTAAGCAAAGGTGCGCAGGTATTGATTACAGGAAAAGATCCTGAAAAACTAAAACGGGTTGCCACAGAATTGGGTGCGGAATATCTGGCCGCCGATGTTTCTTCGAAAGAAGATATCAGAGCTACCTATGACTGGATTAAGGAAAAGTGGAACAACGAGTTGGACGTACTAATTAATAATGCGGGAACCGGATATCGAAAAATGCTCAATGAAGTCGAATGGGAAGACTTCGAAAACATATTTCAGGTAAACGTATATGGTGCAGCCCTGATGGCTAAACATGCCGCCGAAATTTTTAAGAATCGGGGAAAAGGAAACATCGTAAATATTGCATCAACGGGTGGTGTAAAAGGTTACCCAACGGGTACAGTATATGCGGCCTCCAAATTCGCGCTTCGCGGAATGACCCAGTGTTGGCAGGCGGAGTTACGCCCTCACAACATCCGTGTAATATTGATAAACCCGAGCGAAGTAACTACGGCATTTGCAAATCCGGATCGCGTAGAAAGAGAAAGCATTGCTAATAAATTAACACCCCAGGAAATTGCACACGCAACGATATCTGCATTAGAAATGGATGACCGGGGATTTATCCCCGAATTAACCGTTTGGGCAAGCAACCCTTTTCAAAATTGACCCTGTGCTGAAACGCAGTTATTAACAAAATCAACCTTAGGTATTTAGCCAAAGTCCGTTATTGCTGAGTCCATTTTACTAGGGCTTTTAATAAGTTTATCGTAGAGTTTAATAAAAAGAATACGATTTCTTAACTTTATAGTGGATAAACGGGCCATTTAAATACTCAATAATGTAGTATTTTGCGGCTCCATTTTTTGGCAAGGTAAAATTGAATAAGAAAGAACTAAATACCACCTATAAGCTATTTGGTGGAAGCTTGAAAAAGAGCTCCTTTTGGTTGGTTGTAATTACTTCTATCGGTTCCTTAATTGCGGGTAGTGGATTTTACTATTCTTATCAAAGTCAAGAAAGTTACAAGTTGAATTTGAAAAAAAGCCAGGAAGATCGTTTGCTCGCACAAACGGTGCTTCAGATTAGTCTTCAAAGCGAACTTAGTGAAACTGAAAATACAGCAGTTGCTTCTAACTTACAAACACCTGTATCGGTTAACATAAACTCAGCCGCTTCGAAAAAAAGAACCATTGCCGTACCAACACGATCTAACTCATCCAACTCTGCTGTGCTTCTTGCTGCACAACTGACAGAAAAAGCTGCTAAAGAACCATTATCCAATACCAATAAACAGACGGTCTCAATAGACAATATGGAGTCGGGAGACATTGCAATTACTGAACACCAGTTGAATGACAATATTACGCTAGAAGAGATTAGAACAAAACCGTTATCGTTTTCTTCGACCTATAACAACAGTCTGTTGAATCGAGACAACACGGAGTTTTCGAAACAAAAATTCTGCAAGCAACTAAAATGGTACATCGGAATTTCGGGAGGTATGGACTCCTACGTTGCGCAAAAGGACTTCTCAAATACAATTGAATCTCATCTTTCCCTCCTGCATTACAATTTGGAAAACTCCGAACTAATTTCGAGTCAGGTTAAAAACCGGGAACAGTTTAACTTCGGAATTAACGGCGGTGTGCGGCTTTTTAATCACCTGGACATTGAAGGGGGATTGATCTATCACCAAAACAGTTCAGCGTTTGAAAACATATACCAAAACCTCCTAATGGAAGAATACACCTATATTGAATGGGTTCCTACGGGAGAATCCGGTGGTCCAAATGGTCAACCAATCTACGAACCAAAAAATGTGAAGGATTTCTATTATGTATCAAAACAAGACACGGTTACCACCCAAGCCAACAATTATCAACTTGAAGTTCCCCTGTTGATTCGGTACAATTTCCATTTTAATAAACTA
Source organism: Crocinitomicaceae bacterium (assembly GCA_002713215.1). Classification (GTDB taxonomy): domain Bacteria; phylum Bacteroidota; class Bacteroidia; order Flavobacteriales_G; family Salibacteraceae; genus UBA2108. Next base: position 44,876 of record PAVO01000055.1, read on the forward strand.
TCGATTTATGCCAGCATTGGAAGTTCTGCCTTGGTTTACAGTGAATATCGGGTAAAAACCCAGCACAAAACAAGTGGATATATTGCAAGCACCACTAAAAGCCAAACCGGCCTCGTTCAATTAAATGCACTTGTGGGAGCGGGAATATCTTATCGTGTATTGGGAGGGTTGGAATTAAAGTTTGAACCGTTGTTTAGACCTGTGATTCAATCGAATGATGAGTTTCTTCCCAACTACAACTCCAATTCAAGCAGTTTTAATGCGGGTGTAACGTATCGATTCTAATTCGACTTATTCCCTGGATTTTACAGGTTTTATTCTCTTGCTCCGAATATTCATATTGATTAACTCCACCGCCATGGAGAAGAATACAGCGAAGTAGATGTACCCTTTAGGTACGTGCTGACCAGCCGCATCCAATACCAGCATAAAGCCAATAAGAATTAAAAACGAAAGGGCCAGTATCTCCAATGTTGGGTGATTGCCTATAAACTTCGCAATTTTTCCTGAAAACGCCATCATAACAAACATGGCAATAATAACCGCCACAATCATAATTACTTTTTCCTGTGTTAATCCAACAGCAGTCAATATGGAATCAAAGGAAAAAATAACATCCATAACAACAATTTGCCCCAGGATAGCTCCAACACTTCTTACCGTTTGTTTGGATTCGTGATGTTCTTCATCACCTTCCATTTTATGATGAATTTCACCTGTACTTTTGGCTATTAAAAAGAGCCCTCCCACCAACAAAATCAAATCCCGAATACTAACGTCGTGCCCAAGGACACTAAACAGCGGATCTGAAGCTGAAATAATCCAGGTGATACCAAGCAGTAGAGCAATCCTTAAAAACAATGCGAGAAACAAACCTGTATTTCTTGTTCTGGTTTGCTTTTCTTCGGGTAGTTTATTAGCCAGTATAGAGATAAAAATGATATTATCAACTCCAAGTACAATTTCCAAAAACGTTAATGTGGCCAAGGCAACATACGTTTCGGGCTGTAAAAACATTTCCATGGTATCGTAGTTTTAATGATGTAATTCTTCCAATAATGAACCTATTATATTCCTATTGGCCAAACTTCGAATTTACAGTTAACTAGTTTATTGCATTCAGGTCATTTTCCGCCTGAAATTGTTTGTCTTTTACTTTTTCAATGACCAGATTCTGATCGGCAAGCCTTTGCTTTACTGTTTCAGCATGCATATCTGACTTTTCTTTTTTTAATTCCAAATTTCTAATTTCATGTTCTAAATTGGAGGTTTTGCCCTGCATCTTTTTGTACTCCGACTTTAACTTTTTGTATTCACCTTCCAGGTTAGAGAGCTTTTGTTTTTCAGTTTCCTGATTTTCCGCACTAGTACCAGAAGAACTTGCAACAGTTAACTTTTGAGCCTCAATTTCAGTCAACTTGCTTTTTCGGTTAGATTTATTCACTTCCAGCTCCTCTTTTGTTAATTCAATTTCAACTTGGTTTTGCTTAATTTTATTTTCACTTTTATCACTTTCGTTGTAGGTAGATCGTAGTTCTTTTTCAATTGACTTTAATAGTTTCTGTTCCTGATCCATTTCATCGTCAATTGCATCCAGATACATGGCCAAGCCAAATCGTTTTAAATACTTATTCAATTTAATGTCCAATTCGGGATGCGATATAGCCCCAACCGGTACCGAATCAAGATCTATTGCGAAATAACATAAGGTTGCGTTCTCAAGTTCCCTAACCTCAACAGAAATATTGAATGAATCAGTACCCAGTTCTTTATATACCACCTTTTCAATATTTAGGACGTTCTTAGTTACTGTTACCTCTTTTTTGGTCTTGGACTCCAGGCGCTTTTCCAATCCTTTAAGAACATCTTTCTGTTTGGCCTGCATTATGTGCAGTGCGTAGTAATTCCTGGTTTTAATCTCGTCATGAGACCTCAATTCCTGGCTGAGTGTAATTCCGGATTGAGCCTGAACATAAAAGTGCGAATGAGCCAATAATACGACCACAAAAAATATTCTCATAGCGAGTAACATAAATACCTGACCAAGTTAGTGCAAATCATCATTTATGGTCTATTGAACTTTGATTGGCTTGGATTTTCGATGTAAAGTAATTGTTCCGTAGTCGACAGCCTAAATACTGCGGCAGGCTGCTTACTGCTATTACTTAAACATACTACCCAGATTGGGCATTCCCGGAATATTTGGCATGGCATCTTTTGCTACAGCAGCCATTTCAACCTCATAAATACCCCTCGCCTTTTCCAACGACTCATTGGTAGCAATTTGAATGTGTCTGCATAACTCATCCTGCGCAAATTCCTTGGCCTCATCGCTTACTATAATCTGCATAACACGACTATTGGCTGTTGATATAACCTTTACAAAATCGCCTGAACTTCCTTCAACGTATACCGAATCCAACCTAAGTTTAGTTTCTTCTGCTTTTCTCTTAGCCGCTTCCAACTTCTCCTTAAATCCTCCTAACCCTAACATGCCTTAATCTTTGTATGCTTTAATTAATATATCAAGTATTTCTCCTGCCGCTTTAGGGATTTTGGTTCCCGGACCAAATATCCCAGCCACTCCCCGATCAAATAAGAAATCATAATCCTGAGCAGGTATTACGCCACCGGCAATTACTAAAATATCTTCCCGGTTAAGCTTCTCCAATTCTTCAATAACTTGAGGGACTAGAGTTTTGTGTCCCCCTGCCAATGAGGAAACTCCCAAAATATGAACATCGTTTTCAATTGCCTGTTTAGCAGCTTCTGCTGGTGTCTGGAAGAGCGGGCCTATATCCACGTCAAAACCAATATCGGCAAACGAAGTAGCAATAACCTTGGCTCCCCTGTCATGACCATCTTGCCCCATTTTAGCAATCATTATTCTTGGTCTTCTACCATCAAGTTTGGCAAATTCATTCGCCTTATTTGTGGCTCCATTAAAATCCTGATCCCCCATAACTTCCTTTGAATATACTCCACTTACCGACTGAACACTGGCCTTGTAGCGCCCAAATGATTTTTCCATGGCATCGGATATCTCACCGAGAGAAGCTCTTTTTCTAGCACACTCAATGGCCACTTCCAATAAGTTTCCTTCACCTGACCTAGCAATTTCTGTTAGCTTGTTAAGCGCATTTTGTGTTTCCTGCTCATTCCTTTCTGCACGTAATTTTTTAAGGCGTGCAATCTGAGCATTTCTAACCTTGGTGTTTTCTACTTCTCGTATTTCTAGTTCTTCTTCGCTTGAGGTTTCATAACGATTAACCCCAACAATTACATCCTGATTGGAATCAATTCGGGCTTGTTTCCGTGCGGAGGCCTCTTCAATTCTTAACTTGGGCAACCCTGTCTCAATAGCCTTTGACATTCCGCCTAATTCTTCAATTTCCTGAATTAACTTCCAGGCCCGATGTGCGATATCGTGGGTTAGCTTTTCTACATAATAAGAACCCGCCCAGGGATCTACTACCTTGGTAATATTGGTTTCGGCCTGAATGTATATTTGGGTATTTCGTGCAATTCTGGCCGAGAAATCCGTAGGTAAAGCAATGGCCTCATCCAAGGCATTGGTATGCAAAGACTGGGTTCCACCAAGAGCAGCACCCATTCCCTCAATGCAAGTTCTCGCCACGTTGTTATACGGGTCCTGTTCAGTTAAACTCCAACCGCTGGTCTGGCAATGGGTTCGCAAGGCCAAACTCTTTTCATTCTTAGGATTAAATTGTTTTACAATTTTAGCCCAAAGCATGCGTGCAGCCCTCATTTTGGCAATTTCCATAAAATGGTTCATTCCAATGGCCCAGAAAAACGAAAGCCTTGGAGCAAAGCTGTCTATATCTAACCCCGCGTTAATCCCCGCCCGCAAATAATCCAGGCCATCGGCTAAGGTGTAGGCCAATTCAATATCGTTGCTCGCCCCTGCTTCCTGCATGTGATATCCCGATATGCTTATGGAATTGAATTTGGGCATATTCTTGGACGTGTATTTAAAGATATCCGAAATAATACGCATGGAAGGTTCGGGTGGATAGATATAGGTATTTCGAACCATGAATTCTTTTAGAATATCGTTTTGAATGGTTCCGGAGAGTTTTTCCTGCTTCACTCCTTGTTCTTCTGCTGCAACTATATAAAAGGCCAAAATGGGAATTACGGCTCCATTCATGGTCATACTTACAGACATTTTATCGAGGGGAATCTGATCGAACAGAATTTCCATATCCAATATGGAGTCAATGGCAACACCAGCCATTCCAACATCTCCAACAACTCTGGGATGATCCGAATCGTAACCTCTATGAGTAGCCAGATCAAATGCTACTGAAAGTCCCTTTTGTCCGGCAGCTAAATTTCTTCTATAAAAGGCATTAGAATCCTCTGCGGTACTAAACCCGGCATACTGTCTGATTGTCCACGCCCTGGAAGCATACATGCTACTGTAGGGCCCCCGTAAGTACGGTGCCTTACCCGCACCAAAGTCAAGATGATCTAGTCCATCAAGGTCTTCCTTTCCATACAGATTTTGTATTGGAATCTGCTCAGGGGAATTCCAATCTTCACCCGAGAATTTTTCCTTCCACTCCTGAGCAGAACGATCTGAGCCTACTGTACTAAATGGTATATCTGAAAAATCTGCTCTCATGCTTCCACCTCCTCAATTTCTTTTTCCAATCGCTCTTCTTCCAGCTCACCAACTAACCTCACCAAACTAATGGGCTTAAATGACTGGATATTGTTGTTTTCCGCCGATTCTACTTCGTTTAATTGATCAAGCATTTTATCATCAGGATTCGGATATAAAGAAACCCCTAAAACCTGCAATTCATTCGAAGTCAATTTATTCAACTGAAGCTGATGGTCTTCTTTTAACTCACGATCCAGGTTCCCTGATTCCATTAATCCAATGAAACCTCCTTTCTTTTCAATCTTTCTGAACTTTTCCCAGGCTGCATTTCCCAATTCATTGGTCAAACGATCTATGTAGTAGGAACCTCCTGCCGGATCAATAACCTTATCCAAATAAGACTCTTCCTTTAGCATGAGTTGTACATTCCTGGCAATTCTTCTAGAGAATTCACCTCCCCTACTCCAGGCAGTATCGTAGGGCAACACACGAAGGATATCGCATCCACCGAGTACGGCAGACATAGCCTGTGTTGTACCTCGCAGCATATTAACGTACGGGTCGTACACCGTACTTAAATATTGAGATGTATGAGAATGAATAATTATCGATTTGCTACAAGAATACTTGGGATTGTATGTACTAATTAACTTAGCCCATAACATTCTAAAAGCCCGGACCTTTGCAATTTCTAAAAAGTAATCTCCACCTGATGCCAAGTCAATTTTAAACTGTGCAGAAGCATCGTCAATTGAATATCCATTTTCTAACAGGTATACGACGTATTCATGTGCATGAGCCAATGTAAACGCCAATTCGGAAATAGCATTACCTCCAGCGTTATGGTAGTTGTGTCCGCTTACGCTAAATAACTTCGAAGAAGAATAATTCTTTAGACTGGCTAATGAATCCAACCATACCTGTAGTTCATTCGGTTGATTCCAATTTCCATTTATTGTGGCTGATCCAATGGGATCGTAATTGAAATAAATTTTGTAATCATTGATTTCATTTCCAAATGCGGCTTGAACTTCCTGAACCTGATCGCTTAACTTGCTATATCTCGAAAACCCAAGGTTTACGTGTTCCGGAAGAACTCCTGCAAGCACTTCTTTTGCTACACTTCCGGAAAAAGAAAGTGAGGTCAGGCCCGAGTTTAACATTTTGAGGACTCTGGCGTTATCCGCTTTAACATCGTTTGATGTTTCAAACATCTCATCGATAACCCATTCGTTATTGTTCACTTTAGAACCTCGCCTATAGGAACCACTTCCCGGTGACTCATTATCCAAATTCAGGTCTTCGGAGGTGTACACTGGTTCTACTTCAATTCCTGAGCCATTGACTGAAACCAGACTTTGGTAAGGTTTTCCTTTTAGATCTGTCTCAATTTTCTGTTTCCACTCTGCCTTGGAAAATCCGGAAAAATCGTCAAACAATTGCTCTTTTGCCATAGTCAACAAATTAGCCGACAAAAATAAAGAAATGGATTCCCTTCGGTTGACTTTATAGCAGCGAATTGTATTTGGAATTACTGCTTGTCCGTTGAATCAACAATAACAAAAATATCTTCATTTTCCTTTTTCATGAAGTATTTCTCCCGGGCATAACGCTCCAGGTTGTCATCGTTGGTAAGCAAATCGGTCAGGTCTTTTTGCGTAATATCTATTTGCTCTTTGTAGTATTCCTTGTTTTCTTCCAACTCGCCTAACTCCTGTTTAATCCGAATGAGGGATATTACATCGTTTTGATCAAAAAAAAGCATATAGGTAAAAAACACCAGTAGTGTAATGGAATACTTGTTACGAATCCAGTGAGGGGTTTTAAGCCATATACCTTGAAGCTTTTTCAGCATTGTGCAAAGTTACAGTATGAGCAACACGAAGAAATGTGTCCCAATTTATTTATCAGAATAAAGCCGTTGAAAACGAAATCAACGATTTTTCCGGCCAATACTAAATAAAAGCTGATTCAAAGCCTTCCATGAAGAAACTTAGGGTTAATTTTGCTACCGTATTATAATTTATCAGAATGAAAAAAGGAACAGTTAAGTTCTTCAATGAAACCAAAGGATTTGGTTTTATTACTGAGGACGAATCCGGAGAAGAGTACTTTGTACATGTCTCTGGTATTATCGATGAAATTCAAAAGGGTGACACCGTTGAATTCGATTTGAAAGAAGGTAGAAAAGGAATGAATGCCGTTGATGTAAAACAGGCAGATTAATTTATACGAATTCAAATTGTAAGGCCCTGTAGACCATGTTTGCAGGGCTTTTTTTTTGCCAATTACCACGGCAGTACTTTAATTCCCATGGTCCACACTTTGGCCGATGGGGCTGCCCCGCTCTCCCAATAATCGATAAGCCCCAGATTGCCAAATATGTGAAAGTTACCATAACCTAAACGCAACGTGGCATGTACCTGCCAGGGGTTTTGATGCATTGGCGATTTTCTTAGAATTTCATTTTTTAAGTTACCATTAATATATACTACCTTTTGCTTTCCCGACAAACGATAACTCCCAATTACCCCAAATGCTATGTGATACGAGGTGCTATTTTTAGGAGAGGTATTAAAGGCCAGCAAAAGAGGAACAGTTATATGCGCATTCTTCATGTTATTGTTGCAAAAGTTCCATACCGAATCTCTTACTTCAATCATTGAATCATTACGACTATACATGTATGAATTGCTACGCAGCTGGAAATTATTAAAATCAAAACCCAAGCCGGTTACCACCTTAATTAATTCGCCGTTGATTTGAAAATCGACTTCGAACAGGTTTAATCCGAAATAAAATGATCGTCCGTAATCCAACTGCAAGTACTCATATCCACCTGGAGGAACATCAGTCCCATCTTCATACATTAATCCATTTATTCCGATGTCGAAGCCCTGCCAGTGTTTATTCTTACGATTTCTGAATTCATCGTAACTATCGTAGAACTCAATTTTTTCTTTGTCATCCAGGTCAACATCTCCAGCACCGGGATTATCCTGCGCAATCAGACCTGTAACAATAATTGTAAATACCCAAACAATATAATACTTCTTCATTTTAACATGGCTTGTGCAAGCAAAAGTAAGAAAGCGGATGATAAGTCAGGAAATCTTAAGACTACTTCCTGAATCCTAATATTAAATTGCGCTGAATCAATTCGTCAACAATCGGTATCGACTTGTCCACTAATTCAGATTTAGAAATATCTGTAAGTTTTTTTGATTGGTCGTAAAGAGCGCCCGACAACTGCCCACCGTAATCATTAATATTCATTAAAGCTTCACCAAAAAGTGGAGACAGTTGAATATACCTGACTTTAAGTTCGTCCAGGTTACGAAATACCGCCAGGTAATAGACACCTTTTAAATCTACCATGTCATCATATTGATTGGTAAAAACCGGATACGACAATTTTAGAGCTCTTCGGTGAGGGTTTAATACTGCTGTTCCATTCTCGAAATTACCATTATGGGGGGTATCAGCTATTTCAATATCGGGTTCACTGTACAATTCGATTTCAATCCATTCGAAAAGCAATAGATCAGCCAGAAACGGTATCTCCAATTGAACTTGTTTCTCGTGCTCAAGCACATAATTCATAAACTCTCTGGGCATTCTCCATACCTGGTAGTTTTGGCAACTATGGCTTGAAAAAAACCGAGCTACCAAGCCCTTCCAGGAGTTTGAAACTACCTTTCTGGCAATTGGGAAGGCAGAACTTAAGGTATCGAAAATCACGTTGAAAACCAATCGTCGATAATGAGGAAGTCTCTCTGGTCTTGCCCCGGTAATATCGGTCAGAATACCCGAACGAACGTATTCAGCCAATTCAGATTGAACCCTTTGGGTATCGTTTTTCAATTTTGAAGTTGAGGAGTCCAATGCTTCTTAGTTATGTTTTTTAATTGAGACAATTCTCCCTCCAATCTTTGCAATTCTGGAATATTAAAATCCCGCTCCAAGAGAACAGGAACCGGATTTATTCGCTGCACTGTCCAATCAAATAATTCGAATACCGGATCTATAATGTCTTTTCCGTGTGTATCAATTATTAAATCCGATTCAATTTGTTCGTGTCCTGCCATGTGCACGTAGGCTACCTTTTCCAAGGGTAAAGAATTAATAAACTCTTTGGTATCATAGCCATGATTAAAGGCATTGACATAAACATTGTTAACATCTAAAAGCAATTTGCAACCGCTTTCATTAACAATGGAACTGACAAACTCAGCTTCTGTCATTTCTGAAGCTACTGCTGTATAATAGCTCACATTTTCAAGTACCAAAGGTCTTTCCAAAATATCCTGAACCTTATTGATTCTACCTACAATGTGCTTAACTGCGTCTTCTCTAAAGGGAATTGGTAGCAGGTCATATAAATGGGCGTTTTCACATTTGCTGTAGGACAAATGCTCGGAATATATATCTACCTGATAATGATCGAGGAATATTCTTAGGTCTTTCAGAAATTCAAAATCCAGTTCTTCCGGGCTACCAATACTCAACGATAAACCATGGCAAACAAGCGGGTATTTTTCAGTTGCTAAATCAAATTGTTGCTTCCAGTAACCTCCCATCTTCATCCAATTCTCAGGGGCTACCTCAATAAATTCAGGTAATTCATTCTGAGACTGAATCATGTCTGCTGCTATATCTCTTCTAAACCCTAGTCCTATTCCTTGCATATTGAGCAAAAAAAACCCCGCTAATTGCGAGGTTTAAATCAAATTCGATAATTCTAGTGTTCTCCACATTTACCTTCTCCGCACTTACCTTCTCCACATTTGTGTTCGGTAGCTTTTCCTTCAGTAGCTTTTTCTTCTTTCTTTTCAGCTTTCTTATCTTCTTTTGCTTCAGATTTTTTTTCTTCCGCCTTTTCAGCTTTTCCTTCACCACATTTGGCTTCGCCGTCTTTTCCTTCTCCGCATTTAAGCTCAACTTCTGAGTTGCTTACAAATCCCGAAGGTGACTCAGTCAATAATTGACTTCTTAACTCACCGGCAGTACCTAAATCGTTTACTTCAAATAGATCTACTCCATTTGCGTTTGCTCCAGCTGCAGATATTGCTAAGGCCCCTGTAGCTAATGCTGCTAATTTTTTTGAAATTCTTTTATCCTTCTCCATAATTAATAGTTTTCAATACTTAATTAATCAAAGTACCAGAAATACCCTGACAATAATTGTCTCTAAAAATACATAATATTATTCTACAAATGCAAGTTATCGAAAGCTAATGAGTTATTGGTTGGTGCGCTGGCACTCCATAATACTCTTAACAATGTCATAATCAGTTGATCGATAGACATAGTCATCTTCCAAAGGGCAGTTCTTCATAAAGGCCTCAGCCTCCTCATCGCTGGTAATACCGGTTACCTTTTTTACCACTTCAATGTTGTACCTCTCCCTTATTACCTGTTCGCGGTGATCTTGCTCTTTGGCTTTACCATGCCTCTTTTTTTCCTTGGCCTCTTTGCTAAACTTGTTATACAAAAACGTTATGGGCGATCCCAGAGGCACGTGAGCATTTAAATCTGTTTCAACATCTTCTAATTTCTCGGGCCCATCATAGGTAAATACTTCCTGGGGTTTCGATTCAATGTCCTTGTTCGCAAATTCATCTGCAAACTCTTCCTTACTCCTAAAGGTTGAAACAGTGGCAGGGTCAAGTACGATGACTTCCTTTTTCATGTAGATGGTTATTTCGATTGCATCTGGCAGCAATAGTGAGCCCGTATAAATAAATTTATCCTTGTATCCGACGTATGAAAGTCTAATTGTATCTCCATGCTCGAAAGGCATTAAAAAAGTACCATCGGAATATGAATTGGTTGCATTTAAGGTGTTTAGGTTAACGATGTGCGCACCGATAAGGGCCGAAGAATCGGAATGACTCAAAATCTTCGCAGAGAGTAATTTAATCTGGGCACTAACTTCCATATTGAAGCCACTAAATACCAGAACCAATAACGCCAGAAAAAGCCTCTTTAACATGAAACAAAGGTAAGGAGATTTGACATGGAAACGCTTGGAATTATATTGGATTATTGATTAAGGATATCTATGGCATCCTCAGAAGGAATGGTCTTTCCATCGTATTCACCAGCAATAAATGCATCTGGAATTCCATTTGATTGCAGCTGATTTTTAAATGCTTCTGCTTCTTCCATAGTTGCAAAATCACCTACGAAATAGCGTGTTAATCCATCCAGGCCTTTTTCGCTTTTCACATCGCCAAGTTTTACAAACTTATTGAAGTCTTCCATTGGAATGGCCTCTTGATAAGAGCCCAACTGAACCTTGAATCTTACTTTGGATTTATCTCTGGAAGAACCAGAACCACTTGGTGAAACATTTGCCGGTGGTATTTTAACATCTGATCCAGCGGAAGGTACATTCGCTCCTTCTTCATCAAATGCTTTAATCATACAGTCTCCATATCCAGCATTTTTCAAGTCTTTTCTCGCATTCGCAGCTTCATCGTATGATTTGTAATTTCCAGCGTAGTATCGGGTAATACCATCCGCGTTTTTAACCCCTACTACTTCCATTCCTTTGAAATATTTAGGGTCAGGCTTATTTCTAAATGCTCCTACCTGTACCCTAAAAACAGTACCCGGTTTGGATTCATACCCAGGACCACTTGCGTCTCCAACAAACACCCCTTTAATATCTGCATTGACCACCTTACCTGTGGCCGTCTCTTCCACAATGGCCCGCGTTGCTATCCCCTTCGATTTAAGTTCTTTATCTGCAGCAATAGCTTCGTCAATGCTTTTGTAATCACCAACTAATAAAGCCTGCTCGTCACCATCTTTAACCGTTTTCAATTCCCCTTCATCAATCAGGTTCTGAGCTTGCTCATTTGTTAATGAATCAGCTGCTACCTGAACACTGTATTTTTTACGCTCCGCCCTTCTTGAAGGCAATTCGCTGGTGTAGATCGTATCTTCATAATAAGCAAAGACACCGTTGGAATCCAAGAACCGCAGGTAAATTCTCTCCAACTGTTCATCGGTAAGCGCAATTCCATTTGAATCTACTACCGCACTGGAATCAGTACCCAATTCCTTATCGCGATAGTCTGGAACACCATCGTTATCTTCATCAAAAGGACATCCCTTTTCATCAACTTCAACTCCATGTGGGGTTTTCGGGCATTCGTCATCCAAGTCCCTTACTCCGTCAAAATCGGTATCACCTGTTGTCATAGCCGCTAATTCGGCATTAGAAATTCCATCGGTTTCTCCTGTATCGATCGACCCACTTCTTTTGGATAAGTCAAAGCTTAAACCCAAATGGGTATACAGCAGTGCATCATTTTGGCTATTTCCTTCATAAATTCCCTTAGCGTCAGAAGATACACCATCAAGTTTATCGGTAAGTAAAAACATATAGGTAGCACCCAGCTTTACGTGCATTCTGTGCGACAAACGCATATTAACTCCTGCTCCAACAGGAATAGCAAAGCTGAATTTCTCGTAATAACCTGCACCTGAAACATTACTTCTCCTAAAGTCCGTTTCATACTCATAATCCCTGTTTAATTCCTTAGCCGTATTTAAATTTTCAGGTGTTTCTTCCCTGTCTCTGATTCGACCATCACTCCAGTAGTGATATTGACTTCCATTGACATCATACAAATCGGTTTTTGAGTTAAAAATCATAGCATCAAAACCTGCATGGATATATGGGTCAAGTACTCTTTTCTCACTCAAAAAGTGGTTGAAATTATAACTTATAGCCAAGCCAAAATTGGTTATCTGAGACTGAAAATTTCTGTTTTTATCTACGTCCCTTTCATTGGCAGAAGCTTTTCCGTAAAGTGCCTTAAACGTAATATAAAAGCTACGCTTAAGTGGAAAGCTGGCACTGAAGTCCATGGCCAAATTGGAAGTAAATACGGTGTTTGCGTTGTGTCCTGTTGAAATATCCCCAAAATAGGTTAACATTCCCCCATTAAGCCCAATAATTGGCCTAAAATCACTTACTTCTTCATCATCGGACGAACTTGAAACATTCTCATCAACAAATTCGTCATTTGCTTCGGATGAAGAGTCAGCGGGCTGTTCCTGTCCATAAATTGACAGGAAAGGTGCAAATACAATTGCAATTCCAATGAAAAATCTCTTTATCATATAGCCCAATTACGGCTTATTAATCCTCAGTTGTAAGCGTCTAAAGTAAGCAAATATCTGTATTTTCTACCTTTAAAATGCTACTTATACCATTTTTGGTTAGAAATCATTAAGGCTTCCTGGACTGTTATCCTAGTTCCCGAGTTGTATGCGGTTACAAACGGGCCATCAAATTTATGGTCAGCAGCATTTATCGTTTCCCTGGAATCACGAGCATCTTTATATACGGAATATGAGCCGGTTGTATACTTCACCCATCCCTGATGGTTTTCAATATTAAATTCGGTTTCAAAGTTGTGTCGAACTTTAAAATACTTGGGATTAACTACATTTTTACCAGCGGCAATTTGTACCCGATATCTTACCCCGGTTGCCACAGTTTGTGTTTTACTCTCTACGGGATCAGCTTTCTCCTCTTTTTGAGCAACAACTGCTGCTGGTTCCTCTTTCTGTGTGTCGCCAGTAGCTTTAGCAGAGGCGCTCCGCGTGTCGCCAGTAGCTTCAGCGGAGGCGCTGGGTTCTACTGAAACAGGCTCTTCTTCAATTACTTCTTCCTCCACAACGTTATCATTGGCATCTACTGCTGGTTCAACCTGGGCAATTTCATCTGTATTGGTGTCTTCTATTGGATCACTCACCGGTTCATTTGGCTCTTCGTCTTTTGTAGATCCTTCAACTACAGCAACCTCATCAGGTTCTTCCTCTGTTTTTTTAACTGGGTCAACTATTACTGGTGCAACTACGGCAATTTTTTCCTCACCCGTTACAGGAGGGGCTTGATTAGCAGATTTTGAATTATCGGTTGATGTCTCCTGCTCTACGTCACTTTCTTCTTTTTTACTCTCTACAGGATCTTCTTTGGTTGATGTGGCAGCTGCAATAAGAGGTTGAGCATCTCCAAAATTGATATCTACCTTTTTTGAAACATCGTTTTCAAGGTAAGAAAAATCACCGGTAATGGACCTAATGTCCTTATCATTTGCATTGCTTAAATCCACAAAATAAGTAACCACATATGTCTCTTTCCTAGGCATTGCCATCCATACGTATTTAACCTTGTTCTTGATGCTACTAAATACTGCGTTTTCAAATTCACCCTTCTCTATCTTGGCTCCTAACGGAACAAATTCCTGAATTTTCCCAAAACCATCCAATCCGGTTTGGTTAACGGTTATTTCTATTTTATGAATGTTTTCTTTTGAACTTACTACCTTTCTGGTAACATTAACAACAGCATCTACCTGCAGCGCCTTGGCTGCTTTCTTATTTGCTAACGATTCACCCCCTACAACAACTTGTTTCTTAAAAACAGAGTACAGTCTTTTTTCATTGTTATCTAAATAAGAAAATTTACCTCCAAATTCCAGTATACCGCTTGCCGATTCAAGCACCTTGACCTTGTACTTTAATATTACCTCACCTGTCTCCGGAAAATTAACCCAAAGGATTTTTATTTGACCATTATCTGCAGTAAACGTAGCATCACCAATTTGGACTGCCGACGCTTCAGTACCTGCGGGAAGAACATCGACATATTTTGCAAAACCCTTGACCTTACCACCGGTAATTTTAACTTCAACGATAAATTCACTTCCTGCTTCGGCGTTTCCCGGAGCCATTATTTCAACTTTCAATTCCTCAGTCTTTACTTCGGTTGTATTGAATAAAAACATGAACGGAAAAACACTGGCAATAAGGAATAAATATCGCAACATACCTAAGGCATTGAATTATAGATAAACAAATCTATCTTTCAGCATAGCCGTTTATAAGGGGCATGGGTTGCTATTGCAAACAGAAGCATGTGAATAAGGCTGCTTTAGTTTAACTAAGTGACTGTATATTACTACATTACAGGTACTTATAATAACCTGACTATAAAGTCGGATTCTGAGCCCAAGCAAAGACTCATTTTAAATTTAAGATATTGATTTAGTATGACTTAATCTAGAAATTGGGTCGTAACAAGTATTTGGTATAAAACTCAATGATACACTGAACGGCTTCTTCAGAGGAATCTACAACCCGAAATAATTCCAGGTCTTTTTCGCTAATATTTTCTTCGTTTAACATGGTGGTTTTTACCCAATCCAACAATCCTTCCCAAAAAGACTTACCTACCAATACAATTGGAAAACGTCCAATTTTTTGTGTTTGTATTAAAGTTAAAGACTCAAAAAATTCATCCAGGGTTCCAAAACCACCAGGCATTACAATAAAACCTTGAGCATACTTTACGAACATCAGTTTCCTTATAAAGAAGTAATCAAAGGTTATCAATTTGTCGTCATCGATATATGGGTTGTTGTGTTGTTCAAATGGTAAATCGATATTCAACCCAACTGATTTTCCACCACCCAGGCTAGCCCCTTTATTAGCGGCTTCCATTATTCCGGGACCCCCTCCGGAAATAATCCCAAAACCTTCTTCAGTCAATCTTTTTCCAATGTCGACTGTCATTTGGTAATACTTATGATCTGGACTTGTTCTTGCCGAGCCAAATATGGATACGCAGGGACCTATTTTAGACAATTTCTCAAAACCATCAACAAATTCTGACATGATCTTAAATATCTGCCAGGAATCATTGGTTTTAATTTCATTCCAATCTTTCTCCTTGAATGCCTTTTTTACTCTCTCGTCATTTACCATAGCCTAAGTAATAATTCTTTTGCAATAATAATTCATTGAAATTAGCATTAGTTTGTTTGAAATAATCCTGTTGATTGAATTATTAGAAGAAACGTTAAATATATTTGCGCATATCGTAGACTCTGTATGAGAACCTGGTACTATTTTCTTTTTATTTTACTCCTAACCTCGTTTTCAGGTTGCCAAAAAAACCCTTGGGATGAATGTGACCTTGGAGAAGGCGGTAGTTTCGAAGAAATCCGGTATTTTGAGAATTTTCAAACGTTTAAGCTTGATATTCCAGGACAAGTAATCATCACTCCTGACACCTTACTCAAAAGCAGTAAAATAGTAATTATAGGACAGAAAAATGTTATTAAGCAAATAACAACGAGTATCAACAACGGAACAGTTAGTGTCTCTTTTAACCAATGTTTTAAGAATCATGATGACATTGAATTTCACATATATACTCCGTTCTTAAGAAAAATTGTGATTAACACAGCGTCAAGGGTAACTTCCACCCGCGCTATTTACGGAGAAGATTTTACACTTGAGCTTAACAGCGGTTCTGCAGTTGAAATCAGTTGCAACCTCGATTCAATAACAACCTTTGTAAACAATTCATCTACCGTAAGTGTTGCTGGTTATGCCAGCAGACAAATGGTCTACCATAAATCTTCCGGTAGATATGAGGCCAAGGAGTTAATCTCCGACTCGGTAATTGTTGATGTATCAGGCGCCGGATATGCAGGTGTATATGCTGTTGGGCATTTTATTGCAGACCTTAGTGGAAGTGGAACCATTGAATTTTCCGGCGAGGATACCTTGCATGTAACTACCAACATTTCAGGTAGTGGTCAAATTACCGATTTAAGGTAAACATTAATAAGTCTTATTAGTTACCGAATGTGATCGCTTGAATTATTTTTGGCGGCCTAATTCAGTGGTATGAGTTTTTATGATAAAAATTTCCGATTAGGTATTTTAGGTGGAGGTCAATTGGGGCGAATGTTTATTCAGGAGGCCATAAACTACAACCTCAATACTTATGTTTTAGACCCATCACCTGATGCGCCATGCTCATCAATTGCAACAGAATTTCAATGCGGTGATTTTAAAGACTATCAAACCGTGTTGGACTTTGGTAGCAAAGTAGACGTTGTTACCATTGAAATTGAACATGTTAACGTGGAGGCTCTAAAAAAGCTCCAATCCATGGGAAAGAAGGTCTTCCCACAGCCTGAAGTCTTAGAAATTGTAAAGGATAAAGGACTTCAAAAGGAGTTCTATGTTAAAAATAACATACCAACAGCAGGCTTTCGATTAATCAATAACAAAAAAGAGATTGATCAGCATTTAGATGAATTCCCATTTATGCAAAAGGCCAGGACGGGTGGATATGATGGAAAAGGCGTTACTCCGTTGCGAAATTCCGATGACCTAAATAATGCCTTTGACTGTCCTTCTGTTCTTGAAAAAATGGTTCCATTCGAAATGGAGATTGCAGTTACCGTTGCACGAAACGAGAATGGAGACGTTGAAACTTTTCCGGTTGTAGAATTGGATTTTAACCCTGAAGCTAACCTGGTTGAGTATTTATATTCACCGGCGCGGATTAGTGATGACATAAAGGAAAAAGCCCGAAAAATTGCTATTGACACTGCAAATGCTTTTAACCTGGTTGGGTTATTGGCCGTTGAAATGTTCCTGACTCCTGATGGCGAAATATTGGTAAATGAAGTTGCACCACGAACCCATAACTCCGGCCATCATACCATTGAAGGAAATATTACATCTCAATTTGAGCAACACCTTCGGTCGGTATTGAATTTACCACTGGGAAAAACCGACATAGTATTACCAAGCGTTATGATTAACTTGCTTGGAGAAAAAGGATTCTCAGGGCCTGCAGTTTATGATGGTCTGGAAACTGTACTTAAAGAACCGGGAGTTCACGTGCATCTTTATGGCAAAACAGAAACGAAACCCTTTCGAAAAATGGGACATACCACCTGTACCGGAAACAACCTTGAGGACGCTTTGAGAAAGGCGAAGTTTGTCCAGAAAAATCTAAAAGTTAATGCTTAATAACTTAAGTCGATTTTTAGTGTATTATTGGAAATTTAATCCAAAAATGATCTGAGGTTCTTACTCAATAGATGCCAAATAACTCATTTATAGAAAACCTGAAAAACGATCTTCCAGCAGGCTTGGTAGTCTTTCTGGTAGCTCTTCCACTCTGTTTGGGTATTGCTTCTGCTTCTGGGGCTGGAGATTTAGGCTTCTCACTTTTTAGCGGAATTATTGCAGGAGTTGTTGGCGGAATTATTGTTGGTTTTTTAAGTGGTTCATACATAGGTGCAAGTGGACCTGCAGCGGGTTTAGCTATAATTGTATTTACTTCCGTTCACGACCTGGGCTATTCCACTTTTTTGGTTGCGGTAATTCTAGCCGGTTTCATTCAAATTCTTCTTGGTTTTTTAAAGGCTGGCTCAATTGCGTACTATTTTCCAAATTCGGTGGTAAAAGGTATGCTGGCCAGTATTGGGATCATTCTTATTCTTAAACAAATTCCACATGCCCTGGGTATTGATAAGGACCAGGAAGGTGATCTGACTTTTTTTCAAAGCGATGGACAAAATACACTGAGTGAAATTGCTAATGCTTTGGATCTATTCTCTCCTGGTGCCATTATAATTTCGGTTACCTGCCTCCTGTTTATCATTCTTTGGGACCGGTTCTCAAAAGCCAAAGGAGGATTGTTGAAGTTGGTTCCAGGCGCTTTGCTAACTGTAGTTTTAGGAAGTTTAATCAATGAAATCTACATGGTTTACTTCCCAAATCTGGTAATTAGTGGAAATCACTTGGTAAGCATTCCTGTTTTTGATTCATTCGATGACATCAAAACCAATTTGGTATTCCCGGATTGGTCCTCCATTGGAAACAAAAGCATGTGGTTTACCGCAGTGACCATTGCTATTGTAGCAAGTTTAGCAACGTTAATGTGTCTGGAGGCCACAGATAAAATTGATCCTAAAAAAAGAATTACTCCTGCCAATCGTGAACTAAAGGCGCAAGGTGTTGGAAACATTATAAGTGGTTTGCTTGGTGGCTTGCCCATTACACAGGTTATTGTTAGAAGTAGCGCTAACGTTGATTCCGGTGGAATGACCAAAACGTCTACGATTTTTCATGGCTTTCTGCTTTTAATCTCAGTCCTGTTTGCCCCTCTCCTGCTCAACAAAATTCCACTTAGCGCGCTATCTGCGATTTTGTTTGTGATTGGATACAAACTGGCAAAGGTTTCCATTTTTAAGGAATTGTATTCTAGGGGCAAAGAACAGTTTATCCCCTTTATATGTACAGTTATTACCATTTTATTTACCGATCTGCTCATCGGTATTGGGATAGGCTTTTTAGTAGCCATTTACTTTATACTGAGACGAAACGTTGAGACCGATCACATTCAAATAAGTGAAGAAACCGAAGGAAAACACATTCACCGAATTATTCTGTCCGAGGAAGTAAGTTTCCTTAATAAAGGTGGGCTTCAGAATGCACTTAGGCATGTTAAGGCAGGAGAGGAAGTAATAATTGATGGCTCAAAGGCGGTGAATATTCCCTTCGACATTTTCGATTTAGTTAAAGAATTTGAAAGCACTTCGGGAGAAAAGGGAATTACTATTTTTCTAAAAGATTTTGACCGTCAGAAGGTTGGTTAACAACCTCTCTTATCTAACTCTTTAGCATTTGCTCTATCTGATATTCCAATACTTCTTCCAGGGAGACATTAGCGTATTCCAGTTGTTGAGGCATTAGGCTTTTCTGAGACATTCCAGGTACAGTGTTTACTTCTATCAAATACAATTCTCCCTTGCACAAAATAAAATCAGCCCTGAAAAACCCCCTGCAGTCAAGTAGTTTGTAGATTCTTTTGCTGAGTTCCATGGTCTTATTGTACTCAATTTCCGATATTCTCGCCGGAGTTATTTCCTGTGTTCCTGGTGAATCGTACTTGGCTTCAAAATCAAAAAAGTCATTTTCAAACACAATTTCTGTAACGGCTAACGACCTAACCTCACCACCTATCCGAATTACGCCGCAAGTAATTTCAGTTCCTTCGACAAAGCTTTCAATTAAAATTCTGTCGGATACACCGAAAGCAAGTTTAATGGCGGGAGCCAGTTCATCGCTTGACTTAACTTTAGTAACACCAATACTTGAACCACCATCATTCGGTTTAACAAAACATGGAAGTCCTAATTTGCCTATTATTTCTTCCTCATTACAATCTTGCTCCCTTGAAATCAAAACACTCTCCGCTACGGAAATTCCGTTCTGCCTCAGGTATTGATTGCAAAACCCTTTGTTAAAGGTTAGTGCGCTTATCAACACTTCACAACCGTTGTATTTTATTCCCAGCAGATCAAAATAGCCTTGAATTTTCCCATCCTCTCCAGGGGTTCCATGAATGATATTCAATACCCCGTCAAATGCAACTGTTTCCGAGTCATTATAGCAAGTAAAGTCCTGTTTATTAATTTTCCAAGATGCTCCTTTTAAATCTTCAACGGACCAGCCATTAACGCTTAGAATAACTTTAAAAACACGGTACTTTGAACCGTTAATGTGGTCAATAATTGTTTGGGCACTTTGCATTGAGATGACATCTTCACCACTAAACCCTCCACATAATACCGCTATATTATTCATGAGTAGACCTTTTTACAAAAATAGAATTCACCATTTTCGGGGGAGAATGGCTCAACAAAACTTATTAAGAATAATTACTAACAGATTTTTTTAAAAGAACTATTGCATTTACTCTGAAAATTATCTTTGCAGTATATGTTGAAGTTCATTCGGTTCATATTCACAAAGAAATTCTGGGTCAATATTGCGGTATTCCTTGTCTTGTTTGTTATTGGAATTTGGGCATTGTTTTCACACCTGGGTAGTCGAACCCTGCATGGTGAGGAAATTAAAGTGCCGAGGCTTATCGGGTTTCATGTTTCCGAAATAAAAAACTTACTGGAGCAAGATGGATTAAACTATGCGGTAATGGATTCCATTTACGTGGAAAAATCAGCCGGCGGAATGGTGGTTGAACAAAACCCCGACTCAGGGATGTTAGTAAAAAACGGGCGAAAAATTTATGTCACATTAAGTTCTTACACCGCTCCTAAAATTCCCGTTCCCAACCTCAAATGGGATCAAAAAAGAAATGTAATTGCTCAACTTTCATCAATGGGCTTTAAAATTGGTAATATCCGATATATACCCTCAGTTTGCGAGGATTGCCTGGAACGCATTGAAATTGATAGCGTGGAGCTAAAATCTGGAACACGACTCGATATTGGAACAGAATTGGATTTGGTGCTTGGAGGGGGCTCCTCTGATCAATTTATTCCTGTTCCATACTTGATTGGCACACCACTTCGAGCATTGGAAAATACAGTAATAAACACAGGGCTGATTTTAGGGTCTGTTGTGCTCGATGAGGAAATGAGTTCGGAAGACTCTTCTCAAGCCATGGTATATAAGCAAAGCCCAGAGCCTGGAACTGAGGATGTTCACCTGGGAACAGCTATGACTGTATTTGTTTCTACTGATTACAATAAGCTGCCAAAAAACGAGTTAGATAGTGCATCTCAAACGGAACAGTATGAGCAAGTCGAATAAAGCGCTAATTGCTGCTATTGTTTTTTTTATTTCCTGGACATCTGGTATGGCCCAGGAGGAGCTTGGTAATCTCTGGAACAGAAGTGCTACAGGAGTTTATTTGGAAAACTCCGAACAACAGTATATCGATGCTGAACGAGCAGAAGAGGATGTAAAAATCAATTACCTATTTAACACGCTTGAACTTCCGGTTGTTGACGATTTTGCGAAGTACAAAATAAAGTACTTTGTGACCGACACAAATCATGCTTCTGTGTTTGATTCCCTTACCTACACTTTTACCGAAAATGGCAGCTATACGGATACACTACGTTATGTAACGGATACCGTTTACAACTACATTTTCAATCCTTCGACTCAAAAACTGGATTCAAGCATTGCTCCTCCGATTAAAATTAGATTTTATCTCGATACAACTAACAAATTTGTTGCATCGGACAGTTTAATTGTATTTCCAAATTATTCAGTAATCACTCAAAATGGAATTAGTAGAAAGCAATTCTATCAAGAGGATAGTGTTTTGGTGAATAAAATAACCAAGCACTATTTCGCATACGACGATGATCGGTCTTTATGGATATCGGAAGGTGGGTTTTGGAACCGAACCATGGGACTTAATCCTCCAACAGTAGGTGTAATAACTTTCGATGGCCTCAATTCGGATGGTAAACCCTATGATAATTCAAGCAGATTAACTTATGGAGCGGCAGACCGGTTCACTTCAAAACCCATTAACCTTTATGGTGATAACACAGGTAGATATACAAGTTCGGACAGTATCTATTTAAGCTTCTATTATCAGCCTTATGGAAACGGAGACCAACCTGAAGTCGAGGACTCGCTTGTTCTTGAATTTTACAGCCCCGTTCAAAAAAGATGGAACATTGTATGGAGTAAGAAAGGAGATACATTACAGGAATTCCAGCAAGTATATTTTCACATGGCAGATACCATATATTTACAGGTCGGGTTCCAATTCCGATTTAGAAATTACGCTACACTTTCCGGAAACTTTGACCATTGGCACGTGGATTACATTAGGCTTGCTAAGGACAGGCGAAAAAATGACCATATGGTGGACATTGCATTTACCAAACCAATTAGAACCTTTCTAAAGCATTATACCTCAATTCCATGGACCCACTATAAGGCAAAACCCTATTCGTATGTTGCCGAAAACGTAACCTATCATCTTCGAAACCTTGATACGGCTACCGCCTTGGCTCCATCTGATTACAAAGTGCATTTAAATGGACAGGTAAATCCATTCTTTAAATCAGAAGTGCTAATAAATATTGCCGCTCCTGCTAACACCACATTTACTGAAGTGCATTCTGTAAATTCAGCTCCTAATAACTTTATCTTCCCAATAGATACTAATGAAAGGCAATTGTTTGAAATAAACGCAAGATTCTCAGGTGCAAATGACCAATTGCCGGAAAAAGAAAATGATACACTAAAACATGTACAGTTATTTGACCGCTATTATTCCTATGATGATGGATCAGCTGAAAAGACTTATCACCTGAATCTTGTTGGAACAACCGTGGTAATTGAGTTTAAGACTCCTATTTCAGATACGTTGAAATCGGTAATGATTAATTTCGTTGAAACCTTTGAACCACCCAGCAGTCAAAAGATTAACATCGTGGTATATAAAGATCTAAATAGCTCTCCGATATACCAATCCGGGCCGGTGGATGTAATCTATAATGCCGAGGGCAAATTTCACCGATACCACATTGACCCTATTGTGGTTGAAGGCCAGTTCTATGTGGGATATCAGCAACTGGATCAGAACAAAACTTTCGTGGGATACGACGTAAACTACAATAACCAGGGAAGAACGTATATCAGTCAGATCGATGGCGACTGGACCAATTCCATTTTCCTGGGTACTACAATGATTAGAGCCAGCTTTGGAGACGGCTCGGAAGAACCATTATCAAACGAGCAAGTTGTATCTGACAATGATCAACTTGAATTTTACCCCAATCCGGCTCAAGATTGGATCAAATTCAAACAGGAAGTCAACTCCGATATTGAGGTGTATTCAATTGGAGGCAAACTGGAAATGAGGGAATACGTTATAGACCATCTTAATATCTCAAACCTTCCCAATGGTTTTTATTTAATTCGATCAAATAAAAGTGAAGTATCGAAATTGATCATTAATCGATAAATTTTGGAAGAGGAAATTGAGTCGGTCGAAAACGAACTCTTCGAGTATAAAACGATTCTTGTAGACCAGGGCCAGCAGCCACTTCGGGTAGATAAATTCCTGATGGACCGCCTTCACCAAATGTCGCGAAATAAAATTCAGCGAATTGCAAAAGGAGGTGGGTTAAAGGTTAACAATCTGGTTGTAAAATCGAATTATAAGGTCAAAGCGCTAGATTCAATTGTCATATTCCTACCTCATGAAAAGGAGGAAATAACCATTACACCCGAAGATATTCCATTGGATATCGTTTTTGAGGACGATGATGTTCTGGTCATCAACAAACCTGCGGGGTTAGTCGTACACCCGGGATATGGAAATCAAACCGGTACACTGGTAAACGCACTGGCTTTTCACTTTGAAAACCTGCCGGTTCGTAGTGAAATTGACCGACCGGGAATTGTACATAGACTGGACAAGGGTACTTCAGGACTAATGGTTATTGCTAAATCCGATATTGCAATGACCCATTTGGCAAAACAATTTTTTGATCGCACCAGTGAAAGACGCTATTGGGCACTTATATGGGGGGAGGTTGATCCACTTGAAGGAGAAATTGAGGGAAATGTTGGACGCAGTTTGAAAGATCGAAAGGTGATGTCCATTTTCCCAGATGGTGAATACGGAAAAACAGCTCTTACCCGGTACAAAACCATTGAAAAACTTGGTTATGTAAGCTTGGTTGAATGTAAACTGGAAACAGGAAGAACACATCAAATCAGGGCGCACTTTAAATGGATCGGTCATCCGCTATTCGGGGACGTAGAATACGGAGGAAATAGGATTATGAAAGGCACCACCTTCAATAAATTCAAGCAATTTGTCCAAAACAATTTAAAGGTATTAACTCGACAAGCCCTACACGCCAAAACCCTTGGCTTTACTCATCCTGTAAGTGGCAAATGGATGCACTTTGATTCTGAATTGCCAGACGATATGAACCAGATTTTACTTCGTTGGAGGGACTATATCAAGAACAGGCCCGAGTAGGTTTTATTCAAAAATCTTTTACCTTTCCAGTTCTTTAACTAATAGACATGCAAACGGTTGATAATTCTCAAATCGATCTTCTGGAGGAAATATCGAAGAAGCTCAATAATAAAAGAAGGTTGGTTGATTGCCTGGCAGAAACTCTATGTATTAGCACGGATAGTGCCTACCGAAGAATTTCCGGGAAAACGGCGCTTACCTTTGACGAAGCAGTAAAGCTAGCCTCGTATTTTGACCTTAAGCTTGATGGGTTGGTTGAAAAAAGTGGAGGTACGGTTTCCTTTGATCGGAGAGGTATTTTAAAAACCGAAAATGACATTGCCATACACTTAAAGGAAATGGCTGAAATGATGAAAATTCAGATTGCCACTGGGGTTCAACCAGCCATTTACACAACCAAAGATATTCCCGTGTTCTATCAATTATATTTCCCGGAATTAGCAGCGTTCAAAGTCTATTCGTGGTATCGGGGCCTGAATACATCGGAAGAATTGAATGATCCTTTTGATCCGGATAAATACATTTCATCCTACAAGAACCTATTCACCGACATTAAAATACTGTATTCGAAATTGCCTGCTATAGAGATCTGGTCAGAAATAGCCATTTTAGGTTTTATCAGGCAACTTCAGTACTATTACGACTCTGGACTCATGGGAAATAAGGAAACGGCACTTCTTCTTTGCGATCAGCACCAACAGGTTTTTGATCTGGTGAAAGAACAAGCTCGGCTCGGTTGTAAAATAAATCCTGATTTTGGGCAACAGACTGAAGTACAGTATGATCTCTATTTCAATGAATTGTTTGTCATGGACAATTCTGCACTGTCGCGTTTAAAGTCAGGTAAGGTGTTTTTTAATTCCTACGCCAACTTTAATTACATCCCTACTCAGGACGAACAGTTTTGCCAGGACGCTGAATCATGGTTGCAAAATCAAATGAAACGCTCAGTGAAATTGAGTAAAACCAGGGAAAAGGAGAGAAACATGTTCTTCAGCAAAATTCAAAAAGAGCTGAACGAATTGTCTAACTATATTCGATCAAATTAAGCGTCTCAGAACGTTGAATTTTTCCAGTATCGGTGTATTTAAACCTGGAGATACTAAACACTTCCTTTGGTTTTTCATAGCTGGATAATTGACTAAAATCAACAGGTGTTTCCTCCCCTTCTACCAATAAAACAACCTTATTTCCCAAATGCTGATCTGGAAGACCAGCAATAAAAAAGTTGCCCGGAATTTGTCCTTCCAAAATGGATTCAATTCGTTCGGGAAATACTTTTATCCCCCCTGAATTGATAACATTATCTATCCTTCCCAGCCACTCAAACTCCTTTTCTGATAACAAATTAACCATGTCATTGGTTATCATATTGTGAACTCCCCAACCTGAAGCGTGAATGATCAATTGCCCCTCCTCGTTCTGATGAAATTTTACTCCTGGCAGTGCCTTGAAACAGGTTTTAACCCCAATTTCGCGTAGTGCAATGTGGCTCACAGTTTCAGTCATTCCAAAGGTAGCATAGCATTTGGTCTTTAGGTTTTCCAGCTTGCGTTCCAACAAAGTATTTATGTCGCCCCCACCAATGATTAGCATTTCAATGCTATCAAAAAAAGTAACATCAGTATCAAGGATTCTGGACACCTGATGCGGGGTCATTGCACAAAAATGAAACTTGGGTTTTAGCTTAACTATCTCTTTGACTTCTGGTTTTGCGACATGCAGATCCAATCCCAAAACCATGGCCCGAACCAACATCATTCTACCCGCAATGAATTTAACCGGTAAACACAAAAGCGAAGAACAACCCTCGGTTAATCCAAAAAACTCACCTGTGACCTGGGCAGAATGCTCCATATAGGCCCTGTCTATTTCAATGGTTTTTGGAATACCGGTTGATCCTGAAGTCTGAAATTTGTAACTTTTAGTATTCTTGCTCCACGCTTCGATAAATGCTGCAATTTGAGCCAACTCTTCCTCTTCATGATTCAATGTTAACCACTTTAAATACCCTATCCCATTGATTTGAAATGATGGATTCATAACTTCAAATTTGATAAATCCCAGGAATTTGACCCATACCACAAATGGTTGGACCGCAGCTCAAGCGGTGAGGGAATATTATTAGAGAAAAGTTGGCCTGTGCCTAAGCCCTGTGGCATTTTGCAGCCTTTTGTATCAACGTATTGGGCAATTGCATTAAGACCAATATTGGATTCCAAAGCACTTGTAACCCACCATTTTATATTATGCTTTTCCGCCATACTGACCCATTCATCGGTTCCACCGAACCCACCAATCAATGCCGGTTTAAGGACAATGTATTGTGGTTTAATTGTGTTGAGAAGTTCTTCCTTTTCTGCAATCGAAGTAATGCCAATTAATTCTTCATCAAGTGCAATTGGAACTATTGGGGCCTTGCTCAGGTCGCACATCACCTTCCACTGCCCTTTTTTAATGGGTTGTTCAATGCTGTGCAAATCGTATTCAGCCAGCGCTTCCAGCTTTTCAACAACATTTGAGGCCATAAACGCACCGTTAGCATCTACTCTGATTTCAACGTCATTCCCGGAATATTCTTGCCTAATTCTCTTTAGCAGGTTCAATTCTTGATTGAAGTCGATTGCCCCAATTTTTATTTTAATGCAGGTAAAACCGTCTTCCAGTTTTTTCCTCAATTGCTTATTCATATGATGCCAATCGTCCATCCAAATCAGTCCGTTTATTTCAATACCACGGGTTCTTTGGCAAAAATCACCATTAAAAATATTAAAAGGGTTGCTCGATTGAAGTCCTTTTATTGCAGTCTCCAACCCGAATTGAATGGAAGGCCAGTCTGTCAACTCCCAGATGATCTGTTCTGGAGGAAAACCAGACTCAATTTTGTCTGCAACGTTCTTTAAGGTGTCCAAATAACCAGGCCGATCGTCAAAGCTTAGTCCCCTAAACACAGCACATTCTCCAATTCCGAATTGGTGGTCATCCTCAATGGTTAAGAAATAGGTTTCTTTTTCTTTTAAAATCCCTCTGGACGTACCCCCAGGAGTAATAAACTTTAGTTTATATCGAGATGTGTGTGCCTTAAGCATAAGAAATTAGAAGACCAATAGAATACAATAGGGTAAACAGAAATGTCCCCAGGGCTAATTGTTTTAAAGAGGGAATTAACTCCTTGGGATCACTATGCAACAATGCCTTTTTACCATTTAAATAAAAAAGCGGAAGAGAAAGCAGAAAGAGCCATGCCCAGGAAGAATTACCTTTAATTAATACATAGGCAATCTGCGCTAGCCAGGCTAAGCTAAGCAAGACTAGATGATAATACCGGGCCCGATTACTACCTAACCGCACGGCTACGGTTATCTTATTATTCTCTTTATCATTAACAATGTCTCTTAGGTTGTTCAAATTAAGCACCCCAACCGACATAAGCCCAATACAAGTCGCAGGAAGGAAAACCAACGCATTTATGGTTTCTCCATGCAAAAAGAAAACACCTGAAACTCCTAGCCAACCAAAAAAAAGGAATACAAATAAATCTCCTAAACTTAAATACCCGTAAGCATTTTTACCAACTGTGTACTTAATAGCTGCGGCGATTGATAGGCAACCGAGAAGCAGAAATACAATTAAATTCAAATTGAAGTTTTGAAAGGAAAGATAGAGCAGGAAAGAACCGGAAATAAATGATAGAATCGCAAATAAAACAACTCCTTTCATCATAGCTGATTTGGATATTAGCCCACTCTGTACAGCTCTGCGAGGCCCTAATCGTAGTTCATTATCTGTACCCTTAATGGCGTCTCCATAATCATTGGCCAAATTGCTTAATACCTGAAGACAAAGCGTCGTTATTAATGCCATAACTAATACTTCCAGGCGAAAGTACCCAAAGTCATAGGCGACGACCGAACCCATGATTATACATGAAAATGCAAGAGGAAGCGTTTTTAACCTAAATGCTTCTATCCACGATTTAACCTTATTCAATTGAGTTATTTAGAAGGATTATAGTATCAGACTCTTTTTGATTCTATAAAACTAAAATACTGCTTTAATACTTCGGCATTCTGTTCACGTGGAGTCCGAATTTCCAGAATTTTGGGTGCACGTGAATCATTAAAGAAAGTTTTCAGGCTGATTTCCAATTCCTTCTCATTGCAGACACGATCAAATGAAAACCCAAAAGTTCTAGACAAAGGCTCAATGTCCAGTTTGTGATTAGTCTCGAAGAATTTTTCATGATTGGGAACGCTATCCGGCCCGGGGATGAAACGGAATATCCCTCCACCCTGGTTGTTGACTACAATTATTCTAAAATCTGATCGAATGGAATCGTTCCAAAGCCCATTGGAATCGTAAAGAAAACTTATATCTCCGGTAATTAATACGGTTGGTTCTTTAAGGGCAGTGCTATAACCAATTGCTGTAGAAGTGCTCCCATCAATACCGCAGGTTCCCCTATTAGCATGACAATGTTTCCATTGATTGAATTCAAACAACTGTATATAACGAATTACGCTACTGTTTCCGCTTTGTAAATGGTAGAATGCAGGAATTGTACTCAATACCTTATTAAATACAGAAAGGTCGCAAAATGGAACACGTTGCATAAACTCATTGTGCAGTTTTCTACCATTAATCTCGCTTTGCTCCCATCTGGAAGAATAATCCGAGTTTTGATCTTTAAGGCTCCTCAGAATTTGTTCCAGAAAATCAGATTTATCCATTTTCTGCGATTTATGGTCCGATTGAAACGTGTCGTAAGAATGACCCGAGTCGCTCACATGAATATGTGTTAGGGCCTCCGTATTCTTCAAGAGCTGTTTGATTTTCTTTGAAATCACATGCTCTCCAAGAGTCACCACCAATTCAGGCTTTAATTCTTTGGTTGTACCTGCCGACAACGTTCGATCTATGGTAGCAATTCCACAACCTGTATGCAGGTTAGAAATAGACTCAAACAGTACGGTAATATCCTCTCTCTTATTGAGGTTCTCCAATTGATCAATAAGACTCTCACTTTTGCCCAGGTTTCCACAAAGAATAAGCTTCTTCTCTTTGGAATTAATTACGTGAATTAACTCATTAGATAACATGGTACCACGAACAACCTTTAACTTTTGATCTGATAACGATAATAGCTTATTATTAATATCGGAGTGACCAACACTCTCTTCGTAGAGTGGCTCAGACAAGGGTAGGTTAAAATGAATTGGGCCAGGCTTACCCTTCAACATAGTGTCAAATAAATCCGAAGATTTGACAATAATGTCATAATTATTCAACACATCTTCCGGCACATTTAAAAAACCCTTTTGAAAATTATGGTAGACTCCTGATTGTTGGATCGTTTGGCCTTCGCCGGTATCAATTCTATCCAAGGGGCGGTCTGCACTCATAACAACCAGCGGAGCTCCAAGGTAAAAAGCCTCTGCTATTGCTGGAGAATAGTTTAAGAGTGCTGTACCCGATGTGCAAACCAGGGCGACGGCTTTACCAGTAGCTATTGCAATACCTAACCCATAAAAACCCGCGCATCGTTCATCAACAATCGAATAGCAGGTTACACCATTAAGATCCTGAAAAGCCTTGATTAATGGTGCATTTCTACTTCCGGGAGAAATAACCACATGTGTTCCTCCCTTTTTTG
This sequence comes from Crocinitomicaceae bacterium, assembly GCA_002713215.1. Classification (GTDB taxonomy): domain Bacteria; phylum Bacteroidota; class Bacteroidia; order Flavobacteriales_G; family Salibacteraceae; genus UBA2108. Next base: position 74,825 of record PAVO01000055.1, read on the forward strand.
TAAAAAGATTTGCAATTAAATATGCATTCTCCTTGGAAGTCATTGTCTCGCGAAAGTGTGTATTTTTTTTATTGCACTCAACAGAACTTCCTGTTTTTGTTTGGTTTCATCATATTCATCCCTTACAACGGAATCTTTTGTGATTCCCCCGCCTACATACAATTCGGTTTGCAAGCCTTCACTTTTTAAGCAGCGCAAATTGACATAGAATTCTGCCTTATTCTCCTGAACAAGCCCAATGTAGCCCGTGTAGTATTGCCTGTCATACCCTTCATTATTTACAATCCAATCCAGTGCCTTGAACTTGGGTAATCCACAAACTGCCGGTGTAGGGTGAATTATTTGCAGTAAGTTCCAAAAACTGGTCATATCCTTTAGATTTCCAGAAATTTCCGAATGCAAATGGCATATGGGGCCGTTTGACTTTATGGCAACATCAGAAACCGAAACATTTTCACACGTAGCCGAATAGGCTTCGTTAAGGTAGTCCGTAACCAGTTGTTGTTCATTTCTCTCTTTACTCCCCCAGTTTTCAATTTTTTCACCTTCGCTTAACTTCATTGTTCCTGCTAACGATGCCGAACAGCAATAGCCATTATCAACAGATAGCAACTTTTCGGGAGTAGCACCCATGTATGTAATTCCATTAATATCGAAATGATAAACGAAACAGTCGGGGTAATTCCTAACCAATTCATTAAAAACTGCCGGGTAATTCATAGAACCGGTAACGGTAACCTTTCGACTTACCACTAGTTTATGATATTCATCTGAAAGGCAAGCGCCGATTGCTTTTTGTAGGTTGCTTCTATAGGCTACATTTTCAGGGTCTTCAACTTCCAGATTATTTGAAGAATCAAATTCATGCATTGAATTTTCATCCATGCTTTCAATCGTTCCAGTCCAATATTGGTTTTCATTTTCCCCTTCTATAAATGGATTAAATACAAGTAATGGATACGTTGATTGTGCATTTTGCTTATCTACACGAACCGGATTAGTCAATGTATAGACCTGTTGACTTTTGTATGGACTCCATTTAAATTGCATTCCCTAGATAAAAATTGGGCAAAAAAAAACCCCGACCAAAGGTCAGGGTTTCTTTTGAAATAGTGTTACCTATTATTTAGATAATTGAATTTTGCTTATAACTTTTTCAGTACCTACTGTAGTTTCTACAAAGTAGATTCCCACAGCAAAGCTGCTCAAGTCAATTGAAATTCTATCTTGAATAACATTGTCTTTCTCAATTGTTTTAATCACTTCACCGATTGAACTAAGAACCTTAATTCTTACGTTTTCTTCAGCAACCAGATTTAAATCAACGAACACATTTCCTTCAGTAGGATTAGGGAATATGTTAAAGACAGCAGTATTGTCTAAGTATCCAATACTTGTAGTTTCAGAGAACACATCAATTTGATAAGTAAATGAACAACCTTTAGAATCCACAACAGTAACCTTGTTAACTCCATCTTTCAAGTTAACAGCTCTTTCAGTTGCTTCTCCTGATGGGCTCCAATTCCAAGTATATGGAGGAGTACCACCTGTAGAGGTAGCTGTTGCTTTAACAACACCTGCGCTATCTACAATATTGTCAAAGTTTACATTAACCGCAGTTGGAGCAATGATAACTACAGAAGTATCATGATCACAACCATTACGGTCTACCAAATGAAGTTTATAAGTACCAGCACCAACTCCATTTATAACTGAAGTAGTACTGTTTTTATAATCCCAATTGTATTTGTATGGAGCAGTACCACCAAGGATATTTACTTTAGCAGTAGTTGTATCATAACTACAATCCAAAGTAAGGTCATTTGGAATAGATACCGGAGAATTAGGATCAGTAACTCTCATTTTAGATATTACAACACAACCTAAACTATCAGTAACTGTAACATCATAAACACCTTCAGTTAAACCAACAGCTTTACCACTGGTTTGTCCATTGCTCCATAAGAACGAGTAAGGTGCAAGTCCACCATTCATTTGAGCTTCTGCACTTGCGTCAGCCATTTTACATGCACTAGGAGGAGTAACTACGTCTTTCGAAGTTAATACCGGTGGATCCATTACCACCACTGTATCTTTAGTTACACAACCACTTGCATCTGTAATGTCAACTACATAAGTACCAGAAGGTAAGTTAACGTTAGTAGCATTGTTCTGAGAACCTCCGGCATTCCATTGGTAGGTATAAGGCATAACACCTTTGTCTACACTAGCAGTAGCCGTACCGTTACCATCTCCATTACAAGTAGGATATGTCCATGAGTTAGATACTAATGGGAATGCACCCAATACCTGTACCTTCTGTGTATTTTCACATCCAATTGAATCTTTAATTACAACGGTATAATCATCACCAGCAACATTACTCAAGTTTTGTGTAGTTGCTCCAGTACTCCAAGCATAAGAATGAGGAGGATAAGCACCAGTTACAGCAAGAGTAACCGAACCATCACTTTGTCCACAAGTTGCTTTGACAGGAGTAGTAGTAACATTCATTGGAGTTGCCATAGTAGCTGTTGTACTATCAGAGTACTTACAACCAATAGCATCCCATGCAGTTACTTTATATACTCCAGGAGTAGATACCAGAATTGAATCGAACAAGTAACCGTTAGACCACAATTGTCTGTCATACTTAGCATTTAATTTTAAGTACGTACTACTGTTGTTACAGATCAATGAAGTATTAGGCAACAGATCGTTTTCTTTGATTTGTCCTAAGTTAACCCGAAGCGCCAATACTGCATTTTTCACATTATTTGAAGTGCTATTGTATAAATCATTCCAGGTACCTCCTGTAGCTCTTTCCCAACGGGTTGCTGGAACACCTACACCATTTACGTCAATTCCAAGTTCCATTCGAACTGGATTAGATTGCTCGATAGTAACTAAGTACTTACCTGGTTGAGCAACTATACCGGCACAACCAAATTGTAAGGTATACCAGCCAGTACCGCTCTTACCAACGATAAACGAACGAGTAGAATCAACTATATTACCAGGCATTTGAGTAGAATCGATAAACTCATATACCAACAGACGTACAGTAGCTCCTTGTACAGGGCCATTCAAATAGAAGGTACCAGAACTAATGGTATCTGCATTGAAAATTTCAAATACACTACCAAACTCCCCGGTACCAGGAGAGTTAAACCCTAAACGATTATTAACTGTACTGTCATCGTACGCATAAACAGTATCCGATACTATAAAAGCATACTTCGCAGAGTCATTCAATAGATCACAATCTGTTTCTGTAATGGCAGTATACATAGAAGCATTAACTACTCCACTTGCGCCTGTTAAAGGAACAGCTACAGAGAATGCAGAATCGCCATCGGATAAAATGCTTCCCAATGGAACATTTATTGTGTTAGTACCAACACTTGCAGTAGCACTTACACCTGTAATGGTATCCAAACCAACATTAGATACTCTACCGTACATTCTCACGGATTGAGTGTTTGGAATTTGCCTGTAACGAGCATAGTATTCTTTGGCCACAGCATCGAAATAGCATGGATCGAACTCATGTGCACCAATATCGTGCGAACCAAGAACCCTGGTCATTCCATAAATATCATCTGCAACACCAACATTAGTAGCAGCACTATCCAGTTGAATACTATTTACTCTTAGATCCCATTTTTCAGGATCCTTAAATCGGGGATTAGTAATCATAGAATTAGTTCCCATAGTAGGACCAGACTTTCCACTAACTATTGGATTACCTGTCCAGTATGCGTTATAATCCCTGGTTACAGAAGAAGAACTTCTTTCGTTCCAGGTTGTACCACTCATACAATAGAAAATGTTGTTTTTAACATCACTATTTCTTAGGAAGTAAGTATACATCCCTTCTCTTGTTCCGCTAGTATTACTTCCATGTACCGCAATATTATTGTGGTAAATCTGAGCTCTGTAGTTATAGTAGTATATATATGCACCTCTACGAGTACTGGTAGATTTATTTGAACCAGCGGTAATGTAGTTATTAATTAATTTCAAGCTATCGCTAGAACTTCCGTACCGGTTATTGCTGTAGCAATACAATCCGTATCCACCGGTAGTACCACCAGCCCAGATATTATTCTTAATAATTTCTACGTTGTCGTTGTAGTAAGAATAAACGCCCCAAGGATAACCAGAATTATCAGAAATAATTTCATTATTATTCACGTGCAGGTTGAAGCAGTAGAAGGCATAAACACCGTAGTTAGTCCAACCGTGACATTTATTGTTTTCGAAGTAGATATTTCCTTCTTTACTCGATTTTTGAGTACTTGAACCTCCATAGAATCGAACAATGTAATTTCCTAGATTTACGGTATTGTTTGTGAACCATACCGAATCCATGTTTTGTTCGTAGAAACCATCCCACAAAGCAGAACCAGAATTCTGACCCAGGTTGAAGGTATTACTATCTACTTTCAGGTTAGTTACCTTTTGACCACTGTTAAATACAATTGCATTTCCAGTAGTATTAAAGATCATATTCTTGATAGTAAGATGAGTTACATTATCCAAAGAAATATTACCATCCAACTCGCCTGGATTAGTATTGGTAGGATCCTGCTCCATAGTAATTGTATTAGAACTACTATTTCCAGGAATTTTTCCAATTGTAAAATTCTCAATGAGTGTAGTATCCTTGATTTGTAATCTAACAGGACCACAAACTCCAAATTTTACAAGATCAGCAAATGCAGTAGTAAAATCAGCATAATCAGAAGCAGCAGTACCAACCGTGAACGTTCCGGAAAGAGCGTTTTGTAATGTTTCTCTCAACGTATCGTTAAACTGTTGTTGATCTGTTTGCCCACTTGGAGCAGAAGTGATATACTCGAAGTTATAAGCAGTACCACTAACAAAATTGTGAGTTCCCAATGTAACCAAAGTATCTGCACCAGCAGCTACATTACTTCCGGTAACAGACAATGCAGTTTGTGCAACACCACCAATTGACCAATTCACGGTGAATGAAGTCAACGGTTTAACACCAACATTTGAAACATAAATTTGAACATTTTGAGTTCCGGAACATGGCTTATCTCCCAACGTAGTTGGAGAAATATCGTAGTCTGGCAACCAGAATTCATCAGCACCACGATCAGGAGCAGTAGCAGCACCCGGACATCCAGTACCGGGACAACGAGTATCACCGTCAATATCCATAGTTACACCCGTAACCGCAACCCCTGAGTTATGAACTGCAGTACTTCTTGAATGTAAATCTGTAAAAGACTTGTACTTTGGATCAACGTTAAGAACATTGGAACCTAAGTTTCCATTAAAAGAAGTAGCTGTAGGGGCCCACCATACATTATTACTTCTGGTTTGAGATCCATATTGACGGTATCTGTAACCATTACCAAAGTTGGCAATAATGTTATTTCTAAAGGTCACACTTGTACCGTAGTACAGATACAACTGATATGAATTACCTTTTTCATTCGATACGCTATTGAAGCTAATATCAGTGTAATTTGCGTAATACTCATACAATGGCCAGTGCCACCCGCTACCACCGGTAACAGCAATCATGTTATTTTTAACTTCTTGACGAGCAGTGGACGTACCATAACAACGGTAATGGTAAATACCATATGCGTAGTTATTTGCTTTTATCTGAATGTTGTTACCACGAATACTGGTTTTGTTACAGTAGTAAAAATGAAGACCACGAGGGTAGTTATATCGTCCTGAATTTGATATTACATTACGATTGATATCATTATTCGAACGGTAGTAACAGTAAATACCCATGTAGTTAAAACCAGACATGATATTATCTTCAATTTTATAATATCCACCAGTTTGATTTGTACTTCCTCTACCATAAATGTAGAATGAAGAAGACCCACCTAACATTACGTTCTTTCTAAAGGTCATGTTTTCAGCATAGGTTTGATAATCATAAACAATCGCCATCCAATTCGACGTTGTAGAAGAAGTTTGATTACCAATTAAAGAATCGCCTGTAAATGAAAGGTTTTTCGGAGCATTTTGAAACTCAATAACGTTTGCATAACTACCACCTTTTGCTTCAATGGTAATAGAATCCATAGCAATGTGCTGCGTTCTATTGAATACAACCGTACCTCTATTACCATTACCACTCGAAGTAGACGAATAAGTCAGTCTTACCGGAGCAGTATTACTTGGATGAGGTCTGAACCTTACATTGTTAGTAGCAGAAATTCCAACATAGGTAGTAAATTTAACCTGTTCGTTGTATGTTCCAGCTTCTACATTAAATATGGTTGGAGCACAAATTCCTTTCAATTTCATATCAGCCTCGGCAGCCTTAAACGTATTGTAATCAGCACCAGAAGAAGCACCAATGGTATACGTTCCACCTAACGCAGCAGAAAATCCGATCTTTGAAATTTTGTCATTTGTAGTATTGCTATCCGTTGAACTATTTGGTGATGAAGTTTGGAAATCCATATCATATGATTTTCCAGCAGCTATGGTATAGTTAGTAACCGTATATAGCGTATCCTTCAAACGTGGAATAGCCAGCCCGGTTAAAGTTGTAGGGCCATAAGTAGTAGTAGCCCCACCAATTTCTTTGATTGTACCCGAAATGGTAACCGACTTCATGGTATCAATACCAAAGTTCATAATCCTTACCTGAATTGCATTACTTCCTGCACAAGCTGCAGCAGGAGTCATTTCAGTTATACCCGCATCATTTTTAGGTGGCTTCGGAATCGAAATTCGGTAATCTTCAATCTCACCCTGGTAATTGCTATATCCACACCCACTAGGATCACGTCCAATAGAGGCATAATAATAATAATTACTATAAACCCTCATTCTTAACGAGCCATAAGCAGCATTATTAGGAACAGTTACACTAAAAGTTTCAGTCTGGACATTAGTTCTTGTACTCTGAGGACCTGTTTTAATCAACTCTCCTGCATCAGCGAAATCACCATCATCATTCCAGTCAATCCAACAAAGATAAGACCTGGTAAATTTCACTTCAACTGTAAATGTTTGACCATAATTAGTCGCAACACTGTCAGAAGAGGTATAATTTCTATAACCACTGGAAGTCGTACCAGACTTGTTAATGTTGATGGTACCTCCGGTTGTTTTAACAGAACTTATATAGCCCCAAGTCGCGCTCCTTCTTGGAGTACAGTACTGCGAGAATGCTTCCGCACTAACAAATAATACTCCTACTAAGAGCATTACAATTCCGTAGACATTTTTCATACTTTTCATTTTAATTTTAACTGTTTTTTTCACTTTCACGTTAAGCGTCCAAATATATGTGAAATATATACTTCGACAAATTAATTTTTATTCTCTACTTTTTCTGTTCACAAACTACATTTGCCAATTCAGATTCTAAAACCTATGTCTTATAAAATCCTCTTAGTTGAAGACGAAGCAAATTTGGCTAATGCTATATTGCTCAATTTAGAACTCGAAGGATACTCGCCAACATGGATAAAGAACGGAAAAACGGCAAATTCTCATTTGCTTTCGAACCCGAATTTCTTCGACCTCGTGATATTAGACGTAATGATTCCAGAAAAGGATGGGTTCGAAATCTGTAAAAATTACAGGGATGCAGGAAATAACACCCCAATTCTCTTTCTTTCGGCCAGAAATACTGCGGAAGACAAGATAACAGGCCTACGTCTTGGGGCTGATGATTACCTGGGAAAACCCTTTAATCTGGAAGAATTGCTTTTAAGGGTCGAGATTTTACTTAAACGGTATAATCAGGCTCCTACCCCTTCTCTTAATAAGGTATTGCTGGGAAAAGGGTCCATTAATTTTGCGGCACAATCTGCCACAAGTGTCACAGGCCTTACAATTAACCTATCTTCCCTGGAAAACCAATTGTTACATTACCTGGTTCAAAGAAAGGGTGAAGTGGTTTCCCGAGAAGACATAATTGAACATGTCTGGAAAAACGAATCCATTAAAGGACGATCAATTGATAATTTAATCTCAAGGTTTAGAAAGTGGTTCGAAGTCGACCCAAAAGAACCCAAACATTTTGTTTCTGTCCGTGGAGTCGGATATCGCTTCGATCTGTAATTCCGAATCAGATCGAAAATTTCTTGTACCGGTGGTTGGTTAATTCAATGGGAGTTTTTCTATCTAGCATATTGAGTGCAATTGCCTCCATCCCCTTTTCAAACAATTTAATTTGATGCTCATCAATCAACTCATTGTCATCAATGAGCAAAGGAATAAATCCAGCTCTCTGGTTCCTGAATGAATAGATGGAACTTAAAAACGGATTTTCACTTTGTTTTACACCTCTATATATATAGGCATACATCAATAGTTGATAAGCTTTTGATTTATTGGGGTTGAATTCCAGTAACTCCTGCGAGTCTAGCCTCAAATCTTTTTGGTCTACTTTACCGGTTTTGTAATCTATTACATGTTCAGCGCCCTTCCATCTTTCGATGCGATCTACAATTCCTTTCATCTTCAATGGAATGGAAATTTTGGCAAGCTGATATTCCAATTTTTCCTCAACACTTACTAGTTTAAATGGCTCAGCTTCTCCCCTTTTTTTATCGATGGCCAAAAAGTTTTTGACCCATTTTTCGAGTATAGGTAGCAAGATCTTTAATCGACCATTTTCCAAATAATTTTTTGGATAAATCTTGCTCAACTCAAAAACCAACTGATTCAGAATCTTCGTGCCTAAGGTTTCATATTCAATGGTATTTGATAGCTTTCCCCGATAGGGTTTATATAAAATTTCCAGGGTATCATGTATTACTGTTCCCAAAGAAGAAGTTTCGATGGAAAGATCCACATTTTCCTTTTCTCTTAACCCCAGAACATGGTAGATGAGAAAATCCATTGGATTGGACAGATAAACATTAAGTGCTGAAGGACTCATCCCCCTTTCAAACAAGTAATGTTTAATGGCTTCGTGAACCCGATCCGATTTTTCAATAATTAGCTCCTTATTCACAAAAGGCTCAAGGTCGTTCTTAACTATTGAAGAAGTGAATTTTAGCCCTTTGTCATTTTTGCTCCATTCCATGGCAGCCTGAAGAACAAACCGGCTTGGATCACCAGACTTGGAAAAGGTAGAACCGCTAGAATAAATAAACTTCGAAGACTCGGCTCTCTTCAAAAGCCGCATAAAATGATTAGCCAATATAGACTCACGGGCCATTTGATCCGGAAATCGGTACTGAATTCTTAATTCAAGCGGAATTAAGCTAGACTGTTTGGATTGGGGGAGGTTTTCATCTAAAAAAGATAAGAAAATAAGGTTTTTGAAGTCCAGGCATCTTGTTTCTAACAGACTCAATACCTGCAATCCCGATTTCATTTCACCCTGAACAGCAACGTAGGTTGAGTTAAGTTCTTTTTCTAATAAATAACTAAATACTTCTCCGTCATTCTGTTCTTTTGAAAGCAGCTCATAGTTGTTTCTGGCAGTGAAAAATAACCTGACACAGGTTCCTGACCACGAAAAGTTTTTAATTTCCAACAGCTTAGACACAAAAACATTTGTATCCAATCCTGTTTTAAAAAGTTCACTAAATGAGTTAAGCTCTGTTTTGGAAAATACATCAGAGAATTGCCGCCTACTTAGTGATCTGATATTTTTCTTAAGAATGTTTTCTCTGATTTGATCGATAACCTCGGGCTTCAATAAATCAAAGGGCTTTAATTGGTCAAGAAAGTCAAAAACAACCGGAAATTTTATTTCATTCTTTCGCTTAAGTTCTTTATTAATCTTCAGTATGGATTTAAACAGCGCACCTTCCGGTGTATTCCCATACGATTTACCTTTTCCAACGTTAATAGAATTAACTTCCCCGGGAATCGAATTCATTAGGAGGGGTAAATCATTATCATTCAACAAAATGATCGCAGTTTGATCAACTGCAGCTTCCGTCATCTTACTTAACTCCTTCGAAACCAACTTGGATGCAACAGCATCATTTCCACACTCAATTGACTCTATGGATCGGGCCAGCTCTTTTTCAGAACCAACGGTAATCACCTTTGAAAAGAGGGTTGAGTTCTCTATGCTGAATCGGTTTGATTCGTGTTGCTGATCAATTCCATTCCATAGCGGAGAATCTTCTATCAGGCAACAAAATCGGGATTCTTTAAAAAACGTAATGATCTCTTTTTCAACGGGTGAAAAAACAGTGAAACCACAGAAGTAAATTTTCTTCTTGAGAAAAGAAGTCTTCCTCAATTCATCAAGACCAATTACATACTTTAAAGAACTGGTGCACAGCTTTCTCTTCTGCAGATACTCATAAAAATTCTTAAACAGAAGGGGGAGCTTCTCCCAAACCTGAAGGTACTTTTCCTTCTTGGCAAGGTCCAGTTCCCATTTATCGAGAGCCTTTAACATATTTACCTGGTTCAATACTTTTTCCCCAGGTAAATTCTGCAATACAATTCTTTCAAAGTCGTTATAAATACTCGCTCCCCAATTTAGAAAAGCGGTAAAGGATTCTGAGCTTTTAAACGAGGTACAATAGACCTTATGCAACAGGGCAATTGCAACATCTTTATCTATTTCCTTATGAGGAATTTGCTGTTCTATAAAACCTGACCAGGTGTTAATGGCAGGTAACTCTATGGGCTTTCCTGCATTCCTATGAATTTCGTTTTTGAAAAGGCTAATGGCTCGCTGAGTAGGAAAGATTATTACAGTATTGGGATAATCTTCCTGTTTAATTTCTTCATATACACGCGTAAGAAATGAACTCATTTATCTAATTTGAAGCCATTTTTGATAAACAACAAAAACTCCTTCCTCACTTTTTTGGTAAAGAATACATCCTTAATGGTTTTCCAGCTGGAATCAGCATCTGAATCGGATTCGATCTGTTCATCGATCGAGTTTTGGTCTGTAGGTGCCTCTACCTTAGGTATTGGATTCTTATCATTAAAAAAGTCCTCTGACAGGGAATCGGCTTTTTCGAAACTTTTTTTTGCACTTGATTCAAAACCTTTTTTTTCCTGAAGAAGCCCCAGGTTGTTATGCGCTATGGCATCTTTAGGGTCGAGATGAATGGCCTTGTTATAATCTTCAATAGCACCGTCAACATCCCCTAACCCATTTCTTATAAAGGCTCTGCTCGAGTAACGGAACGAATTATTCGGATCGAGTTTTAATGCAGTTGTCAAATTTTTTAAGCAATCGTTCAAATTACCCAAGTGATAAAAGCACATCCCTAGTTTTTCGTAATAATCCGGATGGTCATCAACCATTTCGATAAGTTGATTAAGGTACAAAGCAGCTTGTTCGAATTCCTTGCCTTGATAATGCTTTTGGGCTTTAGTTAATAATTCCTCGCCTGACAAATTCATTACAATTGTATTGCTGAAGAATATAGTTTCTCAATCATATCCACTACCTCTACCCCATCCCTGGCGGTGGTCATTATTTGCTCCTTTCCCTGAAGTGTTTTAACTACGTTGTCAATTACTTTATCATGGTTTGACATCGAACCTTCATAATATCCATAATTATTGGCCGGAGCTGATATTGGCAGTTGATCCGCATTAATCGAATCCGACTGGATATACTCTATGGCATTGAGGTATTTCCCGCCAATTTTAATGGTTGCATTCTCCGCAAAAATGGTAATGGAACCTTCCATGTTTTGACCAAAAGAGTTGGTTGTAAAGTTTAATGAACCCAGAATGGATTCACCCAGGATGAATGTAAAATTGCCACTGTCTTCAAATTCGGTTGATAGCTGATGTGCACAGTTTTTTATGTTTCCTGAAACATTGATCCAGGAACCAAACAGGTAGTATACAATATCAATAAAATGGCTGAACTGATTGAACAGAACACCTCCATCAAGTGCTTTGGTTCCCTTCCAGTTGCTATTGGAATAATAGGCATCATTTCGGTTCCAATAACAATTTACTACCACCTGATAAACATCTCCTAACTTACCTTGTTCCAACTCACTTTTAACTTTTTGTACGGGTGGATTGTATCGGTTTTGTTTTACAACAAATAATTCTTTGCCGGCCACTTCCGATTCTTTTCTCATTTCAATCGCATCGGAATAGCTCAATGCCATTGGCTTTTCTACCAAAACATGTTTTCTACTGCCAAACGCAGAAATAGAATGCTCTCTGTGTAACCCACTGGGAGTGCAAACTGCAACAATGTCGCATGAAGAGTCCAAAAGCCCGGTATAGCTATTGAACTTTGTTGTACCAAATGACTTTGCAAAATTGCCACCAATGGATTCATCCTTATCAAATACACCAACAAGCTCAGCATTCGGGTGTTCAACTATATGTTTTGCATGACGACTCGCAATATGCCCGCAACCAACTATCCCGAATTTAACATGCATAAATGAGAATTTTACTCTTGTTCATAATTTCATAGTTGGCCTTATGCCACTTGAATATACCTCTTCCTTTTAGCAAAATGTTTAACCTGATAAAAGATTGATGCAAAAGAAGCTAAAATGATTCCATGGAATAACTATTCAATTAGTAATTTTCAATCTCAATCAACTAACGATTTCAATACCTAATATTGTACGCATACAATTTTGCTAAAAATTGAAGAAGAAGAACGCAATAGTGCCACTAATAAACCCATCAAATGATACTTGAAGATCTGGGCTTGGAATTGGGTCTTGGGGCACTGTATTTCATACTAATACTCCTCTGGCTGTTTTTCTATACCTCAACTAAACGAGATCCTATTTTCAAGTACTTCCGATGGGGTATGGCTTTAAAACTGGTGGGAGGACTATCATTCGCTCTTATCTATAAGTTTTATTATGGATACGGAGATACTTTTACTTATTTCACGAGTGCCCAAATACTTGGACAAATTATTATCGATGAACCAATCTATGGTTTAAAATTGGTGCTTAACATAACCGATTATGTACGAGCTGAAGACTATCTCTATAATCATATTCTGGTAAATTACTTTAATGGTGCTGATACCTTTACGGTTATTAAAATTGCAGGGCTGCTTTCAATTCTGGGAGCAGGTTTGTTTCTTCCCACGACCTTATTCTTTTCAATTTTCGCGTTCCTTGGGCAATGGAAACTTTATTTAACCTTCGTTAGAAGGTATCCACACCTAAAATTCGAACTGGCCCTGGCTCACTTTGCTATTCCATCGGTAATTTTTTGGGGTTCTGGTGTAATGAAGGATTCGTTGGTTTTAGGTTTTTTCGGGTTTCTCGTTTATTATATCGATATGGTACTTTTTCAAAGGAAGTACAAGACCATCTACGTAGCATACATACTGGCCACGACTTATTTAATTTACCTCATTAAAGGTTACGTAATTATAGCTTTTCTACCAGCGTTCCTAAGCTGGATCTTCTTTGCGTTTAATGCAAAAATTAAGAACGTGGTAATCCGGGTATTTATCTTTCCCTCGTTAATTGTAGGGTTAAGTGTAGCCAGTTTTTATTCTTATTTCTTAATTGAAAATTATGATGAGAAGTATAGCTCCGAAAATCTATTGAATCGGGCATACATATACCAGGTTAACCATTACTCAGAAAATGACATTGAGGGAACCCGGTCGGGCTACACATTTGGCCAGTATGAAAAGACACTTCCAGGAATGGCCACACTTATTCTTCCCTCGATTAACGTAACGCTTTTTAGGCCCTATCCCTGGGAAATAAAAAATGCGGTAATGGGCATAACCAGCATGGAAAGCCTGTTTATTTCCTTGTTTTCGCTTTTTGTAATATTTCGGATTAAGTTTAGGCGCTTAATGAGGTATTTAGGAAGCGATTCATTTCTAATCATGTCCATTGTTTTTACACTGGTGTTCTCCTTTATTGTTGGTTTTTCATCCTACAATTTTGGAGCGTTGGCGAGATACAAGATTCTATGCTTACCATTTTACATTAGCACACTTTTAATCCTTACCAAAGAAGATCAAATACGGGAAAGCCTTAAACAATTTCCTTCTCGAAATACTCAGCGATAGTATTGAGCTCAAAATCCTTAATTCTATCTTTGGATTTGGAGGCATATTGACTCAGTAACTCAGCATCGTGAACCAGGTTAAGGATTGCATCAGACAGTGACTGTATGTTGTTGCTTGTATAAAGAATTCCAAACTCTTCTCTGGCAAATCCTCTACTAAGAATCTCATATTCATTGGAGTTCGGTGCTAATAACTCCCTGGGCCCACTTAAGCAATCGGATGAAATAATCGGCAAAGAATAAATCATTGATTCCAGCAAAACATTCGGAAATCCTTCATGTAATGATGACAAAATGAAAATGTCAGCCTGTTGATAATACTTCTGAAGGTCACTCGTAAACGGAAATATTTTAACCCGATTTTCAATACCTAATTCCTTGGACAATTCCTGGATACTTGTTTTTTCCTTTCCATCACCAATTATTAGTAACCTAAAATTAACCTGGTCTTTAATGTTGCTAAGGGCACGCAAAACCAACTGATGGTTTTTATTTTTATCCAACCTCCCAATACATAAGAAGGTAACTTCATCATTAATCTTAGTATTTCGATTGACTGCGTCAATCCCGGTTTTTACGGGATTATATATGGTTCTTAGCTTGTTTTCGCTGATTCCAAAGTTTAAGTTTAAATCCTTCCCGGTTGCTTTGGAATTCGTTATAATTAAATCTGCTTTGGGGTATTGCCTCCTTATCAGGTATTTACTTACCCTGTTCTGAAACGAGCTGCCTTCATACTCTAAGGAACTATAACTCCTTTCACTTACAACAACTTTTAACCCGGGAACATTCTTCTTCACACCACAAGCAATGTAGTTGGGCCTATTTAAGAAAGATAAAAGCGTGTGTATTTTTCGATTTCTTACTTCTTTGGCTAATTGCTTTATGTAAAATGGAATATCAAAAAACTTAACAATGGGTAATTCGCTGTCAATCAATGGTTTTTGTAGAACAACAACCTCAACGTTTTCGGGAATTGAATACGAAATTCGATTTTCTAGTAAAAACAAGGTCACCTTGTATTTTGCAACCAAATAGTTGGCCAGAATGGAAAGTACCTTTTCCGCCCCCCCACCCTGCAGGGAAATACAAAACAATCCAATGTGAGTTTCTTCTTCTGTATCCGGAAGGCACTTAGAATAAAACTCAAGGGTAGTATCCACCATTTTATCAATGGAAAATTTATCCTTTAGGGTGTCATAAGCATTGTTCCCAAATTCAATCCTCTTTTGAGGATCATTGTAAAATACCTGGAGTTTTTCAGCAAACAATTCCACATCAAAGGGGGGAATCACAAATCCGTTGAATTCATTGATTACCACTTCATTCAATGCGGCTACATCAAAACATATTACCGGCTTTTTGAAAGCAAATGCCTCAATGGCCACCAATCCAAAACCCTCAGATTTTGAAGGAACAAGAACAACGTCTGAATTCGCAATGATTGAATTCGGATTATCAACATAACCCATAAAATTTACCTGACCACTTAGACCCAATTCTTTGGTTAATTCTTGTAAATAATTTAGATATTCTCCACTACCGGCAATGTTTAATTCAAAATTTACTTTGTTCTGTTTTAATCGATAACATGCCCCTAACGCAAATTCATGCCCCTTTAAGTCAAACAACCTACCCAAAATGAGCAGGTTTAGTTTTTTCTCTTTCCTTTCGGAGATTAGTGGTAACGAACCTTCAATCTTTATTCCATGAAATATAGTGTCAATTCTACCCGATTTAGCAATTCCATAGCGAACAAACAAATCCCGTAAACCCATGGAAACGGCAAATGAACGGTTGATCCATTTCTCAGAAAAACGAGCAATTAAATAGTACAGACTCTTAACCGGTTTCTCTTTTTCAAGTCCAAACTTCTGCATAAATGACTCATCATAACCGTGTTTGGTACTTACCAAAACAAGTTTAGATTGGAAGAGCATCTTTACAAGAGAACAGTAAAAATCTGCATGTATCAAATGGCTGTGTACAATATCCGGGTTCGAATTGGATATGGTTTTACGAAGGCCATTTAGTGTGGTTAAAGAGAAGTATCCGGTAGTATTAATTAAATGCGTTCTTACACCCAATTTTTGGAGTTCTTTTGTGAATGAGGCAATATCCGATAGATGGATCTTTTCGAACAAAACCACAAACTCTACTTCATGGCCTTTTGAAAGCAGGCCCGGAAATAAATTCAAGAAATATTTCTCTGATCCTGCCAGCCCTTTGACTTTTTGTACGAAAAGTAATTTCATAAATTTCTAAAAAGTTCAAGGTATGAATCCATCATCTTCTTATTTGATAGGTTGGTTTTAGCGTAGTCTAGCGAGGCATCACCCAGTTCACTACGTGTGGTTTCATTTGAAATAAGGCTTATTATAGCTTCACTCAGTTTTTCAGCGTCTTCCACGGGAACAAGTATACCATTCTTTGAATCCTCGATTACATTATTAATGCCTGAAACGTCGGAGGCAATTATTGGTAAACCACAGGCCTGAGCCTGCATAATGGATGTACTCATAGTCTCTCCAAATGAAGCATGAACATAAATATCTAACTGATTTAAAGCATCGGGAATTTCTTCTTCGCTAATCGCTCCAGCAAAGTCCACTTGGTCTGCCAAACCTAATTCAGATGAATACGATTCCAAAGAAGACCGAGTGGCCCCATCGCCATAAATGGAGAGATGTACCTGCTTATTTGCTGTCAATTTAATTATAGATACTGCTTTAAGAAGCGTTTTATGGTCCTTAATATCTACCAAACGGCTTAGCATACCAATCCTTATGGTATCAGTCAAATTAGGTCTCTTATCGGGCTTGAAAAAAGTAAGGTCAATTCCATTTGGTATTACCCAGGACCTTCTCGAATTGTAGAACAACAACTTCCTGTGCTCTATTTCTTCTTTGTATTTCGTAGATAAAAAAACAATGGCATCTGAAAATGGCAATGCAACCTTTAGAAAAAGCCAATCTTTTTTGGTCTTTAAATGATTGGCCTGTGTTTCCCGAATGACCATCCGAAGCTCCTTAACTGAGAACACTTTTACCAACCAGGCCATCAAGGACAAGTAGCTTCCATGTAAAAAAAGTACTTCTGGCGATTCTCTCCTTACTTCCCTAAATACCTTAAGAAAGAACAATAAATCGATTCCTCTATTTTTGGAAATCACTTTGTGGGAAAGTCCCAGTTCATTGCATTTATCGATATAACTTGACCTAACTTTTTCGATTCCATAAAAGATGGGAACATGAACAAATTCACTATTTTGACTTGCTTTTACCATAGAAAAGAAAACGCTTCCATGACCGCCAATTCCTCCGTAAAGCAGGTGCACAACTTTTTTCTGTCTTACTGATTTAGTCATTCAATTGCTTACCTACCCGATCTTCCCTTATCAAATTAAGTTTAAAACCTGGATAATTTTTCTTTTCCAATAATACCTCGACACATAGAAGACTGCCAGTGTCGGAATACTTGCATACCAGGCCCACAAACAAAATCGATTGAACCATTCCAGTTGATTAAAAAAATTTATGTTCTTATCCATTATTATAACCTCAGATAAATCACCGAGTGCAACCTCCGCATTTTTTCGAACGGCAATTCTGTTTCTACTGTACAATTCAAAAAAACTGAGATGTTCATCATTATCTGGGTTCTCTTTTACAAATACAGTATTCGTTGGATCAAAGTAATGCCAATTATCGTTGTAGAAAAGTTCGATGGCCACATGGTTACTAAATACAACGTAGCGATAATTCAATTTTAATTTTCGGGCAATATCTGCAATGAGTTTGCTCTGTTGACCACAGAATGCATCATCACTATGCTCAAAAAGAAATTTTGAATCACATACCTGACTAATTCCTGGATGAATGGTATTAATTAAATAACTAATTGGGTTTTCATAACACTTGTATGGCCTGTATTTAAAATTAAAACTGGAAGACACCAGTTCCACTACCCGCTGTGCCGTTACTTGAGGTTCCGATTGTTGGCAGTTTGTCACTGACTCTTTAAAATCTCGTTTCGACTCATAAGTCTCTACTACAAACAGAACATTGATTAATAGATAAACACAACCCACCATCAACAACACCGTTTTGATGGGCTTCTTCAAGAAAACAAATATTCCATACCGGAACACGCGAAGGCTATTTTTTGAAAGAAAGAAAGCAGGCTTCTCTATTAATGAATTCCAATACCATTGCATGCCTTTACCAAAATGACCTGCTATTAACAACTTAATAGCCACCATTTGTAAAAATGAAGATCGGATTATGCTCACTTCACCAGAACTGATTGTATCATTGGAAATGATTTTGTCTGACAGTACTTCCAGCTGCCCTTCCCAATTTTCAATATCTACAGAATGCATGCTTCTATCTGCATGATTGATGAGGCTGTATGTGTGGTAATTGAAATAATGTAATTCTGTTTTTTTTGAAATCTCAAGGAGCAGTAACCGATCTTCCGATCCAGCTAATCTTCGATCTTCTACAAAAGGGTTATCTAAAGCGAATTCTCGTTTTAAGAAAAACGCGGAAGCACAAACATTCGATCGAAGGATAATACGCGGGTCGATCGCCTCACCAAAATCGGGATTAAGTGGTGCCAACTCACCTGTTTCGTTCGATTTTATTCCGGTAAACAAAAAACTGGGATACTCTTTTGTCTCAATACCCTTCTTTGCTAATTCTAAATGTTCCGGATCAATCAGGTCGTCCGAATCCAAAAAGAAAACATAGGTTCCGTTTGCCCGTTGAACTCCGTGATTTCTTGCTGCCCCACGTTCTTTGTTTTCCTGATAGAAATAAGTGATCCGGCTATCATCTAATTGATTTACTACCTCAGCCGTATTATCTGTACTTCCATCATCAATGATAATTAACTCAAAGTCTTTGAACGTTTGCTTCAGGCTACTTTCTATGGCCAGGGAAATAAATTTCGCCCGGTTATAGACAGGAATTATTATTGAAAAAAATGGAGCGTTCAAGATTCTAAAATATGACCCAGAACCTTCATAGAATGACCTATGGTGAATTTGTTTTCAACTATTTGTCTAGGAGTAAAATGATCCAACTCCAACATTATGGAGTCAAATTTATCTTCAAAATCATCCGTACCTTCAAAAGTTCTTCCCAATTGATCACTCAGGTATGGGCAACTGGATGCTTTGTTATAAGTATATCCTTGATATTTCCACACCCCCGGATCGAAGTGAAACGTTGGAACGTTACAGCTCCATGCCTCAAAAATAGCTAGCCCCTGGGTTTCTGTTTTAGATACAAAAATGACCAATTGGGAGTTGAACAATGAAGACTTAAACTGTTCAGGTGTATAGTTTCCACAAACGATTTCTTCAAATTCGATTCCTTTATTAGTCAATATTTTTTTGATCTGCTCAGATACTTCTGGGTTTGTCTTAGAGTAGACCAAAACCTTTTTCCCGTTGCTATTTTTAGGTCTCACCCAGTAGTTTGTATCCACGCCACAAAACCAATTGAAATTTTGTTTCAATTGAACCTTTTCCGAAAATGACTTAAAAAGCTCTTGATGCCATTGGCTAAAGAATACCAACTTATCAATTCTTTCGTCTTCAACAATAGCTTTTCTCTCTGCCGGGTGATTTACAATAAAAGGACCTGCTGTTATTTTCAGTTTTGGATCCTTCTTCTTTTGTTCAAGCGCCCATTCCAAAGCCAACACGTCTTTAAACACGTAAATCTGGTCGATACCAGTTGCATTTAATTCATTGATTCGAGCTATGCTTTTATAATTTGGTAAATGCTCCTTTACAATAGAAGGCATGCTCTTGGAGCCTCCCGTTTTTCTATTCTTAAATACTTCCCTCCAACTACCATGGAGAACCCCTTCTTTCAAAAAAATCTTGCAAAAGGTAATCACCTGCTCAACAAAGGACCTGGGATATTCGTCAAGAAAGAGTATCATATTTCGCAATAACAATCAAAGTGGAACTCTGGTCCAAGTTCTAATTCACTACTAAAATACTCTCCTGATTGAACATTAAAAAACGAATAGCCAAAAGGTTTTAAATAATCAATGATTTGCTGTACACTGGCATTATATCGTTGTAGGTTATTTCGATCAAACTCAATAAATAGCTTTGGTTTAAACTTTTCCAATATTGCCGTTGCCCCCATCAGCACCTCAAATTCAAAACCTTCCGTATCAATTTTAATCAACTCTATTTTTTCCAGGTTCAATAACTCCTGGTCCAGGGGAACGACTTCAACATCCTTACCCAGATTCTCCTCGTCTTTGACAGAGACAAGCCGATCCATTCCTGTATTGTTGGAAGAAGTTCTTGCCATACGCATTACTCCGGGTTCACTACCGCAGCCCTTCCCTATTAGCGTACAATTCTCGATCGATGACTTATTCCTAAGAACGAGATCCAAACAAACCTCATAGTTATCAGGGTTCGCTTCAAAGGAGTATACTTTACCAGTAGGTCCAACCTGCTTTGAAAATAAAGTGGTCAAAATGCATTTATTGGCGCCGACATCCACTACAACATCGTTCTTCTTAATCTTCGAAAAAAGAAATTCATGAGCTTCATCTTTAAACCCCCAATAAAACCACCAATCCATAAGGTCAGACAGGTCTAATCGGTAACTTATTCCATCCCTTTTGATCTCTCTTACAGAATTGGATTTCGAATACAGTTCAGGCATGGGCGCCATTCTATATCGAATTGAACCCTCGGTAGCATTTTGGGTTATTTTCTGCAAAACGCTTCCCAATTGTTCGTGACTAAACAACTTCCTAATTCCGTTAAGATTCATTTTTTAGTGCAATTAAATCGGTATGATCTTCTATTTGAGAAGCCTGTTCAACTGGTTTTCCCGTTTTTGCAGAAACCAGATTATAGTTAAATGACTTGAGGAACTCAACCACTTCTTTCCCGGTATATCCAAAATCCTTGAAATTGGATTCGCTAAACTCTAAAAACAAAGTGGGATTTTTCCTTTCCAAAAGCTCTTTAGCGCCCTTTAAAACGGACAACTCCATACCTTCCACATCTATTTTAATCAGGTCTACTATTTCCGGGATTTCCTTATGATCGATTAAATGATCTATGGTTTTTACTTCAACCTGAACCATTCCTTTTTCCCGGGCCTGACCATTTACCGATTGAAGCTGATCCGCCCCCTTATTTCTTTCCGTCCTTCTTCTAACAGTCATTTGGGTTAGGTGGTCTGAAAGGCCAATATTAAGCCCGGTAACGTTTAAGTCGGGATTGAGTTTACAATTATAATCCAGGGATTTATAGGTAGAAGGGTTGGCCTCTACGGCATATACGGCGGCTTCTTTACCAGCCAATCGAGACATGTTTAGAGCGGTTTCACCAACGTTAGCACCTACATCCAAAATCGCTTTTTTGTTTCTGGCAAGCCTGTATAGAGCTTCCCGGTTTTCTATGTCATGACCAAAGTAGATGAGCCATTGCATGTGGTCCGAAATATCGACCTCGAATTTCACTCCCTTTCTTACAATCACCCTTCTGGTTGGTTGTTTATAGTTGGCATTGTCCGGAATGAATTTACAAAGAAAGTAGGTGGAAGGTTTTCCTGCCACCAATGAAGGAAGCAACTGATCAATTCCTAAGAGTGCAACACAAGTCCGAACCCATTTTCCAACCATCCGGCAAATAACGGGAGAAACTTGTATTAATACAATGCTTGTTATCTCTTTATTTCGGAACTGTTCTAATTGCATATCTATATGCTACTTTAGCTCCACCATAATGTGGCTAATTAATAATTGGGTTTAGTTGTTTTTAAAGAGTCTTTCTTTTGTTCTTTTATCTGCAATAAGCACTATTAGTGGAATCATTTTATTTCCATTATTCATCAAATATTTAGAACCTGTTGAATTTGGCTATTACAGCCTTATTGTTTCCTGCACGGCTCTCGCCACCTTACTTTCCGGCTTAGGGCTCTACAACGGAATGAGCAATTTTTACTTTGATTTTGAGTCTGATGAACGAAAAAAGCTCCTAAACAACCTCTTCTCAGGTTCCGCCGTACTCAATCTTATTCTGGCATCGGTATTTGCAATAATTATTTTTCTTCTGGGCATCTACGATTTTAAAATAAGTACACTGCTTAGCCTGGCTATTGTTCTGGGCTTTGCGGATTCATTAAATGCACTGTTCTTTCAGTTTCTTCGAAACGAGGGCAAAAACAAGCGTTTTTTAGTGCTAAGCACCATTAGTATTATCACCAACCTGGTAATCACCTCAGCTATGCTTTTCTTTGGTTGGGGGCTTTGGAGTGCCGTCCTGGGAAAGCTTATGGTGTCAGGCGTTCTAATGGTTTTGATTGCCCTTCGATATATCCGTTTTGAAATAGACCAATCCTTTCTGAAACCAATAATGAAATACGGAGTTAAGCTTGTTCCTGTTTTGCTCTTTGGTTGGGTTTTCCAGTTCTCTGATCGCTTTTTAGCTGAGTACTTTTTAATTCCTCAGGTATTTGGAAATTTCGGATTTGTTATTTCGGCTTCTGCGCTTATAATGACCGGTTTTCTGGCCATTGGCAATTCCATTCAACCCGAACTTTACTTTGCTTTTAAAGAGGAAAACAACCAACAAGTTGGTAAGGTAGTAAGGCATTACATTTTACTCATTCTGGCCGGAGCCTTTGTGGGGTTAGCCATATTATGGGGTATTCATACCTATTGGGCGGGATTTAAATACTACGACAGTATTCCTGCATTGGTGCTGTATGCCGGTGGATTTTTCCTTTTAGCATTCCAGCATTTATACAACATGGAACTTATCTACCTGAAAAAGGTTAGGGTCATAACCATTTACCAAAACCTGAGTTATGCCAGTTATTCCATCCTGCTTTTTGGAATCTTTAGTGTTGGTTATCTTGATTTAATGTATCCGGCGTATTTATTTTTTGGTACGCGAATTCTAATTATGGGGTTCTACTTTGTTGGACAGATGAAGTCGTCCAAAATAATTTTTAGCAATAAGAAGGTTCTTATATTGAGCCAAATTCTGTTGGTTGCACTTATTTGCCTTACTTACTTCTTAACTGTTTGAATTCGTTTTGCACCAAATTCGCTGAACTCCATTTTTATATTCTTCCTCTGCGATGCTAAGCCCTGAACTTAGAATTAAGGCCTTCATTTCTTCCCTATCAAATTCATGAACGTGATCGTCATCGGTGTAGATTAAATCTACTCCAAAATCGTTTCTGTATTGATTCAAATAACCCTTATCAAAGTCGGGGACTTCAATGTAAATTAATGAAAAGTGACTTTTCAATTTATCCAATAGTTCATTGGGGTGATCCAAATGCTCCAAAATGTGTGAAAGAATTAGCGCATCGAATTTAGTAGTGTTGCTTTCTAGGTACTCAAAAGCTTCACCACATACAAAAGTTAAGTTGGCCTTTGGAAATCGTTTCTCTGCCAAGTGAATGGCTTCCTGATTATAATCTACTCCCACCACCTTTTTGGCCTTTTCGGCAATAAAATTGGAAATAAACCCTTGATTACTTCCTAAATCCAGTACCGTGTGATTGGCTTCAATTTTATTGAGAATAAATTCCTTAGAAGAATAACGCATGGGATGGTCTTCCTCGTTGTACAGTTTAAAAGAAGTTTCGTGAACCAATCGATCAAAAATCCACTCCAGGTTAAGGAAGAGTTTAATCTTCGCCTTATTCGATAACGGAACTATCGAATTGAGCCGATACAACACCGACAGTAAAAGGTTCTTTGGCTTTTTACGCGCAATTTTAACTCCCATGCTTCTTGTTTAATTCATTTTTAATTGTTCCCATTCCTTCTTTGCGTTGCTGTTTCCTTCCCAGTGGCTTTTTTGCCAGAATTCGTCAGCTCTTGCCATGAACTTCCAGGGATTACTCTGGTGTCCCAACAATTTCACTTTATCGATCAGGTTTAAATCTCTAATTTGATCTTCCAGTTTCTTTCTTTCAACTCCTTCGCCTAAAATATAGTACCGATAATTTTCCGGTGCATTTGCCGCTTCTTTGATAAGTCGACCATAGTTCTTAACTGATTTAAGTGAACCTATCGCAATTACATTGTGAAATTCAGAACTCATTTCATTGCAATCTTCCTGCGATTTCTTTATCAAATATTCACGATCAACCGGATTATCAATTTCAATCAATTTATCCTCTGTAAAACCGTAATTATTTTTCATGTCTTCGAACATGGCCATGGATTGGCAAACAATTACGTCGAAGCGTTTCATAAATCGATTATAAATCCACTCATGTACAAAAGCATTTTTATCTGCCTTATTCCTCATTGAAGGTATGCTGGACTCACGAGCGATGTACCTGATCGTTTTGGGCAAAAACGGAATCATGAGAGAAAGAATCTCATTTACGTACCCCAAGGTAGAAACAACCGTATCGGGCTTTCTCGATTTAATTAATTTGTACAGAGGGGCCCAGGCATATCGTGCCTTGGAAACGTTCAGGTTTATTAATTCAGCCTCACACCCCATTTCTTTTAAATCCAACGGGTTTTTGCCTTGGTTAAGGATAACCAACACCGGAGTATATTTTGTTCTATCCAGGTATTTAATTAGGGTAACAATAACCCGTTCGGCCCCACCGGAAGCCAGGGAAGGCATTAGAAACATAATATTTCTTCCCATAAAACAGGACTCATATTGCCTTACTTCATCCATTGAACATGCCACTGGTGAAACATAAACAGGAACCAAACTGGGTTAAAATCCTCATTTCTACCTGAAATATAATTCGCTTTTAAATTTTCTACAGCAATTGGATTAAAAACACCTACCGCTTTCACCCTGGATTCACTTAAGGTATCTTCCAATAATTCCCTTAAGTCAGATCGCATCCACTCTTTAACCGGAACCGAAAACCCTTTTTTGGGCCGATCCATCATTTCTTTAGGCAAGTATTTATGGACAATGGATTTTAGCAAGTACTTTTTTTGCCCGTTTTTTATTTTTAGGTGTTCCGGAACCCCAGCCATAAACTGAGCCAGGTTATGATCCAGCAAAGGTTCTCTTCCTTCCAGCGCAACAGACATAGTGGCTCGGTCTACTTTGGTCAGTATATCATCAACCAGGTAAGTTTTATAATCCAATGCCAACAATTGGTTTAAGGGCGACAGTTGTTCATACGCAGATTCAAACAAATCGTAGTTTGAATTTCGAGGGGCTGTACTTTTGTTAAGCAGCAACCTCAATTCTTTATCCAGAACATTTTGGCTACTCAATTTCATAGCCCGATACGGAGCAACTCCTTCCTTAAGAAGGTCAACCGCTCGCTTATACCGTCTATCGAAATTAAATCCTGATCCTAAACTCTTTGCCACCGGTGTAGCCAGGTTCAAAACAGAACCACTCAATTTTTTAAATGGAAAATGAGACAACACATTGGCGTACTTCAATGAGGTTGGATATTTACCATAACCTCCAAAAAGTTCATCTCCTCCATCGGCACTCAGCGAAACCTTTACATGTTTCTTTGCCAGCCTACTTACCAACAGCGTTGGTATTGCGGAACTATCTCCAAAAGGTTCATCATATATACGACCCAATTCCGGAATTATGCTTTTAGCATCGCTAAAAGTGCAGTACTGTTCATGATGTTCCGTTTCCAAATAATCGGCAACCTGCCTGGCATAGTTAGCTTCGTTATACGCTGCTTCCTCGAAACCAATGGTAAACGTTTTTATGTTTTCATTGTGATGTTTTTGAAGTAGTGCAACTACAGCAGAACTATCGTATCCTCCACTGAGAAAAATCCCTACCGGAACATCGGAAACCATTCGATATTTAAATGCCTTAACCAGTAAATCTTCCAGTTCTTCAGCAATTTCTTTTTCCGGTCTATCAATAATTGGTTTAGAAAAATGATCCAGAATTTCCCAGTATTTAGATTGGTCAATTGTTTTCGATTTAATACTCAGTTTTACAACGTGCCCGGCCTTAACCTTGTAACAGTCTTTAAAAACTGTATTCGGTTCCGGGTAATAACCGTATTTGAGAAATAACGCAGTGGAGTCAGTATCCACCTCCTTATTAAACCTTGGATGGTTCATCAATGCCTTTAATTCTGAGCCAAATAGAAACAACCCTTCTTGAAAAGAATAATAAAGTGGTTTAACCCCAGCCCGGTCCCTAACCAAATTGAGTTCTTTTTGCTCCCGATCGTAAATTGCAAAAGCAAACATGCCAATGAAATGTTCAACGCAGTCGCTGTTCCATTTTTCCCAGGCTTTTAATACTACTTCGGTATCCGATTCAGTTGTAAATTCTTCTCCAAGATCTTGCAGTCTGCGTCTTACTTCTTTGAAATTGTAAATCTCACCGTTAAAAACCAGGTAATAACGTTGATCCGAAGTCCACAAAGGTTGGTTCGACCGTTGGTCCAAATCTATTATGGATAGTCTTTGATGTGCTAATCCAATGGCCGCGGTTTCGCTTTCCAATAGCTCACGTCCTGCTGCATCAGGACCCCGATGAGTAATAGAATCACCCATAAACTTCAGTTCGTCATGCGAACTTGCACCATTAAAATCAACAAAGCCAGCAATACCACACATTATGCAAAGTCTTTTTGTAACGCGTTTCCAGACGTAAAAAATAGTGCTATAAAAGTGAACAAATAAACTACTGAAGTAGATAATGCAATTCCCGAAATTCCAATCCACTTTGTGAATCCAATATTGAGCATAACGTTAAGGATAAGTGCTACAAAGGAAATAACAAATACCTGGTCATTTTTTCCAAGGGTGGACATGAGTCGAGAAAGCACAACACCACCAACGTAAAATGGAAATTGAAGGATGTAGAATTTAAGTAGTTCCGAAACAAAATCCACTTCAACTGCCTTAAAAGCCCCCCGTTCAAAAATTAAAGAAATGATCTCATCGGAGTACAAGTAGATGACAACCACTAGGGGAATACTTAGAAATGCAATTAAGGACAACACGCTTCGCACCAATGACTGAACCTTATCTTTATTTCCCTGAGCAATTAATTTAGAAAATACCGGGAGTGCAACCGTTGCTAGGGAAATGGACCCAAGTC
The DNA here is from genome assembly GCA_002713215.1 of Crocinitomicaceae bacterium. Lineage (GTDB taxonomy): Bacteria > Bacteroidota > Bacteroidia > Flavobacteriales_G > Salibacteraceae > UBA2108. The sequence goes on from PAVO01000055.1 coordinate 101,895, forward strand.
CGCATACAATTCCTGCTAGTTTATACCCGTAGTTAAGCCCCGAAACACTACTTACTCCAAAAAAAGAGGCCATGTATTGATCAACCACCAGGGTAGACCCCATGGTTGCACTTGCAAGTAAAAGCCATGAATATTGTTTTTTCAGACCCGTTTCAACCCTATCCAGTTTAAAAGAAAAAATAAGTCTAACGTTTCCTTTCATCAGCAAAGCAACAATTTGAATGAACAAAAACAACAATGCAGATGCCAACATACCAGCGGCAATGGAAAGAATACTGGAGAATAAGTAGATAAAAACCAACACCCCAAGTGACGATAATACCGTACCCATTGAGGTAAAAATGAACAATTTTCGGTTCTCCAAAAAAGGCAACAAATAATTAGAAATACTTTGTACCACCACTATTGGAACAAACAAAAGCGAGATGGATCTGAACAAGGATTCATTGGTCGCATCAACATTTAAAACAATGCTGAGAAACGGTATCAATATCCAATAGATTAAAGCAAGTGCCACAGAACCGTAGAATACATATCCCAGGATTTTAGAGAATAACACTTGTGCCTCTTCCTTGCCTTTTATTTCCAGGCGATTGTATACAGGAATAAAAGTTGGACCCAGGGGATTGGTGAGTGAAACAACTGCGTACATGGGTATCAGTATCGCGAGAAAGTAAGTATCAAGTTCAGCTGAAAGCCCAAATTCTTTTGCAATTACAATTTCTTTCAATAGCCCTACTAATCTGGCTATCATACTAACAGTCAACACAGTTAGTGATCCACTTAAAAACTTTTCAGAAAGTAATTTGAACGAATCTTTCAAGATCAATACTTTGAGCAGTCAAAAGAATAACTAATTATTGGAATGATAAGAAGTCAATCAAGTTTTCGGCTCAATATTTTTGAAATTGCAATTCATAATTTCTAAAGCCAACTTGGTTCTTATCAATTGAAAAATTCTCGTACTAATTTTATGGCCCATTAAGTACACAAGAATCAAACTATACCGTAAATTTGTGCGCCTTAGTTTGTTTTAATTTAAACTTATTTCCCATGAAAGACTCGCATATTTTTTCGCTCATAAAAGACGAAAAGAATCGTCAAAAAAGAGGTGTTGAACTAATTGCCTCCGAAAACTTTGTTTCCAAACAGGTTATGAAAGCCATGGGCTCCGTATGTACTAACAAATATGCGGAAGGGTTACCTGGAAAAAGATATTACGGAGGATGTGAAGTTGTAGACCAGATCGAAGATGAAGCAAGAAACCGCCTTAAGACCTTATTTAATGCGGAGTGGGTAAATGTGCAGCCACATTCAGGAGCACAGGCTAATGCAGCCGTTATGCTGGCTTGCCTAAAACCCGGTGATGCTATTCTGGGTTTTGACCTTTCGCATGGAGGACATTTGACCCATGGTTCTCCGGTTAATTTTTCCGGTAAACTATATCAGCCTCACTTCTACGGCGTAAACAAGGAAACCGGTTACGTCGACATGGATATGGTTGAATCGCAAGCTAAAAAGGTAAAACCCAAAATGATAATTGCAGGAGCTTCTGCTTATTCCAGGGACTGGGATTTCGAACGATTCAGGGAAATTGCAGATTCTGTTGGCGCTATATTACTTGCAGATATTTCTCATCCGGCAGGTTTAATCGCCAAAGGACTGCTGAACGATCCAATGGAACATTGTCATGTGGTAACCACTACTACCCACAAGACCTTACGTGGTCCAAGGGGTGGAGTTATAATGGTTGGTAAGGACTTTGAAAACCCGTTTGGAATTAAAACCATGAAGGGTAACCTAAGGTCGTTTTCTTCCTTGCTGGACTCAGGTGTATTCCCAGGTACCCAAGGAGGGCCACTTGAGCATGTTATTGCCGCAAAGGCAGTAGCATTTGGAGAAGCCTTAACAGACGATTATATGGAGTATGTAGTACAGGTAACCAAAAATGCAGATGCAATGGCCAAAGCATTGGTTGCTCGTGACTATAACTTAATCTCTGGAGGCACAGACAACCATTGCATGTTAATCGATTTGCGAAACAAAGACATCAGTGGGAAAGATGCCGAAAACACGTTGATTAAAGCTGATATTACGGTTAATAAGAACATGGTTCCATTTGATGATAAATCACCATTTGTAACCTCTGGAATCCGCGTTGGAACGGCTGCCATTACAACGCGTGGTCTTGTTGAATCGGATATGGAACGCATTATTGATTACATTGATCGAACACTGATGAATCCGGAAAATGAAAAACTATTGGCTTCTACGCGATCCGAAATAAACGAATGGATGATGGGCTATTCTCTTTATCCGGAAGTTGGTCAGGCACTCTCAGTTTAAATTGAGCCTATAATTTCTTAAACAATTTGATTTTCCACAATTGGACATTTCGAAAAATAATCTTACATGTTAAAATCAAACAATCCCCAACTAACGAGTTGGGTTGAAACACCGGAGGGAACTGATTTTCCTATCCAAAATTTACCATTTGGAATCTTCTCTGCCGGAGGAAGTAAAAGAGTTGGAGTAGCGCTTGGCACCCAGGTGATTGACCTGGGTGTGCTTGCAGAATTAGGTTACATAAACATTGCTGGAGTTGAGAATAAAGTCTTTGAGTCCGAATATCTAAATGACTTTATGATGTCGGGCAAAACCGGGACAAGGGCTGTAAGAGAGCGAGTATCAGAACTTTTTTCTTCTGATAACAACGAGCTTAAAAACAACACGGATCATATTTCTAAAGTATTGGTGGAGCAGTCGGAAGTAGAACTTCATCTTCCCATCAAAGTGGGTGATTATACCGACTTCTATTCTTCCAGGGAACATGCGACCAATGTGGGTACTATGTTTCGGGACCCCAATAACGCCTTACTTCCCAACTGGTTGTACATCCCTGTTGGATATCACGGTAGAGCATCTTCAATAATTACATCAGGGCAGCCCATTCACCGGCCAAAAGGACAACAAAAACCAAATGAAAACGAACCACCCACTTTTGGTCCATGTAAATTACTTGATTTTGAACTCGAAATGGCTTATTTCACCTTTCAGGGAAAACCGTTGGGGCAATCCATTTCGGTTGATGAAGCCGAAGATTATATTTTCGGAATGAGTCTGTTCAATGACTGGAGTGCACGAGACATTCAAAAATGGGAATATGTGCCACTTGGCCCTTTTTTGGCAAAAAACTTTGCCTCAAGTATGTCTCCCTGGATTATTACCATGGATGCCCTGGATGCGTTTCGTTGCGAGACTCCTGAACAAGATCCGGAGCCCTTTGAATACTTACAATTTGAAGGCGATAAAAGCTTTGATATCAATATTGAAATGTACATTCAGCCTGACGGCGGTGAGGAAAACAAGGTTTGTAAGTCGAACTACAAACACATGTACTGGAACCCTAGTCAGCAGTTGGCCCACCATACGGTAAACGGGTGCGATATTAATTGTGGTGATCTCATGGGGAGTGGAACCATATCAGGACCTACACCTGATTCATATGGATCGATGCTCGAACTGGCATGGAAAGGAACCAAACCCATCCAATTAAGCGATGGAAGTGAGCGTAAATTCATTCTGGATGGCGACACTGTTATTCAACGGGGATACTGTGAAAAAGATGGCGTCCGTGTTGGCTTTGGTGAGGTGAGTACCAAAGTTCTACCTGCCCTATAACATCTGCTTCAAAATTACCGATTGGAAGGTCCGAGTTATTTAAGCTTCAGCTAACTTTGTAGGGTGAATTGGGCAGAGGAAGAATACGGTGTTGAGCAACTTCGAAAAGAAAAACGTGATATAATTCGCGCTTACCGGAGTTTGATGAAACCCGGTAAGACCCGATTAAAAACCAAGGACAAAGAACTTATTAGAAAGGCTTTTGATGTTGCTCTTGAAGCACATAGGGGTATGCGCAGAAAATCAGGAGAACCCTATATTTTCCATCCCCTCGAAGTAGCCAAAATTGCTAAAGAGGACATTGGCGTAGGGCCAACAGGCATTGTATGTGCTTTACTTCATGACGTCGTTGAAGATACAGACATCACCCTTCTCGATATTGAACAGCTTTTTGGAAAAAAGGTGGCCAAAGTCATTGATGGGCTGACAAAAATCTCCGAGTTGTTCCATCAAAACTCTAACCTCCAGGCCGAGAATTTTAAGAAGCTATTGCTTACCCTCTCGCAAGATGTACGAGTCATTTTGATCAAGCTTGCCGATCGCCTGCACAACATGAGAACACTGGGCAGTATGCCCGGGGAAAAAGCGAGAAAAATAGCTTCGGAAACTTTGTACTTGTATGCTCCGGTGGCCCATCGCTTGGGTATTTACAACATCAAATCAGAAATGGAAGATTTGAGTTTGAAATACCTGGAGCCTGAAGTATATGGTGAGATACGTGATAAACTTCAAAAATCGAAGGCTGTAAGAACCCGTTTTTTAAATCGATTCTCGCTGCCCTTGAAACGGGAACTAAAAAAAGCCAAACTCAGCTTTGACATTAGCGGGAGAACAAAGTCCATTTTTTCTATTTACGAGAAGATGAGGCGTCAAAACATTCCCTTCGAGGAAGTTTATGATATTCTGGCCGTTCGAATTGTATTAAATGCGAATCGTGAAAACGAAAAGGCGGATTGCTGGAAAGCCTATTCAACTGTAACCGACTTTTATAAGCCTAATCCGGAACGACTTCGGGATTGGATTACCAGCCCAAAAGCCAATGGATATGAAAGTTTGCACATAACCGTAATGAGCCCTACTGGAAAATGGGTGGAGGTGCAAATTCGTAGTAAACGTATGGATGAAATTGCGGAAAACGGCTACGCAGCCCACTGGAAGTACAAAAGTGAAGGTGAGGACCATGCCGTTGACCAGTGGATTGAAAGAATTCGGGAAACACTTGAAAATAGTGACACGCATTCTGAAGATTTTATTGATGAATTTCGCTTGAGTCTGTATGAAAAAGAAATCATGATTTTCTCCCCTAAGGGAGACATGATATCACTTCCTTCTCAATCAACTCCGGTAGATTTTGCCTATGAAATTCACTCCCAATTAGGAGATCAAACCATTGGTGCAAAAGTCAATGGAAAGTTGGTACCACTGAGTTACCACTTGCAAACAGGTGATCAGATTGAGATTATAAAATCGTCAAAAGGAAAACCAAGTGAAGACTGGCTCAAGTTTGTAAAAACGGCCAAGGCCAAATCGAAAATTAAAAGTCACTTAAAAACAGAAAAGAAAAAATTTGCGGGATTGGGCAGAACCATTTTGCGCCGAAAAATGCGCGAATTGGGAATAAAATTTGAACAGGATAATTATTATCGAATCGCCTACCTGTTTAATCTTCCAACACTTGATGACCTCTTCTATCAGGTAAAAAACGAGGGACTCGATTTAAATCAACTCAACAAGCTTAAAATTGAAAAAGGGCTTATTAAAAACAATTTCAGAAAAACCAAAAATGCCATTATTACGGAGGTTGGTGGGCGAGCACAAATTGCCTCAAAGTCAGAAAACATTGAAGGTGTGGAATACAATTTGGCCAATTGTTGCAATCCAATTCCCGGTGACAAGGTATTTGGCTTCATGAACCGAAATAATTTATTCGACATTCATCGTTCCAATTGCCCAAAAGCACTTGAACTCAGAAGTCATAAACACTACCGGGTAATTGAAGCCAAATGGACAAGCGAACATTCACTGGCGTTTCTTGTAGGTGTTAAACTCAGTGGAATTGACCAGTTGGGAATGGTGAATGAACTAACCAATATTATATCTCAGGATATGGACATAAACATGCGAGAAGTCCATTTTGAATCTGTTGATGGGGTATTTCAAGGAGAAATTAGAGTCTATGTTACCAACAGGCAACATTTAAATGACCTCATGAGGGTGTTGAATAAGGTAAAAGGAGTGGAAAAAGTGGAACGAATCGATGACACTAAATGATGTTAAAAACATGTGATAAATAAAGGGTTACCAACATGACCTCTTAACCAAAAACTCTACTTTTACACCTTAATAATTCCTAATGACACAAGTACAGACTGCAGAAGAAGTCCGTTCAATTTTTGCAGCATTTCTTAAGCAAAATGGCCACCGAAAAACTCCGGAACGATTTGCCATATTGGAAGAAATTTATTCGCTTGAAGAACATTTCGATGTAGAGGCACTGTATTTCTTAATGAAGGAAAAAAAATACAGGGTTAGTCGAGCTACCCTGTACAATACCATTGATTTATTAATGGCTTGTAACCTGATACGAAAACATCAGTTTGGACAAAAAATCAGCCAATATGAAAAATCTCATGGTTATAAGCAACACGACCATATAATCTGCACCAACTGCAACAAAGTCATTGAATTTTGTGACCCAAGGGTTCAGCAAATTAAATCTACGCTGGAAAGCCAATTGGGGGTGAAGGTATTTCACCATTCACTAAATTTTTATGGAACCTGCGATAAATGTAACTCAAAGTAAATTTCGGAAACTTAGAAGTTTTATGAAGATAGATGTACTACTAGGACTGCAATGGGGTGATGAGGGAAAAGGAAAAATAGTTGACGTCCTAACACCAAAATATAACGTAATTGCCCGATTTCAAGGTGGTCCAAACGCTGGACACACCCTGGAGTTTGAAGGAATAAAACACGTACTTCACACCATTCCTTCGGGAATCTTTCATAGCGATTCCGAAAATGTTATTGGGAACGGGGTGGTTATTGACCCGGTAATAATGGAAGCAGAATTAAAAGCGTTGGAGCCATTCAATGTTGACATTAACAAAGTACTCTTTGTTTCAAGAAAAGCTCAGCTTATTTTACCGACTCATAAATTACTGGATGCTGCTTCCGAAGCTGCTAAAGGAAAAGACAAAATTGGTTCTACGCTTAAGGGAATTGGCCCCACTTATATGGATAAAACGGGCCGTAATGGCCTTAGGGTTGGCGATATCGAATCGGATCAGTTCATGGCCAAATACAACAAGTTAAAAGACAAACACATCCAATTACTAGGCAACTTTAAATTTGATTATTCGGAATTGGATGCACTTGAAACAGCTTGGATGAAGTCTATTGAATTGCTCCGTGGACTTAATTTAATTGATAGCGAACACTTTGTAAATAATCGTTTAAAGTCTAATAGTTCCATACTGGCAGAAGGTGCCCAGGGTTCGCTTTTGGATGTAGATTTTGGCTCTTACCCTTTTGTAACTTCTTCCAACACGGTTTGTGCAGGAGCATGTACAGGTTTAGGGGTTGCTCCCAATAGAATTGGTGATGTTTACGGAATTTTTAAAGCGTATTGCACCCGAGTAGGTTCCGGGCCGTTTCCAACTGAATTACATGATTCTGTTGGTGAAGAAATTAGGAAGGCAGGTCATGAATTTGGTGCTACGACCGGTCGCCCAAGAAGATGCGGCTGGATTGACCTTCCAGCATTGAAATATGCCATAATGCTTAATGGCGTTACTCAATTAATTATGACTAAGGCAGATGTTCTTAGTGGTTTCTCAGAAATTAACGTGTGTACCCATTACATGCACAAGAACGAGAAAATCGATTACATGCCCTATGATATTATAAGCGAAGAAGTTACTCCCGTATATCATTCCGTACCGGGTTGGGAAGAGGACTTAACCGGTATGCGTTCAATCGACGAGTTACCTAAAAGTTTAATGGATTATGTAGAATACCTTGAGGGAGAACTTGAAGTGCCTATTTCAATCGTTTCGGTTGGACCCGACAGAACTCAAACTTTGATGCGATAATTTGCCTTTTTTCGGTAAAAATATTGGCCCAGTTAATTGGAAATTGCCTGCTCTTTGCAGGCTTTTTTCGTTCGTAGTTTTATTAGCGATAGTATTTGATTCTCAAGCTCAGAAAAGGGCTAGAAAGATTGAAATTCTTGGAGCCAATGATCTTATCTACGATGACTCAGAAGGTGTACGGGCCAAAAAGCTAATTGGCGATGTAAAAATCAAACATGGAAAAACATACATGGATTGCGACTCTGCCTATGTCTATTCCAAAACAAACACCATGAAGGCTTATGGAAATGTGCACATTTATGACAATGATGGCTTAGAACTTTTTGGTGACTCGCTCAAGTATTTTGGAGACACAAAACTGGCACAGGTAAGAGGCAATGAGGTTAAGTTGATTCAGGACGACATGACTCTGGTAACACAATTTCTGGACTTCGACCGAAACAACGAAGTTGGATATTATTGGAACGGTGGCAACATTTTGATGAATAATAATAAGGACAGCCTGTTCAGTTACAAGGGGTATTATTTTACTCAAAGTTCCACCATGCAGTTTAAAGATTCTGTTCGATTACGTACTCCTGATTACATTGTTAAAAGTGATACCCTACACTACAATAGTAGTTCACAGAAAAGTCATTTTTTCGGGCCAACATTTATAGAAAGCGAAGGTGATTTAATCTACACCGAAAAGGGTTGGTCGGACAACAAGAATAAAGTTTCTGTTTTCACAAAAAATGCGTACATAATCAGTAAAGAACAGGAGCTGTACGGAGACAGTATCTACTACAACCAAAAAGATGGAATTGGAGAAGTATTCAACAATGTTACTTTACTCGATACTTCCAATAATTTTATGGTCCAGGGAGAATACGTTTATCTCAATCAAATTGACAGCACTTCTCTAGTATTGGGAGAGCCCATGCTTACTCAATTCTTCGAAAAAGACAGTCTCTATCTGCATGCCGACACCTTGTATTCTAATTATGATTCTACCCGTAAATATAGACTGATTCATGCCTACCCTAAAGCTCAGTTTTACAAATCGGATATGCAGGGAAAAAGTGATAGCCTTGTTTTTTCAGATGTGGATTCAAGCATTACCATGTATCACGATCCTATCATCTGGTCGGAGGCCAATCAAATTACCGCCAGGTTGATTACGATTTACAAAAAGGGAGAAAACATTGACCGAATGACCATGGATTACCGATCATTCATTACTTCCCTGGAAGATTCAACTTCTAAATACAGAAAATATAATCAGATTAAAGGTGATAGCATGATTGGCCATTTCAAGGAAAATCGGTTAAACTCAGTCGATGTGAATCACAATGGCGTTTCTATCTATTTTGCTAAAGAAGATTCTGGAGGATACATTGGCATGAATAAATCCAAAAGTGAGTACATGACCATATACCTCGACAGTAATTCCGTAAAAGAAATTATGTTTCGGCAATCGCCAGAAGCCACACTCTACCCCATTAAGGACGTAACACCAAGAATGCAATACCTGAAACGGTTTAAATGGAGGGATTCTGAAAGACCAAAAAAGAGGGAAGATATTTTTAATTGGAAGGAAGAGGAGGAAATAGAAGGAGAATAACTACCTCCTCCTCAATGTCCCAACCAATTTACATCAGGGTATTACTCAACTAAACCACTTTTTTTTTCGAGGGTTGGGGATTTGATTTAAATCAACCTAAGAGAACTTACAAATTCATTGTTTTGGCCTATAAAAAACAGATTCTAATCCATGAATGTAAAGCGTTTCGTTTCAAACCTATTTTAATAGTAATCCATTTTAATCTTTAATAGTAATCCATTTTAATCGACTGATATATGTTCTGATTTCTGCTCATTATTGAACTACCTTTGCGGCTTCAAAAATGAATGTTGATATGGTTGTAATAATCCTGTTTTTTCTGTTTGCGTGGTACGGTGGACTTATGTTCCAATCCGGATTTCATCATCGATATGCGGCACACGCCCAATACACGCTTAGTCCGTTCAAAGAAAAGTTAATGTTTATCCTTTCCTGGCTATTCATGGGCCCGAACTATCTGAGCCCTTACGGGTATGGTGTAATGCACAGACAACATCACGCTTACCCTGATACTCCTAAAGACCCGCATTCACCCAAGTACGATAAAAACGTATTTAACATGATGTGGAAGACCAAAGTTTACTATTCGGCAATTGCCAATGACAAAATAGAAGTTGAGGAACGTTTTATCAAGGGTGTACCCCGGTGGGACTTCTTTGACAAGTTTGGCAGAAGTTGGGTTTCGAGATTAATGTGGGCAACCATTTACATTTATATCTTTTATGTTTTTGTGCCTGAAGGAATGTGGTATTTATGGTTATTACTTCCGCTAATGCTTTTTATGGCCCCAATTCATGGAGCAATAATTAACTGGGGGGCCCATGTTTGGGGTTATACCAATTTTAAAGTAAACGACACCTCCAAAAACCTAATGCCTTTCGATTTCTTAATGTGGGGTGAGAGTTATCATAACAATCATCACAAATTAGGCGGTAGCGCTAATTTTGGTGGGCAACGTTGGCACGAGATAGATCCATTGTATATAGTCATGTTGTTTTTTCATGCCATTGGCTTTATTCGTCTCAAAAAGGTGGAACCTTTATATAAAAGCAGCCCGAAGGGTTAAGGAGCTATTCTCTAAGAAAAGCATTTCCCTTGCTGGTTTTAAGGTCATTTTTCAATAGCTGAAACCATTCTTCAATCTCATCTTTTTCTTCTGAAGGAAGGTCGTCTTCTTTGCCCAGAAGACCCTCTATTACATAGAGGACGTTTAACTCTTTAGAGTCTCGAGCAGATTGGTAATACATCTCTGTTTCTCTTTCTACCTCAACAACCAGATTTACTTTCTCCAATTCGAAAAGAATGTCTTCAACTCTATCCGGGCCTATTCCGGTTTCTTCGGAAAGTTGCATAGATGTACGATAGGGCAAACTATCTGGCCCGTGACGTAGCAAGGCACGAAGAACCACGATGCTGAATTTCAATTTTTGAATGGGGGATATTTTTCTTTTCCTGAAGGTTAAGACCAACTCATCAATGTTTTGAATAACATAGGAAAGTTCTGCTCCAAGAAGTACAATGGTCCAACTGGTTTGCAACCAAATTAAGAACAAAGGCAATGCTGCAAAACTTCCATAAATACCATTGTATTTAGACACTCCAACCTGAAAAACAACATAAACCCAACTAACCCCCTGATAAACGCTTCCCGCTACAATTGCAGCAATCATGGCACTCTTGAACTTTACGTTCCGGTTAGGCATAATCATGTAAATGGCCAAAAACAGTAACCACACCAAAATGTACGGACTTAGATTTAGGCTAAATTTTAAAACAGGGCCAATCACAGAAATAATTCCCATTTTGTGGGCTACCGCTTCCAGGTTTGAACTGACAAAAACCATAGCACTACCCGAAAAAACCAGAAGAATGGGAGCTAATAATGTAATGGACAGGTAATCGGTAAATTTTCGCAGAATGGTTCTGGCCTGCTTTACATTCCAAATGTCATTAAAAGTGTCTTCGATTAAGGAAATTGTTTTGACTAGTGTGTACAACAATAAAATAATCCCGATTCCAGCCAGAACGCCACCTCTGGCATTGTGTAAGGTATTCTCGGCAAACGTGAACATTTGCATAAACAACTCCTGATTTTGATCGGTCGACTCTAAAATCCTGGTTTTTAGTTTTTCTTCGAACCCAAATCCTTTTGCTATTCCAAACAACAAGGCCAAAACAGGAACCAATGACAAAACGGAGTAAAAGGTTAAAGCAGAAGCCCGTACCGCACATTTATCTTCGATATAATCCCTGCCCGTTAAGAAGGCAACCTGAACCATACGAATACCCAGCTTTGGCAATCCCTTTAATTTGTCCGCAAGATGCCAGACATCTTCTTTAAAAAAGTCTCTCAGCTTTTTAAGCACAGCCCAAAACTAATGATTTGATGAAATTGTGATTCTTTTGATTGAAAGTACACTATTCAATAATCAGGAGTAATTTCGCATGGAATAAGCTCTAACATGGAAGATATAATTGCTGACTACAACAAAAACAACCTCTTTGGTATTTGGATGGAAATGGATTTTCAAATCGACTCCCCCGGTGAAATCACCTACAAAATGGAGGTTAAAAAACATCATCAGGCTGTAGAGAATGTTGCCCATGGTGGAATGATTGCCGGCATGATGGACGGAGTAATTGGAGTTGCAGCATTAAGCAGTGTTGCCTCTGAGGGAAAAAGAGTTTCAACAGTAGAGTTTAAAATTAATTATCTCAACCCTGTTTTGGTCGGTGATAAACTAACTGGTCGTGGGAAGGTATTGAGAAAAGGAAAAAGACTGGTTGTTTCAAGTGGAGAAATTTCGAACGAAAAAGGAATTGTGGCCACCGCTCTGGGGACATTTATGGCTTATCCGGTAGATTAGAGTCGGGGTCGTAATTTTGGCTAAAATTTATTGGATGCCTGTTGTTGTATTTTATTGCGTACTCATAAATTGCTTTCGTCTTTTTCGTTTCCAATAAATAGCGCTCATACAAAAAAGAATCTCGTTCAATTATTTTTTCCAGGTTCTTTTTCGTGTTTCGATAAATGTCTTTCTTTTCAAAATCAATAATTTGATCCACCCTTTCGTTTCTGTATTGAGGTTCCATTCGGGTTACATCGGCTGACCAATAGAAAGGATCTTCGTAAACCACTTCATAGGTTAAATAAGAAATTGTACCCAGAACGTTGATCATTATTAAATTCTCGCGCCTTGCCCGATCCACATATCGATAAGGAATTCCATTCACACAAATCCCCCAAATGCTTTTCTTTTCAATTATTTTACTCTTTCCTCCCTCAGAAACAATTAAATAGCGCTCTCTGATATCAAAATTGACCTTGATTTCCGGATTTGCATTAACCTCAGCCAATACTCCTCTTCTCCGAAGAGAATCTTTAAACCTCCAGTCATCAGCCGTTAACTCCAGCCAGAAATAGGCCGGTGAATTATTAAGTAACTCATCCTGGGTCATATAGACCCCATCGCTAAGCCATACCTTGGAGGTATCATCATCCCGTACCCATTGACCACGTACGGATAAAACGGTTATAAGAAATAGACCTAATATGAAAGGAATCCTGGACATATAGTGCCTTAAAGTTACCACTAAATGTTCAACGTTGACTCAACTAATAATTCAGCAATTCTTTCATCTTCTCCCCAACCTTATCAGCATTGGGAATCATGGTAAATTCCAGTGTAGAATTTAAAGGTATCGCCGGCATATTTTCTGAACCTATGGCCATTACGGGAGCATCGAGAAACTCAAAGCACTTTCTTTGAATCTCACCAACAATACTCATCGCAAAGGAGTTTAGCAATGGCTCTTCTGTAACCACCAAGCATTTGTTGTTCCTTTTCACACTTTCAAGAACCAATTCTTCATCCATTGGATAAATGGTTCTAAGGTCAATTACTTCAACTTGTCCTTTCAGTTTCTTAGCGGCATTCTTGGCCCAGTACACTCCCATTCCGTAGGTAATTACCGAAATACTGGTACCCGCCTCTACATGAGAACTATCTACTTCCAAAGCAATTCGACCCTTTCCAAACGGAATAACATAATCCTCGTCGGGTTCAATGGTTTTAGCTTCTTCCGTACCCTTTATTTTAGACCAATACAATCCCTTATGTTCTAACATAACCACCGGATTTGGATCGTAATAAGCAGACTTCATTAGTCCCTTTAAATCTGCGCCTGTACTTGGGTAGGCTACTTTAATTCCACGAATACTGGCAAGAATTGATTCCACAGAACTTGAATGGTAAGGTCCACCACTTCCATATGCCCCTATAGGAACACGGATGATTGAACTCACCGGCCACTTTCCATTCGACAGGTAATAAGAACGACTAACCTCGGTAAACAACTGATTAAGGCCCGGCCAAATGTAATCGGCAAATTGAACTTCAACAATAGGTTTCAACCCAACTGCTGACATGCCAACTGTGCTCCCAATAATAAACGCTTCCTGAATGGGTGTATTAAAGACACGCTCACCTCCAAATTTCTGAGCCAAAGTAGCTGCCTCGCGAAATACACCTCCAATTCTGGCACCTACATCCTGTCCATATAACAGACACGTTTTGTCCTTAGCCATTATTTCCTGTATGGCAAACAAGGCAGAGTCTACCATTACGGTAGCTTCCTTTCCTTTTGGCTCTCGTTGCCCTTTTTCTTCGGTTATTGGGGTTGGTGCAAAATCGAAATTAAACAGGTCTTCCGGTTTAGGGTCCTCAGCAGCTTGTGCCCTTTCATAATCGGCATCAACCAGTGCACGAGTCTCAGTCTGCACCTTTTTTAGCTCTGTCTCTGTAAACCCGGCTTCCAACATTTGTTTCCAAAATACTGGAAATGGATCACGAGACTGATGCTCTTCAAGATCGTCGCGGTACCATTCTCTACGAACACCTGAGGTGTGGTGACCTAACAGGGGAACCCTTGCATGAAGAAGAAAAGGTCTTCTCTCCTTTCGCATGGTTTCAATTATTTCCTTTAGCGTTAAGTAGGAAGTTAAAAAATCAGTTCCATCGATTGACCGAACTTCAATACCATGAAAACCTGCCGCAAATTCCGCCGCATTCTGTGCCCTGATTTCATCAGCGCTGGCCGAAATATCCCATTCATTGTCCTGGACAAAATAGAGGATTGGAAATTGTCCAAGTGCAGCCATTTGCAGCGCTTCGGAATATTCTCCTTCTGTTGTAGCAGCGTCTCCAATTGAACAAACTGCAATGGGTGCATTGGTTTCATCAACCGTACTCAATCCCAGCTTTTCTTTGTATTGCATACCCATTGCAACACCAGTTATCGGTATGGCCTGCATACCGGTTGCAGATGTTTGCGTTGGAATTTTAGGCATATCATCCCTATTCAAACTAGGATGGCTGTAGTACAACCTTCCCCCGGAAAATGGGTCTTCTCGTTTTGCAAACAATTGAAGCATTAGCTCATAGGGCTCCATTCCAATCCCCAGTAATATGGAATCGTCTCTATAATAAGGAGCTACAAAATCTTCAGGGATTAGTTGCAACGACATTGCCAATTGAATAACCTCATGGCCACGAGAAGAAGCATGTACGTATTTTGTAGTTACACTGGCATTTTCTTCATACTTATCACTCATGGCTCTCGCAGTACACATTAGGCGAAAAGCCTTTTGCATTACTTCTTTGTCAACCAATGTTTGTTTTTTTGCCACTTCAACCTCCATGTTATTCTTCTCCTTCTTCTGTTACTTTTTTCTGCGTGTCGCCCGAAGCTTCAGCAGAGGCACAAGCCTCTTGCTTTTTGATTCGGTTCATCTCTACATTCAAAAACTTGGTTTTCAAATCAAGTTCTTCCATAATTTTAATGGTTCCTTCAATTTTAGCCTTCGCATCTTTCAATAATGGATTATCTCCTTTGGAGCTTGAGAAAAATGCGAGGTTTGTTTCCATCTGCACTTTTTGGTCGTTCATTTTGGTTTTGCGATCTCTAATCTTCCGCTTTTCCAACTCCAACGCTTTTAAAGGGTCTTTCTGTGCCAACAATTGTTTGATCTTTCCTTTGAAAGAAAATTCAATTTGCTTGGCTTCATCCATATTGAGTTGGCCGTACGCTACATTCAATGCATCCGCAAATTCCCGACTAATCTTCTCCTTAGCCTCATTGGGTACAAAACCCGCTTTAGACCATTCCTGACTGAATGCCTCAAGAGAAGCAAGGTCCTTGCTTTCATCTCCACTGGCCTTCCACTTCCTGACTTTTTGAATAGTGGCCTTTTTAGCCTTTAAATTATCTTTTTGCCGTTGATCTTTTCCCTTGAAAAACTGATCCTTTGATTTAAAAAAGCCATCGCAAATTGCCCTGAATTTTTTCCAAAGTTTTTGCTCATCATGCCTGGATGCAGCCCCAATATTCTTCCATTTTTTTTGAAGGTTTACCACCAATTGGGTTCTCCCCTTCCAGTCTAAGGACTCATCATTTAAATCTACATCGGTAATTTCTTTTAACTTTTCAATGAGCTTTTCCTTTGCTTCTTTAAAATCTTTTTGTTCGCTTTTTATCGATTTAAAAAAGGCACTTTTCTTTTCAAAAAATTCGTTTCCAATTTCTTTGAACTCCTTCCAAACCGCATCATTATGTTTTTTCGGAGCAAATCCAACTGACTTCCATTCATTCTGAATGGCCTTTACCTTATCGGTTGCTTTGTTCCAATCGCTAACTGATTTGTACTCTTTTTCGAGGTAGGTTTTCACCTTTTCTATCAGAGCAATTTTACTTTTTAAATTATTCTTTTGTCGCTCTTTGATGTCTTGGTAATGTCCCCTAACCTTTCCACTTAGTTGGTGAGACAAATCATAAAACTTATCCCGAATCTCCTCCCAGTTTTCTTTAAAGGTGGGGCCTATCTCATCCCATTCATCATGGATGGCTTTATGTAATTTTTCAATTTCCTTAATGTTGGTTTCTTCGGTCAGCTTAGTCATTCGATCTATAAGGCCCTGCTTTAACCCAAGGTTTCTCTTTAAATCATTGGCCTTTAATTCTTTGTAAATATTGATGTGGTAGTAAAACTCTTCAATTTTTTTTCGGTATTCATGCTGAAGCTCACGAAATTTATTCGATGGAACATTGCCAATGGCTTTCCAACGATCCTGAATAGAATTGAAGGAATTAAAAGCTTTTGCAATTACATCTTCGTTTTCAATTACTTCCTGAAGTTCATTTAGTAACCCAAGTTTCTTTTCGTGGTTTTTATCCTCCGCTTTGATTTTATCTTCCCGGATTGCTTTTACTATGCCCAGATACCGAAGTCGATATTCCTCGAATGAGCGATCGAACTCATCGATTGGCATCTCAA
Organism: Crocinitomicaceae bacterium; assembly: GCA_002713215.1. Classification (GTDB taxonomy): domain Bacteria; phylum Bacteroidota; class Bacteroidia; order Flavobacteriales_G; family Salibacteraceae; genus UBA2108. The sequence goes on from PAVO01000055.1 coordinate 118,606, forward strand.
AGAACTCAGGTTTATCACCATCTGCGACAAAGGCAGCCAGTTTTTTCTTTCTATCCTCTTCAACGAATAATTTAAACTCGTCAATGGTTTTGTCAATTTCAGGTTTTGCGCTTTCGAAATCATCTTTCTTCAAGAGATCTTTCAAACGTGATACTAACTTTTCTTTTACTTCCATTATCTGATTACGTGATCTAACCTACCAAAATTGATCGGGTTAAACGGTCCGCAAATGTAAGCTATCAGCGCTTTAAAATAAAGATTTATCTACCGTGACAACAGTGGCACCATTAGTCGCTAATATTAACTGAAGGTTAATTTTTTGTATCTTTGTCTTAACATTAAGTTAACATTGAAGCTCTTAAGTAACATACTGACTATTTCCGCAATCGTAATTTGCACTCACGCTATTGCAGGTGGTAATGTTGAAACCAAGACCTTAACCGATGGAACCACAATAGATAGAATAAGCAGTCAGTTGTACAAGGTCACTTCTTACTATAAAAACGGACAGGTCAAGGAAATTGGCCATTATAAGAATGGTGAACGACATGGTTCTTTCACCAGATATTCAGAATCCGGCCTTAAAGAAGCAAGTGCATTTTTCTACTCAGACAAAAAGGATGGCTTATGGATTTTTTATGATCAACATGGAAACGTAAAACATTATGTGTTCTTTCATAAGAATGATATTATTCGCTTAGAAAATGAAGGGATGGTAACCAATTCCGAGTTTTAATCTTTACTCAAAGTCTTCGTACAACAAATACTTCTTCCGGATGGGCTTAAACTCATTCAATTGATTCTGCCAGCTTTCTCTAATTTCACTTTCCGATTTACCTTCTTTAATCTGTTTCATTAATAAATCAGTACCGGCCAATTTATTTAGAAAGTTATTCTCTAGAAAAAAAGGAGTTTTAGCATTTTTAAGCTGATTATACGTTTCAATAATCCAGGTGAGGTTTATCTTTTTCTCAAATGGAGCCGAATCATTACCATACTGTCTAAGGTCATATCCTTTACAACTCTTGCCTTGCAACTTTGGATAACGTGCCCCTTCGTTGGGTTCAGGAGTAAACTCAAATTCCATTCCTTTTAAATCAGGGTGCCCAACAACCTGAAATGGGAAATCTGTCCCCCTTCCCACGCTTACTACTGTTCCTTCAAAAAAACCAAGTGAGGGGTATAGAAATATTGACTCCATGTTAGGGAGGTTTGGAGAGGGTTTAATTGGCAATTTGTAATAATCGTAATGGTCGTAATTAAGGCACGGAATGACGGTAAGATCACATTTCAAACCTTCGCCTAACCAACCCTCACCGTTTACCATTTGAGCGTATTCACCTATGGTCATTCCATGGACCAGTGGAACCTCATGCATTCCAATAAAAGATTGAAACTTTAGGTCCAACACAGGACCATCGACATAAAAACCATTCGGATTAGGTCGATCAAGAACAATCATCTTTTTATCCATTTCAGCGCAGGATTGCATTACATAGTGCATGGTAGATATGTAGGTATAAAATCGAACGCCTACATCCTGAATATCGAAAACAACCACATCAACATCGGCCAAATGATCGTAACTGGGCTTTTTATTCTTGCCGTAGAGTGATGTAATTTTTAAACCGGTTTTCTGATCTCTGCTATCCTTTATGCTTGCACCGGCATCAGCTTTTCCTCTAAATCCATGTTCGGGAGCAAATACTTTTACTACATTAACATCATTTGCCAAAAGAAAATCGACCAAATGTTCCTCACCAACCATACTTGTTTGGTTAGCAACTACGGCAACCCTGTTTTCTTCTAAAAAGTACTGATATTCATCAATTTGCTCGGCACCGGACTTGATTGTTTTTTCCGTTTTGAAGTACAATGGCTTTTGCGCAAACAGGATGTTTATTTGACACAAGCAAACACAAATAGCAAGTAATTGATACCTCATATGGTGTAAAAATCAAATTTTAGACCTTTTTACTTTCTTTTGCAACCAAAGTCCTCTGTTTCGTGAACCACGAATTGTTCATAGCGCATAAAATAATTAATTCCCGTTCCAAAGGTGGGGCTATAAATCGTGGTACACGGATCATTCTGAATATTGCCATTCTGGGTATTTGCCTGGGATTAGCAATTATGCTGGTTGCAGTTAGCACCGTAACCGGGTTTCAGCGGGAAATTCAATCGCGGGTGGTTGGATTTGGCTCACATGTTCAGATAACTGAATTCAATTTCGACGATCCCTTAAATTTCCAACCGATTGATAAAAAGCAACCCTTTTATCCCCTCATGGATACTATCCCAGAAGTACGAAACTTGCAGATTTTTGCTTTAAAGGAAGGAATTGTTAAGGGAGAGGACGAAATATATGGTGTAATCTCTAAAGGAATAAGCACTGACTTTGATTGGGAGTTTTTTGCAAATAATATGGTTGAAGGCCGGCCAATTATGCTCTCGGATAGTTCGAAATCAAAAGAAGCAGTCATTTCAAAGACGATAGCACAAAAACTAAATTTAAAACTAAATGACCCACTTCTGGTGTATTTCATACATGATGGGAAATCGAGACCACGTAAATTCACCATTTCAGGAATTTACCACACGGGGATGGAACAATTTGACAAGGCATATATTCTTGTAGATATAAAGCACCTTCAAAAAATAAATGGCTGGGACGAAAATCAGGTTAGCGGATTCGAAGTTCTCCTTCACCGCTATGAAGATCTTTTTCGCATGGATGAATTTCTTTATCGATACATTCCACCTGAGCTAAACACCATTTCCATTGTTAGCCAATATCCTGAAATATTCGGTTGGTTAGAACTTCAGGATATGAATGTTATTGTAATTATTATACTCATGATTCTGGTTTGTGGTATTAACATGATATCGGCTCTATTGATCCTGATTCTTGAGAAGATAAACATGATCGGTATTCTGAAATCTATGGGGGCACAAAATGGAAGTATTCGAACCATTTTCCTTTACATGGCAAGCTATTTAGTCACCTGGGGTTTATTCTGGGGTAACTTAATTGGTTTGAGCTTTCTTTATATTCAGGATAAATATCACCTGTTAAAGTTAGACCAATCCTCTTATTACATTGACCATGTCCCGGTGAATATCAACTTCTACCATCTGGTACTCATAAATGTTGGCACCCTGTTTTTCTGTGTTTTATTCTTAGTTCTTCCCTCCTATTTGGTGACAAAAATCTCACCGGTTAAAGCTGTACGGTTCAATTAGAGGCAGCCCCAATATTTTTCATAATTCTACGAAAATATTTCATTACAAAAGCACGCAGCTAGGTCAGTTGAATGTAGTTTTGCAAAAAATTTTTTATGCAGTTTTACAACAATATTCTTGAAACAATTGGAAATACCCCACTTGTAAAAATCAACAAACTTGCTGAAGGTGTTAATGCTATGGTTTTAGCCAAAGTTGAAACCACCAACCCAGGAAATTCTGTAAAAGATAGAATGGCGCTTCAAATGATTGAAGACGCTGAGAAAGAAGGCTTGATTAAACCCGGTGGAACTGTAATTGAGGGAACCAGTGGTAACACCGGAATGGGATTGGCCCTGGCTTGTATTGCCAAAGGATATAAACTTATTTGCACGTTAGCAGATAAGCAGTCGAAGGAAAAAATGGACATTCTAAGAGCCATGGGTGCCGAAGTTATCGTAACACCAACCGCAGTAGCACCTGAAGATCCTCGTTCGTACTATTCTGTTGCCAGAAGACTAGCGGATGAAATTCCGAATAGTCTGTACGTAAATCAGTATGATAATACGAGTAACACCAAAGCTCATTATTTGAGCACTGGCCCTGAAATTTGGGAACAAACCGAAGGAAGAATAACCCACTTTGTGGTGGGTGTTGGAACCGGAGGAACCATCTCAGGTGTTGGAAAGTACTTAAAAGAGCAAAATCCGGATATACAAGTACTGGGTATTGACACTTATGGATCAGTATTTAAGAAATATCACGAAACAGGAGTCTTTGACGATAACGAAATCTATCCTTATATCACAGAAGGAATTGGTGAAGATATCCTACCCAAAAATGTAGACTTCGATGTGATTGATCATTTTGAAAAGGTTACGGATAAGGATGCAGCCGTTTATACCCGATACCTGGCCCGAAAGGAAGGGGTTTTTGTTGGCAACTCTGCCGGTGCGGCCATGGCAGGCATTGTTCAAATGAAAGATCGTTTTAAGGAAGGTGATGTTGTGGTTGTACTGTTCCATGACCATGGTAGTCGGTACGTTGGTAAAATATTCAATGACGATTGGATGAAAGATCATGGATTTATCGATCGCGAACAAACTGCATTGGATTTAATCGAAAACCACAAGGACAAGGCTCTTATTACGGTTTCGGAAGACGCGCATATTGAAGATGCTTTGCTTAAAATGAAGCAATTTGACATTTCTCAAATTCCTGTTACTTCCAATGGTAGCTTCGTTGGTTCATTATCCGATAATTATTTATTTGCTCAATTGATTGAAGATCCTTCAATTAGAAAGGGGTATGTAAAGGACGTTATGCAGGATGCTTTCCCCGTAGTTAACGCCAATGACAGCGTGGAAGACATTAGCAAATTAATCAATAAGAATAATTCAGCCTTATTGGTTAATGATGGAGAAGGAAATGCGCACATAATTACCAAGTACGATATAATTGATGCCCTTCACTAGAATTTGGAGATCCTTGATCAAATAGGGCACCAAATTCATATTGATAGATTACCCAAGAGAATAATTTCATTGGTTCCATCTCAATCGGAGTTGTTGGTTGATTTAGGAATGGATAAAAAACTGGTTGGTGTTACCCGATTCTGTACACATCCCAAGCATCTTCGTACTTCAAGAACCATGGTTGGAGGTACCAAAGACCTGAATTTCGAATTAATTTCAAATCTAAATCCTGACCTGGTTGTTTGTAACAAGGAGGAAAACAATAAGGAAGATGTTTTGCGGCTTCAATCGTTATATCCAACCTACACGAGCGATGTAAATTCATTGAATGAAGCTTTAATAATGATCAGTGATTTGGGTAAAATAACTGGTGCTACTGATCTAAGTAGGAAACTAAACGAGAAAATTTCTTCTGATTTTATTTCCCTGGAAAATTCAATTTCAGGAAGTGTAGCATACCTTATCTGGAATGACCCCATAATGGTGGCAGGACAAAATACATTTATCAACTCTGTGTTAAACACAATTGGTTTTAGCAACGTATTTGATCAAAAACCGGGAAGGTATCCGGAGGTTTCTGATCATGAATTGATGAAGTATAAACCCGATTATATTTTCCTTTCATCAGAGCCCTACCCGTTTAAAGAAAAGAATCGGGAAATATTTCAGAAAAAATTCCCACGAAGTCAAGTTGTTTTAGTCGACGGCCGAATGTATTCGTGGTACGGATCTTGCTTGTCGCGAGCAGTTGAAAGCATTAATTCATTAGTTAAAAGACTATCGAAAAATTACTCCAATTGATACCTTTGTTACACATTGACTAAAAAGTGCTACCACAAAAATTAATACTTACCACTTTATTTCTGCTATCAGGGTTTTTTCATTCCCTCTATTCGCAAAAGGTGGGGTTGGTATTATCGGGCGGTGGTGCCAATGGAGTTGCACATCTTGGTGTAATTCAGGCATTGGAAGAGAACAACATTCCTATTGATTTTATTACGGGAACGTCCTCGGGAGCCTTTGTTGGTGCTATGTATGCCTCTGGTTATTCGGTAGAAGAAATAAAGGCATTTCTCACTTCAGACGAGTTTATAGCCATGACCCGTGGTGACCTCAATGCCAGTGAACAGTACTTTTTCAAGAAAGATGATCCTAGTGCCGCTATGTTTACGGTAAAAGTTTCGAAGGACTTCTCATTGTCCAACTCACTTCCTACCAATGTTATTTCAACTTCGAAAGTAGATTTCGAAATGATGCGCATATTTTCTAAGGCCTCTGCGGCTGCGCGGTATGATTTCGACAGCCTGCTGATCCCTTTTAGATGTGTTGCGGCAGATATAGATGCTAAAGAAGAGTTTGTCTTCGCATTTGGAAATTTAAGTACTGCGGTTCGTGCCTCATTTACTTATCCATTTTTGATCAAACCCATTGAAGTCGACGGTAAACTATTGTACGATGGCGGATTGTATAACAACTTTCCACATGACATTATGACCAATGAATTTAAGCCTGACTACATAATTGGAGTAAAGGTTACTTCAAATGAACCCCCTCCCAAAAGTGATGACTTAATTAGCCAGGTTAGAACCATGTTAATTAGTAAAACAGATTTTAATCTTAAATCACCAGGATTAATTATTGAGCCTCAAACGGGACAGGGATCCTTTGACTTTGGAAATATTGAGGAGGTTATTGAAATTGGGTATCAGGAAGCATTAAAACAGATACCTGCAATTCGGGAGAAAGTTAATCGGAGCATCAATGCTGCAGAAAGAGAACAAAAAAGAAAGGAATTTGTAAAAGATCAGAAGGATCTAGTGTATGGAGATCTATACATTCATAACCTCAAAAAGAGGCAACGAAAATACGTTAAGAACAACCTGTGGCCCACCAAGGACACCTCAATGAATTTGAATGAAATAAAGAAAGGCTTCTACAGAACAAGTGCCGATCCTCATATTGACGCTATTTTCCCTTCTAGTGCTTACGATTCAAGGTCTGAAAAATATCGATTGCATGTTAAGGTTAACAAATCAAAACCTTTTGAGTTTGACTTTGGTGGGGTAATATCGAGCAGACCTATTTCCACAGGATATGTTGGACTGACTTATTTACCATTTTCAAATCCGAGCTATATGTTGAAAGCCAACACCTACTTCGGGAAATTCTACAATTCGGTTTTGGTATCCGGGGAAATTGATTTCGCATGGAGAATTCCCTTTTCGGTTGAAATAAGCTTTATCCGGAATTCATGGAATTACTTTAAAAGCCACTCATTCTTTTTTGACGATGAAAAACCATCTTACCTAATAAAACGAGAAACTTTTGGGTCATTGGAATTAAAATTACCCATTGGCAATAATGCTAAAGTCACTCTTTTGGGGAACCTAACCGAATTGAGGGACAACTACTATCAAACCCAAAATTTTGGATCGAACGACGTTCCCGACGAAACGAAAACCAATCCTATAACAACAGGGATTAAATATGAATTCAATACTCAAAATCGCATCTTATATCCCAATTCAGGAACTAAGATTGCACTGAAAGGATTTTATTCACAAGGAGAAGAAAGAACTATACCAGGTACTACGGCGCAGGATGCAACAATTAGCCTAAAAGATCATCATTGGACCAAGGCTCAACTCTATTTAGACTGGTATTACAAACAACATGGTCTTATAAGGCTTGGGCTCACTGGCGATTTTGTTTATTCCGATCAATCCTTATTCAATAACTATACTGCCAGCATTTTGCGTTCGCCTTCTTATGAACCCATTCCCGAAAGTCAAACTTTATTTCTGGAATCGTTCAGGGCCTACAAATACATAAGCGCTGGCCACAGAATTGTTTTTAATGTGCTCCGAAACATTGATTTAAGAGCGGAAGCATTTGTATTTGCTCCTTACGACCGAGTAATCAAGGATAACACTGGAGTCCAAATGCGCCAGAAAGGGTTTAAGGATTATTTCTCAATTCTATCTTCGGGGCTAGTATATAATTCACCGGTTGGTCCTTTAAGCCTCTCGTTGAATTATTATTATAATGCTCCTGAAATAAACCCTGAGAACAACGATTTAAGTTTCTTATTTCACTTTGGATATATCCTCTTTAATAAGAAGAGTCTAAACTAAGCCTGACCTGCAGGTCCACCAAAATTTAACGGTATAGGAGGTGTTTGAGGCCCCTGATCTTTTATTTCACCGTGTAACCCTTCGAACTTGTTTAAGTTATCTTCCAACGCTTGCATAAGTCTCTTGGCATGTTGCGGAGTAAGAATTATTCTACTCTTAACCTTAGACTTTGGAGTGCCTGGCATAATCTTTATGAAATCGACAATAAACTCAGAGTTGCTATGTGTAATAATAGCAAGATTTGAATAAACTCCTTCAGAGACTTCTTCGCTAATCTCAATATTAATTTCTTGTTCGTTTTGCTTTTCTTCAGCCATAATTCAATAAAAAAAAGCCCCGCTATGAGCGAGGCTTTAATGTTAATATTAGTCTAATATAACTTCATCCTCGCGAATCTCGAGTAACCTGTCGTATTCTTCTTTAGAACCAACAATGTAATCCTGATACTCATGAAGTCCTGTACCCGCGGGTATTTTATGCCCTACAATTACATTTTCCTTAAGTCCAAGAAGACGATCTTCTTTCGCTTTAACAGCAGCTTCGTTCAATACCTTAGTAGTTTCCTGGAAGGAAGCAGCAGAGATAAAGCTATCCGTTTGAAGCGAAGCACGAGTAATTCCCTGAAGAATAGTTTTTGCGATAGCAGGTTTGGCCTCTCTGGCTTCAACCACCTTCATTTCTTTTCTTTCAAGAATTGAATTCTCATCTTTAAAATTAGTAGGAGTAATAATCTGACCAGCATGATACTTTTCAGAATCACCTGCATCCTCCACAATTAGTTTTCCAAAAATGTTGTCATTCTCTTCAATGAATTCCATTTTGTTAACCAATTGATTTTCGAGGAATCGAGTATCACCAGAATCACCAATTTCTACTTTACGCATCATTTGGCGAACAATTACTTCAAAGTGCTTATCGTTAATTTTCACACCTTGCAGTCGGTAAACCTCCTGAACTTCGTTCACAATGTATTCCTGAACAGCAGTTGGGCCGTTAATATCAAGAATGTCATTCGGAGTGATTGCTCCATCAGAAAGTGGAGTACCTGCTTTTACGAAGTCATTTTCCTGGGCAAGAATATGTTTGGATAAAGAAACAAGGTATTTCTTCACCATTCCATTTCTCGACTCAACGATAACTTCACGGTTACCTCGTTTAATCTTTCCGTAAGAAATAATTCCATCAATTGCAGAAACAACAGCAGGATTTGATGGATTCCTTGCTTCGAATAATTCAGTTACACGTGGAAGACCCCCGGTAATATCACCCGATTTACCACTTTGACGAGGAATTTTAACCAGGATTTGACCACTGGTCACTTTGTCTCCTTCTTCGCAAATAATATGTGCACCAACCGGAATATTATAAGATCTAAGAACTTCACCTTTATTATTCGCAATGTGAATAATTGGATTCTTCTTCTTATCTCTATTCTCCATAATTACCTTCTCGGTAAACCCGGTTTGTTCGTCAGATTCTTCCTTGAATGTAATTCCTTTTTCAATGTTCTCGAATTGAACTTTTCCAACAAATTCGGTAAGAATTACTGCATTATAAGGGTCCCAGGAACAAATTACATCACCTTTCTTAACCTTATCGCCTGATTTAACAAATAACTCAGATCCGTAAGGAATAATACCGGTCATTTGAACACCACCTTTGCTGTCTACAATTCTCATTTCTGCAGATCGACCAACTACGGCTTCCACATCATTGCCTTCAGCATCTTTTCTGGTAACTGTTCTCAATTCATCAACTTCAAGACGACCATTACTTTTTGCTTCAATTCTTGAATCGGAAGCAATGTTAGAAGCGGTACCCCCAACGTGGAATGTACGAAGTGTTAACTGTGTACCTGGCTCACCAATTGACTGAGCTGCAATAACACCCACTGCTTCTCCCTGTTGAACCATTTTTCCTGAAGAAAGACTTCTACCATAACACTTGGCACAAACTCCTCTTCTGGTTTCACAGGTAAGAACTGAGCGAATTTCAACTTCTTCAATTCCAAGTTCTTCAATCAACAGAGCATTTTCATCAGAAATCTCTTCGCCTGAGGCAACAATTAATTCATCCGTTTCAGGGTGATGTACATCCATAAGGGACGTTCTACCTGCGATTCGATCAGAAAGTGACTCAACGATATCGTCGTTGTTTTTCAAAGCACTTGCAGTTAGCCCTCTTAGTGTTCCACAATCTTCTTCTGTAACAACAACGTCTTGAGAAACGTCTACCAATCGACGAGTTAAGTAACCTGCATCCGCCGTTTTAAGAGCCGTATCTGCAAGTCCCTTACGAGCACCGTGAGTAGAAATAAAGTACTCAAGAATTGAAAGACCTTCCTTAAAGTTAGAAAGAATCGGGTTTTCAATAATCTCCTGACCACCGGTAGCGCCTGATTTTTTAGGCTTAGCCATCAAACCACGCATTCCACTCAGCTGACGAATTTGCTCTTTAGAACCCCTTGCGCCAGAATCGAACATCATGAAAATTGAGTTGAAACCTTGGTTATCCGTTTTAAGACGGTTCATCAAAGTATGCGTCAATTTAGAGTTTGTATGTGTCCAAATATCAATAATCTGATTGTAACGCTCATTGTTAGTGATCAATCCCATGTTGTAATTAGACATTACATCATCAACTTCAGCATTAGCAGCATTCAGCAATTGATCTTTTTCTGGTGGAATAATAATATCACCCAGGTTGAACGACAGTCCACCTTTATAGGCCATATAGAATCCCATGTCCTTAATATCGTCAAGGAATTTCGCAGTTTGTGCAAATCCTGTAACTTTCAATACACGGCCAATGATATCACGAAGTGTCTTTTTAGTAAGAACTTCATTGATATAACCAACTTCAGCCGGAACATGTTTATTGAATAACACACGACCACAAGAAGTTTCAATTACATGTGAAACAGCCTCTCCATCAACCATATCATCAACTTTAACTTTGATGTTAGCATGTAGATCCAATTTCTTTTCATTGAAAGCAATAAGAACCTCTTCTGAAGAATAGAATGTCATTCCTTCTCCTTTTACCGGATGTTCTTTTGTGGATTTTCTGGATTTAGTAGTATAGTAAAGGCCCAATACCATATCCTGGGAAGGAACCGCAATTGGAGCTCCGTTAGCAGGGTTAAGGATATTGTGAGAAGCCAGCATCAACAATTGAGCTTCCAAAATTGCAGCACTACCCAACGGAAGGTGAACCGCCATTTGGTCACCATCAAAATCCGCGTTAAATGCAGTACACACTAACGGGTGCAATTGAATGGCTTTTCCTTCAATCAATTTGGGTTGAAAAGCCTGAATACCTAATCTGTGAAGGGTTGGGGCCCTGTTTAGAAGAACCGGGTGTCCTTTCAAAACATTCTCCAAAATATCCCAAATTACAGGCTCTTTACGGTCAACAATTTTCTTAGCCGATTTCACCGTCTTTACAATTCCCCTCTCGATCATTTTTCGGATCACAAAAGGTTTGTAAAGCTCTGCAGCCATATCTTTAGGAATACCACATTCGTGCAATTTCAAATCTGGTCCAACCACGATAACCGAACGAGCAGAATAATCAACCCTTTTACCCAATAGGTTTTGACGGAATCGACCTTGCTTTCCTTTCAAAGAATCTGAAAGTGATTTAAGTGCACGATTTGACTCAGTCTTAACTGCAGAAGATTTTCTAGAGTTATCGAATAATGAATCAACCGCTTCCTGAAGCATCCTTTTCTCATTTCTAAGGATAACCTCCGGAGCTTTAATCTCAAGTAGTCTCTTTAGACGATTGTTTCGAATAATAACCCTACGGTACAAGTCATTCAAATCAGAAGTGGCAAAACGACCACCATCCAATGGGACTAGTGGACGAAGTTCTGGTGGAATAACCGGAACGATTTTTACAATCATCCATTCGGCACGATTTTCCATACGGGTGTTGGCATCTCTCAACGACTCAACTACCTGCAATCTCTTCAACGCCTCTTTCTTTCTTTGTTGCGAAGTCTCCGTATTTGCTTTGTGTCTAAGCTCATAAGAAAGCTTATCCAAATCCAAATTCTTCAACAAATCAAACAAAGCTTCTGCACCCATTTTACAAATGAATTTGTTCGGGTCAGAATCATCCAAGTACTGATTCTCTTTTGGTAAAGTATCCAGGATATCCAAGTATTCCTCTTCAGTCAAAAACTCCATTATTTGAAGTTCCTCACCTTCAGCATTTCTTGCTTCACCTGCCTGGATTACAACATATCTTTCATAGTAGATAATTGAATCCAATTTTTTACTTGGCAATCCAAGTAGATAACCAATTTTGTTAGGTAAAGATTTAAAGTACCAGATATGGGCAACAGGAACAACCAGCGCAATGTGTCCCATTCTTTCTCTACGTACTTTCTTTTCGGTAACCTCTACTCCACAACGATCACAAATGATGCCTTTGTATCGAATACGTTTGTATTTTCCACAATGACACTCATAATCCTTCACAGGGCCAAAAATTCGCTCACAGAACAAACCATCTCTTTCTGGTTTATACGTTCTATAATTGATTGTCTCTGGTTTTAACACCTCACCTCTTGAATGTTCTAAAACATTCTCAGGAGATGCTAAACTGATTGTGATTTTGTTAAAGTCGCTGTTTACTCTATTATCTTTTCTCAAAGCCATTCTAAACTATTATAATGAGTTAAGTATCTAGATTTAATCCTTATCTAATGAAATATTCAAACATAATCCTCTCATCTCGTGAAGGAGTACGTTAAATGATTCCGGAACACCTGGCGTAGGCATATTCTCACCTTTTACGATTTTCTCGTATGCCTTAGCTCTACCAATAACATCATCAGATTTTACAGTAAGTATTTCCTGAAGAATGTTTGCAGCTCCAAATGCTTCAAGTGCCCAAACCTCCATTTCACCAAAACGCTGTCCACCAAATTGTGCTTTACCACCAAGAGGTTGCTGCGTAATTAATGAGTATGGTCCGATAGATCTTGCATGCATCTTATCATCAACCAAGTGATGCAGTTTCAACATGTAAATTACACCAACCGTAGCTAACTGATCAAATTTCTCTCCAGTAGCACCGTCAATCAATTGAGTATGTCCCTGTTTTGGAATTCCTGCTTTTTCAGCATAGGCATCAATCTCATCTAAACTTGCACCATCAAAAATTGGTGTGGCGAACTTCATTCCTAACTTAAGTCCTGCCCATCCTAAGATAGACTCATAAATCTGACCCAAGTTCATCCTTGAAGGTACACCCAATGGATTAAGTACAATATCTACCGGAGTCCCATCTTCCATAAATGGCATATCTTCCTGACGCACGATTTTTGCAACAATACCTTTGTTACCATGACGCCCAGCCATTTTATCTCCAACTTTCAGCTTACGTTTCTTAGCTACATAAACCTTAGCCAATTGAACGATTCCCGTTGGTAATTCGTCACCGATAGAAACTTTAAATTTCTCTCTTTTAGACTCACCAATCGCTTCACTTCTCTTCACGTGGAAGTTGTGAAGTAACTTACGAATTACTTCGTTCTTAGCTTTATCTGTAGTCCAGCCTGAAGCACTGATATCAGTGTAATCTACCGAGTTAAGCAACTTAAGCGTAAACTTGGTTCCTTTTGGAATAACATCTTCTCTAAAGTTATTGTAAACTCCTTGAGAAGTTTTACCACTAACGATAGTAAATAGCTTGTCAACCAAAATTGATTTAAGCTCAGCATTTTTCTTGTTAAATTCTTCATCGATTTCTTCAAGAAGTTGCTTCTCTTGTAACTTAACTTTTCTGTCTTTAACTTTTCTGGAGAATAACTTCTTGTTAGTAACCACTCCTTTAACGGATGGAGAAACTTTCAATGAAGCATCTTTTACATCACCTGCTTTATCACCAAAGATTGCTCTAAGCAGTTTTTCCTCCGGAGTAGGATCAGTTTCTCCTTTCGGAGTAATTTTTCCAATTAGAATGTCACCCTCTTTTACGTGGGTACCCACTCGAATCAATCCGTTCTCATCCAGGTTTTTAGTAGCTTCTTCGCTAACGTTAGGGATATCGGCTGTCAATTCTTCAACACCTAATTTGGTGTCACGAACTTCCAAGGTATACTCTTCGATATGAACTGAAGTATAGATATCGTCTTTTACAACGTTCTCTGAAATTACAATCGCATCCTCAAAGTTGTACCCTTTCCAAGGCATGAATGCAACCAATAAGTTTCTACCCAATGCTAATTCACCATCTTGTGTGGCATAACCTTCAGTAAGAACTTGTCCTTTAGTAATACGTTGACCTCTTTTAATAATAGGTCGGTGATTCATACAGGTAGACTGATTGGTTTTAGCAAACTTGGTCAGGTGATAAGTTTTATACTCATCATCAAAGTTCACCAATCGGTCTTCATCGGTACGATCGTATTTTACAATAATCTTAGTAGCGTCAACATAGTCAATAACACCATCGTTCTCTGCAGTTACAAGAACTCGAGAATCTTCAGCAACCGGAGCTTCAAGTCCGGTACCTACGATTGGCGCTTCTGGTCTAAGCAATGGAACTGCCTGACGCTGCATGTTTGATCCCATCAAAGCCCTGTTCGCATCATCGTGCTCCAAGAAAGGAATCAAAGAAGCTGCAATTGAGGCAATCTGATTAGGCGCAACATCCATAAGGCTTAATTCCGCATTGTTTACAATTGGGAAATCACCTTCGAATCTTGCTTTAATTTTATCTGTTAAGAAGTTTCCTTTGTTATCGATCTCGGCATTTGCCTGAGCGATAATGTGTCCGTTTTCTTCTTCAGCTGCCAGGTAAGTCACATCTTCTTCAAGATTAACTTTACCATCGGTAACTTTTCTGTATGGAGTTTCAATAAACCCAAGTTTATTGATCTTCGCAAATACACAAAGTGAAGAAATCAAACCAATGTTTGGTCCTTCCGGAGTTTCAATGGTACAAAGTCTTCCATAGTGAGTGTAGTGAACATCACGAACCTCAAACCCAGCTCTTTCACGAGATAAACCTCCGGGTCCTAATGCAGACATTCTTCTTTTGTGAGTTACCTCAGACAAGGCATTTGTCTGATCCATGAACTGAGAAAGCTGATTTGTTCCAAAGAAAGAATTGATTACAGAAGACAATGTCTTCGCGTTAATCAAATCAATTGGAGTAAACACCTCATTATCTCTAACATTCATTCGCTCACGAATGGTTCTGGCCATACGAGCCAAACCAACTCCAAACTGGTTGTACAATTGTTCTCCAACGGTACGAACTCTTCTGTTTGAAAGGTGATCGATATCATCAACGTCAGTTTTGGAGTTGATCAATTCGATCAAATATTTAATGATCTCAATAATATCTTGCTTAGACAGGATCTTAGTCTCCATGTCAATGTCTAAGTTCAATTTCTTATTGATTCTGTATCGTCCTACTTCTCCAAGGTCGTATCGCTTGTCTGAGAAGAATAGCTTATCGATAATACCACGGGCAGTTTCCTCATCCGGTGGCTCAGCATTACGAAGGATTCGATAGATGTGCTCTACGGCTTCAATTTCTGAGTTAGATGGATCTTTCTGTAAGGTGTTGTAGATAATGGTGTAATCTGCAACATCCGGATCATCTTTGTGTAACAAAATTGTTTTTGATCCTGAATCCAGAATTAGATCAACGTGCTCGTCCTCTAAAATGGTTTCACGGTCAACCAGAACTTCGTTACGCTCAATAGATACAACTTCTCCTGTATCTTCATCCACGAAATCTTCGAACCAGGTTTTAAGAACCCTTGCAGCTAATTTTCTACCACGGGCTTTCTTTAACTGGGTTTTGTTTACCTTGATCTCATCAGCAAGACCGAAAATCTCAAGAATATCTTTATCACTTTCGTAGCCAATAGCTCTCAACAAAGTGGTAACTGGCAATTTTTTCTTTCTGTCAATGTAAGCGTACATTACAGAGTTGATATCGGTTGCGAATTCAATCCAAGAACCCTTGAAAGGAATTACACGTGCTGAATACAGCTTCGTTCCGTTTGCATGGAAACTATGTCCAAAGAACACACCTGGTGATCTATGCAACTGAGAAACCACAACCCTTTCTGCACCGTTGATAATGAAAGATCCTTTAGGTGACATGTAAGGAATTGTTCCAAGATATACATCCTGAACGATTGTTTCAAAATCCTCATGCTCCGGATCTGTACAATACAGTTTTAACTTGGCCTTTAGCGGAACGCTATAAGTCAGACCTCTTTCAATGGTTTCTTCAATAGAATACCTAGGTGGATCGACGAAATAATCCAGAAACTCCAACACAAAGTTGTTTCGAGCATCTGTAATTGGAAAGTTTTCACTAAAAACGTTGTAAAGTCCTTCGTTTTCACGGTTTTCAGGAGTAGTTTCCAATTGGAAAAAATCTTGAAATGACTTAAGTTGAATATCAAGAAAATCAGGATACTCTAATTTTTTAGCAGAACCAAAATTTATTCTTTCGCCTGATATCGTTTGTTTCTTATCCATAGAACAATCGATGAAAAATTAATTAAACAATCAAATAGCTATAAACGCACAAGGGTTTAGACCCACTAAGGGGTCTAAACCTGTGCAAAAAATATTATAAAGTGAACTACTTAAGCTCAACTTCAGCTCCTATTTCTTCGAGCTGAGATTTCAGCGCTTCAGCTTCGTCTTTAGCAACACCTTCTTTTAACATAGCAGGAGCGCCATCAACGATAGCTTTAGCTTCTTTAAGTCCTTGACCAGTAAGTTCTTTTACCAACTTAACTACTTTAAGTTTATTAGGTCCACCAGCTTTAAGTTCTACATTGAACTCAGTTTTTTCCTCAGCAGCAGCAGCATCGCCACCACCAGCAGCAGGACCAGCAACTGCAACTGCAGCAGCAGCAGGCTCGATACCATGCTCGTCTTTAAGAATTTCAGCTAGTTCGTTAACTTCCTTTACTGTTAAGTTAACTAGTTGTTCTGCAAAAGCTTTTAAATCAGCCATTTTATATTGTATTTAAATTTTTTACTAATTAATTAATTGTTTGATACTTGTACATTATTCGGGTCTCTCCGAAAGCGTTTTAACTACTCCTGATAAGGTTGAACCTCCAGATTGAAGAGCAGAAACAACGTTCTTAGCAGGGGATTGAAGCAATGCAACAACTTCCGCAATAAGTTCGTTTTTAGACTTAAGATCGGCAAGCATACTCAATTGGTTATCACCAACGAATACGGTCTCTTCAATCCAAGCGCCTTTTAAAATAGGCTTGTCTTGTTTCGTTCTAAATTCCTTAATCAACTTAGCAGGTGTATTACCGAACTCAGCAGTCATAAGTGACGTATTTCCTTTCAATACATCAAATAATTCACTGTAATCACGGTCTTCAACCCTCTCCATAGCTTTACGTAAAAGGGTGTTTTTTACAACTTGGAAACCAACTTCCTTATTAAAACACAGTCTACGAAGCTTTGAGGTGGCTTCAGCGTCCAGACCAGCAACATCCGCTAAATAAACAACGTTTGTGCTTGTCAGCTTTCCGGCAAGATCCTCAATGCATCTCGTTTTTTCTTCTTTTGTCATATAACAATGAATGAGATACTAATTACTAAAATGATTTTGTGTCAACTTCAATACTTGGACTCATAGTACTAGAGATAAATACACTTTTAATGTAAGTTCCTTTAGCAGCTACGGGTTTAAGCTTTACAATAGTTTGCATAAGCTCATTCGCATTTTCTAGAAGTTTTTCACTATCAAAAGATACTTTACCAAACGCAGCGTGTACAATTCCGAATTTATCAACTTTAAAGTCAATTTTTCCGGCTTTGACGTCACTAACTGCCTTAGAAATGTCCATAGTTACGGTACCTGTTTTTGGATTTGGCATTAATCCTCTTGGACCTAAAATACGTCCCAGAGCACCAACCTTACCCATGCAGGAAGGCATTGTGACAATTACGTCAACATCTGTCCATCCGCCTTTGATTTTTTCCACGTATTCATCAAGTCCAACATAATCAGCACCAGCTGCTTTTGCTTCTTCCTCTTTATCAGGAGTAACAAGAGCTAATACTTTTACATCTTTCCCGGTTCCATGTGGAAGGGTTACCGTTCCTCTGACCATTTGGTTTGCCTTACGAGGATCAACACCTAAACGTACAGCGACATCTACAGAAGCATCAAATTTCATGGTAGAAATTTCTTTCACCAATTTAGTGGCATCTGTAAGCGAATAAGCTCTATCTTTTTCGATTTTGCTTATCGCATCTTTTTGCTTTTTTGTTATAGCCATTTTTCTTTCTTTTAAAATGCCTTAATTACTTTCTTATGGTAATTCCCATACTTCGAGCAGTACCTGCTACCATTTCCATAGCAGATTCAACCGTAAAGCAGTTAAGGTCAGGCATTTTGTCCTCAGCAATTTTTCTAATCACGTCCTTGCTAACCTTAGCTACTTTCTTTCTGTTCGATTCCGGAGAACCAGACTTCAATTTAGCAGCTTCTAAAAGCTGAACAGCTACCGGTGGCGTTTTAACAATAAAATCAAACGATTTGTCAGAATAGACAGTAATTACTACAGGGAGTACTTTACCGGCTTTTTCCTGAGTTCTCGCATTGAATTGCTTGCAAAACTCCATAATATTCACACCTTTCGCACCTAATGCAGGACCTACCGGGGGTGACGGGTTAGCTGCTCCTCCTCTGATTTGCAACTTAATTAGACCACTTACTTCTTTTGCCATCTTTAATAGTTTAACAATGCGGTTCCGAAGAACCATTTATAATATACTTGGAAGCAGACATTATTCTTTTTCAACTTGCATGTAACTTAATTCTAATGGTGTCTTTCTTCCGAATATTTTCACCATTACCTTAAGTTTCTTTTTCTCTTCGTTAATCTCTTCAATAACCCCAGTAAAGGAATTAAATGGTCCGTCGATAACTTTTACCGCCTCACCAATAATGAACGGAATGTTAAGACCTTCATCTGTTTCAGACAATTCGTCAACTTTTCCGAGAATACGATTAACTTCAGATTTTCTCAATGGCATGGGCACTCCACCCTTACTACCACCTAAAAATCCAATAACGTTGGGAACAGCTTTAATAACGTGAGGAACTTCACCAACCAATGAAGCCTCTATTAAAATGTATCCCGGGAAAAAGTTTCTCTCCTTAGAAACTTTCTTACCATTTCTAATTTGAAATACTTTTTCTGTTGGTATAAGAATTTGAGAAACGAAACCGCCCATTTTAAGACGCTCGATTTCCATCTCAATGTATTCCTTTACCTTCTTCTCTTTGCCACTGATTGCACGAACAACGTACCAGTGTTTTTTAATTTCTTCGGCCATCGTTATCTCTTACCCGAATATTTGGATATAAAAAAACTTCATCATTTGCCCAAAAACTGAGTCCATGGCATAAACCACCATAGCGAATAGAAATGTTGTGAATAATACCACAATTGCACTATTCTGAAGGCTGCTCCAGTTAGGCCAACTAACCTTATGAACCATTTCGTCATAAGACTCCAATATGTAATTTTTTATTCCGTTCATTTCATTCTATTTGCACGGGCGGTAAGATTCGAACTCACGGCCCTTGGTTTTGGAGACCAATGCTCTACCAACTGAGCTACGCCCGTATTAATAAGCAATAAAAGGTGCTCCCTAAAAAAGGAGCACCTTTCGCTGCTTTAAGTATTTAAATGTTACTCAATGATTTCAGTTACCTGACCTGCACCAACAGTTCGGCCACCTTCACGCATTGCGAACTTCAAACCTTTGTTTACCGCAACAGCAGCAATAAGATTTACTTCGATAGTAAGGTTATCACCAGGAAGTACCATTTCACGATCAGCTGGTAAAATAATCTCACCAGTAACATCAGTAGTTCTCAAATAAAACTGAGGACGGTATTTGTTGTGGAAAGGAGTGTGACGACCACCTTCTTCTTTCTTCAACACATAAATCTCAGCTTTGAATTTTGTATGAGGAGTGATTGATCCAGGTTTAGCGATTACCATACCTCTTTTGATTTCACTTTTCTCTATACCTCTTAGAAGCAGACCTACATTATCTCCAGCTTCACCTCTATCTAAAATCTTACGGAACATTTCAACTCCAGTAATTGTAGATTTCATTTTCTCAGCACCAAAACCGATAATATCAACTTCGTCACCTGTTAAAGCAACACCAGCTTCGATACGACCAGTAGCAACAGTACCACGACCAGTAATTGAGAATACATCCTCAATTGGCATAATAAAATCTTTATCAATATCTCTTGGAGGAAGTGGAATGAAAGAATCAACAGCATCCATCAATTCCATTACTTTATCCTGCCATTCAGCTTTTCCTTCCAATGCACCTAAAGCAGACCCTTGGATAATTGGAGTATCATCTCCTTCGTACTCATAGAAATCAAGTAATTCTCTGATTTCCATTTCAACTAATTCCAAAAGTTCTTCATCATCAACCATATCCACTTTATTCATGAATACAACCAATTTAGGTACACCAACCTGACGAGCTAATAGGATATGCTCTCTAGTTTGTGGCATAGGGCCATCAGTAGAAGCAACAACCAAAATAGCACCGTCCATTTGAGCAGCACCAGTAACCATGTTTTTTACATAATCCGCGTGACCAGGGCAATCAACGTGAGCATAGTGACGACCAGCTGTTTGGTATTCAACGTGAGACGTATTAATTGTAATACCTCTTTCCTTTTCTTCAGGAGCGTTGTCAATAGATGCGAAATCTCTAACTTCAGACAATCCTTTATCTGCGAGTGTTTTAGTAATTGCCGCAGTTAATGTTGTTTTACCATGGTCTACGTGACCTATGGTACCAATATTTAAGTGCGGTTTCGAACGATCAAACTTTTCTTTAGCCATAGTAAATAGTAATAAATAATCTTAATTTATATTGATAGTAATAATATACATAATCGAGCCAATGACGGGAGTTGAACCCGTGACCTCTTCCTTACCAAGGAAGCGCTCTACCACTGAGCTACACCGGCCATTAAAAGAGCGGGAGACGAGATTCGAACTCGCGACCCTCAGCTTGGAAGGCTGATGCTCTACCAACTGAGCTACTCCCGCTTTTAATATAATAGTGGGGAGAGCAGGATTCGAACCTACGAAGCTTTCGCAACAGATTTACAGTCTGCCCCATTTGGCCACTCTGGAATCTCCCCAACAAGGAGCCGGTGGAGGGATTCGAACCCCCGACATGCTGATTACAAATCAGCTGCTCTGGCCAACTGAGCTACACCGGCAAAATCGACTCGTAAAGAACGACACTCTTAAGGGGCAAAAACCTGCCCCGAAAAAGGTCTGCAAATGTAGAAAAGAAATGTGTATGAAAAAGTGGTTTTTGATTTTTTTTGTTTGGTCAATTAATTTCTGGTTTTTCGGCCCCAAAATTGGGGCCGAAAAACCAGTTAAGATTAATACTTCCGAAGTTTTTCTTTATGCTTTTTAACCTGCCTTCTTAACGCTTCAACAGCCGTATCCGTTGCCTCTTCAAAAGACTTACATTGTTTCTTTACAAACAACTCATTTCCTGGAATCTTAAGCTTGATCTCAGCAATCTTGTTATCGTTAGAATCTGATTTATCTAACCTTAAAAATACTTCCCCGTTAATAATGTTATCATAATACTGATCAAGTTTATCCATTTTAGAACCAATAAACGCTTCTAGTTTTTCATCAGCATCGAAGTGAATTGAATGAATTTCAATTTTCATATATCCTCCTTATTTTTATGCACGAGGGTGTGCTTGTTTATAAATAGTTTTCAATTTTTCAAATGTGTTATGCGTATAAATCTGCGTCGCAGAAAGATTCGCATGACCCAATAATTCTTTTACGGCATTTAGATCAGCTCCATTATTTAAAAGATGAGTGGCGAAAGTATGCCTCAAAACATGGGGACTTTTCTTATCCTGTGTAGACACAGTACCTAGTCTTTTATTTACAATTCTATATACCAATTTGGGATAGAGCTTTTTTCCTTTAGATGTAACCAAAAAATGATCGGTTTCAAGAACCGGAAGATTATTCCTGACATTGAGATAATCTGCTATGTTTTTCAGCACTTCAGATGATAACGGTATTATTCTCTCCTTGTTTCGTTTTCCAAGAACTTTTACCTGCTGGTTAGTACTGTCAATGTCGGAAAGCTTAATGCCAATTAATTCCGACAAACGGATTCCAGTAAAATACAGTAGTTCAATAATGAGGTTATCCCTCAAATCGTCGTGATCAAATTCCGATTCTGTCTCAAGTAAAGTATCTACTTTTTCCTTTTCTACAAATTCCGGAAGTCGCTTTCCAACCTTTGGTGCAACCACCTTTGCCAATGGATTTTCGGAAACCTTTCCATTGGTAAGTAAATATTTATAGAAAGCCTTAAGCGATGAAAGTTTGCGATTAATACTCCGGTTAGAGATATCCTGTTGTTTTAGATGAACTAACCAAGATCGCACAATTTGATGGGTGACTTTTGAGAAATCACTCAGTTCAAACTCTGATTTAATAAATGCCTGGAAGAATTCAATGTCGCGTTTATAAGCAACAAGGGTATGTGGGGAAAGTCTTTTTTCGGTTTGAATATATTTTACGAATTCGGAAATAGGCATAAAAAGAAACAGACTATAAATATAAAGAATTTATAGTCTGCTCTAGTACGTAAAATATCTTAAATTAAGCTTAAGTCAGCTTAATTAACTATGCCTCAGCGTCTCTTAACTGTTGGATGTAAATTGCTTTAAGAACTTGTTCTCTTCGCACTATCGATGGCTTAGAAAATTTTTGACGGCGACGTAATTCTCTCATTACACCAGTTCGCTCAAACTTCTTCTTGTACTTCTTTACCGCTCTATCGATATTTTCACCTTCTTTTACAGGAATGATCAACATATTCTTTCTTCTTCTAAATTTTGGGCTGCAAAAATAGATTTTTATCTGTTTAAAAAAAACTATTTTAATATTTCTCTTGCAATTACCAGTTTTTGAACCTCTGAAGTTCCTTCACCAATGGTACACAACTTCGAATCCCTATAAAACTTTTCTACCGGAAAGTCTTTAGTATAGCCATAACCACCAAATATCTGAACAGCTTCAGTTGAAACCCGAACTCCAACCTCGGAAGTTAAGTACTTAGCCATAGC
Organism: Crocinitomicaceae bacterium; assembly: GCA_002713215.1. Taxonomy (GTDB): domain Bacteria; phylum Bacteroidota; class Bacteroidia; order Flavobacteriales_G; family Salibacteraceae; genus UBA2108. The sequence goes on from PAVO01000055.1 coordinate 141,626, forward strand.
CCCCTCTTTGGTTACGTTTACACCTCGATCCTTTAAATCAGCAGCTTTTCTGGTAACCAATTCAGCGGCTGATATTTCGGTAGCCATATCTGCTAACTTAAATCCAATGCCCTGAAAACTCGAAATGGGTTTACCAAACTGTTCACGTTCTTTAGAATATTTTAGTGCAGCTTCATATGCTCCTCTTGCTATTCCTAACCCAAGGGATGCTATTGAAATTCTTCCACCATCCAGGACCTTCATCGCTTGAATAAAACCTTCTCCAACCTTACCTAAAAGATTTTCCTTAGGTATTCTGCAATTATCAAATATGAGTTCGGTTGTTTCCGACGCTCGCATTCCAAGCTTATTTTCTTTCTTACCGGCGGAAAAACCAGGAGCCCCTTTTTCTATCACAAACGCTGTCATGCCGTGTGAATCGCCTTTTTCTCCAGTCCGTGCTATTACTACCGCAACATCACCTGATTTTCCATGGGTGATGAAGTTCTTACTCCCGTTAAGTACAAAATGATCTCCATCTTCAACTGCAGTGGTAAGCATTCCTCCTGCATCTGAACCCGTATTTTGCTCTGTAAGTCCCCAGGCTCCTATCCATTCAGCAGTAGCCAACTTTGGCAGGTATTTGCGTTTTTGCTCATCGTTTCCAAATGCCAAAATATGTCCGGTACACAAACTATTGTGCGCAGCTACACTGAGTCCAATTGAACCACAAACTTTCGCAATCTCCGAAATTACGGTAACGTATTCTTGGTATTTAAAACCCGAACCACCGTATTCTGTTGGTACCAAAACTCCCATTAAGCCAAGTTCACCGAGCTTTTTAAATACGGAAACCGGGAACTCCTGAGATTCATCCCATTCCATGAAATAGGGTCTGATTTCCTTTTCACAAAAATCACGAACCATATCCCGGATCATTCTCTCATTTTCAGAAGGGTTAAAATCCATAATGTTTAAATTTAATAGCTTACTAAGCTAAGTACTTTGTTAGAATATTGTTTTAATCGTGCAGCTCCATCAAGGAACAAAAGTTCAATAATGAAGGAAAAACCTGCAACATTTCCACCTTGTTTTTTAATCAATTCTGCAGCGGCCACTGCAGTTCCCCCGGTTGCCAAAAGGTCATCATGTACCAATACATTTTGCCCCGGTTCTATTGCATCAACATGCATTTCAATTTCAGCAGTACCATACTCCAGGTCGTATTTATAAGACACTGTATTATACGGCAACTTACCTTTCTTTCTGACGGTAACAAACGGCACGTTCAATTGTTGAGCCAATAACATACCAAATAAGAACCCTCTACTTTCAACACCAACGATGACATCAATGGATTCAGCAGAAAACTGTTTCTCAATTTCAAGAATAATTTCTCTACACAGTTCTGGTTGCTTTAGAATAGGGGTTATATCCTTAAATTTTATTCCAGGTTTTGGGAAATCGGGAACCTCCCTAATTACTAAGTCTAATTTATCTTGTATCACTTTCAATTTTAAGATAAGGGGTTATTTGATCAACATAATCTGGCTCAATGAATCCCACCTTATTTAAGTCGCGCAAAGATGTAAATTTTCCCTGTTCATTTTTGTAATCAAATATTTTTTTAGTGTGATAGTAATCGAAATATGGGTGCTTCAAAAATAGTTGGAAGTTATCGGAGTTTAAATCTATCTTTTCAATGTTGGGTTCGGACTCCACTTTAAACAGGTGATAACATTTATCTATCGTTTCCTTCCGGATTTTAGAGATTTCATACAATTGTTTAACGGAATGAAACCCTCCTAATCTATTTCGGTAGTCGAGGATTAAATGGGAATAGTAAGGACCAATTCCATTGATAGCAACTAAACTCAATGAATCGCAATGGTTAAGATCGAGTACTATTTCCTCTTTACTTATGCCCAATTCTTCTTCAGTTGGTTCCTCTAATGAAATATATGGTTCCAGCACAACAAATTCGGTTTCACTTAACGCATAAAGCTTGAGCAATTCCTCCTTACTCCCAAACAAACCCACTTTCTCGCGATAGTTTATCCAGTTTTTTACTTGATGCTCCTTCAACCCCATTTTCTTTAGTTCATTCCGGGTTACAGTATTGGGATCGAATGGAAACGGTGTTAATTCAACTTCCCTGTTTTTAGCTTCAATTCTTTGTTCTTCGGCTGCCATGGCTGGTTCATTATCTACCTTTCTGGCCTTAAAATACAGGTGGTTTTTAATCGAGGCGTATTTTTCTTCATCTACAATGTATACTTTGTTCAGTTCGGATAAAGAATCAAAACCACCTACTATGTTCTTGTAATTGATTATTATTTCGCTTTGTCTCCTGGAAAAACCAAGAGCAACCCAACTCAAAGTATCATCGGTATTTATATCTATTTTAATATTCTGATCCAGGGGTTTGCGTTTTGACACTTCAACTCCGGTCTCAATTTTGTCGAATGTAAGTTTAGTCTCGGTTAAAAAAGAATCGTCACTTGGAAACCAATTGGGAATGTTCCACTTGAATATCAGAATTATTACAATAAGTACGAAGAAAATCAGTAACTGCTTCCGCTCTTCTTTAAATAGCAGGAATAATTCTTTCCATGGAGAATTCATGGAAGATCTGTTATTTAAATCTCTTAATTTCTCCGCTCTTAACCCTGGACAGGTAAGACTTTAAATCAGCTCTAACTTCTTTAGACAAAAACAATAACCCTAACACGTTGGGAAATGCCATGGCGAATATCATTGCATCTCCAAAGTCGAATACAGACCCCAGACTCATTGAAGAACCAACAATGACAAACAGGCAAAAAATAATTTTATAGGTGTTAATCGCCAGGTTAGTCTCTCCGAAAAGATACCCCCACGCTTTTAAGCCATAATAGGACCAAGAAATCATGGTGGACAATGCGAACAAGATAACTGCTACAGAGAGAACCACTGGAAACCACGAAAAAACACTTGCAAAAGCAGATGAAGTTAATGCAATCCCGGCATTAGAAGAAGCATTCGGATCGTAAGAACCGGTAATTATAATTACCAGTGCAGTCATGGTGCAAACAACAACAGTATCGATAAATGGTTCGAGCAATGCAACCACACCTTCACTTACCGGTTCGTTTGTCCTGGCCGCAGAGTGTGCAATCGATGCTGAACCTATACCCGCCTCATTGGAAAAAGCGGCCCTCTTAAATCCTTGAATTAGCACACCAACGAACCCTCCAAATACAGCCGACGACGCAAATGCGCCTTTCAATATTTCACCCAAGGCTGAAGGAATTGAAGTAAAATTAAAAAGGATAACAAAAACAGCTGCCGTTAAATAAATGCCCACCATGAAGGGTACAATTTTATCGGTAACCCTGGCTATGCTTTTAATTCCTCCAAGGATTATCAATCCCACTAAAAGTGCCATAACAAGTCCAAATATCCATGCCTTTCCGTAAAAAATACTTGCTTCCCCACCGGTAACATGAACGAACTGTTGTGTGGCTTGATTAATCTGTACCATATTTCCACCGCCAAATGAGCCTCCTACACAAGCCACAGCAAACAAACCGGCAAGAATTCTTCCCAAATATCCAAATCCCATCTTACCAAGCCCTTGACTTAGGTAATACATTGGGCCACCACTTACGCTGCCATCTTCATGTTCAATTCTGTATTTAACACCCAAGGTACATTCAAGGAACTTAGAAGACATTCCTAGCAGACCTGCCAAGATCATCCAAAACGTTGCTCCTGGCCCGCCAATGGAAATTGCCATAGCAACACCCGCTATATTACCAACGCCTACTGTACCTGACAAGGCGGCCGTTAAAGCTTGAAAATGAGATACTTCACCTGGATCATCAGGATCGTCAAATTTCCCCATAACAACATCCAAAGCATGCTTAAAGCCCCTGATATTGATAAACTTGAAATAAAATGTAAAGGCTATTGCACCAACGATTAACCAAATTAAGACAAAGGGGATTTCAATTGAAGAGGTAATTGGAACGGTAAAAAAAATGATTTTGTTCAGAAGGTCGGTTATGGGTTGGAAGGCCTGATTTATTAGCTCATCTATACTTTGTTCTTCCTGTCCCGTTGAATCTTGGGCTTGAAGGCTAAAACTAATTAGTGAAAAAAGTGATGATAATAGGATAAATCGAATGCCCCGGATAATTTTCATAAATCTGATTTTGGAATAGCCAAATATATATGAATTAGGCTCCCAGACAAACCAGGTAAAATGACCCAAATCGGGTTATTAGTCGGAGAACTGTGCAACTAGTTCCTTAATGTATTTTCTTTCACCAAGTACAAACAGTTTTTCGCCCTTTAGAATTTTGGCATCTACATCAGGACTAAGGACATATTCGTTACTTTCCTTTTTTATTCCGATGATGCGAATTTTCATATTCATGGATTCTACCAATTCCCGAATAGAAATCTCTTGATCAACATGATCTAAAACAACCTCTTCCAGATTGACCGAATGCGGGTTAGTAATCGATAACAAATCCAAAAATTCGTTGACATCGGGTTTAGTAACCAATGTTGCCATGTGATTTCCACCAACATGATCAGGCATAATTACGTTATCGGCACCAGCTAACCTCAGCTTGCTTTTACTTTTTAAATCCGTTGCCCTAGTAATAATTTTAAGGTTGGGATTTAATTGCCTTGCGGTTAAACAAACAAACACATTGTCAGCATCACTTGGTAAAGTAGTAATTAATGAATCTGCTTTTTTAATTCCTGCCTGAATGATATTATCTTCATCGGTAGCATTTCCAGCCACGTACAATATATTTGACTGACCCTTTAAAAAGTCCAGATTCTCCGCCCCTCTCTCAACCACAACAAATTTGCGATTGTAGAGCTGTAAGCTTTCCGTTGCTGCCTTGCCATTGTTTCCATACCCACAGACAATGGTATGACCTTCTAATGCAGATATCTCTTTCGTCAATTTATAGAATTTAAGAATGTCCTTGTACTTGCCACTTAACAAACTTGTTCCAATACTCGTGGCGACATAAGCGAAAGTACCAAAACTGGATAGAATTAACAATGAGGTAAATAATTTACCATCGTCGGTTAAAGGCTTTACTTCTCCATACCCAACGGTGCTAACCGTAATTAAGGTCATGTAAAAACCTTCGAGCATTGAATAGTCTTCGATATAAACATACCCAAATGTGCCAGCGAAAATAACCCCGAATAAAAAAGCTAGACCAATATATAACCCCCGGAAGTACTTAAATGAAAATGACAGCACTTAATTAAGTTTTACAAATCCCAAATGGAGTGTTTCTTTTGCTTTAAAAAGTTTCTATTCTCAAGTAAGAATGCAAGAATCAAATAAATGATTAACGGTGAACCAAAGGTCAGGAATGACAGGTAAATGAAATATTTTCTAATAGATGACGAAGCGATACCAAGCTTTTCGCCCATGTAGTCACAAACGCCAAACGCTTGCTTTTCAAAAAAGGCCTGTATCTTTTCAATCATTTCTTAATAACTTATTTCCTATGGAACAAATTAAACACTTTTTCCTTAAACAATATTCATTGAATAATTCCAATAGCGCTTGACTTTGCCCGGCATTAGCCGGTTTTAGTCCTAATTCTTTCCAATTGTTAATTATCCTATTCGATTCGGGATCGACATAATCCTGGAGCGAAAAAGCTCTTTGAACCAGGGCCTCTTTATTTTGTGACTTCCCATAGGTAAATAAAAATGGTACAATACAGTTGATAACAATTAGGCCAAAGCTTGCATCACTAATTCCAGGTTCATGGACTTTGGTCGAAGCCCCAAAATTGTAATGGGTGCTCCAATATTCATTTGGCTTTACCTGTACATACTCTTTCAACTCATCAATTGATTCAAGCCCTACAATTGTCGACCAAAAGCCTCCCGTACATTTTGATAGTAAACCGGCCAATTGTACAATACGTACGACCGGCTGATTGGGAGGCCTAACTCCTCCTGTTTTCCAGATCGATGACTCCATGGGCTCTGATTTCCATTTAGCTCGATAGTATTCGAATTCACTAATTAATTCGTTTACATAAAAATCGTTAGAAAATGTGGGTAGCAATCCGGACAACCCAAGAAGTAAGGCCTCCAGGTTTTTTGAGTTAACTAACATTTTCGGGCTGAGTTTTTTAGCCAACAATTCAAATGGGGTGGTATTAAACTTAAATCCATACGCCGTACAAATCCAAATAATAAAGCTTGTTTCCCAATCCCCCTGATTCGATTCCAATAAATGTTGAATGGCATCCGTTTTACGCTCCAACCGCTCTACTCTTAATCTCTCCAGCCAGGAAGAAATGTGAAATTCATCGATTTGATTTATTTGAGATTCACAAGTAATCCATCCCTTCTGTTTGCTAAACCTCTCATAGTTCTCAAGAAACGAGGTGTCTATGTTTTGCTTTAATTCAACCGTGGGCACCTTCCGAAATATGTGTTCATCAAGATCAACATCATTTTCGTAAACTACATGAAGAATAATTGAATCGTAGGAGCGATCGGATGAATGTCCGTGCTTAATCCAGTCAGAGGATTTTACATGTATTTCAACATTTCCGTACCACTGTTTATCGCCAATTCGGATTTTAGCATTTGTAAAATCAGGCCCTGAGAGATGATTTTGAGTGCCTGAGCTAATTACAGATATATTCTCACCGTTAACGGTTTGGAGGTTAGGATTGGTTAATCCAAACTTCCATACAAAGTATAGAAGCTCTTCGCTCATGTTACATTATTTTATATTCGGTTAAAAAATCGGCCATTTTGGTTTGAATTTTTTTTGCTTCCTCTCCTGCCGCAACATCAAAGTTCTTGTCAGATCCGGCATAAATAATTCCACGGGAAGAGTTGATAAGCAACCCACAGTCACTGGTCATTCCATACTTTACTACTTCTTCCAGACTGCCTCCCTGAGCACCAATCCCGGGAACAAGAAAGAAATTGTCGTTAGCCAATTTCCTAACCTCGGCAATGGCTTCACCCCGGGTAGCACCTACTACAAACATCAACTGTGAAGAGTCCGCCCACTGTCGAGAAGTTGTAATTACCTCTTCAAACAATTTATTCTCCTCTTTCACCTTTAGTTGCTGGAAATCGTTTGATCCAGGGTTTGATGTTAGGGCAAGCAATATTGCCCATTTACCTTCTTTTAGAAAAGGAGTTACTGAGTCTTCTCCCATGTACGGAGCAATGGTAATTGAATCAAAATCCAACCCAGCAGCCGATTTATCAAAGAATGTTTTTGCATATCGGGCAGCGGTATTACCAATATCTCCACGTTTAGCATCGGCAATCGTAAAGCACTCATTAGGAATGTAATCGAGTGTTCGCTTTAAACTTTTCCACCCACTCGCGCCTAAACACTCGTAGAAGGCAATGTTTGGTTTATAAGCAACTGCGTACTCTTTTGTGACATCAATTATCCGCTTGTTAAATTCAAAAATGGGATCTTCTTCGGCCAATAAAAAGGAAGGAATTTTTTCCAAATCGGTATCTAGCCCAACGCACAGAAAGCTTTTTTTACTCTTTATCTGTGATACCAGTTGTTCGCGATTCATTATACTCCCTCTTTTAGCTTTTCAGCATTCTCAGCAACTTGAAGCGCCTCTATAATGCTGTCAATTTCACCTCCAATAATAGCGTCGAGGTTATACAAGGTAAGTCCAATTCTATGATCGGTTACTCTACCCTGTGGCCAGTTATAAGTTCTAATTTTTGCAGATCTATCTCCAGTTGAAACTTGAGATTTACGTGCAACGGCCTGCTCCTTTTCCTGTTTTTCCAATTCAACCTCATACAATTTGGACCGAAGTACCTTCATGGCCTTGTCTTTATTCTTGTGTTGAGATCTTCCATCCTGACATTCAACAACAATTCCTGTTGGGATATGAGTTAAACGAACTGCAGACTCTGTTTTATTAACGTGCTGTCCACCTGCGCCAGAAGAGCGGTAGGTATCAACCCGAATATCATCTTTTTTAAGTTCCACCTCAACATCCTCAACTTCAGGTAGCACAGCAACTGTAGCCGCTGAGGTATGTACCCTTCCCTGTGACTCTGTAACCGGAACTCGCTGAACCCGGTGAACACCTCTTTCGTATTTGAGTGTTCCAAACACATCTTCTCCTGAAACCGAAAATGATATTTCTTTAAAACCCCCACTGGTTCCTTCATTTTGAGCTATCAGTTCCAGGTTCCAACCCATCTTTTCACAAAACCTCCAATACATTCTGTACAGGTCTCCTGCAAAAATGCTGGCCTCATCGCCACCAGTTCCTGCCCGAATCTCAAGAATTACATTTTTAGAATCTTCCGGATTCTTTGGAATCAGCATGATCTTAACTCTCTCTTCCAATTCTTCTCTTGCAGGAAGAAGGTCGTCCAACTCCATCCGGGCCATTTCCTTTAATTCAGGATCTTCATCTGAATCAATTATTTCTTTAGAAGTTTCAATGTTTCCAAGTATGTTGGTATAGTCTTTATGTGCCTGTACTATAGGCTCCAGATCTTTGTATTCCTTGTTAAGCTTAACGTACCGATCCATATCGGAAATAATCTCAGGATCCACAATAAGGTCCGATACTTCCTTGAAGCGGTTAACAATTTCTTCCAGCTTTTTTACCAAATTACTCATGCCTAATTGTAAACGAAATTTCCAAATTCTGAATTAATAGTAACCTGCTTTGTCGAGCTCTTTTCTACTCTTCCAATAATCCTGGCATCAACATTAAAAGACTTAGAAATAGCAATTACATCCTCAGCTATTTCCTTTGGAAGATAGATTTCCATTCGATGTCCCATATTAAACACCTTGTACATTTCTTTCCAGGGAGTTTGAGACTCCTCATGAATTAGTTTAAACAAAGGAGGTAAAGGAAATAAATTGTCTTTGATTACATGTAAGTCATTAATAAAATGAAGAACCTTGGTCTGAGCACCTCCACTACAATGTACCATTCCGTGTATCTGCTTTCTGTGCTTATCAAGAACTTCTTTTATAATCGGGGCATACGTTCGAGTTGGAGAAAGTACCAGTTTACCCGCATCCAATGGGCTGTCTGCCACCTTATTGGTTAGCCTTTGAGAACCTGAGTATACCAACTCGGAAGGAACTGCTGAATCGTAGGTCTCAGGATACTTTTCTGCAACGGTTTTGTTAAATACGTCGTGTCTGGCCGATGTAAGCCCGTTACTACCCATTCCTCCATTGTATTCATCTTCATAGCTTGCTTGTCCGTAAGAGGCTAAACCAACAATAACGTCTCCCTCAGAGATTGTATGGTTGCTGATTACATCACTTCTCTTCATTCTAGCTACAACGGTTGAATCAACAATAATCGTTCTTACTAAATCACCAACATCTGCGGTTTCTCCTCCTGTAAGCGAAATGGTTAAACCGGCATCCCTCAAATTTTGAATTACGCTTTCGGTTCCATTTACCAATGCTGAAATAACTTCTCCGGGAATAAGGTTCTTGTTGCGACCTATGGTTGAAGATACCAATATGTTATCTGTAGCGCCTACGCAAAGCAAGTCATCGACATTCATGATCAACGCATCTTGTGCAATCCCCTTCCAAACACCTACATCACCGGTTTCTTTCCAATAGGCATATGCCAGTGAAGATTTAGTCCCTGCTCCATCAGCATGCATAACCACACAATGATCATCACTGTTGGCCAAAAAATCCGGCACTATTTTACAAAACGCCTGAGGAAAAAGCCCTTTGTCCAGGTTTTTAATCGCAGCATGAACATCTTCTTTATCTGCCGAAACTCCTCTCTGATTGTATCTTGTATCTTGGGTCATAACAAAAAAAGCGCCCTTAGTTAAGAGCGCTTCCAATTAGGAATATTTTATATTCTATAGTACGTATAGCTATTGTCCGTTATTTGGGTCCTCTCCATCAATTGGAGCTTCCGGTTTAGGCTCATAGTCATCACGAAGCACAGAGAAAACAGTACGACGATTCAATTGGTGGGCCGCAAGCTTATCAGCCTTAGTAGGCAAACTGTTAATGTATGCTTCATCATAGACAATAGTCTTACCGTCTTTTTCAATTACTAATGGAGAACCCTCTCCATATCCTTTAGCAACCAATCGTTCTGCATCGATTCCTTTTTCAATTAGATAATCCACACAACTCTGAGCACGCTTTTGGGAAAGAACTTCGTTTTTATCAGCTGCTCCTCTCGCATCAGTATGAGCAGAAAGCTCAATCACAATATTCGGGTTATCGATCAAGGTTTGATACAGGTCATTCAAACTATCTTTTGAATTAATTTCTGGCGTAACCATAAGTTCCCATTTTGCGGTTTCATACAGAACGGTTTTAAACTTAATGTCTCCACAGTTGAAGCACTGTAATGCAAAATCGTGAACGAAAGCTGTAGACCTTTCAACTGTTACTGTAGTCTCTTGCCCTTTACTACTTAAGTACTTTCTGTCTTTGTATTCTGGAGTTCCACATTCCTTGGTTACCTTTTTTGCTGCACTAACACTTTTATCAACCAAGATGGTGTAAGAAGTGTTTTCCACTATATAACGATCACCATTTTCCTTCTCTTCAAATTTATAAAACCCATTGGCATCGGTCAATACTTCAACTGAACTACCATCTGTACCAATTAATTTGACTGTTGCACCGGCAATTGGAGCTTTACATTCAACATCAGTTACAGTACCTTGAAGGGTATAAATAATTGGAGGAAGTTTGAAGCTATAGATATCGGCTCCACCCTTACCACCTTTTCTATCTGAAGAAAAATAACCTCTTTCTTTATTTCCGATGTAAAAGATTCCAAAATCGTTAGCGGCAGAATTTATTGGGTACTGTAGGTTCTCCACATTAGCCCATTCTTTCGCTCCAGTCTTTTCTGCCCTGAAAATATCTAACCCACCCATACCAGTGTGTCCAGTAGATGAAAAGTATAATGTTCCGTCATCCTTGATAAAGGGGAACAATTCATCTCGATCTGTATTTACAGAACTAACGTTAGTAGGTTCGCCCCAAGATTTAGAAGTCTTGTCCCAAGTAACCACCCAGATATCTTTACCACCTTTTCCACCTGGTAAATCACTGGCAAAAAACATCATTTGATTGTCTTTGGAAACAGAAGGATGACCAATTGAAACTGTATCCGGAACCAATTTAATTGGTTTTGGTTCAGCCCAATCTGTTCCTCTCTTTGTAGCCATCCATAATTCACAAGGTTTTGTGGCTTTGGTCTCAGTAGGACAATGAGTATAGTACATCTCTTTATCCTTTTTTGTTGTAGTTACCGGCCCTTCGTTAAACTCGGTATTGATTGGTTGAGGCAGCGGACGTGGGATACTCCATTTCCCTTTACGATCCATTTCAGCAGTAAATAAATCGGCATATGCTTCACCACTTCTCGAATCAATCTCATTGCCGGTACCTCCAGGTCTTGAGCTAACGAAGATCACTTCATTATTTCTTCTACCTGTCATAACCGGTGAATAATCATACATTTTAGAGTTTAACGCCTTTACGTTTTCAACTATATGAGGGGTAGGTTTATCCATCCACTTCTGAGCTTGTTTACAACCTTCAAGCCCCTCGGTTGCCTTTGGGTTTCCTGGCTTTACTGAATTGTACTTTTCGTATCGTTCAGTAGCATCAGCAAATTTACCCTGAGACTTAAAAACTTCAGCTAAATTCAAATAAAGTTCCGGCTCTTTTTCACCGTATTTGGCCTTTTCTGCTTTTAGATACCAGCTTTCTGCCATTTCAAAATTGTATACCAAACGGTAACAATCTCCAATCATGTATATGATTCTAATCTTTTGGTCTCTGTCCTTTTCACTAGTATAGGCTTGCTTATACAAATCGATTGATTCGTAGTAGTGCTCAGTCTTATAGGCAAAGTCAGCCGCTTCAGTTTTGCTCGCCTGAGCGAAGCTAGTTGTACATAAAACTAGGACTGTTAATGTTGTAATAATAAATCTAATCTTCATAAAATCTATCTATGGACTTAATTCCTACAATGGACAAATTAAACTATATTTTAACGAAAATCAAAGAATTTGACCGACGCCGAAAGTAAATCAAAAATGTAAAAGTTTCTTAATAATTCCTCAACTTGGCTTTTAAGTCTGCGCAAAAAATTGCAACAAACTGTATATCTGTCACTTACAATTATAAAGAATGATTCTAATTTATTTCAAAGACCTCTCTGATTTCGAATAATGTCCTTAAAGCAAATATTCCCGGATAGCCTATCTGGTAAATAGCATTTCTCGGTATTTGGGTATTGGCCACAACTCGTTATCGATTATAACTTCAAGTTTGTCCACGTTATACCTAATCTCATCGAAGAATTTGAAAACGTTGTCACAATATGCTTTGGATTGTAACGCAACATCGTCAATTTTATTGGCAGATTTTCGAGCAACCCTCATTTCCTCTGCCATACTTTGAAGTGATTCTATTCTAGTTGATATCTCTTCAATTATCTTCATTTGTGGTTCGGCATGCTTCTTAAAGCCTGTTCCAAATATTTCCTTCATTTTGGTAACATTGCTAACCAGCCTATGCTGATAATCGATTGCTGATGGAATTATTTGGTTTAGAACCATATCCTGTAGACATCGGGATTCAATTTGAACCTTCATTTTATAATGCTCCTGAGCAATTTCGTATCTGGCTTCAAGTTCCACCTCAGAAAACACGTTGTGTGATGCAAATAGTTTTTTTACTGAATCATCCATCATAAAATCCAGAGCGTAGGGTGTAGATTTGACATTTGCCAATCCCCTTTTTTCTGCTTCAATTACCCAATCGTCGCTATAACCATCACCTTCGAAACGAATACCTTTTGAGGCTACAATGTTCTTCTTAAGAGTTTTAAAAATTGCATCATCCTTTTTATCTCCTGCCTTAATTAATTTATCTACATCGGCTTTGAAACTAATTAGTTGTTCGGCCATAATAGTGTTTAAAGAAACCATTGCCGAGGCACAATTGGAATGGGAACCAACCGCCCTAAACTCGAATTTGTTTCCGGTAAATGCAAAAGAAGATGTACGGTTTCTATCGGTATTATCTAACATAATATCCGGTATCTTACCAATACGAAGTTTTAGGTCTGTCTTTTCATCCGGCAGGAGTTTACCATGATGTACTTTCTTTTCAATTTCATCCAGAATTGCCGAAAGCTGAGACCCTATAAAAATCGAAATGATGGCTGGTGGAGCTTCGTTTGCCCCCAGCCTGTGATCGTTACCTGCTGAAGCAATTGTGGCGCGAAGTAAATTGTCATATTTCTGTACTGCGGCAATCGTATTTACAAAGAAGGTAAGGAATCGTAGATTCGTTTTAGGGTTTACTCCCGGGCTCAATAAATTAATTCCTGTATCAGTTGCCAGCGACCAGTTGTTGTGCTTTCCAGAACCATTCATACCCTGAAACGGCTTTTCATGCAACAACACTCTGAAATGGTGCTTTACTGCGACCTTCTCCAGAATATCCATAACCAACTGATTGTGATCCACAGCAATATTAACTTCTTCATACATTGGAGCCATTTCAAACTGATTGGGTGCAACTTCGTTATGCCGTGTAGTTACGGGAATACCCAACAAATGGGCTTCGTTTTCAAAATCCTGCATAAACGCCATTACCCTGTCAGGAATAGACCCAAAATAATGATCGTCCAATTGTTGACCTCTGGATGAAGAATGCCCGAATAGAGTTCTTCCGGTCATTACCAAATCTGGTCGAGTATTGTAAAGTGCAGCATCAACCAAAAAGTATTCTTGCTCCCAACCTAAAGTTGGGATTACCCTACTTACATTTTTATCGAAAAACTTCATAACATCAAGCGCTGCTTTTTCAACCGCAACATTTGACTTTAGCAACGGCGTTTTATAATCTAAGGCCTCACCAGTGTATGACACAAACACTGTAGGAATACAAAGTGTTTTCCCAATAATGAATGCCGGAGAAGTAGGGTCCCATGCCGTATATCCCCTGGCTTCGAATGTATTCCTTATTCCACCATTGGGGAATGAAGACGCATCGGGTTCTTGTTGAACCAACTGACCTCCGCCAAATGATTCTATGGCTTTTCCTCCGGCAACTGGTTCCATAAAAGAATCATGTTTTTCTGCCGTTCTACCTGTTAATGGCTGAAACCAATGCGTATAATGAGTAACCCCCTTAGACATAGCCCAGGCTTTCATGGAAGTAGCTACTGAATCTGCAATTTTTCGATCAATTTTCTTACCCTTTTGCATGGAATCTAAGATGCTGTTGTATGCCTCTTTTGAAAGAAACTCTTTCATAGTATCCATATTGAACACATTCTGTCCAAAATAATCTGAGATGTTATTGGAGGGTGGATCCTGCCAATTGGGTTGTCGATCAAAAATTTTTTCGAGTGCTGAAAATCTTAAAGTAGCCATAAAAATTGCAATAAAATTAATTTACGATGCAAATATTCAATTTTTATAGGGGTTGCTCGGTGTTTTTGCATTTATTTTATCAACACCCCCTGCGTTTTTTAACAATACTTGGTTAAAAATTGCATTTTAGCACAACAGCACCCCTAATTTTTAAGGGGAATCAATAAAAAAAGGGTAAACTATGAATCTACCCCTTTCTTTATTCCTGATTATGGTATAATTTATTTACCGATCTTTTTCTTTGTTTCGTCAATGTCTTTTTTGACGTCTTTAACACTATCTTCAATATCCTGCTGGATATCCTGCGTTGCGTCTTTAAACATTCTGATGCCTTTGCCCATACCACGCATCATTTCAGGAATACGCTTTGATCCAAAAAAAAGCAATACAAAGAGGACTATAATAAAAATCTCTCCACCACCTAAGTTGAAAAAAAACAGCATACCTAAAAATAAAAAGGGGCGATTAACGCCCCTTTATAATATCGAATTAATCTTTATCTTCTTTAACCAAGTCAATTACTGTGGGCGTAGCCACACATAAGGACGAATAGGTTCCCACAATAACACCAACCATAAGAGCGAACACAAACCCTCGTATAACTTCACCTCCAAAAATAAAGATCATTAGAAGTACCAGGAATGTACTCAAAGACGTGTTTATGGTTCTACTCAACGTACTATTTAGTGCATCGTTAACCACTTGCTTGTATGGCCTGCTTTTATGAAGACCAACAAACTCACGGATTCTATCAAACACTACCACGGTATCGTTTATCGAATAACCAACCACAGTTAGTATGGCAGCAATAAACGCCTGATCTATTTCCATAGACCATGGAGCAACGCTATAGAATATAGAGAACACTCCAAGTACAACCAACACATCATGGAATACCGCAACCAATGCTCCCATTCCAAATTGCCACTTTCGGAATCGTATCAATATGTACAAGAAAATGGTTATAAGCGAGAACAATACTGCCCAAATTGCAGATTGTTTAATATCGTCTGCAATGGTTGGCTCAACCAATTGAGAACTCATAATCTCATAATTGTCCCCTAATGTATTTAGCCCAACTTCCATTGTGTTTTCAACTTGATCTTCAATTTCAGAGCCTGTTTCATTAATCAAGTACTTGGTCGTAATTTTTACCTGATTTGAAGTACCATAGGTTTTAACTTCTGGCCTTTGTTTTAACCCGTCGTTATCTACAAATACATTTTCCAATGCAGACCCAACCGCATTAACATCTGCGGTATTCTCGAAACGCACCAAATAACTTCTACCTCCAGTAAAATCTACACCATAGTTTAAGCCACGAGTAGCAAAACTTATAATCCCTGCTGTAATTACAATACCAGAAACAACATAGTACATTCTTCTCTTGGTAATGAATTTAAAATTCAAGTTGTTGAATATGTTCTCCGTCCATCTTGTTGAAAAAGCAACGCTCTCTTTTCTTCCTAAATACCATTCAAAAATTAATCGAGTGATAAAAATTGCAGAAAACAAAGAGGTTAGAATACCAATAATTAAAGTGGTTGCAAAACCTTTTATCGGCCCCGTACCAAATACAAGTAATATAATACCTGTAAGCAAGGTTGTAATGTTAGCATCAATAATGGAACTGTATGCATTTTGATAACCATCGTGAATAGCCAGTTTCATTCCCTTGCCAGCTCTAATTTCTTCACGTATTCGCTCATATATGAGTACGTTGGCATCAACTGACATACCAATAGTAAGTACGATACCAGCAATACCAGGAAGGGTAAGTGTTGCATGGATTGAGGTTAGCACTCCAAACACAAAGAATATGTTTGCTACAAGTGCAACATCAGCGATACCTCCTGCTTTTGAGTAGTAAAATACCATGTAAATAAGAATCAACACGAAGGCCAATGCAAACGACATCATACCACTTTCGATTGCTTCCTGACCCAACGAAGGGCCAACAATGGCTTCCTCAATAATATTTGCAGGAGCAGGAAGTTTACCTGCCTTCAATACGTTTGCTAAATCTGCAGCTTCTTCGGAAGTAAACTGACCTGAAATGGAAGAATGTCCACCTGCAATTTCTCCAGATACAGTTGGAGCGGTGTAAACTAAATCGTCCAAGACAATGGCAACGCTTCTCTTAAGAGGCTGACCGTTAAGCGTTGAATTTGCTGCCTCACCAGTCATCAACTTCCAGGCCTTAGCTCCAGCGCCATTCATGGTCATTGAAATCTCAGGGTTACCGTTTTGATCTGCCTGAACATAAGCATTGGTAATTACGTCACCCTCTATTTTTGCTTTGCCGTTTCTCGTTTTTACCTGAATAGCATAAATCGCATAAATATCAGTAGGTTGGCCATCGTTATCTGTAATGGGTTTAGCAGCCCAAAATAATTTAATGTCTTTTGGAAAGAATTTCATGATCTTAGGATCAGAAAAATATCCTTCAACTTGTTCTCGATTTTTGCTATCAACGTAACCAACAACAGGGCCTTCTCCAGCTTCCGTTTGCTGATTTGCTCCCTGATACAAATTCAATTGAACTACGGCATAAAGCGGATTTTCAGAAGCAAATTTGTCAAAGTTGAATTCTTCGTCTTCACCTACGCCTTCACCAGCAGAATCACCTTCTAATTCTCCTAATAAATCACTCTCTTCCTCATCTCCCTTTAGGTCAGATAATAAGTCATCAGATTTTGTTGAATCATCTTCCACCGCCAAATCTTCCGAAGTACTACCAGCAACTGGTTCTACTTTTGTCGTATCAACACTTGCTGTATCAACAGGTAACGAGTTCGTATCAGAGTCATTCCCAACATTATTAAGTTCCTTAAGGTACTCATTTGCTTGTTCGAAACTTGCAAGAATTTCCCGGTTATCATAGCAATCCCAGAACTCTAGCTTAGCTGTTCCCTGAAGAATTTTTCTTACCCTACTTTTATCCTTAACACCTGGCAGTTCAACAACAATACGGTCTGAAGTAGACAATCGTTGAATTTTAGGTTGAACAACACCTAAGTTGTCAATCCTTTTTCTAAGAACTTGTTCTGTTCGTTTAACTGCGTCAACCGCCTCTTTACGAATGATATCCAATATTTCAGCATTGGTTGCTGTTTTTGGAAACAAGTCTTTGTTTTCACGGTTATGAAAAACAGATGCCAACTTAAAATTGGGGTCTATTTCATTGATTTTCTGACCAAAAAGAGTGGTGAAGTCATCTTGAGTATTCTTTTGAGCAACTATAGCTTTTTCAAGTGCCTCATTAAATACTTTGTTTTCACTGTCTCCTGACATTGCTTTGATAAGGTCTATTACTGAAACCTCAAGGGTAACGTTCATCCCTCCTTGAAGGTCAAGGCCTTTACTCAATTCCCTTCTCTTACACTCTCGGTAAGTATACCCTAGAATAGGATAAACCTCTTCGGAGTTTTTACTCAGTAGAATATTGGCCTCGAATCGATCTAGAACCGAATCTTTCTGTTGAACACTCAAATCCGGTGTTTCTACTAGAAGTGAATCAAGTTTTTCCTGTGCTAATTCCTTTGCTTCTGATTCTACACTTGCTGTAACCCATGTAAATGACAATACATATACACAAGACAAGGCAAGCAATACTGTAAAAATCCACAAAGCTGATTTATTCTGCATACGATTAACTGATAAAAAATATTGTTTAAAAAAGTCTGCAAATATAGAATTTCAATTCGTTTATTCCTACATACTTTTTAGAAGGAATAAATCATTGAATATCAACGTATTTTAACTTCAATAAAACCAAAAATGAAATAAAAAAAGGCCGACTTTCCGTCGACCTCTTTCTTATTCTTATTTAATTATTTGAAATAGCTTAAGCTAAAACGCTATCTAAAAGACCATTTGTCTTTCTAACTCCCTCAGCACTTTCTGCTAGCTTGGAAGACTCGGCATCACTTAAGCTCACTTCAACAATTCGTTCAATTCCATTTTTACCTAAAACACAAGGTACTCCAATGGAAATATCACTAAGTCCATATTCTCCATCCAACAACGCAGAACAGGGAAACATTTTTTGAGAGTCTTGTGCAATTGCCTGTACCAGTGCAGAAACTGCTGCTCCTGGTGCGTACCATGCCGAGGTTCCTAACAAGCCGGTAAGGGTTGCACCTCCAACCTTAGTTGCTTCAACCACCTCCTGCATTCTTTCAGTGGATAAAAATTCAGAAACTTTAACGCTATTTCTTGCTGCTTTTTCAATTAACGGAACCATTCCAACATCGCTGTGGCCTCCGATAACCATTCCATCAACATCGGATTGGGGACATTCTAATGCTTCGGCCAATCTGTATTTAAATCGAGCTGAATCCAGAGCGCCACCCATTCCAATCACTCTGTTTCTTGATAACCCAGTTACTTTATGAGCTAAATAAGCCATGGTGTCCATAGGATTACTAACTACAATAATTATCGCATCGGGTGAATGCTTCAAAATATTTGAGCATACATCTTTTACAATTCCTGCATTAATACCTATAAGCTCTTCACGGGTCATACCTGGTTTTCTAGGAATACCACTGGTAATAACTGCCACATCACTTCCTGCAGTTTTTGAGTAATCACTTGTAGATCCTGTAATTTTTGTATCAAACCCATTTAAAGAAGCACATTGCATCAAATCCATAGCCTTACCCTCAGCAAAACCTTCTTTAATGTCAACTATTACCACTTCTGAAGCAAAATCTTTGATGGCGATATATTCGGCACAACTCGCACCTACTGCTCCGGCTCCAACAACTGTAACTTTCATTCTGAATATTTATTTTTTATTTATTGTATTAGTAATTTTTTAACCCTAAAATAATCGGGTGCAAAAGTATGGATTGGAGACGCTTATGAAATGATATACCTCAACAAATTGTAACTTAATCCGTAAATTTGGAGATAAATAGAAATGAAGAGGCAACCAATTGAAAAAAGTTGCGTCATAGACACGGAATAATGGAATTGCTAACAAGCGTGCATTTAGAGAAACTCATTAAGGGTTGTAAAAAGCGAGACCCTGAGTGCCAAAAGCTTTTATTCAAGGCATTTTATGGCAGAATGTTAGGCGTTTGTTTAAGGTATTGTAATCGAAGAGAAGATGCTCAGGACGTTGTTCAGGAAGGATTCATTAAACTGTTTGACAAAATTGACCTATTCAATGAAAAAGGCTCTTTTGAAGGATGGACCACAAGAATTTTCGTGAATATGTCGCTGGACTTTTTAAGAAGAAATAAAGTTCAGTTAGTAAGCATTGACTCGGATGGAAGTAAGATAGAATTAAGAAATGAAGAAAAAATAAGTCAAAACCTTTTTGAAACGGTTAGTCAGGAGAAGCTAATTGAAGCAATTCAGAATCTTTCCCCGGTTTACCGTACGGTGTTGAACTTATATGTTTATGAGGGTTATACTCATGATGAAATTGCCAAAGAATTAGGAATCTCTACAGGTACTTCAAAATCTAACTTATCGAAGGCGAAGGTGAACCTGAGAAAGATTCTTATAAAATATATTGAAGCAAAACATGCTTCATAAAGTTGAAATGGAAGAGTTTTTAAGAAGTAAATTAAATAATTACGACGCTGGATTTGACGAATCAGCATGGGAAGCCATTGAAGGTCAGGTGAAGGAAAACAACAATAGTTTAGACTCACTTCGAGATAACCTTAAAGGTTATGATGCTGGTTTCAATCAAAATGCCTGGAATAATATTGCGGGTAGGGTTCAGCAAAATAATTTGGCCTATAAATCAAAACTTGCTACTAAAAGAATTGCAGGTGCGGCGGCCATTATTTCTGGAGTATTGCTCTCCGGGTTTTTCGGTTATTCCTTTTTAAACTCGAGCTCTAATGAGCAAATAGCTGAAGTTCAAGTTGAATCCCCAAAACCTGAATTGCAGGTTAGTGATAATGTTACCACAAATGAAATACAACCAGAAGCGGAATTAGAAAGTGCTTCTACTATCTCTACTCCTGTTGTTGAGAATACATCAACAATTGAAGTTGAAGCTGATTATCAGTCAACTGCAACCAACAAAGCCCCTGAAGTTGCGTCATTGGACATTCCTTCTAAAGAAATTACACAACCTAGCATGCCCAAGCTACACATAGAAAAGAATGAGTATTGTGTTGGTGAAATACTCACAGGTAATATTGCTGATAACTCTTCTGACAAATACTTGGTAAGAATAGATAATAAATGGATAAAAGCAAATCCTGCAATTAATTATCAACTCAATAAGTCAGGTAAGCATAACGTGGAGCTATATGCACTAAATGAAAAAAACAAACGAGAAAAAATTGAGAGCAGAACAATTTTAGTTCACCAGAAAGTAAACTCTGATTTTAGTTATCATAAAGACCATTCAAAAGAGATTCCGGTAACGCATTTTGATGTCGCAGATAAGGACCACTCAAAAATGTCTTGGTACATTGGTAACAAGCACATAGGTTCTACTTCTTCCGTATCCTATTCTTTCATTAACAAAGGAAAATACCCGGTTAAACTTGTTTCGTGTGATGCCAATGGGTGTATCGACTCAAGTACGCAATTGGTTCGGGTTCTTAAGGCGTACAACTTGTTAGCAACTCAGGTATTTAACCCTGAAAAAGAAACATGGCTTCCCGATGGGCTAAAAAGGTCAGGACAACCATTTGATATAAGAATTATATCTGCTGAAGGAAATCAGGCATTTTACTCTCAAAGTCCTGACCAGGAGTGGAACGGAATTGCTTCCGAATCAGGCAAAAAAGCAAAAGATGGAGATGAGTTTTATTGGGTTGCCAAAGTTCAGGGTCAATCTGGTGAAATTCAAGAGTACGCCGGCAGCTTCATTATTTCAACAAGCCTGCATTAGTTTACACTTTTTCAGAAAAGTAATTCCACAGGGGGTCGTTCGGTGTTTTTGCAACCAAAACCATTTCCAGTTTGGTTACCGGATGAATAAAGGTCAATTGTCTGGCGTGTAGGTGAATTGAAGCATTATCATTTGCCCTTTTAAAACCATACTTTATATCGCCCTTAATAGGACACTTAACTTTAGAAAGTTGAACTCTAATTTGATGATGCCTTCCTGTTTTGGGTAAAATTTCTAACAAATAATAATGTTCGCTTTTTGCAATAACCTCATAATTAAGCTCCGAATATTTACTTCCTTCTATTTCACCAGTGACAGCAATTGACTTGTTGGTTCGTTCAATTTTTACAAGGTGATTAATTAATGTTCCTCTTTTTTGTGGAGGAGCATTTTTTACAACTGCCCAGTAGGTCTTTTGCACCTCCCTATTTCTAAACATTTTATTCAACCTAACCAAGGCCTTACTGGTCTTGGCAAACATGATTATTCCACTTGTTGGACGGTCTAACCTATGCGGTATACCCAAAAAAACATTACCTGGCTTATTGTACTTGTCCTTGATATACTTTTTAAGAATATCAACTAGCGGAACATCACCTGTTTTGTCACCCTGTACTATATCCGATGATCTTTTATTGACCACCAACAAATGATTGTCTTCAAAAATAATTTCAGGAACACTCATTGAATCAGCAATAGAAATTAGTATTGCTCTTTATCATTAGGAAAGTCGTTGGTTTTAACATCATTCACATAGGCAGATACCGCTCCTAAAATTTCTTCTCCCAGGTTGTGATACCTTCTAAGGAATCGGGGTGAAAATTCCTGAGTAATTCCTAACATATCGTGAGAAACCAGCACCTGACCATCTACTCCACCACCGGCACCAATTCCAATTACCGGGATAGAAACGAGCTGGGCTACTTTGGACGCTAACTCTGCTGGTATTTTTTCCAATACAATGGCAAAACAACCTGAGTCTTCCAGAGCTTTTGCATCACTTAATAGTTTTGAAGCCTCCTCATCTTCTTTGGCCCTAACCACATAGGTACCATACTTGTAAATAGATTGAGGCATTAAACCCAAATGGCCCATTACAGGAATTCCAGAAGAAACAATTCTATTTACAGATTCGATAATTTCGACCCCTCCTTCCATTTTCACCGCATGAGCACCGGCTTCTTTCATTATCCTAATTGAAGACATTAGGGCCTCTTTGGAGTTTCCCTGATAGGAACCAAATGGCAAATCCACGACAACCAATGATCTCTTAACGCCACGAATTACACTTGAAGCATGATAAATCATATTATCCAAGGTAATCGGAAGCGTTGTTTCGTGTCCTGCCATAACATTAGAAGCTGAATCTCCTACCAAAATCACATCAACTCCAGCCTGGTCTATCAACATTCCCATACTATAATCATAAGCGGTAAGCATTGAAATTTTCTCACCACTGGTCTTCATTTCCTGCAATACGTGAGTAGTAACCTTTTTAACGTTCTTTCCAACCGAATTATAATGTGACATTTCTTAACGTATTAATGGCCAACCAAACTCCAAAAATTACCTCTTATAAATATTATAATCAATAGGACTTTATAATTTATAAATTTGGCGCCTTTATTCAAGGCAAATATAGTTAGACCTACTGGTAACAGACTAAAGATATGATTTCTACAAAAAGCAATTTTTTTTTAATAGCAATACTCTTCATATTTGCGGGAAGTGGTTTCCAATCTTGTAAAAAAGAATTGGAGATTAACGCTGATTATAGAGCCTATCCAATTGTTTATGGCCTGCTAAATCAATACGATTCACTTCAAGTGATTAAGGTCAATAAGTCATTTTTAGGAAATGATGATCCTCGAAATTATGCTGGTGTTCAAGATTCCTCACTTTTTGAACAGGTTGATCTCAAATTGATTGAATATCACAATGGGATTAAACAAAAATCTTACG
Source organism: Crocinitomicaceae bacterium (assembly GCA_002713215.1). Classification (GTDB taxonomy): domain Bacteria; phylum Bacteroidota; class Bacteroidia; order Flavobacteriales_G; family Salibacteraceae; genus UBA2108. The sequence continues at coordinate 164,901 of PAVO01000055.1, forward strand.
TGCTTAATAAAATGGTCCTTAACAATAAAGAGCCTGGAATTTTTGCCAATCCGGAAAATGTTGTCTATGGGACAGTCCTTCCAAAACTAAAGCCAAACGGTATAAAGTATTTAAATGAAACGGTGATAACTGAAGGACAAGTAAGCAATCGAGTATCATATAAAATTGAGGGAACAGTTAATGGTGATATAAATATTAGTGCTGAAATGAATCCTATACCGGAATACCGGGTAGACTTTTTTCAGCAAAGTGAATTTAGAACCAAGTGGAATGCAGACATACCCAAAATCGGTTTTGCCAGTGCAACGAAACTGACAGAAGGAATTGTGCTACAAGACGTGGAAATCCCACCCTTTACAAAAATTGCGGAGCTCAAGTTTACATTCAATTATATTGACACCGATTTAAACGGTGATACGACCCACCATTTTATAGAAGCTACAATGGGTGAGGTTATCGTTCCTGTTCTTAGCGAAACAAAAATTTATAAAACAGATTTTGCTATAAAATCAGAGAGGTTTTATCAATTGATAGCAGCTCTTGTACCGGATTTCGACGCAACTAAATTGAAACAGCGTATGCCCGGGCATGTTGACTTTGAAATTGTATTAGGTGATGAAAACTACTATTATTACAGGGAAAATACACTTCCTTCTGATGATCTTAATCAGCTTAAACCTCAGTTTTCAAACATCGAAAATGGGTTTGGCATATTTGTATCCCGAATGAAAGTAAAAATGACCGACTGGGCAATTGGCACCCAGGAAGACATTATCTCCATAAAAGGCATGCCTGGGGTTTTGTTAAATCGTACCAGCCAGGAAGCTCTTAACAGAGGTTATATTCTACAAGGTAATGGTGAAGATCCGATACAATTAGGTACTGCCTCCAAAGGATTCTGTATAGACCCAGAAGTAGGCAATGTAGGTAGCGACCTCTGTAAGTAGTCTTTACTGCCTAATTGGCACATATACATCTGCCAACTTTCTTCAATAAAAATCAATGGCTGACATTTCGACCCAATATTATTTTTAATGGCATATGGCATATAGATTGACTATGCGCTGGTGGAATATTAAAATAGATAACAACTTAACATTATAGATATGGGAAAAATAATTGGAATTGACCTTGGAACTACGAACTCATGCGTTTCAGTAATGGAAGGAAATGAGCCCGTGGTTATCCCAAATAGCGAAGGAAAAAGAACTACCCCTTCTATTATTGGGTTCATCAAGGATGGAGAGAGAAAGGTTGGAGATCCAGCAAAGCGTCAGGCTATTACCAATCCTGAAAAAACAGTTTACTCAATAAAAAGATTTATGGGGGAAACTTATGAAGAAGTAAAAAATGAAGCCGGCATGGTTGCTTATAAAATTGTAAAAGATGGTAAGTTACCTAAAGTAAAAATTGACGATAGATTATATACGCCACAAGAAATTTCAGCAATGATTCTTCAAAAAATGAAGAAATCTGCTGAAGATTATTTGGGGCAAGAAGTGACCGAGGCGGTAATTACAGTTCCGGCTTATTTTAACGACTCTCAAAGACAAGCTACTAAAGAAGCAGGCGAAATAGCCGGCTTAGATGTAAAAAGAATTATAAATGAACCTACCGCTGCGTCTCTTGCCTACGGACTTGATAAAAAAGGACAAGATATAAGAATTGCAGTTTTTGATTGTGGAGGCGGAACCCATGATGTATCTGTTCTTGAATTAGGTGACGGTGTATTTGAAGTTAAATCTACCGACGGTGATACTCACTTGGGTGGAGATGACTTTGACCAGGTTATTATTGATTGGTTGGCTGATGAATTTATGGCTGATGAAAACATTGATCTTAGAAAAGACCCAATGGCTCTTCAACGCCTGAAAGAAGCTGCTGAAAAAGCTAAAATTGAGCTTTCTAGTACAACCAATACAGAAATTAATTTGCCATACATTATGCCCGTTGACGGTGTACCAAAACACCTGGTAAGAAGCCTTTCAAGAGGAAAATTTGAAACATTGGCAGATTCTTTAATTAAAAGAACTATTGAGCCTTGTAAATCAGCACTTCAAAATGCTGACCTTACCGCTTCAGATATTGACGAAGTAATTTTGGTTGGAGGTTCTACTCGTATTCCAGCTATTCAAGAAGCAGTAAAGAATTTCTTTGGAAAGGAAGCTTCTAAAGGCGTTAATCCTGATGAAGTAGTTGCACTTGGCGCTGCTATTCAAGGTGGAGTTTTAACCGGAGAAGTAAAAGATGTTCTTCTTTTGGATGTAACTCCTCTTTCTCTGGGAATTGAAACTTATGGAGGTGTGTTTACTAAACTTATTGATGCGAACACCACCATTCCTTCTAAAAAATCTGAAACTTTCTCAACTGCGGCTGACAATCAACCATCGGTAGAGATCCATGTTCTTCAAGGAGAGCGCCCAATGGCAAAAGACAATAGAACAATTGGCAGATTCCACTTAGACGGAATACCACCCGCACCAAGAGGTACACCTCAAATTGAAGTTACCTTCGATATTGATGCGAACGGGATATTAAATGTCTCTGCTAAAGATAAAGCTACTAACAAAGAGCAGTCTATTCGAATTGAAGCTTCAACCGGACTTTCAGATGAAGAAGTTGCAAAAATGAAAGAGGAAGCTGAAGCTAATGCTGAAGCAGATATGAAGGCTAAAGAAAAGGTAGACAAAATGAATGCTGCCGATAGTTTGGTTTTCCAAACTGAAAAGCAACTGAAGGAATTTGGAGATAAGATTCCTGAAGAAAAAAGGAAACCTATTGATGAAGCATTAGCTGAGTTAAAAGAAGCTCATAAAGCTGAAGATTTGGACAAGATTGAGCCTGCAATGGAAAAGCTAAACACCGCTTTCCAGGCAGCATCTCAAGAAATGTACGCCGATCAAGGGCAACAAGCACAAGGTGCACCCGGACCTGATGCTGCTTCCGGAGCTGCAAACTCAGAAGACGAAGTAACAGACGTAGATTTCGAAGAGGTTAAATAACTTTACCTTTTAAATATTGATAGAAGAGGCTTCCATATGGAGGCCTTTTTTATTTCTAGCTTTGTTACGCAACGAATGCGTCTGATTTTATTTGTTATATGTGTTGGTACATTCTTGTCTGTTTCCGGACAGAAAACTGAATTTTCGAACAATGCCGCCAGCAGGAGTTATTCATACCACGATAGCACTTTTATTCTTGATCTTACCCAAAAACTTACTCTAAAAGTATTATTGGTTAGCCGATTAAACGAATATTCTATTACCGACACATCAGGTAACATCTCCACCAATTTTGTTCCGAACGAGGCTTTGTCTGTCGGATTAGGGTTTAACTATAAGTTCATTGGGTTTTCAGCAGCATTTATTCCAATAGCGTCAAAAAGTTCTGATGATTATGGAAAAACTCAGCGCCTGGATTTACAGACCCACATTCTTACCCGAAAAATTGGAGCCGATCTTCGTTTTAGCTATTACAAAGGATTTTATGTCAATAATGCATATGCCCTCAACCCTAACCTGGTAGAAGGCCAAACTTTTAAACGACCAGATATAACAACCACCGATGTTAGTGCCAATTTGTTTTATGTATTCAACAGCAAGGAGTTTTCATTCCGGAGCCTATTTACTCAAAATGAATGGCAAAAAAAAACGGCGGGCTCATTTTACGCAGGATCACGATTCAGCTACTTTTCAATTTCAGGGGATACAATTTTGGCTCCTCTAGACATTTACGATAGCATTTCCTCGTACCAATTTCCCACACACATAAATGCTTTTAGCTTAGGAGTTTCAGGTGGATATGCCTATACATTGGTCTTTGCTAAACATTTTTTTGTTTCTGGCGCCATTGCTCCAATATTCAATCTTGTTAATAACAGCAGTAACAGTTTGGGTAATAATTCACCGGATCAAATAGGACGAATTGGCTTCACGTTTAGAGCAGGCACAGGGTTTAACTCTACCCGCTACTTTGGAGGATTGACCTATTTCCTAGATGAAACCAATTTGGATTTTGCTTACTTAAATCACAACAGGCAAATGTTTCGATTCTATTTTGGAATGAGAGTTTTCTGACAAAATTGAATTTGTAATAATTTCCCCTTCTTTTCAGTTATTAATAGGAGTAGTTTTGCAGCAACAATTGGTTTAATGCGAGTATTTGTAATCATTCTTTTTCTAATGCCTCATTTCATATTAATGGGGCAAGATTCTGACTTGCAGGTGGTATTAAGTAATGAAGGGCATGATACAACCTACATTAAAGACTTCCATGAAAAGCTTATAGTTAAAACCTACATTGTAAGCAAGGCTAATAACTTTTCCGTAACCGATGTGAAAAATGAAATTACAACGGACTTTAAACCCAATGATGTCACCAACCTTGGTTTTGGCTTAAACTACAAGTCGTTTGGAGTTTCTATCGCATTTATTCCGCTGGGAAATAAGGACAACGAAAAATATGGTAGAACACGAAAATTGGATCTACAGGCCAACATGTACACCAGAAGAATGGGGTTTGATATGCGGTTCCAATATTATAAGGGCTTTTATATTGACAATGCCAGCAATATTGATCCTGACCTGGAATTAGATACACTGATTCCTGTCCGAGCTGATATTTCGACACTTGCATATGGAGGCAATATCTTCTATGTTTTCAATAACAAAACCTTTTCTTTTAAAAACACATTTACGAATAACGAATGGCAGATAAAATCGGCAGGAACTTTTTATGCTGGAAGCTCATTATCAGGATTTAATCTTTCGGCGGACAGCATTATTGGGCCCACCGAAATAATTGATACACTTAAAAAGGATGACTATTATGAGTCCTTAAGTGCTGTCTCAATTGGTGGGTTTGGAGGGTATGCGTACACCTATGTTATGGCTAAAAAATTCTACATGACCATGGCAATTGCACCAGGGCTAGCAACTGTTCTATTAAAGGCAACCGATGGTCTTGGAAATCAGGTTAAAAACAATTCAAGACTGGCTTTTAAACTTAACGCCCGAATGGGTATTGGATACAATTCAGAAAAAATATTTGCCGGAGTTTCGGCTTTCTGGGATTATTCTCAATTTAGTTATGGAGAAAATGAAGGTCGCATTGATTTTACAACCGGCTCTATCCGACTTTACTTTGGAGTTCGGTTCCTATAATCTATTCGTGGCGTAGAGCTTCAATAGGATCGAGTCGGGCAGCCTTCTGCGCCGGGTAATATCCAGACACTATACCAACAATCATACACAGTATAATACCAGTTATAATCCATAACCACGGTACGATAAAAATTCCCCCAGAGATAAATGACATTATATTCCCAACCAGAATTCCCAGAATAATTCCAAATACACCACCCAATTGACAAATAAAAACAGCCTCGATTAAAAATTGCCATTTTACCATTGGGGAGCTTGCACCCAACGCTTTTCTTACGCCAATTTCTTTTGTTCTTTCGGTTACTGAAACCAGCATTATATTCATTAACCCTATTGCCGCCCCCAATAATGTTATTATACCAACCAAACTAGCCACCAGGGTAACCATTTGCATATTTTCAATGAGTTTGGAAGCCATGCTATCACTTCTTCTAATCTCAAAATCATCTTCCCTTTTTAGGGACAATTTCCGTACTTGTCTAAACAAGCCGGTTGCCGCATCAATTGCCGGGATCAATTGCTCCGGTTTTTGAACCAAGACATTGAGCGTAAAAGTTTCGTTATCCTTTTTATAACGTTGCCTCGCCCTGTCAATGGGTAATAGTACGGCTCTATCTCCTCCAAATCCTGAGCTGGCACCTTTCTCATTTAATGTTCCAATAACTCTGTATTTGGTCCCATCCAAATTAATAAATGCATTTATTGGGCTTGATTCTAAGAATAATCTTTCAGCAATTTCTTTCCCAATAATGGCGACCATTTCTCCCGCATCGTTTTTGTTAATTGCTCTTCCCTCGTCAATTGAATAGCCGGCAGTAGACAGGTAATTTTCGTCAATACCCAAAACCGACACATTGGGATTTGATTTCTTACCCCGGTACCGTACCAGACTATTGAAATTTGATCGGGTGGAAACAGACACCACCGATGGAAATTTAAATTCTTCTTTAAATCTAGTGGCCTGCTTATAGGTTATAACACTGTATTTATGGCTTTTGTTTCCCTGGCGAACTCTACTCCGCATTTGCCTTATAACAAATGTGTTTGCACCCATGCTAGTAAATTCGGAGCTTATCGATGATTTAATTGAGTCAATTGCTGTCAGGATCCCGACCAAAGCCATTATTCCAATTGCTATAATTAAAGAAGTTAAAACCGTTCGCAGCATCTGCCCTTTTACCGCTGTTAATGCGATCAGTACATTTTCCTTAATTATTTCTAGTTTCAAAGTCTATTAACTTACAGCCGGTAAACTTAACGAATTAGGCATCCCACTTATACCCTATTTTCTTAATTTCGCGCATCTTAAAAACGCATAGAATATCAAAATTATGGCTTTCGACTTGGACATGATCAAAAAGGTGTACGAACGGTACCCAGAAAGGATAGAAGCAGCTAGAAAAGTGGTAAACAAACCACTGACCCTTGCGGAGAAAATTCTGTATACCCATCTTTGGGATGGAAGTGCCACTTCAAGCTATAGCCGAGGAAAGGATTATGTTGACTTTGCACCGGATCGCGTTGCCATGCAGGACGCAACAGCACAAATGGCTTTACTGCAATTTATGCAAGCTGGCAAAAGCAAAGTTGCCGTGCCCTCTACTGCACATGCCGACCATTTAATTCAGGCAAGAGTTGGTGCCAGTAAGGATTTACAAGAAGGAATCAATAAAAACAACGAAGTCTTCAATTTTTTGGGATCAGTCTGTAATAAATATGGAATTGGATTCTGGAAGCCCGGCGCAGGAATTATCCACCAGGTTGTCCTTGAAAATTATGCCTTCCCAGGAGGTATGATGATTGGAACAGACAGTCACACAGTAAATGCTGGTGGGCTTGGAATGGTTGCCATTGGAGTTGGAGGAGCAGATGCGGTTGACGTAATGGCTGATATGCCCTGGGAACTGAAGTTTCCTAAACTTATTGGCGTAAAACTAAGCGGCAAACTAAGCGGTTGGACGGCACCAAAAGATGTAATTCTGAAAGTAGCAGGCATTCTTACTACTAAAGGAGGAACGGGGGCAATTGTAGAGTACTTTGGAGAAGGTGCACTTTCTCTGTCATGCACAGGAAAAGGAACCATTTGTAACATGGGCGCGGAAATTGGGGCTACCACCTCTACTTTTGGTTATGACGATTCCATGAGAAGGTATCTTGCTTCAACCGGTAGAGATGATGTTGTTGCCTTGGCAGATCAAGTTGCAGAACACTTAACCGGTGACCCAGAGGTTTATGCTGATCCGGAAAAATACTTCGATCAGGTGATAGAAATTGACTTAAACACACTAACTCCTCATCTTAATGGTCCGTTTACTCCGGATTTAGCCACACCAGTTAGTGAAATGGCTGAAAAAGCGAAAGCGAATGATTGGCCTCTTGATATCGAATGGGCGTTAATTGGTTCATGCACCAACTCTTCGTATGAAGATTTGACTCGTGCCGCTTCAATAGTTGACGATGCCGTTAAAAAGGGAATTAAACCAAAAGCAATTCTGGGAATTAATCCTGGTTCAGAGCAAGTAAGGTACACAGCTGAACGCGATGGACTTCTGGATACGTTTGAAAAAATGGAAGGAACTAGAATCTTTACGAATGCCTGTGGACCATGTATAGGTCAGTGGGCAAGAGCCGGAGCAGAAAAACAGGAGAAGAATTCTATTGTACATTCCTTCAACCGAAATTTTGCCAAGCGAGCAGATGGCAACCCCAATACCCATGCATTTGTTACCTCACCTGAAATGGTGGCTGCAGTAGCAATTGCGGGACGACTTGATTTCAATCCTATTACTGATACATTAATTAACGAAAACGGCGAAGAGGTTAAACTGAAAATCCCAACCGGTACCGAATTGCCAGGTGCAGGTTTTGATGTTGAAGATAACGGATATCAGGCCCCAGCTGAGGATGGTAGTAACGTCGAGGTAGTTGTAAAACCTGATTCGGAACGACTTCAACTTCTCACCCCGTTTGAACCATGGGACGGCAAGAATCTTATAGGGTTAAAACTTCTGATAAAAGCGCAGGGAAAATGTACTACAGACCATATTTCCATGGCAGGACCCTGGCTGCGGTATCGTGGACATTTAGATAATATATCTAACAACTGTCTTATTGGAGCCGTTAATGCATTCAACGGAAAAACCAATTCTGTAAAGAATCAAATCGATGGTTCTTATGGAGAAGTACCTGCAACTCAAAGAACTTACAAGGCGACTGGAATAAGTTCAATCGTAGTTGGTGACCATAATTACGGCGAAGGATCTTCAAGAGAGCATGCTGCAATGGAACCTCGTCATTTGGGAGTTAAGGTAGTTTTGGTAAAATCGTTTGCCCGAATTCATGAAACAAATCTGAAAAAGCAGGGAATGCTGGGTTTAACTTTTGCCAAGGAAAGTGATTATGATAAAATTCGGGAAGATGACGAGTTTAATCTAATTGATCTGGAAGGTTTTGCACCTGGGGTACCTTTAACATTGGAAATTATGCATAGCGACGGATCTAAAGAAATGATTCTAACTAATCATACTTACAATGAGCAACAAATTGATTGGTATAAAGCGGGTTCGGCGTTGAATTTAATCAAACAACAGAATAGCTAGTCCATGACTGAATTGACAAGGATGTGACTTCTTGTCATTTAACCCTACCGATCAATCATATAGTACCAACTTAGCGCGATATGAATCGTTATATTTGCAATTCTATCTATGAATATTCGTTTCGCATATTTTCTTGTCACCCTACTGGTATTGGGGTCACTGAATGTCTTGGGAGCAGATAGTTCTTCCACGGTTTATGAGAAAAATATTTATAGAAAAAGCTGGAACTTTGGCTTTCTTCTTCATACTAGGGGTTTAGGACTTAATTTTAGACGTGAAAAGTTTAAGACGGCACTCTTAAAAAACTTCTGGACAATAGAAGGGTATAACATTAAAAGTGCTAAAGAACAAAAGTCTTACGGTTCCAGTGGAGACAACTCCAAAAGCTTTATTTATGGAAAACTTAATCACCTGTATGTGATTAAAGGTGGCATTGGGAGGCAAAAAGTAATGTTTGAAAAGGAGGTGGTTCGGGGAGTTCAAATAAGCACCATTTACAACATCAATTTTGCCTTGGGGTTTTTAAAGCCAATTTACCTCGAAGTATTTAAGCGTGATCAAAACAACCCCATTTCTACCGAACGATATGACCCTACGATTCATCGATTAGGCGAAATATCAGGAAAGGCATCCTGGTTTAGAGGGTTGGACGAAATGGAAATTGTACCTGGGCTTGGGGCAAAATTTGCGTTGAATTTTGAATTCGCGCCAAAAGACAATAAAATAAAAGCACTGGAAACCGGTGTAAACGTTGATGCATTTATGAAACCCATGCCAATTATGGCGTTTCAGAGCGATCAATATGTATTCGTGAATTTGTATTTGAATTTTCAATTCGGCAGAAAAAGATATTTGTGATGAGTGATGTTACTGTTGCTGACAAACCAACAAAACTGAGTAAACCCAAATGGCTCAGAGTAAAATTACCGACTGGAGAAAACTATAAGAAGGTTAGAAGCCTCGTAAGTGAACACAAGCTTCACACTATATGTGAAAGTGGCAACTGTCCCAACATGGGAGAATGTTGGGGAGCCGGTACGGCAACGTTTATGATTCTGGGCAACATATGTACCCGGAGTTGTGGATTTTGTAATGTTGCTACCGGCCGTCCTTTATCAGCAGACCCATTGGAACCCGCACGAGTAGCTAACTCGGTTAAAATAATGAAGGTCAAGCATTGCGTTATCACTTCCGTAGATCGAGATGACCTTAAAGATGGTGGGTCAATTATCTGGGCAGATACGGTTAAATCAGTTCGCAAGATTAGCCCGGGAACAACCATGGAAACATTAATCCCGGATTTTGCCGGTAAATGGGAAAACATGCAACGCATAATTGACGTTGCACCCGAAATCGTGTCCCATAATCTGGAAACGGTTAGACGACTTACCAAAGAAGTTAGGATTCAGGCAAAATACGATCGCAGTCTGGAAGTACTGCTTCGGCTTAAAAAAGGTGGGATGAAAACCAAGTCAGGAATTATGTTGGGGCTTGGGGAATCCCACGAAGAAGTAATTGAAACCATGGAAGATTTGAAATCGGTAAATGTTGATGTACTTACGATTGGACAATATCTACAGCCGACACCAAAACACCTCCCGGTTGCTGAGTTTATTACTCCGGATAGATTTAAAGAATATAAAGAATTGGGTTTAAAAATGGGCTTTCGATTTGTTGAAAGCGGCCCATTGGTTCGGTCAAGTTACCATGCGGAAAAGCATTTATTTTGACCACTTAAATTGAATTGGTAGCCGATTATTTTTGATTAAATACCGAACTTAAAATTAAGTAAGCGGTTTTTGTGAAAAAAAGCTAAATTGCACTCGGATTTTTCCGTGTTTATTATAAGAAGGATTATGAAAATAAAATTACTCTCTTTAGCAGCTATAGTAGGGATTTCAGGATTATTCATTACCAAAATGAATGATACCAATGAAAATATTAAGATCACAAAATATTCGCCCAGGGTGGATGAAAATGTAGATGAGTCTTATAGTGCGAAAGGGGCCGCAGAGTATCTTGCTTCCGTTCGAGGAGATTATAAAACGGGAATTGTTGATCCTATTCTTTTGGAAAAAGCGCAGAATCACGCTTACGATAAAAGTTCCAGAGCCTCAAATCTTGGATTGGAGTTTGAATTTATGGGCCCTTCCAATATGGGTGGAAGAACAAGGGGAATTGTTGTAGATAATGAAAATTCAGATAGAATCTACGGTGCAAGTATTACTGGAGGTGTTTATATCTCAACCAATGGTGGTAATTCTTGGGCAAAAAGTTGGAGTGCAAGAACAAATACTGTTTCGTGCATAACTCAAACTTCGAATGGATATTTGTATGCAGGAACAGGCTGTTCCTTTGAAAGTGGTGGACAAAAAAGTTCTGGAAATGGAGCTCCTAGAGGAACTGGAGTTGGTATTTATGTTTCAAAAGACCGTGGGGTAACCTGGGAATTGATTGAAAGTACAAGTTCAGCCACCAATAAAGTGTTTTTTAGAAACGTTAATTTCATTGAAGCTCACCCTACCGATGCCAATACAATTGCTGCAGCTACTAATGGTGGACTTCAGATTTCTACCGACGGTGGAGTTACCTGGTCTAGAGAGGTTGCCTGTAATGGTGGTGTTGCACTTAGCAACTGTATAACGGTTGACTGGTCAAATGATGGAGCAATTTTACATGCTGGCTTTAGCGGCGGACAATATTATTCAGGTACATCGTGGAAAACAAGCTGTGGTTTGACCAAGCAACCTAATGTTGGAGATGGTGGACGATGGATGTTAAGCGCTTCTCCAAATGACCCTCAAAAGGTATATGCGACCACTTCAACTGGAGGTGATTATTCCGATGTAAAGGTTTCAACGGATGGTGGAGCGAATTGGGCCTCATTTAACCCTCCAATGCCTGTGAGTGCAGGCAATTTTGACTTATATGGTAGCAATACGCAAGCTAACTATGACATGCTGTTTAAGGCTCTTCCTAATCCAAATGATGCTTCTAAGGATATGCTCTTTATTGGTGGAGTTCAGTTGTGGAGATTTGATGGGAACTGGACTCAGGCTGCGGTTGGCGGAGGTTCCGGATCAGAACCAGGTCTTTATAAAGTACACGTTGACCATCATGCCATTACTTACGACAAGAAAAACCCTAAGAATATTTTCTTCGGGAATGACGGCGGGATCTACAAATCCCTTGATGGTGGATACACATTCTACGATATGAATAAGGGTTACTCGGTAACTCAGTATTATGCAATCGCTCATGCCAACTATGATTACGCTGTGGGA
>PAVO01000056.1 GCA_002713215.1 Crocinitomicaceae bacterium
CTGATGTTGCGACGATAGATGGTCAAGGCGGCAGTGATACTTTAACCATCTCTGATACGACGGGTTACACCCAAGCGAATTGGGAATTTGATGCGACACCAAGTGTAAACTTTGTAAACGTAAGCACGAGTGTTGGCGGTCTTAACGATTTCGATGTGGAAATCGTGAATGCGTCAACCTTAGTTGATGACGTCGACATTAGCGAAAGCAGTGTAGATCAATTCAACGCGCGTAGCGGTGATGACATAGTGGATATTTTGGGTGATGTCAGTGTTCAGGTTGATGGCGGTTCGGGCACCGATACGTTAAATGGTGCAAACCAAGAGAATACTTGGGAGCTCGCACAAAATACGGGGGCGTATCCACACCAATTAAATACCACGGTTGAATTTGCTGCGTTCGAAAACTTGGTAGGTAATGCAGCGGTAGACACCTTCTATTTAAATAGTGAGACGTTAAACGGCCTTTCTATAAGCGGTGATGACCCTACTAATATATCGACATCAACTGATGTTTTAACCGCTCGGTTCGATGCTTCGGCAACGTGGACAATTCAAAATGATGATGCTTCGACGACGGCGATTGAAACCAACCAAGTTGCCTCGGGTGGCAATGTGGTTGCGTTTACCAATATCGAAACGATTAATGCTGTAGATGGTAGTTTGGCAACTATTTCCGATTCTGTATTTATAAATGCGGTAAACAATGTTGAAACAATTAATGCTTTGGGTGGAGATGATGAATTTACCGTTGGTGCTGACATTGATGTTTTAAATGCTGGAGCTGGTGACGACACTGTCTCTATCAACAATGAGCTTGTCGATATTGCTTCAATAATAGGGGGAGAGGGCAACGACACCCTAACGCTTTCTTTTGTAAACACGACAACGACATCTGTTTGGACGTTAAACGGATCACAGCGTGTCGAGTTTTATAATAATTATGATCCAGAAGGTTCGAATACGTCGGTTGGTAGCGTTGCTTCGTTTTCGTTAATTGAGAGTGTTGAAGGCTCAAATCAAGCAGATATCGCATTGATAGATGGCGGTGAATCGATTACTAGCCTTAGTACGCGTAACGGAGGTGATACAGTAACCATAAACGGTGGATCCGTTGCCGTGTTAAATACCGGCGAAGGGTCCGATACTGTCGAAGTATGGGGCGGCCAGGTGCAAACCATTCTCGCGGGTACGGGTAATGACGTAATTACAGTTTCAGAAAATGCACAAACCATTACAAGTATTCAAGGGGAAGGCGGTACCGACGAGCTTATTGTATCGAGCAATAATTTTACTACGTGGAATATTGAAACTGAAAATGGCGGTAATTTAGAAGATTCTGTAACCGTAAGTGGGTTCAGTGGTATTGAAAATATCACCGGCGGTGAAGGCTCTGATCATTTTAATTTTAACCAGATAGGATCCCTAATTACGGGTGTTATCGATGGTGGTGAAATTGCGGGTGGTGAAGACCACGCAAACGCGAATGATCAATCGCGTGATTTCGTTAACTTAAATGTTAATACGAATATCAATATTTTTGAGAATGGTGTGATCGTAGAGGTCGATGGTGTGCTGGCGGATGGGGCAATTCGTGGCAATCTGCTTTCTGCCCTTCCTGGTGAAAACTTTGATAACCACCAAATTTTGCGAGTCACAAATATTGAACGCATTGATGCTCCGCAAGCATCTGCAGCCAGTGGCTCGCTTGGTCAGCCAGACTCAGAAGCGAACCATTGGATTGTTGTTGGCCATAACAATAATGTTGATTGGGATTTTGGAAGCCCGATAAATAACAATTCACTTGTTTCAACGGATACAAACGGTCCTGTCTTCGGTGATCGCATTTACTTTAGTAATTTCGGAAGTATCCTGGCGGGTAACGGTAACGTGAATGACGCTCCCGTTGAAGGGACTCATATCTCTGGAGTTTATGTTCAAGGCACGGGCACATACGGCAGAAATTATAACGGTGTCGAAGGTTTGGTTTATGTTGAAATCGACGAGCGTCTGTCAAGCGTTGTAGGGAATGGTGTTAGCACAATCCTTGTGATTCCAGAAAGTTCAGATGTGCTCAATGGAACTAATATTTGGACCATTAATGGTAACAATAGTGGAACATTAGAAACGTCATGGGTGAATGATGCTGGAGAAACAGTCTCGTACATACTCACATTTGAAAACGTAAACATGTTGTCTGGCGGATCTTCAGTCGACGAATTTAATTTCACGGGTGAAGGTCAATTAAGTGGCGTTGGAAGTGTCGACTTATTCGGTGATGAAGATCCAGCGATTACTTTCGATATTGGTAGCAGTATTGATGGTGGCCTAGGGCTTGATATTATTGATACTACTACCTCAACGTTAACAACGGGATTAACCTTTGGAATTAACGAGACACAATCGGATGCAATTCAAGTCGCGCGATTCAATGGTGTTGGCACGCTCGATTCTACGACGACTATCTTAGGGCGAGATAATGTTATTGATTTTAATAATATTGAAAGCATAAACGCTTCAGGATCCACCGAAGTAACACTGATTGGCGGTATTGATGGTGCTATTGCTTACACCTGGAATTTATCTGCGGATACAAATGGTGCGTATATTGGTTCAGTGTTAAACGCTAGCCAACAAATCCTTGTCTCGTTTGTGGATGTGCACCAAGTTGTAGGTGGTGCAACTCAAGATACATTCAATGTTTCGACGATAGGTCTCAATCAAAATGTGTTTGATGGCGGAGAAGGGGAAGACTTAATTAATTTTGTCGACGTTGCATCTTCGATTGATGTTGTGCTTTATGCTACTTTGCCAAATGATTTAGCGGATATCACTGTGGATACCAATCCACATGTGGCTGGCTTTGAAATTGTACGTTTGCCCGTACAAAACAATACTGTAACGGCAGGTGCGGAGCTCGCAAATACATGGACGATTTCGTCAGAAAACGCCGGTAGTGTACAACTCGGTACGGATATTGTTGTTGATTTTGATAACGCCCCGAATTTAATTGGTAACACTCGCGCGGATGTCTTCAATATATCGGGCTCTATCACTGGGACGATCAATGGTGGCGATCAATTACAGGGGAGTGCGGACATTATTAATGTAACTACCTCTGGCGGCCTGACGTATCAATTAGCCGCATTAAACGATGTGAACCGAGTCATCAATTCTAGCGATGCTGTATTAGATATATATGATATCGAAACCTTAAATGCTAATGCAGAAAGCAATAACACATTAAATGGTTTGGTTGATGCGAATAACACATGGAACGTTGCTTCAACCAACACTGTTAACGGCATGACCTTTACTGGTATTGAAAATGTTGTAGGCGGAAACTTACAAGATAGTTTCACCTTTAATGGTGCTTATCTTGATGGCGTGGTAGATGGTGGCGATAACAATATTGATGCCGGTGACAGCCTAACCCTTACAGGCAATATCTCGAATGTTGCGGTTCATATCGGTGAGCGTACAACAACGGATATTAATGTTAACAATATCGAAGAGTTAACATCGTCGGTGAATATTTCACTCGTTGCGGATAACAATGCGAATGAATGGATTATCCGTGATAGAGCACACGGAACGATTAATGATGACATTACGTTTACGGGATTTAGTCGATTGGTTGGCGGCACGAACAATGACAGTTTTGAGTTTGTTTTGGGCGAAAGCTTTAATTACTCGAACGGCATAGTGGTGAGTATTGATGGTGGTCTTTCTCCAGCTACCGGTTCAAGTACAGATACCGTTAATTTTGAAGGCTGGAATAATGCGCTTGTTGTATCACTTGATCCTGACTACATTGATGAAAGTGTAGATCTTACTATTTCAAATATCAGTGAAATTACTGCCGACGATTTAAATGTAAATACCTTAGTCGGGAGCAATAACGAAACAGTGTGGACCATTGACGGTCGTAATGCCGGTAACCTTAATGACGTACTAGAATTCTCGGGATTCAATAATTTACAAGGTCGCGATCGTGACGACACCTTTGCATTTACCTCTGCCGGCATTATTGAAGGGCGAATAAATGGTGGTGGTCAAGATGCAGGCGATGAAGTTGATCAGTCTGCCGTAAGTACGGTGTACATCGTGATCGGTGATGCTACTAATGGCTACGACGATATTGAGCGCTATGTAGCGGATGGATCTAACGCAACGCTAGTTGCGCCTAATTTAACAAATACCTGGTTGGTAAACGGCGAATTAGACGATGAAGGCATCGCTTGGTCTTCTGTCACAAATAATCAGGGCGAAATTGAGTTTACAGGCTTTGATACATTAGTCGGTGGATCGCTACGCGACACCATGACGGTTTCATACTTTGAAAACCTTGACGTCATCAACACAATGGCGGGGGATGATCGCATTATTTTAAATATCGATTCCTCTGAAAATTACACACTCGCTGTCATTGGTGAAATGGGGGTTGATGACCGTATTACGATAAATGGTGGTGCTGCCGATGCGCGATTAAATGGAAGTTATTCAGTTAATAGCGTTGGTGATGAGGTGTTAACCTTTGAGCGACAAATTACAGATGCCTCAACTAATCGGTTTGAGCTCACGTTCAACACCGTAGAGCAAGTGAATAATGCCGCCTTTACCTCGGAGTTCGTGGTAAATGATTTAGCAAATTCTGCCGATGTGATTACGTTAAGTAGTGATAGCGTTCAGCTCAATATGCTGTCGGAAATTAATTACGACAATACGCTTAGTATGAATATCGATGGGCAAAGTGAAGATACGTTGTTCATCGATGGGCCGGTGTCCATTGCGTCTAGTCTTACAGTCAGCAATGCGGCGGTACGAGGCGTCGATACAACGGCACGTTTAAATGTTGGCAACGCATTAATATTTAATGCCTCTCAAGCGATAGGCGTTAGTGCTGAGGAGCGTTTGGAAATTCAAACGTCAAATGTTGCATTTAATAATATCGAAGGTAATGTTTTTATTGAGCAAGATGGTGATCTGAATATTGAAACACTAACAACCACGTTGGCAGATATCGATTTACGTGTCGATGGAAGTATTACGTCTATCGGTGCGCTGTCCTCGAATCGTACGGTCAATCTTGCGGTTGTGGACCAAGGTGATATTTCCCTTGGTAATTCGGCAAATCAATTAACCGGCGCTTTACGGTTCACTACAGTAAACGGCGATGTAACGCTTTCTAACAGTTCAACGAATTTGGCGGAAGTGTTAGCAGACAATTTAACCATTAATGCAACATCAAATGTTATAGATTCAGGTGTTATTAATGTTTCTGGCACGACAACGATTGATGGTACGTCGTCAACCAACGTAACATTGGATTCAGAAGGCAACGATTTCAACCAAGTAGCACTCAACAACGTAAACAGTGCTTATCTAAATGACGATGGTGAAACTGGCATCGTGTTAAGTGCGTCTGGCTTAGCCAGTGTGCTTGAAGCGGATGTCGTTGATAGTATCTTGGTTAACGGCGTAAGCGCTGGAGAGTTAGATCTTAGTAGCGAACGAGCTGCAATTATGGTTGCAGATCTTGTGTCTACAGAAAATGCTGTATTGTTGAATGGTCAAGGTGTGGATATTGATGCGGCGATAACCGTGAATAATAATCAAACTGGTGATGCCATTTACGTTAATGCGAATGACCTAGCATTAACTGTTGATGGAAATCTCACGGCTGATGGTGATGTGGTGTTAATGGGTAATCCCATTACTCAAGCGGATACTGTCACCGTAACAGGCGCGAATGTAAGGCTGACTTCTTCGGGGCTTGTTCAAGCGGGGCCCATTTCAGCCGTTAATAGTATTAATGTAGAGGGTGTAGGCGTGACGTTAGGGGGAGCGCTAACGGTAAGCAATAACCAAAGTGGCGACGCCGTTGTGGTCAATGCCGGAGCTGGAGATTTAACACAAGAAGATAACATTATTGCTGCAGGCGCCTCTTTTGGCGATGCATTGTTAACGGGTAATCGTATCACCCAATTTAATGGTACTAATATTCAAGCAGCAAACGTGTCTTTCGAAGCGGCGGATATGGTTCAAGCTAATGTCATTACTGCGCAAAACAGTGTGAATATTCAAGCAGAAGGCATCGATGTATTAGGTGTAATCTCCGTTTCAAATAACCAAGTGGGTGACGCCATTACTCTGAACGCTAATAATTCAGACGTAAACATCAACGCGAATGTAACCGCCGGTAGTGGCGTCGCTGGTGATGTGTTGATTTACGGCAATGTCGTAACACAATTAAATAATGTTCAAATTCGTGGTGAAAACATTTCAATCATTGCTATGGGTAATGTCGATACAGGGATCATTGATGCGATCAATCGCGTAAACATTGAATCATCTGGTCAAGATGGTATTGACGTTAATAACACCTTAACCGTTACAAACAATCAAATTGATGAAGCAGTGGTCTTGATGGCTACTGCGGGTGATGTCGATATAAACGCGAATATTGTTGCGGCAGGCACGAGTTATGGTGACGTTGTCGTTACAGGTGTCAACATTTTCCAACAAGAAAACGTTGGCATTAGCGGTGACAATATTCAGATGACGGCAAGCGGCAATATTGAAGCCGGGATACTTTCCGCACAAAATAGCGTGAGCTTAGCAGGGGTCGATATCACGCTTGAAAATAATATTCAGGTTAATGATAACCAGCTCGACGACGCAGTAGTGGTAAATGCAATTAACGGTGCGCTAGCAATAAATGCAAACGTTGTTGCTGTTAATGGTGATATTTCGTTAAACGCTGGCAGTATTATTCAAAGTACTTCGTCGCTTCTTGAAGGCGATAATTTAAATTTAATCGCCAACGGCGAAATCTCTGCAAACATGCTTACTGCCGACACTTCGGTGGTGTTGAGTGGTTCCGATATCTCACTCAATGGTAGTGTTTCGGTTCTTGAGAACGAAGGTTCACTGGCTGTGAACGTTGAAGCAACGGGATCACTTGAAATTAATGATGCAGTTTCTGCCGTCGCGGGCGATGCCAACGTTTTTGCGGGTGACGTGTCGTTTAATGCAAATCGCATTGCGCAAGCAGAAAACGCCAATGTTACTGGGCGTGATGTGACTTACATATCAACTCAAGCGATTACCACGTCTGCGACGATCGATGCTCTGGCTTCGCTCAGTATTAACGCGGGCGATACGTTTAACATGAACGCAGCAAATCAAGACTATGGGTTACAGGCGGCTGATCTGCGTGTTGAAACCGTCAATGACATGAATCTGCGTACACTCAACGCGGATACGATTACGTTGATAAGCCAGCAAGGCAATATAAATTTCTTGAATAATGTGACTTCTACGCAGCAACTTTTGATTACGGCCACGAATGGCACAGTGAATCAAATTGCAGATGCTGTGTTCCAAAGTAATGAAGGTGATATTGACGTTACTTCTGATATAGCACTGTTAAACGGAAATCTGATTGCCGAAAATGGTAATGTCCTTTTGAGCACCACTCAAAATACAGTGTTAGCAGGTGTCGTTGATGCGCAAAGTCTTGTGGCGACAGCTGGCCGCGATTTTGATATGCAACGAACATCTTTAGTAAACATTGATGAAAACGCATCCATCACTTCTGGTGGAGACGTTTCGCTCAGCACCATCCTGGGTAATATCGAAGAAAGTACAGTTACCCTTATCGCTGATGGAGTAATCCTTGATAACGTAGCCGATGAAACAAATATTGTGGCGTCTTCATTGGTGGTTGAAAGTGGCTCTGGTTTTGGCGTGTATGCCTCTGATCGTATTGAGACCTCTGTTGGTTCTGTGTCAATCCGAAATAATGCGGGAGCCATTGCAATTTCGAATGATCGCTCGTTGTCGGTGGAAAGCATGTTAACCAATGGGCGTATAGATTTATTTGTTGCCGAGGGGGACTTAACCATCGTGAATCCAGATCCTGAATCACGATACGATCGATCGGCTGAAAGTGCTCTTGATGCTGGTGGTATTATTAGCGCCGGGTTTGATCGTGGTGATGTCAGTATCATTGTTGATAATGGCATGTTACGTGTAGACGGCGACGGAATTGGAAACTTGTACCACCCTGAAATAGTGGGCGATACGGGTTACATTGAAACGGAAACAGGATTCGGTGAAGATGGAAAGCCTGTAACCGTGTATTTCCAAACCGACCTTTCCATTCGTGGCCCAGGTTATTATCCAGAATATGCGTTTCTAACGCAGCCGGAAAACGGATTAGATACTGGAGGTGGCGTACTTTCTGAAAGCACGTCTATTTTGATTGGTGGGAGCGACCTCGTACTCGAGGTTGAGTCCATCGAACAAATTGATCCAGCGGTATTCACTGAGGTTCGAAATTATTCGTATGATAATATATCGATTTTAATGCCGAGAGATCAGCGCTACGAAGATGAGGATGAAGAAAACGACGAAGAAGACGAAAGCTATCTATAATCGTCAAAAGTCATAGACCCGTGTATTCTCAAGGGCCAGAATTTATCTCTGGCCCTATTCATTTCAATAAAACAAAAAAAGTTTATTATGCGCAAAACAGTACGATTTGGATGTTCGCTCGCCTTTTTAACCGCGTTAATCGCTGGAGAGGTATTGGCTCAAGGATTTTTAGAAATGCCGGACACAACAGAAGTGCCGGTGTTTGAAGAAGAGTCGATGTTATTGGATTTAGATATTCCTTCGGTAAGGGACCGTGACCCAGATCCGCAGGCGGGCCCCCGATTAAATGTAAAAGAGTTTCGCCTGCAAGGTGTCGTGGAGTTTCCAGAGCTTGGCGTCAGTC
Organism: Crocinitomicaceae bacterium; assembly: GCA_002713215.1. Taxonomy (GTDB): domain Bacteria; phylum Bacteroidota; class Bacteroidia; order Flavobacteriales_G; family Salibacteraceae; genus UBA2108. Next base: position 8,785 of record PAVO01000056.1, read on the forward strand.
GGAAAGAGCTAATTGAACAGGTGGAAGCGATTCGTTTCGAGCTGATGAATGAAGATCAACTCTTAGATACTGGCTATACGATTGATGAGATTGGTCAGGTTTCTGACCTTTTGGCTGATATTGAAAAGGAAACTAAAGACTCGCACGTAGGTTCGCTTGAAGTTCAGAAACTCGTATTTTTGATCCGTGAACAACGGCGTCAACGTGGCGTTACCTTAGGAATGATTGAAACTGTGGCGGATACGATTACGCGTTATTACCGTGAGCGCGGCTTCATCCTCGCTCGGGCGTATATACCTGAACAAAAAGTTCGCGATGGTGTTGTAACGTTAACGTTACTACTCGGTGAGTTGGGTGAGGTTCGCGTTGAAAATCGCCAGCGAGTATCAGAAAGTCTTATCGAGCGCGTATTTAAAAACGACATCGACGAGCCTGTTTCGAGTTGGCAGATAGAAGAAAACCTTTATTTGATTAATGATATTCCCGGCGTAGATGTTCAGGGGTTTTTTCAAAAAGGCACCCAGGTTGGGGATACGCGCTTATTGGTTAACGTAAAAAATGAAGACCGTTGGGCGGCTGTTCTTCGAAGCGATAATCACGGTTCGGATAAAACCGGTGAGTATCGAATGTTTGCGGATTTTTCCTTGTTAAATCCATCGGGTTATGGGGATGAGCTACACATCAGCGCGTTAACTACGGCGGAGCCTTCTAATACTACCTATGGAGCATTGTCATACAGCTCTCTTTTATATTTTCCGCGACTCCGTGGAGAAATCGGTGTATCAACAAATGATTTCGTCTCTCGCGATTTACTTGAAAGTGATACCGCAGAGTTTTACTTTACCGGTGATTCGACCGTTTTACATACGTCACTAGCATATAATTTTAAACGAAGCCGAGTTAAGAACTACTCGATGGAATTGGGTTTTAGAAGCGTAGAGACGGATCTAACGACAGTACGAAATGGTCTTGAGCAAACAGGTCTAGGGGATGATGCTCAAATAGCCTCTTTGAGTTTTAATTGGGATGTCTTAAGCCAAAAGAGACGCCACCTATATAAGGGGCGCGTGTCGCTATCTTACGCAGATATTGATCCAGGTGAGATTGGAACCTCCCTAGGAAATAATGCGGGTTCAAATGATGAATTGCCAGAGAAAGACGCAGCAATATTTAATATTGATTTATCAATGTTGTCGTTTTTTAAAATCCCTTTTACAAAGTATGAAACGCGTTTCGTGCAAACCTTCGGTGGTCAATATGCTGGTAAACCGCTCTCTAATATCAATCAAATTAGTATTGCAGGGCCTACAAAGCTAAGAGGGTTTGCTGTGAACTCCGCCCAGTTTGATGACGCAGCCTACTTGTCTATTGACTGGGTTTTTTCGCTTCCAAAGTTTGGAGGTTTTGAGATCTTTGGCGAGCCCATCAATCGTGTTCTTCAACCCTACTTATTTGTTGACGGTGGCTATGGGCGTTTAGTTGAAGAGGGGCAGGGTTCACTCGGTAATGTTGAAGGTTCGCTATCGGATGGCGGCGTAGGCTTAAAATTTAATCACTCACATTTTTCTGGGAGTTTAGCGGTATCGAAGGCGTTATCGGACGATGTTGATAGCCAGGCGGAAATACCGACTAGCGGCGTGTATTTTGATTTTCAGTACAAGTTTTAACGATCGTTTAAACGATTAGATAAATCCATATTAGGTTTTAATAAATAGCGTCTATGGATGAAAGAGCGATGACAATTAATAATCGAATGTTGAAAGTGATAAGCCTTTGTGAGAAATATTGGGCGAAGAATGAGAAAAACTGTAGCGGCTTTGTGAAAGATGTCGCCTCAGATCTTGGCATAGCCGTTACTGGGCAAGCAAATGATATTGTCGACCAATTAGCCGGAGGTGCACACTGGAAGCTGTGTAAAGATGGTATTGACGCTCGTCAAAAAGCGATTGAAGGTAAGTTTGTTGTTGGTGGTTTAAAGGCAATGCCGAATGGTCATGTTGTCATCGTCGTTCGTGGGCCTTTGGCACATGGAAAATATCCAACTGCTTATTGGGGTAGCTTAGGAGGAGTTGGGAAAAAGAACGCGACGATTAATTGGTCGTGGAATAAGACCGATAGAGATTTAGTGACTTACGCCTATTCGGAATTTTCTTTATGAAGAAAATCGTCTTTTTAATCCAAGTAATTATCTTGGTGTCGTGCACGCCAGTCGTGGACGATAAAATGATAGATGCGTGCAAGGTCGATGATCCTCATAGCATTGTTGAAAACGATTCATATCGTGCTTATCTATATTATCCTGATCGTGAAAGCGCGCCGGAGGTGTGGGAGGGCCCAATCTGTGTTCAACCAACGTCAAGTCAACCAATTTGTCGATTCGAAGAATCGCTAATTAAGTCTGTAAAGTTTGTAGGGGCCGATACCTTAGAAGTCGAAACATTTTCTGGCTCAAACGCCACGCGGTGGCGGCTAGATTTGAAATCTTGTCACTACAGTCCATCTCTCTAATGGAAATATTTTTCACGGTTGTTTGCTCTGATTAGGCGAGAGCTTACCATAAGTGCACAAAATAGGGCTGGTGTTACACCAATCTGCTTCATGCTAAATAGGCTCCTAAGGAATGCTCGTGGTTATCTTCAAATTGCTATTGTTTTTGTTATTTTTGTCCTCGTTTAGCTATGCTGCCGATGGTTCTTTAGAAGAATCAAATTATTTTAAATATACGTTAGCAATTTGTTTTGGGCTTGCGTTTGAAGATGATGTGGTTAGGGCTGATTTCAATCGTGCTGCTAATGGAATTATGGAGCGGAGCCATATGCCGTTGGAAGCATATGAAGAACTAAGGGATGTTATTGGCGTTCAATTAAAAAAGGACTACAAGAGCAAGCATGGTGGTCAGATTCAAAGTTTAAAATGCTTTGATTTGATGAGAGAGGATTCGGTGAAAACGATATTTGAAAAGTACAACCCTTGCAAAAATAAGAGTGGCTGGCTTGAGGAATCCGAATATAAGGAAAGTTGCTGATACCGATGTAAAGTATTCAATAATATAGCCGTCTCTGTTGAGCATTTGATGCTATGTGGATTAATACGGCGTTTTCAGAAAATAACGAAGCCGAGTAACCTGTCTATTCGGAAAATATTCGTCAATCTTATGGGGCAACGCGCATTAATGCGCTTCTACATATTATTGCAGTAACAAAGATCAAAAAAAATCACACCACGAAAAAATACAAATTAGATTCTCTCATCAAGAAACGATGAAAATTATTTTCAGTTTACTTAAATGTTATTTAAAGCCTGCTCAAATCTAACTTTTAGAAAATATTCACGAAATTTATTAAATGACTCCGCCGCTGTTACCTCTCTAATTTGAAAAAATTCGGAGGTAACAGCGGCTGTAACTTGTTGAATTTAAACCATAAAATAATGGTTTTTAAACGTAAGAGACGGAATAGTAAAAAAAAATGTTGTCAAGAATAGATTTATGAGGTATGGTCTTTTTACCAACAAAAAAATCGCCCAGGGAAGCTCATGAAGCGGCGATGTAATAATTCCCTTAATGATTCATTGTGTACTCGAATCATCCACATCTTTAGCACGACATAGTGTTGCTTAAAATTCCTGATAATCATCAGACTCACACTGATTGCATACCGAGAAGGTTAAACATCAATTTTTTCCTACACCTGTGGTAGTCGTCATATCGACCCTAACAATAGCTCGTCACGTCGCTTCTAGGCTTTAAACGCTATTAGCATCATATTCCAGAGACCAACTGGATTAAAAAAGTGGGTTTTTTAATAAAGAAATAACGTTATTAACAATAATGATGACGAATTCATTGTGCATGTAAATTCAACTTACTGATCTAAGGAGAAAAAACGTTGGCTAATTTACGGTTTGGTAAAAAATGATTCGCGAGGTTAGAAACGTTTGTATACGTAAAGATTTGACGAAAATATTTCACAAGGGTGAACCATTTCCTACGGAGTGAAACGTTAACGTCTTAATAATCACAACCTATTGAATAGGTGAATAAAAACAGGAGGAAATCTAGAAAGACGAAAGGTGTGTTCGATAGTAATGCGTAGCAACGACGTATCGAATAAACATCGGTTGGCAAAGCAAGGGGATCTGTGCTCACTGTTAAGTGTTCATATATGTCATTGCGTTGTTTGATTGAGTTTAATCGGTAGTGACCGCGAACATGAACTCTGCACCGCGATAATCACAGGAGTTTGATAGCTATTTCTTGCGAAAATGTCTGAGGAATGCGTTCTTTAGGCTGCTAAACATGTAACGATTAGGTTCCAAGGAAAAAAGGGAGTTGCGTCCCATCTGATCCATTATCCGTATTCGTACGGAGAACTAATGTCCACGTTAGTTCGGATCAATAACACTAAGCAATTGGAATTCACGCAGTGGCGATGTTGGCCACAAAAAAATACCTAATTAGCAAGAAATGTGACTATCAATCAATGGAATGAATATAGATTGTCGAGAAAAAAACATATGGAAGTTACTTTACGTAATCACGAGTGAAATAACGTTTAAGGATTACGGTGATGTTTTTCGTCGTTATTATGGATATACCCATAAAGACTCAAGGAGGATGCTTATGGATAATTTAACCTACGGACTAAAAGAACTTTGCAGAACAAATAGAGACGGGAGTCGGGCAACACAAGCAAAACGCAAGGAAGTGCTTTGTCTTGCCGCTAAACAGCTGCGTCAAGACTTGGGCTATCGTCATTTGTTGAAAGATACGATTAAACCGAAGCATGTCTATGCTTTAGTGGCATTATGGACGGATGCTGGTGTGAGCAATGCGACGATCGCCGGACGAATGACGCATATTCGTTGGTGGGCAAGAAAGGTTGGACGAGAACACGTCGTCAAGCAATCGAATGAAGCGTATGGCATTGGTGGTAGAAAATATCGGTCGGAACTTTCGAAAGCCGTGGATGTAGCGGATCGAACGATTGAATTTATTAAAGATGACTACGTTCAAGCGAGTCTTCGACTGGCAAAAGAATTTGGCTTGCGAAAGCAAGAAGCCTTACTGATTCATCCGAGTTTAGCGGATAAAGGTGACCATCTATGGTTGAAAGATACTTGGTGTAAGGGGAAGCGTGAAAGGACGATTCCGATCGTGACAGAATCACAACGCCATGCTTTGGATAAAGCAAAAGAAATCGCTCGAAATAGGTCGCTTATTCCAGAAGAAAAAAATCTTAAACAACAATTGAATCACTACGAGTATATTACGCAGAAAAATTTATTATTTAAGTTGCATGGGCTGCGCCATCGTTATGCCCAGCTGCGTTATCGAGAGTTAACGGGTTGGGAGTCGCCCTATGCGGGTGGGCCATCGGCAACTGTACTAAATGCGGAGCAGCGCGTACGTGATGAAGAGGTGCGATTACAAATAAGCGGCGAATTAGGTCATGGAAGAATTTCGGTGGTCAAAACTTATTTGGGTTAAAAAATACTCAAA